>NZ_NEGK01000009.1 GCF_002135435.1 Acinetobacter sp. ANC 3813 | reverse complement strand
TCCATAACAGTTGTGCTGGCGACAATAGCAAGAGTGAACCACCTGATCCCTTCCCGAACTCAGAAGTGAAACCTCTTAGCGCTGATGGTAGTGTGGGGTTACCCATGTGAGAGTAAGTCATCGCCAGCTCATTATTCTAAACACCCCCTGATTACTCAGGGGGTGTTTTTTTATGCGCGGGTGATAATTTAAGAACATAATTATTTAAACTGCAAAACTCATAGAACTCATAGAACTCATAGAACTCATAGAACTCATAGAACTCATAGATGATTGAGAAATTAAAAAGAGTTAAAAATTTACATAAGGCATGGCTTTAATTCTTTATATTTAAATACAGTCGTAAAAGATTAAATTAAAGGATTACAAAAATGCTCAAAGATTTTAATAAAATTGCCATTTTAGAAATATTGCAAAAGCGCTTTAATGAAAATATGCAGCGCCATCCTCAATTAAAGTGGATAGATGTTGAAAAGCTATTGATTACAAAGCCCTTAAAATTAAAAACATTGTTTGAAATGGAAAGAACAGGTGGTGAGCCAGATATTGTGATATTGAGTGAGCATACTGTAGAGATTATATTTTATGATTGTAGTCTGGAGTCACCGAAACTAAGAAGAAGTTTGTGTTATGACCGTGATGCACTGGAAAATAGGAAAGATCACCCTCCTAAAGGTAATGTCATTGATATGGTGAATGAGATTGGCGCAGAGCTGCTTACAGAAGACGAATACCGTGCAATACAGAAAGTTTTTAATTTTGATTTAAAAACATCGAGCTGGATAATGGCACCATCTGATATTCGGCATAATGGCGGAGCCATATTTTGCGATTGCCGTTATGGACGTGTATTTACGTATCATAATGGCGCGCAGTCATACTACGCATCACGTGGATTCCGTTGCAAGCTTATTCTCTAATAATGCTATAAAGCATTTTTTAAAAGCTTTTGATGTTGTTTAACTTGCTTAGCATAGCGTTTTCCTTGCTTTTTCATACGTCGATCTGTGTTGTAGCCTGTAGGCCCGACATTATAGTAGGCTAATGCTTTGGGTAATTTACCTGCACTGTTTTTATATTTGGCTATAATATAACTTCCGCATTGAATATTGGTAAATTCATCAAATAAGTCACCAGGGCAAGTATTTTGCCAATAGCGTGGGATAACCTGTGTTAGGCCAACTGCACCAGCAGGCGAAGTGACATAGCTACGGTAACTTGACTCTTGGCGGATGACAGCTGCTAACAGTAATGGATCTAAATCATAGCGTTCAGCACTTTGTACGATCATTGGAGATAGACGATTTGCTGTATCCGGTTCAACTGAATATGCACGTTGGATTCCAGCAGAAAGTTTTCCTGCGCGTTTTTCGATGGAGCCGCCACCTAATGAAGAGCAACCCGTAAAAACTGTCGCTGTCATAAAAATGCAAAGTGATTTTACTGTGATATTTTTTACATGAAAAAAATTATTGATTTTGAGCGCCGAGGATAAATTGAACAAAATATTTACTATCTAGTCTTAAAATTAATTCAAAATATTATTCAGCATTAGATATACAGTCAATCATTTAAAGGCTAGATGCTGTGTTGAATTTGTTAATTATTTACCAATATAGCGAGATCGAAGAGTTTGAAAACCTCTTCGAAGTTAGAAAATCATACTTTATTAAATTTACACCAAACTTTTTAGCATCCATATTTCGCAAGCATGGCTATGCCCAGTATTGCCTTTGGGTGCAGATAAATGATTGAAGCCGAGTTTTTCATATAATTTGACAGCTTGCCATAAATCAGCTGTTGTTTCTAAGTAGCAAGAATTTACACCATGCTGTATTGCAAATTCAAATGCAAGGTTTAGGATTTTTTTTGCAAATCCATGCCCTCGAATTTCGGCAGTAAAGTACATTTTCTGTATTTCTAAAATATTGGAATCACCTTGAAGTAGCGAGATGCCGCCGCCGCCTAAGATTTTGCCCTGTTCATTTTCAATCACCCAATATTGGGCATTTTCTTTTTGATAAACTTCATAGAGATTATCCAGTACAGGATCAGCAACGGCAAATCCTGACTCAGCGGCTAGGCCGAATTCTTTTGAAACTTCACGAATAATACTGGCAATTTGAGGATTATCTTTAGGCTCGATGGTGCGGATTTGATACATAGATTGGGCAAAGTTGAAAATCAGTGCAGATGGATTGTTATAGTCTGTTTTACTGTAAAAATCCATCTTTAAACGAGATGATGTTAAGCTACATTAATGTTATATCGTAATTTTACTTGAGTTCACTAGAGGTTTTTCCAAGTTCACGACGTGCAATAATGAGCTGTTGGATTTGCTGAGTACCTTCAAAAATGTCTAAAATCTTAGAATCACGCGACCATTTTTCCAGCAAATCTTCTTCGTTATAGCCAACACTCGCAGCTAATTCTACACATTTAAGTGTAATTTCATTGCCTACGCGTCCTGCCTTTGCTTTTGCAATAGAGGCCTCACGTGAGTTAGGCTTTTTGTTATCAGCCATCCACGCTGCTTTAATCATCAGTAAACGGGCAGCTTCCCATTCAGCTTCCATACGGTAGATTTGAGCTGCTAGATTTGAGGTCTGTAAATAGGGCGTCGCATATTGCTCATCCAGCTCATCTTTAAAGATTTCTTTAATACGTTCTAAAGATGCTTTGGCACAGCCAATGGCCATGGCTGCGACGAGTGGACGGGTGTTATCAAAAGTTTCCATCACCCCAGCAAAGCCTTTGGCAACATCAATTTCGGGGTTGCCCAATAAGTTGGATGCAGGTACACGGCAATCGATGAAGCTGATAGCTGCCGTATCTGAAGCTTTAATACCCAGCTTATGCTCTAAACGTTCAACTTTCATTCCTGGCGTACCTTTGGTCACCACAAAAGATTTAATGGCTGCACGGCCCAGCTTTTTGTCAAGTGTGGCCCAAACGACAACGGAATCTGCACGGTCACCAGAAGTAACAAAGATTTTTTCGCCATTTAATATGTAGTCATCACCATCTTTTGTTGCTGTGGTGCGAATAGCAGCTGAGTCTGAACCACAGCTCGGTTCTGTAATTGCCATTGCAGCCCAAGTGCCTTTTAAACGCTCTAACTGTTCGTCATTCGCTACAGCAGCAATGGCTGAATTGCCAAGCCCTTGACGCGGCATGCTGAGTAATAGGCCCGTATCGCCATAACACATTTCAATAATACTCAGTGCAGTAGACATGTTGATGCCATTTTTATTGCCTGATTCACTATCACCACGTTTATTTACGGCAGCACCTGCATTCATGCCATCGCCGCCTTCATTCATGCCATCAACCAGAGATGACAGCATATCCAGCTCTTTAGGATATGCATGCTCGGCCTTGTCATATTTACGCGAAATAGGGCGCAAGACATTCAGTGCAACCTCATGCGCTTGATCGATAAGCATTTTAAATTTTTTAGGATTTTGTAAATTCATTGTATTTATTCCTTTTTAATACTTATATATCAAGCATGAAGGCCAGAGTGCATAATTGCAGTTGCGCGTAAATCACGGTACCAGCGTTCTACGGGGTGTTCTTTAGTAAAACCGTGTCCGCCTAGAATCTGTACGCCATCTGTGCCAATTTTCATCGATTTTTCAGCGCAAAGCAGGCGAGCTAAATAGGCTTCGCGGTAAAATGGTTTACCTGACTCTGCAAGACTTGCAGCATTGAGCACCAGCATGTGCATAGCATCAATTTCAATCGCCATATCTGCAATCATAAATGCAACACTTTGGCGGTGCGATATAGGTTCACCAAATGCAGTACGTTCATTGGCATATTGAATGCAATATTTCTTAACAGCTTCACAAGTGCCGACAGCCATAGCGCACCACATTAAATTGCCGAGATCTAAAAACGCTGTGTAGTCAAAGTCGTTATCGCCCAAACGTTCTGCAGGCGTATTACTAAAGTGCAGCGTAACTGTTTCAGTGGCTTTAAGTCCCATTGCGGGCGTTTTTTTAACGGTAATGCTTTGATCACGGACAACAGTAAATACTTCTGGCTTACCTTCAAATTCTGCAGAAACTAAAAGTAGATCCGCGGATTCACCCAGCAATACCAACGTTTTTTCTCCGTTGATATTAAATTGATTGCCATTTTTAGTGGCTTTAGTTTTGAGTTTAAAGGGATTAAAAGCAGGGCTTGCTTCTTGAACTGCAAAACTGGCTTGAGTTTCTGAGTCCTCTGCAAAAGTTGGCAGATATTTGGATTGAATCTGTTCGGAGCCCCATTGGGTAATGGCGTTGATTACACTGAAAGTGGAGAGCAGGCCTGCACTTAAACTAAAATCACCTTGAGCGAGCTGTTCTGCAATCAATATATTGCTAATGATATTTTTTTCAGCAGCCACGCCGCCCAGCGCTTCTGGTAAAGCATAGAAATTTAGGCCTAAATCAATGCAGTATTGATACAGTTCATTTGGAAAAGCTTCATTTTGATCTGCAGCATGTGCTAAAGGATAAAGCACTTCTTGTGCAAATTGCTGCATTGCATCGCAAGTGATTTGCTGTTCTTCGGACAGGCTTAAATCAAACAGTGATTTAGTCTGATTTGGCAGACGCTGCTTATGAACATTACTTTGAGGTTTAAATGCCTTTTGTGTTTTGCTGAGTGTTTTAAAGCCAGCTTTCGAACCTTGATAGAGTGATTTCTCTATAAATTTTCTTAGTTTTAATTGATCTAATACATCACTGCCTGCAATTTTAGTGAGCAACGAGAGCCCAAATCCTTGCGCTTTATTGACCATGTCATTCATTTTTGTTGTTCCAGAAAGGGATAATTTCTAAAATTATGCTGACATGCGGGAGGTGAAAAAACCATGTCATAACTGACATACTTAATTGTCAATGATAAGTGGTTGCGTAGGCGCGATTTTGAAATTTAATATTATGATTTTTATTAAATATTTTATTTTTAAAAAAGATGATTGAATGATGAGATTGACCTGAATGACAAAAATACATTCAGGCCAATATGCAGTTATTTGTATTTTTGAATCATTTTTCTCACATTGGTTTTTGCTTCAATAACGGTCATAAAAGTATAAGCGCCAATAAATTTACGACTGATAAACATAAACTCTTTAGGCGGTACACTGAAGTAACGTGAAGCCATGGACTTAGATGCTTGCTGCATCACACGGCTATGAAGCTGGCTTTTTTTCCAGTCATAACGGTTTTGTTCATCCATAACTCCAGCTGGAAGCTCCGTATTATTAAGCGGGGTGCTGAATGCTTCTGTCGCAAGTAAAAAAACTTTAGCCATATCTGGCTTAATACTTTGCGGAATAGAGTCAAAGAAGCTGTAACCTGTCATTGCTTTAACCATTGCATCTGCATCATGATTAAATCCTGCAAAAATCAGGTTATGCGCGACTTTTAACAAGTGCTGGTCAAATTGACGAATTGCGCCAAAATCCAACAAGACAATTTTGTCATGCGCATCTTCGCCATTACCTAAGCGAACGAGATAGTTGCCAAAGTTTGGGTCAGTCTGCATTTCACCCCACTCAAACAATTCACGTACTGCAATTTCAAGTGATGCTTCACCTAATGCATTGCGGCGTTCTTGCGGGAGAGACAGCATGACAGGGCTATTGATTGGCACGCCGCGTTCAAATGTCATGCACAGAACTTGATCTGTACAGTATTCATCAATAATTTGCGGGACGATATAGCGCGGGTCTTCTTTTAAGCGCGATGCAAAACGGCGTGTTGTTTCTGCTTCAATTTTATAATTTACTTCACGGTGCATCATTTCACGCACTTCATCAAACCACTGATCAAATTCACGTGTTTGAGGAACAATGCGGGTCAGTTTCAGCATATTCTTAAATAAATTCATGTCTGAATCTATGGCATCTGCTACGCCAGGATATTGCACCTTCAGAACAATTTCTAAACCATCTGATTTACGCGTTGCGCGGTGCACTTGTGCAAGCGAGGCAGTTCCAAGCGGTTCATGATCCACAGTGAGATCATCAAGCTTTGAACCCAGCTGAGCATGCAGCTGTTGTTTAATTGCAGGCCAAGCCAATGCAACTGTTTGATTGTTTAAGGTGTTCAGTGCTTGAGTGATTTCTTCTGGCAGAAAGTGCTCGCCATACAATGCCATCATTTGGCCAATTTTTACAATTGAGCCTTTCAGTTTGCCAATTTCAGCAACCAGATAGTCTGCCTGTTCCTTCATGGCTTTTTTACGCTTACGTTCTTTTTCCTCTTCACTGGAAAAAATAGAGGTGGCGTTAGAAGCAGCCCAGCGGGTTCCTGCGAGTAAAGAAGCTTTAGCAATCGATAAGCGTCGATCCATTGAAGATGTTTTCAGTTGTTTGAGCTTATCGTTCTGATCTGACATGTAAACTAAATCCTTTAATCAGCAATTAGCAGAGTATTTCATTGTAGCGAATCTTACCCTGTCTGCACGTATTAAAAAAGTTTAACATGCTGAATAACCAGTAAAGTTATGCAGCATTGTACTGAAAAAGCCTTTAAGAATTAGACATCAACTTAATTGCTTAAATATTAAATTTAACTTTTACTTCTGTTTTTTGCTGAAGAAGCTTCTTATGTTCTAAGATATGTTGAAAAATCATATCTTTAACTTTGTCGTGCGTAAATCCGCTGGCATAGCCTTTAACGATAATAATACTGGGGAAACTGAAGAATAGATGTTTTGCATCGTCTAGTGTAGGTGTAGAAAAAATGCCGGATTCCTCAAGAGCTTGCTGAAAGAATTTTTTTTCTTCCATGACTTGTGCAGATATAGAGTCATTCCAGTAACTTTGGCGCATAGCCATCAGGTTATTGTGTTTATAGCTCATAAATAAAGCGGCTTGTAAAAAGGGCATCACTATTAATAGGGTTTTATTTGGCAGTTTCAATATACAAGGCGTATTTTTATTGTGACGCGGTCAAAAAATTCTTGCTGTTTATACCAATAGCTAGATATAGGATTCTAAAAAGGATTACGGTAGTATTTACACAACTAAAATAAAATTCTTTGAATTGTGGCTATCTCAAGCTAGGGGAACATTATGCGTTTTTGGGGTTTAATAGGATTAAGTTTGGCTGCGCTGTGCGCCAATACCGCGTTTGCGGAGGGTTTAAGTAAAGATTATTTGCAATGCACGACAGCAACATATGGAAATACGGATGTCATTCAAAAATGTATTAAAAAGGAATTAAAGCAGCAAGATAAGAGAATGAATAAATATTATAAAAAATATTTAAAAAATTCGAATGGTTATGCCGATAATTATAAAAATCAGCATGAGCTTTGGGCGTTTCGTGTGAACAAAGTCTGCGGAACAAATAATTCAACAGTTCATGCTTATATTGCACAGCAGCAATGTATTTTAGGCATGACTGTAGAACGTGCAGAATTCTATAAAAAGAAAACGCGCGCATACGAATAATTGCTGAAAGCATGTTTTAAAGCTGAATAAAAGCATGAAAACTGAGGTATCATAAGGCGTTTTGAAAATATGACCTTGGAGACGCCTTAAGTGGATCGACCGACTATTAGCCCTGAACATTTGCAGGAAGCCGCTGAAAACTTAACTACTATTCGTGATTTTATCCGTTTTGGAGTTTCAGCTTTACGTCAATACGATGCACATTTAGGCCAAGGTACAGAAGATTATTTTGCCGAAAGTTCAGCTTTAGTTTTGCAAACGCTGTCTTTGGACTGGAAGGTTGATTCTGACATTTTAGATGCCAAAGTATTGCCAAGCGAATCAGCTGAATTTTTAGCTTTGCTGGAACGCCGCATTAACGAAAAAGTTCCAACATCTTATTTACTGAATTTGTCTTATTTCTTTGGCAAGCCATTTTATGTCGATGAACGTGTATTGATTCCGCGTTCACCAATTGCTGAGCTGATCGAAAACCGTTTTGCGCCTTATTGTTTAGGTGAAAATGGCGAAATGGGCGCAGCAGTGAATAACTTGCCTGAAAACCCAAATCCGAAAACACCGCAGCGTATTTTGGATATGTGTACGGGTTCTGGCTGTATCGCGATTGCCTTAGCTTATGCATTCCCAGATTCAGAAGTGGATGCGACTGATCTTTCTAAAGATGCGCTTGAAGTGGCGCAAATCAACTGTGAACATCACAATAAGCAATATCAGATTGCGTTGCTTGAGTCTGATCTTTTTGAAAAAATTCCTGCCGAAAATCAATATGATTTGATTGTATCTAATCCGCCTTATGTTGACGCGGAAGATATGGCGGATCTGCCTGAAGAATTCCACCATGAACCTGAAATGGCGTTGGCTGCAGGTCAAGACGGTTTAGATCTTGTACGTAAAATGCTGGCGCAGGCTGCAGATTATTTAACTGAAGACGGCTTAATTGTGATTGAAGTGGGCAATTCAGAATGGGCAATGCGCCAAAACTTCAATACTGTTGATTTCTACTGGCTGCAGTTCCAAAAAGGCGGTACAGGTATTTTCGCGTTAACAGCTGCGCAATGCCGTACATATAGAGATTTATTCATCCAATCTGTTCAAGCATAAGGAGCCGTTGAACATGGCAGGCAATAGTATCGGTCAACTCTTCCGTGTAACGACTTGCGGTGAATCTCATGGTGTTGGCCTTATGGCCATTGTTGATGGCGTTCCGCCGGGGCTGGAGCTGTCTGCAGAGGATTTGCAGAAAGATTTAGACCGCCGCAAACCAGGCACGTCTAAATTTGCGACGCAGCGTAAAGAACCGGATGAAGTCGAAATTATTTCAGGCGTGTTTGAAGGCAAAACCACAGGAACATCGATTGGTTTGCTGATTCGCAATACAGACCAGAAATCGAAAGACTACGGCAATATTGCACAGACTTTCCGCCCTGGGCATGCAGATTATACCTATACTCAAAAGTATGGTTTCCGTGATTACCGTGGCGGCGGACGTTCAAGTGCGCGTGAAACCGCAATGCGTGTAGCTGCAGGCGCTATTGCTAAAAAGTTCTTGGCAGAAAAGTTTGCTATTGAAATCCGCGGTCATGTAACGCAAATCGGTACGGAAAAGGCAGAAAAATTGGATTGGAATGAAGTTCCAAATAACCCGTTTTTCTGCGGTGATGCTGATGCCGTTCCGCGTTTTGAAGCATTGGTGACATCACTTCGCGAACAGGGCACAAGCTGCGGCGCAAAACTTGAAATCATTGCGTCTAAAGTGCCGGTTGGCTGGGGTGAGCCCGTTTTTGACCGTCTGGATGCCGATATTGCGCATGCCATGATGTCAATAAATGCGGTAAAAGGTGTTGAAATTGGTGATGGTTTTGGCGTTGCAGAACAGTTTGGTCACCAAACTCGTGATGAGTTGAGTACAGATGGTTTCCTTGCAAATCATGCTGGCGGTATTCTGGGCGGTATTTCGAGCGGTCAGGATATTCGTGTTGCGATTGCCTTGAAGCCGACTGCATCAATTACCACACCGGGTAAAACCATTACCATTGAACGCGAAAATACGGATGTATTGACCAAAGGCCGCCATGACCCATGTGTAGGCGTTCGTGCAACACCAATTGCTGAAGCTATGCTGGCGATTGTGCTGATGGATCATTTCATGCGTAACCGTGCGCAAAATGCGGATGTAATTGCACCGTTTGCGCCCATTGAACCGAAGTAATCAGATTTAACATCTAATATAAAAAAGCCAGCCAATCGTCTGGCTTTTTTTTAAATAAAAAATGTTGTGCATAACGATGAGCAAATAATATGAAGAAAATGCGGTCAATAAGACGTGCAGGAATACAGGATATACCAGCAATTTGTAAATTAATGAATGTGGCGTATCGGGGTAAAATAGGACAAAGTTGGACGACCGAAAAAGATATGATTGCGGGTGATAGAATATCCCCAGCACAGCTGCAGGAGCATTTGGCTCAGCAGAATTTTGAACTTTGGCTTTTAGAAGATCAGATGCATGCTACAAGTTTAATTGGATGTATTGGCATATGCTATCAAGGTGTCAAGGCTGAAATTGGCAGTTTTAGTGTAGACCCAGCATTACAAAATCAAGGCTTGGGTAAAGAACTCTTAAATTTCGTAGAACAGCACATTATCCTGAAATTAAAATTCTTGAGATGTATGTATTGAGCTTAAGAACGGAATTAATGGCCTTTTACGCGCGCTGCGGTTACCTAAAAACTGCTCATAGGGAGGAATATCCAATTCATGCAAATGTTGGCACACCTTTGGCAGATCTGCATTTAGTTCAGATGATTAAAGTGCTTAAAATTTGAGAATTTTATGGATGGTTCCGAGAATGAGTGATGCAATAGCCCAAATAGAAAAGGCGTATTGGTAATGACCATACGCCCAAAATACATTTAAACGTTTTGCGAGCGACCATAAATGTATATCTATGATTTGTTATAGAGCTTTAATAGCCGCGTAAGAACATACGGTACGCTTTGGATTGCGTACCATTGCTCAGCATAGACTGTGTGATATCCATGCTATCTGAACAGATAATCACCTGAATATTTTTCGCATTTTTAAAACGGCTTAGTAGGCTTGCTGGAACATTTACCGTGTTTGCAGATTCGATCACTGTTGAGTTATCAAGTTTACGATGTGCTGTTGCGCCAATGGTGCTATATGAGTACTTTTTCCCATCAATATCGAAACTAATCTCGTTCATTTCAATCTGATATGGGCTGTAAATATGCAGCGATACCGCATAGGCGCCATGCTGTTTTTTCCAATCGATCGCAAGCTCTGGACAGCCAGGCATATTTTCACACAATAGCGGACCGCGAGTCGTCGTACGTGTAACAGCTTTGGAGTTTTCGACAGTTTTAACCGCTTGAGCAAGTGTGTCGGGTGTAGAGCCAGATTTAGAGGGAATGACTAAGCATCCTGTAAGCATGACTGTTAAATAGCTTAGAACGAAATAATTCTTCATGATTGATTCCTTAGAGATTTTATTTTTATTAAGCAAGATTTATTTTGTGCGTATAGTCACATATAAATTTTAAAAAGTAAAATAAATCACAATGAATGCTGTCGGAATTCTTTTGTTGGAAGGTAAGATTTTGTTTTTTAATATAATATTACACATTCGTTCCGCAAAGTTTATATAAAAGAATTCATATTTAGCTAGAACCATCATTCATAAATCTGCAGAACAAAAAGTCAATTGAGCATTTTTGCTTTAAGAAAAGCTTAAATATTCAGGTGTTTTAGTTTGTTTAATAATCGGATTTTAGCTTGATCTATAAGTTCGGCGTTGGTCGCTGGCGAAAGGTCGGACGCTTTTTTTTGCCTTAGAAAATACTTTATGCGTTCCGAATTAGCGCCAGATGGATGTGGAAAGCCATCTAATATTTGTTCCTCTTGCAAATAGCCTAAGCTGGATAGTGAATATAGTACATCTACTACAGCATTGCCAAAAGGGATATAAATAGCATGAGGAAGCAAGCGAATTTCAGGTACAAAATAGTTTTCTATATGCTGTTTTAAAAAATCATTTTTGAGCATATTGGGACTGGTGCCAGCATAGTTTTTGCCATTTACAAGAATACACTGCCGCAGCACAGAGGTCATTTGAACCATGGATTGATGTTCACTAAACAGCTGAACCGTGGAGGCAATGTTTAGTTTATGCTGTAAACCGATATGATCCAGAATCTGCACCAAATTTTTTCGAATTGGGCCGCTGAAAGCGCCTGCAGTTTTAGCATGTTTCAGTGCTTCATCTGTACTGAGGCCTTCTTTTAATGCATTTTGAGCCGCAGTCAGTGCATTTTTCCACTGCAATTGTCCAGGGCAAATGCCAACAAAGACAATTTTGGCATTTAAATTAATGCTGTCAAAAGGCGTATAAAAGCTGCTGAGTCTGCCGGATGATGCGATATGCAAAAGCGGTGAATGTGTCAATTCATCTATGGAATGGTGCAAGATATGGTCAGAAAAATCTGTGAAGCTATAGGCGTGCATGAATTTAGCAGTTAAAAGCTGTGAATAAACTTAATTCTAAGCTGTTCTAATCATTTGATGAAACAGAAATTATGTCTGCTGATGCGCTGGCCGATACAGAATAAATAAAATAATACTTGGAAGTGGTACAAAAATTGCTCATATTAGAGTGAGAAATATAAGAAACAGCTATTGCAGGAGAGAAGCGTTCAGTACGCTCGCCGAAGGAGCAAAGCCTCAGGAAACTCTCAGGCAAAAGGACTGCATAGCTGAAAAAATCTGGAGAGAAGCATAGCCAGGCTATGCTCACCGAAGGGGGAAGATTGCATTGGAATAAACTTATGTAATTGAAGCTCTCAGGTACCCAAACAGATGAGGCGCAATGATTTGAAATGCTCAGCATTTTAAGGAGTGCCTATATGTGTAAAATTGCAGTGATTGGTGCAGGAATTACAGGCGTGACTACCGCCTATGAGCTTAGCCTTTTGGGCTATGATGTGACCGTAATTGATAAGCATCTCTTTCCCGCCATGGAAACCTCATTTGCGAATGGCGGTCAGCTTTCGGCATGCAATGCTGAAGTTTGGAATCAAAAAGCGACTGTTTTAAAAGGCATTAAGTGGATGTCGCAAAAATCTGCGCCATTGCTTCTAAACCCAAGTTTTAGTGTGCATAAATATGCATGGCTGATGGAATTTCTAGGCAACATTAAACACTATAAGGAAAATACCCAAGAAACAGTGCGGCTGGCACTATTGGCGCGTCAGCGCTTATTTGAAATTGCAGAAAAAGAACAGATTGATTTTAATTTAGAAAAGCGTGGAATCTTGCATTTTTATCATAGTGAGGCAGATTATAAAGCCGCGATCAGTGTGAATGATATGCTGTGTGAGGGCGGTTTAATCCGCCACGCTGTCAGCAATGATGAAATGAAAACGATAGAGCCAAGCTTAACTGGAGAGTACTATGGCGGCTTCTATTGTCCAGGGGATGCCACGGGTGATATTCACAAATTTACAGCAGGTCTTGCGCAAGTCACGCAGAGAAAAGGTGTGGAATATTTGTTTGGACGTGAAGTGGTTTCAATTTCTCATCATGCTGCAGGGGTGACTTTACAGCTGAAAGCCAGTGATGAAAATGTCGATGCAGCGTCTGATCATATAGAAATACTAGATGCAGATGCTTTAGTGGTATGCGGTGGCGTTGGAAGTTATCAGTTGGCAGATATGTTAGGTGACCGAGTCAATGTTTACCCAGTCAAAGGCTATTCAATAACAGTAGAACTGCGTGATACACACAGTCAGAAGCAAGCGCCGTGGGTTAGTTTGCTGGATGAAAGCGCTAAAATTGTTACATCGCGCTTAGGTGAAGATCGTTTGCGCGTTGCTGGAACCGCTGAATTTAATGGCTATAACCGAGATATCCGTTCTGACCGTATTCAGCCATTAATTGATTGGGTCAATCGAAATTTTGATTTATCGACTGAGTTTTCTGTACCGTGGGCGGGTTTACGTCCTATGATGCCGAACATGATGCCTATGGTTAATCGTGGGAAGCGTGAGCGAGTCTTTTACAATACGGGGCATGGGCATTTGGGCTGGACGCTTTCTGCAGCCACAGCGGCTATGATTAGCCAGCAGGTTGCGAATAGCCATCCTGTATAACTCTAAGAAAAGCATGAAGTTTATGCTTCATGCTTTCATTTAATAGCTGTATTCATTATTTTTTAGTTATTTATATAAATTTCAGTAAGATGTATTAGAATGTTCTTGATATTTATCACTTAAAAATAATGGAAAAATGAATAAGCTTACTAAATTTATATTAAGTTCAGTTTTAATTGCAGGACTTTCGGGGTGTGTGTCTACGCGCGGATTGGTTTCGCTGGAATCACCGGTAAAACAGCTAGATTCTTCAGAGGAATTAAAAAAAGTTGCAGTGATTAATATCGTTGAAGACATGCGTGTATTCGAAGAAAAACCCAAACAGGCAAATATACCTTCACTTAAAGGTGGTCTGAAGAATGCAACAGATATAGATAAATCAAAGGCTGTAGCCCGTAAGCGTAATGGATATGGCAAAGCAATGGGCGATATACTGTTAAGAGATGAAACGGTCAGTTCTGTAATGCAAAAGCGGGTGGAATCTGCTTTGAGCAGGTCTGGTTATATTGTAGTACCAGCATCTCAAGCAGTGAAACCCGATTTGGTTTTAAATATGAAGATTAATAAGTTTTGGTCTTGGATGCAGCCAGGATTTTCGTATGTCACAATTAATACTGAAATTGAAACAGATATTCAAAATGTGAATGATGACAAAAAATCAATTCATACTTATAGCAAAATCTCGAAGCCAACAGCCATGGCGACAGGTTCAAAATGGATCAAAACAATGAATGAAACATTGGATGATTATGAAAATAGGCTGATTGAACAATTAAAGTAAAGTACCGTTTAAAAAGAAGCCATCTGGCTTCTTTTTAAACGGTTTAAGCTACAAATTATTAGTCATATAAACGGTAAACACCGGCAAAACGTTCACAGCCTTTTTGCGATGTTTTTACTGAAAGCAGCGCTTTACTGTACGTGAACTGGTATTTACAGTCATGTTCATTGTCTACGATTTCATTTTTTTGATCAGGCGTAGTGTAGGCTAAGAAAGCGATGCTTTGGGTATCCAGTCGATTATTGGGATTGCGGTAAGCAACGCCTTCAATTTTGATGCTGTCTTTACTCAGCTGATGCACTTTCATGTGCACTTGCTGCTGCGCAAAAGCACCATTTTCAAACTTTAGATAATGTTGTGTTAAGCTTTGGTTGAGCGAAACAAAAATATTCAGGTCGTCTGCGCGCAAATCAATTTGCTGCTTATAGCAATCTAAGCGCTTACATTGTTTTAAACGCTGCATCCACATTTGCTGAGTATCTTGAATAATACGGGCGGGCGCATCGGTAACCAGCAGTCCTGTCAGGTAAAGATTATTTAAATGTTCACGCTGTTTTGAAAAAGTATCCGAACATACTTTTTTTAAAGAATGATGAGGCTCGGAACAGTCTATAGCTTCTGCATATGCTGGGTTGCACAGAAAATAGCTAAGGCTTAAGCCAATTGTGATGGTTTTGATGATATTTATATCAGATTTCAACAGCATGATCGCTTATACTTTCACTACGTTGCGCTGGCTCTAACTATAGCGAAATAGAAAGCGTGAATACAAGATTACAATCGTTTATTTCTAAAGGAAGAATGCGATGGCTGCACCAATTAGAATCGGTCAAGGACTCGATGTACATGCATTTGAAGAAGGCGAGTTTGTCACGCTTGCAGGTGTTCAAATTCCGCATACACATGGCTTAAAAGCGCATTCTGACGGCGATGTGGTACTGCATGCCTTATGTGATGCGCTGCTGGGGGCTTTGGCCTTAGGTGATATTGGTCAGCATTTTCCAGACACAGATCCGAATTTTAAAGGCGCCGACAGCAAAGTTTTGCTGAAACATGTCTATCAGCTGATATTAGATCGCGGATATGTATTATCAAATGCAGATATTACTGTCGCGTGTGAACGCCCAAAATTGGCGCGGCATAATTTAGAAATGCGTCAAAGCATTGCGGATGTGCTGGATGTCGATATTACGCAAATTAGCGTAAAAGCAACGACCACTGAAAAGCTGGGCTTCACTGGCCGTCAGGAAGGGATTTTATCTACTGCAACCGTATTGGTTGTTCACGCGAAGTGATCTGGATGAATTAAGGACTGCTGCAGCTCTTTGGTCGATTTTCTGCCTTGCAGCTGCAGAGATACCGCATGGATTAAGCCTGTCCATGTTTCATTTGGTTCCCAAATTTGATGCATCAGTTCTTGCGCAGCAGGCATGTCTATATTCATATAATATTGACGGTATAAATACATGAGGCTGCTCACGCGGAAATTTTTAGCGCAGTGAATCCATACTAGCTGTTCCTGCACCAAATGATCGAGCATATCTAAAACCAGCAAGCACTGGTCATCAGATGGCGTATCCCACAGAATTGGCACTTGAATATAGTTTAAGCCTAGTTCTAGGCAAATACGGTCTTCATGCTCTAAGCGAGGATCAGCATCGGTCAGTGCCAAATTAACGACAGTGGTCACGCCATATTCTTTAATCAGCTGAAGCTGGGCTGCTGTAGGTTGTCCAGAGCTAAACAGGTGTTCATGAATAAACTGGAAGTTTTCGATCTGGCTTAAACCATTTTCAATATCATTCATACAGTTATTTTTACTTTTAAGATATATCAAACACTATAAAATAAAAACGCCATCTTGACGATGGCGTTTTTTAACTCTTAACGTGCTGGAAGCACATCTTTAAGCGCTTCGTGCATTTCAAGCAGCGCTTTTTCGGTTGTATCCCAATCGATACAGCCATCAGTCACAGATTTGCCATATTCTAAATTGCAAAGATCAGCAGGGATGTCTTGGCGTCCGCCTTTTAAATGGCTTTCCACCATCAAGCCAACGATTGACTTATTGCCATCTAAAATCTGCTCTGTAATATTTTTCAATACTAAAGGCTGTAAGTACGGGTCTTTATTTGAGTTAGCGTGGCTGGTATCAATCATGATTTTGCCGCTGACTTTGGCTTTAGCCAAGGCCGCTTCTGCATCTGCAACTGAACCTGCATCATAGTTTGGTTTGCCGTTGCCGCCGCGCAATACCACATGTGCATATGGGTTGCCGCTCGTGCGGATCACAGATACTTGACCTTGATCATTCAGGCCCAAGAAGCTGTGGCCGTGCTTCACTGACTGCATCGCGTTGGTTGCAACAGTTAAGCCGCCGTCTGTACCATTTTTGAAGCCGACAGGTGACGAAAGGCCAGAAGACATTTCGCGGTGAGTTTGGCTTTCCGTTGTACGCGCGCCAATTGCAGACCATGAAATTAAGTCTTGATAGTACTGCGGAGAGTTAGGATCAAGGGCTTCAGTTGCGCAAGGCAAGCCTTTTTCGTTCAGCTCAAGCAGCAATTGACGGCCAATACGAAGACCTTTCTCAATATTGAAAGAATCATTCATGTCTGGATCGTTAATTAAGCCTTTCCAGCCCACAGTCGTACGCGGTTTTTCGAAGTAAACACGCATGACCACATAAATCGTATCTTTAATTTTTTCACTGAGCGTTTTTAAGCGGTCAGCATATTCATGCGCAGCAACGGTGTCATGAATAGAACAAGGGCCAATAACAATGAAAATACGCTTATCTTCACCGTCTAAAATTTTGCGTACAGTGTCGCGGCCTTTAAGTACAGTTTGATAGGCAGTTTCAGTCAAAGGTAATTCTGTTTTGAGTTCCGCTGGCGTTACAAGGGGCTGAATGCTTTTTACATTCACGTCATCGATATCTGATTGTGTAATTGGGTTTGACTGTTGTGTATTCATTGCCGTCACTGGTTGTTCATACAAAAGGTTGTTTCATGAGCCGAATATAACATGAATGCACTGCATCATTGTTATAAAAAAGATCAATATGATGGTGAAAAAAAAGTGATGAATTGCAAAGATAAATTAAATATTCACACTTTTATGGGCATTTACAGCATCATTTTGGATGATCAATGCCGCTTCAGGTTTTGCCGCAGGTTTAGCTTTAATCGGGTTCAATATGAAATTGATACCAAGTGCAAATAAAGTGATGCCCAAAATTTTACGGATCAATTTTTCAGGCATATGCGAACTCAGCAGCGTACCAATTACAATTGCAGGAATTGAACCGCACAGCAGCCATCCCAGTAATTGAAAGTCTACATTGCCTGAAGTCATATGGCCCATGCCTGCTACAAAAGTCAGCAATACAGCATGCACAACATCTGAACCAATAATGCGGATCATTGGCAAGTTTGGGAAGAGTAAAACTAAAGCCATGATGCCAAATGCGCCTGCGCCTACAGAAGATAAGGTCACAAAAACGCCAAGTACAATACCCATAATAACAATCAGGGCACGCTTTTTAGTCGATTTGAAATTTACATGCTCTAAATCTTCAGTCATGTCATCACGGACATCATTGTTGCGGAACTTATTAAAGAAACGTTCGATATGACCGCGGAAAATAATAGATAGACCCGTTAGCGTCAGCATGAAACCCAAAACCATGGTTAATACAGCTTTATAACTGCTGGATTGGCTCAGGTAATTGTCTAAAACCCAGTGCGTTGCAAATGATGCAGGAATACTGCCGATTGAGAGCCAAATAACAATAGGCCATACAATATTCAATTTTTTGGCATGTACCAGCGAACCGCAGAATTTAGAGATAGCGGCATACAGCAGGTCTGTACCAATCGCAATATGCGGTTCAATCCTAAATAGGCTGATCAGGATTGGAGTCATTAAAGAACCGCCGCCGACACCTGTAATACCTACACAGAAGCCGACCAACACGCCAGCCATAATAAATTCAAAAGGACCAAACATGGTTATATGCCAAAATCGAAAAACGAGCATATCTTATGACTTTTAAAGATAAGCCGTTGTCTTGATTAGTGATTTGCTTATGCGAAAAAAAGATAAAGAGTATAAAGTCGGTTTGCCTTTAAAGTGGTTTTACTTTTATTTTGGCAGCCAGCACCGCAATTAAATGCAACAGATTCAGTATCAGCAACCATTTGACGATTTTGGGTATAGTTTGCTGATGTATCAGCCATGTATTTTGCTCGGATGTTACCGCATGCATATTTAGTGTGGACTTGCTGCTGTGTCGCAGGTCAATATCTTGAATGAATACTTCTTTTTTCGAGTTCTTATAATGCCAAAGCGGTGTAGTCATATAATAAATGAGGCTTAAATGTGATACAGCTACATTTTGCTTATGGACTGTTATTTGCTTGCAGTAATCGGCAAGCTTATGCATCTGAACCGCGCAATTGGCAACATATTTTTGATGGCCTGATTGAATAACTAGAGTGTGAATTTTACCCTTTTGAAGATGAGTTTGGGGCTGAATTAGAATTGCCTGCTCAAGTTTGCTTGGTAGCCATATGCTTGGAAAGAGCAGAAAGCAGAGGCTTTGAAGCAACATAGACAGTATGCAAAACAGTACAAACTTTTGTTTTGACCAATGCCAAAATCTTCGTATTGGCTGAAGTATTTCATTTGAAAGCCAAGTATTCATACTGCGTTAATTGGAATCCTGCTGGTGTTTTAATTGCATTAAATGTGTGCTGAAGGCATCCATTTATAATTTATTGTTTATGTTAGAATCAAGATGCAAAGCTTTATTTATAAAAGGACAGAACCTTGCAAAACCGAAAACTTAAAATAGGCATCGTGGTTGGAGAAGTATCTGGAGATACCTTAGGCGCCAAATTGATCCGCAGTTTTCGAGAGCAGGGTATTGATGCTGAGTTTGAAGGCATTGGTGGTCCGCAAATGATTGCAGAAGGTTTCAAAAGTTACTACCCGATGGATATTTTGTCTGTGATGGGTATTGTAGAAGTGCTTAAAGATATTAAGAAACTGTTTGCTGTGCGTGATGGCTTAGTTGCCACTTGGACTGAAAATCCTGTTGATGTATTTATTGGTATTGATGCGCCAGATTTTAACTTAAGACTGTCTAAAAGCTTAAAGCAAAAACAGTTGCCAATTAAAACTGTGCAGTATGTAAGTCCTTCGGTGTGGGCTTGGCGTCAAGGCCGTGTGCATGGCATTAAGGCCAACATAGATTTGGTGCTTTGCCTTTTCCCGTTCGAAAAAACTTTTTATAAAAAGTGGGATGTGCCAGCCGCATTTGTGGGGCATCCATTGGCAAGTCAATTGCCGCTTCAGAATCCAATTGCAGAAGCTAAAGCAGAACTGGGTTTAGATCCATCTCAGAAACACATTGCTTTATTGCCTGGAAGCCGCCGCGGTGAAATTGAGCGTTTAGGGCCTTTGGTGCTAGATGCCGCAAAAATTGTGATGCAAAAGCATCCAGAGTACGTTTTTTTAATTCCAGCCATTAATGATGCGCGTAAACAGCAAATTGAAGCGTTGTTAGCCAATTACCCAGAAGATTTTAAAGCTAGAGTGCAGCTGCTGGAAAATACCGATACTGAATCTAAAATTGGCCGTCAGGTAATGAATGCATCGAATATTGTTGCATTAGCCTCTGGTACAGCTACTTTAGAAGCGATGCTGCTGCATAGACCAATGGTGACGTTTTATCAGCTGAATTGGCTGACCTATCATGTCGTGAAATTCTTAATTAAGATTCCGTATTACTCGTTGCCGAATATTATTGCGGGCAAGAAAGTCATTCGGGAACTGATTCAAAAAGGTGCGACACCAGAAAAGCTGGCGGCAGAAATTGAAAAATTAATGAGTGTTGAAACTGCGCAGATTCAAGCGATGCAGCATATCACCATGCATAAGCAGCTTTTAGCAGGCAATAGTGAAGATCCTGTACAGGCTGTTTTAAATATTCTAAATCCGGCTTAATCTTTTACAGATGAGTTAAGCGCTTTGCTGGAACTGCTGGCGGTATTGGCTTGGCGTCAATTCATAACTGCGCTTAAAGCTTTGGCTGAATGCAGTTTCTGATGAATAGCCCACACGATGCGCAATCTGCTGAATAGACAGCTGCCCATGACGCAAATGCTGTGATGCCAAACGCAGGCGATGCTGCTGCAAATAAGCCAGCGGCGTCTCTCCAATAATTTGGGTAAACAAATTGGCAAATTTAGAACGTGACATGCAGCATTGTTCTGCCAGACTCTCGACCGTCCACGATAATTCAGGCTGTCCATGAATAGCGGCCAGCGCGCTGGATAATTCAACATGGGTCAGGGCATTCAGCCAGTTGTGTGAATCATTTAACTGGGCAATATAATCCCGCACGCATTCTATAAACAGAATACTCACCAAATGATCTAAAATCTTATCTCGGCCGGGGCGGATTTGATTGGCTTCCACTGCTAAGAATTGCAAACCGATCTGCAGCCATTCAGGCGCTGTGCTGCTCATAATATGATGGATATGCAAATAGCTGGGCAGCGCATTAAATAATGGTCTTGCCATAATGCTGTCTATATGGCCGCGGATTGCAAGAATTAGGCATGGCTCATGCTGCGGCAATTGATCTGATTCCAGTTCAATGGTTTTCTGACGCTTTTCATCAAACAAAGGACTAATGTCCAATGCAGTGTGATAAACCGTATCGACAGAAGCCGTGCAGAAATGATTTTGGCCTGAAGGGATAAGAATCAGGTCGCCCATCTCTAATGGAACTTTTTCACTGTTGATGTGCATCAAGCATGAGCCTTGCATCATGACATAGGCAATCATGGCGCCGTGTTCATGATATTGGAAAGACCAATTGTTTTTAGTTTTCAAATAAATATATTCAGATTTATTTAAATGAATATCATCGAAAATCTTACTTAAAGCATCCATGTTTTATCGTTCTGTATAGTTGGCGTTTAGGCTTATATGTATCCAAACACAGCAGGTGCGGTGCTGAGAGGACATCTTTTATCAATTCAAGCCAAAGACTTTGGCATAGTTTTTTTGGACGCTTGCAACTGTTATTGCGCCTGTATTTCTTGAAATATAAACATAGAAGAGAGAAATAGGGAAGTCTAGCAAATGAATGCTCCAGCAAAATTAAATCAAGAGCAAATGCAGCAGTTCAATGGCGCGTCCATTGACAAAAAACGTTACGGCTGGTTATTAAGCCCAGGATTGCCTGTGATTGGGATGGGAATTTTAGCGGGATATCACTTTGGTCCGAAAATGACCAAAAAAGTTTTTGCCATGGGTGGGCCGCTTTTATTGCATGTGATTATTCCTGCAATTGATGCGCTGGTTGGTTCTGATGACAATAACCCGACAGATGAAGATATTAAAGTGCTGGTCCAAGACCCTTACTATGACCGCATTGTCAAAGTATTTATTCCTTTGCAGATGGCCGCGAATGTTTTTGCAGGTTATGTGGTGACGCGCAAAGACGTGTCATTCTTAGACCAAATTTTGCTGGGCGTATCGATGGGCGCGATCAACGGCATTGGCGTAAATACCGCACATGAGCTGTGCCACCGCCCAAATAAAAAGGATCATTATTGGTCGCATGCGACGCTCGCGCCGCTGGCGTATAATCATTTTCGTATTGAACATCCATATGGACACCATAAACGCGCTGCAACGCCTGAAGATCCAGCATCTTCAAAAATGGGCGAAACCTTTTATGAGTTTTGGCCAAGAACTGTATTTGGAGGTTTGAAATCTGCGGTTCATATTGAAAAGCAGCGTTTAAAGCGTAAAGGGCTGTCTTTCTGGAGCAAGGAAAATGAGCTGTTTCATGGCTGGGCAATGAGTGCTGGATTCCATGGCGCAATGTTCTCACTATTTGGCAAAAAGGTAGCGCCGTATTTGGCAACACAAGCGCTCTACGGCATTAGTCTATTTGAAATTATTAATTATATTGAACATTATGGTTTGAAGCGTGAAGAAAAGGCGGATGGCAGCTACGCGCGTACCATGCCTGAGCATAGCTGGAACAATAATAATGTGGTGACGAATTTGTTCCTGTATCAGCTACAGCGCCATTCAGATCATCATGCGTATCCGACACGGCCATTCCAAGCGCTGCGCCATTTTGATGAAGCGCCAGAGCTGCCTAGCGGCTATGCAACCATGTTGCTGCCTGCACTGATTCCATCGCTGTGGTTCAAGATGATGGATAAACGTGTGTATGACCATTATGAAGGTGATTTGACCAAGGCCAATATTTCTCCGAAGCGCCGTGCGAGCATCTTTAAAAAGTTTGGTCTAAGTGCTTAATCGAGATTTAAGGTATTCAAAAGCCCAAACAAGCTGTTTGGGCTTTTTTATAAATGATGATGAAATACATCGTAAAGTGGTTGAATTATTTAATAAAAATATAATAATCAAAATGATAAGAGAATAACGAAGTATATTTAATGATATTGCAGAATTTAGAATATGGCTTACCTGCAGGAACTCGTATTGTCACTAAACATGGTTTAGTTCCTATTGAGCAGATCAAAATGGGTGATTTAGTCTTATCACAATCGGATTCTGGGCAAGGGGAGCCGTATTATCAGCCTGTAAATCAGATTCTGTATACTGAAGATAAAGAAATTTGGAAATTGTACTATTTTGAAGTTAAGGCGAATACAGACCTAACAAAACTGCATAAGGGGAAATTACTGCAACTTTCCCATAAAGGAAAACTTAATGGTGTAGCAGCTTCTTCAAACGCGTTGTTTCTGGTTAAGGATTTGGGCTGGACACCTTTATGTGAGTTAAAAAATGGACAAATCATACAAACTAAGAACTCAGAAATTGAAGCTTTAGTTTTTATGGTCAATCCATTAAGGGAAACAACATTGGCAAAGTGTGCTGGAAACTATCATGTTCGAAATCTATTCGATGCTGATCGAAAAGGTTTTGACATTCCAGATGATGACTATTTTGATCTACTTGAATATAACGATCATGGTCTATGTACAATTTTAGCTGATAACTCCCTTAGTCCATTAAAAGCCAATGGGCAAGAAGTTCATGTTTTAAGCACTACATTTAAAAGAACAATTTACAATTTGAAAGTTAATGAACGTTCTAATTTTTATATTTTTTCGGAAGAATTATTGGTTAAAGGTGTTTAATTTTAAATCAATGTTCATCCTCTGTAGATTGCTCAGGATGAATGTTGCACAAATTGGTTTAAAAATATTCAAATTGAATTCTGTTCTATATTTATCAATAGCTTATCTTGGGAAAAAGTCCACAAAATCTGTGGAAAACTCTTGGGATAAAACCAAGTAAAGATTATTTTGAGTATATACACTAATAAATAGTCGGTAAATCAATGCATTGGTCTGGTTTGAATTATGATTAAAGTTCGATACATAAAATAGCCTAAGCAAGCTAAACAATTCATTTTAAAAAGCTTATAATTTCACAATCACATGCTAAATATCAGTCAAAGATGACACCAGCTTGCAAACTTTTAAAAACACAAAAAATTGAATTTTCTATTCATGAATATGAACATGACCCAGATGCTAAAAGCTTTGGTTTAGAAGCCGCAGAAAAACTTGGCCTTCAGGTTGCAGAAGTCTTTAAGACATTGATGGTAACAGACGAAAAAAACTATTTTGTGGCAGTGTTGCCCGTCAATCATCAATTAAGTTTAAAAAAAGTTGCATCAGCGTTTGGCTGTAAAAAACTCAAAATGGCTGACCCCAAAGATGCAGAACGTCTAACAGGTTACTTGGTTGGTGGGATTAGCCCTGTGGGGCAAAAGAAACGTTTAAAAACAGTTATTTGCATTAGTTCAAAACAGCTTGATCGGATGTATGTGAGTGGCGGAAAACGAGGGCTAGATATAGGATTAAAGCCACAGGATTTAGCTGATGTTTTGGGTGCTCAATTTGCCGATATTATTGATGAATAAACATGTTTCTAAACATTGAAAATTAAGTTTATTTAATCAAGTTACTCACACTATTACTCACAAATCAAAATCCTTAAAACAAATAAAGTCGCCCTAGGCGACTTTATTTTCTAATTCTACATCAAGAATGACTGATTGCACATACGAATGTAGCCAGAAGCTTTTTCGGCCATCCTTATATGGCTTAATGTATCGGCTATCCCTAATTCGAGCATCTAGAGTCTCTGGCTCTATATTGAGTAATTTTGCAAACTCATAGCGGCCAACTCGGCGCTCATCTTTAACTTGAATTGCTTTTTTAAGTTCTTGCATTTCTTTATAGATGGCTTTTAATAATTCGTGATCTAAGCTTGTTTTCATGACACCTCCTTCAAACTACGCTTCACAGCCGCAGGCAACCCATCTGCTGCAGCCAATTTTTCATTTATAAGCGCGTATAACAATGTGACTAATTCAGTCGGCAATGTTGTCGTGTAAAACATTCCTGATACATGGCGCGGAGCCAGTTCTTCGCGGAATTCTTCTAAAAGCTCGATTTCTGCAGAATCTAATTGATTTATATCCATCACGCCACCTTTAACATCACTGCTTGAGCTTGGAGGCGCAGAATGAATTCTTTGCCTTTTTTGAACCACATTCTGAGAAACAGCTCATAACGCTTTTGCGCTGCTTCATTCATGTTCCCAAGCCGGTCTATTTTTAGTCCTGGTTTATTTGCCTTGGTGAAGATTGTTTCACCAATTATTTTATTGATTACACACTGATAGCCATCGCTTGCCACAAACATCGTGAAAGCAGGGATAAGCTGTTTAGGACAAATCATTGAGCCACCTCACTGCCTTGATTCTCTAATTCAAAGCGGCGGCGCTTCACATAACCCATGAGCTTTGGCTGAATATCCGCATGTCTAGTAGATACTTCAATTTCCAAGCAATCCAGTTCAGTCAAATCTTTAGCATTCTGAATTTGCACCATCAATGACGGTGGCTCTTTAACTTGAGCGTTTTCAGGTGGATTTAGCTCATTTAAGCGCTTATGAATGGCATCTAGCAGGGGCTTGCGTTGCGCTTCACTCCAAGACTTGGTGTAGCTGGTCAGGGCAGTGGCCTCTGTCGGTGTTTTGGCCATGGCCGCGCGGTTCAGTAAATCATTGAGTAGGTTTTTATATTCAAGATCTTCTGCTGGCACTTGCAGCTCAATACTGATTGACGGTTCAGCGACGGCTTCTTCTGACGGCTGAGTCTTTACTTCCACATCATGTGATATTGAATTTTGCTCATTTGCTGCGGTATCCGCTTTAAGCTTGCGAGTACGTGTTTTACGGATCTTTATTTCTGCAGTTTTAACGATTGGATGCACGACCACGCGGCCAAATAGATCTGCGATTGCCTGCAGCTGAAGTTTGGCATTTTCTTCATCGGCCTGAACAAATCCATTGAGTAAGCTATTTTGAATTTCAGCATTAGTCACATCATATTTGGTGTGTACGATGCAGGTCGGCTGCACGATAAAAATATCTTGGCCATCATTTAATTCAAGAGCATTTAATGGCTTGGTAAAACGGATGCCAGATACTTCCATCATTTCTAATTTTAGGCAAAACTCAAAACCAGTCTTAGCAAAGATTGTTGCAGGGAACTGGTCCAGCTCATCAAAATCCAGCATGTCACCAACAGGCCGACACATTACATGCTTGCCAGCCATCATTGCATTAAAAGCTTCGGTACCTGAAAGAATAGGGTTCATTGATATATTCTCCAATTAACTGTGCATGCTGTTTGGCTGCTGGTTTTGATTTTGTTGCGGCGGTGCATCTGACCAGCCCATTTGATCTGCACGGGCGCGGCAGGCCTGCCGAATCTGATTATTAAATTTAGTATTGCCAAAGGTATTGATGGCCTTATCCAACGTTTCTGGCTTTTTTGCATTACGGATGGACACCAAAGCATCCTGATAGCGCTGGTCTAAAGGCTTCTGCTGAGGATTATTTGCCTGCTGCTGCGCTGGCGGATTGTGCGGCGCAGATTGGCGCTGCTGGCCCTGATTTGATTGACCGCGGTTCGCCTGATGGTTCACTTGGTTGTGATATTCGTCTGAATCGTAGTCTTTGGTGTCGTCAATTAGGAACATGCCATTCAAGGCATACTTTCTCGCGTAAGAGCTGGATGTACCAAAGGTCTGCGCGACGTCCATGCCTTTCTTATCAATTTCCACACCAGCATGCGCTGTAACTGTAGTTTCTTTGCCATCTGCATCGGTAAATACGACTTTTGCTGTAACCACAACGACAGGGCCAACTTGCTGCAATTCGTCCGTAATGACCAAAGTTGAGTTGGTTGCCTGCAGCAAAGGCTTAACCGCTTCAAGAATGTCTTCGCAGCTGCGGTAGTGGTATTTACCAAAAGAGTTGTATTTGCTCTTTGGCGCTTTTAATTCGAGCTGAATTTTCTGCAATGCGTTCATGTTATTTCTCCCAGCTCAATTATTTAAAAGATGTGCCAAAGGCATCAGTGTTGTGTTTTGCAATCTTGTACTGCTCGCACTCATGGCGTGAATTCCAGCGCGTGAAGCTGTGGTGACGGGTCACACGATCCAGTTTGCGCTGCGGGTTCAATACGCTTTTAACTGCAGTTTGAAATGGCAATGAATTGACCAGATCTGCTGGAGCGGCTTTATGCATGCCGTTTTCAACTACCACTACGCAATTTAACCAGGAGAAAACAGGGGCATTCTTTTCAAATACATTGCGGTCGAAGCCTTTTGAAAAGTCTGCAGAAACTTTGATGATGTATTCGGTACCATTCACATCCACCTTATAGCCGTGGCTAACGCGGCAGATGAAGCGGGCAGTGATCTTCTGAGCACCCAGTACTTCGTTTACATTGCGGCGGATCCAAGACTTGGCCGAAAGCGTGGCTTCATCAACGCGGTTGAGTTCACCGGCAGTATTTAGGATGTAGATTTCATTATTCTTCACGCAGTAAACCGTGTTGCCCATGCGTATACGATGGAAGCCAGCAGCATCAAGGCCCAAGTCTTCGCGGAATGGTTTATCAAAAGTCTTGTTCATTAGGCAGCCTCCAGCAGTTTGTATTGGAGCATGTGAGCCACCAGCATTTGGTTGATGCTGAGATGGTCATTGAAGTCTGTAAAGTCGTGAATTGGATAACCAGATGTATCCATAACTTTGTCTACAGATAGATTTGTGATTTCGGCATTGGTGAATTCACTGCCGGGTACGCCGTATGAGTCATCGATGCGTTCGAAGTCAAAGCTGACGTCTAGGGTAAAGCCGTCTAAGCGGACGACTGCAGTGCCTGAGTTGGCAGTGTTGAAGTGCATTGCGGCCACAGCGTTATAAGCTGGGATGATTTGATCATTGGATGATGGCATGCTGCCAAAGTCTGGCTGATATGCGTATGCTAATGCGCCAATTGCGATGCTGGCTGTAAATACACTTACAGCAAAGCTATTGAATGGGGTAAAGGTTTTGTTCATACTTATCTCGCAGTTTTCTGTAAAAGCGCACGGGTTTCTCAGGTCAGTGCGCTTTTTTGTTGTCTGGTGAAATAAATACTACTTTAAGTAGAAATATTGTCAATACATTGTAGAAATTATTTCTACTTTTAATTGTTTTTTGTTTTATAGTAAGCAAAAGAAAACCCACCGTTTAGGCGGGTTGGGTTAGTCTTGTCTTTTTATATTTTTGCACATAGGTTTTTTAGTGACCAATTCATAATAAATTAGAAGGTATATCAAAAGAAGTTGCTAGTGATATATTAAATCTTAATGTACTATTCGTAGGGTTTCATGCCTATGAAGGGTAGTGTTCTAAAGGAAAAAAATGAAAGCTGTTTCACTCTTTTCGGGCTGCGGTGGTTCTGACGCAGGTTTAATCAATGCCGGATTTGACGTCATTATGGCCAATGATATTTTGCCATATGCTAAAGAGGTCTATGAGGCTAATCATCCTGAAACAGACTACATTTTGCAAAGCATTACTGAGTTGGAACATTTTCCTTCTGCAGACATATTGGCTGGCTGTTATCCTTGTCAAGGATTTAGCCAAGGTGGAAAGCGTCAAGCCGACAATAAATTAAATTATCTCTATAAAGAGTTCGCTCGAGCTTTAAATTACATAAAACCAAAAGGCTTTATTGTTGAAAATGTTTCTGGAATGACCAGTGCAACGTTTCAGCATCTATTGCAAGACCAAATTAAGGTCTTTTCAGAAGCTGGTTACAATGTTCAATTTAAAGTACTCAATGCTTCAGATTATGGAGTGGCCCAAGAGCGCAAAAGAATCTTTATCGTGGGCATTCGAAGTGATTATGGTCTTGAGTTTCAATTTCCAGAACCTACTCATGGCATTGGGTTGATGCCAAAAACTTCTATTCGAGAAGCGCTCGAGAATATGCCTTTATGGCCAAGTGAAAATGAATATTATAACTATGATTTTCATTGGTACTATATGTCGCGAAACCGTAAAAGAGGGTGGGACGAAACTTCACGGACCATGGTAAGCAGTGCAAGGCATATGCTTCTTCACCCTGTTAGTCCAGATATGGTGAAAGTTGGCGTAGATCAATGGCAGTTTTCAACCTCAGAGCCAGCGCGCCGTTTTACGTATAAAGAGGCGGCCAGACTTCAAGGTTTTGGAGATCTGATTTTTCCACGTGAAGAAGAAGTGAATCTTGAAAACAAATATAAGGTGGTGGGGAATGCTGTACCACCACCACTATTTGAAGTAATAGCTAAAAGACTTAAACAGATCATTGTCTAAAGACTGTTTTTAATGTTTTTAATTTCATTAATAAACTCTGGGAATAAACTCTCTTTTAGTAAATTTTTTATGCTTTGAGAGTTTTCTAATAAATTTATTATTCTCCTGCGATCAATTACAGTACCGCCTGAAATATTGGAAATTTTGTTCCATTCACCATCTGCTGTACGATAATCAGCTGGAGTAAACATAATAGAAATAATTGGAGAATATGTTGAGAAAATAGCTCTAAATTTATCAGGGTGGCATTCAAAGTTTTTTGCTGGCCAGTTTTCTCCTTGGGCTCCACATTGTCCAAACATAACAAAATTACCGGTGCGTACCCCATCTTTAAATTGATAAATAGCTACAATATCTATTCCCATATCACCAGATGTTGATTCCATTTCGAGATGTTGATCTTGAATTAATACAGACATCTCTACAGCAAGCATTTTAATTGCAGTTTTAAGATTAGTACTATAATGTAGTCTTCTATCATCAGAGTTTGCATCAAAAATTCGTATAATTGAATTTTGAGGAGCGATGCCTGACATAACAAATTTACAAATTTGAGTAAAATATTTAGCCCATAGTTGCCTAATCCCTTTAGCCTTAAATGATTTTAATCTAGAGCAAAATAAAATAAGGATGTAAATATAGTGTTGGGATGCAAAATCTTCTTTCAGTTCAATAGCTTCATCTGAAATTTTGAACGGGTACAAATTATTATAGATTTTAGCTCTATGGTTAAGCATAAACCAAGCATCATCAATGTTAGTTTCGAATCTATTTTGCCTTGTTGAGCCATCTTCAACTTCTTCATTATTTAGCTCGTCTGTTATCTCTTCTGCATCTATGGGATTATGGTTTAATACATCTTCGATATCATTTTTTGATGCATTACCTTTTTTGAAATAATCCAAAGTTACTAGAATTTCAATGAGGTCAGAAAGTAAATGAGAGCTTGTTTTTGCAATCGGACCAATATTAAAACTCATCATCCTCATCCATTTTTTTACTTTTAAGTGTATTAGCTATCAATTTAACATTCTTGTTTATTCGTCTTATAGCTTCAAATCCATCATCTGTATAATCAACAGTTGCCACCAAGGAAGTTGCTTCCATGATTAAATTCTCTGCTTCATATAGGTATGTTAAAAAGTCTTCACCTGCAAATTGCGTCATTCTATAGGCGGAAGCTAATGTTGTACCTCGACGAAAGGCCTCAATTGCCTTATTGTTAGAAATTACTGCTCCTAAATATTTTAAATTACGTGATTCACCTAAACGTGATTTCCCATCTTTATCTTTTTTATAAATCCATTCGGTTAATTCTTTAACTCGACTCCTATCTAGTGAATCAGGTTCAGTTATAGCTGATTCACTCCCACTTTCAAGACCAATAAATTCTCCAAATCTTTCATCGGATAACGCTGTAGATAAGACAGCAAATTTTATATTGGTTTCATTTAAGGATTCGATACCAAAGAAATCATTTCTTTCAATAACTTCATAAACAGTCAAAGCTTCTAAGTTTCTTCTAATATGATCACGGCGATTACCAACAATATTGGCTACTTCCTTAAGTCGATCATTTATAGGTAGTTCTTGGTTTACAGTACTTAGTACACTTCTGATGTATCTTGCCTTTGCCAAAGGTTCCCATTGTTTAACACCAGTAATATGACGGTAACCTAAATATGGGATGGCCGCTTCTCTGGATGAAACAGTAATTACAGGAATAATATTCGGCTTGTGTCTCGCATTCTGGGATATTTCTAAGATACGATTACCTGGTGAAGATATAATATGTGGATCCGTAATTAGCTTTAAAGCAGTTAACCGTCTATTCCCCTCAACAACAAAATGTTTTCCATCCTTTTTAAACGCAATTAATGGCTCGCCGGCGAAATAATCATTCTCCGCAATAGCATTCATTAAATCTTCGATTGATGTGTATTTCGCCAAATAATTGAGCATTTCTTGCTGAGACCGGCCAACATTGGACGGTAGCCGAGGGTTTTCTGGGTCAAGAAATAAGTCTTTTAATTCAACTAATTCAGCTTGGTCTTTCACAATGTTTTTCAAATTATTTTTAGTCATGGTTTTTCCTTTAAACATCTCGATATAACCCAACAACTTTACCAACCAACTTACAGCCATCCTCCAAAGCAATCGCTTTTTCCGACCATTCAGGGTTTAAAGGTTGCAAATACATATTGTCTGTTTCTACGATTAGCTTTTTAAACGTTGCAGCTTTATCGCCTTCACAAGAAACAATGACAAGATCCCCAGTTTTTAAATCACTCACTTGAAAGTCAGGATTTACATAAATTTTGTCACCAGGGCGGAAGTCAGGGAGCATGGATTCACCTGAAACTTCTAGGCCATAGCCATGTTTACCGCATTTAGGATTTGGCGGTAGCCACTCTTCAAATTGTGTGCCGGCAGGGACAGCCTCGACAGTAGTCCATGACCCAGCTTGAACCCATGAAATTACTGGAACTAGTCTGCCAGCAACAGGGAACGGTGCCGAAACATTTGGCTCAATGCCAGTACCATGATCTAAATAGCTAATATCAACATTGAATTTGTCAGCAAGGATTTGCATTTTTTCTTCGCGTGGCTTTGCAATACCAAGCGTATATCTACGAGCCATCTCATACGTGACTTCAATAGCATCTTTCAACTGATTAACAGTTGTAATAGGTGATCCATCCTTATCCATAAGGCTTTTTAGTCTTGAAGCAAATTCAAGATATTTTGCTGTCTGCACTTTGGATTTCTTTCCATTTTCTACCAATGGTAGAAGTTTACCTCGTATTTTTAGTTGCACCAATTCTATTTTAGGTAGTATATTATCTTCTACTTTAAGTAGTTTTATTGAGTGCATTATGTCATCTCCAAAAGATGCTTTAGAAAAAGCTATAAAAATTGCTGGCAATAAATCAGCTTTAGCCCGTGGCTTAGGCATTACACCTTGGGCTTTAAGTAAGTGGAATTTCAATAAAATTCCTGAAGATCGCTGTTTGCCAATTGAGGAATTAACTAAATCAAAAGTTAAAGCAGAACAGTTGCGGCCAGATATTAATTGGGCGTTTATACGTTCTACCCAAAATAGTAATAAAACCGCCATCCAATAAACACGTTCAAAAGGAACTGCCATGAACATATTGGATGCCGCCCATCACACCGTCCGCCAATTTAAAGGCGGGGCAGCCGCACTCGCTGTCCGAATGGGCATGCGCAGCGTTGCAGTGCTCAATAGCAAAGTGAACCAAAACACAGAGACACATCACCTCACGCTGATGGAAGCCTCATCCATTATGGCCATTACAGGGGATTACCGAATACTGCAGGCCTTATGCGCCGAGCACGGCAAAGTGGCCATCAACCTGCCGAATATCCCTGAATGCAGAGATACCGCGCTGACGGATTTGGTTTTAAGCGTAGGCATGGGCGGCGGGGATATATACGCGCTGTTCAAAGAAATGATGGCAGATGGCCGCATCACCCGCGGCGAGGCCATAGACATGTCCAAAGTCATCCATGCCATGCATGAAGTCTTGGCAGAGCTCGAGGCGCAAATTAATAAATGCGTAGGGCAATAAAAAAAGCCTGACGGTTCAGGGCAGGCTTTAAAAATCCATAAAAAGTGGAGCAATTTATGAACAAAATAAAAGTAGCACAGAGCATTCTAGGTCACAACCAGCAGGGCGTTATGAACAACAAATCGCAACATGACTTAACACGCGATATTGAAAAGCGCGAATTTGAATTGGGTTTAGCGCCAGATGATGCCTATGTGAAAACTGCAGAAGATTTCTTGGCGGGTGATGTGGTCGTGTTTATTGATAAAGCTAAAACAGACCGCTTAATGACTGTGCATAAAGTGCAGGGTGATGGCGTGCTATTAGACGGTAATAGAAACTTTGCATTAACCCACCTCATTCGCACTGCCACAACTGCAGAGCTTAAAGCTAAACAACGGCTGCCGGCGCCAGCAGCGCTATTTGTTCCTGTGGATTTATCACCAAATACTCATGACGAAGCAAGACATTTACACCGTGCCTTAGGCGCACAAGGCTGGGTCACATGAGCCATGCATTTCAAAAGATATTAGATCAAAAGCAGCTTCACAGCATTCAGTCGTGGCATGAGCCCGCGCTGCATCTGCTGAATGAGTTAATGGAAGCAGCTAAACGCAACTTACGAAAGCGAAACTACAGCGAAGCGAATGCAGCAATACAGCGCGATATATACCGCGAACAGCTGCAGCGCAGATACCGCATACCCATGTACACAGTTCTTGAAATTGAAAAGAGCATGGGCCGCGCGGGTGTTATTGAATTTATAGGCGGAAACTTTGTGAAGCCAGCGGTAAAGAAATTATGAATACAGAACTAAAGAAAAATGCGCTGATTCTTGATCCGTGTTGCGGAAGCAGAATGTTTTGGTTTGATCGTACTCATGCCAATGTCATTTTTGGTGATATTCGTGTTTTAGAACAGCAGCTTTGTGATGGCCGTGAATTGAACATAAAACCAGACAAGCAGATGGACTTTAGGGCTTTGCCATTTCATGACAACAGCTTCAAGTTAGTTGTATTTGATCCTCCACACCTAACAAAGGCAGGGTCAAGCAGTTGGTTGGCAGCAAAGTACGGCAAGTTAAATGAAAGCTGGCAAGAAGACTTGCAGCAAGGTTTCACAGAGTGTTTTCGTGTGCTTGAAGAGTTTGGGGTGTTGATATTCAAGTGGAATGAAACACAAATCAAAGTCTCAGAAATATTGAAGCTGACACCTAATAAACCTTTGTTTGGTCATATCAGTGGCAAGCGTGCAAATACGCATTGGATTTGCTTTATGAAAGGAGTAGGTCAATGAGCTTAGATGCAACGATTTGGGCTTGGAAGGCTGATGTAGACAGCTCAACTCAGCGCCTTATTTTACTTTCGCTTGCAGACAGAGCAGGCGAAGATCATAAATGCTATCCCAGCATTATGCGTATGGTGAAAGATACGAAAATGAACCGTAAAACGATCATCAAAGTGCTGGATGATCTAGAGCGGAAATCTCTCATAAAATTTACTGGCAGCATTGTCGGAAATGGTGTGAAAGTCTATCAATTAATAGGCGTGATGGGTCGCGAAGATGAGCCAACCAGTACCAAAAAAGGAACTAGTGGTAAAAACGGAACTGGTTCCAATTTAGGTACAGGTTCCAATATTGGTACTAGTACCGAAAACGGTACAGGAACCAGTACCAATATTGGGACCGAGACCAGTACCGAAATTGGGACACAGAATCTCCCAAGGAATCTCCCAATAGAATCTAAAAATAAAAAAGACTGGCTTTGCTTTAAAAAACTTCGTGAAGAAATTTATCTGGCAGATCCCGATTTGGATTTTGAATATCTCATGACGGCAAGTTGGGGAGATCGAGAAAAACGCGCATTTGAAATTTACAACGCAGACAAGAATCTTTGCGATGCACTCATGAATTTCCATTTTGCCGATTGGCTGATTCACGCATACCGAACCAAGTATTCAAAACCTGCAGCTGGCCAGCAAGCCAAAGATGGAGATTCAAAACCGCAGCACCTCACTGAAAAACAGATTGCTGCCTTCGCACAGAAATTGGCTCATCACAGTGAATTCGCCAGCAAGTTCAGTGAACCTGGCGACAGCTACGAAAAACTGGCCGCCAATATTGCCGTCAAACTCGAAGATCCAGCACAAGCCAAAAAATGGGAGAAATACCTCAAGCAGGTGGGCTTCACAGGAACGATCGCAGGGGAAGCCGCATGAACTTAGCAAAGCGCACGTACATGAATCTGATGATCTTCAAAACCATCTCTGAAAACAAAGGCCGTATCTCTGTCCAACAGATCCACCAGCAGATTGAACCAAACATGGGAATGTCAGTACGAAGCCTGCAGCGATACCTGAAAGGGCTGACCGAATGGGGATTGCTAGTGGCTGATGGTCAATCACCGCAAGGTTTTAAACTTTCTGAACATGCGAAAAACATCTTTGAAGAACTAGCTGGGAGCGCAGCACATTGAACAGTGTATCCATTGAGGCATACAAGGCCATGCTGAAGGCCAATAAGCGCACCAGCAAGAAACGCCGATTAAAAGCGCTGAAAGGCGAAAAGGCCCGTAGTGAAGGTGAAGTTACCTTAGCGGCTCATCTGCAAGCTTACGGTATCCAGTTCAAACAGGAATTTAAATTCCACTCAGAGCGCCGCTGGAAGGCAGATTTTCATATTGTGGGTACAAAGATACTCGTGGAAGTTGAAGGCGGCGTATGGAGCAATGGCCGCCATACACGGCCTAAGGGGTATTTAGGGGATATGGAGAAATATAACGCGGCAGCAGCTCTGGGCTATCAGGTTTATAGATTCAGCACTGAGCAAGTGAAAAGCGGAATGGCCATTCAGCAAATTTTGAAATTAATAGGGTGATGGGATGAATGCAGCGGCGAAAATTGAAGTAATGGATTGGTCTAAATACACAGCTGAGGAATGGTTTAAGCAATATGGTGCATACATTCAAACTTGCAGAATGAAATCAGGTAATGCGCCAGACACGCTGGGAATAAACCAAATCTATTGGCTCATTTGTGAAAATAACAAAGGCGTGGCACCGCGTAAAAATCAATTAGCCTGTCAGATAAACGACTATGAAGCCGATGAAGTGCATAAGCTGATTATCGATCTAAAGTTTTCAAAACGCATATGTGATTCTGCGAAAGTGGCAGTAAATCTTTTCATTGAAAAGAATGTGCGGGGTTTGTCAGATAGAAGAATGGAAGAAGAATTTAAGTTAGGCCGAAATTGCCTAAAAAGCATGGTTGCATGTGGTGGGTTTTACATAGCGGGCCATGATAAAAGACTTAGAATCAAATAGTATTTGACTGGCATGCCAGCCTATGGCATATTTCTGTTATAGTGACCGAAGTGTATGTAAAGCACTAAAGTTAATTAGAAGCTCGCCAAATGGTGGGCTTTTTTAACGTCTGCCTTCACGAAGCTTTTGGGCTTTTAAAAGAATAAAAATGGTATAGTGAGTATGTCGTTTAGGTACCTTATTTTATGTCTGAAATCTATAAATATCTCTGCACTCAAATTAGTACATTTGGGTCATTACCAACGCATAAAGTTTTTATAAGTAGCGTAGGTAGGAAGACAAAATTAGTTTTCGCAGATAACACGTTTGTTTATGGCACTGTTTCAGATTGGGCTTTAAACCATTCAGGCCTTGATTCAAGAAAATCAGCATGGTCGGAAGAACCTAAATCATTTTTAGAAGATGAAAAAATAGATTGAACCTATACAAGGCTTCACATCCACTATTCACAACAGAAGCAGGCATGGGTTAGTTTTTAAGAGATATTGGATTTAACCATGTCATAAGTCTTTATATTTAAAATAAAGTTTGCTATGTAACTATTTAAAGCGTATAAAGCTAACTCGTTGATGCGGGATGGAGCAGTCTGGTAGCTCGTCGGGCTCATAACCCGAAGGTCGTTGGTTCAAATCCAGCTCCCGCTACCAACGATAAAAGATTCAAAGTTTATATACCTGCCTTCCTAAAGGCGGGTATTTTTTTGTGTAAAAGTAACGTAAAATGGGTTGTTGTTTTAAATAACAATATCTGTATCGTCGCACAAGACACAGATGATGGCCTGACTTCTAGTTGGGCTTTTTTAATGCCAGCTGTTTAACCCTTAACTGGTTTAAAAATGAATCCAGCTGGCACTCAAATTCAGGAGATTCACATGCTCCAATTCCTTCGTAGATTATTCTGCTTTCATGCTTATGAGTTTGATTACAGCCATGAGCATGGATACACACAAGAATGTCGTAAATGCGGTAAAGATAATTAAATAGTTTCTCCAGCTCGCCGGGCGTATTACGGCACTCCAGACCCCGCTCAATTCTAGATATTGGCGGGGTTTTTCTTTTCTTGTTGCTGGCTATTCGTGAGTTAAGGAAGTGCAACAAAACTAATAAAAAGTTGGGTTGGAGTTCAACTGCTAAAAGTGACAATAATTACATGCTTATTTTTTTGCGATAAGGAGATACGCCATGTTGAAAACTGTAGCACTTATAGGTGCTGGCATTGCAATCGGCTGTTGCTATCAGTCTTGTAAGAAAAATCCACAGAAGTCTAAGAATGCAAATTTAGATAAATGTGGTAAGCAAAGCAAAGATTGTGAAGTACCCGCTAAAGAATAGTAACTTTAGAAATATTGAATTCAGTATTTAAAAACCTCCTTCGGGAGGTTTTCTTTTTTGAGGTGTTTATGGTCGATCGTGTAGAAGCTCAGAAGAATCTGAAAAAATTAGAAGATGATCATTACCACTTGGCTCATCTGAACCACTTGAATAGCCGCGAATCATTCAAGCAAGAATGCCAGCGCCGAATGAATGAGATTAGAGAGCAGATCGAAAACATAAAGTGGCAGCTGAATGAGAAATTTAAAACGACTCGCTGAAGTTAGAAAACTGCCGTGTGTTCGGTGCGGTAATCCAGATAGTCAGGCAGCGCATAGTAACTCAGCAAAGCATGGTAAAGGCCGAGGTATTAAAGCTGATGACGCTTATACGGTTCCGCTTTGTTATTCATGTCATAGCCAGTTTGATCAATACAAATTAGGTAGCCGGGCAGAAAATGAAAAGCTGTTTGAAGGCTGGCTGGTGAAAACTGAATTGATGTTGAGTAAAAGTGATGAAGAGTGTTTCTAAAATCGAACCTGCATCATTCACCATTGATTCACATCTCAATATCACCAAGACACTAGGCTTCCTAAACACATGGCATCAAAAGGCCATTGATGAGGGGAGGCCACTGGTTGTTCATATTGATCAGAAAGTAGAGGACAGAAGTAAGGCGCAAAACCGTTTGTACTGGAAATGGCTAACACAATGGGCTAAACGGCAGGGAACTGATAAAGATTCAGAGCATTTGTTTTTCAAGAAGCAGTTTTTAGCGCGGATCTATGATCGAGATGATGTTGGCCAGTACCGGAATACGTTTGCTGCAGTCAAAGTACTCAAGGATCAGAAGCATCCAATGTATCAGCAGGTAGCGGATGGGCTGAATGTGTTGATCAGCACAACGGATGCAACGGTAGATCAGTTCACTGAATACCTGAATGACATACATGCGTTTTGTAATCAGCAGGGTTGTTGGTTGGTTGCGCCGGATGATTTGATGTTTGCTTGGGAAATGTAGTTATAATGGGTGAGCATGAGATATGGCATATTTCTGGTATAGTGACTGAAGTATATGTAAAGTACTAAAGTTAATTAAAAGCTCGCCAAATGGTGGGCTTTTTTATTGCCGGCTGTTTAATCCTTAACTGGTTTAAAATGAATCCAGTTGGCACCCTAAATTTACGTAAATAAACATATTGCAGCTTAAATTAACTGAAAAAATTTTCTAACTTATTCATATTTAAAGGACTGAAGGCTGTTTCTGGTCAGCTTATTGTAACCACGGCAATTGGTTGACAATTTACATAATCAGTCTCAGTTATAATAACAAAATAAATTTTTCACTTTGTCACGAAAGCTCCCCCCCAAGTATGGGGGTTCTTTTTTTAAAAAGATAAAATACTGATTATGAAAAGACCACGCAGAACTAAAGTGATTCCAGTATCAACTTGGACCACTGAGCAAGATATTTTTTTAATCGAAAACAGTTCACTGGATATAAGTGAGCTGTGCAAGCATCTATCCTATACTGAAGAGCAGATTATCGATCGCAAGGAGATACTTGGCTTGATCAGAAGAGAACGTCAGATGAGATGGAAGAGTTAGTTATGTTTAAAAGTAGGTGATTTATTAATCATTTTTGTCATTGATGTTTTATAGTGTTTCACTAAATAATTTACCAATAATTATAAATATGGAACAACAAAACATGGGCAATAAATTACCGATTCTATTACTCCTCTTAATTGCTGTAATAGTATTTCTGGGAGCTACGTTTCATGCTGAACGTAAACGAGCCCGAAGTGAAGAAATTAAAAGGATAATACAAGATGCTGAACAGAGTTTGGATCAATCTGGATTGAATACATACAAAAAAAGAACTGTTTAAAGTGCTCTGATAATGTAATTTTTTGCCAATGTAAACTTTTGTAACTTTTAACAAAATACGCCGCGAAACTAGCTGTAGTTTCCTTATCACCTCAAGGTGTAAAAGTTTATAACCCGCTACCTGTAAGCGGGTTTTTTTTATTTAAAAAAAACCAACTAAAATTGTTGAATTAATTGAAAAATATTGTAAATTAAAAAAAACTTAAAAATAATTAACAGTTTAGGGGGAGATAAAGTGTTGCCAGTAGAACAAAAGAAGGTATTAGAGCAAATTTTTAATTTTGTGATATTAACCCCATCGTTCGAAGACAAAAGTGAGTTTATGAGGTTGAAAATGTTCTTCTCTGAACTGCACGAATCAAACATAACAGAATTTGAAGCTATCAAGCCATACAGTTTCAAGTTTGGTTTTGGTGGAGTGGTGCGAAGAATCAATACTTTGCATGCTCCTAGAATAATGAACAGTGAAGCATTCATAGAATGGCTAAGTTCTAACTTGGAATAGCTTCCTAACCTCCTTCGGGAGGTTTTCTTTTATGATGTGTAGATTGTTGATCGGAATGAAGAGGGCTATTGGTTGATGACGCCTGATGATTTGATGTTTGTATTTTGTTGATGTCTTTGTAGTAACAAATCTAGCCCTTTAGAATTTGATAAATGTGTTAGTCTCTAAACAGTATATTAAATTTGAATTATTGTAATGTTCTGTAAATTCAATAGCATAACTGTTTTTTGAGTTCTAATCAGTTCTTATGTAACTCCTTATAAATTACTTGATTTTGTACTCAAAAAAATAATGGATAATTACTGCCAAAGGAATATGGAAATGCCTCAGTATCTTGCTATTGCAGAAAAAGTAATCGAATCGATAAAAAAGCATATCCCACCTAAAACCAGCAAGGAAAAACTAATACCTTTCATTATTTCAGAGGTTAGAGACAATATTGGAAATACGAGTTTTAGATTGAATGAAGAATTATGTTCTAACATTCTGAGTAAAAATCGAATTCTTATAGGTCAGAGAAAAGTTGATCTATCTTTAGTACCGAAAGTGGAGTACGAGGAAGAATTTCTTTTGTGGTTAGCGGGATTTATAGAACAAATCACCATTGATGAAAATAAAAGGAATTATCCTTCACTTCTCGAAATGATTCGAAAAAATAGCAAAAATGGTAAAATTCCTGCAAAGATAAAATTTGAATCTGATTATGTTTCTGAATTTGATAAGCATTTTAAGGGATGAAATGATAAAAACTTGAATTAAATTTAGTTTAATACAAGATTTTGGAAATTTAAACCGCGTTAATTCGCGGTTTTTTAATGGGCGTAATTTATGAATGCAGACGACTATTTCTGGCAAACCAAGAAACGCCCACTTAAAACTAAATCTCGTTCTAAACCTTTACCCAAAGCAAAAGAAAGATACCTAGAAGCTGAGGAAGATTTTGAACAAGCACTCATTGTTCTAGAAATTAAATATGAAAAGAAGTTTCAGTTTAAAACTACCAAGCATTGGCGTTTTGATTTTCATCTTATTGAGCATCGAATTTTAGTTGAGATTTCAGGTGGACCTTGGTCGGGCGGTCGTGGCGGAAAATTAGCAAATAAGGCTTGGAGCTTGGATCGTTACGATGATGCTGCTGAGATGGGCTTTACCGTTGTGCGCTTAGAGTCCGCGGAACGTTACAGGATTGATGAATTTGGTCCACTGCAGGTTGAGGCTAATTTTGCGTCTCAATGGTTAAAAGATTTAAAAAGGCAGATATTCAATGGAACAGATCAGACCATTCCCGCCGACAGACTTAATTGATAGGGCGGAAGAGCAAGAAGCAATTCTGCTTGCGCCCGCCGTGGATTTGAAAGAATGGGTGATTAAAAACTGGCTGACCATTGGTGGTGAGCTTCATAACCCTGATCATGACCATATTGCTGAACTAATTCACGATGATGAAACCTTTTTGGCGTTTGCATGGGCCTCATCCGCTGCTATGGCTAAAAAGCGCATGGTGCTTGGTCAGTGTGAAAAAGTGATGTTCAACCAAGGCGGATGGAAAAAGGCGCGTCAAGAACAGCAGATGCGTGAATGGTTTGGCTGTGTACCTGTTTATCTCATTACCATTGATGCTGCTTACTGCGAAAATACGACTGACCGTGAATTCTGCCGGCTGATTGAACATGAGCTTTATCACATTGGTGTAGAACGAGATGAAGATGGTGAAATCATTTACAGCGACCATACAGGTTTGCCGAAGCATTACTTGGCTGGGCATGACGTTGAAGTGTTCTTTGGTGAAGTGAAACGATGGGGCGCAGATGAAAATGTTAAGCGTCTTGTTGAGCTATCAAAGCAGGCACCATTTGTATCAGAAACAAACATTGCTGCGTGTTGTGGTACTTGTGTGATTAATTGAGCTTACTGGCTCTTTTTTTTGCCTATCTTGCATGACGTAGCATGACAAAGGTGAGTTTATGGCAGCACTAAAAGAGCCTGTAAAAATGTTTATAGTTCAGTCTCTTGCATGCTTTGAAACACCCCAGCAGGTAGCAGATGCTGTCATGCAAAGATATGGCATTGATATTGATCGCAGGCAATGTGAAAACTATGACCCGACAAAGTTTGCTGGTCGCAATCTCAGTAAGAAACTAAAAGATTTATTCAAAAGTACCCGCGACGATTTTCGAAAAAACATTGAAGATATTGCGATTGCCAATAAAGCCTTTCGCCTTATGGAACTTCAGAAGATGTATGAGGATTCTGGGCGAAATAAGCGGGCAAAGCAGAATTTACTGAAGCAGGCATTTCAAGAAACAGATGGTCGTGTGACTAAGCAAGAAATCACAGGTAAAGACGGCAAGCCGATCGAAACCATAAACCAGAATGTGCCGACTGAAAGCTACCTTGAGGCAAGGGAGCAGGTTTTAAATGATTACTGACCCAGCACGTGAGCTTGCGATTCAAATTGAAGCTCAGCAAGACCTGTACTTCTTTTCGCGCTATATGTTCAAAGAGCGCCGCAAGTATAAGTGGATGCATAATTGGCATCATCGAGTGGTTTGCGATGCCTTAATGAAAGTATTCCGTGGTGAGACAAAGCGCCTAATCATCAACATTCCGCCGCGCTACTCTAAAACTGAGCTGGCAGTGATTAATTTCATGGCTTGGTGCTTTGGCAAAGTGCCTGATTGTGAGTTTATTCATATCAGCTACTCAGCCACATTAGCAGCCAATAACGCATTTCAGACGCGTAACTTGGTACAAGAAACTGCATATAAGCGCGTATTTCCCGAATTTCAGCTGCGCGATGACAGTAAGGCTAAAGATGATTGGCGTACGCAAGCAGGCGGTGTCTGTTATGCCCAAGGTACAGGCGGTACGATCACAGGTTTTGGCGCTGGTAAGATTCGCAAGGAATTTGGCGGGGCCATTATTATCGATGACCCGCACAAGGCCAGTGAAGCAGGCTCAGATACGATTCGTGGCAATGTAATCGAATGGTTTCAAAATACACTGGAGTCTCGGACCAACTCACCAGATACGCCGATCATTGTGATTATGCAGCGGCTGCATGAAGAAGATTTAGCAGGGTGGTTGCTATCAGGTGGAAATGGTGAAGAGTGGGAGCACTTATGCCTGCCAGCGATTCAAGATGACGGTACAGCATTATGGCCCGCTAAGCATTCAATCGAGCGTTTAAAGGTTATGGAGGATGCAGCGCCGTACGTTTTCTCTGGTCAATACCGCCAATTACCATCACCGCCAGCAGGCGGTTTTTTTAAGCCCGACAGAATCGAAATTGTGGATGCGCTGCCTGCTGAATTTATGAAAGAGGTTCGCGCATGGGATTTGGCTGCTTCTGAAAATGAAGGTGACTGGACTGCTGGTCCACGAATGCTGAAGACCAAAGAAAACATCATTTACATCGTGGATATGGTGCGTGGCCGATGGGGGCCTGATGGTGTTGAGAATACGATTAAGCAGACGGCTCAGATGGATGGCAAATCAGTAATGATTCGGTTGCCGCAAGATCCGGGTCAGGCTGGTAAATCTCAGGCTAAGAACTTCATTACCAAGCTCTCAGGTTTTAATGTCAAAGCCGAGACGGTATCAGGCGACAAAATTACCCGCGCACAGCCTTTTGCAGCTCAGGTCAATATCGGGAATGTGAAGATGCTACGCGGCGATTGGAACAAAGCTCTTGTAGATGAGCTGCGCAACTTTCCAAATGGCAAACATGATGACCAAGTGGATGGCTGCAGTGATGGATTTAATGAGCTGAATGAGGCACGGGTAGGTAAAAAACCTGCTGGTGCAGGTAATCGAACATATTAATAGGAACATTTATGGCAAAGTCTAAAAAAGACAAAGCGTCAAAGAAGGCTTTGTCGAAAGGTGGCTTATTTACTCAAGAGGCTGTTTCAAACTTCTTCGCACATTTTGGCCGGCAGCCGGACAATGATGAGGTGCTGCGTAAAGCGGGGATAACCCGTCATCGGCTGCGGGTATTGCTGGATGATGATGAAATTGCACAGGCAGTTGAGACGCGTATTGATGCGCTTTTAGGTACGCCGTATCGAATTGAACCGAGTGATACGCCTGAAGCTGAATTTCTAAAGCTTATTCTGGATGAATGGTATTTTGAAATTGCCTCAGGAGCACTTAACGCACTTTTCTTTGGCTATTCAGTACAAGAAGCGGTGTATGAACTTAAGCCTGAGGGATACATCGGACTGCAGTGGATTGGTGAAAAGCCGATGCAATGGTTTGAGCCTAAGAATGATGGACGGCTCATTTTGCGTAAGGAAGGATCTAGCCAAGAGCATGTCGTTGATCAAATTTTTAAGTTTTTCATGACTCGCCGTAAAGCCACCTATGAACAGCCTTATGGCAAAGCACTATTGGCCACACTGTATTGGATGTTTTTCTTTAAGCAGAATGGTTTTAAGTTCTGGGCAAAATTCTTAGAGCGCTTCGGAACTCCCATTCTTTTGGGTAAATGCAAAGACACTGAAACTGCAGATATGAACGAGGCACTATTGAACGCTCATGCGCAGAGTGTTTTATCTATTGATGCAGAGGATGATGTATCGCTTTTGTCTACTTCAGGCTCGAATGGAACAGCTGGCTCTGCTTTTGAGACTTTTAACCGCACGATCGCACAGCAAATTCAGAAGATTATTCTGGGGCAGACTCTAACTAGTGGTACGGATGGAAAAGGCAGTTATGCACTTGGCCAAGTTCATGAGAATGTCCGTGAGGACAAACTCAAATCAGATATGCGTTTAATTACTCCAACATTGCAAGCAGTGGTTGATGCACTATGCGAGTTAAATAATTGGGCCGAACATACAATAGTATTAGGTGAAGAAGCCAAGGTGCTAAATACTGAGCAGGCTGAACGCGATACACGATTGAAAAATGCCGGTGCAAACTTCTCAGACGCATACTTCATTCGTGAATATGGACTGCAGGAAGGTGATTTAAAACCAGCTGAGCAAAGTATGTTTTCTAATGCTCAATTCTCAGCAATTCCACGTAAGGTGTTTTCATTTGCAGCTGGCACGAAAAAACTTTCAGCAGATCAGCAAGAGGTTGAAGAGCTGACAGATGGGCAAAAAGGAATTGAGCTGCTTAATCAGCAGCAGGTGAATGAATTGATTCAATCTAGTGATACGCCTGCTGCATTAGCTTTAAATCTTATGAAGCTTATGCCAGGAGCAAGCGAAACCCAATTCACAGCGAATTTGGATATGGCGCTGTACGCTGCAGATGTGCTGGGGTATCTCACAGCAAGTGAGGGTAAATGACACCAGTCACATTCTTAGAAGCGCTACGCTTTGCTCATTCTCGTAAAGTAGTACTCCCTGATGAGTTCTACTTGTTAGATTTAAAGACCCGGCAGTTGGCGACAACGGTCGGGTTTTTATCCAGCATTGAGCAGATTCAAACTGTCATTGGCGCCGTGAACAAAGCCATTGCGGATGGATCAACTTTCAATGATTTTAAAAAGCTGGTTGCTGAGAATGAAATCATTCTGAGTGATGCTTATCTAAAAAATGTCTTCCGTACCAATATTCAGACTGCTTATGGCCATGGGCGCTGGCAGCAACAGCAAAGGAATAAGGCCAAACGTCCGTATTTGATGTATTCCGCGATCGACGATACACGGGTGCGGCCAAGTCATTTAGCATTAAACAGAATTATCCGGCACATCGATGATCCATTTTGGCTTTTATATTATCCGCCATGGGGATTCATGTGTCGCTGTACCGTGATTGCCTTGACTGAGAAAGAAGCGCTGAAACTAGGCATTACCGCTGATGAGGACTTGCCGCAAGTCGCTGCGGATATGGGCTGGTCTACCAGTCCTTTGACTTTTGGCGAGATGGAATCAGTGGTGGATCAAAAGATTGCCGATTCGATCTTAGATAAAGAATATCTGCTGAGCCAAAAGCGTGTTATTCAGGCGGAGTGGACTGCATCGAAAAAGCTGGCCAGTTTATTCGCGCCGATGAACGATTCCAGCCGAGATTTATTTGAAACAGTGGCTAATACGGTTATCCCGCTTGATCCATCAATTAGGCCGAGCGCGATTAAGACTTTTTTGGATTATGTTCAGGGTAAAGATGTGGCATTAAGCATGTATTTAAAGCAGCCATCAATAAGTTTGGCCGAGGATGTGCTTAAACGCTGGGTAAAAGACGATATGGCAAAGATTCACGCCGTATCTTCAAATACTGCAGATGTTGTAGCAGGCTCAGCCACGTTAGCCTTTGCGGCTTCGCTTGAAGTGGGCAAGGTGGTAGCGCTGGATGCGCCGATGTTATTGGCAGGTCAATCAAATGTGATGATTCAGATTGAGAGCGCTAAAGGTTTTGGCATTGATCTTGAGAAGCTGAATGCTGGTGAGGGTGTGATACTGCAGATGGGGTTGAGTTTTCAGGTTGTTTCAATCGAGATGGTTGAAGGGCAGATGGTTTACACGCTTATACCATTACTGAATTAATATGAAATTAACTAGAGACCGTCCGAAAGGGCGGTTTTTTTATAGGTGAAATATGGCAGAAAGCAAACCAATAGAGCCTAAGGTTCTTCAATTCAAGGCCAATCCTTTTGAAATTGGAGTCGCGGCTGAAAATCAGAAACGAAAATTTAGCGGCATCGCATACAGTGGGGAGCCAATACAAGGCCACTATTACTGGGGCGATGTGATCTTTGATCTTGAATCAATGCAGATCGATACACCGCTTGCTGCATTGCTGGATCATGACACTGGGCGCCGTGTCGGTGTAGTGACACAGTTTAGCAAAGACAATGTCACTGGTTTAAAAGTCGACGGAGATCTGCTGAGCAATCAGTTCGGTCAGCAAGTTGCCCAAGATAGCGATGAAGGGTTTCCATGGCAAATGTCTGTTTACATCGATCCCGCCTCAATTGAAGAAGTTGAGCGCGGGCAAGTTGTTGTAAACGGTCGGACGCTGCAGGCGCCAATCACAATCTTCCGCGGCGGCCGCATCCGCGAAGTGTCTTTTTGTGCATTAGGTGCAGATGACAATACCAAAGCTGTGGCCGCAAGCCATTCTCCAAAACAATTTACCCAACCAGAGGACACAGACGTGACCGAATTAGAACAGGCAAAAGCAGCCCAAGCCAAGGCTGAAAAAGAGCGTGATGATGCTGTAACTGAGCTGAATAAGTTCAAAGCAGATAAGCGTGAAGAAGATATCAAAGCGCTTGAAACGTCTTTGAATAAGCAATTCAGCGCTGAAGAAAAAAAGTCATATACCAATATGGATGACTCAGCATTTGCATTTATGTCCCAGCAGTTAAAGCAATTCTCTGCAAGCAGTACTCCACTAGCTGTGCAACCGCAACAACAGCAAATTCCACCACAATTTGCGCATTTGTTTAGCCATCAAGCAACTGGTGGTCAGGGTGGCGGTCAAGGGCAAGGCGGTAATCAAGGTTCAGCTCTGGACCAAGCTTTTAACCAATTTGCTGCAGCTCAACAAGGAGCAAAACAATAATGAGCACAATTACTCAAACAATCATCACTACGCAACTTGTGGTAGGTGACGGTGTTCGCACAGAAAACGCCAAAGTAAAAACAGCCACAGCGTATAAGCGCGGTGATTTGCTGAAGGTTGGAACAAATAACTTAGCTGATCACCCAGTAGTCACTGAAGGCGTGGTGGGTGATTGGAATGCAATTGCGAATATCGATATGACTGCAGAGCAAGCAACTTACCATGCAGCCAATGGTCTAGAGATGCCGATTTATGTGCAAGGCGCATTTGATATTGCTGTAGTGACGGTAAATGGTACCGCATTAACAGCTGGTCAATATGATGCGGTCCGTGCACAGGCATTGGTCAACAAAATCGAACTTCGTAAAGTAGTGGGGAATTAATACATGAGTCAGGAATTTACATTTCGAAATGCACCAGTAGAACTGCTGGATGTTCCGCAGCTGGTGCTGCTGACCGATACCACTCAAAAGGTGGATACATGGTTAATGGACCGCTTTTTCCCGCAACGTGTGTCGTATACGAAAAAAGAAGTGCCAGTAGGTGAATTAAATACAGCAACTCCATTGGCTCCATTCGTAACGCCTACGGCTGCTGGTCGTCAAATTAAAGTGGGTGAGTCTGGTAACGTAAAATTTGTTAAGCCAGCTTATTTAAAGCCAATGATGACGGTATTCCCAAGCGATGTTCAAAATACTGCTTTGATTACGCAGTTACGTAAATTTGGTGTGATTGCAACCGGCTCAAACCGTTTAAGCGATGCTGACTTACTGCTGATTGACCAAGCTCAAAAAGCTTTGTATCTGCGCCAATCCATTGAAAACCGAAAATTGCTGATTGCCCGTGATGTTCTGCTATATGGCAAAACAACATTCGCTTCTGCTGACTTCCCAATGTATGAAGTGAACTATGAACGTAATCCAGCTTGTAATTTCGCACCATTGATTAAATGGGGCCAAACTGATGCCACACCAGTTAAAGACATCCAAGCTATGATTGATTTATCAGTGGAGCATTCTGGCACCTCACCAATTATGGCTCTGACAACATCTAAGGTGTATAACACCTTGATTAAAGATGCTGAGTTTAAGGAAAAGTTCATTGCGCCGTATGCGGGTATTAACGTACCGCTTACGCCGACCTTTGACCAAATGGACAAGCCTCAATTCCGCGGAACGGTCGATAACATTGAAATCTGGACATATGACGTGCAGCACAGTATTGGCGGCGGTTCATCAGAGCGCTTTATTCCTGAAGACTTTTTTGGATTGATTTCTGATGCCAATGGCTGGATCGCACACTGTGCCTTGCAGAACGTTGAGGCCTTCGGTCAAGCTCTAGAGTTTTACTTAAGCCAATGGCAAGAGAAGAATCCATCAAGCATTCAAATGCTTGCTGAATCATCTCCTTTGGCTATCCCTAACAATAAAAACGGCTTAGTCGGCGGCCGTGGTTTCGTATAAGGAATTAAAGAATGCCAAAGTACATTGCAAAACAGTCCCTCGGTCATTACCGACCAGGACAAGAAATCAAAGGGCTTGAAGCTAAACAACTTCAGGCCCTTTTAGCATCTGGCGCAATTGAAGAATATCAAGAGCCTCAGGAACCTAAAGCCGACGGTACAGCTGCAGAGTTAGCAAGCCTAACTGCCAAAGTTGCCGAGCTGGAAGCTAATGAGGAAATCCTCATTGCCGGCAAAGATAAAGCCGATGCCGAAGTTGCCGAGCTGAAAGCAAAAGTTGAAGGCTTAGAAAAATCACTGGCTACATCCGAAGCTGCTTTAAAGAAAGCGACTACTGAAGCCAAGAAGGCTGCCACTGAAACCAAATAGGTGATCTATGTACGCAACTCGAAATAATTTAGAGGAGCGTTTTGGCGAAGGAGAGCTTCAAGAACTGGAGTCAATGCAAACAGCAGGTAATTCGATTGAGGAAGCACTGCAGGATGCATCTGAGGAAATAGACAGCTATATCGCTATTCGATATGTCCTACCTTTGCCAAATACCCCCAGTACGTTAAAACGGATTGCGTGCAATATCGCGCGCTACCGGCTTTACTTTCAGCGACCAACTGAAGAAATCGAAAACCGCTATAAGGCGGAAATAGATTTCTTGAAAAGGGTTGCTGATGGAAAAGCGACATTGAACATTCTTAACCCTCAGAATGAAGTCACTGAAGAAAAGCCAACAAGATCACCAGCCACAGTGCCAATCGGTACGACATACCGCGGCGGCGTATTTAGTGATGATGTCCTAAACATGATGCCTAGCATCAGGTGAGATCGAAATGACAGGTATAGGAATTACGATTGAAGCGGATGGCGAGTCTGCAGTGATGCTGGCTCTACAGCGTTTATCTAACATTGACCAAAGCAAACCCAAACTATTTGATGCAATTGGCCAGATGGTTGTGAGCAATATCCGCAGCCGCTGGGCAAATGGTGAAGGTCTTGAAGGTAAGTGGCGCTTATCAGGCCGGGTAATGCGTAAAGGCGGAACAACGCTTCGTGATACCTCGCGGCTTATGAATTCCATTACCCATAACGTTCTGCAGAATGGGGTAGAAATTGGTACTGATGTGGAATATGGCGCGATTCATCACTTTGGGGGTGAAATTCACTATGAAGGACGCATGCGCCGTACTTACTTCAGGCAGAACCAGCGTACCGGCTTGGTTGGCAATAAGTTTGTGCGTAAGGCACGCTCCAATTTTATGCAGGAAAGTATGGGTAAGCCTTATAAGGTCAATATGCCTCGGCGTCCCTTCCTTGGGTTGACTGAAACCGATGAGAAGAAAGTCATGGATTTAATTGTGGAGCATTTAACCAATGAGTGATGAAGAAAATTTCTTTGCAGTCCGTAATGAAATTTATGAAAAGCTGAAAGAAATCCCTGATTTCAAAAAGGTATATACACCAGCTAACTCTGCCAAAGTAACTGAGCTTTCACAGGTTACGCCGAATGCTCAGATTTATTATCGCCGCGTACGCAAGTCTGATGATGCTGGCCGTGCATCAGTGATGAGCTTAGCTCAGCAATGGGAAGTTACGATTTGTGAGCGTCACGCTGCATCACAGCAAAATGATGGATCTGCTGTTTTGGATCGTGCCGGCATACTAACCATGAAAGTTTTGAAGATGCTGTCGGGCTGGCGTCCTGCATCAAGCAAGCGTCCGCTCGAAATGGTTGCGGTTGAGGAGGATTATTCACCAACTTGCGTGTATATCACTTTGGTATTTGAATCAAAAATGTTTGTGTAGGAATAGTTCATGTCAAAACAATTTAAAGCTCGGCAACCAGTCGGGCGTTTTAATTCAGGGGATATCGTCGGCGGTTTAAGCGATTCTCAAATTCAAGATTTACTGCAGCGAGGCGTGATTGAAGAGGTTAAAGAAACAGTCAAAGCTAAACCTGCACCAGCCAAAAATGAAGAGGTGAAAACCGATGTCAAATAAACCAGACTTAATCTCACTGCAGGGCGAACTATTTTTAGCAAAGATGATCAATGGTCAACCAGCAGCATTGTTGCCTATTGGTAATACTCCTGAGCTCCAATTGCAAATCACCTCTGAATCGACGGATCATTTTGAATCCAAGACTGGCATGCGTGCAAAAGATGCTGTATTACGTAAGCAAACTGGTGTGTCAGTTAGCGGAACGTTGGAAGAAGTTACTAAAGAGAACCTAGCTATGGTGCTCAGCGGTAAAACACTTGAAATTCCAGAAGCAACAATTACTGAAACAGCGTTGGGTGCAGTAAAAATCGGAGAGATGATTGATCTTGGAATTCGAAATTTATCTGATGTTGCTTTTAAGGGCCCAGCAGATGCTGAAATTACATCTGATAAATACACATTAGATGCTGTATTTGGAACGGTAATTTTTAATGAAGCGGTTACTGATGTGAAGTGGTCAGGCAAGTCAGGTGCTATTACTCGTACCATTATTGCTACAAATTTGGGTGAAGAATATCGTTTCTTCTTCAAAGGTGTAGACACGTATCAAGGCGATAAGGTTGCAGTGACACTGTGGCGACTAGAACTGTCTCCTGAAACTGAATTTGATCTAATTCATGAAGACTTTGCAAGCTACAGCTTTGAAGGCGAGTGTCTTGCGGATATCACTAAAGCAAATGATGCTGAGTTAAGTATTTTCGGTCATATTGAACGCTTTGCTGTAACAACCTAAACCCTTTCAGGCACAAAGAAATGCACAGGCGCAAAAAGCGTCTTTTTTTGTGCCTGCTTTTTGAGATTCCATCATGAATGATTTCTTCTTGGCGAACGGCCGCAGTATTTCAGTTTTAATTGGCGAATCAGAAATAGCTGTACAGCAATTCAAAATGTATAACTTGGACGAATGGTTTCCAGCTGCTATTACATTAAAAACCTTTTTAGAAAAGAAAGATTATTCAGATGAAATTTTGACAGAGTTATTCACATCACATGGGCCGCAAGTTCTGCACTTGATGCAGATAGCTACAAGTTTACCGCAGGCCGATTTAATTCAAGGCGCAGCCACAGACGAGCAAGGCTTTAAGCTACTGCTGAAAACAATACTTGAAGTGAATACCGCATATTTTAAAGAGCCAAAACCGCGTCAACGGGCCAAATCAGGCGAACAACAATCCAGCTGGTTTAATGCATTTCAGTTTCTGGTGGCTCAGGGTCATCAACATTCTGAAATTATGCAAATGAGTTATGGTTGCTTTATAAACTATTTGAAAGCGGCCCAGAAGGTATATTTGGACGACAACAAATTGCATGCCAATGTGATCCGCGCTGCACACCACTCAGATAAAAAGGGTTTTGAAAAGTTCCAATCTGAACTAACTAAACATTGATGAATTTTGCAGATTTAACTTATTATGTGCTTGAATAACAATATTATTGAGGGTGTTGGTGTGAAGAAGCTAGTTTTAATTTTGGCATTATGTATGTCAGCTCAGGCTTTTGCTGTAGATATGAGGGCATTGCGCGGTAGCAACGGCTTTGTTGAGCTTGGTGATAGCTATAGCAAATTGAGAGATGTTTTGGGGCGTCCTGAATCATCTTTTGAGCATAATATTCGAGATGGAAGAGGGCGGCCATACCCAGCTACCACTTATAAATATAGAGTAGATAATGCGAATTACGCCATCACTATTGTGGATGGTCGCGTATATAGAATTGACTGGGTTGAGAGCGCTTATCTGGGTACTAATATTCTTGTGGCATATGATTGCTAAACGAGCTTCAGCTTTTGCAAATAGATGGGTTTGTTCTCAATGCGGTAAATGAAAAAACACCCCAGGGAGCTTTTTTTATTATAAATTAATAAATTACCAACATTTGAATATGGCTTTTTGCGACAATTTTAATGATGGAAAATCCGCTTTAATACTTTGAATTAAACAAAAACCTGTGCTTAAGAATCTAAATGCTACAATTAGGAATATTCCACAATTTTTTGCAAAGAGCTCAATATGTGGCTATGGATTACTATCGCATTATTAATAGCAATTACATTTTTTGTTATGGTGAACTCGAATGAAAATTTTAAGCTATCAGGTAAATTTAAACACATTAAAAAGAATAAATTTCAGCATAAAATTTTAGAAAGCAACATTTATCAAGAGTCCTTCATTGAAATTATTGGCCCGAAAATAGATGAAGCTGTAGAAGTGGTTGTGACTGCATTTTTGATTCAAGATCTCAATAATCTTGATAGAGAATATGCAATTATGGTTTTGGTGAATGACATCAAACTAGGGTATTTGTCTGACGAGGATGCTCTTAAATTTAAAAAATTATTAAAGTTAAGTAATCTGTCTGAAAAATCAGGAATTAATGTTCAAGCCTTAATTCATGGTGATTGGGGTATTGGTGAGGAGAGTGGAAACTTTAAAATTAATTTGAATATTTCCAAGGATCTGAGTGATTCTGAAATTATCTAGATTGAGAGTGATTACCCAAAATTCGACAAGATTTTTAATACCCCAAAAAACCACCTAACGGTGGTTTTTTTATGCCTAAATTTGAGGTCAGCATGTCTGGAAAGAACTTAACATTTAAGCTGGTACTGGACGGTGACAGCAAAGGCCTAGTTGCAGCAGCGAGGCAGTCTGAAGATGTTACCAAAAAACTATTTGATGCCATTAAAGCAGAATCTGCAAACTTAAAGCAAAATAGCGACGAGACTGCAAAAGCACTTGGCAATATTATTCCAGTAAAAAGCAAAGAGCTTGCAGATAGCTTAACCAAGTCATTAACTGCTGCAACTGAAATCATTCAAGATGCAGGTGATAATGCAAAAACAACTGCTGGTAACTTCACTGACTTTGGAAACAAAGCAGAAAAAGCTTTAAGCCAATTAAAAAGTGATTTAGCTGAAGCTAAGCGAAACCTAGATGCTTTCTCAAAAACAAATGCATCACCTGCAGATATTGAAGTTGCACAAAGACAAGTAGATCAGCTAGAAAAAGAAGTGCAACAAGCAGATCAAGCGTTTTCTGATTTTCATCAGGAAGTCGGTCGTGCAAATACAAGATTGTCAGAAACTAACACTTCCGCCCAATCAGCACAAAAAGGCATAGATGGAGCTAAGTTTGCTGTAAATGCTCTTGTTGGAGCAATGGCTGCGATTGGTGTTGGCCTCGGTGTTCGTGAACTCGCTGAAACAGCAGATGCATATACAAATCTTTCTGCACGTATCAATATTGCTACCAGTGATGGCGGCAACTTTACTCAAGCCATGGCTGGCGTTCATCAAACTGCATTGATGACTAATACAAGCCTTGATGCTACTGCGGGCTTATTCACGAAAGTGAATGATGTTGGCAAGCAAATGGGGATGACTCAGCAGCAAAGCTTGGATTTAGTTAAAACAATTAACATGGCGGTGCAAACTGGCGGTGGATCAGCGCAAGCGAGTGAGGCTGCTATTGTTCAGCTTACCCAAGCCTTGCAGAGTGGTGTTCTTCGCGGTGATGAATTTAACTCAATCATGGAGCAAGCGCCGGGCATTTCTTCGGCTTTGGCTAAATCACTTGGTGTCACTACTGGTGAACTGCGCAAGATGGCTGAAAACGGCGAGCTGTCAGCCGAGAAAGTTGTTAAAGCGCTTCAAAGCCAGTCAGCAGCAATTGAGGCTGATTACGCCAAGTTTCCAACTACCATTGGTAATGCTTTACAGCGCATTTCGACACAATGGCAAATTCTGATTGGAAAAATGGATCAAGCCAATGGAGCATCTGCAACAGTAGCGCAATGGCTTGTAATGCTTGCTGACAATATGGGCATTGTGGAAACACTGCTTAATGATATTGGTTCTGGTTTTGTTTGGGTTGGTGATCAACTTTCGTTTATTGATGTATCTGTTTTTGAAAGTCTTAAATCTGCATTATCAAGTGCATACGATGCCGTTAAAGATGTGATTTCTACTTTGGTTGATTTTGGTAAAACTATTGTAGATATTCTAGGAACAACACTAACCAACGCTTTGGCTGTGCTTTCATCATTTACTGGTGAGGCTGCAGCGGCGGGTGAGCAAGTTAGTTTCTTGGAGCGTGTGATTCAAGGGTTATCGATTGCATTTGGTTTTATCGCTGACGGTGCTGCTGCAATTAAAATTGGTGTCAATCTTTTAGCTGGCGCATTTTTTGATTTAGCCTCAGCAGCAAATAGTGTTATGGCTGCTGTTACGTGGGGTGATGTTAGTAAACAGTTTGCTGCCAATGCAGACAACATGAAAGCCAAAGCAAAGCAGTATTACGCCGAAGCTGATAAGGATGCGATGGCATTCGAATCCAAAGGTGTGCAGCGCATGAAGGAGGCTGCGCAAACCCAAGATGAAAAAAACGCTGAAACCATCTCAAAAAACCAAGCAACATTTGCTGAGCTCATTCAGCAAAATGAGGAATTAACCCAAAAATCCAAAGCATTGGCAGATGAACGTGCAGCGATAGATGCGCAGCTCAATCAGGCGCGAAAAGATGGCAATCAGTCAGCCATTGATTCAATATTGCAAAAATCCAATGAGTTGGAGACTCGTGAAAAAGCACATGCTACAACCAAAGCCAAACTTGATAGCGATACTTTAGCATCAGCACAGGCAACCGCTGAGGCTGCCATCAAAGCCAATGGCGGAGTCATGGATGGCGTGATGCAAGCCGATCTGTTGACGAAAGGCTATATCGCCACCATAGATGAAGCGGGCAAGGTATCGGTCCAAGCGGGTGAAAGCGCAGCGCAGGCAGCAGAAAATGCCAGAGTAAAAGAGGAAGCCTTAAAGCTAGCCAAAGACAATGTCAAAATGGCTGACGAAGAACTTCTTGCATATCAGAAACAGGCTGCAGTTGAGCGTGTTTTACTAGATAAACAGATCGAAGAGGCTAAACGTACAGGTGACCTAAATGCATTGGCTTCGGCGCAAGCGTCTGCCGATGCTATCAACGCTAAAGAGAATGAACTTAAAGCTAACCGCGAAATACGAATTGCCGAACTTAACAATGCGACAACTGGCTCGGGTCAGGTTGCTGAATCTGCATACTCAAGAGCATCTGCTGCTGCCAAGCTGTTCGGGGTTGACCTTGATGTCTCACTAAACAAAGTCTCTAAATCATTTTCGAGTTCCGGGAATGAATTAGAAGGATTTAAGAATAGGCTTAGCGAGGCAGGCATCACTGGTAAAGCGGCTGGTGATGCAACATACCAAGCGTGGCTTAACTGGCTGGAAACTGCCAAAAGCCAAGCTGAGATTGATTTTGCAAAAGCTAAGCTTCAAGAGTTCGGTGACCAAGGCCAAATATCTACCTCACAAGTTGAGCAAGGATTACTAGCTATTAAGTTTCAGGCTCAGAAGCTGCCAGATGATGTTGACCCTGTTACTGAATCATTCAAACGCCTAGGCATTGAAACTAAGGAAAATCTAAAACTGGCAGCTCGACAAGCACTGATGGACTTCATTAATGTTCGTGATAGCGGTCAGGCAACAGCCGAAGGCATTCAGAAAGCTTACGAGAAGGCAGCTCAAGCTGCTGCTGCATCGGGTGATGCTGGAAGGGTTGCGGCAGTAAATGCCTTGAATGCTGGACGTAATCTTGAAGTCCAAATCGATGCCACAGGCAAAGCATCAGTTAAAGCCATGAACGACTGGACTGCTTCAAACAATCAGGTGCGTAACTCTGCCGACGGTATTGGTGATGGATTCCGTAATGCAGGTCAAGTTGCCCGTGATGAGGCGTCGAGTGCAAGTGATGCGTGGCAAAAGGCTGTTAAATCTGCCGAGAGTGCAATGCATGCTACACCGCAAGGCTCCCGCGCCAAGATGGCTTACAACGCATCTGATATTGAAGAAAAGCTTAAGGCTATGGGATATGACGAGGCACAAGCTAAGCGCTTAGCAAATGAAGTGTATCAAGGTTCTAGGAATGCTAATGGCACAGGCTATAAGCAGACTGTGGAAAATTGGAGCTTTGCGGGCGGCGGCGGCGGCATGAGCAACGTTGATGTTGTCAATAAAGAGCTTGAGCGTTTAGCGCAGTATGCGAATTCCAATGCCGTGAAGAGTGCAGCGCCATCTGTGAAATCTCCATCGATTTCAACCAATGACTCTAGTAGCAAGAATGTGAATTACAGCATCAACTTTGGCGGAAAAACACTTTCACTATCAGGTACTGCGGATCAGGAATCAGCAATGAATCAGCTTATTAAGCAACTACAAACACAGGCGAAATCAACATGAAACTCATACGCCTAGCTACACAAGAGACCGTCTCATTAGAAGACGGTTTTTTATGGTCTGATGAATTTGACTGGAAGCCTAGAGCACAAACACAGGAATATGCTGTCGATGGTAGCTTGATCGTGCAAGGGGGTACAAAACTCGCAGGCCGCCAAATCACTTTAACTGCCGCAGATGGTCAAGGCTGGATTAAGCGCCGCGATTTACGGACTGTTTTGGATTGGTCAGCACTCCATGAGCAATTCACTTTGCAGTTTGAGTACCCACATGATGGGCGCTCATTTAATGTGATTTTCAATCATGAGGCTGGCGCAATCGAAGCTAAGCCAGTCAAAGAGCATCCAACTGTTTCGGAGGATGATTATTACGCCGTCACACTGCGGTTCACGGAGAAAAATAATGACGATTGAAACTAAAGATCTGGTGATCTATAAGCCAGAACGCTTAACCGATAACGATGATGGCGGCGGAAAATACTCAGGCCAGATCATTGAAGATGGACTAAGCAACAACCTATTCGATGATATCTCTGAGTTAAACCGCACTACTGGTGATGTATCCATGCGCAAGATCTATCCCGCAGTCAACACAGCAGATACAAGCAAGCTGATGGGCGCTACAGTCTTTATCTCTGAGTTGCCAGAAGATCCTAATGTTTCTGCACTGCTATTTAGTACAGAGTCATGGACAGACGAGCGCAAAGCTGCACAGAACCGTGTTGAAGAATACTTGGCAAAAGGAGGCCAGTCTGCGGGCACTCCGCTTGATACACATTACAAAGGCATGAAAATTCTGCAGGTTGCTATGTTCCCGCAAGAGACAGAATCGGCTGTAGGTGATTCAATTGCCCTAGTGTCGAACGAAGGTAAAGCGCTGCAGCATGAGCAGTATGTCCGAATCACCAAGGTTGAAACTCGCACCGCAATCATTGTGGTGGATGGAAAGAATTTTGAATACAAGATAGCCACCTACACAATCAGCGATCCTTTAGATCAGGACTTTGTCGGCCTATCTGCAAAGCAATGGTACAACGGCGAGAAATCCACAACGATTATCCGCGATACACTTGTGGCCGATACTGGGACTTATTACTCCTCCGTCGGATTGGCAGCCGATTCGAATGTAGGTGAATACACTGTAAATGCTGAAAGCATCTATGCTCAGCTGATTCCGTCTGCTCAGACTGAATCACAGATTGTTGATGTGAATGCGGCGGGTGAGAGTGTAGTTTTGGTGCCAGGTAATGATGGAACCATTACTGCTAATTTTGCAGTAACTGTAGGCACAAGTCAGAATCTATACATTGGCTTAAGTGTGATGCCTTCGAGTGTGGCATTCACGCTATTTGGACAATCTATTTCGGACCAAGGCGGACTGCTTAAAAATACTTTAGGCACACAGGTCGGCACAATTGACTATCAGCGCGGGCTGATTCAATGGACGGATTCAGCAGGCTCAGGCAGCACCACACTGAATATCACATTCACGCCTGCAGCTTCACCTAATCAGTATTACCAAAGCACCGCAATCCCAGTAACTCAGAACAGCCAAAGTACAAACTGGACAGGAGTGCTGGTGCCCATTCCTGCACCTGGTTCTTTATCCATTTCATATATGGCTCAAGGCAAGTTCTATGAATTGAAAGATGATGGTTCTGGTCAGTTGAAAGGTACAAGCTCTTCATTTGGCTCAGGCCGCATCAATTATGAAACTGGATCTTGGACGTTAACCGCTGGTGCATTGCCTGATGTGAATTCATCAATCCTGCTGCTGTGGGGAACGCCAATTGTGACTTTTGTGCGCTCTAATTTGAGTGTGGAAAAAGCCAGTTTTGATTTTCAATTATCCGAGGGTGTTGCTTCGGGTGTGACGGTAAAGTGGCTGCTGGAAGGTGTGGAGAAAACTGCGGTCAGTAGTGCTCAGGGCAAGTTTACGGGGGATGCTGTGGGTGAAATTAATTATGCCAGCGGCAAAGGTAAGCTGATTCCCAATAAGCTGCCGCAGAAGTCTACTGTTTTTAATGTGACTTATAACTTCGGTACAAGTTTGGAGCAGACAAAAGCTGATATTGCGCCAGACTCAAACCAAAAGCTTTTATTTACCATTGGCACTGGATCTGCAATTCAGCCGAGCAGTATTGAATTGAGTATTCCACTTACTGATGAGTTGGGCTCAATCACGCGCAATTTGACATTGACGGATGCTCCCTTGAGTGCGACATCGGGCAATTTGGTCAACTCCGCTGGCGAGGTGCAGGGCACGATTAACTATTCGACGGGCAGTGTAGAGATTACACCTTGGGCTTATAAAAAAGAGTTTAAGCAAAATTATTTAAGTATTGAAACGGCAACATATGCCGCAGCATAGGTAGTTATATGTCATTTTACTCACCGCAAACATCAAGCATAACCGAGTCACAGGTTTTGCTTAAAGCTTATGATGTAACTGATATTTCTGTTAAATATCGCGACACATCTGGGCTGAATTCAAGTACTCACACATTCACAGCTGATAAATTAAAACTCGATTTATCATCAGGTTTTGACGAACAGATTCTGACTGGTTCAGCCCGTTTTAAAGTGGGGAGCGATACTTATTTAGATCGTAATGGTCTGCTTTATCGCGCTGTAAACCCAGCCAACAATAGCGGTATTCAGTCTGGCCTAATCCAATATGGTACGGGTGTCGTGGCAATAGACAGCTGGACGCCCAATACTGACAACACCATTCAGCTTGAGTCTCTGACAACCACAACTGATCTGCCGCCAGTGAATCAGATTTGCTTCCGCACACCGATTATTCCAATTCGTGTGCAGTCGCTGACTGTTGTTGCGACATCACTTGAGTTTGGGCAACTGACACTGATTGCAGATGAATACGGCAAAATAGAAACCAATCGTGCACATGGCTCAATCAATTATGATAATGGCCTTGTGAACATTAATTTTTATACCAAGACAGAAATCACGACAGAAAACCGTGCCGAACTTGAGGCTAAGGATTGGTATGACGTTTTGCTTGAATATGCTGATGCGGGCAAAACGTATATCAATGTACCGGTGTGGATTGATGCTTCAGCAGTGCGCTATAACGCTATTGCTTATACCTACATTCCGCTTGATGCTGATGTGATTGGTCTATCAGCCACACGTTTGCCGCTGGATGGCCGTGTACCTATTTTCCGTGTCGGCGGTGTAGGTATTGTCAGTGCAAGTAAAGTATTTGAGCTGCCAGACCATATTGCTGGGCAAACTTATCAGCTACCTGATCAGCGCATTGCGTGGTGTGAGCTGGAAGATGATGGTGGCGCCAAGGTGCCATTTGATATGTATACCGTGGACTATGATTACGGCCGCTTCACCTTGAATGGTGACTTTGCTTTAAACACACTGGCGCCGCCACTAAAAGCCAAATACCGTTATCAGGATATGGGCCTTATTCGTGATGTGCAGATCAATGGCCAGCTGACATTCACCAAGCCGCTTACGCACAATTATGAAGCTGCAAACACGGTTGTCGGCTCAGCACTCATTATTGATGAAATGCAGGCGCGCTATACGCGTAAATTCGTGCAGCAGACGTGGAATAATGTATGGGCAGATGTGGCCACAGGAACAGCTATTTCAGCAAATTACAATGATTCGCTTTACCCGCTCGTTGTAAGCAACAAAGGAGCAATTCAAGAGCGCTGGGCGGTTGTATTCACTGACACCACAACATTTAAATGCGTGGGGGAATATACAGGTGAGCTGGCATTGCGCGGAACAATAAATGCAGATTATGCGCCCATTAATCCGGTAACCAATGCGCCTTACTTTACGATCAAAAAAGAAGGTTGGGGCAGTGGATGGGCGAGTGGTAATGCCTTGCGTTTCAATACGATTGCTGCAAATTATCCAGTTTGGGTGATTCGCACTGTGAAGCAGTCTGAACCCTCGCAGATCAGCGATCAATTCCAAATCATGCTGCGCGGCGACATTGACCGCATTGTTTAAAAAATTAATTCAAATATGGCCGCGTTTGCGGTCTTTTTTACGAGTATTCAAAATGGCGACAGACATAGATGTTCAATATTTCAGTCACTTAAATGGTTTAACTCTTGGCAATAATTGGGGGGATTTAATTCGTTTACTTGATACTTGTTTAGTAAACGGCTTAGCCCTGCCAAGCGTTACTTCAGCCTCAATTGATGCGCAAGGCGATATCACTTTAAATCTGTATGCATCACACAACTGCCAACTTTTTCAAATCGTGGAACTGACAGGATTTAATGCTGTGTCACTCGGCAGTGAAACGCGCCAAGTAAATGGAAAATACAGAATCAAAGGCGTGCCGGCAGCGAATCAATTAATTTTAAAAGGTATTGCACGGACGGATACAAATCCTACCGCAGTTAATCTTATTAGTATCGGTGCTGCTAAATTGGCATCTCTTGGATACGAAATCATTTTCCGTGACGCAGCGGATGTAAAGCGAGTTTACCGCGCCAAAAATCCAACTTCAGCGCATCCATTTATTCGGGTAGATGAAACGATTTCAGACGGAGCAAATAGCTACACGTCTACTTATGCAAAGTCAGCAATGGTCGGCTTGATTGAGAATATGATTCACATTGATGATTATTCGGATACGTCAAAATTACAGCTTCCGCTCGATACAGCTGATTTTACTAAAAATTGGAAGATAACAGGTACTGGCACAGCTGTTGTGAAGGGCTGGGCAAAGTGGTATTGGGCTACGGCTGCCGATGCAGCAGTAACAAGTATGATTGAATCTAATGCACCATCAAGTGCAAATAGAACATTCACAATCACGGGTGATGCTGATGCCTTTTACTTATTAAATGCGCGAACTTCAGTCGGCTACTATAAGTTTATCGCTGGAGCAGGCTTAATCAATTCTGCACTAACATCAGCACACCCTGCTTGGTTTTTGATGGCGAATTTAAAGTCTACAGCCGCTTCTTCGTTACAGAATATTGGGGTTGATGCAGCAACCTCGCCGCTAACAAATAATGCTGCGGGCTCAAAATTTTTAACAACCTCTGCCATTGCTGTATCACAAGTATCAAACCATGTTTTTGCAAATCCTATTCAGCCAAGCTTCAAGTCAGGGGCAGAAACCATGTTTGGCGGTGGGGGTATAGGTGCACTGGAGATTCCCATCTATGATGATTCTTCACTTCTTCGAGGCGTGTTGCCGTTTATTGCATATTCTGGGAAATCACATGGCGCTATAGCTGCCACCACCCCGCTTATTTCTGAACATTCAATGTATGTTTATGATGCTCTAACGCCAAGCGGGAATGGTGCGGGTGGCGGAATTTACTTTTATTTGGGAGAAATGGAGTGAGGCCATGCTCAAGAAAGGCGCTTAAAACTGAATTCAGGCTGCAAGATATTGGGCTTGGTTCAAAGAACACTATAGCTGGTATCAAAGGCTCAACCAAAAAGCTAGGTGAGAAGTACAGTACTTGCTTGGTTGTTCTTTATAACAAAGCAAATTTGCAGCCAATTGCATTGCGTAAGCCAGATGAAAACGGTGACTATCAATTTCTAGGTTTAAATACAGATCTGAAAACATTCATTGTTGCTTTTGACATCAACAAGCAATACAACGCAGTTATCCAGGATAATGTGGTGCCAAAATGAATACACCATCAATCTCAGCAAGCCTTGTGATGCTGCAAGCGCTTGCAAACTATTTAGATCGAGGTAGCTCAAATGCTGCCCTTATTTTTTACAGCAGCAATAAGCCCACTGCGCTTGATTTCATTCCAGATCCGGCAAGCAAGTTACTGACTTTAAACTTTCCTGAGCCGTGCTTTAAATCAATCACAGAAACAAGTATTGAGCTGCAGCCATCCCAAGCGGGCACCGTCATTCAAGCTGGATTAGCAAAGTGGGCGCGCTTATTTAATGGTGAGGGCCATGCTGTTGTCGATGTATCAATGGAAACAGATATTGTTTTAGATACATATGATTTTGCAATCGGTGCAACCGTCAAACTTGATTCAATTTTCTTGAGTTCGGCCACATAAAAGAGGTGGTCAATGTCAGAATACACACCACCAGATGCCTTGAATGTCATACTGAATTTTAAAAAAGAATCCCAAACCTTAGACAGCCATAATTTAATTTTAAATTTTGGCGCTGAAGATGGTTTTAGTTTTGCAAATATCAGTATTAACACCGCTATTAATTTTAAAGCGAGTGGTAAAGTTGAGCAGCCAGTTGATGTGCACGGGCATGCAGATATTCAGATTAACTGCTCATTCGATGTAGCTGCTGCTGGCACATTTGACATCAATCACATCCTCGGCATTTCAACGTCTATAAATTCAGCATTTCAGAAAGCAATTCCATGCATACATGTGAATGAAATTCCCTGGGAAAAACCGATTTTAAGGGCGCATAACAGCGCCTTTTTTATTGAGCGCGGAAAGCCAGTCTCTGCGGCGCGAAAGATTAGATTTGAAAAAGGACGTCTGCTTGCCGCTGCTATTCAATCGATTCATGAAGATGCAACAGGCTTAGCATCAACCATTCATATTGATTGGAATGAAAATAAACGGCTTCGAGTGACTCAATCTTCAGTCTTTGAGCAAGCGGACAAACTTTATATTGAGCGTGCATTTGACTGGATGGAACTTGTGCGCAAGCGTAAGCAGTTCACTTATTCACACGAAGTGGCGCATGTCTTTGAAAAGCGCTTTTCATTTGAGTGGGATAAGGGCCTGCAGATCACCACAGACACTGTTTTGCCTTGGGATAAGGCCAAGGCAATTCATTATCGCAAGCATGCTGTAGAACCATGGCCAGAACCGCAATTGCCAGTATATGCTGGCAGCACAGATTTGAATTTTATCTGTCTATGCCATGAAGTTGATCCCCATAATGTAGTGCTGAATTTTGGCGCTGATGACTGCATTCCAGCAATACCTAATCAAAAAGGATGGTACATATTGAACACTGTAAATGTGGTTCGGCTAGACACTGGCCAATCCATTAAAGTCTATGACGGTCGATATAGCACGAGCCGTGACAATTGGTGCTGGGGGTATTCACTTACAGTGCCGCCGACAGAAATCAGTAAGTTGGAATCAGATGGTAAGCCAGTGATTCTGCAGATCACAGTGAATGGCAATGTGCATCATATGCTGTATGAGTCAAAGTCGGTGTCACGACAGTTTGCAAAAGAAACATGGACACTCAAAGGTCGAAGCCAATCCGCATTGCTCAGTGCTGACTACTCACCGCTGCGCTCATTCCTGCAGGAAAACGAACGGACCTCTGTGCAGCTCTGCCAAGCTGAGATTGATCGTGCAAATAGCAGTACGTTGCTCGATTGGCAGTTGATTGATGAGTTGGGATGGATCGTCGAAAACGAAAGCCTCACTTACACAAATTTGGCGCCAATTGATGCTATTAAGATGGTGGTTGAGGCAGGCGGCGGCTTTATTTATAGCGAACGAGCAGGCAATCAAATCTCAATCAAGCCGAAATATAAGAAGTCAGCTTGGAATTCAATGTCAATAAATGATTACGACAAATTGCTGCCTGAAAGCTTAGTGTTTGATCAAAGCATTGATGAAGTTGAACTAGATGACTTTAACGGCATAACACTCACAAACGCCAAGAATGGCAACACATATCAGGTTAAGCGAACAGGCACTGCTGGTGATGTCTTGAAAGAGACTGTATCGAATGCAATGTTTGATGCCGTCAGTGCCGGTGGATATGCCAAAGCTGAGTTATCGCGATTTGGCAAGGTTGAAGATCATAGTTTTACTACACCAATCAATGCTCAATTTAATGAATGTACACCAGGGCAAACACTGGCTTTTAATGGCAGCTGGTGGGGCATTGTTGATGCGGTTGATGTGAGCTTTAGCCACAAAGAAGTGAAGCAAACAGTCAAAGTGGAGCGTGTTCTAAATGAGCAATAACCCATTGAAGAAGCTACGTGATTTACTGAATCCACAGCATGCGGAATATGTTGGAACAATCACAAGTGTCAGCCATCCAAACTATAAAGTACTTGTGGCGGATAATTCGGGTTTAGTTCTCTGTACCAGTAATGTTGTTTATGCCTTGGGTGCCAAGGTCTTTATTTCAAATGGAGAGATTAAGAGGCCAGCGCCGGCGGGCAGTGTTACGCAAATTGAGATCTAGCACCGAAAGGTGCTTTTTTATTGCCAAAAATATAGGGGAAATTAATGGAGCCTGTCTCTACAAGCGGCTTTGCAGCATTCTTAAAATTCTACGGTGCTGCAGTCGCAGTGACTTTGGCCATTTGCTTATTTGCAACGGTCGTCATTATGATGCGTTTGCCGCGCTCACCACAGGAATGGGCAGTGGGTTTGATTTGTACTGTCGTATCTAGTCTTACTGGAGGTGCATTCATTATCGTGAAATGGGGTTTACATGAATGGGTAACTGATATATGGGGAATGATTGCCTTAGGCGGTTTCTTCTTTATCTGTGGTTTGCCTGGTTGGGCTATTGTGCGATGGACATTTAATTTTATTAACAAGCAAGAAGGTAAGACGATTATTGAAGTTGTAAAAGAACTTAAAGACGTAAGAAATGATCTTAAAAAGTGATCAAATATTTTTTAAAAAGCAAAAAGCCAAGAACTGCAATTCTTGGCTTTTTTTATTTCCAAAACTTTAATAAAAGGATCAGAAAAATATTCATGTCAGATAATTTTAACACCAAACCCAATATCAGCATAGAGGGGAAAATGAGCGAAAAAGATACGGGAAAAGTAGCCATCATTATGGCGTGGGGTAAGTCTATTTCAATGGTGGTTGGTAGTCTTACAGGCGCAATAGTCGCCATAACCGCATTAATGAAATGGATTGTGTGATATTTCAGCATGGCGATTTATAGCAATTCTTTTGACGATATTTATTTGTACATATATTTGGAAAATGTAAACCCTCCACTTAGAGATCGGTTTTTATTACATACGCACCGAAAGGTGCTTTTTTTATACCTAAAGAAAAACCCCAGTGTTAGAGCACTGAGGTTTTTTTCATATCAACTTAAAGGAAAGGAGACATGATCAATCTATGTTCAAATATTCTAAACCAATAGTGGAGCTTATTAAAGTGTCTATCGAAAAACATGGATTATGGCAAACTATTTTTGCCTTCTTGATATTATTTTCCATTCCAATTCTAATTTGGAAATTGCCTGAAATTATCTTAGCTATAAAATCTTAAACCGACTTCTTTAGAGGTCGGTTTTTTATTGTCTGTGCGCCATAAGGCACTTTTTTTATGTCTAAAGGAAAGTGAAATGAGTAAGAAATTAACTGCAGAGCTAGTTTTAGAACAAGCTAAGAAATTAGGCGTTGAAAGCGCCGTTTTACGTGCAGTCATTGAGGTCGAGTGCAAAGGCTCAGGCTTTAATGCGGACAATACACCAGTCATTTTGTTTGAACGCCACGTCATGCGGCAGCGTTTGATTGCGAATGGCCAATCTAAAATTGCAGATCAAATGATGATTAAGCGACCGGATCTATGCAGTAAAAGTGCGGGTGGCTATGGTTTGTATTTTGTTCAGCATGGCCGTTTAAATGCTGCTGCTCAGTATCATCGGGCCTCAGCATTAGAGTCGGCAAGCTGGGGCATTGGGCAGGTCATGGGCTATCACTGGCAATCGCTTGGCTATCCATCTCTGCAGGCATTTATCAATGCCATGTATAAAGATGAGGCCTCACAGCTTGAGGCGATGTGTCGATACATACAAGTGAATGGCCTAGTGAATGCACTTAAAAATAAGGATTGGAAAGCCTTTGCACGTGGCTATAACGGGGCAGCATACGCAAAGAATAGTTATGACACCAAATTGGCTAATGCGTATAAACAGTTTTCATAACTGGTGATGTAGAAAATAAGATTTTTTATTGCAAAATGCGATAAATTGGCTATACTTGTTTTATAGCAAAATGCGATAATTAGTATGCATGTGATCACCCACGCTCGAATCATAGAAGCAAAGAATAAGTGGCCACAGGCTGAGACAGCATTGGATGGCTGGTACCGAATTATGAAAGCCAATGATCCTAAAGATTTTGCTGAAATGAAGCTACTCTTTCCAGCGGTCGATAAAGTTGGAAAGCTGCATGTATTCGATATTGGCGGAAATAAGATACGATTAATAGCGGTCGTAATGTATCAGGCAAAGCGCGTATACATTCGTTATGTCTTGTCCCATCAAGAATATGACAAAGGTCATTGGAAGGAGGGTTAATATGAATGCAATGATTAAACAGGCTGTAGATCACTGGCATTACGTTGCACCATTACTTAGCAAGCCTGAAAATGAAGATGACTTCAATACACTGGTTGAAGCATTGGATGACCTTTTGGATACGGTTGGCGATGATGAATCACATCCTCTCATGGGGCTTATTCATCAACTTGGTGACTTAGTTTCTGCTTATGAGAATGAGCACTTACCAATGCCTAAAGGAGATGGCCGAGCGGCTTTAGCTTTTTTAATGCAGCAGCATGATTTGGGTCAGTCTGATTTACCAGAAGTAGCAACCCAGTCTGTTATCTCAGAAATTTTAAGCGGTAAACGTCAGTTGAATATCCGCCACATTAAGGCGCTGTCCGAGCGTTTTAATGTTTCTGCCGATACCTTTTTTTAATAGAGCGCCGTGCAGCGCTTTATAATTTTATTAATGATATTTAAAAGCCCTCAATATGAGGGCTTTTAAAGCTTACTTGTGCTTTGTCTTAATCAGATCTGATAAATCAAAACCTATAGATTTTGCATAATCTAGGTATTCATCAACTGTGGCCTGATCAGGGTTAGCAGTTCTGCTGAGCACCCAAAGATATTTTTTATTAGGCGAACCGACTAATGCAGTCTGATAGTCATCATCAATTTTTAGAACCCAATAATCACCGCGGCCTACTGGTAACCAGCGAATAGCTTTAGGTAAAAAGCTCACTTTTAGTTTCGAGTTAGCAGGAGCGTTCTGAACATAAGCTTCACCAATTGATTGGTTAAGTTTGCCGTCTGCGCTATAGCAGCTATTGTCTACTTTCACGTTACCGTTTTCATTTAATGAATATTTGGCAGTGACGTTGTAATCACATTTATTCTGGAAATATAGCGGTTTACGTGCAATTTCATGCCAAGTACCAAGATATTTATTTAAATCTACCTTTGATACTGCTTGGACTTCAGTGGTGTTTGCATTTGCTGTTGAAAGTAAAGAGCCAGCAATAAGTACTGCACCACCAGCTAAAAGGAGCTTACGCGTTTTTGAATTCATGTTATAAGCCTGCTTTAATTTGAAAGTGAATTCATTACTATAGATTCACTTTCAAGTTTACTTTGTTTTTTTATGTATTAAGTATTTGATCTTTAATCATTGTTTAGTATTTCTATTTTTCTTCTTCGGACACTTCTTACCATTTCCACCCGGCAAGCAATCACATGCTTGACCATCTCCATCTCGGTCTAAACTTTTCCAGCCTGTTTGTCCTGATTTTTTACGTTGTTCATACCATTTCTGTGCTTGCTGCTGTGTAGAAAAGTCAGCGCATTTTTTTGCATAAACTTGGATGGAAGTGAACCCCAAAACGAAAATGAGTAAAAATTTCATAAATTATTTTAAAGTCAAAAAGTTATATGAATTCTAACATTAATTTTTTTATGTGACAAAAAGTAAGCATTTTGTTAGATTACGTAAAACTATAATCTTTAATGGGGGTGGAGTGTGAATGGTGTAACAGTTTTTCTATTGCTAATCATTGTTTGCTTGGGTGGTGCTTTTTATTTTATATATGGGAAATTTAAAGCAAAAGAAACTGAAAATACTAAAAATCAGACTCAATTAAAAAAATATGAAGCTAAATATTCAAGAATTATTGATGTTGATAGTGAAGTTGAAAAATCTTTAAATCGTAAGAATCAATTGAATAATGATATTCAGGCATTGCAATTAGATTACCAAAAAAAATATGGTCTTTTCCAAATATTAACCCGTAAGATTGCTGTATATGATGAAGATTTAGAATTAGCTGAATCTGGGTTTTATAAGCCACATTTTGATTTTGGAACATCTGAAGAATATAAACAAAGAATTGCGCTGATCAGAGAAAAGCAGAAATCAATGCTTAAGGCTAAAACTGCAGTCACTTGCTCTACAGAGTGGACTGTGGGAGAAAGTAAAGCTGAAGGTAAGAAAATGGTCACACGCGCAATCAAGCTAACAACGCGAGCATTCAATAATGAATGTGAAGCAGCTATAGCAAATGTGCGTTGGAATAATATAGAAAAAATGCAGGAGCGTATTCGCAAAGCTGCCGAAGATATAAATAAAATGAACGAGTCAAATCATGTCTATATTGATCGAAAATATGTGGATATGAAGATGCAGGAATTATGGCTCGCGTATGAATATCAAGAAAAAGTAAAAGAAGAGAAAGAGGAGCAAGCTGAAATTCGCCGTCAAATGCGCGAAGAGGCAAAGCTTGAGCAGGAAATGGCGGCAGCTCAGAAGGAAGAGGAAAAATTCCAAAAATTATTATTGAAAGCGCAAGCTGAAGCTGCAAAAGCCGTCGGCGGTAACTTAGATAAATTGAATGCAGAAATTGCTGAGTTGTCGACTAAGTTGGAAGAGGCTCATCAGAAAAATGAGCGCGCGATATCAATGGCGCAGCAGACCAAAGCGGGACATGTTTATATTATTTCTAACATCGGGTCATTTGGCGAGGATGTCTACAAGATTGGTATGACGCGCCGTTTGGAGCCAATGGATCGTGTACATGAACTGGGCGATGCTAGTGTGCCGTTCTACTTTGATGTGCATGCAATGATTTATAGCGACAATGCTCCAGCTATGGAAAATGCGCTCCACAAGTCATTTGCAGAACGTCGTTTAAATTTAGTCAATCTACGTAAAGAATTTTTCCATGTGACTTTAGATGAAATCCAAAGTGAAGTTCATAAAATTTCAAGCGATGCTGAATTTACTATTACAGCTGAAGCTGAACAATACAGACAAAGCCAAACAATTAGACATGAGAAAACTCAGGCAGAGAAAAAGCTTGAGGAAGAAATTCCAGCTTTAATATAAGGGGTTAATCGTGGGGTTTAATTTTAGAAAAAGTCTAAAGATAGCACCGGGTGTACGTTTAAATATTACGAAAAAGGGTGTTACTAATGTTTCACTAGGCGGTAAGGGAGCACGTGTGAACCTTGGAAAAAAGGGGACAAGAACAACAGTTGGTTTGCCTGGTACTGGACTTTCGTATAGCAGCTTTAGCCCTAAGCAGGTAAAGAAGGAAACTGCTCGAAGTGAGCCTGTAAGGTCTAGCATGCAAATGAATATGTCTCCTGTAGGAGCACAAGTTCCTCCACCGTTACCATTTATGCCAAAGTTTGAGCGGAAGGTTTCGATTCTTTTGGGCATTGGAATTTTTCTAATGCCATATATTTTTGCATGGTTTACTCTGCGTGAAGGCTATTCAAAGCCAGCAAGGTTTATAAGTTTTGGATGGCTTTTATTATTTGTATTTGTGAATATGCAAAATTAATAGGGGGTGATTATGTCTTACGTCTTAGCAACTACAGAAGATAAGGTTCGTTGGTATAAATACAAATACGATCAAAATCTCAAAGTAGGGGATTTTGAGTTATTGGAAATTTTAGATTTAAGACAAGTACCATTACTGGGTGACAAAGCGACTGCGAAAGATGCAGCGAAAGCACTTGGTTTGAAAACATGGCGTTATGTGAAGATTTAGTATGTTTTGTTTTTCCAGAAAAAACTATATGAGGCCAATATGATGAGAGCGCTTATTATTACAGTGGCGGGTTTATGTTCAGCCATTACATTATTATGGGCAGTACTAAAGCCTGGCTTTGATTCTTGGGCGGCATTTTTAGCAGCATTTGTAGTATTTTTATCAAGTTTTAAGATCGCTAAAAAAGTAGATAATACCACGCCACCAATATCTGTAACAAAAAATCAGGAAGTTTTTGATGACTCAATAGGGCTACAAGCTGACGTTATACAGGGGGTAGTGATTAATAAGGGTAATGGAAATGTGGAACAAGAAAGTGCCAAATAATCAAGAACAAGCTGTAGAAGGTGGTTCTATTGCGTTACAGGCAGAACAAATAAATGATGTAACCATTAATAATGGAGTTTTAATAACTGAGATCATACCCATTTGTAATCAATTGTTTGACATGAATTTTCCTCGCCTAAGAGATGAAGCTGCTAAAGTCGCACTTGAAAATGTTCATAATTTTTCTATAGCTTTACAAGCAAACCTTAATCAAAACATTGAAAATATTTTATTAGAAAAATTAGCTGATCCAGATATACAGTTTTGTCTTAACCAATCTATACAATTGGCTGCAAGATTTGGTGAAAAAGCGCATCCAGATTTATTGATTAAATTGATAAATACTAAGATGTTAGAAAGTACTGATGATTTTAATAATTTAATCTGCAATCAGGCTATTGAAATAGTACCAAAGCTAGTTTCTAAGCATATAGATTTTATAGTTTTTATTTATCTTCTTGATACTTTTTTACCTAGCTATGAAAAAGAGGATGATTGGAATAATGATCTAAAAGTTGAGTTTTTTTTAGGTAATATAAACGAAATAATTGAAAAATTAATCTTACCTTTCTCTCAATATGAACGGGTTGATTTAAAAGAAGCGAAGTATTTAGAGTCTATAGGCATCCTTATACACAATAATAATCATTTTGCTTATCGAGCAATTGATAAGCATACACATCATTATTCAGCTATGGGTATAAAGGAAGAGGATATACTTAATGTGATTTTGGAAAATTCAGCTTTAACCTATAAAAAACTTATTGATAACTATGACAACTTATTCAGAGGTCATTATTTTGGTATTTCTGCAATTGGTGAGCAAATTGCAATTAGTACTTTAAAAAATTATGGATTGTATGAATTATATAGGTCATATATTTAAAGCACCTCACGGTGCTTTTTTATCTCATTAGGTATTTAAATTTTGGGATTTACTATGTAAGAGTAAATTCATTTTTTCTAACAAAAATTTATATTTTTCTATTTCTAAAAATAATTCTGGTGTTGGATTATTTGAGTAACCTTTCTCTAAGTCACTAAGTAGGTCACTGTATAAAGCTGTTAGTGCCTCAACTGTACCCGCTAAAAAACCCTCACCATATTCAATTTTTTGCTCTTTAGTGAAAGTTGATCCTTCAAAGCTCTCTTCCAGTCTCGCCACAATATCCGCATTAATAGAGCGATTCAGCTCTTTAGCCGATGCTGTAATCTTATCTTTTAATTCTTGAGGCATTCGAACTTTATATTCAACACCTAGATGCTTGCTCATATCAATAATCTGTTTTTCGAAATTGATTCAATAATAATAAACCCCACTGGGGTTGACAAGGTTTAATTAAAAGAATAAATTTTAAATACACCCCACTGGGGTGTTAAAAAGCCCCGAATAATCTTGGCGGATCACGGGGCTAGTTATCAATCTTTAGCGAGAAAACTGATATGAATAGTTTAACATTATCTTTTAATGAAACAATGTTTAATGTTGTTAGATACGAACAGGACATTTGGTTAACATCTACTGAATTAGCTCAAGCCTTAGGATATAAGCAAGAAAATGCAGTAAGTAAGATTTTTAATCGTAAAGCAGACGAATTCACTCAAAAAATGACGCAGGTAGTTGAGAATCCTCAGCTACCCAGTTTGGGTATGCGGATATTCTCACTTAGAGGTTGTCACTTAATCGCTATGTTTGCCCGTACACCAGTCGCTAAAGAATTCCGAAAATGGGTACTCGACGTATTAGACAAAGAATCACTACAGCAGCTAATCGACACACGTGTAAAAATCAACGCAGAGCAGCAAGCTGAACTCAAAGAAATTGTCGACCGACGCGCCCAAGGTGAACGCAGACTTCATGCAGAAATGTGGGCACGTCACAACAAACACTTCCGCATTGCACGCTATAGCGATCTGTTGGCCATTCATTTTCAAGACGCAGTGAATTACCTAGAAACCCTAGAAATTAAGTCAAAAGGGAACATCTATATAGATGAAAAACAATCCCTAGAAATGCTTTGCGTACATGCTCGCTTCTTTCAAGCATGGTGGAATACCCATAGCCCAGCATTGGCCAAACTCAATCCATTACTGGTGAGCATGCTCAACGACAATATGTTCTCAATGAGTAGTGCTATATCAGGCGTGAGTAAAAAATGCGGCTTTAAAATGCCAAACTATGATTACGACCACATGTTTGAACTTAAAACACTGCCGCATGAGCGATATAAATTGCTCAAGTAAAAATAGACCGCCTTCGGGCGGTTTTTTATTTCAATTCTTTTACCTATATAGGAACTATTCTGGGTTTAACGTTACATTGGCTCTGGCAAAATTAAAAGGGAAGTCTAGTCGGCTTTATGGTGTCAAAATTTGACCGTATTGCCTTTTCCACATGGCTAAATGCTATATATAAAAAAGCCCTCAAGTGAGGGCATTTTGATTGCGAATATCATATAGAAAAATCCTTAGGTTCAGTTAAATGACCAATGAATTTAGCTTTAATAACAAGGGGGATGGTTTGAAGATTCTCAACATTTCCTCTGAGAAGATATCCTTCAGGTTCAGGATGGCAGTTCAAATTAAGTTTAAGTTTAACCGAATCACCAAAAAAGGAATGAGCTTTACTATCATGTTTTACAAGATAAAGAATAGCTTGATCATCCTTTATTGATCCAGAGTACGAATATAATGTATCACCACCATTTGCAATACAATGGTTTACGACCAAAATTCCAGTACCAAAATCAAAGTTTTTACTCTTGAAAAAAAGTAAATAAATTCCGTTATTCATGACAACTCTCGATATGGAGAATAAACTATAAAAATGGCTTGAATTAAAATAAATAGTAAATTCAGAGTTAATGACTATGCGGGTTTTTCATCCTGATTAATTGAATTTGCTTCAGTATGGTATTTATCTTTTTTCTTAGATTTTATTTTTTTGTATAAACAACATGCTAAAACACCAACACCTATATACTTTAGAATTTTCATGGCTTAGCTCACGATAGATTTAATGGGGTGTATATTATTGTCATATTGTGGTAATTATTGTGCTTTTTTTTGTAATTGAAGTAAATTTTAAAATATAATTTAATATTAAGTAAAAGGTATTTTGCAAGTAAGTGAAAACTATAAGAAATAAAAAAACAAAATGACTATAATATATATAGATACACTTGAGTGCTATCTAAATAATTAGAATAGGAGCAGTCTGTAACTGTCATTAATACTAATGACAATACAGGATCATCATTATGTCAAATTCAGAAAGTCAACAAGGTTCAAATCAAAAAAACCAAACAAATAAACAACCTGATAGTGATCAGGGAAATCAACACCAAAAACAGCAAGAAGCCCCGTCATCTAAGCAGCCACAACCTGAGCCTAAACAGCAGCAGCAACAGCAACCTAACCAAACCCCCTTCAAAGAAAAGTAAGGCTTAAATGTAAAAATAAACCAAACTAAGTAATTGAATTATCTAAAAATATTATAGATTTTTTGATTACTAAACTGCAATAAAGAGGCTAACCCTTTTTATTGCTGAAGAGAGAGTAAGCAATGATTATTAAACATGTTCTAGTTCATAAAATGTATGAGGAGTTTCATCGCTATCCGCGTTTATCATTCACAGGAGAATTTGATGAGAATAGTAATTTGATTAATCTTACTAATTCTTACGGAAATAGCTTTGAAAGAATATTAGGCACTTATCAGTGGAAAATGGATAATTCAGATGACGTATATTTTGTGGAGGAGGATGCTTTTTATAAAGATAATTAATTTTAATATAGGAGTTTCCTCATGAAAATTAATATATTAATCCATCTTAAGGATAAAGCTGAAATTAACAGGTTATTAGGTCTAGAATATAAGCAAAACGCTAATGACCATGCTTTTAATGGGCTCTATGGTAGATTTATTTATCAGCATGTTGATAATATTAGTGGTCGTATATTGTTTTTAAAAAAATTTAATAAAATTAATAATAGTATTTGAAATATCCAATAACTCTAGAGAATAAAAAATGATCTCAAACAATTTAAAATTAATTAGCACTATTTTAGCAATTATAGGTGTCGCAGCCTATTTCTATTTCCAATACCAAATGTGAACTGATATTCCTGGCGGCTTCAAAGAGGGAGCTGAGCCGTACAATGGGTTTCGATATGCGCGCGACAATCAACTTAAGTCTGTAGATCAATACGATGATGAAAAAGGTGATCCACACATGAAAGTAAATGATGAATTTTAGAAGGATGTAAAACTTATTTTATGAAATGAAAGTGTGTATTTCCTAAGAACGGCTTGTGAATTGTTAACGCTCTCAAGTGAGGGCTTTAAGTAATAATTGTTAACTTATTCTAATCAGTATTGATAAGGATCAAGTGCTTATATTTTTCCAACTTACATAGATGCAATCAGATACACCTGAATTGAAAAAACACGAATTTAAAGGCGTAGATTGATAAGCCTGCTATATTTTATAGCATGTATTAAAATTAAAGGATGGAAATCAAAATGGCTAATCAACAACCGAACCAACAAAATCAGCAATCTGATCCTCAGAAACAACCTAATCAACAGAATGATCAGAAACAGCAGCAACAAGCTGACCCCAAAAAACAACCAAATGAACAACCTGAAAATCCACAGAAACAACAGAAGTAATTCTGATTATCAAAAAGCCCTCAAGACTTAACTTGAGGGATTTTAATTATTAAAACTTAATAAAAGTGTGTTCTGTATGGAAATAGAGCCAAGTTTTTATTTTTTATTCTTTCCACCCATCAACAATATCAGCCCATTGTTGCAGCATGTCTCTGCGCTGGCTCATATACTTGGCGTGATTATAGGATGCTCGAACCTTGTTTTGTGCAGCATGCGCCAACTGCTTTTCAATCCAATCTTCAGCAAAATCCAATTCATTCAAGATGGTAGAAGCTGTGGCTCGGAAATCATGAGCTGTAACAGTCTTTAATCCCATGTTTTTAAGGGCTACATTTAGTGTTGTACCGCCAATCGGGTTTAAATTACCCCCGCTATAGACAGCTGGAAATACATATTCCTTATTTCCAGACTCAATGTGTTGCTGCTGCAATAGAGTATAAAGCTGATCAGACATGGGCACTAAGTGAATCCTATTTTTCTTTGTTGTTCTTTCTTGGGAATTGCTTCGTGTAGAAATAGGAAAATTGATTATTTTTGACTCAAAATCAACATAACTCCATTTCATGCGTCGTATTTCGATTGATCGCAGCATTGTGTATGCCATTGTGAGCAGCGCATTTCTAACTGTTGCTGATCCTCTAAAATTATCAAGACCTTTCCTAAAATGAGCTTGCTCTTCCTTTGTTAATGGCCTTGCGTGCTCCGTATCAGGGCGAGTGATAGAACCACGAACAGCATAGGTTGGATCGTTCTCTGCTCTTAAAGTTGCAATTGCATAGCGCATAACAGCACCTATGATCTTTATATTGTTGAGCGCGGTAATTTCACCAGTGCCTCTTTTACCAGTTGTTCTGACACGAGACACAGTAGATCTAGCAATGTAAAGAACATCAGCTGCCGATATTTCAGCAACATTCTTGTGTTCAATAACTGGATATATATCAAGTTCCAGCGATTTCCTTATTTTATTAACATACTTATCGGATCTAGCTTTTAAGATATCAGCAATATATTCCTGCGAGACCAATCCAAAAGTGTTTGCATTCTGGATGCTAGCCTCTATTTTTTCATCTTTTCTGACTTGAGAGGGATTTTTGCCGTCATTCAACATTAGTCTGGCATCATCTTTAGCTTTGCGAGCGTCAGCAAGACTCACATGCGGATATTCACCGAGGCTGAGCATTGATGCTTTGCCTTCAAAACGATATCTGTACCGCCATAACTTTGTGCCACTCGGGCGAATTTCTATACATAAACCATTGTGATCAGCTATACGATATGTCTTTTCGCGAGGCTTTAAGCTTCTAATTTTGGTATCTGTGAGCATAGTGAGTAACTTGAAATGGGGGAAGTTGTATTTAAGAGTTACTCACGATATTACTCACAATTATGGATTTTGCATATAGGATTTATATTTTGTATGATTTGCTAAGATATTAATTATAAGCAAATAAAAATAGTTTAAATTTTGTATAATTTGTTTAGATTTTTAAAATAATGTTTTCAGACGAAAAAAACTATTTTGTAGCGGTATTGCCAGTTAATCATCAGCTGAGCTTAAAAAAAGTAGCGGCAGCATTTGGCTGTAAAAAACTAAAAATGGCTGATCCTAAAGATGCAGAGCGTTTAACGGGCTATTTGGTTGGCGGGATTAGCCCATTGGGTCAGAAGAAGCGCTTAAAAATAGTGATTGATGCTTCTGCAGAAAGCTTAGCTAAAATTTATGTCAGCGGCGGAAAGCGCGGTTTAGATATTGGTTTAAAACCGCAAGACCTTGCTAAAGTACTGGGTGCAAATTTTACAGATTTACTGGATGAGTGATTGATACGGAATAAAAATCAGTTTGGCTTAAAAAGTTTGAAATCTGCAGCTCAAGAGCTTTTTTTTAAAAAGGCCTATAACTGTAATTGTCGAAATATCATTGGGTTGAGTTTTTTTGTTTTAAGATTTAACCCAAAAATAGAACATCATCAAAACCGCTATAAGCACTCTAATACAGCGTATCGAAAAAAGGTGGCATCAGCCGCCTTTTTTGTTTTATAAGGAATGAGCCGGATGAGTGATTAAAATAATGAATCAGAACAATAAGATTTTTATAGCAGCCAGCCTAGCCAATGGCGCAAGTTTTTCCATGATTTTGCCTTTGCTGGCGCCTTTGGTACGCCAGCTTCAGTTATCAGAACTGCAAGCTGGCGCTATGGTGTCTATAGGCGCTTTATTGATGGCTATTTCTGCAATTTATATTAGCAAACATCAACATAAATACTCTATTTTTCAATTGTTGAGTATAGGCTTTATTGGCATGGCGGTCACTTGGGGGATTTTTACGGCAGTCCTCATGTATGGCCTCACCATACAGCTGTCTTTAACTCTGTTATTTGCTCTTTTGATGTTTGCGCGCGCCTGTACAGGCATTTTTATGGCAATGCCGCAAATTGCTTTACAAACTTTTGTGATGACGGCTTATGACAGCGAGCAGGAGCGTTCACAAACGATGTCGAAATTTGGCGCATTAAACAGTGTCGGTGTTGTCTTTGGGCCTTTTTTAACAACAGTATTGCTCACTTGGGGCATGCTAACCCCGCTTTGGGCTTCCATATTTATACTTGCCAGCATCAGTGCGGTTATTGTGTTTGCTTTTGAACAAGATGAAATTCAGGCGCAATATCATGCTCCAGATATGCAAATTGAAGATCTTTTAGAACCATCGAATGCACCGCAATTCAGTATTAGCCAATGTTTTCCATGGCTGCTTTTAGGTTTTAGCTTGTATTTGGCCATCGTTACACTGAATCTAACGGCAGGTTTTTATATTCAAGATCACTTCAAAATGGGCATTGCACAGGGCGCCGTATCATTTGCTCAGTGTTCGTTGATTGTGGGTATTTCATTGGTGGTGATGCAGACTTTAATTTCAAAATACTTAAAGTGGTCTGTATATCAATTGCTCTGGCTAGGTTTGGTGGCAATGTCTGCAGGACTGTTAATTTCAGTTTTCACACAAAGTTTACAGATCTTTCAAGCGGCTTATGTTCTGTATGGAATTGCAGTTGCCTGTTTAATTCCAGCTTTTACTACAGGTGCGGCACAAACAGCACCGCAAGACATGCAAGCAAAAATCGCAAGCTTATGTACGGCTACACAAGCACTCAGTTTTGTTGCAGGACCTTTAATCAGTACAGGGCTTTATCAATGGAACGCTGCTTATCCTTATTATTTTTTGATCTTGAATATATTGTTTCTGGTGGCTTATTTTGCAATTAAGCAATTCGCAAGGTACCGTGAGCAGCCAGAACTGAGCAGTTAATCCATCATTTTTCAGACTTAAGATGATTCTTGCATACAATAAAAAATGCTGAAGATCTGGGGGTAATATTCTTGCAATGCTGAATGAGTTACATACAGATATTTAATGTTAATCAATCTATACAAAAAATAGCCTTAAGTTTAAATAATGGATCATAATTTAATCAATATTGTTTCATTGTTTTTGTTTTTTAAATCTCATCAAGATCCTCCTATAGCATGAAGCCTGAATAAAAAAACGGCATAGGGTCTTAAATGATTAAATTTCATGGGAAAAATGTTATAGGCGCCATTTTTGATATGGATGGAACAATGTTTGATACTGAACGCCTTCGGTTTCAAACATTGAAACAGGCATCTCAAGAATTAAACGGTGCTGAATTTTCTGATGCTTATCTTATGGCTTGTTTGGGGCTAAGCGCGTCTAGTGCAGAAGCTTTAGCAAAACAAGAGTATGGTGAAGAAACACCGTATGCTGAAATCCGCAAGCGCGCAGATGAGCTTGAGCTGGAGAGTGTGCGCAAATTTGGCGTGCCCATTAAGCGCGGTTTGGTGCAAGTGCTGGAACGGCTGCGCAAATCTGGATTACGCATGGCGGTTGCAACATCAAGCCGCAGGGCAATTGCTGAAGAATATTTGATTAATGCCAATGTTTATAAATTTTTTGATGTACTGGTCTGCGGAGATGAAGTGCGTCAAGGTAAACCGCATCCAGAAATTTTTATTACTGCAGCAGCGAAACTCAATGTGCAGCCTACAGACTGTCTAATGTTTGAAGATTCAGCAAATGGCATCCGCTCTGCGCGTCATGCCGATGGCCAGACCATTTTGCTGAAAGACATTAAAGAACCCAATGATGAAATGATGCGCAATGCTGATTTTTATTATGATGATATGTATGCCTGTTTTGAAGATTTAGATCGCTATGTTGACCATTTGGATATGCCAAGTTTAACCGAGGCTTTCCCGCAAACATTGAACCAGCTCAGTGTCGGCATTCATGGCTTTGGCGCAATTGGCGGCGGTTATTTGGCGCAGATATTTTCGCACTGGGATGGTTATACACGGCCAAAACGCATTTATGCATCTACACGCAATCCGCTGTATCAGTCAGCAGTCAATGCCTTTGGGGCATACAGTATCCGTTATGGTCAAATGTCCTTTGATGAGCGTATTGATAATGTGCAGGTGATTAACGCCGATCAGCTCGAGCAAATGCAGGAGATGTATATAGAATCAAGTGTCATTGCCATTTGCTTGCCGGAACGCGCCTTGGAAAAAGAAAGCAAAGTGATTGCTCAGGGATTAATGGCGCGCCATATGGCTTTTGATCAGCAGGAATTGCCGCTGACCTTTTTAATTATTTTAAATAAAGTGGGCGCCAAAACATTATTTTTACAGCATTTACGGCAGGCTTTAGAAGCTATTTCTGATCAGGACATTGCTGCGAACATTATGGCTCAGCATTATTTCTGCGATACCGTAGTAAACCGCATGGTTTCTAAACTGAGTGACCATAATCTCTATCGCCAGCTGCGGATAAAGCACAGTATTTTTCAGCAATATCAGCAGGACTGCGAAGAAGATGTAATGGAGATGGAGGATGCAACACATCTGAGCGCGGATCAGGAACGGCAGGCGGCACAATATGTGGAAGACTTGCGCCGTAATTTCCAGCCTGGTCATATATTACAAAACATGGATTTGATTCTGTTTAATGCCGAAGCTGATATGACAATCTATGTAGAAAATAAAAGCCCAGTCTTAAGCAAAATCCGACAAATGATTTTAGTGGAGCATATTGAAGATATTCAGTTGATTAAAAACCGTTTGTGGAATGGCGTTCATGCGATGACGGCGTGGTATGCGAGCCTGCATGGTCATAGCACAATTGGTGTTGCTCTGGCAGATAAGCGGGTGCAGCAATTTTGCCATGCTTTAGTCTTGGAAGTGCAGCAGGGCCTGAACTTACATGTTCCGAAATACCGAAAGGACTTGAAACGCATGGCTGATACTTTTTTAGCTTCTTGCGAAACGGCATATAAAGACCCTTGTCAGCGGGTTGCCCGCGATCCATTGCGTAAGCTGAATAGAAATGAACGGGTATTGGGTTCTATCGAATACCATGTTCAGCATGAGCTGCCAGTTCAGGCATTGCTCCGCGGCGCAGCCTATGGCTATGCTTATGCCGTGCAGCAAGGTATGGTCAATATCACTGGTGCGCTGCAGCATTTGCAGCATGATGTTGGCCTGATGGCGCTTCCACAAAAGCGGCAGCAGGAGATTATCAGCGCTGTAGAAATACAGCTACTCGAACTTACAGCTAATAAAATGAAAACAAATACTGTTTATGAGCTTGAAAATGCAACTCAGGGGCAGGTCGCAAGTATATAGGAGCAGCGTATTAGTCAACGATAACTGAGCAATATTCAGCTTGATGCTGAATATTGCTAAAGAAACACGTGTGCATAATACTTTCAAAACATGTTTAAATAACTGAACTGATTTTATTGTGAATTTTGCGTGTTTCTTTTACCTTCTATGCCTGTAGTGCCAACCTGCGCTCAAGATTATCCAGAGTGGCATAAAGGGCGTTCTGTATTTTCATTATGGTATTTAGAATTGCATTCTCCAGAGCTGCTAGCTTATTTGGAGCAGCTGCGCGCGGCTTTTTCTGACTTTTTATTTCAACCGAATAGCCGCCAATTTCACATCACGTTATTTATTTGCGGGTTTTTAAACTCAGAAATACACAGTCCAAACGCGCAGAATTCAGAAGCACCCAATTCAGCAATCCAATATCAATATGATGATTTCAGCTTGCAGCATTTCCAGGCACATCTTCAGAAATTGCAGTCAGCAACTTTAACATCATTTAAGCTGAAAACTGGCAGAATCAACAGTTTCGAAAGTGCTTTGTTTATTGAAATCGAAGACCCAAATAATCATTTAGACCGTATCCGTCAGCAGCTGTATCAATGTTCAGATGAAATTGCGCCGCTGCGTTACTGTCCGCATATTACAATTGGCTTATACGGCCATGCGCTGAACAGTGATGAAGTCTTTGCCCGCATACAAGCAATGGAACAGCGCTGCTTTGAACTTGACGTACAGCAGCTGACTTTTGGCAGTTATACCGCGCAGCAGCTGCAGGGCGAACTGACTGCACATCATCAATTACAATTAGGTGCTCAATGATTCATTTAATTTTAGGCGGTGCACGCTCAGGAAAAAGCCGTTTAGCAGAACAAACTGCCATTCAGCTTAACAAGCCAGTGACTTATGTGGCGACTGCACAGGCTTGGGATGATGAAATGCGCGAGCGGATTGAACATCATCAAGCGCAGCGGCCAAGAGAATGGGCGCTTGTTGAAGAACCTGTATATTTGGCAGATCGTTTAAAACAAATTGATCAAGCTGGGCAGCTCATTTTGGTAGATTGTCTGACTTTATGGATGAGCAATTTGTTAATGAGTGATAACGCGCAGCTGCAAATAGAAGAATGTACCAAGCTGCTGCAAATCCTGCCTCAGCTGAAATCTGAAATTATTTTAGTAAGCAATGAAACGGGTTTAGGCGTTGTACCTATGGGGCAGATCAGCCGTAAATTTGTTGATGAATCGGGCCGACTGCATCAACAGTTGGGTCAAATTGCTGATAAAGTCTTGTTTTGTGTGGCAGGCTTTCCAATGATTTTAAAAGGAGATAAATAATGAGCTGGTGGTTAGATGAATGCAAAACGCCAAGTGCGGAAGCAAAACAGCAGGCAGAAGCGCGTCAGCTGCAATTAACCAAACCAACAGGCTCATTATCTGAGTTAGAGCATGTTGCTGTACAGCTGGCAGCATTGCAAAATCAGGCAAAACCCAATGCAGATAAACCTTGGATTGCTATTTTTGCAGGCGATCATGGGGTGATGGAAGAAAACATCTCCGCATACCCGCAAGCAGTAACTCGACAAATGCTGCAAAATTTTGCTACCGGCGGCGCGTGCATCAGTGTTATTGCCAAAGAGTATGGTGCAAATCTACAGGTCATTGACTGCGGCTCCGTGGGTGAAGCTTATGAATATGCAGGCGTAGAGCGTCATTGCATTATTCCAGGTACCGCAAACTTCGTGAAACAGCTGGCAATGACAGAAGAACAATGTATAGAAGCCATGAATTTAGGCCGCCTCAGCGCTGAAAAGGCGCTTGTAAATGGCGCCTCTATTTATATTGCTGGCGAAATGGGCATTGGCAATACCTGCTCAGCTTCTGCAGTGGCATGTTTTTTATTAAATGAAGATGCAGAACAGCTGACAGGAGTTGGCACAGGTATTCGGGCAGAACAATTAGCCCATAAAAAGAATATTATTAATCAAGCGCTGGAGCTGCATAAAAATTATGTCGCTCAAGATGCATTTAAAGCTTTATGCGCAGTCGGCGGTTTAGAGCTTGCAGCCATGACGGGCGCTTATATCCGCTGTGCGCAAATTGGTTTGCCAGTTATTGTTGATGGTTTTATTACGACAGCTTCGGCATTGGCAGCGGTGCGGATGAATCCGGCAGTTCGTCAATGGATGCTGTTTGGCCATCAATCTGCAGAGTATGGCCATCGCCGCTTATTAGATCAGTTACAGGCTGAACCCTTGCTGAAATTGAATCTTCGCTTAGGTGAAGGCAGTGGTGCAGGTGCCGCACTCGGGCTGATTAAGCTTGCATGTAGCCTGCACAATAATATGGCGACTTTTGCGGAAGCCTCTGTAATTGGCGATAAGGTTTAATCTCACGATGTATACGCTGGATTTGCTGCGCCATGGTGAAACTGAATTGAGCCATACATTGCGTGGTTCGACAGATGACGCACTGACAGAAAATGGCTGGCAGCAAATGCAAAGCACGCTGGAACAAGCAATTAAAAATGGCGCACAATGGGACTTTGTGATCAGTTCACCGCTGCAGCGCTGTTTTACATTTGCAACACATGCGGCGACATTGCTGAATGTGGAACTGTTGGTAATGCCTGATTTCCAAGAAATGCATTTTGGAGACTGGGAAGGGCAATCTACAGCACATCTTTATCATACTCAGCCTGAAGCCTTGGAAAAATTTTGGCTGCAGCCAACAGATTTCACGCCGCCCAATGCCGAAAGTATGTTGGCTTTTGATCAGCGCGTATTGTCTGGCTTAAAACGAAGCATTCAAAATATGCAGCTCAACAACAATCACAGCGCTTTGCTTGTCACACATGGCGGCGTAATAAAGCTGTTGAAGTGTAAAGCCTTTAGTCAATCTCTAGATAATATTTTAAAAATGTCTGCTGAATTGGGACAGTTAAATCGTTTTGAAATACATCATAATTTAAGCATACGCTGTGTAGATGAAAAGGAGCATGAGCTATGACTCCTTTTTGGATCGCGCTGCAGTTTTTAACCACGTTTCCTATACGTTTACAAGCTATGCCAAGCAAAGTGCAAAATGCCCACTCGCTGCTGTTTTATCCGCTTGTGGGATTGATCATCGGTTTCATTTTATTTGCGCTTGCACTCGCGTTACAGACTGTTCCTATAATTTTACTTTCCAGTCTGATTTTGGTCGTATGGATTTGGCTGACGGGAGGTTTGCATTTAGATGGCTTGGCAGATACCGCAGATGCTTGGGTCGGAGGTTTTGGAGATGTTGAGCGCACACTGAAAATTATGAAGGACCCGGCCTGCGGTCCAATCGGGGTGCTGAGCCTAATCATTATCTGTTTATTAAAATGGTCTGCAGCTTATGTATTGCTGCAAAAGCAGCTGTATGCGGCCTTGATCATATTTCCTGTATTGGGCCGTACAGCGCCTTTATATCTGTTTTTAAGCACAGCGTATGTCCGTGAAAAAGGTTTAGGCAGCTCAATGGCTGAGCTGTTGCCGCGCAAAACGGCATGGACAGTGATCGTTCTGAGTTTAAGTATCTGTGCGTGCTTTTTATATGTAGGTTTAACAGCGCTGCTGGCAGCAGTTGTAAGTTTGCTGTATTTGCGCCATAAATTTATTCAGCGAATTGGCGGTATAACTGGAGATACGGTTGGTGCTGCTATAGAAATTATTGAGTGCGTTAGCTTGCTGATTTTTGTCATTGGATTATATTTGATTTTTTGAAGTTATATAAAAATAAAATGAATAATATTGGTTTGATCTAGACGTTTTATTTTTTGGTGAAAATTAACAAATAGACTATCAATTTGTTTTTTCTAAGAAGGAAAAAATAAAAACATCTTTGATAGATGATTATTTATTGAATAATCACTCAATAATATAAGAAAATATTTTATTTTTAATATTAGGCATAATAATTATAAATAAGTTTTGATTAAAAAATACCCAATAATAGTGATATGAATATCATTTTATATATATTTAAATCGTTACTACTCAATTTAATTCGAAAATACAGATGACAGGATGTTGTATGAAAATTTTCAACATTTTTCTGATGCTGGTTTTATTCCAATTTACAGGAAATCTTTATGCTACACAGCAAACCTCTTCAGTGGATGTCATCACTACGATTCCAGTGAGTTGTAAATTTTCGAATGTTAGTTCACAAATCATCATTCCAGAAAATGGAGGGAAAGCAACTGGAAATTTCAATCTGAATTGCAATAAAAATTTCGAGCTCAGGATAAGTTCAAAATCTTTGAAAGATGGGGAGTCGGCAACTTTTGTTAAGTCTGAAAATGGGAAAAAGCTGAGGACGCTAGTGGATGTAAATTTTATAGCTCATCATTATCAACTCAACAGTATTCAACAAATTCAAGTTTTAGATCCTTCTAGTTCGGAGCCTGGAACAATCAGTATCAGCTTAGAAACACATGTGAATTCAAGTATTCCAGCTGGGCTTTATCAGGATGTTTTGTACTTGGATGCTACTTTTTAATCATTTTCTGATGCAATAGGAGAAACTAAGGCCGCTGTTATTTATATAGATACAAATACATTTCGTGGAATCGTAAGTTATTAACTTCTATTTCAAATAATTAAACGAGAAAAAAAATGAAAACATTAACAAAAATTAGCTTAGCTGCAATCGCTGTTTTATCTAGTGCTTTAACTCAAGCGGCAACAACATCAGCAAGTATTCCAGTCAGCTTAACCATCACTAAAAAATGTACCATCAGTGATGTAGCAACGAATATCGTCATCCCGAATGATGCATCCAATGGTACAGGCACGTTTAAAGTAACCTGCAACACGCCGTATAGCATTGCAACCACGACAGCAAATACTGCAAATGCTGCGACATTTGTAAAATCAACGACCAATGCAGCACATACCTTAAGCACTCAAATTGGAGTGGATTTAAGCGGTACAGCCGTACCCGTCAATGTTGGAACGCCATTATCCCAGACCGGTTTAACGGAAGATCTTTATAACGTTCGGGCAGCGCTTGTTACAGCTGTTTCAGCAACGACACCAGCGGGTTTCTATAACGATACCCTAAACATTAGTGTTGATTACTAAGTGAATTAATTCATTGAGGATAGAATCATGAAAAAAATATTCTTAGCGATTACAGCACTGATGCTGGGCGGACATGCAATTGCTGATACTGCGACTTCGTCTATTCCGATGGGATTAGATGTTCCTAAAAGCTGTACATTTTCAAATGTTAGTACAGGAATTATTGTCCCTGAAGATGGCAGTGAAGCCATAGGCAACTTTACTTATAAATGCAATATGGATTATGGATTTAGCTCTTCAGTGAGCATGGATTCTATCGATCAAGATGGATATGCATCTCTGAAAAATTCTACAGGGCAGAAATTACCCATTTCCGCGTTAGTCAATAATATGATTACGTATCTAGACCTTAACATGAAGGAAACATGGCAAGCAGGAAGCGGATTTCTAAATTATACCGTAAATGGATATGTCAAAATAAAATTAAAAAGCCCAGTAACTGCTACAACAGCAGCTGGTGTATATACAGACACATTTCGTGTGACTATAACTTATTAATTTTAATTCAAATTAAGTATATGAGAAAAAAATGAAAACATTAATAAAATCTGTTGCAATTTTAGCAACATTACTGGGAAGTGGCTTGGCTCAAGCTGATACAACATCAGCCAGTATTCCTATGGGGGTTGATGTGCCTAGAAGTTGCACGCTTTCAAATGTAAGTTCGTCGGTGGTTGTACCTGAAGATGGCAGTCAGGCAACAGGTAATTTCACTATGAGCTGTAATATTGACGCCTATAGTTTTGTCGTAACGACAGACTCATTGGACTCTGGCAATTTAAGTCTTAAAAATGCTGATGGTATTAAATTGCCAATCCAAATTATTCAGACCTATATGTTCAACTCTGTGGCATATGGAAATTATGAATTGAATAGCGGTAGTCGAGACTGGTGGACGGGTGGCATTTTGCCTATCGGTGCGCCTATCGATGCGATCTTAAAATTTAAACTGAGAAATCCAACTACTGCAACAACCCCAGCGGGTGTGTATACAGACACATTTCGTGTTTCTGTAACTTATTAATTTTAATCGAACCAAAGTAAACGAGAAAAAAAATGAAAACATTAACAAAAATTAGCTTAGCTGCAATCGCTGCTTTATCTAGTGCTTTAACTCAAGCGGCAACAACATCAGCAAGTATTCCAGTCAGCTTAACCATTACTAAAAAATGCACCATCAGTGATGTCGCAACGAATATCGTCATCCCTACTGATGCATCCAATGGTACAGGAACGTTTAAAGTAACCTGCAACACGCCGTATAGCATTGCAACGTCTACGTCAAACACTTCAAATGCTGCGACATTTGTAAAATCAACGACCAATGCAGCACATACCTTAAGCACTCAAATTGGAGTGGATTTAAGCGGTACAGCCGTACCAGTCAATGTTGGAACGCCATTATCCCAGACTGGTTTAACGGAAGATCTTTATAATGTTACAGCGGCGCTTGTCACAGCTGTTTCAGCAACAACGCCAGCGGGTTTCTATAACGATACCTTAAACATTAGTGTCGACTACTAAGTTCTCAAATTATTGAGGATATGCTCATGAAAAAAATACTTTTAGCGATTACTGCACTGATGATGGGTGGTCATGCAGTTGCTGCTACAACATCTTCATCTATACCTATGGAAATCGAAATTGCAAAGCAGTGCACATTTTCCAATGTCAGTTCTGAAATTATTTTAAAAGAAGATGGCTCTGTGACTACAGCTGGTTATACCGTGACCTGCAATACGCCATATTCCATTTTTGCTGATAATGCGAAATGGGAAGGTGGCTGGTACACATATATATCCAATGCAGAAAATGAACGTTTGTGGACTAAATTTAAAACGATTGCATTGAGTGACAACGTTGAAGTTGCGCTGCACGTAGGGCCTAGATTATCCCGTACTGGATATTCAGCAGAAAATTACCTAATTACAGCACAGGTAGATCTGTTGAACTCACCGATTATGCCAACGACTCGCGCTGGTGTTTATACCGATACTTATTTAGTCGATGTTTATTATTAATAATTTTTAAACTTACTAAAAGGTAAGCTATTTACCTTTTATGGCTTTAAATTTTAATAATTATAAAATATTTCATCAAGGATGAAATTATGAAAACAATTTTCTTAGCGATAACAGCAATGATGATGGCAAGTCCAGCTTTTGCTGCTTCAGCAACTTCATCAATTCCCATGAGTGTGGAAATTGCAAAGCAGTGTACTTTTTCCAATGTTGCTTCTGAAATTATTTTGAAAGAAGATGGATCCGAAACAACTGCAGGTTATACAGTCACCTGCAATACGCCATATTCCATTTTTGCAGATAATGCGAAATGGGAAGGTGGCTGGTATGGGTATATTTCAAATACGCAAAATGAACGTATCAGAACAAAATTTCAAACACGTGCAGTCAGTGATAACGCAATAGTTACTTTACATGCTGGCAGTCAGCCATTGCCGCGCCCTGGTTCCTCTGTTGATGCATATTTAATAACAGCACAAATTGATCTTATAAACTCACCAATCACAGCGACTACACGTGCTGGAATTTATACTGATACCTATCTAGTTGATGTCTATTATTAATTAAAAAAATGATGGCTTTAAATTAAAAATATTGCAATTAAAGTTCTAACAATAAATAGCAGATTTGTATGGGGGACAAATAAATATGCGATTTGTAAATAATCAATCCATTCTTTTATTGAGTTTATTGATTTTAATAAAGCCAATAGCACACGCTGATCTGACAATTTCACCTGTGCAATTATATATTACTGGTGAGCGTGATCAGCGAAGTACAACGGCTACCTTAAACACTAAAGGTGAAAAAGCTGACCGTACGTATGAAATTAGTGTTTTCCGCTGGAGCCAAGATGAAGCGGGTAATGAAATTCTAACGTCAGATACTGATTTGGTGGTTAATCCTAAGGCACTGATTTTAAAACCAGACGGAAATAAAGTAATACGATTTGGTTTTAGACAGTCCATTGCTTCTATGAATTTAAAGCAGGAAGGTTCATGGCGGGTCAAATTTAATGAGATGCCTTCACCTTTACAAAAGACTGGAATGAGTATTGCGCTAAATTTCAGTGTCCCAGTGTTTGTAGGCAGTGGCTTTAAACCAGAGATGTCTTTCTATCTGAAGAAAGATACCAAAAATAAAACTATTCTTCATATTAAAAATAGCGGAAGCGCTCACTTTCAAGTGACAAAGTTCAGTATTCAGGATGCTTCTGGAAAAGTATTAAAAGATATGGAAACCATGAAATACATATTGCCTAATCGCGAAGCAGCTATGCCTGTGGATGGCGTCGATATTACTGGTAAAAAATTGAAATTTGTAATGCAGACAGATTCACAAAAGGGTAGTCAAATATACGATATTGCGGGGCTATAAAATTTATGCTCAAAGCAAAATATAATCTTATATTTCTTGCGATTTTAGCTCTAGCACATGCAGACTTTACTTTGGCAGGCGAACTGCATGCAGCTGGTGATGCAGATATTCTGCGCAATGACGATGCAATTTTAGGTTTATGGATTAATGGCATAGATCAGCATCGTGATGCTATGTTGAGTATAGTGGATAAAAAACACTATATTGAATGCAGCGTACTGCAGTCAAATTTTATGGATTTAGACAAATTTCAGCAAATTTCTCAGGGTTCTATTTCTTATTGCTTAATATCAAACCCAGAAATTGAAATTTCTGAAGACCAAGATTTACAATTAGTAAAAATCGATATTCCTGCCAGTTATATGCTGAGTCAGAATATTGGAAATATCAAGATACAAATGCCAGAGCTACCAGGGTTAGGCGGCTTTATAAATTATGATTTATTTTATCAGGGTGGAGACTACTCTGAGCAGGCAAACGCTGTTGCAGACTTAGGCATTTTTTGGAGAAATACATTTCTAAATAGTAGTCATATTTTTAGAAAAAATACGAATTCGAGCAATGATTTAGATGCTGGTCATCATACTAGATTAAATACGACACTGACGTTTGAGTTCCCCAAAAAACTTGCAAATTTACAAATTGGTGATGTAGTAAGTACGAATACAGGTTTAACTCAATCCTATTATTTTGGCGGGTTTCGATGGGGGAAAAATTTTGTTTCGCGGCCAGACTTTATTTATTGGAATACTCCGTCTTTAAAAGGGAGCGCTTTGGTTCCATCAACCATAGATCTCATTATAAATGGCAATAAAGCTTATAATTCTAAAATAAACCCAGGTGAATTTAATATTGACAGCAATATTAATTTTCGCGGTTTGGGCAGTGCAGATATGATTGTTCAAGATATTATGGGCAATCGGACAGTGCAAAATATTCCTATTTTTGTCAGTGAAAGGTTATTAAAGAAAGGTTTAACGGACTACAGCTTTTCTGCCGGAAAAATTAGATATAATTACAGTGAGGCAAGTGATGATTATCGTGAATGGTTTGCCAGTGGATATTTTAGGCACGGACTAAGCAGCAGTACAACTTTAGGAGCAATTTCTGATTATAGTCATGATCTAAGCAGTACGGGGATTTTGTGGAGTCAATATCTATATAAGCTTGGATTGTTGGAAGTAAATTCAGCTTATAGTAATGATCATCATAATGATGGCTTTACTGTCAGTACTGAATTTAAGCGGGATTATAAGTTATACAGTTTTGGGCTTAAGTATCAGTATTATAGCCGTGATTTTAAAATGTTAGGCATGGAGGATGATAGTTTTCTTCCGGAACAAGAAAACTTATTATATTTTTCAAAATCCGCTATTCCATTTCTCGGAAATTTATCACTGACATATATTGATCGGTTATTTCGTGATGATTCAGAGCGGGAAAATGAGCGAATTTTTTCTATTCGTTCTAGCCGAAGTCTTTTTGATAATTTAAACATGTCTGTCGGGTTTAGTTACGATGCCATTAATCAGGATAACAATCGTGTGGATCTGTCCCTGAGTTATCGCTTTGATGATAAGCATGCAGCTTATTTTAATCAGACAGATTCAGATTCAAACAATCTTACATTTGTTAAAAATAGTTCAAACGCAGTTGGCGTTGATTATTCTGTTGGCGGTGGGCGTTCGAATGATGAAAATACTGGGAATGTAGCAACGCGGTTAAAATCAAAAGCTGGCGATTTAGATCTGCAATATTTAAAAACAGGTGATCAGAATAATTATAGTGCTGCTTTTCATGGCGCTTTAACTTGGCTGGGGAGCAGTGTTGACTTAACAAAATCTGTTAATAATGGCTTTTCATTGGTTAAAGTAACAGATAGTCCGAATATTGATGTTTATCGCAATGATTTGTTTATAGGTAAAACAAATAAGCATGGTGAGATATTTGTTCATGATCTCATTGCATATACAAATCAACATGTGTCATTCAATGAAAATCAGCTGCAAATTGAAGATAAAGTTTCTACTGCGCGTAAGTCAATTATGCCGCTCAATAAGCGTGGCTATATTGTTGAATTTCCAGTCATACATACCAAAGAGGTAGATTTAAAGTTGGTGGATTTAGCAGGAAAACCAATAGTAAAAGGCAGTCAAGTTACTCTCGATGGAAACATGGATGATATTTATCCTATTGGCAGCGATGATGTAGTCACAGTCTATGGCTTAACAGCAGGTGTGCACCAATTACATGTTCAGATGTCAGCAAGTGAAACATGTACGGTTGATTTTGAACTAAAGTATGAAGATAAATCAAAAGAACCTCTGCAATTGGTTTGTAAGTAGAAGGAGATGAAACATGATTGCAAAAATTTTAGCTGCAGTTTTTATTGTATTTACATGTTCTAGTACTTTTGCGATTTGTACAATTTCAGATACTGGTGCAGGAGTTCTCCGTTTACAGCCTAACTCTGGAGAAACATCAACGATTCAGTTTAATATTAAATGTGATGATGCTTTTTCAATTCAATTTAATAGTCAAAATTTACAAAATAGTAATGGTCAAAGCTTTTTAAAGAATGAATCTGCTTTAGGATACACGAAACTTAAAAACACGCTGGATATAAAATATGATTTGAGCGGTGATGCGGGTGCTGAGTGGAATAAAACAATTTCTCAGAATAAAAAGGCAAATCATACTTATACAATTTTAGCCCGATTAGGTGCGATTAATTTAGAAAGCTTGGCAGTAGGAGATTATCGGGATCGAATTACCGTTAATATTGATTATTAACTTTATATAGAATGGATAAGATTATTAGATCTAATTTTTTTCACTATTCTTTTAAAATGACACCCTTGAGTGGATGTTATTTTTAAAAGTAAAGTTTATTTAAAATATTATGATTGATTTTAAAATTGAATAAGTGGTCTGGCTCTCACCAGACCTAATATTTTATTATTGGAGTATCCAAATCACTCCGTGAATTAGGCTCGGGCCTAATAACACCATAAATACACCTGCCAGAACCATACTTAAACAAGCAGCTACACCTTCTTCTTTATGGCGCATAAAGGCCTTACTTGTTCCAAAGCCATGCGCAGAATTGCCTAAGGCAGCACCTTGCGCAAATTTTGAGTGCAATTTTAATCCAGCTAAAACCAGATCGGCAAATGCGACGCCAGCCATACCTGTAATCATGGTAAATAAAATGACCAGTTCGGCAGATCCGCCAATGTTGTTGGTCAGCTCAATCGCAAAAGGCGTAGAAATAGAGCGAGACATTAAACTGAGGGTCGTTACTTGATCAAAATTGAACATTTTAGCGAGATAAAATGCGCTTACGATACCGCAGAGCATGCCGACTGCGATACCTAAACTGATTGAAATCAGATGGTTTTTAATTACTTGCCGATATTCATAAATTGGAATGGCAAAAGCCACAGTTGCAGGGCCTAGCAGCCAGACCAGCCATTTGTTTTCTTCAATATATGTATCATAAGACACATCAAAAATAAGCATAAAAACGATAATTAAAAAGGGCGCAAACAATGCGGGTGACAGCAGCAAATAAGGATGCCTTTTATGTAGTTTTTTGATGAACACATACAGAATCAAAGTCAGAGCAAAGCAAAAGAGTGAGAGCATATTCATATCATTTGCCTTGAATAATTTCGTGGGTTGAAGTGGATTCAGGCTTTGTTCGATTTTTCAGCTTTGCTTCAAGTTTAAAACCCCAATATACACAATATGCTGTACAGATCATTACACAAATGGTTCCTGCAACGACAGCTAAGGCCAATTGCCAGCCCTGAGTCAGTAGCAATTCTTTATATTTTATAAGCCCGACAACAATTGGTACAAAAAACAAAACCAGCTCAGCTAAGAGCAAGTCTGAACCCTGCTTAATCCATTCAAGTTTAAAAATACCGCTGATTAAGGCTGCAGTCAGGAGCAGTAAACCAATTACGCCTGCAGAAATAGGCAGTTTCAACATCTGCTGGATAAAACTGCCCAACGACCAAATCAGGATGAGCAAGCCTAATTGTGCCGTGGTTTTGAGCAGATACATGATGTGGGGAGATTGCGGTAAGCGAAACATAACTGATTAAATCATATGGATTTAGCCTATTGTAAAATTGACCTGCATGAATAATTATGAATAATAAAAAAATAATTATGCTGAATTGGAATAATATCGGTGGATATTAAAGCGCTGAATGTTTTTGTGACCATTGTGCAAAAGCAAAGTTTTAGTTTGGCGGCAGAGGAGCTGTGCGTCACACAGCCGACCATTAGTAAAATGATTAAACAGTTAGAAGAAGAAATAGGTGTACCTTTATTTCATAAAGGGGGCGCTGGCCGCAAGCGTGAAGCAGTAATGACTAATTTAGGCGAAAAAATTTACCAGCATGCGCTCGTTATTTTAAATGAACAGCAGCGTATAGCAGAAACAGTCATGCAGGTACGAGCCTTAAAACAAGGCCGGCTGATTTTAGGTTTGCCGCCTTTAGGTTCAGTTTTACTGAGTAAACTGATTGCCAAATTTCATAAACAATATCCAAACATCGAGTTGAGTTTTTTAGAGGTTGGCGCAACAGGTATTGAGGATGCGATTTTAGAAAAGCGTATTGATGTAGGTATATTACTTGGACATTTAAAGCCAATATTAAGCGGCATTCAAATTATGGACTCTCCGCTATGTCTGCTTTCTGCCAAGCATTCGCAATGGCATGACCGTGAACAGGTTTCATTGAATGAATTGAAAGAAGAATCTTTTTTGTTATATGCAGATACTTTTACCCTGAATAACATGATTATTCAGGCCTGCAATTTTGCTGGTTTTGAACCCAATGTGGTCTGTAAAAGCAGTCAATGGGATTTTATAGCCAAAATGGTGGAGTCTGATGTCGGCATTGCGCTACTGCCTCAGATTTATTGCAAGCAATTGGATATGCAAAAATATAATGTCAGTGTGCTGCAGAATCCAAGCTTAAACTGGACTTTAAGCATGGCATGGAATACAACTGTGGCAATGAGTCCAGCTACACGTGCATGGCTGCATATTATTGAAGACAATTTGGAGCAGATCCGTTTTTAAATTTTAGACAGATAGCTACTTTTCAAAATCACAATATTCTATTAATTTAAGATCTATAATTTTGCTGGCTAATCAGAATGAAATGGGAAGAAATTGGCAATCAGCCATGTTCAATTGCTAGAACGTTGTCTATTTTAGGCGACCGTTGGACCATGCTGATTGTCAGAAATGCCTTTATGGGCATGCGACGTTTTGATGATTTTCAGCATAACTTGGGTCTCACGCGGCATGTGCTGTCTGAAAGGCTAAAGCGTTTGGTCGATCACGAGATTTTAGTCAAGGCGCCATATTTTGATCGGCAGGAGCGTTTTGAATATCGGCTAACGGAAAAAGGTTTGGCGCTTTATCCAGTTTTACAGGCAATGACGAAGTGGGCTGATCAATGGATGGATGAAGGCCGTGGCGCACCTGTGCAGTATGTGCATAAAAACTGCGGTCAAATTTTTCAGCCGATGATGGTCTGTTCAGAATGTGGTGAAGAAGTACATGCGAAACAAGTCAAAGCCGTATTTACACAAGCTTATTATGATGCGCTGAATGAAAAAAAGCAGGCATAATTTGCCTGCTTTCAATCTTAATTAATTTCGGTACATTCCAATCAATTATAGGCAATTGGCAGGTTTTGGCACGCCAGCTAAACGGCTTAAATGGCGCGCGACCAGACCGGTATGGAACTTATCTTGCAAGACTGCATTATTAATCTCTGGGCTGACCGTTTTCATTAAAAATTTAATGAGCGGACGCGTTGCAGGAGAGTGCCCGAATTGCTGATAAAATTGGCGCACTGCTTTTAATATTTCAAAATGCCATGCGGTCAGTTCAAGATCTAAAGACTTCGCAAGTGTTTGAGCAACGTCTTCATTCCAAATAGTATAATCGACTAAATGACCATCTTGGTCGAGTTCTAGATTCATCTTTCAATAACCAATTTTTAAAATTATTTCAGGCTGATACAGCGGCTGTATTGCAGGCACAAAGTTGCAAATGCATCATAATCAATCAATTGAATCTGGTGATTTGAGTCATTTAGCAACGGCTGTTCATTTCGCAATACAAAGCAATTCTGCAAAGTTTGCAGTATACCCGATGAGGCGTGCATAACGGCATCACCCATAAATACCACACTGTCACCAGCTGTATAGAGCTGCTGTAATTTAGACAATGCCATAGGGGCAGCACTATAGCTGGCCTGTATTAAGTACAATGTATTTGATACTAGAGATTGATTAGACATTTTTATCACCATTACCAATACAGCACATGATCAAATTGCTGAATCAAACTTGTATTCAGCTCAACAAATTCCAGTTCTTGTTCAGAGCCTGCAACAAAAGAATGACTGCGATTTTTTTTTTCAATCAGGATCGGGGTCAGATCATAAAACTCAAAACTGTCGACCATATTGGAGGCAATTTTGAAAGCATGCTGCAGCTGATTAAACTCCAATTCGGATGCCAGCAAGCTAAGGGCGCCATCTTGCAGAAGCACTTTGACTTCACAGCCAAACGTGGCTAAAACCATAGTAGCAGAAAGGCTTTCATGGACTTGCAAACTGCTTAAGTTTGGCTGAGTTAAAATTACGAGTACGGTTTTCACACATTAAACCCTTTAAATACAGCAAATTTCTAAATATAAATTTTTTAGAATTGAATGAGACGTGAAGCAGATTGGACAGCATCTGCAAGTTCACCTAAGCCGACTAATTCAAATCCTTCTGCAAGGTTATGCTGTTGAATGTTATGGCGCTGCGCATTTTCCTGATCGGTAATGCCGCGCGCCAAAGCTGCGCTAACACACACAGGTAATCGTACAGACAATTTTTGCCATTCGGAAGTTAACTTGCGCTGATCATCAGGCACCCATTGCAGTGCATTGGCTACAGAAACACCGTCTTGATAGAAGAACACACGGAACTCTTCATTTTTGCGATTTAATGCTTGGGCGAGGCCCAAAGCATGCCATGCATGTATGGATGCAGGTGAGGAGGTAATCAGTAATAAAGTGCTCATTGAAATTTCACAGCGGGCACTGGCCACACAGTTGGCTAGCCCAGACTTCATAAGAAAAAGGTAGTATACAACGATTTATGATGGTATCTAAATATTCCAGCGGACATGTTAAAAAGAATTATTTAGACATTCCTAATCACAAAAAATATCTATTCAAGTCAAATAATAAGAAGCATAAGGCCTGTTTCAAACCTTATCAGTTTATTGGTCAGTTTCCGCTTATGTAAATATCAATTGATGGGGAAAGGAATTTTAGAATTTGAGGAATGTTGAAGCATGAAAAAAATGATACTGAAAAGCTTGGCTATTTTTTATGACGAAATTAAAGTTTTAGTCGTGAATAAAATACAGTTGGTTACCATAACTGCAACACATGCAATCATTTGAGCATGTAATATGATAAGACAAAGCTCTTGCAGATTGACCGGCTTAAGAGAAAATTTAAGCCAGTTTTTATACTTCTAAATCAAGGGATAACTTATTGAAAACACCAAAATTACACCAATAAATCGCAAGATGCTGATTAAACTAGGGAGTATCTAAACAATGATTTTAGTGACTGGTGGATTAGGCTTTCTAGGCTCGCATATTGCTTTAAGTCTTTTAGCGCGAGGACAAGAAGTCATTATTGTCGATAATTTATCAAATTCAAACTTGCAAATTTTAGAGCGCCTTGAATATATCTCAGGCATGTATGTGCCCTTTGTAAAAATAGACATTCGCAATACTCCAGCTTTAAATAAAGTATTTGAGCAATATTCAATCAGTGATGTAGTGCATACAGCAGGCTTTAAATCTTTAGAAGAATCAGTTTTGAAGCCGCTTGAATATTACAATGATAATGTCAGCTGTATTATGAGCCTCATGCGCGCAATGCAGCGTACAGGCGCGCGAAACCTCGTTCATCTATCGAGTTTGAGTGTTTATGGACAATCTTCTGCGGAATTAAAGGAAGATCTGCCATTTCATTATGCCTATCCAAATCCTTATGTAAAATCTCAGCAAATGGTTGAGGAAATTATTCAAGACACTGCGCGAACTGACAATGAATGGAAAATCGCTATTTTGCGCTTAGGTAATATTGCAGGCGCATTTGAGCATGCTGTACTGGGGGAGTTTATTCCGCCCTTACCTAAAAATATTGTTCCGCTTGCTATGCAAGTGGGCGCGTTGCAGCGTGAGTTTATAGAGTTGCGCAAACAAGCCAATACCGAAGATAAAACTGTCGAACGCAGTTTTTTACATGTGTTAGATGCATGTAAAGCCGTCTCGCAGGCACTACAATGGCTGCAGGGGCAGGAGCATTGCTGTGAGGCATTTAATATTTCAGGTGAAATGATTTCAATTCAAAATCTGCTCGCGCTAATTTCTGAAGTGACTCAGAGTAAAATTCAAACTATTGATGCGCCATATTATCCAAATGCAGAGTTTGATCAGCTGGGCAGCAATTCAGATAAAGCCAAAAATGTCCTTCACTGGACACCTGAACATAGTTTGAAAAAAACTTTGGAAGATGAATGGCGTTTTTATCAAATGACATTGCGTGGACAATAGTCTTTCTACATGGCATGGTTAACTGTATAGGCTAGATAAATTATTAAAAACCGTTTAAAAACATTAGGTGCAATAATTTAAAAGTCGGATTGTGGTAATCTGAAAAACCCGAGAAATTGTAAATAATTATCATTTACATAAATTTAAATCTTTCGTACACTGCAAAAATAAGCCAAAGCAAGCTGTTAGTGCCATAGCCAATGTTTTAAACAAGGTCTAGACAAGGAAATGAGGTTGCAACATGCATACACGTATTGAACATGACACTATGGGTGATGTGGAAGTACCTAGTGAAGCAATGTGGGGCGCACAAACACAGCGCAGTCTGCAAAACTTTAAAATTGGCGGTGAACGCTTACCGCGTCCAATGATCCGTGCGATGGGGCTGGTTAAAAAATCCGCTGCTATTACTAATGCAGAGTTGAATCAAATTCCGAATGAACTATCTCAGTATATTGTTGATGCCGCAGAAGAAGTTATTGCAGGGCAGTGGGATTCACAATTCCCTTTAGTGGTTTGGCAGACGGGTTCTGGCACGCAAAGTAATATGAATTGCAATGAAGTGATTGCCAATATTGCCAATCAAAAACTAGGCAATCCTTTGGGCTCACAAAAGCCGGTTCATCCGAATGACCATGTTAACCGCGCGCAGTCTACCAATGACTCATTTCCTACAGCCATTCATGTGGCGGCAAGTCTGCAAATTAATGAGTTGCTGATTCCGGCTGTTACGCAGCTGCGCAATACTTTAGATGCAAAGTCGCAAGAATTTTCTGACATTGTCAAAATTGGCCGTACTCATCTGCAAGATGCTACACCTTTAACTTTAGGCCAAGAGTTCAGCGGCTATGTATCGCAGCTGGATCATGGTTTAAAACGTTTGCAGCAAGCGCTGTCAGGTTTATATGAGTTGCCTTTAGGCGGTACTGCAGTTGGTACAGGTTTAAATGCACATCCAGATTATGCAGTCAAAGCTGCTGAACAATTAGGTGAGCTAACAGGTCTGCCATTTGTGACCGCGCCAAACAAATTCGAAGCGCTGGCTGGCCGTGATGCTGCTGTTTTCGCATCGGGAGCATTGAAGACTTTGGCTGCGAGTTTAAATAAAATCGCGAATGATATCCGCTGGCTGGCAAGCGGCCCGCGCTGCGGTTTTGGTGAACTACGCATTCCTGAAAATGAACCAGGTTCAAGCATTATGCCGGGCAAAGTGAATCCTACGCAAAGCGAAGCGATGACCATGGTTGTTGCGCAAGTGATGGGTAATGATACAACCATCAATATTGCGGGTGCTTCGGGTAATTTCGAGCTGAATGTGTTCATGCCAGTGATTGCATTTAACCTGCTGCAGTCTATTCAGTTATTAGGAGATGCATGCAATAGCTTTAATGATCATTGTGCAGTCGGTATTGAACCAAACCGTGAAAAAATTGATCATTTCCTGCATGATTCTTTAATGTTAGTGACAGCGCTCAATCCTGTAATTGGCTATGAAAATGCGGCTAAAGTGGCTAAAACTGCTTATAAAGAAGGCAAAACATTGAAACAAGTGGCTGTAGAATTAGGTCTGGTGACTGAACAGCAGTTTGATGAAGTGGTGCGTCCAGAGCAGATGGTCTCTGCCAATACCAAATAGATTTCACAATGTGAGTTAAAGCTATACTTGGCTTTAACTCACTTCTGTAGCTGTAATAAAAAATTACTTAATCGCTTCAATGATTGAAACATGCGGACAGTTCGCATATGGCTGTAGTTCTGGCGAAAGCTGATCAGGTACTTCAAGCGGATGCCACGTGATTTGCTGAAAGCCAGCTTGTTGAAGTGTGCTGTTTAAAGTGTCTCTCGACCAGTAATAAGCTTTAAGATCAATTATATGTGGCTCCATTCGAATGTGTAAATCGACTTTGCTGCCGTCACTGCGCGGTTCTTTTTCTATGAGTTTAAATCCGCAAACGCTGTAATAATCAGGGTCTAAATGAAAATCAGGATGAAGGGGCAAAGTAATGAGCCTGCCGCCCGGTTTTAACATTTTGAACATCTCGTTGCACATGCTACTAAGATCTGCTTGTTTCACTACATAGGGCATGACGTAGACTGCGAGAATAATATCAAATGTACCTTCAAATTGATCATCCAAATGCGAGTAATACTGAATACCAAGTTTGGTCTTTTCTTCACATTCACGTGCATAAGCCAACATGCCTTCTGATATATCGTAACCTGTAACTTTTTGCGCGCCTTGTGCATGAAGCCAGCGTGTAATTACACCTGGACCGCACCCAAAATCTAAAACTTTTTTGCCAGCAAGATTTCCCAGTAATTTTTTTAAAGTTGGAAGTTCTAATTCTTTTCGGTAAGGCCATGCCAATGTACCGTCATATAGAACTGGATAATCGTCAAATGTAGTGGGATCAAACTCAAGATTTTCAGATGTATTTTGTGACATGACTTACCCTTTTAATATGTTAATGTGATGGTATATTTGATTGGTATGGAATTATTTTTATTTATAATCAGTATATTACATTAGCAAAAATAAAACGGTAAGCGGCAATGATTTGCAATAAAATTTCATAAAAGTTATTTCAAAATGTGAACATTTCAAGAGTGGTGACATCACTCAGAAATACTGATTGCGGTCTGAAGTATTTTTTTAAATAGGCTTTTCGTGGCCCGATGAAAATTGAAACTTCTACTAATTCAATGCATGTATAAACAATCAATTACCTTTGAATAAAGCGCCATAGTTGTTAAAATATATTTTGATTTTTATAACTGTTGTGCATTTCTTTTTTGAAAGAAAAATAATGTATTAGAAACAGTACTCTAGCTAGGAAAGATTTAATGTTTGATATTTATTTAACCGATGTTCAAAAGAAAGTTCAGTTTAAGGATTATCCGGGTGAACATCCTGTTAAATTTGTCTTAAATTTTAAGAAAATTTTCCCAAGTGTAATGGAACTCATGCTGCCAGTACTTCCAGAAAATGAAAATTTGGAAGAAATGACATGGGAATCTACAACACAAGATTTTGAAACCTTCAAATTGCTGCTCAGCGGCTGGGGCGTGATTGAACTGCGTTTAAATGTGATTGCGCAGTACAAAGACCGCAAATATGCAGACAGCTTAGTCAAACAAGCGCAGCAAAAACGGAAGGACTTTTCTAAGGCTCAGCCTATGCTCAGCACAGTAGATTTAGATTATCTATTTATGCATGAAGTGCATGGTTTGATTGATGCAGAACTGGTAGAGCTGGGCGAGAAATTCTATTTGCCGGCTTTGCGTGATCTATGGAAAGGCAAAGTGTCAGTGAAAGTTTTGCAAGCGAATTTTTAATTTTAAGCTAAAGGTCTTTGAGTTCTGCAGCTCAAAAATTCCTCCTTCTATTGGGGGATTTTTTATATGCCTTGAATTTAGCATGTGCTTAATTCATCTGAAGGCTAAATTTTTTATCAAATGGTTAAAAAACTCTCTTTTGATACTGAAATTTGGAATTGAATTTGCATAATGATTAAGGTGTTTTTAGGAGCACTTTAACTGCTTTCTCCTCAGGTTCTCAGTACAAAGCGGCTCTTATTAATTTAATGACAATACAAAGGAAATATTCATGTCGAATCAGTTTATCGATCATATTACTCAGCGCCGTACTATTTATGCAATTGGCAAAAATACAAATCAAAGCCCAGAACATCTAACTGATTTGATTCAAACTGCAATAAAGCAAAGCCCATCTTCATTCAATTCTCAGTCTTCACGCGCGGTGATCTTATTTGATGGCGAAAGTGAGAAATTTTGGAATCTTGTGGCTGAAAAATTGAAGTCTTATGCGAAAGATGAAGAAGGCGCAGCAAAAACAACCGCTAAAATGGCGAGTTTTGCAGCGGGTGTTGGCACAGTTCTTTTCTTTGAAGATATGGATGTGATTACAGGCCTGCAAGAGCAGTTCCCTTCATATGCTGAAAACTTCCCTATTTGGGCAGAGCACTCAACAGCAATTGCGCAATTTGCAGTGTGGACAGCATTGCATACTGAGGGTCTAGGTGCATCGCTGCAGCATTACAATCCAATTGTAGATGCAGAAGTACATGCAGAATGGGATATTCCTGCAAACTGGAAATTGCGCGCTCAGCTGGTGTTTGGTTCAGTTGAAGGTGAAGCAAAAGCCAAAGGCTTTATGGATGATGCAGCACGTTTTAAAGTTTTTAAATAATTATAAGATCAGCAAGATGAATGATTATTTATGTTTATGAATCATTGAATTTTGCGAATTTGTAAAAGTGAAGGCGGAATACTGAAAACAGTATTCCGCCTTCTTTTTAGTCCAACGGAGGGGAAGGACTAAAACTTAGAACCAATCGGCCTGCATGTTGAGGCATGTATCATCAAGCTGATTGAGTAATTTTGCATAATGTTCAATTTCAGGCAGTTCCCAGCGTATAAAATATTGCGCAGCCTGTATTTTACCGGCCATAAAATGCTGATCTTCAGCATGGCTGCTGTCTGCAAATTTGAGTACGGCTTTATTTGCCATATCCAGCCATAGCCACGAAATCATGGTTTTACCCATCATTTCTAAATACAGCGCAGAGTTTGCCAAGCCTAAATCAGTTTGGCCATCTGCAAGTACTTTGCCTAAAGCCTGTGTAGTTTTCTGTACAGTTGTTAGATGCTGTTTAAATATTTCAGCCAAGGGAATTAATGATTCATGAACGGTCTCATTCAACGTGCTCTGCATGCGCTGAGTCAGAAGTATTAAGCCTTTGCTGTTCTGCTGCCAAAGTTTACGGCCAAGTAAATCTAAAGACTGAATGCCAAAAGTACCTTCGTGAATTGGATTTAAACGGTTATCGCGGTAGCATTGTTCTAAAGGATATTCACGGGTATAGCCAGCTCCACCTAAAACTTGAATGGCTAAATCGTTGGCTTTAGGCCCATAGGCCGAAGGGAATGATTTCACCACAGGGGTGATTAAATCTAGCAGTAATGCGCTGTCTTCATCGGCATTGGCTTGATGTTCATCAATTAAACGCGCTGCAAAGAGGCAAAGTGCAAGTGATCCTTCCACATAAGACTTTTGTGCAAGCAGCATACGTTTGACGTCAGTATGCTGAATAATACTGACAGGCTTAGCCAATGGATCTTTATTCGAAACTAAGCGTCCTTGGGGTCGGTTTTTTGCATAATCCAAAGACTCTAAATAGCCACGATAACCAATCATTGCTGCACCAAGCGCGACACCTACGCGGGCTTCGTTCATCATTTTGAACATGTATTTTAAGCCTGCACCAGCCTCCCCAATTAAGTAGCCTGTGCACTGGTCTTGCTCGCCAAAACTTAAAACGGTGGATGTCGTGCCGCGGTAGCCCATTTTATGCAGCAGGCCCGCGAGCTGTACATCATTGTGTTCTGCCAAAGAACCATCTGCGTGCACTTTAAATTTAGGCACAATAAACAACGAAATACCTTTCACACCTTGCGGCGCATCTTGTATACGGGCTAAAACCAAATGCACAATATTTTCTGTGATGTCTTGATCACCGCCAGAAATAAACATTTTCTGACCCTTAATCAAATACGTACCATCTGCTTTTGGCAGCGCTTTGGTGCTTAAATCACCCAATGATGAACCGACGTTCGGTTCAGTCATTGCCATCGTACCTGCGAAGCGACCGCTAAACATATGCGGTACAAAATCGCGTTTTTGAGATTCTGTACCAAAGGCTTGAATGAGATTGGCAGCAGCTGCAGTTAAAAATGAATAGGCCGCTGTCGAAGGATTTGCTGACATAAAATAGGCATTGGCCGCCATATTAATTAATGTTGGAAGCTGCATGCCGCCTTGGTCATAGTCATGCTGCGCGCAAAGCAGTCCTGCATTTGCCAATTGTGTCCAAGCTGTTTTTACTTCTGGAAGAGTGGTGACTGTTTTGCCGTCAAAAGTCGGCTCATGATGATCAGCCTTTGCATTGTGCGGAGCAAAGAAATCTTCTGCAATTCCTCGAGCGGTATCTAAGATGCTATTGAATGTAGCCGTATCATGCTCTGCATAGCGTGGAAATTGTGTCAATTCTTCTGCTTTGAATACATCGTAGAGCAGGAAATTTAAATCCTTTTCATTGATCAGCTGAGCCATGCATGCATCCTCTTTTCAGTTCTTTATCGTCTGCATTAAGACTATCAGTTGATTTTTAACTGGAGGATTGTCAATAATGACACTTAATAGGTTGAAAACGACAATATAAAATCGCAGATAGAATTCTGCATAATTGGTAATGAATACAAGCATGAAAAGAATCGTTATTTTAGGTTTTGATGGCGCTTTAGCCACTGCAATTACAGGGGTGACCGACCTTTTTTCTATGGCGGGTGTCAGCTGGAACCGGATTCAGAATCAGCATATCCAACGACTTTTTGATGTGAAAATTGCCAGTGAACAGGCGCAAGCGATCCAATGCATTAACGGCATGAAATTACAGGCAGATTTATGCTTTGCAGAAATCCTGCAGGACGATTTACTGATTGTGCCTACAATTGGTGCACCTATATTTGACACATTGAACAGAAATCCCAAGCTGGTGCAACTGCTGCAAAAAGCAGATCGGCGTCATCAGCTCATTGCAGGAAATTGCACAGGAAATTTCTTTTTAGCAGAGGCAGGAATATTAAACGGTAAACTGGCGACTACACATTGGGGCTTTCAGCAGCTACTTACAGAGCACTTTCCTTTAGTAAAGTTAAACGCAGATCAGCTTATTACCCGAGATCAGCATGTTTATTGTGCAGGCGGCGGTTTGGCATGGTTTGATTTGGGATTGCATTTAATAGAACGCTTTTATGGTTTTGAAACGGCGATACAGTCTGCAAAATCATTTGTGATTGATTACCGTCGTGACAGCCAGCTGTCCTATTCCTTGATGAAAATTGGCAAGCCGCATCATGATGTACTGGTGCAAAAGGCCCAAGATTGGATAGAGCAGCATTATCAGCAGCAGTTTAATTTAGATACGTTGGCTTCATACTTAAATGTCACCGTTAGAACCTTAATTCGCCGTTTTAAAGCTGCCTTAAATATGCCGCCAAATCAGTATCTGCAGTCTATACGCATAGAGGCTGCCCGTAAGCGCTTGGAGGAAACTGAACAGGCTTTAGAGGTGATCATGCATGAGGTTGGCTATAGCGACCCAAGTTCATTCCGCAGGCTATTTCATAAAAAAACAGGGCTGAATCCCATTGAATACCGCCGGCGTTTTAGCCGGCGGTTTTAAAGTATGTTTAATTCAATTCAGCCGTTTTCTGCTGATGGCGGCCATGCAGTAGATAGTATGCTGCTATGCATGCAAAGGCGGCATACGCACTATAAAGATACAGCTCTGAATAGCCTATATAGTCGAGTGCTTTACCAATGAAGTAAGGGCCAAAACCAAGACCGGCATCTAAGAAAATAAAGAAGGTAGATGTGGCGAAGCCCATGCGTTCTATACTGGTGCTTTTCACAGCTAACGTCTGACAAACAGATTGAATATTACCATAGCCAAAACCGAGCAAAGCGGCGCAAAGTAAAAACAGCCACGAACTGTTGGCAATACTCAGTAATACTAATGCAATTCCCATAATGACAAATGCTGGATACATAATGATATTTTCGCCCTTACGGTCCATTAAAGGACCAGTAATTGGACGCGAAATTAAAATAGCAACAGCATAGGTCAGAAAGAAGAATGATGCAGTTTGTACCAAATTAATTTCTTCGGCATAAAAGTTAATAAAGGATAAAACACCCGAATAACATATGGATGTTAAAAGCATAATCATTGAGATAGGCAACGCTTTGGGTTCTACAAAACGTGACAGCAAACTAGGCTTAACGGCAAAATCATCTTTGGTTTGAATAGGAGATTTCGCCATTTGCGGTAAATTCGGAACTTTAATCAACAGTGCAACCAGTAAGCAGCTGACCGCAATAACACTGGAAACAATGAAAATGGCGTGATAGCCGATATGCAGCATCATCCAAATTGCGAGAAAAGGGCCGATCGCTGTACCCAGCGTGCTGCTCATACTGTAATAGCCAATTCCTTCGCCGCGCCGGGCAGGCGGCAAAATTTGCGCAATAATCGTCCCCAGTACAGAAGAGGCGATACCCATCATAAAGCCATGCATAAAGCGGACAAATAATAATGTACTGACGCAAAATGGAATGAAATATAAAAAGGAAAAAACTAAAAAACCCAGCAGGCCAATCACTAAAGTCGTTTTACGGCCTAAGCGTTCAAGAAATTGACCCACAAGCAAACGGCCAACCAAAGTCCCGACAATAAAAAGACCAGAAATTAAGCCAGCTTGCGCTGTAGAAGCGCCTAGCTCAGCTACGGCATAGCCGACAATCACAACCACCAAAAGGTAGAAAGTCAACACCAGTTGAAAATTGATAGAACTGACTAAAATGAAGTTTCTAGTCCATAAGGGGGCATTATCACTCATGGTGCTTACCTGCTGTTCTGGCTTCAAGGGCATTGCCGATTTGATGCATCACTTCTGCACTCTGCTGCAGATTGTGCTGATCCAAGTGCCGAGTCAGCTGCTGTTCAAATTGATCAATTTCTGCCGCGCATTGCTGGTACAGTTTTGCTCCAGCATCGCTAAGGATCAACTTTTTCTGACGCTTATCTTCAGTATGCACCTGAGATACAATATTGAGCTGAGCCAATATATGTGTCCGTTTGGCCACGGATGGTTTAGATACATTTAGATATTCAGCAATTTCTATGGATGTACAGCCTTCTTTATGCTGTATGACAAACATGACTTGCCACAAAGAATAGTTCAGCTGATATGGGAGCAGGATTGTGTTTACTTCATCGCTGAACAAGCGGGCGCAGCGCATCAGCGAGGCTCGAAAACCTAATTGGGAGTTCATAATAGTTAACTAGGGTAACTAAATTTATTGCAACTTTACGCCTATTAAAATGAATAATCAAGTGAAAAAAGCTAGAGTTTGATGCGCTCAATAAATCTATAAGTATAATTGAATAAATACAATAGGTTAATTATTAAAAAGGTTTCTTCTTCAAAGATATATTTGGATTTTTTGTATTGATATATAAGTGTAAAGTCTGTGTTTTATGTCTAAATATAGGCATAAAAGAGAAGAGTTAGACACCCCTCTATATTATGCATAATCTTGTAAATTAGCCCAATCAGGCAGAATTATTATGGGGCTGTAGTAGATAAAGTTAAATTTCAGTCCATTTTAATAGTGTTTTAAGCTGTTGCTTTGGGCTGCCATAATTGAATCTAAATTCACATTCCTTAATAAATAACGGAAAGGCATTTCGGTCAATACCATTGTATTTCCGCAATACTCTTTTTGCCTGATTCCAAAAGTTCTCAATCCCATTGATATGATTTTGGCCCTCAGCAAAATGACTTGAATGATTAATTCGATAATGGCTAAAGCCTGCAACATCCAAAGCATTATAACTATGCCAATGATCTGTATAAACAATACTATCTGGAGTTATTTTATTCACTATTACAGGCATTAAGGTGCTTGATTTGGTATCAGGGACTATGGCCGTATAAACTTTACCATTAAGCTTGAGTAAACCAAAAACAATCACTTTTCCAGCAGTACCTCGACCACGCTTTCCTTTACGTGCTCCACCGAAGTAACTTTCATCTAATTCAATTTGTCCTTGGAATACTTCGATGGCATCTTGGTCAAGATGATACATAATAATTTGACGAAGCTTACGATAGAACAGTGCAGCAGAATTAGGCTGTATTCCCAATAAATCAGCAGCAGTTCTAGCTGTAACCTCTGCAACAAAAAACTCTAATAGCTTTCTTTGAGTCTTTTTGTTTAATTTACATCGAGTTATCTTCATAAAAGTAGATTATCACAAAGTTAATCTACTACAGCCCCTTATTATTTATACAGTTTGCGATATTCTTTAGGCCGCATCGGACGGCTTTCTTTCCAAAGGCCTTTTTTCTGCTTACGGGCCTTATCCTGTAAAGACTTCATATATTGCAGTTGTTTTTTATCGCGGATGTATTCTTCATACACCCAGGCAGCGCCGCGTTTGACCATTTCTTCATTCATATTGCGGCGATAGCGGTAAATGACACCGACGCAGCGGCCATAGCGGTCTACATCGGTAATTTTAACCCGCACCAGCTTTTTATAGACCATTGCTTTAATGACGCGCTGTGATTCTTTGCCATAGCTTTGTGATGACTCAGGCGCATCTACATAAGCAAAGCGCAGTTTCGTTTGCGATCTGCGGACATTTAACCTAGTGCAGGTAAGGGTATCACCATCACTGACCGCAATTACACGGCACCAGTAAGTTTTTCCTTTTTTGAAGGGGCGGAAAAGATCAGACAGAAAAACATAAAGTTTACGAAAGAGAAATAGGGCAATCAGGCACAGTACGATGCCCAGGCCAATAAGCCAGCTAGGAGATAAATTTTCAAGCATAAAAAAAAGCTGAATTTATTGATCCGTTCGAATAAATTCAGCATAAGTTGGAGATGTTACGGGCACCAATTGTAATTGAAAAGCGCTATTGGCTGGGCTTAAATAATCGGCAAACGGTTTAAAATTAAAGCCGAATCAATTGTTTGCTGAAAAATTGCACATGACTGTGAATTCCTCGGGGTTAAATTGATCAAGGTGAGCCAGAGTTTCAAATCCTGAAAATAGCCTAAGTGAAATGGATGAAATATCCATTAAAATAGCCTAAGCAAAAATTTTAATAATTTCGCTTCGCAAAAAATTATGCCGCGCATTCTCTTGGCTATCTTTATGCCAAAACATCCCCATATTAATTTTAGGTAGTTCAACTGGAACTTCAAAAATATTCAAGCATTCAGCAATTTGCAAATGCGTTAATAAATTTTTTGGAATAGTAAGTACAGCTTTAGGCTGCTGCACCAAAATTTGCAATGCTGTTGAATAATGCTGGCAGCGCAGCGCAATTTTGCGTGATACCTGCTTACGGTTCAAAAAGATATCTTCAATCAAAACACCCGTACGGCGTGAAGAAACACCAATATGCGCTGAAGCGAGATAGCAGGCTTGATCCATTTCCATCTGCTGAGAACAAACAACAAAATCATCTTGCTGTAGACATTGAAATTGAATCTTATCGCCAAAGTTTTGTTCTAAATCAATAACAAAGTCGATTTGCTGCGAAGCCAGATCTGCCACAATATTTTTGCGATCTAATTTGATGCTGGAAAATTGGATATTAAATTGATTTTGCTGAAAATGCGTAACCAATTTAGGAAATATCAAAGGTTCAATTTCATCATGCAAAGCAATTTTTAGAGTCTGAATGCTGCTTGGATCAAAACTCTGATTTTGCTTAGAGATTTTCTGTATGGCGTATAACGCATCTTTAATAGCGGGATAGATCTGTTCAGAGAAAGGCGTAGGAAGCATTTTGCTGCCAGCACGCACAAATAAATCATCCTGTAAATGCTGGCGCAGACGCTGTAAAGCATGGCTGGCAGCTGACTGTGTAATGCAAAGGATTTGCGCAGCTTTTGAAATACTTTTTTGTTCATATACCGCCACAAACAGCGGATATAAATTGATGTCGATACGGTGGAATATTCCCAGATCGATCGGATTTTTACTATGAATTGAGTTCATGAAGGATTATAAAATTAAATCATTTTGTTCATAGTAGTTTTCAAGGTATGTTGTTGTAAAGCCTAAAACACAATATTGAAAAGGATCATGCCATGTTTGAGTTATCAGCACGTGCACAGGATTATATTGAAAGAACAAAGCAGTTTATAAATAATGAAATCGACCCTGTTGAAAGCAAATTCTGGCATGACGTACATGAATTAAATCAAGGCGGTGACTGGACCAAATGGCAGTGGCCAGCGCAGTTGGAAGTGTTAAAAGACAAAGCCAAAGCTGCTGGTTTATGGAATATGTTTTTGCCTTGTGAACAATTAGGCCAAGGTTTGTCTGTACAGGAATATGCACATATTGCCGAACTTTCTGGCCGCAGTTTAATCGCGCCAATTGTATTTAACTGCAATGCGCCTGACAGCGGAAACATGGAGCTGATGTGGCGCTATGGTACGGAAGCGCAGAAAGAACAGTGGCTGAAGCCGCTTTTGGATGGAAAAATCCGTTCTGTATTTTGTATGACTGAGCCAGCAGTGGCATCATCCGATGCGACCAATATGGAAGCAACGGCTGTTATTGAAGGCAATGAAATTGTTTTAAATGGCCGTAAATGGTGGTCGTCTGGTTTGGGTGATCCAAATGCTAAGATCATTATTTTCATGGCGCACACCCCAGACGAGACCAAAGACCGCCATCATCAGCATTCTATGGTTTTGGTTCCAATCGACACTGCAGGCGTCAAGATTGAACGCATGCTGCCGGTATTGGGAGATTATGATGCGCCGCATGGACATGGCGAAGTCAGCTTTAGCAATGTTCGAGTACCCCTAGCTAACTTTATTGGCGGCGCGGGGCAAGGTTTTGAAATTGCGCAAGGCCGATTAGGGCCTGGGCGCATTCACCACTGCATGCGCTGCATTGGCGCAGCGGAAAAATCTTTAGAACTGATGATTGACCGCGGTATGAGCCGAACAGCTTTTGGCAAAGAAATTTTAAAATTGGGCGGAAATTTGGAGCGTGTTGCAGAAGCGCGTGTCGCCATTGATCAGGCGCGTCTATTGACCTTGTATGCCGCTTATAAGATGGATACTTTGGGCAATATGGCGGCTTTAACTGAAATTTCTGCAATTAAAGTGGTTGCGCCAAGTGTATTGGAAAAAGTGGTGGATATGGCTATGCAAATACACGGCGGCGCTGGCGTATCACGCGATACTCCGTTAACAGGTTTCTTTGCCCAAGCGCGCTCACTGCGTTTAGCGGATGGTCCAGACGAAGTGCATAAAGGTATGATTGCAAAACTTGAATTGGCAAAACGCGGTTACAGTTCACGACGCAAAAAGTAAGTATTTTCTATGGGTTTTATAGCATGGCAACTCTGAGTTGACCGTGCTATAAACATATGGATATAACAATTTTCGTATGACTCACTGCTTTTGGCGACAGCATCATCAGTGATGGTTAAAATTTGATTTATAGATTTGCATTGAAAGATTTAGGGTGAAAATAATGTCAGTGATTGATGTAGGCGGCACGGTTCGTGAAGGTGAAGAATTAGATGTCCGTGCGGTAAGCAACTGGCTAATTGAAAACGGCTCAGAAATTTCTGGCCCTGTTGAAGTAACACAATATTCTGGCGGTGCGTCAAATTGGACATACCGTCTTAAATATGAAAATGCAGACTTGATTTTGCGGCGTCCGCCAAAAGGTACTAAAGCCAAATCTGCACATGATATGGCGCGTGAATACAATGTACAGAGATCTTTGGCGCCATTTTATCCAGTACTGCCAGAAATGGTCGCGCTGTGTCAGGATGAATCCATCATTGGCTGTGACTTTTATGTGATGAAGCGCGTAGAAGGCATTATCCCGCGTGCAAACCTTCCTAAAGAGCTGAACTTGGATGAAAGCCAAGTCCGTAAACTTTGCATTAATGTGATTGATAAGCTGATTGAACTGCATCAAGTACCATATCAAGGCACAGCCTTAGAAAAGCTCGGAAAAGGTGAAGGCTATTGCCGCCGTCAAGTGGAAGGCTGGGATGCTCGCTATGAAAAAGCCAAAACTTTAAATGTGCCTTCATTCAAATATGTGCGCAATTGGCTCAAAGAACATATTCCAGAAGATAATAATACTTGCATTATTCATAACGACTGGCGTTTTGATAATGTCATTTTAAATCCAGAAAACCCAACAGAAGTCATCGGCGTTTTGGATTGGGAAATGGCGACATTGGGTGACCCTTTAATGGATCTAGGTTCTGCTTTAGCCTATTGGGTTGAAGATAAAGACAGTGCTATTTTTAAAGCGACTCGCCGGCAGCCGACCAATTTAAAAGGCATGTTTAGCCGCAAAGAAGTGGTTGAATACTACCTTGAAAAAACAGGACTGCAGACTGACAACTGGACCTTTTATGAAGTCTTTGGCATTTTCCGTTTAGCCGTGATTGCGCAGCAGATTTATTACCGCTTTTATCACAAGCAAACCAATAATCCAGCCTTTAAAGATTTTTGGATTGTGATTCATGCCTTGCATATACGCGCATTGAAACTGATTGGTCTGCAAAAGATTGAAGCCAATGATATAGCGCAAAAGTACATCGAAAAAATGAAGGATATTTTAGGAAAATGACCACGATTTATTTGATTCGGCACGGGCAGGCATCTTTTGGCGCTGAAAGCTATGACAAGCTTTCTCCCAATGGTGAATTGCAGGCAAAAGTACTGGGTCAGTATTTTGATGAAATTTTAAAAGAAGCCCCATTCGCTGTTGCAGGCTCAATGCAGCGTCATCAGCAAACTGCAAGCTTGGCATTGGAAAAATGTTTTCCAGAAAGCAATCTGATTACGGATAGCGCTTGGAATGAGTTCAATCATCAGCAAGTTTTTGCACAGTATGAACCGCGTTTTAACGAGCCGCATTTATTAAAAGAAGATGTCTCTAAAGAGGCTAATCCACGCGCGTATCTTGCCAAAATTTTTGAAGGTGCAATTGGCCGTTGGACAGGCGGGGAATATCACCATGAATATGATGAATCTTGGCCGCATTTCAAACACCGTGTAGAAAGTGCTTTACAGAATTTGTGTGATGAGCTGGCGAAAAAACAACCTCGTTATGCCGTGGTCTTTACTTCTGGCGGAGTGATCTCGGTAGCTGTGGGTAAAATTTTAGGCCTCAGTCCTGAAAAAACGTTTGCGCTGAATTGGGCGATAGCCAATACCAGCATAACCACATTGCGTTTGGTCGGAAATGAACCACAGCTGCTGAGTTTAAATGAACATCATTTTATAAAAGCTGCAAATCCAAGTTTGTTGACTTGGATTTGATTTAAAAAATATTAAGGATACGATCATGGCTAAAACTATTTTAATTACTGGCGCAAGTTCAGGGATTGGCGCAGGTATGGCGCGTGAATTCGCCAAAAAAGGCTATAACCTTGCCATTTGCGCCCGCCGATTAGAGCGTTTAGAAAGCTTGAAGCAAGAATTGGAAAGTCAATATGGCATTAAAGTGATTGCTAAAATTTTAGATGTCACCAATTACGATCAAGTATTTGAAGTGTTCCGCGCATTTAAAGAAGACTTTGGCACTATTGACCGCGTGATTGTCAATGCGGGTGTAGGTGAAGGCCGCCGAATTGGTAAAGGCAACTTTGAAATTAACCGTGCTACGGTAGAGACCAACTTTATTTCTGCTCTGGCGCAATGTGAAGCTGCTGTGGAAATTTTCCGTGCACAAAATGCCGGGCATTTGGTTGTAATTTCATCTATGAGCGCAATGCGAGGAATGCCAAAGCATTTAACAGCATACGGCGCAAGTAAAGCAGGTGTTGCACATTTGGCAGAAGGCATTCGTGCAGAGCTGATCAATACGCCAATTAAAGTGTCAACTATTTTCCCTGGCTATATCCGCACAGAAATTAATGAAGGCGCAAAGAAATTACCTTTTGAAGTGGATGAAAAAACAGGTTCACGCTTATTGGCGGCGGAAATTGAAAAAGCGCCAGTCAAAGCTTATGTACCAAAATGGCCTTGGATGCCGCTTGGTACAGTGATGAAAGTTTTGCCATTAAAGCTGGTTATGAAATTAGGCTGATGTTTTAGTCTTTTTAAATATTGATGTAAAAAAGCTCCAGCAGGGGCTTTTTTTAATTCTTAGAAGATTTCAAATAACTAGAAATGAACTTTTTAAACTATTAAAGCAAAAGGGGCATATCTACGAAATAAAAAACTAGGCCAAAATCTAGGTTTCGTAGTTTGTGAAGGTAATTATCTGATCAAACAAATACATGAATATCACTCAATATGATTTTATAATTTAAAAGTTACTATATACCATTCACTTGCAAGCCCCGATCCTTAGACGGGGCTTAATAAAATAAAATTTTTTTAGATTTAACCTACAGATGAATACATTTCATTTATATTTTGGAGTGTACTCCATATTTATCAATCATATAGGTGCTGGCTTCATTTAAACCTCGTACAGTAACATTTATGGCGTTCTTCTGAAATTTATTAATTACTGAATCAAGCATAGCGACTGATGTCACATCCCAAATATGTGCATGCGTCAAATCTATAATGACTTCGTTAACATCTTCTTTAAAGTCAAAACACTGAATAAATTTTTCAGAGGAACTAAAGAAAATTTGACCATGGAAGTCATAAATACGATATGTACCTTCTAAACTAGTTTCTACTCGAACATCATTCTCTAACTTATTTGCTAGAAACAATGTAGACAATAGAACACCTGTTAAAACGCCTAAAGCTAGGTTATGTGTTGCGACAACAATTACAACTGTAGATAGCATGACAATATTGCTGCTCTTAGGATTGACTTTGAAAGTTTTCAATGAACTCCATTCAAAAGTACTTATCGACACCATAATCATGACAGCTACAAGCGCAGCCATTGGAATGATTTTGAGCCAATCACTAATAAAGACCACTAATATTAAAAGGAAGATGCCTGAGGAAAATGTTGAGAGACGAGTGAGACCACCTGACTTAACATTTATCATAGATTGCCCAATCATGGCACAACCAGCCATACCTCCCATAAAACCAGAAGCAATATTGGCGATACCTTGGCCTTTGCATTCTTGAAATTTATCGCTTGGTGTATCAGTCATTTCATCGACAATTGTTGCAGTCATCATTGATTCAAGCAGACCTACAGCCGCCAAAGCCAATGAATAAGGTAAGATGATGATGAGTGTTTCAATATTTAAAGGAATATTCGGAATCAGAAATATTGGAAGCGCATTCGGTAAAGATCCCATATCTCCAACCGTTCTAACATCAATGCCTAGAGTCATTACAGCTAAAGTAACGACGACAATGCAGACTAAAGGGGAAGGTAATAATCTTCCTATTTTAGGAATCATTGGAAATAAGTAGATTATACCTAAACCTAATGTGACTAGAGCATATACATGCCAAGTGACATTTGTGAGTTCTGGAAGCTGTGCCATTAAAATCAAAATGGCTAGAGCATTTACAAATCCAATTACGACTGATTTTGAAACAAAGCGCATAAGCTTTGCTAATTTAAAATAACCAGCAAGTATTTGAATGACGCCAGTTAAAATTGTTGCGGCAAGCAGGTATTGCAGGCCATGATCTTTAACCAATGTGACCATAAGCAATGCCATTGCACCAGTGGCAGCTGAAACCATCGCGGGGCGAGCGCCAACAAATGAAATGACTACGGCAATACAAAATGAAGCATATAGACCGACTTTCGGATCAACACCTGCAATAATAGAAAATGCAATAGCTTCTGGAATAAGTGCAAGACCGACAACTAGCCCAGCAAGTACATCACCACGGATGTTAGAGAACCATTGTTCTCGAATATTAGATAACATGAAATAGCCCTTTTTTAGAATTTTAGACAGGCTAGCGATGTGATATATACAACATGCGAACACCTACACCACATCACTAGACAGTGATGAGTTATTTACTAATTGAAGAGGCAAATAATTTTAAGGTGGCGTAAGTTTCATATAAGGATCGGGGAATTTTCATCTATTTTTAGAAAGCAAAGAATAGCACGTAATCTTTTATCTCCCTATTGTGAACATATATCCGTAATAAAAAATGAACAAATCATTGCTAATCGAACATCATGGCGATTATCCACACTCCCTAACACTCAAGTAGAAATCAGCATCTCTATTGAACTATTTGGAAATATTGGTTTCCATTAAATTTCATATATAAAGTAAGTTACCTATTCTCAATGCCATTTATCAGTTTGCATAAGCACAAACTAACGTGCAACCCTAAAACAGATCTGTGCAACTATGCATGAGATAAACAATACGCATGCAGCTGCTAATGCAGGGTTATCACCAATACCGCTCAATGATGCACAAAATGCGCCAATAACCATTTGACAGCAGCCATAAATGCCAGACGCTGAACCCGCAATTTTAGGATTTACATTTAAAGCTTTGGTTAATGCAGCAGGTGAGGTTAGGCCTGCGCCTATGCAGAAGCATACAATCGGAATCATAACTGTATAGACATTAATGAAATTAAAAACACAAAAAAGTAGGAAAATAATGGCGAATACAAAACTTATGCTGCTGCCGATTGTAATCATTCGGTCAATAGACCATCGTCCAGCTAAACGGCTGGTTGCAAATGTTCCAATCCATACACCAACCATAATCAAGGCTAAATAAATGCCGACTTCATGTAAAGTTCCGCCAAACTGCTGGATCACAATATAGGATGCTACGCTTAAAAAAGCGTACATGGAGGTTGTTGCTAATCCGCCGCCTACAGTCAATCCTATAAATTTAGGAGAGCTGATTAGCTGTTTATAATTGCTTGCGACCATTTTGATTGAAGTTTCACGCTTTAATGCACTATCTTGAATAAAAATATAGACCAAGATTAAATTAATTAATCCGAGCAGACTTAAAGCAATAAAAATGCTGCGCCAGCCAGAAACGGAGGCCAGCAGACCGCCTAATAAAGGGGATAATCCTGGCCCAAACATGACCATCATATTCATAAGCGAGAGGCGTTTGGTGGTATCTGCACCTGTTGATGTATCTCTGACAATCGCACGGCCTAAAAGCAGCCCCGTACATCCGCCTAAGGCTTGTAAAAACCGCATGATGATTAGCATTTCAATATTGGCCGCAAAGAGTGCGCCTATACTGGCTGAAGAATATAAAAGCATACCGAAAATTAAGATGGGCCTGCGTCCAAAACTGTCGGCTAAAGGTCCATAAAATAACTGGCCAATGGCTAAACCTAAAATATAAATACTGAGTGTGAGCTGAACTTCATGCAAATCAGCATGGAAATCTTGCCCGACCAATGGCAAAACTGACACAAAAATATGCATGGCCAGTGTACCGCTGAGGGTTAAAACAGCCAAAAACCACAGCGGAATCGTATTTTTTTGATGCATGATCAATCTTCTGTGCTGTTATTGGTTTTGTTCTTTAATACATGGCTATGATCAAAATCTAGCTGTTGGTCTAATGCTTGATGATTTGGTAATGCATCCAATATCAGCACTAAGCTTTCTAATACCTCTCTAGCAATTTGAAAATTATGCGGATCTAAGCGAGATTTGATTTCATCTTCTAAGCTTTGCGACATTTGCTCTAAATGCTCAACAATTTCGCGCCCCTGAGCCGTAATGCTGGTGGCTTTAGCGCGCCGGTCATGTTCTTCGGGCACACGTTCGATTAAACCATTTTGTTCTAACTGATTAAGTACCCGAACCACAGAGGAGCTGTCTAATGAAAGCATAGATGCCAAATCCTTTTGGCGGATGGGTTTATTGACTCGCGATAGGTAAACCAGCGGCAGCCATGTGGCCTCCGTCAACTCATATTTTTCCAGCCGGCTGTCGATAGTTTTGCGCCATGTACGCGCAACCAATGAGGCTAAGCCTGCAAAACGCAATTGATCCAGTTCAGAATGTGTATTCATATAAAATAGATTGTATATCATCTATTTTTAAAATATGCCCATGTCTCTAATAAGTCAATTTTCAAATCAAATAACTTTAATGAAAAAAATTTATGGAAAGTTCATTTAAGCTGTCATTTTTTTAAACCGTTTATATTTAAATAACATTCATTGAGAAAGACTGCCGTCTTGCTTCAAAATAGCATTGGCGCCGCGCTTCACGATTAAATTGACCTCAGGTGAATTACTGGTTCCGAGTACATTTCGTGCTGCAGTATAGGTATAAGCGCCATTCTTAAAGATATAAGCGTGATTCCCGCCGCTGCCATCAAACACGACTGTGCCATTATTTAAAACCAGTGAAGGTTGAGCAGATTGCTTTTGGCCTGCTTTCCATGAGGCATAACGGTATTTGCCATTGTCCAATTCATCAATACGTACATTAAAGCTTTTAGTTTTAAATGCTAAAACAGGTGTTTTAAAAGACTTTAGGCTGGGATGCAGCCGCTGTTTTTGTGCGGCAGTTAATTCAAGTTTGTATTGCTGTTCGGCTTTACTGCTGTAATTGACCGCGGTAATTTTTTCGCCATCAAACCAGACTTTACCGCCATCTAGCATGAGTCCACGCCAGCCCATAGCACTCCATTGGCTTGGTTTTGAGTGCCTAATGTCTTGTTTTAGCTGTGCATCAAACACTTGATCAAAACGCTTTTCCATTTCTTTGGCATTATGAATCGCGGGGATTGGCGTTTCACGCTGCAGCGGGTAGCGAATACTCTGCGCAATTGCGTGTGTATTGTCTTGTTTAAACAGCTGCTTTAGATGGTCGACTTGTTTTTGCTCTGTAGGTGTTAAAGCAAAAACAGGCAGGCTGCATGCCATGAGAATGCCGGCTAAATAAATTTTATACCTGCTAAGCTTTTCATGGCTCATGGTTGTTATCAGTCTCATACTGGCGGACCTTATTCTTTAATATTTAAAAGTTAAACAAAAACTAGCTTAAATAGCACTGTATACAAACCATTTATAAACTCAGTTTGAGTGTTGAAATAGGTAGATATGATGCAGTTATTTTTGCAAAGCGTTAAATACACCATACCTGTCTTTTTCAAAGCTCTAATCCAATTCACGTACAGATTTAGTATCTATACATAAGCAGGGTAAGAAATAAATATTGATAAACTTTTAACATAAATTTCTGACTTGAATTATGTAATGACATTGTATGCATCAGATGATTGCATGCGCTCAAAAACAGTCTATTTTTGCATTTTTCTAAGGTTATTTTCGAAGCTATCCAAATCAGAGCTTCCAAAGAAATGCAGCAATGCATCTTGCAGACTGACTTGCCAAACAGCATAAGAATGACCACCGACATAATTCTTATACAATACCTCATGTCCTTGGGCTTTTAAATCCTCAGCTACTCTAGGCGAAGTTCCCAAAATACTTAAGTCATTGCTATTACGAGACGTTTCAAAACTATTGGCGGAAATATGCCAATGCTGTTTTGGCGGATTATTCTGTTCACGAATGATTTTACTCATGCCACTAGGCAAATTTGAAGGAATCGCTTGCCACCAAAATGAACCAGATAACGGTACAGCATGACTGATTTCATTCGGATATTTGAGTGCTAGATAAGCTGTACTCAAACCGCCAAGACTGGAACCCAGTAAAACAGTTTTCTGTTTATTGCGTTTATTTGGCGCATGCTGATCGATCCAAGGCAGCAGTTCTTTGCCAAAAAATTCTGTAGATGCAGTGTTTGGTGTCAATTCTTTAGAACGCTGTTCATTATTTGGTGCAGACACAAAAATGGCTTGAATAGGCGGCAACTGGCCTTGTTCAACTAAAATATCCAGCGCTTTAGGCACATTCAGCAAATCTGCATATTGCGTACCGTCAAAAAAAATGGCGGTAATATATTCCTGATGCGGATGTTTCTGAGGTGATTGATAGATTTGAATCATACGCTGATTGGCTAAAATCTGGCTGTCCATCCTGTGGCTGTTGATTTCAGGATTGGGCCTGTCTGCATAATCATGCGGATTAATAAATTTTGGCGCATTGTGCAACGCGATATAACTTTCATTACGCAGTCCAGATGTATCATTGAGCGGCAGATAATGGCGTGGATTATAAGGTTCAATTTTTTGTACTTGAACAATAGTACGGCGCTGCGTGCGGGATTCTTTTAACTTTGGATTGAGCTGCGGGCAATAATGCGATAAATACCCATCTACATTGGGTACATCTACGGCAAAGCTGTAGCTGCCAATAAATTGATTATTTACAATGGTTTCTTTAAACCAGATGTCTGTTTGTGCAATACGGGTCAGCCATTCATGATCATTGCTTGGGCCGCCAATTATACGGACATTGTGTTTGGCACCACGCCACAAAAAGGTCACACGGCTGTTTTGAGCATCAATAGGTTCAACGAGTGGCGCGCCATGCAGCGAGATATTTTGCCAAAATGAATGAAGTATTTGCTTAGATTGTTTGGGATTTTTACGAATTTTCTGCTGCAGTTCAATCAATTTTGGACTTTGCGGCGCAACTTCTTCGCAAGCTTTTGCATATTCCAAGACACCATTATTTTGAACTCTTGTATTTTGCTCAGATGCAATAGGCAGGTTTTGTGTATTGGCCAGCAGGAAAGGGCTGAAAAGTACAGCGCTTGAAATTGCAAAAGTTGATGTAAAAATTTTAAACATTATAGGATAAGTAACGTAATTCAGTTTTATAAATGATAATCATTATTAATATTGTGATCTACTTGAAAATAACATCAGTAATGCGTTATTCGTAAATTATGTGTGCAAAAATAAATATATGGCGCAGCAGCTAATGCATTCGCAGTGTGAATCTTATAGAATTTAAGCATTCATTTTATTCGCCTACATTATGTTTTTAAAAGCTGCAACCATCGCTCTTATCCCAGCGCTTATCGTTCAAGGTAAGCGTGTTAAAAAGAATACGCCGCGCTTGCCAGAACCAGATGGTCTGCGTGAAGGTCAAACGGGTATGGGGAAACCATTATCCGTTCTTATTCTTGGTGACTCTGCCGCGGCTGGAGTAGGTGTAGAGACTCAGCAGGATGCTTTGCTCGGTTCTGTTATTGATGCATTGAAAATGGATTATGCAGTTGATTGGAAACTGCATGCAAAATCAGGCGATGGTACAGGCCAAATTATTAAGAATATTCACACATTAACAAATCGGCATTACGATGTAGTGCTGACCTCTGTAGGTGTCAATGATGTCACTAAACTGATGTCATCAAAGCAATGGATTAAAAAGCAGCAGGATTTATATCAGTTAATTCGGCAAAAATTCAGTCCTGAGTTGGTCGTTGCCGCAGGCGTGCCGCCTATGCATATGTTTCCTGCGTTGCCGAATCCTTTAAGTTGGCTGTTTGGGCAATATGCGAAGCAGATGAATACAGAATTGGCTGAGTTTGTAAACGCGCAAGATCATATGCAGTGGATCGAATATGATTTGCAAAAGTACCAGTCACTGAATTTAGAAATGGCTTCAGATGGCTTTCATCCAAGCAAAGAGATCTATCAAATTTGGGGCAAAACAGCTGCAGATATGATTCGTCAGCAATTTTGATTATTTTGAACAGCGCAAATTTAAAAGAATGAAAGTTAGTCTTAAGCCTTCTGATGATTTGCAGGGTAGTGATGGCAGTTTAGGTGCCATTGAAACGCATCCTTTGCCGCCATTTTTGCCACAAAATGGCAAATTGCTGATGCTTGGCAGTTTTCCGCCGCCCAAAACGCGCTGGAAAATGGATTTTTACTATCCAAACTTTCAAAACGACATGTGGAAAATATTCGGTGTCTGCTTTTTTCAGGATAAAAATTACTTTTTAAATGTTGAGACAAAAACCTTTAAAGAACAGCTGATTCGAGATTTTTTAAATGAAAAAGGCATAGGTATTTTTGATACGGCTTATCAAGTGATACGGCTGAAAGGCAATGCCTCAGATAAACATTTACAGATCCATCAGCCAACCGATATTGGAAAGCTGCTCTCGCAGATGCCAGATTGCCGCAGTATTATGACTACAGGGGATAAAGCGACCGATACCTTAATGTTATCTATGCCAGAAAACACCGAAAAGCCGCAAATTGGGCAGAGTGTACAAACCTCACTTACAGGTAGAGATTTGACTTTATATCGGATGCCATCTTCATCGCGGGCGTATCCACTGGCACTGGAGAAAAAGGCCGAAGCGTATGCGCAATTGTTTAAAGATGTGGGTTTGATGAGGTAAATTTCAATTTAATTAGATAATAATTGGGGATTGGGGAGTAGACAATCTTACTCTGACACGCTAAATGGGGTTAGCATTTCGCATTAGAGACTTTATGTTAAGTCTCAATAAAATATTCTGAGATAAAATCGGTACGGTTCCGAGTAAGATTTTTAATTTTATCCTTTCTTATCTATGCTTATGAAAGAACAATTTTTTGCCTAAACATCTCTTTGCTCGATTGCTTAACTTTACGAATTTCTTCATACCCATCAACATCAATAATTTTAATACTGTCACCAATACAGACAATGGTTTTCATAGACGTGAATAGTAAATTATTCTGTTCACCAACATATTCTAGTTCGATTTCTTCATGCGTTTCAGAATCAATTTTGAAAAACTTCTTAGTACTAGGTGATAGATTAATCATATAATTACCTTATTTAATTTAATAAAATTCAAATAGATGTATGGGAAATATCATAAGATACTCAGTTAATTTTATGCACTTTTAGATTGTCTTTTTATATAGTGCATAATCTATATATATATCAGTAATTATCTTTGCATCATTAGGGTCTATAAGTCTTATTTTTGCTAAAGATATTTCACCATTTTTATACTTATCAATATCCTTTTCAAAGATGATAGCTTGTGCCATAACTGTACTTGAGTAATGTGATATAGCGGTATCCTTTAATGATTCTCCCAACATAATTGCTGAATCATTAAGTAATTTATGAATTTCTTTAAAATTGTCAATCTCTTTATTTGCACTGTTATATCCATTTGATTCATATATTATTTTACGAATCTCACTTTGTAATGACTGGAGTATTGCTAAGTTAACTATAAATTTTTTCGCTTCATTTGCTATTACTTCACTTGCTTTTTGATGTTTCCATTGCCATGAAATAAATAAAGCTACTCCTGCACCTGTAAAAGTAGCAATTGCTCCCCAATCCCAGCTACAAATGTCCATTCATTCTTCTTTTTATGAATAAAATTCATATAATACACGTTATACGAAATTTAAGTTTTGAATATATGGTATTAATTTTTATGTATTTTTTAAAATTAGCAATCCTAAATAAGATTTTTAGCTTGAATTATCCACCTTTCTTTTTACGACAAAAATTCTAATGTTGTTCAGGCATCATGGCTGGATATTCAACCCATCGATAGTTATGTACTTTAAAATCACTTACCTGATGAAAGTCATTCCAAATTAAGCGACTGCCTTTGGTCCATTTTAAGGCTTTAATTCTTTGCTGCACCAAAGCTAATTCTGCCTCATTTGTTGGCCTTAAATCACCAATTTCTACATATAAGCGGATACCTGGATAATCTTGAAATTGACCATTGATTAAGGATTTCAGCCAAAATAACTTACTGCTATTAATGGCTTGTATGCAGGCTTTGGAATTTAGTCTTAGATTTTCCCGCAGTGATTCTGAAAAAGTATCAAAAAAGAAACCAGAAAATTGATCTTCATGCAGAAATACGGTGCCAATCGGGGTGATGGTTGGCTGCATGTCTTGATTGACTGTAGCAATTGAACAGTGCATTGATGCACGCTGGGCATCAGCAACGATTTTACGAATGTGAGTCCAGTTTTCAATATTCATCATTTTGCCTTTTTTATTATTGTCTGTGAATAGCATTCTATCAGAGCTTTGCTCAATTGTTTGACTGAACAATGGCTATGAACTGGTCATTCATGCCACTGTATTTGCTTTTCAATTTGCCAAGTGCTTAGGCATATTTTTTAGCCATCACCACACAGCTGACTACAGCCAAAGACACAGCAATCATCAGCAGGCTGATATGTTCATTTAATAATAATGCACAAAGTACTAAGCCAATAAAAGGCTGCACCAGCTGTATTTGTCCAATTTTAGCAATACCGCCCAAAGCTAAACCTTTGTACCAAAAAAAGAAGCCTAGCAGCATGCTGAATAAAGACACATAAGCCAGACCAATATATGCAGAAGGAGGGATGCCGTGAAAGCTGCTTGGGAAATAGAGCCAGCACAGCGGTAGCATCAGCGGTAAAGCAATGATTAAAGCCCAGCAAATCACTTGCCAGCCGCCTAAGGTTCTAGAAAGTACGCCGCCTTCTGCATAACCTAATCCGCAAAGCAAAACAGCGCTAATCATATACAGATCACCTAGAGAAAGTCCTTTTAAACCAGATTGATGCAGCATAAAGAAAATGACCAATGCGCTGCCGAAAACTGCATACATCCAAAATGCATTATTAGGCATTTCTTTGGCGCGCAGCACTGCAAAACATGCGGTCGCTAAGGGCAGTAAAGCTACAAAAATTAAAGAGTGTGCAGCAGTCTCGGTTTGCAATGCCAATGCAGTAAATAGTGGAAAACCAATGACGACACCAGCCGATATGATGCATAAGGATTTCATCTGATGCATAGATGGCCTTGGCTGTTTTAAAACCAACAATAGAATCAGTGCTAAAATTGCTGCAATACAGGCGCGAGCGCCCGTCAAAAATTCAGGACTAAAGCCATTCACTGCAACTCGAGTTGCGGGCATAGAACCTGCAAAAATAACCACGCCAATGAATCCATTCAGCCAGCCTTGATGCGATTCTTTTAGATTGAAGAGCATTTGAATTCCGTGTGTTTAGGTCTAAAGATTATTCTGAAAATGTAGACCTTGAAACACTGATGAAATAGATACAGTCCAATACAATTTCAAAGAACTGTTATGCTTAAAAAACCCATACAATTTGCATTTAAAAATTCATTTTTATAAGCTGAATGAAATGAAAGCATAGTAATAAATACCTGAAAGGGCTGTTAAATAGTCTGTTAAATATATACAAACTTAGCTTAATGCTTTTGTACGATGCATGAGTGATGGAAATGAAAATGACAAAAATTGAATGGGTCATGCAGCAAGTTCAAGAGCTGATCAATCAGAAACAGCTTGCTGAAGGCGGACGTGTGCCATCAGTGCGTCAATTTTCACTACAGCTTGGCTGTTCAGTGTCAACTGTGGTTGAAGCCTATGCACGGCTTGTCAGTACAGGTATTTTAGAATCCCGCATTGGTGCGGGCTACTATGTTTGCAAAGCATCGACAGCAGGCGCGTTATTGGCAGAGCATGCTATTGAGTATAGCCGTGAAGTCGATCCGCTGTGGATTTCCCGCCAGTCTTTAGATGCGCATGATCATATGCTGAAACCCGGCTGCGGCTGGCTGCCTAAAGAGTGGATGCCAGAGCTGACTTTGCGTAAAGCCTTAAAAATGGCAGCTAAATCGGATAGCAGTTTTTTACTGGATTATTCTACGCCGCATGGACATATCGATTTAAGGCGCTATATTGGCCGTAAACGTGAAGTCTATGATGTGACCTTAAATTTAAAACAGATTTTTATTTGCGACTCGGCAACACACGCTATAGATTTGATTTTTAGGCATCTGTTAAAAGCGGGTGACACTATTCTGATTGATGACCCATGCTATTTTAATTTTAGGGCTTTAATCAAAGCACATGGCCTAAACTATATTGCCGTGCCATATGGCAAAAATGGGCCAGATGTAAACGCATTTAAGCAGGCCTTGCAGTTTCAGCCTAAATTGTATTTAACCAACTCAGGCATACACAATCCAACGGGTGCGGCACTTTCTATGCAAACAGCATTTGAGATTGCCAAATTAGCAGAGCAAAACAGCTTAACCATTGTTGAAGATGATATTTTTGCAGAATTTGAATATCTGCATGCACCGCGTTATTTAACACTGCTGGGTTTAAAGCAGGTGATACAAATTGGCAGTTTTACTAAAACACTGTCTGCGGCTGTACGCTGCGGTTATATCATTGGTCAAGAATCCCTGATTGATCAGCTTATTGATTTAAACATTGCGACTCATTTTAATACCAGTCATCTGAATGCCGAAATTATCTATCAGGCGCTGATGGACAGCAGTTATTCACGGCATATTGAGTGGGTTAAGAAACAATTGCAAAGGCACATGACGGATACCGTCAAAAAGCTTGCAATGTTGGGGATACAACCAGCAGTTATGCCAAAGGCGGGAATCTTTTTATGGTGTCAATTGCCATCGAATATTGATGCTGCTGAGCTTTCCAAAAGCTGTTTAGCCAAAGGCATTATTCTTGCGCCGGGCAATTCATTTAGCCAAGCTCAAAATGCAGGGCAGTTCATGCGATTTAATGTGGCGCAGTGCATCAACAAAAAAGTCTTTGATGTATTGCAGCAGAGCCTCAATGAGCTGCAGATTCAAGACAGCGTTTAATGCTGAAGATGTAGATTGTTTTAGGCTAAATTAGTAATCAAGGTGTTATTGATTAACCATCATATTCCACATAATCCCATAAGTTTAAACGTGTTTTAATTTCTTTGCGGATATTGGGAAGCAAAGGCAGTAGAGTGCCATCAATCCATAAGCTGAGCGCTTGAGATGACAATAATTGCTGATCAACATCAACCAATTGTGCGCCTTTGACCACAACGAAAGTTTCAGCAGAAGCGGCTGTTTCGATGCCTTTGAATAAGACTTGCAGTTCATGTCCAGTATCTTGAATCAGCCATTCCAATTCCAGTTGAATGTTTTGATTCGATTTCAAAACTGCTTGACCTTCAATGAGATCGTTGTCATTTAAACAGTCATGTTCTACACGGACTTTAGACAGTATCCATTCTTGGGCGCTTAAGTCTTCTAAAGTCTTATACGGCGTTAAAATATCATTTAAATTGAACTGGCGGCTTAAATCAAAAAATTGCATTAGGGGAGATCACGAAGCATAAATAAAGGAGAGTTTTTGCATGGATGATTTTAAAGCAATGGAAATGGACTGTAAAACCTTTGTGCACATTGATCTGTTTTATGTATAAATAACAGGCTGAAAAGTATAACCGTTTATGGCATTTTCAGTGTTAAGAATCAGCGGCTGAATGCTATGACTGAATCCTAGGAGAGGGATAAATAATGAACGAAAATAGACACAAGAATGCTGATCATTTTGAAATAGGGATTGATGAGGTACCGAGTCCAATTGACTTAAGAAATCCAGATGATGCTTTGCAATGGGCAAATGAAGTGAATCTCAAGCGTCCGTGGCGCTATGAAATTTTTGACTATTATCTGCAGGAAATTTTACAGCATGCGCCTATTGGAAATGTACTTGAATTGGGCGCAGGGCCAGGCTTTTTAGCTAAACATTTACTGCAGCATTGTCCAAATATTGAATATACCGCTTTTGATTTTTCTTCAGCCATGCATGAGCTTTCAAAAAGTAAATTAACTACTTCTGAGTTGAAAAGAACAGAATATTTACTTGGAGATTTTAAACAGCCGAATTGGACTGAAAGATTTCAACAGAATAGCAGCCAGCAGCAGTTTGATGTGATTATCATGCATCAAGCGCTGCATGAACTGCGGCATAAATATTATGCAACTGCATTTCATTCTGCGGTTAAAACACTCATGCGTGAGCAAACACTTTATTTTGTTTGTGACCATATTTTTGCACCAGATGCCCAGCAAAATAATCAGCTGTATATGTCTGTAGAGGAACATCTAAAAGCATTTAAAACTGCTGGAATTAGTGATGCAGAGTTTATTCAGAATTTCAAAGGGCTGGCTGTTTTTAAAGCCCAACGCTAAAAATAACAACATGCTGCAGCGTAAATTCAGAAATATATTGCTTAATTAACAACCAACAAAAGATTAAAACACAGTAAAGTAAGTTCAATGTAATTACGAGCAAATTACATCATCCACTCAATAGGCAAGTATGACACTGCGTGCATAGAAAAGCGCTGGAAACGTGTAGTATTCGGATCAGCATTTAATTCAATCACTTTCCCATCTGCTTGATGGTCTAACCAAATGATTTGATGGTTTTGATCCAGTTTTAATTCGTAGGCAATTTGCGGCAGGAATTGATCAAGCGACTTCGATATTTGCTCTTGCAGCAGTTCAGATTCAACCACTAAACCCACTTCAGTGTTTAAATTGGCGGAGCGCGGATCAAAGTTGAATGAACCGATAAAGACCATGCCGTCTATATCAAAAAATTTGGCATGCAGGCTGGAGGCATTTTTGCCTTTTGCAGGAATCACGCTTCCAGTCATTACCTCATACCATGTTCTTTTTTTACGTTCAATATAAGGTTTAAATTCATACAGTTTAATCCCATTTTTCAGTAAATCTGTGCGGTATTTTTGGTAAAAAGCATGTACCACAGCAACATCATTGGCAGCGAGTGAATTGGTCAGTACTCGAACCTTTACGCCGTCTTGGGCCAATTGATTTAAAAAATCTGTGCCACGCCGTGTAGGAACAAAATATGCAGAAACAAGCTCTAAATGCTGCTTAGGAACACCCATAAAGTGAATCATTTGTGAATAGATCAGCTGTTCTTTTGCTGCGTTTCCACGGATTTTATCTGGGCTGTCCGCGACAAAATGCGCTGTTGCCCAGTTAAATTCACGGCGTTTCAGGTCTTCATTTAACTGCTTTTGCACATACTCAATTTTATTTTCAACGGTATTTTTTCGAATGGCATCTTGTTCATAATCCGTATTGAGCTGAGTCAAACTTTCTGGCGATCCATTGCCTAGCAATTGCCGAACATCATAACTGAGCTCGTCATTCCAAAAGTCTAGAAAGACTTCATTGGCATGGCTGACGGCATTGCCATAAAACAGAATATCTAAATCGGTAAATTGGAAACTTTCACTGGCATCAAAATATTCACGGCTAATATTGCGTCCGCCGGTGACTGCAATTGCGCCATCGGCAATAATCAATTTATTGTGCATGCGGTGATTAATGTTTTTCAGCCGAAATGCGTAGTCAATTATTCTAAATTTTCGAAACTTATAAGGATTGAACAGTTTAATTTCAAAATTTGGATGTGCCGCAAGGGCTTTTAGAGCTGGATCAAGCTGCGTACCATTTTGATCATCAATTAATAAACGGACTTTAACCCCTCGATCAGCAGCTTTAAGCAGTTCGTGCAGCATCATGTGGCCAATATAATCATCTTTCCAAATGTAATATTGCAGGTCAATATTATGCTGTGCTTTGCGGATGACATGCACACGTGAGGCAATACTCAGAAAGGCATCATCCAGCGCCAGATAGCCAGTCAATCCTTTGGCCAATTGAACATCGACATTTTTATCGCTGAGCCAGTGTTCTGTATGCGGCTTTAGTGCTGATTCTGGATTGGATGTATTCATAGGCAAACTGCATCCCGTAAGCATAAGAAACATTAAAGAAAATGAAACAGCTGGTATGGATAAATGAATCTGCATATTTATTTTTAAGTAATCAAAACGTTATAAGTTCATATTATCACCATGTTAAAGGTTGAATCGGGCAATGGAAAGCGGTTACTGTAGGCCATCTGTTAAACTTGCCAACTAAGGATGTTTACTCAATGAAATCTCGTGCAGCTGTCGCATTTGGACCGGGCCTACCTTTAGAAATTGTCGAAATTGATGTCGCTCCGCCTAAAGCTGGCGAAGTGCTGGTTAAAATCACGCATACGGGCGTATGTCATACAGACGCGTTCACTTTGTCTGGCGATGATCCAGAAGGTGTTTTCCCTGCGGTTCTGGGTCATGAAGGCGCAGGCGTTGTGGTTGAAGTCGGTGAAGGTGTCACCAGTGTTCAGCCGGGGGATCATGTCATTCCTTTATATACTGCAGAATGCGGCGAATGCTTGTTCTGTAAATCTGGTAAAACCAACCTTTGCGTATCGGTTCGCGCAACTCAAGGTAAGGGTTTAATGCCAGACGGCACAACGCGTTTTTCATATAATGGCCAGCCAATTTATCACTACATGGGCTGTTCAACCTTCTCTGAATATACGGTTGTTGCTGAAGTGTCTTTGGCAAAAATTAACCCTGAAGCCAATCATGAACATGTATGTTTATTGGGCTGCGGCGTAACGACAGGTCTTGGCGCAGTCAAAAATACTGCAAAAGTTCAGGAAGGCGATTCTGTAGCGGTCTTTGGTTTAGGCGGTATTGGTTTGGCTGTAGTGCAAGGCGCGAAAAATGCCAAAGCAGGCCGCATTATTGCAGTGGATACCAACCCAGATAAATTTGAGCTTGCTGAACAGTTTGGCGCAACAGATTTTGTCAATCCAAAAGATCATGACCGTCCTGTACAGGAAGTGATTGTAGAAATGACAGGCTGGGGCGTAGATCATTCCTTTGAATGTATTGGCAATACCAATGTCATGCGCTCAGCACTGGAATGCGCTCACCGCGGCTGGGGTCAATCTGTAATTATTGGTGTAGCAGGTGCAGGTCAAGAAATCTCTACGCGTCCTTTCCAATTGGTGACTGGCCGTACATGGAAAGGCACTGCATTTGGCGGTGTAAAAGGCCGCTCTCAATTGCCGGGCATGGTAGAAGAAGCCATGACAGGTGAGATTCAGCTTGAACCATTTGTAACGCATACCATGGGATTGGACAAAATCAATGAAGCCTTTGATTTAATGCATGAAGGCAAATCAATTCGCTCTGTTGTGCATTTTGAAGACTAAAGTCTACTTCAGGCCGAAAAGTTGATCTTTTTGGCCTGATCTATTTGATAATAATCAAAAAATTAATGATTAAACGGTTTCAAGCCTTTTTCTTAGCGTATCGCGCGGGCTTTCATGAAAGAAAAGCTTATAGTCTTTTGCAAAATGTCCCAAATGATTAAAACCATGTTCCAAGGCAACTTCGGCAATATTGCAGGGTGCACTAAGCTGTATGCTTTGATAGACATTTTTTAAACGGATATGTTTTAAATACTGCATGGGTGACAGCTGAAAATAACGTTTAAAAAGCGTATTGATTTTAGTTGCAGAGCTGCAGGAGAAATCACAAATATCCTGTAAAGAAATAGGCAGTTTAGAATTCTGCTGAATAAATTGTACCGCTTGCTGCAGTTCTTTAGGTAAGTGCTGTCCCAAATGAGAGTTTAACTGAGTGCTGTAATTATGCTGTTGAATAAAAAGCAATTTTTTAATCAATAAGCTTTCCATTTCTTGATGAAAATATTGAAAATGCGCAATGCCCATTTGATGAATATCACGAATGAAGAAATTCACCTGCTGCCACCACTGTGCAATTTCAATGCTCTCGATCGGCATTTTTGAATCGAAAACAATCTCTTGCTCGATTTGCTGACCAGTAAGCAGTTGCAGGGCGTGCTTCACTTTTTCTTTAGGAATAGCCAAATGCAATTTTCTGCAATCGCCGGCAATATTCAGCTGCAGCTCTTCATGAGGGTTAACGACCAAAGCGATATTTTGATTAGAAACAATGTTTTGATTCCGTGTAATTAATTCCTGTTCGCCAGATACCGGCAAGCTCAGGCTATAGCAGTGCAGTTTTTTCTCATTCACAATGGATACATCTGTGCCGTATTGAATATATCCCAGAGATACGGAGTCTTTGGCTAAACGGGCATATTCATGCTGAAAATTAAGGTTCTGAGTTTTTTTGACAATCAGCTCATGGCTGCCGCAGATGTGATTCATCCAATTTTGCGCATCTGAAACGGCATATTGGTTTGAAACAGAAAGTTGATGCATGGCATATTCCTTGCGCAGATCAAAGATGGCGTATTCAGCATCCAATGCTTTTGGCTGTAATTAGTCTAAATCAGAGCTGTCACAAATCAAAAATATCAAATAAGTATATGGGTATACCTTATAGGTAGACAGCAACTTTGTGAAAATTGGATATTCAGCGGTGAAAATTGGATAGAAGACGCCTGCTTAAATTTATACCTTAAAGAAAAGCTTTAAGGAGTGAAGGAATGCAAAATACTCAAGTGATGGAACGAGATTGGAAATCATTTGTTCAGGACAATATTGATTTTCGCGAGAACGAAGGCGTATTTCGTGTTGGCCGTTCAATTTTTACCGAGCCAGAATTATTTGATTTGGAAATGGAATATATCTTCGAAAAATCGTGGATCTATGCCTGCCATGAAAGTGAAATTGCCAATCCTAATGATTTTATTACGGTACAGATTGGCCGTTATCCAATGATCATCACCCGTGATAAAGAACAGCAGCTGCATGCTTTGTCGAACACTTGTTCGCACCGCGGTACAACGCTGACCCGCATGTATAAAGGCAATCAGGCCAGTTTTGTATGTCCATTCCATGCGTGGTGCTATAAAAACGATGGGAAATTACTCAAAGTCAAAGCGCCTGCAGAGTATTGCGATACCACTTTTGATAAATCAACTTTAGGCTTAAAAAAAGGCTTGGTGCAAAGCTACCGCGGCTTTGTATTTGTAAATTTGGATGTAAATTCACAGCAAAATCTGGAAGACTTTTTGGGCGATACCCGCAAATTTTTGGACATGATGATTGCCCAGTCGCCAACGGGTGAGCTGGAAGTCATTGAAGGCCGCTCTAAATATGAGTTTGATGCCAACTGGAAACTGCAGAACGAAAATGGTCTGGACGGCTATCATGTCAGTACCGTGCATTATAACTACGTTGCAACAGTTCAGCACCGTAAAACATTAGAAGACGAAAAAGGCATTCATAACAGCAAAACATTGGATTACAGCAAACTCGGCGCGGGTGATACGCAAACCGACGATGGCTGGTTCAGTTTTAAAAATGGCCATAGCGTATTGTTCAGCGATATGCCAAACCCAGAAGTGCGTCCAGGTTATGAGAGTGTTATGCCGCGTTTACTGGAAAAATATGGTCATGAAACAGCGGAATGGATGATGCACCGCTTACGCAATCTGAATATCTATCCAAGCCTTTTCTTTATGGATCAGATCAGCTCGCAGCTTCGGATTATCCGCCCAGTAGCATGGAACAAGACGGAAATTATCTCACAGTGCTTAGGGGTAAAAGGTGAGTCGGATGAAGACCGCGAAAGCCGTATCCGCCAATTTGAAGACTTCTTTAATGTTTCAGGCATGGGCACGCCGGATGATTTGGTGGAATTTAAAGAAGCACAGCGCGGTTTTGAAGCGCGCAATTCTAAATGGAATGATATTTCACGCGGTTTTCAAAGCTGGAACTATGGTGAAAGCAAAAACAGTAAGATTTTAGATATTCAGCCGCTAATCACGGGCACTGAAATTACCCAAGAAGGTTTATATGTGAACCAGCACCGTACATGGCAATCGTTAATGCTGAAAGGGTTATCAAATCGTAAAATCAGCGTGGTAGAGGAGTAAGGGTCATGTCTAATGCTGAATTGCACTATCAAATTAAACAGTTTTTATATGCCAATGCACATAAATGTGACCAGAAAGATTGGAAAAGCTATATCGAAGATTTTTCTGAAGACATGATTTTTCATGTACCGCAGTGGAAGTCTGAACATGAGTATACGACCAATCCTAAACGCGAAATGTCACTGATTTATTATGCAAACCGCGGCGGTTTAGAAGACCGAATTTTCCGAGTAGAAACAGAGAAATCATCCTCTGCATATCCGCTACCGCGTACTTTGCATCAGCTCAGCAATATTCAAATTGTGAAGTCTGATCAGGATGAAATAGAAGTGACTGCAGGCTGGGACACATCCTATGTGCGCATGGAAAATGCCAATCGATTCTTTGGTCATGTCAATTACAAAATCCGTAAAGATGGCGATCAGTTTAAGATTTGCACCAAGCAGGTCATCTTGCTGAATGACAAAATTAATGCAGTTTTAGATTTTTATCATCTTTAAAACTCGTCCAGTTTAGCGAAAGCTAGCCCCTTAGCGTGAGATTGAGTTCCTTGCATGTCCTTCTTCAATCTCACGCTTCTCATTAAGCGCAATTTAGAACAATTTTTCATAATGAAAATGAGATGTTCCAGGAGGGAACGATGCGTGAAATTAATGTGAATCAATTGATAGACAACTCAAAATTAACAGCCTTCCATTGGAGGGTCATTATTTTGAGTACGCTCATTATTATTTTTGATGGCTACGACCTCGTGATTTACGGGGTTGCTTTGCCTCTGCTCATGAAAGAATGGGGGATTGATCCAGTTACGGCGGGTTTGATTGGCAGTGTAGCGCTCTTTGGTATGATGTTTGGCGCACTGATTTTCGGCACAATATCCGACAAATTGGAACATTATGGAGTCAGCCGTAAGCGGGTGATTGCAGTCTGCATAATCCTTTTTAGCTTGTTTACAGTGCTCTGCGGATATGCAGAAACCCCGCAGCAATTTTCAATCTGCCGTTTTATCGCAGGGATTGGCATTGGCGGTGTAATGCCTAATGTAATTGCATTAGTCAGCGAATATGCCCCTAAAAAATATAAAAGTTTCTTTGTCACTTTGATGTTCAGCGGCTACGCAATTGGCGGTATGGCAGCGGCATTTTTAGGCTCGATTTTAGTGCCTGCCTATGGCTGGAAAATCATGTTTTTAATCGCAGGCATTCCTTTAGTTGTGCTGCTGCCTTTGATGAAAATACTGCCAGAGTCAATTGACTTTTTAGTACGCCGTAAGCAAACACAGACCGTACAAAAATTTTTAAGTAAAATGGAACCTTCGTATCATTATCAAACAGATGACATCTTTGTACTGAATGGCGGCAATCAGCAAGCAGTTAAGGCGCCAGTAAAAAAGATTTTCTCAGATGGCCGCGCTTTCAGCACAGTAATGTTCTGGTGCTCAATCTTCATGACTTTAATTATGGTATATGCTCTAGGCAATTGGCTGCCAAAATTAATGATTGAAGCGGGCTATAATTTATCTAAAAGTTTAATTTTCCTATTTTCTCTCAATGTCGGCGGGATGGTCGGTTCTATTTTGGGGGGATATTTAGCAGACCGCTACAATCTGAAATATGTACTGATGGTCATGCTGCTGATTGGCGCGGTATCTTTATCTTTGCTTTCATTCCAGTTTAATAGCGTTGTACTGTACGTGCTGATCGCCTGCGCAGGAGCGGCATCCATTGGATCTCAAATTATGCTTTTGGCTTATATGGCAAAATTTTATCCTGCCAATATTCGTACCACAGGCATTGGCTGGGGACTGGGAATGGGGCGTATTGGCGCAATTTTAGGCCCAATTTTGACCGGCTGGCTCTTAGCGATGCAGCTGCCGCATGTTTACAATTTTCTGGCGCTCAGCATTCCTGCAGTTTTAGGCATGATTACTGTCTATTTGGTGCAGGATAGAATGATTTCGGTAGATGAGCCTGAATCAGTTCAAAATGATTCAAAACTAAAATATGAACAATTAACTGAATAATATTGCTCATTTTATCGTAAAAATACCAGTCTCAGATGACTGGTATTTTTGTTTATTCGGGATTGGCATAATATGCCACTTTGTCTGACAAAAAATGCAAATAAGTCACAAATGATAGATTCTGTCCCTTATTGACATAGTACAAAAAACAGGCGCGTAATATCTTGTCATCAAAATAATGAACACTTGTATATTATTCTATACATCAAACTTTTATGAGGCTCATATGCATACAAGAGCAGAATACGCGCCAGAATGGATCCGAGAAGATTTTGTCGATTTTATCGCGGAAAAATTCGATTCAATCTGGGCATGGAAAAAAATTAAGGCTGAAATTATCAGTGTCAAGCCATTAAGCGCAGACTTTATTCAGCTGCAATTGCGCCCGAATCACAATTTTAAAATGAACACTTATCAAGCTGGGCAAAGCGTATTAGTTACTGTTGTGCTTGGCGGTGTTCGTCAGCAGCGCAGCTATTCCATTGTGCAGGTATCTCCGCAAGGACTGATCAGCATTGCCGTAAAAAAACAGGGGCTGGTTTCTAATGCCTTAACGGCCTTGCCAGTAAACTCCATTGTCGAAATTTCACAGCCTCAGGGCGATTTTGTACTTAAGCCATCTGAACGTGCAAATTTACTGATTGCTTCGGGCAGCGGTATAACATCCATATACGCCTTACTGAACTGTCATCTGCTAAATGATTCAAAACCAGTCGATTTGCTTTATTTTAGCCGTGACAATGCTTATGCCACTGAACTGAATGCTTTGTCTGAGCAATATCCGCAGTTTAAATTGCATCTGATTAATACGGCGCAGCAGAAGCAGCACTTAACGCAAGATCTGCTGAGCGAGTTAGTTGCAGATTTCCAGCAACGTGAATGCTATGCCTGCGGTGCATCAGGTATGATGCAAAGTGTTCAAAATATTTATCAGCAGCTGGAATTATCATCTCAGCTGAACACAGAATATTTTCAATTGGTTATTGATGAAACGCTAGCAGAGCAGCCGGTTAAGTTTCTGCTTGCGCAGCAGGAGTTTCAAGCCAGAAGCAACTTGCTGGAGAGTGCAGAACAGGCGGGTTTAAGACCAGCCCATGGCTGTAGAATGGGTATTTGCAATACTTGCTCATGTACCAAAGTGCAAGGCTCAGTCAAAAACATTTTGACTGGAGAAATTGATAGCCAGAACAATTCACAGATTAAGCTGTGCATTTCCCAAGCCATCAGCCCAGTCACGATTAACTTATAAGCCCAACCTATCTAGATGCGTTAAAGGGGAGAAAAACAAATGAATAAGCCCGTAAATTTTAATGTAAACAGCAAGTCTCAGTATTTGAGTTCTGACCAAATTGAAGAGTTTGGCGCTAAAGTTGAAGCCATTCGCCGTGAAATCATGGACAGCATTGGCGAAAAAGATGCGAAATATATTTATAAAATCCGCAACTTTGTCCGTTACAGCGAAATTGCATCACGCGGCATGCTGATGTTTGCAGGCTGGGTGCCGCCAGTTTGGCTTTTAGGAACAGGTTTGCTGGGTGTTTCTAAAATTGTAGAAAATATGGAATTGGGCCACAATGTCATGCATGGCCAATTTGATTGGCTGAATGACCCGAGCTTAAATGGCGCCAATTACGACTGGGATACCATGGCGACTGGTCCAGACTGGAAATATACGCATAACTATATCCATCATACTTATACCAATATTGTCGGTATGGATCATGATGTGGGTTATGGCCTAATCCGGGTCAGTGATGCGCAAAAATGGGAGCCGCGCTTTTTGCTGAATATTCCATTGGCTGCTCAGCTGATGCTGTTCTTTGAATGGTATGTTGGCGTGCAAAACCTGCATTTAGAGGAAGCCATTGCCTATAAAACTAAGACTTGGGCGCAAGTATGGGAAGATGCAGCGCCTGTACGCAAAAAAATGAAACGCCAGATTCTTAAAGATTATGTTTTTTTTCCAATCATTGCTGGTCCAAATGCCATTCCTGTTTTTGCGGGCAATGCAGTAGCGAATGTCATCCGCAGTTTGTGGGCTTCGGCGGTCATTTTTAATGGTCACTTTACCGAAGATGCTGAAAATTTTGAGATGGACAATACGGAAAATGAAACCCGAGCTGAATGGTATCTACGCCAGATCCGCGGTTCAAGCAATTTTAGCGGTACAGAGTGGCTGCATATTTTGAGCGGCAATTTAAGCCATCAAATTGAACATCATTTATTCCCAGATATGCCTGCCAACCGCTATGCAGAAGCAGCGCCAAAGATTCGAGCTCTATGTGCTGAATACGGCATTAACTACAATGAAGCCAGCTTTATGAAGCAGTTTGGCAGTGTTTGGGTGCGTATTGCGAAGTGTTCATTGCCAAATGACTGGAAAGCAGAAACGAAACATTATGCGGCTAAAGCTAAACAGCGTATGCAATCTGCCATTGCGAGTAAATTCAAATTTTAGTAAATATTTTCAATACTGTGCTTCACTACCAGTGAAGCATTCAAGTAAGTTGGAATAAGTCTAAAAGAGTTGAAGCACTCATTTCTACACCCAGCATAAATGCTGGGTGTAGTATTATTTTAGACGCCAATATGAAAAGTATTGGTAATCCCGCATTGCTCAACAAAAGCACTGTCATGCGAGACTAAAATTACAGCGCCCGAATATTGACGGATTGCCTGTGCCAATAGTTCGCGTGACTCAATATCCAAATGATTTTCTGGTTCATCTAATAGCAGCAGTTCTATATTTTTAGCCCAAAAATTTAAGCCGAGTAGTGCGACTTTAAGTTTTTCGCCGCCACTCAAAGCTTTCATTGGCTGTTCTGCTTTATCACCTCGAATCCTGAGTTGACCCAATTGATTGCGCCATTCTTCGGCTGGAATATCTGCATTATATTGATGCAAAGTGTCCAGCACGCTTATATCTTCAGCTAAGCTATTGAAGTTCTGATCTAAATACAACGATTGAACCGCAGTAAATATTTGTTTATCTACGCTAGAAGATGTTGCTGATTTATGAAGTATTTTTAAAAGTGTAGATTTTCCAGAACCATTTGCTCCTTGTAAGTTCACTTTAGAACCAGCACTCATGGCAAAATTTATTTCCTCTGATGTGCCGTGAGGCAGACTCAACTGATGAATGCGTATAATTTCACCTGTTTTAACGGAATGATGTTGAAAATGAAACTGCTGCTGTTTCAAATGTTCTAGCTGCATTTGACAGTTTCGAAATTGCGCCTGTTTGTCATCCATTTGTTTCTGCTGCTGTTTCTGTACGCTTGCTAAGCTTTGTCCTGCTTGTTCTTTTTTAAAGTCCAAAAGGATGGGCGCTTGTGAATTGGACGCACGTAATTGCTTGCCGCTACGTTCACGCTTTTGCGCTTTCATCTGGTGTTCATGCTGTTTGACTTTTAACTGTTTCAATTCACGTTTTTGCTGATCCGCACGGCGTTCTAGAGCATCATAATGTTGTGCATAATGCTGAGTATAGTCTGAGTAATTGCCGGAAATATGCTGGATACCGTGTTCACTTAAGGCATAAATATGCTGTACATGCTCAAGTAAGCTGCGGTCATGACTGATCACTAAAGCCCCAGCTGGGTGGGCTTGAAGACGCTCAATGAACCACGCCCTAGATGCAGCATCCAAATGGTTGCTGGGTTCATCTAAGAGCAAATAGTGATCAGGCTTTAAAAATAAAGTGCATAAAGCCAGTTTTGTTTTTTGGCCTTCGCTGAGATGATCAACAAGAATATTTAAATCCTGCGGAAGTTTGGCTTGAGTCAAGAGAGATTGCCACTCTGCTGGCATATGCCATATATTTTCTACCAAATCAAAGTCTTCAAATCGGCCATCGCCAGATTCAATACGTTCAAATGCCTGATGCAAGTCTTTAATACCCAGCGCGTCAGCAATGGTTGCAGCCTCAATACGCTGTATTTGGGGCAAGTAGGCGTGTGGCATGTGCCAAGAAATTTGTCCTTCATAAGGGAGTTTTGACTCATGCTGAAAATGTAAAATTTGCATGAGCAGGGATTTCCCCAAACCATTTCTGCCTATACATGCTGAAATTTGCCGTGGCGCTAAACTGAATTGAAGTTCACGAAAGATGGTCTTATTTGAAAATTCTAAATAGAGCTGCTGAATATTGCAGGCTGTGACAGCAGCAGATTGGGGAGTTATTATTTGCGTCATAAACGCGCCTCATACAATAGATGCATGCGCAAAATAGCAATCAGATATCGTTTTTTATTTATAAAAACCAACGAATTGAAAGACATGAAGTGTTTTAGTGCTATTTTGCACATCAAAAAATTAACATAGCGGAGATTTTGATGATGAAACAGCACTTACTTCATTGGCAGATACTCGAAAATCTTTTTGGAGGGGTTTTGAGCTTTGCAGTGTATGTTAAGATTAATATTTAATCAATATATGAATAAGTAGTGCGTAGGCATGATCTATATATTTATTGGATAATTCTGATGGAAATTAGAAAAAACTATTGTCAAAGCAGTTAATACAGCGTATTTTAAATTTTAGACAAGCACCTTTTTTTGATGAATTCAAAATGTTAAAGCAGCCAGTTATTTCAAACGCATCGTATTACTTTTGGCAATTTAGATAATTGCCTGAACGTATTCGGGCAAAGAAAATGGTTGCCCACCAAGTTTATACCTGATCGGCAACCCTGGTCAGGTTTTTTTATGTCTTGAATTTTATAAGTTTTTTGGAGATTTTTCATGTTTACACTTCGCAGCTCATATTTTAGCAATGGTTATTGGTTTTACTTTAGTCAATTTATGTCTCATGCCTTGAAGTCCCATAGTCCCAATACGCTCAAATAAAAGATCGGACTGCAACAGCAGCAGTCCAAAGGAAAGACCAATGAACGCTCTAAATACTGCATTACAACAAACAGCTGCTCAAGAAACAATTTTAAGCTTGCCGCATCAATTAAAGGCACAGTTGCCTTTGACCTATCAATTTGCGGCGCAAATCGAATTGCAGCGTCAAACGATTCAAAATATTTTAGAAGGCAAGGATGACCGATTACTGGTGATTACTGGCCCATGCTCGATACACGATGTTCAATCAGCGCTTGAATATGCTGAAAAAATTAAAGAATTGCAGGCAAAAGTATCGGCTCAAATTTTTCTGGTAATGCGCGCGTACATTGAAAAACCGCGTACAACTGTAGGCTGGAAAGGTTTCATGTATGACCCTCATTTAGATGGGTCTGCAGATATGCAGTTAGGCTTAGAAAAATCGCGTGAACTATACCTAAAAATTATTGAAATGGGCCTACCAATTGCTTCAGAAATTTTAAGCCCAATGGCTACAGCGTACTTTGATGATCTTCTTGCATGGGGCGCAATTGGCGCGCGTACAAGCGAATCACAAATCCATCGTGAAATTTCAAGCCATATGCCGTACAGCATCGGGTTCAAAAACGGTACAGATGGCTCCATTCAAATTGCATTGGATGCGATCCAATCAGCTTCGAATGTGCATCAGTTCATGGGCATGGGCCAAAATGGCATGCCAAGCATTTTATCGTCTAAAGGCAATCCGAAAGCGCATTTAATTTTACGCGGCTCAAACAGCGGTCCAAATTATCAAATGGCTGAAATTGAAAAAATCAAAGCTAAAATGAAAGGTGAGTTGCCTGCTTTAGTCATTGATTGCAGTCATGGCAATAGCCATAAAGACCCGATGAAACAGCCTGAAGTGCTGCGTACGATTGTACAGGAACGCCGTGAAAGCTTAGTCCGCGGTGTAATGCTGGAAAGTCATTTGGTCGATGGCGCTCAGAAAATTTCCTGTGATATGACCTATGGTCAATCTGTAACAGATGGTTGCTTGGGCTGGGAAAAAACTCAGCAGCTGTTATTGGAAATGGCTAGCCTTTTGGCAGATACAGAATCTGATTTGAAACGCAGCGCTTAAAGCGATTATTTGAAATTTAAAAACGCTCTGAACATAGGGCGTTTTTTATTGCCGTATTAATGGATTGCACTTTTTGGCTTGGTTAAATAAGTCTATGATTGCGCCCTATGTTTGAATTGAATCACACTGAATATTAGAAATATTATTTAAATTAACACTTTATAGTTGTTACAATGTGTAATTATGTAGCTATAAATTGATACAAAAATAAAAACTGCAAAAAAGCAGAACTTTTGTATGAGTGAATTAAATCTAGGGGAATTTCTATGTACACTGCCGAGCTGCTTGAAGAAGCGCGCCGCTTAATGTTTCACATGCTGACAAAAGTGGTGGAATATGGCGGCTCTGACTTATTTATTACAGCAGATTTTCCGCCAAGTATTAAGCATCAAGGCTTAATGAAGCCTTTTGGACAGCAGGAACTGACGGCAGATAAAACCAAGCTTTTTGCCTTTAGCTTAATGAATGAAAAGCAGCGTAAAGAATTTGAATCGGAGCTTGAATGCAACTTTGCCATTAATGTGCCTAATGTTTCCCGCTTTCGCGTCAATATTTTCCAGCAGCAATTAAATGTAGGGATGGTAATCCGAACCATTACCGCCGAAATTCCAAATTTTGCTAAGTTGAAACTGCCTGAATCACTGAAAGATGTGATTATGGAAAAGCGCGGTTTGGTGCTAGTTGTCGGCGGTACAGGTTCAGGTAAATCAACTTCTTTAGCCGCAATGATTGATTACCGAAATGAAAACAGCGCAGGGCATATTATTACTGTAGAAGACCCTGTGGAATATGTGCACAAGCATAAAAAATCGATGATTACCCACCGTGAAGTAGGCGTGGATTGCCACTCTTGGCACAATGCCTTAAAAAATACTTTGCGTCAGGCGCCGGATGTCATTTTAATCGGTGAGATTCGTGATACAGAGACCATGGAGCATGCAATTGCCTTTGCCGAAACAGGGCATTTATGTTTAGGTACGCTGCATTCAAACAATGCGAACCAGACGCTAGACCGTATTATTAACTTTTTCCCTGAAGAACGTCGAAACCAGCTGCTGATGGATTTATCTTCAAATATGAAAGCCATTATTTCCCAGCGCTTGATTCGTACTGAAGATGGTAAAGGGCGACGCGCTGCTGTAGAGATTATGCTGAATACACCTTTAATTTCAGATCTTATTTTAAAGGGTGAGTTTCATGAGCTTAAGGCGATTATGTCTAAGTCTCGTGAGTTGGGCATGCAGACCTTTGATCAGGCGCTTTTTGATTTATATAATGATGGCGCTATCTCGTATGAAGAAGCCTTGCGAAATGCAGATTCGACCAATGAATTGCGCTTGCAGATTAAATTGAAAAGTCCGAGAGCAAATCCAGCCATTCATACGGCATCTGCTGAATTCAGTATGCAGGCTGAAGAGAAGCAGATCGAAGAAAAAGAAGTGGAAGTTTCATAAAATTTGAATAGATGCGCTGGCTGCCAATATTTGATATTTGAACTGCCGGCGCATCATAATTGGTTTTAAACTGTTTTAGGGCTGACAATAAACTTATAATAAAGCAGGCTAATTAAAACCAATACCGCACAAATTAAATAGGCTACTGTATAGCTGGTTCCTGCGATGACCATGCCTAATACAATTGAACCGATTGCAATACCAATATCATAGAAAGTGAAGTAAGTCGAAGTGGCGTAGCCTATGCGGTGTTTGGGTGAGCTTTGGATTGAAATGGTTTGCAAACATGGCTGTGCAGAACCGAACCCCATACCGATAAGAACTGCTGCAAATAGAAAACCCGCAACACTGTTAATAAAGGCCAGAACACCTAAGCCAATAGCAAATAAGATTAAGGCCGGATAGACCACAGCACTTGGCCCTTTTCGGTCATAGATTTTACCTGTAATAGGACGCAGGCTCATCATTGAAATCGCAAATACCACAAAGAACATGCTGGCATAACTCAGCATATTTTTTTCTTCTGCAAAGGTGGCGATAAAATTCATGATGCTGGCATAGCAGAATGAAACCATCATGGCCATGAGCGCAACTGGCAGGGCTTTAAATTCTAGAAAATCATGAATGCTGAGGCTTTTTTTCTCAGCAGCAGGTTCTGGTTTTTTATGTTCTGGCAGTGGAATAAGGAAGCAGAAAATAAAGCCGAGTACAACAAAACCGGCCAAAATACCCGCTACTGCAGTATAAGACATGCTTTGAATAAACGTCAGGCCGATTAAAGGACCCAATACGATCCCCAAATTAATAGACATCAGGAAATAACCCATGCCTTCGCCTTTACGCTTGGCTGGAATAAAATCGTTCACAATAGGTACAGCTACTGTCGTTAAAATACTGAACCAAATGCCATGCAGAAAACGGATAATCATTAAAACTGTTAAATTCTCAGCGAGAACATAAGTCAAACTGAATAAACAAAAGAGCGTTTCAGAAATATATAAGGCTTTTTTTGTGCCTAATTTTTCAATAATCAGACCGCTAAAAGGGCGCACAGCGATAGCAGAAACCATAAACAACGTCATGGCTAAGCCAGCTTGAGAAATATTGCCGCCCAGATCATTCAGAATGTAAATTGGTAAGATCGTGATTTGCGCGAAATAAAAAATAAATAAAAACAGATTATTCAACAAACACAGAATGAAAGGCTTATTCCATAAATGTTGAGCACTTACAGTGTTCATAAATTACCTGAATAGAGAAGATAGGGCTGGCGGTTCGGTTCATTTATAATTTTTATTTGCTTAAACTCAGACATACCGTCATATAGCACAAATTATAAAATACAAAAGTTGAAAAGTATAGCAATTGTAAAATAAACAAGATTATTTATTGAAAATATAAGATATTACTAATTAAATTATCGAAATATGATTATTAATCACAAAATCTATTCATTACAAATAATATCGTTTTCTTTATTGGTTTAAGCTTAATCTAAAGAAAGAGTCGCTATTGGGGAGTGCTGTCATGGATTTAGATAATCATATGGCAACTTTGATTGAGCATGGCATTGAATTGCCGGTAACTGAGCCATTGCCTGTGTTTTTTCTGGGGCATGGATCGCCGATGAATGCCATCAATGATAATGTATTTTCCAGAAATTGGCATAGATTGGGGGAGCAGCTTCAGCCCAAGCCTGCAGCAATCCTTTGTATTTCAGCGCATTGGCTCACTCAAGGTGTAACTGCTGTGAGTTCTGCAGAAGAATTGCAGACAATTCATGATTTTGGCGGGTTTCCTCAGGCTTTATTTGACGTGCAGTATCCAGTGAAAGGTTCACGGGCCTTGGTTGATGCAGTAAAGCACTGTGTAAATATGGTGTCTATAGCCGAAGATGCAGACAGGGGGATTGATCACGGTGCTTGGAGTGTGCTGGTTCATGTGTTCCCCAAAGCTGATATTCCCGTTGTGCAATTAAGCATTGACTACAGCCAGCCAGCTGATTTTCATTATGCGCTTGGTCAGCAACTCCGCGCTTTGCGCCGTTTGGGAGTTTTAATTATTGCCAGCGGAAACTTAGTGCATAACTTGATGAAAGTTGCATGGGAAAAGCTGAATGAACCGGTCTTTGGTTATGAGTGGGCTTTGGAAGCAGATGCAAAAATGAAAAATTTCCTTCTGGAAAAAAGGCACCAGCCATTGATTGAATGGGAAAAGCAAGGTGAAGCTTTTAGACTGGCCATCCCGACCCCTGATCATTATTACCCAATGCTCTATGCCTTAGGTATTCAAGAAGAGCATGATGAACTAACGCTGTTTAATGAAGCTGCTGTTGGCGGATCTTTGACAATGACCAGCTTCCGCTTGGATTATCGGCTTTAGAATTGAATCAAAATGCATAAAAAAAATCAGCGCATGGCTGATTTTTTTATTTCTATACGGTAGCTGTTTATTCTAGTCCAGCTTCATAATCACTGCTTGAAAGCAGTTTTTCAACATCGCCTATATTGTCAGGCTTAATTTTGTAAATCCAGCCTTTGCCATACGGGTCATCATTCACAAAGTCAGGATCGTCTTCTAAATCTGGGTTAACTTCTACAACAGTTCCAGATACAGGTGCGTGAATATCAGACGCTGTTTTAACAGATTCGACCACGCCTGCTTGCGAGCCAGCAGTGATATGTGAGCCAGCCTCAGGCGCTTCTACATAAACTAAGTCGCCCAATGCGTCTTGTGCATGGTCAGAAATGCCAGTTACAACAAGATCACCTTCAATGCGTACCCATTCATGTGTGCTTGCATATTTTAAATCTGAAGGATGATTCATGGATAACTCCTTAAAACTATTAAAGTCATTTTTGGCATGATTTATACATGTTTTTGATTAAAAAAAAAAGAACTTCTCAGCCAAATCAAGCGAATCGGTCAGAGATAAGGATCTTTACGCCAATTGCTTGGACTGCGTCCGCTCCAGCGCTTAAATGCACGGCTGAAATTGGCAACGTCACTATAGCCGAGCTCATCAGCAATTTGTTCGAGTGTAAAGTCAGTACGCGAAAGCAGTGAAGTCGCATGACGATAGCGGACTTCATCGACCAATGTAGAAAAAGAAGTGCCTTCAGCAGCTAATTGGCGTTTTAAGGTGCGGTCAGACATGTGTAGGCGTTCTGCTACAGCTTCAATGCTTAAGTAATGCTGATCTGAATTGGTAAGAAGATCACGCACGCGCATAGCCAATCTGTGGCGTTCACCCAAAGCAGAAAGTTCTGCTTCACATTGATTGATGGCAATTTGACTGGCAATCGGGTCTGCATGCACCAGTTTATTGCCTAAATATTGTTTGTCGAAACTTAAAATCAGATGCGGCTGTTCAAAACGGAAAGTATGATGCGGAAACTTTGCCATGAAGCGCTCAAAACCTTCGGGCTTTGGAAAATCAAAGTCAATATCGCCAGCCCCATAATCCGTACCAGTAATTGCTTTGCCCATGCTGATAATGCCAAAAATAAGCGCAATAGAAATTTCAGTACGTAGAGGCTCTAAAGTGACATCTGTTTGCAGCTGGATGGTGGCTTTAGTGCCAAATGTAGAAAAAAACAACTGTAAAAAGGGCATGCGCAATTGAATAAAGCGGTTCGCAAGGATCAACGCATCTGTAATATCTTTGGCGGTCATAATGGCATAGCCAATAAAGCCATGTATAGAAATGCGCATTTGCGTGCCTAGATGAAAGCCGAGTGTGGGTTCACCTGTAAGGCGTAATGCGTGCTGTACTAAGTCGTTTGCGGTAGCAGTCGGTATGCGGAAATTAGGGTCAGCGAGCTGCTCACTGTTTAAGCCAAACGGCTCAAAAAGTGTTTGATCATTGTAGCCCCAGCGGGACACGACATCTAAAAGCAATAAGCCATAAACACCTGGAATACCTTGGTCTTGACGTAAAGAAGGTGGTTTCATTTGCTATCCGTTGCTGTCTTTATGTTTTTCTATTTTTCACAAGCTATATTGGCATGAAAAAAAAGTGCTTAGCCTTAAAATTGTTTGACAATTTTTTCGCGCAAATGATGTCAACGCAAAATATTGAGCATCATCTGCACTTTATATAAACAGATTTACCATACTTTTTATGCGGCATGCGATTCTTTTTTAAAGACAATTATTTTTGTCGTAGAAATAAAGAGCAAATCGCCATGCTGGTTTAATGCCTGCGTAATATACGTCACAATGGCACGGTCATTTTTACTTTTCGATGGCGTAATCGCTGCAATTTCAACTTCGACATGAAGTAAATCGCCAGGTCGAGTTGGGCGGGGCCAGCGAACACTGGATTCCGATCCGACCAATCCGTTAGCAATTGGAAAACATTCTGTCCATAAACGCATTGTGACGGATGCCGTATGCCAGCCGCTCGCTGCCAAACCATGGAAAATAGGGTGTTCGGAGGCTTTTTCCTCATCTAAATGAAATGGCTGCGGATCATATGCTTGAGCAAACTTTTTAATTTCTTCTAAAGTCATTTCATATTCGCGGCTGATAAAGCGGTCACCCACGTTCAAATCTTCCAAATACAGCATATGTCTAGTTTCCTTCCTTTTCTGATTCAATTGCTTGAATGTTTTGCTGTTCTATTAAAAATCCGCCAGTTTGACGCTGCCATAAGTGCGCATAAATACCGTTCATTGCAACTAATTCATCATGTGTGCCTTGTTCTGCAATTTGACCTTGGTCAAGCACAATCAAGCGGTCCATTTGCGCAATGGTTGAAAGTCTATGTGCAATAGCAATCACGGTTTTTCCTTGCATCAAGTCATCTAAGCTGGATTGAATTGCCGCTTCCACTTCGGAATCGAGTGCGCTGGTCGCTTCATCTAAAATTAAAATAGGCGCATCTTTTAAAAAAACACGTGCAATCGCTATCCGCTGGCGCTGACCGCCTGAAAGTTTTACGCCGCGTTCTCCGACATAAGCCTCATAACCCGTTTTACCGCGCAAATCGACCAATTGTGGAATAAACTCATCAGCTTTGGCTTTTAGCACAGCTTGATACATGTCTTCATTGCTGGCATCTGGACGTCCATATTTAATATTTTCTTCCACGGTGCGGTGCAGCAACGAAGTATCTTGAGTCACCAGTGCAATATTTCGTCTTAAACTGTCTTGAGTAACATCTTCTATATTTTGGCCATCAATCAAAATACGACCTTGGTTGAGGGTGTAAAAATGCAGCAATAACTGAATTAAAGTTGATTTACCAGCACCTGAACGTCCAACAATACCAATTTTCTCACCTGGCTTAATGGTCATGTTCAGCTGATCAAATACATTTTTGGTGCTGTATGCAAAACTTACATTTTCAAATTTAATTTCGCCTTTAGGCACTTGCAGCACCTGCGCGTTGGGTTTGTCCTGAATCGTGATTGGACGGCCAAGTGTTTTCATGCCGTCTTGAATGGTGCCGATATTTTCAAATAGTGCAGAGGTTTGCCACATAATAAATTCAGCAATGCTGCTGAGTTTCAAGATCATGGCTGTCGCTGCCGCAATGACACCCAGCTCAACCTGACCGTTCAGCCATAAATAAACCGCTGTGCCTATCACTCCGCCATAAAGCACAATATTCAGTATGCTGATGCTGATCGAATACCAAGCACCCAAACGCATTTGCTTGAATACAGTGACCATGAACTGCTGCATTGATGATTTTGCATATTGGCTTTCACGGCCAGCATGCGCGAACAGTTTTACTGTTTGAATATTGGTGTAAGCATCAGTCACACGGCCCGTCATAACAGCGCGGGCATCTGCCTGAGCATTTGAAACACTGCTGAGCTTAGGAATGAAGTACAGTGCTGAAGTGATAAATAGCACCAGCCAAAGCAATAGGGGGACTAGAAGCAGCGGGGAGATCGAAGCAAATACAAGGCTGACTGTTATAAAGTAAATCAGCACATAAGCCAGCATATCGCCCAAAATAATCCAAAATTCTCGAATGGCAAGCGCAGTTTGCATCACTTTTGCAGATAGGCGTCCTGCGAAATCATTATGAAAAAAATCTAGGCTCTGCTGTAAAAGCAAATTATGAAAACGCCAGCGCAGCCGCATTGGAAAACTGCTATACAGCATTTGATGCTTAACAATAGTTTGCAGGCTGGAGAAAAATACATTCGCAAATAAAATAAAGCACAGAATAGTTAAATTTTGACTATGGTTTTGCAAGAATGTATCCGGCTGACTTTGGCTGAGCCAATTCACCAAATCACCAATCTTGGCATAAAGTAAAGCTTCAAAGCTCGCAGCGCCCGCTGTGCATAGAACCAGTAACAGCAGGTATCGTTTTACACCATGCGCGGCCTGCCAAACAAAAGCGAAAAAGGTTGTTGGAAGCGGTTCATTCAAACCTTTTTCAGGATACGGGTCTACCAGCTTTTCAAACCACTTTAGCATGTTGCTACCTATCTCATCTTTAACTCTAGCTTTAACACATTCGTATAGCTTTCTCTGATGACTTTTTAACATTTTAAGCTGTTTAATGCTGTGTTTTTATGAAAAATGGCTACAGTTTGGAGTAAAGTAATTTTTTGTTTCACTTTTTATGCACTTTTTTTGTGCTTAAATATTGGCTGTAATGCTCATCTCTGTCGCAGCATCATTAGGAAAAAGTGTATAGCTGTTTACATACTTCGTTAAATATATAAATTGTGTTGTTGAAACAAACTGGAAGATGATGCTAGTCATAGGAGTATTTCTTGGGGCTTATGTCCCTGCAAGCAATGAAAGATAACGCTAATACCGCTGTAATTTGAGTTTAGGTGTAACACGTTGTAAAGATGCAGCATTGGATCGTTTAGCCAATGTTTAAAATGAATGATTATTTGCAGCAAGGCTTTTTGCATAAACGCATTTCTCATAGCTGCGGCAACAATCTAGAAAATTTTTATTATTTTGAATGTTGTTTTAGCTTGAATTATCATTTATGTTGTTTTTATGGTTATTTTTTTGGGAAATATTATTTTTTTATTAAGGTTTAATAATAAATATATATTAATAATTATTTAAATATAATCTATAAAAATTTTATAAAGTTTAATTTAAATATATGTTTTTAAAGATTTGTTGAAAATTGCAGTATAAGTTATGGCTGCAAATGATATTGACAAATTTTAGTTATTAAATTTTTCTTTTTTGTTTGAAAATACATAAGTTTTGTAAGGTTTTATTTTATATGATTTAATATCTATTTTGGAATGGCATTTTGTATCTGTGAAAATTGAAAAAACAATAATTAATCATAATTTTATAAAGAAAATCATTAACTAAATATTGCATCTTTCACGTATATTGAGCGTCCATTCTTATTAAAGAATCAGGGGGTAAATAATATGAAAAAATTAAATTCAACATTAATTATTGAGCAAATTTATAATTTTGTACTCGAAAAACCTTATTTTCAGTCCAAAAGCCAGTTTATGCAATTACATATTTTATTTAAGGAATTGCATGAGGGGGATAATATAAATTTTGAATCAATAAAACCTTACACTTTCAAAGGTGTATTTAACGGTATTTATAAAGTCATCTCTACGCATACCGCACCAACCATTGCAGATAAGCAAGAGTTTATCGGGTGGGTGGCAAAGCAGTTTGAACGGGAAATGGATTAAGTCATCATAAAAAAAACCGCAACAAGTTGCGGTTTTTTTAATTTTATATCTTATAAAACAAATAACTAGAGTAGTCTAAATTGCGCAAGGAAAACGACTTAAGTATGCCTTAATCCATCCTTTGATGAAGCTATTGATGAAATAAAAAAGCCCCGAGATGGGAGCTTTAATGTTTTGAAACTTACCACATTAGATCATCAGGAATAACATAAGCCGCATACGGATCATCTTCATCAGTCGTCTGTAAATTCTGCTCAGAATTATTCACAATAATAAAGCCTTCCATTTTCGCATTAATGCGATCTGCTAATGCTTTGGGTAAGAAAGCATAGCTATCGCCCTCTTTGGCAATGACGAGACTGCCGGCAACAAGCGCATTGTAGATTTGCTGGTTGATGTACACTTTTTTAATTTTAGCGTTATCGATAAACTGAAAGCTTGAATCCCCATTTGTTTCACGGATTTTGTGTTGACTGATCATTTGAACAATAGACGCTTTAAGCTCTTTTTCTTGTAATACAGCTTTTTTCTCTTGCTCAATTGCTTGATCGCGTGCTTGTTTTTGCTGCTGGTCTTGTGCAATTTTGGCTTTAACCGCAGCTTCATCGCTTTGGCCTGTACGCTGTTCGTGTACGGCTTGTTTTGAAAGTTTTTTGGCCTTTTTGTTATCGACTAAACCTGCTTTAAGCAGTTGGGCCTGTAGTGCATTTTTAACCATAAGATGTTCCAAATTAATTTTGACGATGTCGATAACGTAAATAGATAACCCAATATGCCATGCTAAGCATAAAGCTAAACAAAGCTGGGATGAGAAATGCGTTTAATTTTAATAAAGGATAAATCAAGCTGGCAAGAAGGCCACCCAGAAAAAATCCGATTAAAATAAGCAAGTGTAATAAAACGCGTTTGGATTCTACCTCTAATCCACGCGCGCGGTAGCCCAAAGCAAGTCCTAAATCTGTCAAAACACCCGATAAATGCGTTGTACGGATGATTGTGCCCTTGTAATGGCTTACCATAGCATTTTGCACACCCATTGCGACACAGGCCCATAATAAGGCGTAACGTGGGAAATACGGCAACAGCAGCCAGCATAGAAAAATAAATAATGCTACTAGGCTTAATGGAATACCGTACAAGCGTCCAAAACGGAACTGGCTATTGCCCAAAATCAGTCCGCTATAAAACGAACCCACGACATAGGAAAGGGTAATCAGAAAGAGGTAAAGTATTGAGGAGGGTTGCCAATTGGTGATGGCTTGCGCAAGCATGCTGACATTGCCAGTCATGTGAGAAACGGACTGGTGTAAAACAGTGACCAGTCCGAGTACGTTAATCATGCCCGCATTAAATGCGAGAAAGAAAGCCCCCAGTTGAACCCAAAGAGGCAAAGTATAAAAAGGCATAGTGCTTTGAATAATTAATATACATATAACAGTATATTATCTTAAACCACGATCTACTGCTGCAGTAAATAATACATCAGTCGAAGAGTTCAAAGCTGTTTCTGTAGAATCTTGCAATACACTGATAACCATGCCAATAGCCACAACTTGCATAGCAATATCTGATGAAATGCCGAATAGGCCGCAAGCAACAGGAATCAAAAGCAGTGAACCGCCGGCAACACCTGATGCGCCGCATGCAGAAATAGTCGCAACTACAGATAATATCAGCATGGTGGTGAAATCAACTGAAATGCCTAAAGTGTTTACCGTAGCCAAAGTCAAAACAGTAATTGTTACCGATGCGCCTGCCATGTTAATGGCTGCGCCTAAAGGAATGGCAACACTTGCTGTTGCTTCAGGTACGCCAAGGCGTTTTGCAAGGTCTAAGTTAACTGGAATATTGGCTGCAGAGCTGCGGGTAAAGAATGCCGTAATGCCGCTTTCACGTAAACACTGGAAAACCAGTGGATATGGGTTTGAGCGTGTCATGAATGCAACCATAATGGGGTTGATGACGACAGCAACAAATAGCATTGTTCCTAATAGTACCGCCAATAAGTGCGCATAGCTCGCGAGAGTACTTAAACCTGCTTCTGCGAAAGTCACAGTAACCAAGCCGAAAATACCAAATGGAGCGAAGTTGATCACTAAACGGATCACTTTATTCACTGCTTCAGCTGCATCCGATAAAAATGCTTTTGTTTGCTCAGACGAATGACGGAAGGCAATACCAAGCGCAACCGCCCATGCCAAAATACCGATAAAGTTGGCTTCACCAATTGCAGTAACAGGGTTCGCTACAAAGCTTAAAAGAAGATTTTTCAAGATTTCAGCTAAACTGCCTGGAGGAGTCAACTCTGCCTGTGCGGGCATGTCCAAGAACAATGTGCTTGGAAATAGTGTACTTGAGATTACAGCTGCGAGAGCCGCAAAGAACATGCCCAAAGCGTACATCAGCATAATTGGCTTAATGTAAGCATTGCTGCCGCCGACTTTAAAATTAGCAATAGACGATAATACAAGTACAAAGACAAGAATTGGGGCAACAGATTTAAGTGCCTTAATGAATAAGTCACCCAGCAAACTTAAATAAGGTGCTGCGTTTGGAAATAGGCTTGCAACCAATACGCCTAAAATGATGGCGATAATAATTCGGGTTACTAAACTCAAACGCGTGAATGCAGAAAACATAGGAGTGCCTTGTCAGAATTACGATGACAAATTGAAGAAAATAAGGCGGATATTTTATACTGAAAATCTTATATGCTTGGCAGAAATTTTAATATAAAAGCTAAGTCACTATTTTTAAAGTTTATATTTTATAAAAATGCATAATAATAAAACAGAAAAAGCATACGTCTTAAACAATTACCGGCCAAATTTTCCGTAAAATTTCTTTAAATTTGGTATTCAAACACTTGAGGCGCTAGGCTTTGTATCGCTTTATAGTGGGTTAAATAGATTTGCCCGCTCAAGTGCGACAGCATTCTTGATTGCTGCAGCCTATCCATAACAGGGCCTTTGACTTCAGAGAAATGCAAATTAATGTTGAGTTTTTTAAGCTCATTGTTGATCTCTTCCAGCATTTCCAAGGCGCTATAATCAATGCTACTGATACTCGAACAATTTATAATCACATGCTTTAATTGAGGGTGCAGACTAATCTCATTGATTAAGAAACCTTTCAACGCATTTGAGTTTAAAAATGTCAGGTTTTCATCTATACGCACGGATAAAACTTCTGGCGTGGTTAGGGTGTGATAGCGCTGAACATTGCGGAAATGCTGCGTACCTTCAACTAGGCCAATAATAGCCATATGCGGTCGGCTAATCCTCCACAGCATTAAGATAAAGGTTGAAATAATGCCAATAATTAAGCCCGTAGAAATATCAATAAAAATCACACCAAAGAAAGTGATCCACATAGCAAAGCCATCAGCTTTTGAATAGCGCCAGGTTTCGATAAACGGTTTGAAATCGACGAGTTTCCAGATTGAGACAATGATGGTCGCGGCTAAAATAACCAAAGGTAAATCTTTAAAAAAGCCAGTGAAGAATAAAGTAACGACAATGATCATCAGTGAGGACAGGATGCCCGCCATAGGACTTCTTGCGCCTGCATCTGCATTCACAACGGTGCGGGATAGGCTGCCCGTTACGGGAAAGGCAGAGCTAAGGCCTGCGCTAATATTAGCAACGCCTAAAGCCAGCAGCTCTTGGTTGCTGTTCAAGTTGCTTCTTTGCTGTAAAGCGGTAGCTTGAGCAATAGATAAAGATTCAATAAAGCTGATCATGGCAATCATTGCCGCCCCAGGTAGCAGCTTTTGGACCAGTTCCCAAGTCCAATGCGGAACAGCTATAGGCGGGAAACCTGATGGAATTTCACCAACGGTTTTTATGCCTAAATCTTTAAGCCCCAAACTTAGGGTTAAGCCAATAGAAATGACCACCAAAATGAGCGGTACAGCCTTGATGATAAAGGGGATAGATTTTACATTTTCGCTGAGTGCTGACCGGTTCAGCAGCTTTGGAAAATAGATTAAAAACAAAATAGAAGCTAAACCAAAAACCAGAGAAGCAAAGTGCGTGAAACTCAGATATTGCCACATGCTCATTACAAACTCAGGAATGCTGTTTCCATTTAGCGGCACATCAACCAAAAACTTAAACTGTCCAAGCGCAATCAGTAAAGCTGAAGCAATGATAAAACTTTTAATAACTGGATGGCTGATCAGCTGAATAAGAAAACCAAAGCGGAATAGGCCCAATAGCATCGAAATGATGCCGACCATCAAAGCAAGCAGCATGGCAGCTTCTATAAATACAGGCGATCCAGCTTCAAACAGTGGGTTTAAAGTCGCAAATGTCATCATAGAAATAATGGCAACTGGACCAATTGATAAAGTTGTGCTGCCGCCTAATACCGCATAGATGATCATTGGAATCATGCTGGCATATAAGCCCATAATGGGAGGTAAACCAGCCAGCATGGCATAGGCCATACCTTGCGGAACCAGCATTGCTATGACAATCAGTGAAGCTAAAAGGTCAGATTTAAATTTGCCGGCATTATAGTTCTTGAGCCATTGCCAAGCAGGGATAAGCTGAAGCATACGCGGGATGAAATCTGGCATACAAAATTCTAAATCACAATTTAATATATATTATGCATAAAAAATGCTAAGAAGTCTCAGGTGAAAACAGTCCGTTTTGAACAGTCTTAAAATGATGGCGTGAAATGCAGATTGAGTAAAAGATTAAAAAAGTATATTAAATTGAAAAATAAAGATTATAAAAAAAGAAAAATTAAAAAATCACATTGAAGGGATTGAAATGCTGCCAATCATTTAATTGTTGGTTTCTGCTGTCAGCATTAAAGATGCTTATTAAGCCGCATCGTATTCTTTATTGCAGTATAAATCATACAAAGTTTGTAAGATCACCAGCAAATTTGGATCTTTAATAGAATAATAAATTTGCTTACCGTCGCGGCGGGTAGTGACCACATCACTTTTACGCAGCATCATTAGCTGCTGAGACAAGGTAGGCTGGTTAATATTGGTAATTTGTTCAATCTGGGAGACGTTCAATTCCTCCTGCGCTAAATGGCACAAGATTAACAAACGGTCAGTGTTTGCTAGTGATTTTAAAACGCCAACCACTAAATCTGCGGAATCACGCATGGTTGTGATTTCAAGATTGCTGTTCATTCAGGGGGTTCCACTCTGCTTCTGCAACTCTTTTTAGTATACGTATATCCGACTTAAATACATGGTTAAAATTCTAAATTTTTATGGTTTTTAGTGACATTTGTAATCAGATTTTTTTATATGCAATATAATTTAACATCAAATATTCTTATTGCTTCCTATTTGCGCAGAAAAACGTGAATAGTCCTGTATTTTTAAATTATACAAGTAATTATACACCGTAATGGACAAATAATTGTATGATGTTCAATGAACTTTTTGATGTAAAAAATATCAAGGAAAGACTCATGACAACAGATTCAGCATTTCCAGCAACAGCGAATTTAGGCATTGCAGTATACAGCAATAATGCAGAGGCTATTGGCAATACGCCGTTGGTTCGTATTAATCGTGCAATTTCAGGCGATGCGACAGTTTTAGCAAAAGTAGAAAGCCGAAATCCTGCATTTTCTGTCAAGTGCCGTATTGGGGCAGCATTGGTTGCAGATGCAGAAGAAAAAGGCTTGCTAAAACCAGGCATGCATATTGTTGAACCTACCAGCGGCAATACTGGGATTGCATTGGCATTTGTCGCCGCAGCAAAGGGTTATGATATTACGTTGACTATGCCAGCCAGCATGAGTATTGAGCGCCGTAAAGTGTTAAAGGCATTTGGCGCAAACTTGGTTTTAACCGAGCCTGCAAAAGGCATGAAAGGTGCAGTAGAAGAAGCTGAGCGTTTGGCTCAGGAACATCCTGAAACCTACTATTTACCGCAGCAGTTTGAAAATCCAGCAAACCCTAAAATTCATGAACTAACCACTGGCCCAGAAATTTGGGAAGCTACGGGCGGTAAAGTTGATATTTTAGTCGCAGGCGTGGGTACAGGCGGAACGATTTCGGGTATTTCACGTTATTTTGAGAAAGTTAAAAACCAGCCGATTTATTCTGTTGCTGTAGAACCTGCAGAATCTCCAATTATTGGTCAAGCAAAACGCGGTGAAACTCTAACGCCAGGGCCACATAAGATCCAAGGGATTGGCGCAAACTTCATTCCTAAAAACTTAGATTTAGATTTAGTGGATGAAGTGATTCAAATTGAAAGTGCTACTGCTATTGAATGGGCACGTAAAACCGCTACTTCTGAAGGTATTCTAGTTGGTATTTCAAGTGGCGCGGCAATGGCTGCGGCAGCTCAGCTTGCTGCACGTCCTGAAAATGCAGGCAAAACCATTGTTGTCATTTTACCAGATGCGGGTGAGCGGTATTTATCTTCTGTACTGTTTGAAGATATTTCTGCTGATTGAGCATTTAAAAATACATGATGTAAAACAGAATCAGTTGAACATAAAAAAACAGGCTATTTATAGCCTGTTTTTTTATGTATTTGATTTAACAATTTCAAAAAGCGCTTGACCTTCCCAATATGGGAATGTTTAAGCTATAAATATTAAATTAGCGTGAAGTACAGGAGCGAAATTATGTCTGGTGCATTAAATCCATCAACTGCTGTTAAAAGTCAGCTTAGTGTTGATGTGGAAGGCATGACTTGCGCATCCTGTGTGGCACGGGTAGAAAAAGCATTAAAAAGAGTTGAGGGGATAGATGAAGCATCCGTTAATTTAGCAACAGAAAAAGCAATCGTCAGCAGTGTTCTGCCCATAGACACCCAATTAATAATTCAAGCTATTGAAAAATCAGGCTATGACGTGGCGCAGAAAAATATTGAACTGCCAATTGAAGGCATGACTTGTGCGTCCTGTGTTGCACGTGTGGAAAAAGCGTTAAATAAAGTCGCTGGTGTTGTGCAGGTCTCAGTCAATTTAGCCACAGAAAAAGCCACCGTTCGTGTATTGAGCACTGTTGAACCAGCTCAATTGCGTGCCGCTGTAGAAAAAGCTGGTTATGCAGTGACTGCGCCTAAAATAGAATTGAACATTGAAGGCATGACCTGCGCCTCTTGTGTTGCGCGGGTTGAAAAAGCACTGAACAAAGTCGATGGGGTGCAGTCCGCATCGGTCAATTTAGCCACTGAAAAAGCTTTTATCCAAGGCGGTAAGGCAGCGGACTTGGTTGCCGCCGTAAAAAAAGCTGGTTTTGATGCGACCTTAGTACAGGCAGATCAGCAGTCATCCTATGCAGATAAAAAACAGAAAGAGCAAGAAATATTAAAACGTGATTTGATCATTGCTTTGGTGCTGGCGATTCCTGTTTTTGTGTTGGAAATGGGATCGCATATGATTCCAGCGTTCCATCATTTTATACATAGCGCCATTGGCATGCAGAACAGCTGGTATATCCAGTTTGCGCTAACCACTTTGATTTTGCTGTTGCCAGGCCGCCGTTTTTATCAGCATGGGGTTCCTGCGTTATTGCGCGCAGCGCCCGATATGAATTCTTTGGTCGCCGTAGGAACTTTTTCAGCCTATGTCTTCTCTTGTGTGGCAACCTTTATGCCGCAGGTTTTGCCTAGCAATACCGTGCATGTGTACTTTGAAGCTGCCGCTGTGATTATTGCCCTGATTTTACTGGGCCGTTATTTAGAAGCGCGTGCCAAAGGCCGCACTTCACAAGCCATACAGTATTTGGTCAGGATGCAGCCGAAAACTGCGCGGATTGAGCAAAATGGTCAATACGTTGAATTGGGCATTGATCAAGTTCAGTCTGGGATGATGCTGGAAATCCGTCCCGGTGAACGTGTACCCGTAGATGGGGAAGTCATTTCAGGCAGCAGTTATATTGATGAGTCTATGATTAGCGGCGAGCCCATTCCGGTAGAAAAAAATGCAGGCCAAACTGTGGTTGGCGGCACAGTGAACCAAAATGGCAGCTTGACGGTCCGTGCAACAGCTGTAGGCCAAGATTCAGTTCTTTCTCAGATTATTCAACTGGTTGAGCAAGCGCAAGGCGCTAAATTGCCGATTCAAACTTTAGTGGATAAAGTCACGTTATGGTTTGTACCTGTGGTTATGTTATTGGCGCTGATCATATTTATTCTCTGGTATTTCTTTGGTCCAGAGCCAAGTTTGACTTATGCCTTAGTCAATGCGGTCGCTGTATTGATTATTGCTTGTCCATGTGCAATGGGTTTGGCAACACCGACTTCAATTATGGTAGGAACAGGACGAGGTGCTGAGTTAGGCGTGCTGTTCCGTAAAGGTGAAGCCTTACAGCTATTAAAAGAAACACAAGTGGTCGCCGTTGATAAAACTGGAACGCTAACCGAAGGCAAGCCCAAACTTACTGATTTTCAAGTAACTGAACAGTTTGATGAGCACGAGGTGCTGCGTTTGGTGGCTTCGGTAGAAGCAAAATCTGAACATCCTATTGCTCATGCGATTGTACAGGCAGCACAAGATTTACAGCTGGAGTTTTTAGAAGTTACCGCGTTTGATTCTATTACTGGCGCAGGCATTCAGGCGCAGGTCAATGGGTATCAGCTGCATATTGGCGCTGACCGTTTAATGCAGGATTTAGGTTTAGATACTTCTGCATTTGCAGATACGGCTGCAGCATTGGGCGAGCAATGCAAAACACCATTGTATGTATCTATAGATCAGCAGTTAGCTGCGATTATCGCCGTGGCGGATCCGATTAAAGACACCACCTTTAGTGCGATACAGGCTTTGCATGATCAGGGCTTGAAAGTGGCAATGATTACGGGCGATAACCGCCATACGGCGCAAGCGATTGCGAAGCAGCTGCATATCGACGAAGTGATTGCGGAAGTACTGCCTGATGAAAAAGTACAGCATGTAAAAAAACTGCAGCAGCAATATGGCCATACGGCCTTTGTTGGCGATGGGATTAATGATGCACCTGCTTTGGCGCAGGCTGATGTAGGACTTGCTATTGGGACAGGTACAGATGTCGCCATTGAAGCTGCTGATGTGGTACTGATGTCTGGCAATTTACAGGCTGTACCAACAGCCATTGGACTGAGTACGGCAACCATCAATAACATACGTCAGAACTTATTTTGGGCCTTTGTTTACAATGCCGCGCTGATTCCTGTCGCTGCGGGCGTGCTGTATCCATTCTTTGGCATATTACTGTCACCGATATTTGCCGCTGCAGCGATGGCGCTGTCTTCGGTGTTTGTGATCAGCAATGCGCTGCGTTTAAAACGCTGGCAGCCAATAATCTTTAAGCTGGAGGTTTAAGATGAATATAGGGCAGGCGGCAAAGCAATCGGGTATTTCAGCAAAAATGATCCGCTATTATGAAGAGATTGGCTTGTTGCCTGCATCTAAGCGCACAGATGCTGGCTACCGCATGTACAGTGAAGAAGATCTTAAAACATTGAAGTTTATTCAGCATTCACGTGAACTTGGTTTTTCTACTGAGCAAATGAAAGAGTTACTGGATTTGAGGAACAATCAAGACCGTCAAAGTGCAGAAGTGAAACAGCTGACGCAGAAGCATATCGATGCCCTGAATCAGAAAATTGCTGACTTGCAGGCGATGGTCAGCGCACTGCAGCAGTCCGTAGATTGCTGCGCTGGCAATCAGCAGGCTGAATGCGAAATCTTGAATCAGATTGAATTGGGTACAGCACCTGAACATTCAAAAGGCAATTAGTATAAAACCTAGAACGAAGACGCTTGACCTTCACCTTATGGGAAGCTTTATAGTTGGTTTATGGTGAAATAGAAGGAAAGATCCAATGAAATTAAGTATAGATGCTATGACTTGCGGCGGCTGTGCACGCAGTGTAACAGCGACCATTAAAGATGTAGATCCAAATGCCAAAGTGGATATTGATGTTGCGGCGAAATTAGTCAGTGTTGAGACTGCTGCGGATCAGCAAAAAATCTTAGATGCCTTGGCTGATGATGGCTTTCCGGCTATTCAGCTTTAATCAAGCTCTGGATTTATAAAAAAGCCTGACATAATTCAGGCTTTTTTTATGTGGCATATGACAGGCTATATCTGAACAAAATCAATTATGTGTTGAAATTTTATCAGGTGTCATCAGCGCTTGGTTGACATAAAGTTTAATCAGGCGTTCACGTGAACCAATTGATTTTTGGTAATGTGTAGAGTTGAGCAATAACGATGCGCCATAGGTTACCGTCCAAATATAGGACAGATAATCGCGGATGGACATAATGCTGTTTGATGCTTTTAAGTAATCTGCGAACAAATCTTTAATTTCTAAAATCCGCTGTTCACGGACCGAATACAATTCTTCAAACAAGTCCTTGAGTTTACGCTCATTATTGGTTAAGCGCTCTTCAATGACATGCAGTAAAATCGTCCGGTTAGAGTTCAGCATGTTGTAGAGCATGTACTGCGAAACATAGGTTTTTATATCGTGGTTATAATTTTTTGAAATGTCCAGCAAGCGCTTTTCATTTAAAATAATCAGTTCTAAATACAGCTGATTCTTGCTTTTAAAATGCTTATAAATAGTGCCTTTGGCGATATCCAGCTCACTCGCCAATTCGCTTAAAGTAATATCTTGATGATTATCAAGCAATAACGTTTCTGCCATCGCTAAAATTTTCTCTTTGCGGACTAGAAAATTTTGTTGGCGCACTGTAGTCATTTAATTGTTCCAAGCACATCTATGGAGAACGTAATTTTAGATTACGGCTTTTTTGTGTCATCTAAAATAGCACTAAGGTCGAGCAAAGTGCTCAAAATTGTTTTAAAAATAAACATTCAATGAATAATAGATTTTTACCCTTTTTAATTAATTGTCAGACAAAGTCAAGAAAAGTGAACCCTAGAGGTCATTTCAAGCAAATAAAATTCCTTTTTTTAATTTTTTATTCTATTGTCAATGCGCACAAAAACAGCAGTTAAGTTTAAGAAACCTTAAAAATAAGGTTCTAAACATAGGTTCTTTTAGTATTTGTTTTAGGTTTTATATGTACGGTTTTATACATGATCAATTTATGAGCTTAATCCGCTTTATTCAGTTTTTATCTGCACGAACGCAGTTTAAATCTTAAAGAAGGCAGCCTAAGCCGCTGCTTCAGTTTCAGTAAATTAATTAAGCTGAAACTAAACACAAAATTTCACATTCATGACTCAGTCGGAATCACAATGCTGATCCCGCTTAGGACACTTTTATCTGTAGAAAATGCCGGAATTCATGCCAGCATTTAATGTATAAGGGAAGCAACTATGCCAATTTACAACGCGCCGCTCAAAGACATGGACTTTATTCTAAATGATGTGTTTAAGGCTGATGAATTCTGGCAGGCCAATGAAAATCTAGCGCATCTGGATATGGCAACTGCAAATGCCATTTTAGAAGAAATGGCGAAATTTTCTAAAAATGTCATTTTAGATTTGAACCGCAGTGCAGATGAAGCTGGCGGTGCAGAATTGAAAAATGGCGAAGTTAAAACTCCTGCAGGCTTTAAAGCGGCATTTAAACAATTTGCTGAAGGCGGCTGGGTGGGCTTAGGCGCGTCTGAAGAGTTTGGCGGTCAAGGCATGCCAAAAATGCTGACCGTTTTAGCGGATGAAATGATTTGGAGTGCCAATCCATCATTTATGCTTTATCCATTATTGACTGTTGGCGCGGGTATGGCCATTAATGACCGCGCTTCACAAGAGCAAAAAGAAACCTATTTGCCAAAATTTTATACAGGTGAATGGTCAGGCACAATGTGCTTAACTGAACCGCATTCAGGCACTGATTTAGGCCTGATTAAAACGAAAGCAGAACCTAATGAAGATGGCTCATTCAACATCACTGGAACTAAAATTTTTATCACCAGCGGTGAGCATGATCTTTGTGAAAATATTATTCATTTGGTTTTAGCAAAAACACCAAATGCACCCGCAGGTTCACGCGGAATTTCTCTGTTTATCGTGCCTAAATTTCATGTAAATGCAGATGGTTCTGTAGGCGAACGCAATGCAGTATCTGCGGGTTCAATTGAACACAAGATGGGCATTAAAGGTTCAGCAACCTGTGTAATGAATTTTGACGGCGCGAAAGGCTACATCGTGGGTAAAGAAAACGAAGGCTTAGCGGCCATGTTTGTCATGATGAACTATGAACGTCTGTCTATGGGTATTCAAGGTATTGGCGCGGCAGAATTTGCTTATCAAAACGCTGCGCAATATGCGACTGATCGTTTACAGGGTCGCGCTGCAACAGGTGCTCAATCACTTGAAAAACCAGCGGACTCTATTTTAGTACATGGTGATGTACGCCGTATGCTGCTGAATATCCGTGCGAATAATGAAGCATCACGTGCATTTGCAGTCTATGTGGGTCAGCAGCTGGACATTACCAAATTTTCTACAGATGAAGATGCTGTACGTAAAGCCAATGACCGCGTTGCTTTATTAACGCCCATTGCTAAAGCGTATTTAACGGATAAAGCACTGGATTCTGCTTTAGAAGCGCAAATGTGTTTTGGCGGTCATGGTTATATTCGTGAATGGGGTATGGAGCAGTGCATCCGTGACTTACGCATTTCCCAGATTTACGAAGGCACCAACGGCGTTCAGGCGATTGACTTGATAGGCCGCAAAACCACGAAATGCAGCGGCGCATTTATTGCGGAATATATTGCGGAAATTCGTGATTTTGGAGCATCAATGGCAGATTCTAAAGTGAAAGTAGCCACGCTTCAGTCTTGTGCAGAATTAGAATCTTTAACGCAGTACATTGTCGAGCAATCTAAAACAGCGCCAGATTTCAGCAATTCAGTTGCTGTGGACTATTTGCATGCAGTGGGCTTATTGAGCTTTGTCTATATGTTCGCGCGCATTAGCCAAGCAGCGGCGGCAAAACCAGAACCGTTCTATCAAAACAAATTGGTCTTGGCAGAATACTATGTTGCCAAGGTGCTTCCAGACTTAGCTGCACGTGCACAGCGTATTCAAGCGGGTGCTGAATTGATTATGCAGCTGCCGGAAGAATATTTCACCGCTCAAGCTTGAGTTTAGAGCAAAGGTTCCAAAAAATTAATGGAAAACCCTCAAGAAGTGCTTATGCTTCTTGAGGCAAACATCATGTACCAAATAGGATGGAAAAAAAATGATTGTGATTGTAGATGCAGTTCGTACAGCAATGGGCGGATTTCAGGGCGCATTTTCTTCTTGTACAGCGCCAGATTTAGGTGCTGCCGCAATTAAAGCTGCAGTAGAGCGTGCTGGTTTAGCGCCTGCAGATATTGATGAAGTTATTTTTGGCTGCGTATTGCCTGCTGGCTTAAAGCAGGGGCCTGCACGTCAAGCCATGCGTCAGGCAGGTTTGCCAGATACCACAGGTGCGACCACAATTAATAAAATTTGCGGCTCTGGTATGAAAGCTGTAATGCAGGCGGCAGATACCGTGAAAGCTGGCTCTGCAGAAATTGTTGTAGCCGGCGGTATGGAGTCTATGTCTAATGCGCCGTATTTGCTGGATAAAGCACGTTCTGGCTACCGAATGGGGCATGGGAAAATTACAGATCACATGTTCCAAGAAGGCTTGGAAGATGCAGAAACTGGTCTGTCTATGGGTATTCTTGCGCAGGAAATGGCGGATAAAAAAGGCTACACCCGTGAACAGCAAGATGCATTTGCAATCAATTCTTTAAATAAGGCGGTTGCAGCTATTCAGGGCGGTTTTTTTAAAGACGAAATCGTTCCAGTCAATGTCAAAACCCGCAAAGGCGATGTCATTGTAGATACTGATGAACAGCCATTAAGTGCCAAACCCGAAAAAATTCCAACTTTGCGTCCAGCATTTAAAAAAGACGGCACCATTACTGCAGCCAATGCCAGCTCAATTTCAGACGGTGCATCTGCTTTAGTGATTACATCTGAAGAAACAGCCACTGCACGCGGCTTGAAGCCTTTGGCAAATATCGTGGCTTATGCCTCGAACTCACAGCATCCTTCAGAATTTACCATTGCTCCTGTCGGCGCAATTGACAAAGTATTGAAAAAAGCAGGCTGGGATGCAAAAGACGTCGATCTTTGGGAAGTCAATGAAGCTTTCGCGATGGTGACAATGCTGGCAATTGACGGTTTTAATCTGGATGAAGCGAAAGTGAACATCAATGGCGGCGCTTGTTCACTGGGACATCCTTTAGGCTCATCAGGTTCGCGCATTATTGTGACATTGATTCATGCCTTAAAACGCACTGGCGGCAAAAAAGGCATAGCAGCGCTGTGCATTGGCGGCGGAGAAGCGACCGCAATTGCAGTTGAATTAGTCTAATTCAAACTCAATTTTAATTTTTAGATAAGCAATAACTGGCTCCATTTCAGCACGCTGGGATGGAGGAAATATATTGATGTTTATTTTGAGATATTTATTTTTGAGATTTTTGTTATGAACGGTTTAGAACGTATTCGCTTAGTCTCCCTACGCGATAAAGTCATGTCGCCATTAGAAGCGATTCAATTAATTAAAGACGGTTCTGTTGTTGGTTTAAGCGGTTTTGGCGGTGCAGGCGAAGCAAAAACAGTACCGCTGGCGCTGGCTGATTATGCAGAAAAGCATCCTTTGAAAATTACACTGGCTACAGGCGCGAGTTTGGGCAACCGCATTGACGGGCGTTTAAACGATGCACATGCAATTCAGCGTCGTTATCCTTATCAGGCAGACCCTGGTTTGCGTAAAGCGATTAATGCTGGCGAAGTGATGTATATCGATCAGCATTTGTCTGAAATGGCCGACAATATTCGCCATCAAAATTTGCCGCGGATCAATGTTGCGGTCATTGCAGCCACAGCCATTACAGAAGATGGACAGATTATTCCAACAGGTTCATGCGGCAACTCTGCCAATTTCATAGAAATGGCGGATCATGTCATTATCGAGATTGATAACACCATCAATCCTATTTTAGAGGGCGTACATGATATTTATGTACCTAAAGCGCGTCCGAACCGCGGGCCAATTCCACTGACGCAAGCGAGTGACCGTATAGGTACAATAGGTATAAATGTCAGCCCTGAAAAAATTTCTGCAATTGTTTTAAATGATTTGCCGGACACTTCATTTGGCATGGATGAGCCGGATGCAGAAACCTTGGCAATCGCACAGCATTTGATTGACTTCTTCGAAGGCGAAGTGGCAGCAGGGCGCCTGCCTGAAAATCTAGGGCCTTTGCAGTCTGGTGTCGGTTCAATTGCCAACGCTGTATTTGCTGGATTTGAACATTCAAATTTTCATGATTTGGAAATGTATTCAGAAGTGCTGCAAGACTGTACCTTTCAGCTGATTGATTCAGGAAAAATGAAATTTGCTTCAGGCTGTTCAATGACTTTATCTGAGTCTTGTTCGGCTCATGTGATGAAAAACTTTGATCGCTACAAAGACAAGATCATGCTGCGACCGCAGGAACTTTCCAATAACCCTGAAATCATCCGCCGTTTAGGAATTATTGCCATTAACACTGCACTTGAGTTTGATATTTACGGGAACGTAAATTCGACACACGTGACGGGTACTAAAATGATGAACGGTATTGGCGGTTCAGGTGATTTTACCCGTCATGCGCATATTGCGATTTTTGTGACCAAATCTATGGCTAAGGGCGGTGCAATTTCGTCTGTTGTTCCAATGGTCAGCCATACGGATCATACTGATCATGATGTGGATGTGCTGGTAACAGAGCAAGGCCTTGCCGATTTGCGCGGCTTGTCACCGCGTGAGCGTGCGCGTAAAGTCATTGAAATCTGCGCGCATCCAGAATACCGTGAAGCATTGCTGAGTTATTTTGAACGTGCCTGTGAACGTGGTGGACAAACACCGCATATATTGGCGGAAGCACTATCCTGGCATGCAAAATTTGAAGAAACGGGCAGTATGAAAACTGCTTAAATCTAAAAAAGCCCGATTGATTCGGGCTTTTTTTCAATCTATTTAAACAAAAGTTTATGGGGGGAAATATTAAAGTGCGGCAATTAATTCTGAAAAATCTCTAGCAAAAAAATTAGCTTTTGCTTTAATTTGTTCCAATTCATGTTCAGAGTATTGATCATAAATGGCGACAACTTCAATGCCTGCCTGATTGGCAGACTCTACACCAATTAATGAATCTTCAATGATTAAGCATTCTTCTGGCTGAACATTGAAATGCTCAATAGCTTTTAAATAAATTTCAGGGTGCGGCTTAATATTTTGCACATTTTCACGCGTTAAAATTAAGCTGAAGTCACGGTTAAAATCCAGTTTTTGATGAATATGGGCATTATTGTGCTGATAACGCTGAATATTATTGATACTGGTCGTAGTCGTAATGGCGGTTTGAATGCCATGCTGCGCCAGTTTTTGAACAAATTGATCGGCTTGCGGTTTCAGCTGAATTACATGATCCAAAAAATAATGTGAAACGGCATAGCGCCGTATTTTAATATCTTCTTTGCTTAAATTTGAAATCCCATAACTTTCTTTTAGATAGCCACAATACTCTAGATAGGGATCAACACAATGTTTATATTTTTTCAGCTGGGTATCCCGATGGGCTTGGATATTTTGCAAATTGATCGTGTGGCCAGATAAATCCTGAATCAGTTGAGCATCGACTTGGTTCCAAACACCGACTGAATCTATGAGGGTTCCATCCAAATCAAAACAAACCAGTTTTTTATTGCGAAGCATGCATCAATGTCCAATATTGGTTCTGCTGATTATGCTGTGCTGCAGCTTGTAAAGAAAGTTAGGCGCAGGCAAAAAGCTTTGTTAATCTGTAAAAGCTGAGTCTCAAGCGGTGCCTTTATATTCTTATTCGTGTTTAAAAAGTAGGTGAATACTGCGATCTAGAATAACTGCTCTAGAAAATTGTGACCTTTCGCAGTAATATTTAGGTCTTGGAAGCATATGTGTATTGGCACTTAATGGAATATGTGCTGTTAATGATTGAACAATAGGAATTAAACCTTCGTGTTTGAGTTGGACTGTAAATTACTCAGTATCTTTTTTTACGTTTATAAATTTAAAAGCGTATCTCTCGCGGCGGATCATCTAGAAATGAGCCAGCCGACAGTGAGCAACATTCTAAATAAAATCCGTCAGCATTATAATGATCCGCTGTTCTTGCGTATTGGCAATGAAATGGTGCCGACAGAGCTGTCTAAACAGCTTTTCCCGCTGGTGAGCGAAGCGCTGAGCAAAGTTGAAATCATCAATAATTTCACTATTGATTTTGACCAAGCTGTGTCGCATCAGCAGTTTACACTGGCTATGACCGATGTTTCGCATTTGGTCTTGCTGCCAAAAATTTCACAATATTTAAAAGCCAATGCGCCGCATGTGCGCTTAAATGTCCGTCCAATCACCACTGAAACCAGCTATCAAATGGCCAATGGTGAAATTGATTTGGCTTTGGGTTTCTTGCCTCATTTAGAAAATGGCTTTTATCAGCAGAAACTTTTTGAGCAGTATTATGTGGTGATTGCAGCCAAAGATCATCCTCGTTTAACAGGTGATACGATCACGAAAGAGCAATATCTGAGTGAATCACATATTGATATTGATGCAGGGATGGGGCACTACCACATTGAAAATGAACTGCTGAATTTAGATTTGAAGCGCGATATTTTAATGCGTTTGCCCAGTTATTTGGGGGTTGGGCTAGTAGTGCAAGATACAGATGCAATTGCAACAGTGCCTTATTATTTAAGCGAAGTCTTGCTTTCTCGGGGCAATTTAAAAATCTTTGAAGCGCCAATTGCATTCCCGACCTATGGCGTTAAACAGTATTGGCACATGTCCTGCCATCATAAAACCAGCCATCAATGGCTGCGGCATATGTTCCATGAGATTTTAGTGAAATAAACCCATAAATAACATATGGGTTTAGGCATTCATATAAATGTACTGCACTTTAAAAAATTCTATGAAAAAGATCCCTGCAAAAGTTGGGATCTTTTTTTTTAGTATATGAATTCCGGATGTGTAGCTTTTGGTGCATTTTAATCCGCATTTTTTGTATTCGCACCGAATGGATACATCAAAAGCAGGATTTAAGTATTACGGATAGCAAAAAACGTAATACTAAATTGGCACAGCCTTTGCATTTACCTATACAGATAAAAGTGATCTAGGGTTCCGATACATATTGAATGTATGACTGCGACCGAGAGTTCACGGCTTCGTTTTGATTTAAAGCAGAGCTGCACGGAGGGATAAAAGCCCGGGAGGTTTACTTATTACCTAGCAATAGGCAACCTTAGAGAGGTCATGCACATGGGCGGCTTTCATAATCATCTATCACTTTGGAATGAGAAATTGCCGGGAGGGCATCATTGGTCTGGACGGATTCAAAAAGGTGCGGTGTTACAGCTTAAATCTCTTGGTGCAAATGCCAATGTTTCACTGTTTTGTGTCAATGCTGAAGATAAATTAGAACGCTACAACATGCCAGACACCTTAAAGGGGCAACATACGGCATTTCTAGCAGCAGGCAATGTGCTGTATTCAGATTTGGGTCGTGTTATGGCTTCTATTGTTCAAGATGATCATGCTTGGAGTGATACTTTCTGTGGCGCTAGCCGTCCTGAAAAAATTGAAAAACAATTTGGCACTTGCAGTTTTCAAGATGCCCGTAATGACATGTATCAAAGTGGCCTTGATGGCTTATTGGTAGAAATGTCTAAGTTTTCTTTGGGCCAAGCTGATTTAAGCGCAACGGTGAACTTATTTTCTAAAGTGACGCCAAATGATACTGGCGCCTTATCATATATTCAATCTGACAACACGGATCAAATCGCAGCACTGCGTTTTGAAATGGATTGTCTAGTTTTTTTATCTGCTGCACCGCATGGCTTAGATAATAGTGCCGCATATGCACCCGCAGATATTGAACTGTCTTTATTTAAAGCCAATGCTTTAGGCGAGAGCGATATTTGCCGTGATTCCTGTCCGCAAAATCAGCGCGCATTTCAAAATAATGCCCGCTATTACGCACTTTCAAATATTTAAGACAGGAGCAGACTCATGACAGTTTTAACGAATATTGCAAATAACCCTTTTGAAAATACCGTGTTGAGTGAAGTATGTCCTGCTGGCGAAGCATGGATGTGTGAAGTAAAAAAAGGGCAGTATTTCCGCATTATCGATTTAGAAGGCAACCAAGCGGTAGATACTTTATTTATCTCTGCTACAAATCCTGAAGAACGTTATAGCGCAACGGATACACTTGCGATTAATCAGCAAATTTACCTTGAAAAAGGTACGACGATGTACAGCAACTTTGGTCAGCCCATTGCGACCATTAATGATGATAACTGTGGACGCCACGACACTTTAGGCGGCGCATGTTCATGCGAGAGCAACACTGTGCGCTATGCGCATGATAAATATCCAATGCACAGCTGCCGCAACAATTTTATGTATGCTTTGGCAAAAAATCCTGTAGCGCAAAAACACGGTTTAAATGTGCGCCACATTGGCCCGAATATTAACTTCTTTATGAATGTGCCTGTTACAGCAGAAGGCGCTTTAAAGTTTGATGACGGCATTTCTGCACCGGGTAAATTTGTTGAAATCCAAGCCGAAATGGATCTGATTGTACTGATTTCGAATTGTCCGCAGCTAAATAACCCATGCAGCGGTTATAACCCGACACCGATTCAATTGGTCGTACATGAAGGCGCGGAGGCATAAGCAATGCAAGCATTAACTAAAGTTTTAATTGCCAACCGTGGCGCAATCGCATGCCGTGTTATCCGTACTCTAAAAAAATTGGGCATTCAATCCGTTGCTGTATATTCAGAAGCTGACCGAGATTCATTACATGTGACTTTGGCAGATGAAGCAGTATATATCGGCGAAGCGCCAGCCAGCCAAAGCTATTTAAATATTGATAAAATTTTAGAGGTTGCGAAGCAAACCCGCGCGCAGGCCATTCATCCGGGCTATGGCTTCTTATCTGAAAATGCTGAATTTTGTGATCTCTGTGAATCACAAGGCATTGCCTTTATTGGCCCAAACTCTAAGCAAATGCGTGAATTTGGCTTAAAACATACGGCGCGTGAACTTGCCATTCAAGCCAATGTACCCTTGCTTCCGGGCAGTCAGTTATTGGCGGATGAAGCGGAAGCGCTGACTGAAGCTGCACGCATTGGCTATCCAGTCATGTTAAAGAGCACCGCGGGTGGCGGCGGCATAGGCATGCGTTTGGTCTGGAACGAAGCCGAGCTGAAAGATGCATATGCAACCGTATCTTATTTAGCGCAAGCCAACTTTAAAGATGCAGGTCTGTACTTAGAAAAATTTGTGCAGAATGCCCGTCATATCGAAGTACAGATCTTTGGTGATGGCAATGGTTTAGTATTGGCTTTGGGTGAGCGTGATTGTTCTGTACAACGCCGTAACCAAAAGGTGATTGAGGAAACCCCTGCACCGCACATCAATGATGAGCAACGTGCCTATATTCAAAGTGTTGCCATTCAACTGATGCAATCAGTGAATTACCGTTCGGCAGGCACAGTAGAATTTGTGATGGATACCGACACGCAAGAATTCTATTTCTTGGAAGTGAATACCCGTCTGCAAGTGGAACATGGCGTAACTGAACAAGTTTACGGTGTAGACTTGGTCGAATGGATGGTAACTTTGGCTGAAGGCACATGGACTGCGCCAACTGAGCCATTGCAGTCAAAAGGCCATTCGATTCAAGTGCGTTTATATGCAGAAGACCCGATTAAAAACTTTCAGCCGAGTGCAGGCTTACTGACTTTTGTTGAGTTTGATGCCGATGCGCGTAATGAAACTTGGGTGGAAACAGGCTCGAATGTATCGTCATTCTATGATCCGATGATTGCCAAAATTATTGTGACGAGTGAGACGCGAGAATCTGCGATTCAAGCCATGACAGGCACTTTAGCTAAAACTCAAGTGGCAGGCATTGAAACCAATCTTGAGTATTTACAAAATATTATTGATGGTGATGTCTTTAAAGCAGGTACGCAAACCACACGTTTCCTGAATGCCTTTGAATGGAAAACTCAAAAGATTGAAGTGCAGCAAGCAGGCATTCAAACGGCTGTGCAGGATGTGACAGGACGTTTGGGCTATTGGGATGTGGGTGTACCACCATCGGGCGCAATTGATCCATTGTCTTTAAATGTTGCGAATCAACTTTTGGGCAATGAGCCGAATACTGCTGGCTTAGAATGTACGCTGCAAGGTCCAAGCCTGAAATTCCACTGCGATAGCCAAATTGTACTGGCAGGTGGTGATATGCCATCAACACTTGATAGTGTGGCTGTGCCAATGTGGCAAACCGTCAATGTACGCAAAGGTCAGATTTTAAAATGTGGCAAAATCGCCACAGGTTGCCGTACTTATATCGGAATCAAAGGCGGTCTGAATGTGCCTGAATATTTAGGCTCACAAGCAACTTTTACTCTAGGCCAGTTTGGCGGTCATGCAGGGCGTAATTTATTGATTGGCGATATGCTTTCAATTACAGCATTTACTTCCGATGAAGTAAAAACACTTGCACCTGAACAAGTGCCATCATTCAGTCATGAATGGGAAATTGCGGTGATGTATGGCCCGCATGGTGCACCTGATTTCTTCACTAAAAATGATATTGATACATTCTTTGCCAATACTTTTGAGATTCACTTTAACTCAAGCCGTACAGGTATCCGCCTGATTGGGCCAAAACCAGAGTGGGCACGTGAAGATGGTGGTGAAGCCGGTTTGCATCCATCAAATATTCATGACAATGCATACGCGATTGGTGCGATTGATTTCACAGGAGATATGCCGATTATCTTGGGTCCAGATGGTCCAAGTTTAGGAGGCTTTGTTTGTCCTGCCGTGGTGATTAATTCTGAGCTTTGGAAACTCGGTCAATTGAAAGCAGGAGACAAAGTCAGATTTATACCTATGAGTTATCATCAAGCGAAACTTTTAAATGAAAAATATCATGCGCAATTAGAAGCATCTGATACGCAGGCTGTGGCATTTGATGAGTCATTTTATCCTGAACTTTCCACCTTAAAAAATGCAGTGCTTGATACTTTAAAAGGTCAGAATGGCTTGCCAGATGTGGTGTATCGTCCTGCGGGCAATAACTACATGTTGGTGGAATATGGTGAGTTGGTTTTAGATCTGAACTTACGTTTCCGTATTCATGCACTGATGCAATGGGTTCAAAAGCAAAATATTCAGGGCATTATCGACCTGACACCGGGCATACGTTCTTTGCAAATTCATTTTGATTCAATTCAGCTAGATCAACTCGATTTACTGCGTTTACTGCAAGTTGCAGAAACAGAACTGCCTGATGTGACAGAAATGGAAGTACCATCACGTACAGTGTATTTGCCACTGGCTTGGGAAGATTCACAAACCCAACTTGCAACTGAACGCTATATGCAAACCGTGCGTCCTGATGCGCCGTGGTGTCCAGATAATATTGAGTTTATCCGCCGTATTAATGGCTTAAAGGATAAACAAGCGGTTAAAGACGTGGTCTATGACGCGAGTTATTTGGTCATGGGCTTGGGCGATGTGTATTTGGGTGCGCCTGTGGCAACACCGCTTGATCCGCGTCAGCGTTTAGTCACCACCAAATATAACCCCGCACGTACTTGGACACCTGAAAATGCGGTCGGTATTGGCGGTGCTTATATGTGCGTATACGGTATGGAAGGTCCCGGCGGTTATCAGTTTGTCGGTCGTACCACGCAAATGTGGTCTCGCTACCGTAAGAACCCTGATTTTGAAAAGGGTATGCCTTGGTTACTGCGCTTCTTTGACCAAATTAAATTTTATGAAGTGTCTGAAACTGAACTGATGCAAATGCGTGAGGACTTTAAAGCTGGCCGTTTAAAACTTCGCATTGAAGAAGGTGTATTGAACCTTAAAGAATACAATGACTTCCTCACTGAAAACCAAGAATCGATTTCAGCATTTAAGTCTGTTCAACAAGCAAACTTTGAGGCAGAACGTCGTCGCTGGCATGAAGCTGGTCTTGCGGAATATGTATCTGAAAGTCTGGATACTGTGGATGATGGGGAAGGTGTTGAAATTCCAGATGGCGGCTGTGCGGTGGAATCGCATATGCCGGGCTCAATTTGGAAAATTGAATGTGCTTCGGGCGATATTGTGGAAGAGGGTGCAACACTTGCTGTGATTGAAGCGATGAAGATTGAGATTCCAATTATTGCGCCTGAACGTATGCGTGTAGATGCGATTACCATTGAAAAAGGGCAAACGGTGAAAACGGGGCAAGTGTTGTTTACTTTGTCGCCAGTGGCATAAAAAATCCTCCCTAACCCTCCTTTGAAAAAGGAGGGAATTTTAAGACCGTCCGTAAGGGCGGTTTTTTATTTGCGGTATATACTTGTTTGAACTATTATATAGCTTATAGTCTATATTTTGGTTGTGCTATGTGGACAGTATTGACCACAGATGTATTTAATGAATGGCTGGATCAGCAAGACGATTCGGCACAAGAAAAGGTTTTGGCAGCTTTGGTTGTGTTGCAATCACAGGGACCAAGCTTAGGTCGACCTTTGGTGGACACTGTATATGATTCTAAATATACCAATATGAAAGAACTTCGTGTGCAACACCGTGGTAAACCAATTCGAGCTTTTTTTGCTTTTGATCCATTAAGACAAGCGATTGTGCTGTGCATTGGTGATAAAAGTGGCAAAAAGCGTTTTTATACAGAAATGCTGGCAATTGCAGATGAGCAATACACTTTGCATTTAAAGAGTTTAGGAGATTCCTAACATGGCGAAAAGTTTACAAGAGCTATTGGCAGCTCGCTCTGCTGAAAGCCAAGCTCGTATTCAGCAAATGGCAGAGGAACTGATGCTTGAACAGCATCTTCACATGATTCGTGAAGAGTTGGAAATTTCTCAAAAAGATTTAGCCGAAACTTTAGGGATTAAACAGCCATCACTTTCAGCAATTGAAAACCGTGGTAATGATTTAAAAATCTCAACTATGAAAAAATATGTGGAAGCAATGGGTGGGAAACTTCGTATTGATGTCGAATTACCTACAGGTAAGCATATTGGATTTAATGTTTAATTAGAAAAAGACCGCTTAGGCGGTCTTTTTATTTGGTAAGGGATTTTCAGAAATAATATGTTCGAATATTTTTTCGCACAGTTCTTTTGCAGAATCTGTCAACTCCCATTCAATATGATCCATTACCGTCAAAACTAAACGACAAAATTTAAGCTTTTCTTTAATTGTCCCTGATTGGTCAGAAAAACATTTTTTAGGTTTGTTATCATCAGTTCTAGGATCATCATTCTTAATTTGGTCATCAATAATTTTACCAATACCATTTTTTGCATGAAAATAGTCTTGTTCTTCTACAAGAGTTTCAATATCAAAACCATCTTTGGTTTCTACTTGCATACCATCCATGGATAGATGATTGGAAAGAGCATTTCTATTTGTCTCATCATTATTAAAAGCATCATTTAAGCCTAAAAACTTAATACGGCAAGCATGATAAATAATGTTTGATGGCAGGGTATTTTCAGTTTCTTTACACTCTAAAAGGAAAAACTTTTCCCCTAGTTTTTCTGCTAAATTTGTAGCTCTTTTTCCTTTATTTTTAGTTTTAATATCACCATCAGCTATAAGAAAAACACTACTAGAAGTTAAGAGAGCATTCATACCGCAATCATCTAAATGATCAGTAAATTCGTCACTAAAATCCCAATGCGTTAAGTTGCTACCAGCATATTCCACAAATGTGTAATGGTAATTTGGCATTAATCTTTGAATATCTGATGATCGATATTTATATGATTGTAAATTGTTAGCTTTTCTTTCAAATTCCAAAGCTTCTTGTTGTTTTAGTACCTCTAAATATTTTTTCATATATTTGGTAATGTATAAACGATCTGTAATACCTTCCACCCAAATTGTACAGTTGGCTAAATAAACAGAAGAAGGACGTACACCTAATGAGGCAAGTAAGTCACGATCTCGATCACAGCGATAAATTTTAAAATCAAATTCGTTAGATGAACCAGCTTTGGGTTGCTTAACAAACTTTTGAATAATGACTTGGTCAGATTCATCCGCCATATCAAGTAAGTGATTTGAATGTGTAGTAAAGAAATAATAATGGGGTGTTTCGTTTAAATAGAAATTCATCAATTGACGAACCATACCTGCATGCATATGTAGTTCGGGTTCTTCTATAAAAAAAGCATGTTTTTCTGTATTTCCTTCTTTGTCTTTACTTTTTATATAAGCTTCATAAGTTAAGATAATCGCTTGTTGTAAGCCATCTCCTAATTGAGAAATTGGGAATTGTTTATCTTTACCAATTTTAATATTTACAACATCTTGATCATGTTTAGGTATGAGTGTAACAGTCTCATTGTCAAAAAAATACTGACTTAATTTTTCTTCATAATCTTTAATTAGTTCACGTTGCTCAGGTTCGCCTAAAAGATGAATTTTAAGTTCATGGTATAAGCATTCACCAGTAATAATATTATTAGAGTTGAATATATTTGTATCTGAAAAATAATCTTTTTGAGCACGTTCGATGTATGGCTGTCTATTTTGTTGTTCTGTGACAGGACGCATGCCACGTAGAATTGGTATATAGAATTTATGCTTGAAATTATTTTTTTTATAAAATAATTCTAAATTTAAACGATATTTTTCGGTTATTTCATTAAATTTTAGCTTATTATTTTGATCATAGTATTGAAAAATCATGTTGATTTTTTCTGTAAGTATTCTGACAAGTTCGAGCCGTGTCCTTTGAGGTTCAGGTGTTATGACATCCATAATTAATTTATTTAGTTGATTATAGTTATCTCCTCCATATGCATTACCAAAACCAATATAGCCAGAATGACAAGACTTGAGTGTTGTTTGTAATTCACTTAAAGAATGATTGGGGGATATATAGTTATAAGTCTTAAGGTCGTGTTGAGAGATAAACGCTTCCCGAAGAAACCTACTTTTTCCTGCATTATTCTTACCAATAAAAAAATTAAGGCGCTTAATTTCTATAACTTCATCATTATTCGTCTCTTTATCATTATCTGACGTATAGTTATCTAAATTTTCTGCCCAATAATATAATTTTTCTGACATAAAGCCCCCTAAATATAGGGACTAATTTATCAGTAATATTTTGCTTTTAAAAGAAAATTTGAAATTAAGCATTTCTATGCTCTTGTTCCTAAACAGCCATAAATTAGAGGTTCATAGGCACTAATTCGTAAGAATATTTTGCTGATTCTTAAAAGCCACTTTCATTAATTTGTGATGAATAAACTTTAGCTTATCCAGTACAGGATCGGACAGAGTAAAAGGGTAAGCATCTTCTAAGCCCATGCTGCGGTTTAAGGCATTCAAGTTAAATGTCAGCGTCATCCAATGCTTTAATAGCTGATCAAAATCTTGTGCGCCAATAGGGTTTTCGGTCAATTCGAGATTATTTAAATCCGCCTTATCCGTTTTAACAACTAAACCTGCGCAATAGGCCGTTTCTAAAGTATCCATCATATGCAAATAATGCGCCCACGTTTCAGCCCAGTCTTCCCATGGATGCGTGCTGGCATAAGAACTGACAAAATGATCTGCCCAATTTTTCGGCGCACCATCGTTATAATGCCGTTTAAGCGCTTCGCTGTAATCTTGACGTTCATCGCCAAATAAGGCACGGAACTCGTCAATTAACTCGGGATGCACATGTTGCATTAAATCAAGATAATAATGGCCGCTTTCATGGCGGAAATGCCCTAAAAGGGTACGGTAGTTTTCCCCCATTTTTACACGGGTCGTCTCGCGGTAAATTACATCTGCTTCACTGGCATTCAGGGTAATGACCCCATTGGCATGACCTGTCATAACAGGCATATTTTCGGCGGGCATCAAAAAATTAAAACATAGGCCAAAACGGTCTTCCGCGCTGCGTTTCGGGCGCGGCATAATATTTAATTGCTGCATCAAATATAAAAAACGCCTTTTGGCATGCTCAAGCCGCGCCCAATACACGATATGGTCGGGGTTATCTAAATTTGGGATGATCTGCGTCATCAGACATGATTCACAGTAAATTTCATCGCTGTCTGCAGGAATCATCCAGTTGCAGACTTGGTGATGCTGATAGTTATGACAAGGCTTATAACGCTTTTGCTGAATATTCGGATTTAATGCCAGCCACAGCGTATCGCTATACTTATTAAAGCAACCCATTTCTTTTTCAGACGCAATATAGCCCAATGCTGTTTGGCAATTTACACAAAATGAATTGGCAAAAAACACTTGATTGGAGCATACAGCGCATCTGAAATATTTCATGAATCGAGCCGAGCAGAAGAGTGATCTCAAACATTATAAAGGATGTTGAATTGATCTGCGAAGTTTAAAAAATAGCCGAATTTTTACATGGCTTTAGGCAATGCTAAATCTTTCATCAGAAATCTATAAGTCAATATTCGAAATTTGCGTCAATGGTGCACAACGCACATTCATGTGCATTTTTTTGCACAGCTTTTGTTCAAAGCGAATTTAAAAAGCTGAAATTCGGTATTTATTGGCTAATAAAACTTGGCACAGATTCTGCATTTCTAATGATATTACTAAATGAATATTTTGTATTACTGATCAGGAGATGCACATGAATCGAAGTCATTCAGCAATTATTTTGCATCGTATAAAAATCTTTTTGGTTGAGCTGCTCAGCGTGCGCGCAGGGCTATATGTGAAGCAAGAGATTAAAAAAGGATAGCCTTGTGCCTAAACAAAAATTGGCACGTATCAGCATTACCGTGCCTGAAAAAACGGTTGATGCTCTCGATCAAAAAATTGTAGATCAGCATTACGAAAGCCGCTCACAAGCCATTGTAGACATGATCAATAAGCACCTGATTGCAGATCAGGAGCAACGCAATGAAGTGATGGTGGGCACATTTACTTTGCTGTATGACGCCAGTGTAACCGCGCTGCGTATTCAGCTTTTAGATTTGCAGCAGCAGTTTTTAGAGCAGGTCGTGAGTTCACTGCATATACAGTTGGATGAGAAAAAGATTTTAGAAGTCATGATCTTACAAGGTTTAAGTTCTGAGCTGAAAGTGATTAGCCAGCACTTTATTGCCTTAAAAGGTGTGATCAAAGGACATTTGGAATTGATGAATGCAGTGATGCCGCCCATTCCACAAAACGAAATATTTAAGGAGCAGAAGCTGTGAAAGACCTATGGACTATACAAGATTGGAAACAGGCCTACGCATCTGAAAGCATTCAGCTGGAAGACCTCAAAGCCTATGCCGCATCAATTACAAATGATGACCATGCTTGGATTGAAATTGCCAACGAAGCACAGCTGCAAGCACAGTTTGATGCTTTAGCAGAAAAATCTCCAGCAGATTTACCGCTATACGGTATTCCGTTTGCAGTGAAAGACAATATTGATGTCGCTGGTTTTCACACCACGGCAGCCTGTAAAGAAGCTGCGTATTTGGCAAATACAGATGCAACAGTGATTGCAAAACTGAAAGCTGCGGGCGCAATTGTATTGGGCAAAACCAATTTAGATCAGTTTGCGACAGGGCTAGTGGGTGTGCGCTCGCCATACGGCGCAGTGAAAAACAGCTTCAACCCTGAATATATTAGCGGCGGTTCAAGTTCAGGCTCTTCAGTTGCTGTGGCTAAGGGCATTGTACCGTTCAGCTTAGGCACAGATACTGCTGGTTCCGGCCGTGTACCGGCAGGACATAATAATATTGTCGGCTTGAAGCCAACCAAAGGCTGGTTTTCAACAGCAGGTTTGATTCCTGCATGCAGAACCATTGATGTCATTTCAATCTTTGCCTTAACAGCTGACGATGCATGGCAAGCCGCACAGGTGATGCAAGGTTATGATGCAGCGGATGAGTATTCACGTGAACATCCAGCCAATGTGCCTACACAATTTTCTAAGGGCAAAATTGCCATACCTGCACAGCTGGAATTTTATGGTGATGCAGAAACTGAAAAAGCGTTTGCCACAGCAGTAGAACGAGTAAAAAATTTAGGCTATAGCGTAGAAGCAATTGATTTTACAGTGTTTAATCAATTGGCTTCGGCTTTATATAACAAATCTTGGGTGGCTGAACGTACCAGCGCGGTTGAAAAAATGGTTAAGCGTGAGCAAAGCCATCCTGTGATTCAGCAGATCATTGCACAGGCTGATCAGTTCAGTGCTGTAGACGCCATGCAGGCGGAATATGAACGTGCAGATTTAGCGCGAAAAATTAATATTGAGTTAGACGCTTTTGATGCGCTGATGGTGCCGACATCGCCAACCATTTACCGCATTGCCGATGTAGAAGCAGACCCTATTGCAAAAAATAGCCATATGGGTGCGTATACCAACTTTGTCAATTTTGCAGATCTATCCGCGATTGCGCTGCCGAATGCCATTCGTGCAGATGGCCTGCCTACAGGCGTAACTTTTATTGCTTCTGCTTGGATGGATCAGGCGCTGGCAAATTTTGCAAAGATTTGGCAAGCGTCGGGCAATTTGCCATTAGGCACATCGCAGCGTACTTATGAGCTGTCACACTTAATCTGTTCGCAGCATTCAGTCAAACTTGCTGTTGTAGGTGCGCATTTATCTGGCATGCCGCTAAATTTCCAGCTGACTGCACGCCAAGGCACTTTAATTAAAGCCGCCAAAACTTCATCGAACTACAAACTGTATGCCTTAAAAAATACCGTACCGCCTAAACCTGCTTTGCAATATTTGCCAATAGGTGGACACAGCATCGATGTAGAAGTCTGGGATATTCCTTTTGCGCTGTTTGGGCAAATTGTTGCAGAAGTGCCTGCGCCGCTGGGCATTGGCAATATACAGCTGGCAGACGGCAGCTGGGTAAAAGGCTTTATTTGTGAAGGCTATGGCATAGATGACGCGACAGATATCAGTCACTTTGGCGGCTGGCGCGCATATATCAAATCACTTCAAGCAACCAATACGAAATTTAAATGCTCAGGCATAGGGGAAATTGCATCATGATCAAAAAAGCGTTTTTATCTGCATCAGTCGTTACAGCAATTATGCTTAGCGGCTGTGACAATACGGCGAAAACACCTGAACCTACTGCTAAAGCAGAAGGCACAGCAACAGCCAAAGCCATTACGATTGGCTACAGTGACTGGCCTGGCTATGTGGCTTGGCAAGTGGCAATTGAAAAAGGCTGGCTGAAAGAAGCAGGGCTGAATGTCGATTTCAAATGGTTTGATTATTCTGCATCTTTATCTGCTTTTGCAGCCAATCAGCTTGATGCAGTATTAGTGACCAATGGTGATAATTTGGTGACTGGTTCAGGCGGAACAAAAGGCGTCATGATTATGGCGACGGATTATTCTGCTGGAAACGATGTGATTATTGCTAAAGCTGGTATTAACAGCTTGCAAGATTTGAAAGGCAAAAGTATTGCAACTGAAAAAGGCCTAGTCGATCATTTGCTGCTGGCGACCGCGTTGGGCGATGCAAAAATTAATGCCTCAGATGTGAAATTGGTGAATACCATGACCAATGAATTGCCGCAGGTCTTTGCCAGTCCAGATATTTCAGCGATTGCAGTATGGCAGCCCGTTGCCAATCAAGCACTTAAAGCGGTCGCAGGCTCTAAAATTATCTATACCTCTAAAGATAAACCCGGCCTGATTTATGACACTTTAACCGTGAACATGACGCATTTGTCTGCCAATAAAGAGGAATGGAAAAAAATCATTCAAGTGTGGGATAAAACCGTTAAATACATTAATGATCCAGCCACCCATGCCGATGCTGTGAAAATTATGTCGACCCGTGTTGGGGTAGATCCTGCGCAATATGAACAGTTTATTGGCGGCACGCATTTACTGGATTTGGAAGCAAATAAGAAGGTCTTTACCAAGGGTGATGGTTTCGACTCGCTGTACGGTTCAAGCTATCATGTGAATAAATTCAACGTTGCCAATGGTATTTATAAAACTGAAATGGATGTAGATGGCTCGATTTATCCAGCATTGGTGGAAGAGTTAAAATAACTCTTTAAGTAAGCAAAAAAATCCCAAACTTAGTTTGGGATTTTTTTAATTTTTAAATCAACCCAATAAATATTTAACTTTCAGCACCAAATTCATTTAGGGGGGCTCTTCGGTCAATTTCCCGAACAAGTTGTTTCCATGTTAAGTCGGAATAGGTTTGAAAACATCCTAGATCGTGTGGCTCATCTTCATGTACAAAATCAAACTCATCTCGAGAGTTTGATTCTGATTGGAGCAACGGCAGTTCATCTTTGTTGAGGTATGCATGTAAACTTGCTGCAAATGCGTCTTTAGGCATCGAAGAGTAGACTTTATGTACAGGGAAATGTTGTTCATTTAACCATGCGCAATCACCTTGTTTTAAAGTTAACAGCCCTAATTTTTTTGCTTCCCAATTTAAGTGATCGTAGAGCATAACCTCGAGTTGGCCAGTTAAACAATAAATGATACCTGTAGTCTTGCCGTGCGAGTGAATAGGAGAAAAATGTTGTCCCGGCCAAATTTCAAGAACAACTGGAGAGCCATAAAGATGTGGACTGCCATTGGTACAGTCAACACGAATATAAGGTGGGTGAGAAGGGTCTTCTTCAAGCTTATCCTCCAATATATCTCTTAGTCGGCCGTCGTGCAGACTTCTTTCAATCCCTTTAATTTCACGTGCAGAGAGGCTAATACCTGAACATTTACGTGACAGCTCCATGACGGTATTAGGAATCATCAATTGAGAGACAAAATCATTAAAATTTTTACTGTTGATCATTAATGGTGACGGGGTGAGTACTGAACCTAAGTGGCGTAGCTCTGCTTCTTGTTCAGAGGTGATATTAAAAGATGTTTGTAATGAAGTTTTGTGACTAATATTCATGGGTTGTCCTAGTCATGTAGTTTTTAGAAAGTAATAACAGCTTAGATCACAACGGAAAACTATAGAGTAGTCAATCCCTTGAAATAGGGGTGTTTTACAAAAAGTAAATTAAAAATAATAAGTTAAGTAAAAATTGCAGTATGCCCATGTTTAGATTAAGACATACTGCATTACAAATAAGACATTAAATTTTAGAGTTGAGTACTTTTTGAAAAAACATTAATAATCACAATACCAAAGAGAATAAATGCTAAACCGATCATTGCAGGGATGTCTAAGTTTTGCTTAAAGACAATCCAGCCCACACATGAAATCAATACAATTCCAGCAGCCGACCACATTGCATAGGCAAGGCCCATCGGAATTGATTTAAACGTTAGCCCCAGAAAGAATAAAGCGATGACATAACCCACTATTGTAAAAATAATGGGTACTAATTCCGTAAAGCCATTGCTGGCTTTTAATGCCGAAGTCGCAATGACCTCAGCAATAATCGCAATGACCAAATATATAAAAGACATGTATATCCTAGAGGCTTAATTTGGCGTGATGCATAAGGTGGCTGCCTTCATCAATTAGCCATTGCTCACTTGAAGGTGTCGTGATTGTTGTGCGCTGAAATGAATAATCGGGCACGTAAATGTCGATATCAAAGATCAGTCGAACATTGCGTCCATGCAAAGAAAGGGTTTGAGCCAAACTTTCTGAATTTACAATTTCAAAATCTTCAAAGTTAAAGCTCTGATCCATCTCTGCAGATGAAGTGGTATAAAATTTATGCACGCCATCAAGGCCAATAGAGACTTCAAAACTTTGAATGGCTTGTTCATCGTCTGCAGACGCCGTTTTAAGATCCAATGCAGAAACAATTTGCTGGTCTGCTGCGGAACGGGTCAAAGTTAGGGCGATGTGATCGCCGCAAATGATCAAACCGCCATCCATTTCAAGTGGTTCATTAGATGAAAGATCTACGGCTGAATTTAAGCGCAGTCCCAAGAATAAGCCCTGATAGGCTTGCTGCCGCCAGTCTTCAACATACACATTACTTGGTGAAAATTCTAAAATGCTGTTGCCAACCGCATGCAGTTTCGCAGGTTCTGGCCATTGCACATGATTTTGGTAATTCGATTCCGCGTCAACTTCCCATGACAGCAGCTGTTCTTTGTCGTCCCACACGGTATTGCCAATCCAGCCTTGTCGTTCATTGACGGGCGTATTTTCACGGCTTTTTAAGCGTATATCTATGGTAAAAGTCCGTGATTGAAACCAGTAAACAATGGTTTTTTCATCTGTTAAACCATTAGAAAAACTGATGCTTTTACGGCGGAAAACGCCGTACAAATAGTCTGGAATAGGGCCTGAAATATCTTGGCTCGCAGGGAGCTGTTCTAGGGCTTGAAATAGATTCATGCAGATGCTCCTTGTGATTCAGTATGTTCCTCAATACCAAAAGAAGACAAAGGCACAGCATTTTTTAGAACCAATTCACCGCTAGCAACACGCTTTTTAAGATAAGCAAAGGTTTGTGCCGTTTGATTAAACAAATGTTCTCCGCCAATCAGCGGCTGATATTTTGCTGATTCAGCAGACTGAACTGGTTCAATCACTGTATCGTAATTACATGCGCAAAATAGTGGGAACGAATAGCGCTCTTCAGACACTTTTTTTACACGGTGTTTGGTTGCTAAATATTTGCCATTTGACAAAATTTCCATCATATCGCCAATATTCATGACCAATGTATTTTCTATGATAGGAATATCAATCCACTCACCTTGCTTATTTAAAACTTGTAAACCAGGTGCTGTCGGCAATAGAAGCGTAAAACACTCATAGTCTGTATGCGCGCCAATGCCTTCAGCGTCTTTAATTTCAGGAGTATATGGATAATGAATCAGGCGTAATTGGCTAGGCGCATGGGCAATCTTTGCATCAAAGAAGGTTTCATCTACTTTTAAGGCTAATGCAAATGCACGGAAGATCTGTTCACTGATTGCGCGTAAATGGCTGTAATAGCGGCTTACAGTCAGTTTAAATGCGTCGTCATTGGGCCAAAGCGTTGGGCCTAGCAAAGGGCAGTCTGTAGCAGCGCCTTGATAGTCATAATTGACATCATAGGCTTCTTTTAGGTCATAACTGTTGCCAGAAAATTGCTCTTCGCCAATCGGCACATAGCCGCTATGGTTTTTAGACAGCCCAATGTAGTGCTCCATTTTGTGATCTAAATCTTTTTCAAAATAGGTTTTGGTGATGTGAACGAGGTCTTCTGCAAATTTGAAATTGAATTGATCGCCTTTCAAATATAGAAAACCGACATCTTTACATGCCTGATCCAGTGCTGCAGCCACTTCTATACGGTCGTCCAATTTGCCGCTTTGCAATTTAGAAATATCGACTAGAGGCAATACGTACTCTTCATTCATCATAAATACCTGTATTGTTGGCCGTCCAACTGTGCATTGCATCGTTTGGGCCGTCCCAAAGATGTATTTTGTATTCTGGCAGCGCTTATTTTTTTACGCTGACTTGAGTCATACGCGGAATTTTCGGCAAGTTTTCCAATGCTGGGTCAAGCTCATCTTCCTGTGCATGCACCAAGAAATCGACCCGCTCACGCAAGTGTTTAAATTCGGGTGTAAGCATCAGTTCGCTATTGCGCGGGCGAGGCAAATCAACTTCAATAATTTCTTTGATTTCACCTGGATTGGCTTTAAGCGCCACTATTCGATCTGCTAGCAGAATGGCTTCATCCATATCGTGTGTGACAAAAATAATGGTGATATCTATGTTTTGCCAAAGATCCATCAAATGCTTCTGCATTTTTTGACGGGTATGCGGGTCGAGTGCACCAAATGGCTCATCCATCAGCAAAATTTTCGGTTCACTCACCAGAGCACGGGCAATGGCCACACGCTGTTTCATCCCGCCCGAAAGTTCATGCGGGTATTGGTTTTCGTACTTTTCTAAGCCAATGATATCAATCCATTCGCGTGCGCTGGCATCTGCTGTGGCATTACTGGCACCTTTCATTAATGGGCCAAACATCACATTCTCTTTGACAGTTTTCCATGGAAAAAGGGTGTAGCCTTGAAAGACCATACCGCGTTCTGGGCTAGGGCCTGTAATAGGTTCACCATCAACCAGTAATTCGCCGCTGCTATAAGGGTCTAAACCTGCAACAATACGGCTGAAGGTCGATTTTCCGCAGCCCGATGGGCCAATCACACAGATGAATTCGCGTTTATGAATTTTTAAATCCAGCTGATTTAAAATGGTGCGTTCTGTTTTGCCATGTTTAAAACTTTGGCTGAGTTTCTTTGCTTCTAAAATAACAGGGCGTGTATAAATAGAATCAAAATACTGTGCGGCATTAAATTCAGAGTTTGTCATTATTTTGCTCCTGCTTTCCATTTAAACATGCGTTCACCAAGTTTCATCAGCACCAAGTCACAGACCAGTCCAATCACACCAATAATCAAGATGGCTGCATAAACATTGTCAAAGTTTTGATAACGGGCTTGCTGGGTAATAAACCATGTAATCCCAGATGTTGTGCCAATCAGTTCAGATACAATCAGATAGGTCCATGCCCAGCCTAGCAGTACGCGAAGATCACGGTAGATGTCTGGAAGCGCAGCGGGAATCACCACATGAAATAGGCTTTTTAGTTTATTTGTGCCGAGGGTAAAACCTGCTTCTATCAAGCCGCGGTCGACCATGCGGGTGGTATTGGCAATAATTAGAATTTGCTGAAACAGCGTGCCGATGACAATAATGGCGATTTTAGGCGCATCGTTAATGCCTAAAATAGCAACAGCCAATGCTCCAAAAGCAGGGGCAGGCAAGTAGCGGAAGAATTCTACAAAGGGTTCGGTCAGCTGTGAAATTTTATTTGAAAAACCGCAAAGAATGCCTAAAGGAATGCCAATGAGCGAGGCAATAAAAAATGCTGTAAATACGATTTTAATACTGTGCCATAAGCTTTGATGGAACCAAGGCGCATCAGGCTGAGCTGGCGGCGTAACAAAAGCTGTAACTAAAGCTTTGGCAACTTCGTGCGGTGCAGGCAGATAAATCGGATTGACCAATTTGCCTTGCGGCGCTTCCACACCTGCATTCACAGCATTTTGAGCTTCTGCATAAAACACAGCTTTATCGACGCGGCTATCCACTTGCAAATATGGCACACTGCCAGAATGTGTAATCTGTACCTGCGGATGCCAAATAAAAGGCAGATAACTGACGGCACACCAAACGAGTATTGGAATTAAAAAAGAACCTAAGCCAAACAGCAATCTGCTTTTTGGTGACAGCGGTTTTGCAGCATAACTCATATTTGCCTAACCCCAATATTACTAAAACTTTAAAACGTAATACTGTTAAGCAAATACGATGCCAATCTGGATATATGCTCATTTTTAAGCAATTAATAAAATAAAATGCTCAATATATGAAAGAAATTGGCCATTTGAATTACTGAAAAGCGATTTCCATGTGCGAAAAAAGTGCACCATGATTCAGTATGAATCAGTCGAGCAGCTGTTTTACTAATGCTTTCATGCCATTAACTGCGGTATCTGCGATGAGCTGATATTGTTTCGGTACCCGTAAATAATCAGCCTTTGGGTCTATATAGTACGCTTTGCATTTTGCAGGAATCTCATGTACTAAGCCTGCAACAGGATACACGGCTAAACTGGTGCCAATCACCACAAAAATATCGGCTTGCTGTGCAAGCGCACTGGCTTTTTCATAAGCGGGAACTGCCTCTCCAAACCACACCACATGCGGCCGTAATGGATAACCTGCAGGGCATTGATCTTGTTTGAAGTCTAATTCAGTTCCATTAATGGGATAAAATTCCTGTGTATATTGCGCATTTGGTCCAGAGCTTTTGGCCAAACGGATATTTCCATGCAGATGCACAACCTGAGTACTGCCTGCACGTTCGTGCAAATCATCAATATTTTGTGTAATAACATGCACATCATACTGCTCTTGCAACTGAGCGATCAGATGATGGGCCAAATTGGGCTGCGCATTTAAGATATTTTTACGGCGCTGATTATAGAAACGCTGTACCAGTTCAGGATCCCGCGCCCATGCTTCAGGTGTTGCGACATCTTCCACGCGATGCTGCTCCCACAATCCATCGCTGTCACGAAAGGTATTGATGCCGCTTTCCGCACTCATGCCTGCGCCTGAAAATACCACTAACTTTTGCATAATGACTCCTGATGGCGGTTATTGAGAACAATGAACTGTAATTTTAAGTGCTAATAAATGGTTTGTTTGTTCATTGCATCTGATCTTGATCATTTTAAAGCCGTGGTTTCAACGACGATGTAATTAGGCTAAGAGCGTTAAGTTTTGCTGTAATTCCTGCATGACCCAATCGACAAATTTTTGTATTTGCGGGGAGCTGTCTTGACTAGAGTGCACTAAATAATATTTTCTGCTGCCGTACAGTTTTTTGTTCGAAGCAATCACCAATTCTTTTTTTTGCAGTTCGGCTTCTATCAGCATTTGTGGAATTAACGCCATGCCCATGTTGTGGCTGGCCGCAACAGAAAGCATGGAAAACAGTTCATGGCGCTGTCCATCAAAAGGTTTGGCATGCTGCATGTGATGTGCCTGAAACCATTCCTGCCAAATGCTGGGCCGAGTAGTCTGTTGTAGCAAAGGCAACTGTAGAAGTTCATCATCGCTCAGGTCATAACTGCAATCACTGAGCATTTGGGCATTTGGAAAACGCTGTTGAATGAGTTGCGGCGAACAAACAGGCACCACTTCTTCATCCATTAAATAATGCGCTTGTATGCCCGGCCAGTGTTCAATTTGCTGCTGTGTCCCTGCAAAAATTGCTGCGTCAAATACATTTTCATTAAATAAAAACGGTTTGGTGCTGGTTTCCAAATGCACAGTAATTTCTGGATGCTGTGCATTCAGCTTATGCAGTTTTGGTAGCAGCCAGTGAGTGGCAAAAGTCGGTACAACGCCGAGCTTTAAAGTACCGCCTAAACCTTTATGCGTCATAATATCCGAGGTGCTTTTTTCAATCCCTTGCAAAAAAGGTTTAATACTTTTGGCATATTGTTTACCAGCTTCTGTTAATTCAACACCATGCCGCGTGCGGCTGAATAGCGTCACACCTAGAAAATCTTCCAATTGCTGAATTTGCCGTGAAACGGCACTTTGGGTAATAAACAGTTCTTGAGATGCATGCGTATAACTAGAATGTTTAGCGGCAGATTCAAAGCAAATTAAACTTTGCAATGAAGGAATATTGCGACGCATAGATAAAATCCTTTTATCGCGTGGTATCACAAATCGGCATATAAGAATTATTTTCATATACCACTATAGTCTAAAAATAAAGCATTAATGGGGCCATCGCACTGGCTGAAATGCTTAAAATTAAACTCGCCTGATTAAGTTATTCTATTAACGCATATCTGCATGCAAATTTATCGTTTGAAAGAAAGAATGTTCACACATAGCATCGAATCAAATAAATAAAGCCTGATTAAGCAGAGGAAGCGATGAATCAAATGGTTAACAATGTGAAAAAAGCAAAAGTTCAATTTAATTGGAAAGACCCGTTTTTATTGGAACTGCAGCTGACAGAAGAAGAACGTATGATCCGCGATACTGCGCATTCATACTGCCAAGACCGCCTGCAGCCGCGTGTGCTGGAACAGTTCCGCCATGAGCAAACCGACGCTTCAATTTTCCGTGAAATGGGTGAGCTTGGCCTTCTAGGTCCAACCATTCCAGAGCAGTACGGAGGTGCAGGTCTAAACTATGTCAGCTATGGCCTAGTGGCGCGTGAAATTGAATATGTCGACTCTGGCTACCGCTCTATGGCCAGCGTACAAAGTTCTTTGGTGATGGTTCCGATTAATGAATTTGGTTCAGAAGAGCAAAAACAGAAATACCTGCCAAAACTGGCGACAGGTGAATACATTGGCTGTTTTGGTTTAACAGAGCCAGATCACGGTTCTGATCCTGGCAGCATGATTACTCGTGCCAAAAAAGTGGACGGCGGCTACCGCTTAAGCGGTGCGAAAATGTGGATTACCAACAGTCCTATTGCCGATGTATTTGTGGTGTGGGCCAAAGAAGTATCAAAAGAAGGCAATGTTGGCGACATTCGCGGATTTATTTTAGAAAAAGGCTGGGAAGGGCTTTCTGCACCAGCTATTCACGGTAAGGTAGGTTTGCGCGCTTCAATCACAGGTGAAATTGTGATGGACAATGTCTTTGTTCCGGAAGAAAACGCATTCCCAGCCGTCCGCGGCTTAAAAGGCCCATTTACCTGCCTAAACAGCGCCCGTTATGGCATTGCTTGGGGCGCAATGGGTGCAGCTGAGTTCTGCTGGCATACAGCGCATCAATATACGATGGACCGCAAGCAGTTTGGCCGTCCTTTGGCAGCCAATCAGCTGATTCAAAAGAAGCTGGCCGATATGCAAACTGAAATTGCGTTGGGGCTACAAGCTGCACTGCGTTTTGGCCGCATGAAAGACGAGGGCATTGCCGCAGTAGAAGGCACATCACTGATTAAGCGCAACAATTGCGGCAAGGCTTTGGATATTGCCCGTGTCGCACGTGACATGCTGGGCGGCAACGGCATTTCAGATGAGTTTGGAATTGCGCGTCATTTGGTGAATCTTGAAGTGGTGAACACTTATGAAGGTACGCATGATGTGCATGCGCTGATTCTTGGCCGTGCGCAAACAGGGATTGCGGCTTTCGGTAACTAAGTTTAATACCGTGGCTTAAGGCTAAAGATGCTCATAGATGAGCATCTTTAGGGAGCTTTTGTTTAAAAAATTACAGATAAAATTCATCACTATAAAGGATTCATCGTGAAATACTCTTGTAAATCTGCATGTTGCTGACTTGAATTAAAATATTAATAAAAAGAATTATAAAAACAGTCAGCGCAGAGACATAGGAATGTCGATGACTCATTTGAGAAAATGAGGTAAATGGATAATGAGCAATGAAATGCACAATGGCGCAGGAGCGCTGAAACTGCCAAGCAATGTCGGAACAATGCACCGCATTAATGGCAATACTTGGAAAATGGCGTTTATTTTTGCCTTTATATCTTTGGTAATTGATGGCGTAGATATTATGCTGCTGTCTTTCAGCTTAACCAGTTTAAAGGCTGAATTTGGATTAACGACGTTTCAAGCAGGGATGTTGGGCAGTTCGTCATTAGCAGGTATGGCTTTAGGCGGTATTTCTGGCGGCTGGGCCTGCGATAGATTCGGACGTGTCAAAACCATTGCTTGGTCAGTGGTGTTTTTCTCCATCATGACCTGTATTTTAGGTTTTACTCAAAGTTACGAACAATTTTTAATTTTACGTTTTATTGGCGCATTTGGTTTAGGTTCATTATATATGGCCTGCAATACGCTCATGGCGGAATATGTGCCAACGAAATACCGCACAACGGTGTTGGGTACACTGCAAACAGGTCAAACCGTAGGTTATATCGTAGCTACAGTTTTGGCAGGCGCCATTATTCCAGATCACGGCTGGCGTATGCTGTTTTATGTGACCATTATTCCTGCTGCATTTGCTCTGATTTTCATGCGTTTTGTACCAGAGCCAGCCTCTTGGCAAGAAGCTAAAATTGAACAAATTAAACGCCGTGAATTGAACTTAGATCCAGTTCCAATCATGGCAGCAGCTGAAAAAGCGCCATCAGAAAGCATTTATAAACGTATTTTTGGTCATACTAATCACCGCAAAATGTTCCTTTTATGGATGAGTACGGCAGCCTTTTTGCAGTTCGGTTACTACGGCGTAAACAATTGGATGCCGACATATTTAGAAACTGAGCTTGGCATGAACTTTAAAGCCATGGCTGGCTATATGGTGGGTGCGTATACCGCCATGATTCTAGGCAAAATTTTAGCAGGATATGCTGCAGACAAACTTGGCCGCCGCGTAACTTTTGTTTTCGGTACGGTTGCAACAGCTGCTTTCTTGCCTGTGATTATTTTCTATAACACGCCAACCAATATTGCTTATTTATTAGTAACTTTTGGTTTCTTATATGGCATTCCATATGGTGTAAATGCAACCTACATGGCTGAAAGCTTCTCTACCGATGTACGCGGCACAGCAATTGGCGGCGCTTACAATATGGGCCGCTTAGGTGCAGCCATTGCTCCAGCAACCATTGGCATGATTGCCGCAGGCGGATCGTTCACTATGGCCTTTATTGTCATGGGTGCGGCCTATTTCATTGCAGGTGTTATTCCAGGGCTGTTTATTCGAGAGCGTCAATACGACCCTCAGCAGGCGGCTGTATCTGTAGAACAGCAAAAGCTTGCGAAACTAGATACTCATGCACCTGATCAAAACGAAGCGGTTTCAAAACCAGTCACAGCAAAATAAAAAATAGGCCATGAGAAGTGTGTCGCTTTTCATGGCTCATAGGAGAAAAACATGGGCGCATTGCAGGGCATTCGAGTTTTAGATTTAAGCCGTGTTTTGGCTGGGCCGTGGTGCGGTCAGATTTTGGCCGATTTAGGCGCCGAAGTGATTAAAATTGAACGTCCGCAGGTGGGGGATGACACCCGCATGTGGGGGCCGCCTTGGATGTCGGATCAACAGGGCAATCCAACACGTGAATCAGGCTACTTCCAATGTGCGAACCGCAACAAATACTCAGTGGCAATTGATATTGCCAGTACAGAAGGGCAATCGCTTATTTATGAAATTTCTAAAACGGCAGATGTTGTGATTGAAAACTACAAAGCAGGTTCACTTGCCAAATACGGTTTAGACTATGCGTCATTGAGCGCTTTAAACCCCAGTATCGTGTACTGCTCAATCACCGGTTTTGGTCAAGATGGCCCGCGTGCGGAAGAACCCGGCTATGATTTTATTATTCAAGGCATGTCAGGCCTGATGAGTATTACTGGTGAGCCTGACCATGTTGCTGGCGGCGGAGCACAGAAAGTTGGCGTAGCTGTGGTTGATATTCAGACGGGACTGTATTCAACCATCGCCATTCAGGCTGCGCTGTTGGCTAGACAGCACACAGGCCGCGGGCAGTATATTGATATGTCTTTGCTGGATGTACAGGTTGCAGCATTAGCCAATCAGGGCATGAACTATCTGACATCAGGAAAAGCACCTGAGCGTATGGGGAATAATCATCCCAATATTGTGCCTTATCAAACATTTAAAGCTAAAGATAAAGAATTTATTATTGCTTGCGGCAATGACAAGCAATTCAAAGATTTATGTATTGCCATTGGCTATGCAGAACTGTTAGATAATCCCAACTATTTGCGCAATCAGGATCGGGTAAAATATCGTGAAGAACTTATTACTTTATTGAGGGCATATTTTTTAACTCAGGATGCTCAAGATTGGGTTGATGCCATTCATGCCGTTAAAGTGCCTGTAGGTGTGATTAATTCTGTGGAAGATGCCTTAAATGAACCGCAAATTCAGCACCGCAATATGGTGGTAAATATTCAACATACATTAAATAACGATTTTAAAGTGATTGGTTCGCCAATGAAATTTTCTGATACGCCTGTGGAATACCGTCATGCGCCGCCGCAATTGGGGGAGCATACCGCGCAGATTTTATCGCGCTTTAAAACGGCAGATGAATTAAAGGCCTTAAAAGTGCAGGGCATTATTGATGGTGAAGTCGCCTAGTAAAAGCATAATGATTGATTAAGTTTTGACGTTCCTGTTTTGGCCGAAGGACTCCAATACTTCGGCCTTTTTTTTTATTCAATTGAAAATTCGTTTAGTGAATACTTTCAATTTTAATTTTCTTTATAAAGAACAATTCTTCATCAGCGCTTGGACCTGCAATACGGTCACGATTTTGTTCATATGAAAGAGAAGCCCATACTTTTGCGCCTTGGTATTTTTTCTTTAAGCTATAACCATCAGATGCTGGATTAAACACAAACCAGTTTCCGCAATGCTGCACGCAATAAGCATTTATATCCCGGTTTTTAATGTCTTTCAATTGCACAGAAAGATCATCGATACCGCCTCCACTGACTAGAGTATAGGCCTTTATATCGGCAGCACGTGGAGTTGTGACATCTGCACTAGAAACAGCAGGACTAAAGCCGATTGCTAAACTAAAAAGCAGGATTGATCCGTTTTTGGGATATTGATGAATCATTCTTTTAATTGTCTATTTATTTTTAGAACGGCTATTAAATCAAAGCCTTCAAACGAAATAAAGCCCTAAACAATGGTAAGGCTTTATTTTAATAGATCATACTGCGTTGAATTTGTTCAGTTGCTTATTGCTGTAAAAAGCTCTGAATAGCCTGATTAAAGGCTTTTGGCTGTTCAATATTTGAAATATGCGATGCATTGATCTCAAATAGTGAGCTTGTACGGACATTATTGATAATGTATTGGGCATCTGCCACAGTCGTCACAGGGTCTTTTTGACCTGCAACCACTAAAGTCGGCACTGAAATATTTTTTAGTTGTTCACGTACATCCGCTTTAGCCAAAGCTTCACAGCAGCTTGCATAACCTTCTGGGCTGCCAGCACCAAGGTCGTTACTCAAAGATTCTACAATTGCTGTGTTGCTTCGGATAAAGGGTTCTGTAAACCAGCGTGATGCTGCTGTTTCTGCAATTGATTTCAAACCCTGCTCACGAACTAAAGCGGCGCGTTCGTTCCAAGCCTGTTCTTGACCAATCTTCGCTGCAGTATTGCAGACCACTACGTGGTTAAAGCGTTCTGGATGATGAATCGCCAGCCATTGACCTGTAATTCCGCCCATAGAAATACCGCAGAAGTTGGCTTTTGCAATATTCAAATGGTCAAGCAGATTGACTACGTCAGTACCCAGCTGTTCTATGCTGTATGGCCCCTGCGGTGCTGTAGATGCGCCATGGCCGCGGGTGTCATAACAAATAATAAAATACTCTTTTTTAAAGAAATTAATCTGCGGCTGCCACATGCTGAACTTGGTGCCTAAAGAGTTGGAAAAAATCAGTGCAGGCTTAGCGCTGTCACCAAAAGTTTGATAATTGATTTCGGCATCATTCGATGTAAATGTTGGCATTTTAAAATCCTTAATTTTATAAATCCCCCTAAATCCCCCTTTGATAATGGGGACTTTTATTGAGGATTAAACACGTTCAATAATCAAAGCGATGCCTTGACCGACACCAATACACATTGAGCACAGTGCGTATGTGCCGCCTGTTTGTTCCAATTGATTCAGTGCAGTAGTGACCAAGCGCGCACCTGATGCTCCCAGTGGATGACCAATAGCAATTGCACCCCCGTTAGGATTCACTTTGGCTAAGCCATCTTTTAGGCCAAGATCACGCGTTACGGCTAAAGCCTGTGCTGCAAAGGCTTCATTTA
>NZ_NEGK01000008.1 GCF_002135435.1 Acinetobacter sp. ANC 3813 | reverse complement strand
GTCCATAACAGTTGTGCTGGCGACAATAGCAAGAGTGAACCACCTGATCCCTTCCCGAACTCAGAAGTGAAACCTCTTAGCGCTGATGGTAGTGTGGGGTTACCCATGTGAGAGTAAGTCATCGCCAGCTCATTATTCTAAACACCCCCTGATTACTCAGGGGGTGTTTTTTTATGCGAGGGTGAAATATCGGAAGTTAAGCATGAAAAGGAATATTGTAAAATTTCGGGTTTTAAGGTTCAGAATTGAATTTAGTATCTTTTATATACATCATTTACAGAAATAATCCGCATAAAATGGGCTAAATATTAAAGTGTAGACATACATTTACAGATTAATTTGTATTTATTTACATCAAACTGTGCTATAAAAATATAATTCGGCACAATTATTGCTTATAAGATGCGTTATTGCATAGGGGTAAAAGATGAAGTTATCGGTTGGATTAAAAGTTGCGAATTCGCTGTCATTAACACCGCAGCTGCAGCAGGCCATTCGTTTACTTCAGCTTTCTAGTCTAGAGTTGGAACAAGAAATTCAAGTCCAGCTAGACAGTAATCCGCTTTTAGAAAAAATAGAAGAACAATCAAGCATAGAAAGTATCACTACATTAACTGAAATTGAGCAGGACCGTAAAGATTTAACCAATGAATTGAATGCCAATCATTTACCAGACGATCTGCCGGTAGATACTGATTGGGATGATGTATATACGCATCAGCCGACAAGTCTGGGCAGCGCAGAATTTGAAGAGCGTGAAGATAACCGCCAGGCGCATATGAATCTGCGTGAGCATATGCTTGAGCAAGTCAATTTATTGCATTTTTCTATGGTGGATAAACTGATTGCGCATTGCATTATCGATTCATTAGATGAGAAAGGTTTTTTAGATTGCGATCTTTCCGAAATTACGCTTTCTGTGCAGCATCTGCTGAAAAGCATGGATTATGATGAAGACGTTGAAGATGATGAAGTCCTGGCTGTTCTTAAATCTATTCAACGGTTAGAACCGATTGGTATTGGTTCCCGAAACCTAGCTGAGTGTTTAAGTATACAGCTTGAAAGTTTAGATGCTGAAGTGCCTAACCGAAAAGAAGCGTTGTTGCTTTTGCAGCATTATGAGTTATTGATTTCTAATGAGTTACCAAAATTAGTAAAGCAAACAGGGTTGAGCACGGATCAGCTTAAATCTGCAGTGGAATTGTTAAAAACATTGAAAGCTCATCCGGGTGTTGAGTTTGAAGATCGTGAATCAGATTATCAAATTCCAGATGTTGTTGTTTCGAAGAAAAATGAACATTGGCATGTTCAGCTAAATCAAGATGTTATGCCTAAATTACGAGTGAATTCTTTTTATGCGAATATGATTAAGCGTGCTGATCAAAGTGATGATAATCAGTATCTGCGGAATCAAATGCTAGAAGCAAAGAATTTTATTAAAAGTATTGATGAACGTCATAAAACGCTTTTAAAAGTTTCAACGTGTATCGTTGAGCATCAGCGTTCGTTTTTTGAAATTGGTCCAGAGGGTATGAAGCCTTTGGTGCTGCGGGATATTGCTGAAGAAGTGGAACTTCATGAATCGACAGTATCACGGGTAACGACGAATAAATTTATGCTGACACCGCGCGGCTTATATGAGCTGAAGTATTTTTTTTCCAGTCATGTAGGAACGACGACGGGCGGTGAAGCTTCTTCTACTGCAATTCGTGCCAAAATTAAAAAAATGATTGCGGATGAAAATACGCGTAAGCCTTTGTCTGATAACGCGATTGCAATTATGCTGAAAGATGAGGGCATTGATGTTGCTCGGCGTACAGTCGCAAAATATAGAGAATCGTTACATATTCCATCATCTTCTGAGCGAAAAGTCTTGATCTGATTTTTAAAATCTGACTATTCTAGAGATTCATTATGACGAAATAATGAATCTCTTTTTTATTTAAGGAACAGCCAAATGTTTTGATGTTAAATGCAGAGCTCCAGTAATTTGCACTGATCCGAACGTTTGGCTGTTTCCTGCTAATCCTAAAAAAGGTGAGGGATAGTGTTATGCAAATTACGATTCGTGGACATCATTTAACCGTTACACCTGCAATAGAACAAGATATTCGTTTAAAGTTTGCCGAAATGACCAAGCATTTAGATCAGGTCAATAGTATGCAGGTTAAGCTCAGTAAAGATCATCAGGTCGATAAGCGTTCCAGAAAAGGAAGTTTAAATCATATAGCGGAAGCGATTATCCGCTTGCCGGGGACAGAGTTTTTTGCGCAGGCGACTGCGGACGATATGTATACATCGATTAAAAAGTTGTCGGAAAAATTAAAAAAGCAGTTGGATAAGCACCGAAAAATGCAATTGATCCATGTGCCCTTGGAGGCCTAGCCCATAATTTGCACAAAAAGAGGTTTTAAATAACCTCTTTTTTTATTGATATAATGTATGTGACTAATGAATTATTTTTTTTATTTATAGTAAAATGGCAAGTTTTACACCGTTAGTCCTATAAAGAGGTCTTGTGATGAATACTGAACAGCTCACTGATATTTTAAAAGCTGCGTTTCCAGATGCTGACGTTGCAGTGAGTGGGCAAGGCGGAAAGTTTGATCTGCGCATTGTCGATGATCAGTTCGAAGGCAAACGTCCTGTTGCCCGCCAGCAAACCGTTTATGCGCCATTAAACTCGTATATCGCGAGCGGAGAGGTGCATGCTGTGACGATTCGTGCAATGACTAAAGAAGAATGGCGCAAAGCCAGTCTTTTCGGAGCTTAATAATTTAATGGATAAATTTTTAATTCAGGGCGGTGTTAAGCTCGAAGGCGAAGTGCGTATTTCTGGTGCAAAGAATGCAGCGCTTCCATTATTGGCTGCAATGATTTTAGCAGACTCTCCAATTACCCTTACGAATGTGCCAAACCTTAAAGATGTCAATACTTTAGTGAAGCTTATTGGCGGATTAGGTGTGCAAATTTCATATGAAGGCGATACCGTTAAAGCGGATACGTCAACGCTTGATAATCAATTTGCACCGTATGAGCTCGTAAAAACCATGCGTGCATCTATTTTGGTGCTTGGCCCATTGCTTGCGCGCTACGGCAGTGCAAAAGTTTCACTTCCAGGCGGCTGTGCAATTGGTTCACGCCCTGTCGATCAGCATTTAAAAGCTTTAGAAGCCTTAGGCGCCGAGATTGAAGTTGAGGCAGGCTATGTGCATGCCAAAGTTGACGGCCGTTTAAAAGGCGGCGAAGTTATCTTTGATATGGTCACTGTTGGCGGTACTGAAAATATCTTAACTGCTGCTGTATTGGCTGATGGCGTGACCACAATCCGCAATGCCGCTCGTGAACCTGAAATTACTGACCTTGCGCAAATGCTGATAAAAATGGGCGCAAAAATCGAAGGCCTAGATACAGATACATTGGTCGTGACTGGTGTGGAAAGCTTGCATGGCTGTGAATATGCAGTGGTTGCTGACCGTATCGAAACAGGTTCATATCTGGCTGCTGCAGCAATTACAGGCGGCCGTGTGAAAACCACGCATACCGATCCCAATCTTCTCGAATCTGTATTGGATAAATTTGAAGAAATGGGTGCGGAAGTCACTCGCGGCGATGACTGGATTGAGCTGGATATGTTGGGCAAACGTCCAAAAGCTGTGAGCTTCCAAACTTTGCCGCATCCAGAATTTCCAACAGATATGCAGGCGCAGCTGATGGCAGTAAATGCAATCGGCCGCGGATTTGCCACAATTTCTGAAACGATTTTTGAAAACCGTTTTATGCATGTGCCTGAGTTGGCCCGTATGGGAGCAAACATTCAGGTTGAAGGCAATGATGCTGTTGTGACAGGTGTAGAAAAACTTTCTGCAGCCCCTGTGATGGCAACGGATTTACGCGCTTCGTTCTCTTTGGTTTTAGCTGCCTTGGCTGCTGAAGGGGAAACGCTGATTGACCGTATTTATCACATTGACCGCGGTTATGAAGATATTGAAGCGAAGTTACAAGGTTTAGGTGCCCAGATTAAGCGAGTAAGTTAATGAGCGATATGAGAAACGATGATCCAAACTTTGACGTTATGGGCAATTTTGATCATGGTTTAACTTTAGCATTAAGCAAGGGACGTATCTTAAAAGAGACATTGCCGCTGTTGGAAACGGCGGGGATCAATTTACTGGAAGATCCGGATAAATCCCGTAAATTGATTTTTCCGACAACACATAAGCGCGTGCGTATTCTAATTCTGCGCGCATCTGATGTGCCGACCTATGTTGAGAACGGCGCTGCAGATTTAGGTGTTGCGGGGAAAGATGTGCTGATGGAACATGGCGCGCAAAATGTCTATGAACCATTAGATTTAAAAATTGCCAACTGCAAGTTAATGACAGCAGGTAAAGTGGGGATGGAACGTCCGAAAGGCCGTTTAAAAATTGCCACTAAATATGTGAACTTAACGCGTCAATATTATGCAAGCCTTGGCGAGCAGGTTGATGTCATTAAGCTTTACGGTTCAATGGAACTGGCGCCACTAGTTGGGTTGGGTGATTATATTGTCGATGTAGTTGATACGGGCAATACGCTTCGCGCCAATGGTTTAGAGCCTTTGGAAGAAATCTGCAAAGTGTCTTCACGATTGATTGTGAACAAAGCCAGCTTTAAGCGTAAGCAGCAGTTATTGAATCCGATTCTTGCTCAGCTGGAAACCGCTGTAGAAGAACGTGAAAAAGCCAAAACAGCTTAATTGACTGTGCCTTAAAAAATCCGCCATTCATGGCGGTTTTTTTATCAGCCTGATGCAGGCTTTATTGATTTAAACATAGATGCTTATTGATAAAACTTGGCAAATGAGTGTGTATTTGCCGTCCACAAAGTAGCTGAAACAAGGTAAACTAAAGTTTTCCAATTCAAACCTTGTGGGTAAATTGATGCGACGTTTATCGACTCAAGATCAAAGCTTTAAACAAGACTTTGCGGACTTGTTGGCTTTTGAGACAGTTAGTGATCCTGAACTTTTAAAGACCGTTGACCAAATTATTGCTGATGTCCGTCAGCATGGTGATGCTCACGTTCTTAAACTCACTCAACAGTTCGATAGACATCCTGCGCATCAATTTTCAGATCTAGAACTGAGCCAAGAACAGCTAAAAACCGCCTTTGATGGTTTAAAAGCTGAAGTGCGTGAAGCTTTGGAGCTGGCAGCCAGCCGCGTACGTGAATTCCACCAAGCGCAGAAGCAGGATGGCTGGACCTATGTTGATGCTTTAGGCAATACTTTAGGCCAAAAAGTAACGCCTTTAGACCGCGTGGGGATTTATGTGCCGGGCGGTTTGGCATCATATCCATCTTCTGTATTGATGAATGCTGTGCCTGCACATGTTGCGGGTGTACCTGAAATTATTATGGTCGTGCCTGCGCCAAATGGCGAGCTGAATCCTTTAGTCTTGGCTGCTGCGTATTTGGCCGGTGTACACCGCGTCTTTACGATTGGCGGTGCGCAGGCGGTGGCCGCTTTGGCTTACGGTACAGAAACGATTCCATCAGTGGATAAGATTACTGGTCCAGGAAACCGATTTGTCGCTGCGGCGAAGCGTGCGGTGTTTGGTCAAGTCGGCATTGACATGATTGCTGGCCCATCAGAAATTCTTGTTTATGCCGAAGGCGTGAATAATGCAGAATGGCTGGCGATGGATTTGCTGTCGCAAGCAGAGCATGACACTGTGGCGCAAGCAGTCTTCATTACCCCAGATGCAGAATTATTGAGTGCGGTTGAGCAAGCCATTGAAATCCATCTTCAAGCTTTGCCTAAGGCGGAGATTGCGCGTACGTCAATCGCGAACCGCGGCGCATTGGTGCTGGTCAAAGATCGTGCTGAAGGTGTGGAGCTGATTAACCAAGTTGCCCCAGAGCATTTAATGCTATGTTTGGATGACGCTGAAGCCATGGCTCAAGATATCCGTCATGCGGGCGCAATTTTCATGGGACGCTATACACCAGAAGCAATCGGTGATTACTGTGCAGGTCCGAACCATGTTTTGCCAACGTCGGGTACTGCGCGATTCTCCTCGCCATTGGGTGTTTATGATTTCCAAAAACGCTCAAGCTTAATTATGTGTTCTGAGCAGGGTGTCAAAACTTTGGCGAGAACGGCAGATATCTTGGCGCAAGAAGAAAACTTGGATGCGCATGCACGTTCTGCTCGTTACCGTTATCAATAAATAATTTAAAACCTCTCCCTGTCCCTCTGCTAAAAGAAGAGGGAAATTGCACGATGAAATTGAGATAAGCTGAAAGATCATGCAAAAGTGAAATCCCTCTCCCACAGGGAGAGGTTAGGAGAGGGCTAAAAGAGATAGGAAAATGTCGATTACGAAAGAACAAATGCGTTTTTGGAGCCCTGAAGTACGCGAGCTAGAGCCGTATGTACCGGGTGAGCAGCCAAAAATTCAAAACTTACTCAAGCTGAATACCAATGAAAACCCTTATCCGCCATCACCAAAAGTGGTCGAGGCTGTTCAGGCGGTATTGGTGAATTCAGCTGATGCATTACGCTTATATCCAGATCCTGAAGCTTCAGCATTAAAACAGGCGATCGCTAAACAGCAAAATATTGCAGTGGAGAATATCTTTGTCGGGAATGGTTCCGATGAGGTGCTTGCACATATTTTTAAAGCTTTTTTCATTCAAGAGCTGCCTGTTTTATATCCTGATATTACCTACAGTTTTTATCCCGTATATAGCCAATTCTTTGGGCTGAAAACTAAAATTCTGCCGCTGAATGATCGTTTTGAAATTATTGCAGATGATTACAAACAGCCGAATGGCGGTATTATCATTACCAATCCCAACGCGCCAACCAGCATAGATTTGGGATTGTCTGCGATAGAGGAAGTGCTCCGAGCAAATCCAAATTCTGTGGTGGTGATTGATGAGGCCTATGTCGATTTTGGTGCTGAATCTGCTGTCCAGTTGGTGGAAAAATACGACAACTTGGTGGTCTGTCAAACAACATCTAAGTCTCGCTCTTTAGCAGGGCTGCGTGTTGGCTTTGCGATTGCTCAGCCGCATTTAATTGCCGCGCTTGAAGCTGTAAAAAACAGCTTTAACTCTTATCCGATTGACCGTTTTGCTATCGCTGCAGCTGTGGCTTCATTTGAAGATCAGGCTTATTTTGAAGCGCAAAATGCTAAAGTGATTGCGAGCCGTGAAAAATTGGTCGGGCAGTTAGCTGAAATCGGCTTTGACGTGCTGCCATCTAAGGCGAACTTTATTTTTGCTACATTGCCATCAAAAGATGCGGGTGAATTAGCTGCCGCGCTGCGTGAGCAGGGAATTATTGTGCGTTATTTCAATAAGCCGCGCATTAACCAATTCTTGCGGATCACCATTGGTACAGATGAGCAAAATCAGCGTTTAGTAGATACTCTAAAAAACACCATCTTGGTTTAAAACAGCGCTTTAATCAAAAAAGCCTAACTTATGTTAGGCTTTTTTATTTTATGAAGATTCGGGATGATGCCATGTATTCAGCAGGTCCAGCATGGCTGACACTTTATCAAAGCATTCCTGATATTCGGCATCGCAATCAGAAGCAATGGTAATGCCGCCGCCAGCCCATAAAGAAACTTCATTCTGATATTTTTGAATAGAGCGGATCAAAATATTCCAAGAACCTGTTCCGTCATCATTAAAGTAGCCTAATGACCCGCAATACGCGCCGCGCGGAGCACCTTCAAGTTCATCAATAATTTGCATTGCACGAATTTTTGGCGCGCCTGTAATGGATCCTCCAGGCAACGCGGACATCAAGACGTCAAATGGATTAACCTCTTCTTTGAGGGTGGCGGTGACTTCACTGACCATATGATGCACTTGCTTAAAGGATTCAATATTGAACAATTGAGGTGTTTTAACCGTCCCGGTTTCTGCAAAAATACTGAGATCATTACGCAGTAAATCCACAATCATGACATTCTCAGCTTGATCTTTTTCAGACTGCTGCAAAGTCAATTTGGATTGCTCATCCAAAAGAGCATCTTGATATCGCGGCATCGTGCCTTTAATCGGCTTTGTAACGATTTTACGATTGGCTTCAAAGTCAATGAATAATTCTGGTGAACAGCTCAATAACTCAAAATCATCAACACGCAGGTAGCCTGAATAGGGTGCATCCGTGAGCTTCCAAAACTGCTCAGCAGCTGAGAGGAGGGAGCCCGTCGCATTTGCCGTAAATTCTTGCGTCAAATTGATCTGATAACAGTCTCCAGCCTTGATGTATTCTTGCACTTGCTCAAAAGCAGTATTGTATTGCGCTCTGTCCCAGCGGGCTGTGCAAGGGGTATTTAAGCTAAAATTTGAAACATCCCGATTGTTGAAGGCAGATAGAATCAATTCTTCGATTTCTGATATAGATTCAGCTGGACAATGCAAGGTCCAGCCATCCTTGGACCAAGCGAGATAAATACTGAAACGCCCTAAAAACAGGCTGGGCTGGCTTTTCTCGGACAGCTGGATTTGACGGGAAGCGCCATGATCATAACTGATGAACCCGATGTAGCCGCCCTTAAATTTTTTGTCATCGTTTGTTTGCGAACTGTTGTAATGGATTGCTGGAAAATGATCCGCTGGGAATTTTTGATAACAATTAAAATCTTGTTTTACAAAATGGAAAAGTTGAGAGTTTTGTAAGATAAAATATTCGTCTGCACACAACGCAATGACTGGGAATCCATTATTTTTTAAATAAGCCACATGCGTAAGCGATGCTAAAGCCTGCAATATTGAATGGGCTTTAACATTATGATTAAAAATATTTTTTTGAGAAATATTGAAGCTATGCATGATTCACAAAAGCAAGGAGCAGGTGGCTGATGGGCTTAGTGTATACCATTAGATTATAAATATTGATTTAAATACCGTTTATCGGCAATCAATACATTGCGACCAACAGCAGTTGAACAAAAAATGACACAGATATAATTTAGTCAAGCGAGCACTACTCAAGGAAAGATGTAACGGCTGTCACAAAACGAATAATCAGCTGTGTATATCGAGTGGTTGACAATCAAAAAAATAATACTCTTGGGAGAGTAAAAGATGAAAAAATTCACTCAACTTGCTTTAGTTTCTTCTATAGCAATCAGCGCAAATGCAATGGCAATGCAAGCAATGGACGATGCTGCGCTAAGTGCTTCAACAGGTCAAGACGGTATCAATATTGGTATCGGTATTTCAAAAGTAACTATTGATAAATTATTTGTTCACGATAATGACGGTTTGAATGGTACACAAGCCAATGCTGGCGCAATTGTGATTAAAGGCGCTAGCGATGCAAATAAAAGTGCAATTACACTAACCAATGGTCAAGCGTATTCTAATGCTGACTTTGGTGTGTATGTGGGTGCGAACTACTCAAACGCTGGCGCTTACCTCCTTGCATCAAGAAACTTGGCTGATTTGCAAATCGATTCTGATGCGGGTACTTCAGCGAAAGGCGGCGCATTCCTGAATATTGCAGCGCAAGTTTCTGGCTTGGAAATTCACTTGGGTGAAATTGGTGTAACTGCATCAGGTACAGCAGGCAGCGGCACAAATGCTGGCACAATCCGTCGCGGTGGTGATGATACTAACTACAATGCAATTTTAAGCGGTTTATCGATTAAAACAGGCACAATGAGTGCAAATGTGCAGTTGGGTGCTGCTCCGCAAGGTGCAATGATCAAATTAAATACCACAATGATTGGCGGTTTGGAAATTGCAAATCTAGGTATTTTGGATAACTCGACAAAACTTGGTACGGGTGATGGTTCTTCAGCTGCCAATCGTGCTGCTGGCGTAATTCATCTTGACAGCATTAAAGTTGCCAATACTGGTAAAACTGATCTAGACATTAAAGCGAGTGTAAATGTTATTGGTGCAACTGGTACAACTGCAGCTGATAAAGGTTATATCCGTATTATCAATGAAGATACAGGCGGTATTGATAACTACGTAAAAGGTATTCATTTGGGCTCTAAGACTGCGGGTTCAATCGGTGATGTGGAAATTCAAGGCTTGCGTACATATTACAGCCCAGCAGCTGGTCAATATACAGCGGGTTCTGTGTTGACAATCTCTGGCCGTTAATTTCAAAAATAGAAAAGCGCGTGATGATCACGCGCTTTTTTTATATAAAAAAGATGAAACAAGTCAAAAAAAATCAAAAAATACTGTTTTATTTTTGAAAAAAAAGGTATCTTGCATATTACATGGAAGTAGAGCATAAGCTCTAAAAAATAAAGATAATAAAGGCACATCATTGCCGATAACTAAAAGTTAGAAGATATGTTAGAGATAGCACTAGGCTCGGCATTGATGTATTACTTTGCCAAAGAGTCTTTCGACATCAAGGAAAAGCCAGCAGGTACAGTGTATTACACTGAAACGCTTGATTCCCGTAATGATTCCTTCACACGCCTGCATCGTGAAACTGTCAAAATAAAGCCAGCCATTGAAGATCAATTCCGCGGTATTGTCCGTCAAGCCTATGATTACAGCTGCGGCTCTGCAGCCTTAACAACGCTGTTAAATGGCTATGTTGGTACTCAATTGACCGAACAGCAGATCATGAATGGGTTGCTGAAGTATGGTGAAACGGAAAAAATTGTTGAACGCCGTAGCTTTTCTTTACTTGATATGAAACGTTTTGTTGGGGCATTGGGTTTGGAAAGCGGCGGTTACCGCGGTGAATTTTCAGATCTGGTCTCTCAAGGCCAGCCAGCAATTGTCCCTATTTCCTATGCAGGATTTAAGCATTTTGTTGTATATAAAGGCTATAAAAATGGCCGAGTTTATGTCGCTGACCCTGCATTAGGCAATATCAGTTTCGATGAAACGCGTTTTAAAGAAATTTGGGAAAATAATACGCTGTATCTGATTAATGTTGCGCCTGAGCAGCGGAAAAATTTATTGGCGATGCAAGAAAGCGATATGCGGCATGTCGATGATGCCACTGTAAACCGTTATGCATTTGTAGATATTCAATATCCTCAGTTTTATATGAATAAGATTGCAGATAAAGCATCGACAATCCGTTTGGATACGAATACGAATAAAGATTCGGACAATTATGGAAAGCAAGAATATAACTATTTACGACTCTACTATAAGAGTAAATAACTTTTAAAAAGTAAATTGAACGTAAAACGTAATTAAAAAAATAAATGCGGTGGGATGGAACATGAATAGTAAATGGATGAACAGAACCTTATTGGCAATGAGTATTCAGCTGGCGATGGGCGCTGCATATGCAGCAGAAGAATCAGCAGTCGGCGAATACGAACAAGCTGAACAGCAAGAAGAAACTGCAGCTGCAGATACATCTCTTGGGGGATATGATGCAGTAGAGGAAGTGAATGCAGATGCTCCTGCTGAACAGGCAGCTCCAGTCAACAACACTCCAGCGGAAGCTTCTAGTGCACTACAGCAGCAGGCTGGGGATGCGAGTCAAGAAACTAATCTGCAAGAAGTTTTTACATCAAATGAACGTCAGTATTCATTAATTAAGAAAAGTGAAATATCTTCTTTTTACGATATTGATTATACCTATTATCGCGATACTCAGCTGGATATGGAGATGGCAAATGGCTCTCTCTATCAGTTACGCGTTCAAGAAAATGCAACACATTCAATTACCAATACATTTACTTTTCAATATGGTGTATTGGACAATTTAACATTCACGGCATCTTTGCCCTTAGTTGCAAAATCGGACTTATTAAAAGATACGTCAACAGCTGGATTAGGCGACATTTCCTTAGGCGCGCGCTGGGAACCATTCCCGCTCAAAGCAGGCCGTCTGCCGTTGATCTTATTTGGCAACCTATCAACAAAAACAGGCGATAGTCCATACGAAGTAAATGCAACGTCAGATTTGGCCACAGGTAAAGGTTATTACTCTGTTGGCGTAGGCGCCAGCACACGTAAATATATCGATCCTGTTGTGCTTTTTGCATCAGTATCTGCAAACTATGGTTTGAAAGAAACAGGACTGAATCAGCGCCGCGGCTCTCGAACAATTAATGAATTTGATCCAGGCATCAGTGGCGGTTTCGCTTTTGGCTTTGCATATTCATTTAACTATGATGTGTCAATGACGATGTCCTATCAGCAAAGTTTTAATACAGGTGCTGAATTTAGCTATAACACGGGTGAATCATACTCTCCAGCAGATCAAACCAGTTCGACCTTGGCAATTTCATTAGGTGTGCGTGTATCTCCAGATACGATTGTGAATGGAACTGTCGGTCTCGGTTTAACAGAAGATGCGCCAGATGTGTCCTTGGGATTATCTTTCCCGCTGGATATCTTAGGTTTTGGTAAAAAACTTCGCTAAGAGGGCTGTTGCATGAATAATATTCGGCTCAGCCCACTCGTTACAGCGATTTTATTAACGGGCTGTTCCAGCGCTGCATTTGCACAGCTGGGAACCAATTTATCTGTAGATGTGCGTTCTTTATCCATGGGTAATGCTGTAACAGCAGATCCTCCAGGTATCAGCGCTGTTCATTTTAACCCTGCAGCGTTAACAAAAATTGAAGGCTTACAGACCGATGTACAAGGGATTTTGGCGAACTTTGATGTTAAGCGCCAATTTTCAGTGCCGGCAGGCTATAACGTATTTGGTTATTCTGATGATCCATTGGTATGTAATGATGGTCCAGAAGTCTCTTCTGATTTATGTACAGATTTTAAAGGTTCAGTCAGCGGTGATGTAGAGTACGCCAGCCTTTATGTGCCAGTTTTGAAAAAGATGGTCGATTTGGGTGAAGGCACGCCTTTGGCTGCGCCGACAGCAGCGATTGCCTATAATCCGCCTGGCTCAAAAATGACTTTTGCTACAGCCATCTATGCGCCGCTCATTGCAGGCTTTGGTGCTGAAAATGGCAATGCTGGCAACTACATGGGGCAGCAGGTTGCGCTTGAGCGTATTACCTATTTATCGCCAACCATGGCTTTTCAGGTAAATGATGAGCTTTCCATTGGTGGCGGTATCGGCATGTCATACCAAGCTATTGGTATGAAAACGGACTTACGCTTTCCAAATGAATTAATCGGCATGCTGCGCATGATCGATGAAGTGGTATGTACACCGTTTAAAGATAACTCAGACATTATTACCGATATCCTGCTACTCGGGATGTGTAATGCGCAGGAAGGGATGAATCCTTTTGGCCGTTTTGGCCAGCTTGAATTAGCAATGGAGCAATCGCTCAGCCCAAGCTATAACCTTGGTGTGCTGTGGGAACCTCGTGAAGATTTCAGTTTTGGTATGGTTTATCAAAGTGCATCTAAAATGCGCTTGAAGGGTAAATATCATATTGATAATGCTAAAGCGCCACAGGAATTAATTAAGGGCATGATGTCCTCACCAACAGGGCAAATTTTAGCTGCAATTTTAGGTTTCCCAAGCTCTGTACCTGCCAGTGAGTCTGGTTTGGTTTCGATGGATTTTGAGTATCCGCAGCATTTTCAAGCCGGCATTAAATACAATGTGATGCCAGACCTGCAAGTCAATTTTGATGTTGGCTGGACCGATTATCGGGCATGGGACAAGTTCAAGTTTGAGTTTGACCGCCAGATTTCAGCTTTAAAAATTGCCAAACTGCTGTCTTCTGATATTAGTGATACCTCTTTGGCTTTGCCTTTAGGTTTCACTTCGCCATGGAATTATGGAATTGGGATTGAATACACCGCGACAGACCGTTTGAAACTGCGTGCAGGTTATGAGCCGCGTACCAGCGCAATTCCTGATGGTAAGCGAAATACCATGATTCCGATTAATGGCGCGCAATTATTTGGTTTGGGAGTGGGATATCGCTTTGATGCGGATACGGATCTAGATTTGTCTATTGGCTTTTTACGCAGTAAAGATAGTATCCCTGCAAACTCCAGTAGCTTGGCGAACCAGACTGGGGTCAATAATATATTGCTGAACCCTTATGCCGGTTTAAACGTAAAGACGGATACAAAAGTGACAATTCTAGGATTGAACTATAGAACACGATGGTAGGAAAGGCTGAAGAATGAAAAGGAATTTGTTCATAAAGTCGGTGCTTGCATTGAGCTTAATGCAGGCATCAATCGCTTACTCTGGCGCATTTCATACCATTATCGGTCCTGATGGGCGGCCGATGGTGGTGCAATTGCCAGATGCTCCTGTGAAAAAAAAGGTGGTTGTACAAAAAACTGAGGCTGTGGAGCACGGTTCGCAAAATTTAAAGAACGTAGAAAAAGCGTTGATCACTCAGTCGAACGCAGTTTCTCTAGATACAGAAGTGCCGGATGAAGTCGTGGTTTCTACTCCACATTTTGAGCCTACGCCTCATATCTCAGCAGCTCAAGAGCAAAATTTACAGCAGGTAGCGCAAAAATTAAAAGCAGAAAAGGCGAATGTTTCTGTCGAGGCGAAACCGAATAATCCATCTAAAGCGGCTGAGGTGAGTAAACAGCAAAGTAAAGTATCAAACGAAGCCACATTAAAAACCGTTGCAGAGCAAGATCTTCAGCAACCTTTGCCTACGTTGCAAATTGAAAAAAATATAGCTAAAACTGAGTCTCAGGCAGCGCCAGTCAAGGCCGACTCTAAACCAGAAACTATTGAAATTTCACATGCAGTTATTCAATCCATTCAAAAAAATGAACAGCCTAAGAACTCGCCATTTAAAGTATTGCCGCAAGATTTAGTGAGAAAACCTGAATCTGCCGTTCAGTCAGTTTCATCCAAAGAGATGAGCACTGGCTTTTCAGCAATGGATGGTGAGCAGTATGTAAATAGTGAGTATCTTGAAGATAAAGAATTTAACTTAGATGGTAAAAAGCGCTTTTATGCTATGCCGGAAGGTGTGATAGACAACAAAATTGGCGCGACCCGCATGCAGATGGTGGAGCGTGAAAAAGGAGTCAGTAAGTCCGTAATTGAATCCATGTTTAAGCGTAATCAGCCCGTGGATACAGGGCCGATAACCCTTGCAACGACATATTATCGGGTGTCTAAAGCTGAAGCGGTCTCAGGTTTAGGGCAGCAATGTTTTCAAGAAAAACAAACGAAAAATGCTAAAAATTTAAAAGCGCATGCGGATGCTAATGTATGGCCGCGTGCGCCGCTTAAAGCTCAGTTTGATTTTGAAATTGTTAAAATTGATGCGTCTATTCAAAATATTCAGATTAAATCCTACGCATCAAAACAGAATAACCCAACATTTTATTGGCCTTTTGTGGTGTTTCTTGATGCAAAAGGCTGCGTACTGGAAGGCGCTGGCGGATACAAAAATAAAGACGGGCAGGAAAATAATCTCCGTCATGAAAGTATCGAAGGCGTGATCCAGATCCCTGAAAAAACACAATACATTTTAATGACACCATTAGCTTCAGCCATTGATGTTGAGCAGCGTGCATTAACCAATTATGGACAATTGAAATTAATAGCAATCCGTTAAGGACAGATTAGAGAATTAGAATGAAAAGTAAAAAAATATTACCTTTTGCATTGACTGCTGTATTTGCTGCCTTGAGTGGATGCGGCGGTGAAAGCGCCAATGTGATCCCAGAAAAGTATGACACCAGTACAGAAAATGGCGCATGCTCAAGTAATTCAGAAGGCTGTATGGAGTTTGTATTAGACTATCCATTTGACGGTCTAAACTTTACCTGTTCAAGTGATACGACTAATAAATTCATCACTTTATTTGATTCAAATGAAAGTGTGTCTACTGGCGCATGTAAAATTGGCGACACGGTCAGCTTCTATTTAATGGGCGATGCTGAGAAAAAGATAGATCTAGGAAAAGTGAATCTGAGCACGATTTCAAATGTCGCCAGCAGCACGTCACCGCCGCGTTTAACGCTGCTGGATATTGCTAAGGGCATAAACGGACAAGTTGCAGCTGAACTCAACCCAAATGATGCAACCGTTAAAGTCGCCATGCGTCTAGCAAAAATTATTCAGGCCATCGGGTTGAAAGATGGAAACCTGAATTCTGCTGCTGATATTCAGCCTGTTTATATGAATGCAATCAATAGAACTGGTCTGGAAAGCATTAATAAATCTATTACGACCACGGATATTACATCTCTGAGTGACGCAGATTTTAATGCGCTATTCAGTCCTTGGCTGGATTTAACAACGGTCAGTGATAATGATGCATTTACAGCTGTTTCTAAGTTGGCCAATATGTCTGTTGCGGCGGTATTCCAGCCTGAATTTGCATTGTTTTCCACCTCGCAAACCGTTGTTGCCGGTTTAAGCGGTTCAAACGGCTTGGTTGGCTGCGATAAAGCGGTATGTGATCCAGCAGATAAGACGAAGTCAAACTCTTTCGGCCATTTTATGCTGATTACAGACCGTCAGGGGATGACCTTCGGCAGCGGCCTGCAGTGGCGCGGTCAAATTACAGACGAATTAGAGACTATCGGCGGCGTCAATTTACATATGATGCGGAATATTAAGCCGAAACAGATGACAGCAACGCAGCAGGATAACTGGATTGATCCAATCACGCATGAAATTGACCGTAAACGTCAATTCGGTTTTAGATTTGATGTGGCGGAAGCCAATGCAGAACCGCTGAAAATTACTCAAGGCACTTTGCTGGCAGATAAGATGGTTGCGGGTACAGATGGAACCATTTACCGTGCGCTTGCAGGATTATCTTCTTCGGCTACGATTACCGACCAAGATCGTGCAAGAATGGGCTTATGGTCGCAGCGCGTAAATGGCATTGATTATAAAGGGACGATTGACCTTTATAAGCAGTATCCAATCAGTTATCTAGATAAGTCGGTCTTTAAAACAGCAGTCAATGCAGCAGCAGGTCAAAATTACTTTTTTCCGCTTTATGCAGACATGACCTTTAAGTTTAGCAATACCGATATTAAAACGGTGAAACTAGGTGTAGTCATCGACAGCAATGGCGACATCCGTACCAATATCCGTCCGAATGTGCCTGCAGATGTCTTTAATACTTCAAGCTCAATTATTGATTTATCAACGGATGATGCGACAGGCTGTCAATCAGATACATTGGCCTATCCAGAGTTGATGCAGGACAGTAATCATACTCAGCAGTACCGGATAGGTACAGTATCCCGCGCTTTTACCAGCGGCTATACAGCTAGTCCAAACGCGCTGTCGCTTCGTATGATTTTAGCGGATGCTGCTTTTGGTAACTTAAATGGCGCTTTAATTGGCATGAATACTACGATCAGAACATCGAAGGATTCGAGTGAAAGTGTGGTTGTTGGCGGCGCTTTATTAAAAGTGAGCAGTCTGATGAATGCTGATGCCGGTACTAAGCCGCCATCAATTGCATTTTCAGATTCGAATGGCAATCCTGTAAAATGGGGCAACACTTTTGCAAGCTTTAACTCTATTTACAATCAGAGCAATACCAAGGATACAGAGTCTAAGGAATTAGCAAAATTGGCAGGCGGTTCGATCAGTTTTGAGCTGGCGCCGTGCTATAAAGTGCTGAAGAAATAATAAAAAAGCCCATCAGATGATGGGCTTTTTTTGCATTTGGAATACATTTAGCCAGTATGGTCTAAACGTGTTCCAAGCGTTTCTAAATGCGTGGTAAATATGCCGCTTTTACGGTCTTCAAAATAATGTCTGAGAGTACGTTCTACACTCGGGAATGCTAAATCATTCCAAGGAATCTCATCTTCGCTGAAGAGGCGCGACTCAATAGTTTCTTCACCTGAGCCAAATTCGCCTTCGATCAGGTCAGCTTTGAACAGCACATAAATTTGCCCAATCCGCGGAATATTGTACATGCAGTACAGCTGCTGAATCTGGACTTCAGCTTCGGCTTCTTCACGTGTTTCACGTGCAGCGCCTTGCTCCATGGTTTCAAATAATTCCATATAGCCGGCGGGTAAAGTCCATAGGCCGTAACGCGGCTCGATTGCACGCCGGCACAGCAGCACTTTATCTTGCCACAGCGCTAAAGCGCCGCAGATGACCTTGGGATTTACATAATGAATATTGCCGCACTGAGTGCAAACACGGCGGACTTGATGGTCACCCAGAGGAATTTTTTCAGCTGTTGCGCCGCCGCAGTTTGTGCAAAAGTTCATATTCAAGGTCAATGATTCAACTTGATGTCAGCATAACTTAAAAAATGAACTTTGACATCATTTCTCAGGCAAGGGCTGTAAATTTGAGCTATGATGAAATCAATGATAGAACAAAGAGAAACATGGATGTCGGATCGGCGATTAACACAAAAACTGCAGCAAAGCTTACGGTTTTCACCGCGGGTGCAATATGCGCAAGCGGCTGTGTTAATTGCGATTACAGATGAAGACGATCCGAAAGTGCTGCTGACGCGCAGATCTGTTTATTTGTCTAATCATGCAGGCGAGGTGTCGTTTCCTGGTGGAAAGCGTGATCCCAATGATACCAGCAATATAGTCGTGGCACTGCGCGAAGCTTATGAAGAAACGGCTTTGAATCCCTTTGATGTCAAGCTTCTGGGGGATTTGCCCATGCAAAAGGCCAGAAACGGCATGCTGGTTAAACCCGTGGTTGGATTGATTCCGCCAAAAGTGGAATTAATTGCGCAGCCGACAGAAATTGACCGGATTTTTTTTGCGTCGATGGAACATTTGATGCATGCGCCGCCGACGCCCTACGAGGTGCGTTATGCTCATCAGTCACTGTATTTTCCAAGTATGCGTGTTGAAAACGAAATTGTCTGGGGATTGACTGCGCGCATGTTGATTTCGCTGTTTCAATACGGTTTGGGCTACCATAAAGAATGGCCTTTTTTAGTCAATTCGCCTGCCTTTAAAAAGCCTTAATTGCCGCTTAATCAGGTTTGTTTTTTTCAGTTTTGTCTTAATTATTTTTTAAATTATTCGAGCATTCAAGGAGGAATGATGCTGTATAAATTTGAAGGTCATGTACCTAAGGCCATGCATCAGCCATGGGATGGCTGGGTGGCGGACAATGCCACAGTGATTGGTCAAGTTGAGCTTGGGCAAAAAGTCAGTGTTTGGTTTGGTGCGGTGATCCGAGGCGATAACAGTAAAATCAAGCTGGGTGACTATAGCAATGTTCAGGAAAATGCAGTGCTGCATACAGATGCGGGTATTGAAATGCATATTGGCAATTATGTCACGATTGGCCATCAAGCCATGCTGCATGGCTGTACTATTGGGGATAACACCCTGATTGGGATTAATGCAGTGGTTTTAAACCATGCTGTGATTGGCAAAAACTGCATTATTGGCGCCAATGCGCTGATCCCTGAAGGTAAAGTGATTCCAGACAACTCTGTGGTGATGGGGTCACCGGGTAAAGTGGTGAAAACATTAGATGAAGCTGCTGAAGCTAAACTGAAAATGAGCGCTTTGCATTATGCTGCGCATTTTCCTAAATTTAAGCATTTAGAACCTGTGCAATTAGATTGATATCAAACTAAAGATGAATTTTCAGCCCAGATATTTCTGGGCTTTTTGATGCGGATTTTTTGTATCTCTAGCGGGAACATCTCGCGAAGCTGCTGCGAGTGGAGTATCATTAAGCCCGTTTTTAAGTTTGTTTTAATTAAGGTTGTGCATGAACGTCCTGGCGCTGGAAACTGCCAATGAGCAGTGTTCCGTCTGTATTGCAGATGAAAATCAAGAGCTTTATTTCCAATTCGATGGTCGGGCGAAAGCACAAACACAAACCGTGCTGCCATTAATTGAGCAGGGCTTAGCGCAGACAGGCATTGAACTGGCCAAACTGAGTGCAATTGCATTCAGCCGCGGACCCGGTTCATTCAGCGGTGTGCGGATTAATGCAGCCGTGACGCAAGCGCTGGCATGGGCGAATGATTTGCCTGTCGTTCCTGTTTCGACACTGCAGGCGCTGGCTCAGGCGGCTCACCGCGTTGCAGGTTTGACACAAGTGACTGCCGTACTGGATGCGCGCATGCAGGAAGTGTATATCGCCAGTTATCAGCTGGATACTCAAGGCATTATGCAGCCTGTCGATGAAGAACAATTATTAAGCTATAGCGAGGCGGAACAAGCAGTTAAATTTACTGTGATTGGTTCCGGTTCAGCTTTGGTTAAGCCAGAACAAATACAATACAAAGACATTAGCGCTAATGCTCAGGATATCGCGACAATAGCGCGTGCTGATATCCAGCAGAAAAAATGGGTCAGCGCAGAATATGCGCTGCCTGTTTATTTGCGTGATAATGCTTGGAAGAAAATCTCAGAACAAGGCAAACCTCATTAGGAATTTGTATGGATCTTTTACTGCTGCTTAAAGCAGCAATCATGGGTATTGTTGAAGGTATTACCGAATTTTTGCCTATTTCGAGCACAGGTCATTTAATTCTGGCGTCAGAATTAATGAACTTCTGGACCAAAGAAAAAAGCGATGTTTTTGTTATCGCGATTCAGATGGGTGCTATTGCCGCTGTAATCTATGAATACTGGTCTCGTCTTTGGGGCGCAGCGACGGGTATGTTTACGGGCGAAGAAAAGGGCCGCCGCTTGGGCTTTAGCCTGATTATGGCTTCGATTCCTATTGTTCTGGTTGGGCTGACATTTGGTCAAGCAGTCAAAGAACTGCTGTTTAATGATGTCGCTGTTGCAATAGGCCTGATTGTAGGCGGCTTTATTATTATCTGGATTGAAAAAAATCCGCCGAAAGTGAATGCGCAAGAAGTCGAAAATATCAGTTATAAAGAAGCGATTTGGATTGGTTTGATTCAGGTGCTTTCGTTGATTCCAGGAACTTCACGTTCTGGAGCAACGATTATTGGCGCAATGTTCTTGGGTGTTTCGCGTAAAGCAGCCACTGAGTTTTCATTCTTCCTCGGGATTCCTGTGATTATTGGCGCAGGCCTGCTGGATTTGTACCAAAGCTATCATGTATTCCAAAGCAATGAAGACTGGGCTGTTTTGGCGACAGGTATTATTGTTTCATTTGTCTCTGCACTTATTTTGATTCGTGTATTGGTGGCATATGTTGCGAAGCGTGATTTCATGGTGTTTGCCTGGTACCGCATTGCCTCAGGTCTTCTGATTTTATTGTTTGCATTTACAGGCTGGAAATTATGGTAAGCGATATGCGCTTATATACAGAAGCCGAGTTTGAACCGAAAGCACAGCAGTTCTCTGCTGTGCTTTCTTCTCGTGGGGTTCAGCTAAATATTGAAGTGGTCGAAAAAGTGAATGCACGTTTTCTGCGCTTGAACCCTGAAATAGCGCTGTGTGTAGATGCTGATGGACTTTGGCTGTGCGCCAATGGCATGAAGATGCAGCCGGATTGGAAAGCTGAAACAGGCCGTTTAAAACGCGCATCATTAAAATCTGAAATGATTGCCCGCGCATGCAACCTTGCAGAAAAGCCACAGCTGATTGATGCAACTGCAGGTTTAGGGCATGACAGCCTGCTGATGGCGCATTTAGGCGCACAAGTGACTTTGCTGGAACGCCATCCAATTTTATTTACTTTGCTGGAAGACTCACACCGCCAAGCGATGCAGGATCCATTTTTAAGTGCGGTCGCATCGCGCATTCATTTGGTTTTTGCAGATTCTGCAGATTATCTGCGTGAGCAGGCCGAACAGCACAATGTAACAGATGTAGTGTATTTAGACCCGATGTTTCCGCAGCGTGACCAAAATCAGCAAGCCATTAAAAAGCAGGCGCAAGTGAAAAAGCAAATGCAGCTGCTGCATATGCTGCTGCCTGAAGACGGTGAAATGGATTTAGGCGATAACCTATTGTTACTGGCGCAGCAAGTAGCCAAACGTGTGGTGGTCAAACGGCCTCGATTAGCGGTATTCTTAGCAAATCAGGAACCTCAGCATCAATGGCAGGGGGATGCCTGCCGCTTTGATGCCTATTTTCAGCATGGTCTGGTAATTTAATGTGAGCAAGGCTTCTAAAACTCCATTGATTTGCTATATTGTTGAAAAATAGCATTGATAAAAACTGCATCAGGCATACACTTGCTAATGCGATAAGCGAGCCACCCACTTCATAAGATTTATATGATCGACTTCAAACCTTCCATCAATTTTTGGCATGATTTTAAAGGCAACCAAACTGCGGGGATCTGGCTGTTTTTGGGGTCGAGGCGTTCGCTGCAAATCGTTCATCCATCCATCATGCAATTGGTGTTTTGGGGGATTTTGGGCGGCTGTGCCAATACGCTCTTCAGCTGGCTCAGTACAGGCCGAGTCGGTGAATTTAACCCGCAGGGTTTGATCAGCTATGCACTGTGGCCGTTTATTGCTTTAATTGTCGGGATTTTTCTGTCGCAGCGGGTTAATAATCCGCGTTTGATGCTGGTGCCTGCATTGCTGTGGCTGGTCTTAGACACGCATATCATGCTGTTCCAATGCCTGATTCAATATCTGGGCGATTTAGATTATCTGCCGTATTTCCTGTACGACTACATTCCGACCTTGTTCATCATCCTGTTCGTGTGGCAAAGCCTTGCTGTGGTTTGGGTATTTTCGCGTGAGCTGAAATGGCCGTGGTGGGAACGTGCGCTGATTATGCTGGCAACCCTGTTCACGTTGGTGGTTTGGCAAATGTCTGTTAAAGACCAGCCAATCTGGAAAGTGGAAGAACTGCCGCCAAGTTTTGCAGAAGACGCCTTTTATGCTCAGAGCAAATTGCTGAATAAGTCGCTGGATGATGTGCAGTACGGAGAGTTTGCCCAGACCCATTGGTATTTTTTGGGTGTGGCTGGCGCCAGTTATCAAGACGTATTCAAACTGGAAATTGAGCGAATTAAAGAACAGTTCGATACCCGTTTTGGCACCTTTGGCCGTTCGGTCGCATTGGTCAATCATCCTGCAACTCGTACAGAGCTGCCAATTGCATCTAAAACCAGTATGGAAATGGCGCTGCGCCGTATCGGTCAGCAAATGAATAAAGAAAGCGATGTGCTGTTTTTATACATGACTTCACATGGCCTGCCGAACGTTTTCGAAATGGAAAATGCACCATTGGATTTGGCGCAGGTTGATCCTAAATGGCTGCGTGAAACGCTGGATGCAGCAGGCATCCGCTGGCGTGTGATTGTCATTTCATCCTGCTATTCAGGCAGTTTTGTGCCTGCTCTGCAAAATGACAATACTTTAATTATTACCGCTTCAGCGGCAGACCGCCAGTCTTTTGGCTGTTCAAATGAGGCGGATTATACATATTTCGGCCGGGCTTTCTTTGATCAGGCTATGCGTGAACAGCCGTCCATTGAGGCTGCTTTTGACGAGACCAAAGCGACTGTTGCGAAATGGGAAAGCGCGCAAGGATTTGAGCCGTCTGAACCGCAATGGTCCATTGGTAAAAATATGCAGCTCATGCTGCCGCAGTTAGAACAGCGTTTATTTCCACCAGTCACTGCACCGCAAAAACCAGCTGCCGCAGCGCTAAACTAAGTCTGCCTCTTTATCCTTTCATTGCAGTGCAAACTTAATTTTGCACTGCATTCATTTATCTATCATCTTTACAACATGACCTGCTGGCGGGTTTAAACCTTAAAGTGCGCCCATTGGTGCTGATTTACTGAAGAAGAAATTTAAGAATTCATCATCAAAACTGCATTGGCATCTGCAGCATCTGCGTTAGTATGTGAGTCAGATGAAATAAGGAGCCATTCATGGAAAGGTTAGAACAACACGCTTCATTTGGCGGTTGGCAAGAGGTGTATCAGCATTCGTCCGATGTACTGAAATGCGCAATGAATTTTTCTATTTATTTGCCGCCTCATGCTGCTGGCGAAAAATTGCCGGTCATTTATTGGCTGTCAGGCCTAACCTGCAATGAGCAAAATTTTATTACCAAAGCGGGCGCGCAAAAGTACGCTGCCGAGCATCGAGTGATTCTTGTCGCGCCTGATACCAGTCCGCGCGGTGCAGCTGTTGCCGATGATGAAGCTTATGATCTGGGGCAGGGTGCAGGCTTTTATGTCAATGCGACGCAAGCGCCTTGGTCTGATCATTATCAAATGTATGATTATGTTGTGCATGAGCTGCGCGCTTTAGTCGATGCCAACTTCCCCAGCAATCAAGAGCAAAGCATTATGGGGCATAGTGCTGGCGGCCATGGCGCATTAGTCATTGGTTTGAGAAATCCAGACATTTATCAAAGTATTTCCGCTTTTTCGCCGATTGTTGCGCCGTCACAAGTGCCCTGGGGCAAAAAAGCGTTTACTGCGTATTTGGGCAATGATGAATCTGCTTGGCAAAATTATGATGCCACTGCATTGGTTAAATCCGGCGCTGCACAGAAGCCGATTTTGATTGATCAAGGGGCTGCAGATACATTTTTGGCTGAGCAATTGAAGCCTGAATTATTTGCCGATGCCTGTCAGGATGTGAATTATCCTATTACGCTGAATATGCGTGAAGGTTATGACCACAGCTATTATTTTATTGCCAGCTTTATTGAGTCGCATATCCAGTTTCATGCAGGCCAACTCAAAAAATAAGTTTGAGTTGCCGCAGGCCGATGATTTGTGATTTCTCAGTTTTTATCGTGCAAAAACCGCAACAGGCTGTTGCGGTTTTTTTATGCGGCTGAAACAGATTTCCCACAGAGCCAAGATTGCAAATGCTTTAAAATTCATTCAGTTTAGATACAAAGCCAGCGAAAACATGAATGGCGAGAAGTCAATTTTGAGAATGATGAAATACCTTTTAGAGCCAAAGGAATTAGGCCGCTGTATATAAGATTTCAATTATTAAAATAAATTTAGGTCACTTTATGCAAAATTCAGAAACTTATCCCCATCAAAGTCCAGAATTCCCCCAAAATTTTACTGAAATGCCTGCACCATATGCCTCAGAGCCTTCTGTTGATTTAGGGCTGCAGTATGCATTCCGTTTTAAAGGCACAGCGTCTGAATATTTTGGTATTTGGATCGTCAATATACTATTGACCATTGTCACTTTGGGCTTATATGCGCCATGGGCCAAAGTGCGCCGCTTGCGTTATTTTTATGGCAATACCTGGTTTATCCAGCGCCGTTTTGACTTTACGGGTTTACCTTCAAAAATTTTAATCGGCCGGCTGATTGCTTTGGCGGTATATGCGGCAATCTCTTTAGCGATGAAGTATTCAGTAGAGTTGCTGCTGGCTGGCATGCTGCTGATCTTTTTTGCTGTGCCGTGGCTAATCCGCTCGACCATCCGTTTCCGCGCGCGCAATAGCAAATTCGGCAATAGGCGCTTTTATTTTTCAGGCAGCAATAAAAGCGCCTATTGGTGTTTTTTTAAATGTATTGCCGTTTCTCTGTTGACGCTTGGGCTGTTTGTGCCTGTAGCGGTGTGGCTGTATAAGCGTGAATGCCTGAATCATTTATATGTCGGCCAATTGAGTTTTAAACTCAATGCAGATTGGCCTGCATATATGCGCGCTATGTATATGCCTGTATTGATTTTTCTGGCCGTTATGGCCGCACTGGCGGCAGTGCTGGCCTTGCTTTTTAGCTTGAGCAGCGGCTTGGGCATAGAACATTTTGCGGGCCTGTTTATGCTGGTCTATCTGGTGGGGTATCTGTTTATTTGGCCCTTAATGTTGGCTCGAATTTTTATCACCACATGGAACAGCACCACGCTGAACCGCAGCCAGTTTACGACAGACTGCAATCAATGGCGCTATGCGTGGATTATTTTGAGCAACTGGCTGGCGAAAATTATTTCACTGGGACTGCTCACACCATGGGCGGCAATCCGTTTATACAAATATCAGTCCGAATCTTTAAAGATGGTGCTGGTTGATAATCCGGATGAGTTGATGAATCAGCTGCAGCAGGACCACAATGCTATTGCTGAAGAGCTCAGCGATATCTTCGATTTAGATATTTCACTTTAAGCGCAGATGAATATGATGAATCATTTTGCAGAAGCGGTTTTTTACGATGGGGTCAGCGCTAAGCCGCAGCTGGCGCAGATATCTAAGTACGATGAAAAGCGCGTGCTGGTCAAATATGGCCTGCAGCTGGATACGCAGCGGGTCTACAGCTATGACGAAATGACCCTGATTGGCGCATTGGGCAGCATTAAGCCCATTGTTGAGCTGAAAGATGATTCGCGGATTGAGTTTAAAGATGTATTGCCAGACTGGTTTAATCTTGCGCGCAAAGATCAGTATCACACGATTTGGAAACTGGAACGCAAGCCAAGCCTAATTTTATTCAGCGTGCTGTTTGTGGCGCTGCTGGTGTTCTCTGTAGTGAAATGGGGGATTCCCGCGGCATCGTATCAGGTAGCGCAGCATTTGCCTGCCAAAACCATGCACAGCTGGGGCGATCAGGCAGAAAAATATGTTCTAGACATGACACAGCCTTCGGCATTGCCTCAAGCGCGTCAGCAAGAGCTTAAACAGAAATATCTGCACATGATTGCAGGCGGACCGCCGGCAAAACTGATTTTCCGTGCTGGCGGACAAATCGGTGCAAATGCCCTGGCGATTCCGAATAACACCATTATTGTGACGGATGAACTGGTGAAACTGGCTAAAAATGATCAAGAGTTGCTGGGTGTGCTGGCGCATGAGCAAGGGCATCTGGTAGAGCGCCACAGCATGCAGCAAGCGCTTTCCAGTTTAGGCTTCAGTGTGATTGCTTTAATGATTACCGGTGACAGTTCAGACTTGATTACTACCTTGCCAGCGACAGTCATTGGTGCAAGCTATTCACGTGACTTTGAATCAGACGCAGATCTATATGCTTTAAAAATGATGGATCAGCAGCATATTTCAACCATACATTTCGCCAATTTTTTACAGCGTTTGGCAGCCGATAGCGGTGAGGAAGTAAGTAACAAACGTTCACTGCTGGATTTTTTAAGTTCACATCCCGCAACGCATGACCGTATTGAGGCTGTAACAAAATATCAGCCACAGCATCCAGCGCCATAAAACGAGCAACATGACCGGGCTGCATCAAGTTTTGCCCAAAACTTGAATGCGGAGCATCGCAGCGCCTACCATGCAAATTGGATTTAAGAAGAGCGCTGCCACTGCGCTGTTAATTCTTCCTGACCCATGCGGATTAAATGATCCAGCACAACTTGCTCTAAACGGGGCAGGTCAGTGTCGGGCTGCAGCGCAATAATTTCTACAGCTAGCGCATTCTTTACAGGGCTTAGCTGCACAGTCGCGCTGGGCATGAAAATTTGAAAAAGATCTTCAGATTCAGCGACTTCAAATTTATGCTTCCAATGGTTCAATAAGCGTTTAGCAATGCGTGCCGCTTGTTCTGTGGCGATGTTGGAGCGGGTGGATTGGGTCATGCTTTACCTAGCGTTGAAATTTATATCAGTACTTCGAACATAAAGGATTTATGTCAATTTGGCTATTTAAAACTGTAATGCGCAGGATTCGTCTGGCGGCGCGCTCAGAACAATGCGCTGTGCAGGCAAGCGCCTCTGAGCCAGTTTTGCTATACTAGGGAAAATATCATTCTTCCATAGCCAGGTTCGTCATGTCCAAGCCATTCCTTATTGCGCCTTCAATTTTATCTGCAGACTTTGCCCGCTTAGGCGAAGAAGTTGAAAATGTATTGCAGGCAGGCGCTGATGTTGTTCACTTTGATGTGATGGATAACCACTATGTGCCAAATTTAACTTTTGGTGCCGGCGTGTGCAAAGCGCTCAAAAATTACGGCATTAAAGCGCCCATTGACGTGCATTTAATGGTGTCGCCGGTCGACCGCATGATTGGTGATTTTTTGGAAGCGGGCGCAGATATTATTACTTTTCACCCTGAAGCTTCAGATCATATTGACCGTTCGCTGCAGCTGATTAAAGCCGGCGGCGCAAAAGCGGGTTTGGTCTTTAACCCAGCAACTCCACTGCATTACCTAGACTACGTGCTAGACAAAGTTGACCAAATCCTGCTGATGAGTGTGAACCCTGGGTTTGGCGGTCAAAAATTTATTCCAATGACTTTGGAAAAATTACGTGAAGCGCGCAAAATTATTGATGCCTCTGGCCGCGATATCCGTCTAGAAGTGGATGGCGGAGTGACCCCAGCAAATATCCGTGAAATTGCAGAAGCGGGCGCTGATATGTTTGTTGCCGGTTCTGCAATTTTTGGCAAACCGGATTATAAAGCTGTCATTGATGAAATGCGTTCTGAATTGGCAAAAGCTGGCGCTTCTGAAGTTTAAAATCTATGGATAAATCTGATACAGCTTGTGGATAACTTTATGGATAAACATATGGATATCTATGTCGATAACTATATGGATAACTTGAATAAATAATAAACAACTGTACATCAAAGGTTTATTAATTAGACTTTATATGTATAAAAAGGACTCATTTGAGTCCTTTTTTAAGCGTTAAAAGTATTTGAATTACTGGCTATTTATTCAGCTTAGCTTAAAAATAAGCCTGTTTAAAATATAACTATATTGTTTTAAATGATTTACAATCCTGTCTAAAGCTGGCCTGTAAACCAATACAAGCCGTTGTGCATAAGCGCACAGTTCTTTATGATAGATAGGACATTCAGGTGCTGTGGAAAACTGCATGGTCATTGGCATAAGTGCTCATTGGCTTATTTGGCAGTTGGCTGATCCATGGTTTGGTTTAAAGCAGAGGCGTTATCATTTTGCTGAAATATTTGCGGCGGTATACCAGCTTTGCATTTCTAATGGCTTTGGTCATTGGATGGAGCAGTGTTGCCTTCGCAGTACAAAAGCCTATTCATACGCTGATGATGAATCCATCGATAGTGCTTCAAATAGAAAAAGAATATTCGCCGCAAAATGCAGTTTCGCAAAAGCCTGAACATCAAATGGCATTGCATCAAGCAGCGGGCTTAGATTCATCAGAATATTCTGCTACAGCTCAAAAGCATGCCGCACATGCGCAGCAGACAGAGCAATCTGTTCCACAGGCTCAGGCGGCCATGCCTCACCAGATGCTGGCAGACTGTAATGACAGCAAAACGCAAACAAAGCCGCATTGTTTAAGTGATTTGGCGCAAAGCAAGGGCAGTGCATCATGTGCAGACTGCGCTTTATGGCATTGCCAAATGACCTCTCAGTCTTTACAGGCTCAAACCTTACAGCTGGCTATGCCTGCCTTAGATCAATTGTCCGAACAGCCCAATACTATTCTTCAAGTTCAGCATCTGTCAGGTTACTGGCAAGCGCTGTTTCGCCCTCCTAAAGCTTAATCCGATTTTAGAACACTTTATTTTCAAAGTTTATTCATAAAATTAGGATTGAGTCATGTCTAATAAATCTAGCCAAAGCTTGCTTGCAGGGCTTTGCATTGTGTCGTCTTCATGGGCTTTTGCTGCCGTGAAAGAATATCAGCTCAATATTGATGAAGGCACTGTGCGTGTCACAGGCAAGCCCTTGCAAAGAATTACGGTCAATGGTCAGTTTCCAGCGCCATTACTGGAGTTTGAAGAAGGTGATGATGCGGTCATACGAGTAAAAAATCATCTTAAAACCAAAGATTCTTCGATTCACTGGCATGGGCTGCTCTTGCCGGGCCTGATGGACGGTGTACCGGGGTTTAATGGTTTTAAAGGCATCGCGCCAAATCAGGAATTTGTCTATAAGTTTAAAGTCCGTCAGAGCGGGACGTATTGGTATCACGCGCATTCTAAGGGTCAAGAGCAAGATGGTTTATATGGCGCATTGGTGATTTATCCCAAAGGCAAGCAACCTTTAGCACAGCATGAAAAAGCTGAGCGTGACTATGTGGTGATGCTGTCAGACTTTCATGCGCAAAGTAGCGATCAAATTCAGAATAATCTGAAAAAATCGGCAGAGTACTATCAAGATCGGCGTGAAACTTTGGGTGATGTTTGGCAGCAGACCAAACGTGATGGTCTAAAAGCCATGTGGTCTGACCGCAAAATGTGGAACCAGATGCGTATGTTGAAAACTGATTTGTCAGATGTTACGGGTTATACATTTTTGGTGAATGGTAAAACGCCTGAACAAAATTGGACAGGGCAGTTTAAGCCAAATGAAAAAGTCCGCCTGCGTTTTATCAATGCTTCGGCTATGTCATTTTTTGATGTGTGGATTCCACATTTAAAAATGACTGTGGTCAGTGCGGATGGACAGCCTGTTAAGCCTGTACCTGTAGATGAGTTCCGCATTGGCGCGGCAGAAACATATGATGTGATTGTGGAACCGCAAGCCAATCAATATCAAATTCAAGCAGAGTCAATTGACCGCTCAGGTTCTGCTATTGGGACCTTGCAGAATGAATTCAGCCCTGCAAAAAAACCTTTAGAAATGCCAAAAGCACGGCCGCGTGCGCTATTAACCATGGACGATATGGGACATGGTGCGATGTCGGGTATGGATCACTCAAAAATGAATCACGATGCAATGGCTGGTATGGATCATTCCAAAATGAATCATGATTCTATGGCAGGCATGGATCATGCTCAAATGAATCATGACTCTATGGCGGATATGGATCACTCCAAAATGAATCATGACTCTATGGCGGGTATGGATCACTCACAACATCAGACATCTACTCCAGCAGATAAAGCTCAAGAGACACCCGTACAAGGCTGGGCCAATGCATCTACGCCTCAAGGCAAAAAGGCGCTGCAATACAGTGATTTGAAATCTTTAAATCCACAGCCTGATACGCGTGAAGCGCAAAGCGAATTGGTCATCCGTTTAGGCGGAACCATGGAGCGCTATCTTTGGACCATTAATGGTAAAAAATTTAGCGAAGCTGAACCCTTAAAAGTGAAATATGGCGAGCGGATTCGACTGAAATTTATTAATGACAGCATGATGGCGCATCCGATGCATTTACACGGCATGTTTATGCAGCTGGAAAATGGTCAGTCTGCGGTTGATATGCCCAATAAACACACGATTATTGTGCCGCCAGGCAAAACAGTAACCGCATTGCTTACTGCGGATGAACTAGGAGAATGGGCAATTCACTGCCATCTGCTGTACCACATGAGTGCTGGAATGATGAATAAATTGATTGTTGCCAATGTATCTGAAGGGCAAACCAATACTGCACCAATTTCAGCGCCAGCAGCGTCACAAGGAGAAGCACATGCGCATCATTAATACTATGTTTAAGACTAGCTTATTAACGGTTGCACTTATGCACAGCGCTTGGACGCTGGCTGCAACGGATACTTCAAAAAAAGCACAGTCCATGTCTCATGATGATATGACGATGATGCAGCATGAGATGCATATGTCATCAGACACTGCTATGCAGAATCATCCAAAGAGTGAAAAGCCAGTACAAAAACCAAAAGATTCTTTAAAAGCTGACACAGCTGAAAAGCAGGCACAAAATTGTTCAGCACATACAGGTCAGATGTCTACAGAAATGCATGCAAACATGCAAAAAAATGATCAGGCGCATGCTTGCGCTATGCCAGACATGAAAGGAGGCCAGCATGAACATCATTAAAATTTGTGCGCAATTTGTGCTGGCAAGTTCAGTGCTACTCATTAGCGCAGGCACGATGGCGGATGACATGCATCATGGTATGTCAGCTGCTGAGATAGAGCAGATGCCGCAAATGGATATGCATCAACATGCTGCACATGCGCAGACCGATGCTCGAAAGACGCATCAGCATGATTCATCAGCAGAACAGCAACCTAATGATTCAGCTGTTGTGTTGCCTCAAGCTCAATCCGGCATGCAGCATGACAGCTCGGCAGGGCAAGATTCAGGTTCTGCTTCTACGCATCAGGCGCATGATCACCGCAAAGAACATGGCGGCCAAATTTATACCTCTACAAGTGTGGATCAGAAATGGCAGGTCAATGGACAAGGCGATGGTGCTTTAAAGACTGAGCTGGAAAGCCGTATTGGAACAGATGAAAATAAAATTTTTATTAAAGTACATGCGGATAAAGCAGAGTCAGAAGATGCTGCATGGGATGCCAAAGTGCTGTATAGCCGTATGATTTCAGACTTTTGGGATGCGCAAATCGGCGCACGCTACCGTGCTGAAACAAGACATTTAGAAAATGATCGCACAGGCTCAGAAGAAGCGCTGGATGCGGTGATTGGCTTGCATGGCATGGCGCCGTATTTTTTTGAAACTGATGCTTATGTCTATGCAGGCGAGGACCGTTATTCTGGGTTTAGCCTGGAAACGGAGCGGGATTTATTGCTGACCCAGCAGCTGATTATCAAGCCGTATTTAGAGCTGGATGCTGTATTTAGCGATGAATCGAAATATGCCAAAAAAACAGGCTTGAGCAAGGCAGCACTTGGTTTTGAGACCCGTTATGAAATCAATAAAAAGGTCATGCCTTATTTTGAGATTGCCTATGAATATGAGAAAGGGCATAAGCAAACGGCTTGGCAAGTTTCGACAGATGCCGAACATGGCTGGCAATATGCTGCAGGTATCCGGTTTAAATTTTAAAGCAGATTCCAAAGGCAATTGAATGCATCATTGCCTTTGAATATTAAGCTATCCGCTCGCGGGTAGCTTTTTTATGTGTTGTGTTTTATTTGGTGCGTACAGTGGGTCTTAATTGGGTCAAATTTTGTAAATCTGCGCAAAAACAATGCGTAAATTGGATATAATCTAAAAATTATAGAGGGGGAACGACCTCCCTTGGTGCGGTTTGAGTCAAAGCTAAATTTTTAGTTTTGCTACTGGATCAAGAAAAAACGTCAGGACGGCCTGACTCTAACCATTGGAGTACAGTGTCATGGCTTGGATTATTCTAATTTTTGCCGGTATTTTTGAAATCGTTTGGGCCTATTCAATGAAGCTTTCTGAGGGCTTCACTAAATTAACGCCTAGCCTCATCACCTTATTTTTTATGATCCTCAGCTTTGGCTTATTGGCCTATGCCATGAAGAGCCTGCCTTTAGGCACGGCCTATACCATTTGGACAGGTATTGGCGCGATTGGATCATTTTTGGTGGGTATCTTTATTTTGGGTGAACCTGCAACAGCCATGCGTATGCTGGCGGCAGTGCTGATTGTTTCGGGCTTAATTTTGATGAAGCTTTCATCCAGTTAATCTGCGGCATCACATCTTAAGTTTTAGAATACATTTTTATTTTATTTAGATTGTTTAATTTTATATGTTCGCAGTTTCAGCAAAAGCGCATTGAGTGCGGCTTTTGCTGGCTGCATGCAGGTTTGTTTATATGGCATGGGTTATTTTAATTATTGCGGGTTTGCTGGAAGTGGTTTGGGCTTACTCCATGAAAGTCTCTGAAGGCTTCAGTAAACTCACGCCCAGCATTTTAACCATTGTTTTTATGATTGCCAGTTTTGCATTGCTGTCTTATGCCATGAAATCTTTGCCTTTAGGTACGGCTTATACGGTCTGGACGGGCATTGGCGCAGTGGGTTCTTTTGCAGTTGGTATTTTGATTTTAGGTGAGCCAGCCAATGCTATGCGCATGCTGGCTGCGGTTCTAATTATTTCAGGATTGGTCTTGATGAAGCTGTCATCTTCTTAAATAATGAGATGAGTATTTGAATCAGGCAGCAGGAACGAACATGAAGCTTTCTTATCTGTTTTTGGCATCGCCCGTCGGGCAGCTTAAACTTGTCGCGAATGAAAGCGCTTTAGTTGCCGTGCTTTGGGAAAATGAAAATCCAGACCGTGTACGATTGGCTGAACTTATTGAAGACTCTAAGCATCCGATTTTGTTGGAAGCAGTGCGTCAGCTGAATGAGTATTTTGCAGGAAAGCGTCAGCAGTTTGACCTGCCGCTAGACTTTGCAGGGACGCCTTTTCAGAAAAAAGTATGGCAGGCTTTGTTAAGTATTCCTTTTGGTGAAACCCGCAGCTATAAGCAAATTGCAGAACAGATTGGCAATGTTAAAGCGGTGCGAGCGGTGGGTGCAGCCAATGGCAAAAACCCAATTTCGATTATTGCGCCGTGTCACCGAGTGGTGGGTGCGAGTGGCAAATTAGTCGGTTTCGCGGGCGGTCTGGAAAATAAAGAAATTCTATTGAAATTGGAATCTGAGAAATAAGCTTAAGTTTATGTTATTTTTATTAAAAATATAATATGAACGAAAATGAATGAATACAACTCAGATGTTTGCACCGCTTTATTCGATGCTGTGGTGGATAATTCCGCTATTTTTAATTGCTGGCGCTTGGAAAGCGTTTAAGCCCTTTATTAAAGGGAAAGTCGGTGAACTAGTCGTATCCGCGCATGTGAAACTTTATCTTAAAGAGCCTTATATCTTGCTCAATGATTTAACTTTGCCAGATGCAGAAGGCGGAACAACGCAAATTGATCATATCGTGCTGAGTCCTTATGGCTTATTTGTAGTCGAAACTAAAAATTATACGGGCTGGATTTTTGGCGGAGCGCGTCAAAAAATGTGGACTCAGAAAATTTATAAAAAGACCTATAAATTTCAAAATCCGCTTCATCAAAATTACAAGCATATGAAAGTGTTAGAAGATGTGCTTGAAGATATTTTAGAACCTGAATTCATGCATTCTGTCATTGTTTTTATGCCTGAAAGTGAATTTAAAACGGCGATGCCTGAAAATCTTTTTCGCGGTGCTGCATGGACGGATTATGTCAAAAGTTTTCAGCAGGAAGTCATTCCTGTCATGAAATTAAAGCGTATTCAATTGCGCATTGAAAAAGAAGTGCTGGAAAAATCTTGGAAAACCAACCGCGCACATGTCGACCATTTAAGACAGAAAAATACAGGAAGCTGAGCGGAAATTTAAAGATGTTAAATGCAAGGCCAGATCTTTAAAAATCAGTGTTTCAGCAATCGCTTCTGCTAAAAAACAGAAGCGAAATTATAAGTGAGCTTATTGGTGGCTTTGCAGTTTCTGTACAATATCTTCGAGCGGTCTCACTTTTTTCACTTCATTCCAAAGCTCTTTGGCTTCAGGATAATGCTTAGACATCATGCCCAGCCATTGCTTATAACGGCCCACCATATTCATTTCTTTTTTATAAGAACCGCTTAAAAAGCGGATTTGCAACTGAATTAACTCATTCCAGCTAATCAGCGCTTCATCACTATTTTGGCGGATACATTGGGTAATATCAGGGGTGGTCACAGCGCCGCGCCCAATCATTAAATCTTCACAGCCCGATTCCAATAAGCATTGTTTGGCATCGGCATTATTCCAAATCTCGCCATTGGCAATCACATTGATTTTTAATGCTTCACGGATGGGGCGCAGCTGATCCCAAAATGCTGGCGGCGTATAGCCGTCGGCTTTGGTGCGGGCATGTACGGTCACCCATGCAGCGCCAGCATCTTCAATGGCATGGGCATTTTCCATCGTAAAATTACGATCCATATAGCCTAAGCGCATTTTGGCCGATACAGGAATATGGCTTGGCACGGCATCGCGTACAGCCTTGACCAGCTGGTATACGACTTCTGGTTCATCCAGCAGTACAGAACCGCCGCGGTGGCGGTTCACTGTTTTGGCAGGACAGCCAAAATTCATATCAATCGCGGGTGCGCCCAAGGCAACGGCGCGAATCGCATTGGCCGCCAGCATTTCCGGGTCATTTCCCAAAAACTGTACGTGTACGGGTGTACCCGCTGCAGTTTTCCCATCATTGAGCAGTTCTGGACAATAGCTGTGATAAACATGGTCGGGCAGGACAGAATTAGTGACACGAATGAACTCAGTCACACACCAGTCAAAGCTCCCGACGGATGTGAGAACATCGCGCATAATTGGGTCAGTTAAGCCTTCCATGGGTGCTAATACAAGTTTCACAGCAGCTGCCTGAACGATGAAAAAACGGTGTTATACGATGTTTTTAGGTGAATGTCTAGCTGAGAAAAGATAGTTTCGAGTAGGTGAGGAAACCCGCTTGAATGCGGAGGCAAAACCGATATGTTGTTTTGATAACACAGCATGAACTCAATATTTTGCAGAAAACTCAGTAAGATGAATTATCGGTGCTTCAAAATATAATGGATCGCATCTAAATATTTGGGGCGGATGTGTTCTTCATCTAGTGAGAGCAGATGCGGTACTGGCATCCAGAAAAAGCTGAAGATATGTCCATAATCATCTAAAGTCTGATATTGCCACTGTTCAGCCAAAATTAAACCATCAATGTTGATGGCTACAAAGTGCCAAGCTAAAGCATCAATAGGATGCTGGCCAATATAGGTACAGTGCTCAGTGCTGCGGATAATGCCGGATTCTTCAAACAGCTCACGCAGTGCGGCATCTAAAATAGCTTCATTGCTTTCTAGCGTGCCTTTGACCAGCTGGATGCCGGATTCAGGGTGCTGAAATACCAGCAATTCAGTTTGCAGTTCTGTATTTTCTCTGAGGATAAAGGGGCAGACTTTTTCCATAGGCACCTCTTTTATTTAGCGGTGTAAAATCATTTCCAATACAAATTTAGAGCCAATAAAGCCTATGGCCAATAAAAAGAATCCGAGAATTGTAAAACGGATGGCTTTTTGACCGCGCCAGCCAAATTGATAATGGCCCAGCAGCAATGCGCCGTATATGAACCAAGAAATGATACTGAATGCCGTTTTATGCGCGAGGTGCTGGCCAAAGAAATTATCAATGGTAAAGAAGCCAAACCCCAGTGCGAATGTCAGTAAGGCAAAACCTGCAATCAGCATATCAAAGAGCAGGGATTCCATCACTTGAAAAGACGGCAGCAGATTGACCCAAACGCGGCGTTTTTGTTTATTCTTTAACTCGCGGTCTTGGAACCACAGCAGTACAGCGTGAATGGTGGCCATGAGCAATACCGCATAAGCCGATAAAGACAGAATAATATGCAGGTCTAGGCCAAAGGAATTACGCGAGATAAACATATCATGCTTGCTGAATGCAAAGCCCATAATGAGGCCAGCAGCAGCCACAGGAATGCCAATTAAACTTAAGGGCAGAACTGGCCGGTAGGTGCTGAAAAGAATGCTCAGCAGCAGCATGAGTGCGGAAGTAAAAGACATAATGTTGAATACATTATAATTTACACCCATGGGTGTGAGCATATCGCTGTAGAGTACGCCAGCATGCAGCAGCAGCCCCAAGCTTAGAATTACACCGACAAACCAATGGTTGGGTACACGTTTTGACATCAAATGCATAAACAGATACCAAAAGGAAGTCGTGTATGCGATCAATGCTAAAATTGTGTAGACCAAGGGCAGGCTAATCATGTCAAACCTTTTTCAGGATGATGAAAATTCATAGATGTAAATTCGATGCGAACTACAGTATCCTATAGCATTCTATGCATAAATTTTCTATTTTAAGAAAGATTTTTTTGCAACAACCATTTTAAGCGGATTTTGCAATGTTTGATACCTTAACAGAACGACTCACGCAGAGTTTAAGAAATGTTACTGGCTCAGGGCAGCTAACAGAAGACAATATCAAAGATACCCTACGTGAAGTGCGTATGGCACTTCTTGAGGCCGATGTTGCATTGCCTGTAACTCGTGAGTTCATCGCGAAAGTTAAGGAAGAAGCATTGGGCCAAGAAGTGATGACTCAGTTATCACCTGGCCAAGCTTTTGTTAAAATCGTTCATGACGAACTGACAAAAATGATGGGCGAGGCCAATGAGAGCCTTGATCTTGCGGCTAAACCGCCAGTCGTAGTATTGCTGGCTGGCTTGCAGGGTGCGGGTAAAACCACCACTGCCGCGAAGCTTGCGCGTTTCTTGCAAGAACGCCAAAAGAAAAAAGTCGCAATGGTTTCTGCAGACGTTTACCGTCCGGCAGCAATTAAGCAGCTGCAAACGGTGGCAGGCGAAGTTGGCGCGATTTTCTTTGAATCGAGTGCAGACGAAAAACCGATTACTATTGCAACCCGCGCCATTGAACAGGCAAAAATTCAGTTTGCTGATGTTCTGATTGTCGATACTGCAGGCCGTCTGCATGTCGATGATGACATGATGGACGAAATTAAAGAGCTTCATGCGGCGATTAAGCCAACTGAAACTTTATTCGTTGTCGATGCCATGACAGGTCAGGATGCTGCCAATACGGCGAAAGCGTTTAACGATGCTTTACCGTTAACAGGTGTAATCCTAACCAAAACTGATGGTGATGCTCGCGGCGGTGCGGCGCTTTCTGTACGCGCAATTACTGGCAAGCCAATCAAGTTCTTGGGTATGGGTGAAAAACTTGACGCCTTAGAGCCATTCCATCCTGAACGTGTTGCACAGCGTATTTTGGGCATGGGTGACGTGCTGTCTTTGGTCGAAGAGCTTGAGCGTAAAGTCGACAAAGAAAAAGCCGAAAAAATGGCGAAAAAACTGCAAAAAGGCGGCAGCTTCAACTTTGAAGATATGCTGATGCAGTTTGAGCAAATGAATAAAATGGGCGGTATGATGGGCTTCTTGGACAAATTGCCGGGCATGAGCAATGCGGGTATTCAAGATGCGCTGGCGCAAGCAAACCCTGAAAAGCAAGTGAAAAAGATGGAAGCGATTATTCAGTCGATGACCATCAAAGAGCGCCGCAACCCTGACCTGATGAACCCAAGCCGTAAAAAGCGTATTGCGGCCGGCTGCGGTATGGAAGTGGTTGAAGTGAATAAGCTGATTAAACAGCATGCGCAGATGGCGAAAATGATGAAGAAGTTTGCTAATCCGTCGGGTATGGCAAAAATGATGAAATCATTAAGCGGCATGCAAAAGCAGTTCGGCGGCGGCGGCGGTATGGGCCCATTGTTTGGCAATAAAGATCAGAAATAATCTGTTCTAATAAAAAAGGCGCTTAATGCGCCTTTTTTATTTATTTCAGCTGCTTATACAGCATTAAAAAATTGATGCAATTCTTGATTTGTCATTTAAAAACAATATTTATCAACTATATTAAACTCATGCTATTTTAAACAAAGCCAGTAATACATAAGAACAAACTCGAAGATGAATAACGTGAAACAGAAGAAAGTTTACATTGTGCATGGTTATCTCGCATCACCGAATGATCATTGGTTTCCATGGCTCAGCCGTAAAGTCCAGCAGGCGGGATACTTATCTAAAAGGGTCATGCTGCCGGAGTCCAGCCAGCCCGATTTTGAAATGTGGCAGCAATCGCTTGCGCTGCAAATCCCGCATTTAGATGAAGACACCATTATTGTGGCGCATAGTTTGGGCTGTATTGCCACACTGCACTATTTAAATGAGCGTTTTAAAACGGAGGCCAAGGAAATCAAGGCCGGCATTTTTGCCGCTGGCTTTAAAGCGCCTTTAAAAGTATTTCCTGAGCTGGATTCCTTTATTGCCAAGGCAAAACTGGATAGCGCGAAACTGCAGAAATATATGCCTTTGGCGTTTTGCCTGCTGTCTTCAAATGATGCGATTGTACCGCCGCCGCTCACTTTGCAATTGGGCCATGTGCTGAATGCGCAAAGCTTTGAAGTGAAAAATGCGGGCCATTTTATGGCGGAAGACGGCTATGAGCAGTTTCAAGAAATTTGGGAACTGTTGAAGCCGTTATTGGTCAATTGATTGCTGAAACCGAAAATCCATCATCTTGGTGTACAAAAGCAGAAAGAGGGTTGCCACTTTTTGCGGTGTGGTTGTTTTTTAGTCTATCTGTGTAAAGCAAACTGAAATTTACGCTTTAGCTTCCGACACAGCTTGAATATAAACCTGCAAACCTTTCAGCAGCAGATCATTTTCTATTTCGGGCTGATAGCGCTGCAGATGTTGAGCAAATAAGGACGCATCGCCGCCAGTTAAAACCAGTTTGCTTGGATATTTATCCATGACTTTTTCAATGGTGCTGAGCAGGCTGAGCAAAATACCGTGATGTACAGCATCGATGGTATTGCGGCCAGGGCTGAGCTCATCAAAAGAAGCATCTGGAATTTTAATGCCTTTGGTGTTCTGAATCAGTGAATCCCGCTGCAAATATAAATTAGGCAGAATGTAGCCGCCCAAATGCGTAAAGCCATCCGTTAAATCAATGGTTAATGCTGTACCGCAGCTGATCACACAGTATTTTTGCTGCGGATCATGCACCACTGCCAGCATTTGCAGCCAGCGGTCTATCCCGAACTTGCTGGTATCTTCATACGCACAGCGCAGGCCTGCAAACTCTGCATGCACCTTGGCAAACACCACAGGAATTTGCAAAAACTTCAGAATTTTTTGAATGCGGTCATTGTTCTTTTTGTCTTGAACCGATGATACACCCACTTGCTGCAGTTCTAAGCTTTTAAAATGCTGAATCAAGCCCAGCAGCAACTCTGCAGGGGACTGCAAATGCAGTTCTGCCGCATGTTCAATGATTTGATCATCTTCGGTAATCCAGTATTTCAGGCGGGTATTGCCAATATCAAGCCATAAGTTTTTCATCTGCAATCCCTAACTTATTTTACAGAGACTTCTGCTAAGCGCAGGCGGCCTTGAAAAAAGTGCTCTTTGCCTTGCTCATTGCGGATTTCAATTGCGCCGTCGTTGCGGATGCCGAGAAAAATCCCTTGGCTGAGGCCTTGCAGATGTTCAATCTCGACAGCCTGATTTTTAAAGGCTGCGTAATGATTGAAGCGCGCAGCTAAATTGGCGCTGTTATGGCTGAACCATTCGCCGGCTTGCTGAATGGCAAGATACAGCTCTGCCGTCAGCTGAATGCGGTCAAATTGCGCCAGCCCCAGTTCGGTCAGTGATGTCACTGCCTGATCAATGCCCTCTTTAGGCAGAGGCAGTACATTTAGCCCGACACCGACCACGGCCTGATGCGCGTTTAGCGGTTCAATTAAGATGCCGCCCCATTTTCCAGCTGCGCTGTACAGGTCATTAGGCCATTTAACTTGCAGATCTAAATTCTGCAGGCTTGGCATTTGCAGGATATTTAACGCAATTTCCAGCGCTAAGCGGCCATCAATCGCTGTTCGCGTATTGAGCAATGTGCTTAAATAGATGTTGCCTTCGGGAGACACCCATTGACGCTGACGCTGTCCGCGGCCCTGAGTTTGCCGAACGCTGGTCACAAGGACTTGCTGGACGCCTTTAAGCGCAATTTCCCGTACATCATCATTGGTAGATGCTGTAACGGGTTTTAAAAGCAATACTTCTGGAAGCTGATTTGCATCGCTCAGCAGCTGCTGCAGTAATCGAGTCTCTAAATCCATTTGAATCTGAGAGTTGTGGAATAATTGATGGAGTTAATCATATATTTGCTGATCGGCGCAATCGCTGGTTTTGCTGCGGGCTTATTTGGGGTAGGCGGCGGGTTAATAATTGTCCCGATTCTTTATGTAGTATTCACCCAAATGCATTATGACCCCTCCATTATTATGCATATGGCGCTGGGTACATCTCTCGCGACCATTATTGTGACTTCAATCAGTTCGGTCAGCGCGCATCATAAAAAGGGCGCAGTGCTGTGGAATGTATTCCGCAATTTAGTGCCTGGCTTGGTTTTGGGCGCTTTTATGGGAGCAGGCATTGCGGACTATCTTTCAGGACAGGGCTTGCAGCTTTTGATTGGCTGTTTTGCGCTGTGGGTGGCTTTTAAAATGTTTAGAGGTGCAGGCATAGCGGTCAATCCAGAGCATCAGCTTCCAGCTGTACCGATGCAAGTCATGGCAGGCGGCGGGATTGGCATTGCCTCGGCGATTTTCGGTATTGGCGGCGGCAGTTTAACCGTGCCTTATTTAAACCGTCATGGTGTCGTTATGCAAAAAGCGGTGGCGACTTCTGCCGCATGCGGCTTGCCAATTGCGATTGCAGGCGCATTGGGCTTTATGTGGTTTGGCAAGCAGTCTGCGGTCACAGCGCCGAATACCATAGGCTATGTGCATATTTATGCTTTTATCGGCATCAGTGTCATGAGTTTTATTACCGCTAAGCTGGGTGCGAAAGTGGCGCATATGCTGTCACCTGCCATGCTGAAGCGCTGTTTTGCCTGCCTGTTGACGGTGGTTGGCAGCTATTTTATGTATAAAGGCCTGAATCAACTTTTTTAAAAAATTCAGGCTGATGCTGCGGATTGGCTTTACAGACACAAGATTGTCTGACAATGTCATATTTAATTGATCAGAAAACCGTTTAAATAATTGCGGATTCGGAGAAATCTATTTTTGCATTGATATAAAAACAAGACGGGAACAGCATGCAGCCTCAAGAAGCGGACAGTTTGTCAGAACAAATCGCCAAGCACATTAGCGAGCAGATTATTCGCGGTGAGCTGGTGGAAGGAGAGCGGATTCAAGAGCTGCGCATCGCCTCTGAGCTGGATGTCAGCCGAGGTTCTGTGCGTGAAGCGTTGCTTATTTTAGAGCGCACGCAGCTGATTGAAATTTTTCCGCGGCGCGGCGCCATTGTTTCGGAAATGTCGGCGATGCAGGTGCGTTCTTTATTTGATATGGCATCTTTGCTGCTTGGGCAGATTGTGCACCGCATGGCTGAAACGTGGCGCAGCCACGAGGCCGAGCGCATTCAGCTGCTGCTGGAACAGCTGGGTGCAGAAACCAGCCAAGGGCATACCGAAAAATTTTATGATTTGATCTTTCAAAGCATGGCGCGCCAGCATGAAATGGTCGGCAATCCCTATCTGATGCGCTATTATCAGGAACTCTTGCCATCCTTGCGCCGCAGCTATTTTTTAACCTTAAATATCTCGCGCCGTGAGCTTCAGGAATCTTTTGAGCTGTTTAAGCTGGTAAGCGATGCTGTTTTAATCAGAAAGTCACAACAAGCCGCTTTATTTATGGAAGATTTTTGTCGACACTTGCGTAACCTTGTGTTGGAATCGCTGACACGGATGAAACAAATTGAACTCGCGTGGGCTCGACGCTCACGACGTTAATCAGGACACTATGCGTTTAAGCAGTTTAAAACTTTCAGGCTTCAAATCTTTTGCCGACAGTACAACATTACAATTTAAAGAGAACCGCACCGCGGTCGTAGGCCCAAACGGATGCGGCAAATCCAATGTGATTGACGCCATCCGCTGGGTGATGGGTGAATCCAGCGCGCGCCAATTGCGCGGCGGCAGCATGCAGGATGTGATTTTTACCGGAACGGTCAAACGCAAACCTGTGGGCATGGCCAGTGTAGAGCTGCATTTTGACAATACCTACGGCAAACTGGGCGGCGCATATAATGCCTACAGCGAGCTGGCGGTGCGCCGTCAGGTCAACCGCGACGGCAAGTCTGAATATTTTTTAAATGGCACCAAATGCCGCCGCCGTGATATTACCGATATTTTCTTAGGCACAGGTTTAGGCCCCCGTTCATATTCAATTATTGAGCAGGGCATGATCAACCGTCTGGTCGATGCCAAGCCTGAAGAAATGCGGGTCTTTATTGAAGAGGCTGCAGGTGTGTCACGCTATCAGGCGCGCCGCCGTGAGACCACGCAGCATTTAGAACACACTACGCAAAATTTATCCCGTTTGGAAGATATTGCATCTGAGCTGAAATCACAGCTGAAGACTTTAAAGCGCCAGTCTGAAACGGCGGTGCAATATAAAGAACTCGAAACACAAATCCGCACCATTAAAATTGAAGTGTTGTCTTTTCAATGTGAGCAAAGCAGCCGCCTGCAGCAGGAATATACGGTGCAGATGAACACGCTGGGAGAAAGCTTTAAGCTGGTGCGCTCTGAACTGAACACTTTAGAGCATGACTTAACTTCGACCAGTGAATTGTTTCAGCGCTTAATTCAGCAGTCGACGCCTTTGCAAAATGAGTGGCAGCAGGCTGAGAAAAAGCTGGCTGAATTGAAAATGACGCTGGAGCAAAAGCAGGCGCTGTATTCACAAAATTCAGAAAGTTTGGTGCAGCTTGAACAGCAGAAATTTCAAAGCAAAGAACGTCTGCAGCTCATTGATTTGCAGCTGGAAACATTGCACGCTCAGCAGGACGAGTTTGAAGAGCAGCTCAAGCAGCAGGAAAGCCATAGCCAAGCGCGTACACAGGGTTTTAGTGACCTAAAAGCACAGCAATCGAGCGTGCTGCAGCAGTATGAGCAAATTAAAGCGCAGGTGGAAAAACAGCAGCAGCAAAAAATGCAGATGCTGGCGCAAAGCGAGCAGCTGAGCAAAAATATTGGGCGCTTAGAGCAGCAAAAGGATACCTTGAAACAGCAATCCGCTCAGATTGTCAATCATGCGCAGCAAGATGAACTGGAGCAGCTGGAACAGCTCAAAGTGCAGCTGCAGCAGATTTGCGCGAATAAAGAACAGCAGATTACCGATGTGAAGCAGCAGTTAGAGCAGCTGACTGACGAATTGACGCAGCAGAAATCTCGGATGCAGGAACTGAAATCTGAAATTCAGGTATTACAATCTGAGCAAAAGAATTTAAACCAGCTGCTGATTAAAGCCACCCCTAAAGCCAAAACCGACACGTTACGCCTGATGCAGGCGCTGCAGCTGTCGGCACAAGGCAAAGTACATGCGGCGCTGATTGAAAAATATTTAGCGAAATGGCTGCATGCACAGGTCTTGGAGCATGCGGATGAGTTTCAAGACAGCGTTGCGCGTCAGTTAAAAGCTCCATCCAGCATGGCGAAAATTTCTTTGCCGAAATTGGCGTGTTTGGCGGATTGGATTGAAGCGCCGCAGTCTTCACTTTGGCTGCAGACAGGGGTAGCTGACACGCTGCAGCAGGCTTTGCCGTATCAGGCACAGCTGCAGGCTGGACAGTCTATTTTGACGCTGGAAGGCTATCAAGTCGGTGCCGATTGGGTGATTGGCCTGCATTATGATGAAGACAGTCAAGCGGGTCAGGGTGCATTGAGCCACCGTGTCCGCTTGGATGAAATCGAACAGTTGTTGGCTGAAAAATTGCCGGCATTTACTTTGGCAGAACAGGCTTTGCCTGCACTGCTGGAACAGCAAAAAGAATTGCAAAAAGCCTATCAGGCAGACAGCGATATGCTGAAAAATCTGCAAAAAGAATTGCAGCAGGCCGATGTCGCTGTGGCTAAAGTGCAAAGCGCGGCGCAGGCGTTTTCTGTGCATAAGCAGCAATTGAGCGACCAGCTGATGCAGGTTGATGCGCAGCTGGAAGAAGATGCGATGCAGAAAGATGATCTTGAAATTGATCTGCATGCGTTGAATATGAAGCTGGAACAGGCGCTGCCCAACTTTAAAACACTGCAATATCAAGCCGAAGAGCTGACAGGTCAGCTGGAAGATTCCCAGCAAGTAACGCAAAAGGCGCAGCAGGAACTTGAGCTGATCCGCCGCCAAGCCTTGCAGGCTAAGCAGCAAATTGAATTGCTGGAAAAAGATAGCATGTTCTTAAAAGCCCAGCGTCAGCAGATTGCTGTGCAGATGGAGCAGGCCAAGAAATTTGTCGATCCAATGCAGCTGGAACTGCCAAGCCTGCAGTCACAGCATGCAGAGCAGGCAGAAATCACTGAAAAACTGCAAAAGAAATGGACGGAATGGCAGCAGGAGTTGAACAGTGTCCAATCTAAGCAAAAAGAACTGACGGAGCAGCGCCACAGCCATCAGCTGCAGGATGAAAAACTGCGCACTGAGCTGGAAGAGAAGCGTTTAGCTTGGCAGGCAGCCAAGTCTGACTTGCAGCATTACAGCGAACAGCTGAAAGAGCTGAACAGTGAAATGCTGACAGGGCTGTCCATCGATGTGGCAGCGCACCAGCAGAAGCTGGAAAAAGCGCAGCAGCAGTTTGATAAATTAGGCGCAGTGAACTTGGCGGCGTCTGCTGAATATGAAGAAGTGTCGAAGCGCTATGAAGAACTGAGCCATCAAATTGAAGATTTGGAAAAAACCGTAGATCAGCTGCAAGGCGCCATGAAAAGCATCGATCAGGAAACCCGTAAACTGTTCATGACCACCTTTGATCAGGTGAATGCTGAGCTGCAGGAGCTGTTTCCAAAAGTATTTAATGGCGGTGAAGCGAGCTTAAGTCTTGAAGATGGGTGGCAATCGGGTGTAAAACTGATGGCGCGGCCGCCGGGTAAGCGCAACAGTTCATTGGCGCTGCTTTCTGGCGGCGAAAAAGCCCTGACCGCATTGGCTTTGGTCTTTGCGATTTTCCGTTTGAATCCTGCGCCATTCTGTGTGCTGGATGAAGTGGATGCGCCTTTAGACGATGCAAATGTAGGAAGGTTTTGTAATTTGGTAAAAGAACTATCTGAACAGGTTCAATTCATTTACATTACACATAACAAACTGGCGATGACCATGGCAACTGACTTGCTCGGTGTGACCATGCCGGAACCGGGAACTTCAAAATTAGTGACTGTGAATTTAGAACAGGCAAAAGAATACGGGTTAGTTGCGGAGTCATAACATGGAAATCACCACAATCGTTGGGATTGTCGTCGCGGTCATTTTAATTTTAGTTGGCCTCAAGCTGATTTTAAGAAAGCCATCCGATGCAGCGCCATCCTTAGATTCTGAGCTGCATATCGACCCAGACAGCCAGCAGCCGGTGATTCCGCGCCATGTGCGCAGCCAGCTGAATGCTGCAGATGCGCCAGTCGAGCGGGTAGAGCCGACATTGGCGGCTGTGGAAGCAGAAGAAACCGCGCCAGCAGCGCAGGCTGTAACAGCGGCTGATGCCCAAGCTGCCGATCCTGCTGCTGAGCAGGAAGCTCCTCAGAAGGCTTCTGAACAGCCAGCCATCGAAACAGGGCCTGTTGCATCTGAAGAGCAAGGGCCTGTGCATGCAGAAACATCTGCTGAGAAGAAACCAGAAGCGCCAGCAGCAGAAAAAGCGCCAGAACTGAGCCTGAATCAAATCGAAAAAGCTGAAATCAGCGAGTTTGAAGATGAAAGCAATATTTTAGATGCGCATTTGTACGAACAGAAATTGGTGGATGACGAAAGCGCATTAGCGACCGCAGAAACCTATATTGCCTTGAATGTCTATCCAGACAGCCGTGCTTTGTCGGGTGAAAAGGCGTTGAAAGTGCTGTTGAAATACGGTCTGCGCTTTGGCGAAATGGCTTGCTTCCACCGCTATAGTGAAGATGGCAGCCGCTTACTGTTCTCTGTGCTGCAAATCAGCAATGATGGCGCTGCAGGTTTTGATTTGGAAACATTGTCTACTGAACAAGTTAAAGGCTTGGCGTTTTTCTTGGCATTGCCGCATGGCGATGTGCAGATTGCTTTTGACACCATGGACAGTGTTTCGCGTTTAATCGCGCGTGAAATTGAAGGCACGGTCTACGATCAGAATAATCAGGAATTTACCCCGCAACTGCGTGAGCATTGGCGTCATCAGGCGATTGATTACCGTCCAGGCCAAGCGGCAGCAGAAGCATAAGACTGCATTTTTTTCATTGCAGTCAATTCTGCGGATTTTTATAATATCTGCAGAAGACGATTTTTTTGAGGGCGGAGAATTTACCGCCCTTTTTTATGGTGAATATATATGACACAGCAAAACACTGTGGTTGCGCAAATGCGTCAGCTGATTCAAATTCTGGCCAAGCATAATCATGCCTATTATGTGATGGATCAGCCGACCATTGAAGACAGTGAATATGATCAGTTATTTCATCAGTTGAAAGCGCTGGAACAGCAGCATCCTGAATTAGTTCAGCCAGATACGCCAACCAATACCGTTGGCGGCAAGCCTTTAGCTAAATTTTCCAGTGTGACGCATGTGGTGCCGATGCTGTCTTTGGGCAATGTCTTTAATCAGGAAGAACTGTTTGCCTTTGCACGCCGCGCCGAAGAGCGCCTGCCAAATCAGAAAATTGAATACGATGTCGAGCTGAAATTTGATGGCTTGGCAATTTCGCTTTGGTATGAACACGGTGTACTGGTGCGCGGTGTGACGCGCGGTGACGGCGAAACGGGTGAAGACATTACCCAAAATGTGAAAACCATCCGCAACCTGCCAAAAGTGCTCAGCAGTGCTGAAACAGATGTACCAGAGTTGCTGGAAGTGCGCGGTGAAGTGCTGATGCCGAAAGCGGGTTTTGACAAGCTGAACGCAGAAAATGAAGCGAAGGGCGAAAAAACCTTTGCCAATCCGCGTAATGCTGCAGCGGGCAGTTTGCGCCAGCTTGATCCGAATATTGCTGGAGCACGCCCACTCGCATTCTATGCCTATGGGATTGCGCAGTGTCAGCCAGATCATGGGCAAAGCACAATGTCGGCAAGTTTGGAATGGCTAACCCAGTTTGGTTTTGCTGTTGGGGAGCGTCATTTTATTTGCGAAAATATTCAAGATGTACAAAAAGCTTATGAGCAGATTAATGCAGAACGCCCAGATCTAAGTGTTGAAATTGACGGCATGGTGATTAAGGTCAATAGCTTGAAACAGCAGCAAACTTTAGGCTTTTTAAGCCGCGAACCGCGCTGGGCCACAGCTTATAAATTTCCAGCAGTGGCGGCGTTGACCACGGTAGAAAATATTGATTGGCAAGTTGGCCGTACAGGGACATTAACACCTGTTGCGCGATTGAATCCTGTTGCTGTGGGTGGTGTGACGGTGTCTAACGTGACGCTGCATAATATTGGTGAAATTCACCGTTTGGATGTGCGCATTGGCGATACCGTCAGTGTTTACCGCAGCGGCGATGTGATTCCAAAAGTTGAAAAGGTGTGGCCTGAATTCCGCCCAGATGAAGCGGTAGAAGTGCATTTGCCAGAGTGCTGTCCTGTATGCGCATCACCAGTAGTAATGCCAGAAGGTGAAGCCTTGGCGCGCTGTTCTGGCGGCTTATACTGTGCTGCGCAGCGTATTGAAGCCATTCGCCACTTTGTATCGCGTAAAGCCTTGGATATTGAAGGCTTGGGCGACCGCTGGGTGGAGTCGCTGCTGCATTTGGATCTGCTGAAAGATGTGGCGGATATTTACAGCCTGCATGAACATCGTGAACAGCTGCTGACCATTGAAAAAATGGGTGAAAAGTCGGTTCAAAATCTGATTGATTCGATTGAGAACAGCAAGAAAACCACTTTGGGCGCATTTATTTATGCCTTGGGGATTCGTGGTGTGGGTGAAACGACAGCCCGTATGCTGGCCAATACATTTCAAACCTTAGATGCCATCCGCCATGCAGATTTGGACGCCCTGAAGAAAACGCCTGACGTTGGCGATATTACGGCAGAGTGGATTGTAGACTTCTTCAAAGCGCCGCATAATTTAGAAGTGGTCGACCGGTTATTGGCTGCAGGCATTCATTGGGATGCGCCTATTGCGCCAACCCGCCAGCCTTTAAATGGCGAAAGCTGGGTAGTGACAGGCACGCTGAGCACGATGGGCCGTGATGAAGCCACGCAGCAGCTTCAAGCCTTAGGTGCGCGGGTCAGCGGCAGTGTTTCAAGTAAAACCAAATGTGTGGTTGCAGGTGAAAAAGCTGGCTCTAAACTGGAGAAAGCCGAAAAACTGGGTATTCCTGTGCTCAATGAGCAGGAATTCTTGGCATTTTTAGAGCAGTATTAAAGACCTGCTTTGAAATTGAATAAAAAACCGCCAATAGGCGGCTTTTTTATGAAGAAGATTGGACTATGGAATATATTTCTTTACGACACCGTCATCCAACAGTTGTTGAAAATGCTCAACTAGACTGGTTTCAATATTGCGATATTGAATACCCAATTCGGCTTGGCTCTTAGATGCATTGAAGTAGATTGGATAACCCATATTCAGCTCAACAAAAGACTTGGAAAAACCTGCCAGCGGGCCAAACAATTTAAATGCGGTTTTAGGCAGCTGGTTGCGCGGGAAGGGGAATTTAGGGCCAAAGTGCTGGCGCAGAATTTTGCCCATTTCCAGCAGACTGAGTGTGCCGCCGCTGATAATATAACGGCCTTCGGCTTTCGGATTGAATGCCGCCTGCAAATGTGCATCGGCAACATCGCGTACATCAACAATGCCATTCCACATCGGCGGAACGCCAGCCAGTGTCATGCCGTTGGCAAACTGTTCTAAAACTTCCACGCTGCCGGATTTGGTCATCGCGGTTAAAGATGGGCCAAGGACCAAGGCTGGATTTACACAGACCAGTTCCCAGCGTTGCTGCGCTTTTTGCATCTCCCAAGCTTTACGTTCGGCCATGACTTTAGAATATGGATAAGGCTGATGAGTTTCTGAGCTGGTGCTGTTCCAATGCGATTCATCAAATTCATTATGGGCTGTTTTTTGAATATCAATGGCATCGCCATAGGTCGAGGCAATACTGGAAGTGACCACAACGCGCTTGACCGATTCGGTGGCATTCACGCTGTTCAGCACATTTTCAGTGCCTAAAATAGCGGGTTCGATAATGTCTTTTACAGCATCTTTATAATTGGTCACCACAAAAGGTGAGGCCATGTGCAGCACAATTTCACAGCCTTGCATGGCTTCATCAAAGGCATGTGGTGTCAGTAAATTGGCTTCAAACAGTTTGAGTGTGCCAGTGCTTTGGTTTGCGATATTTTCTAAGTGAGCAAAGCTTTTTTTCTTATTCAAGTCGCGTACGGTGGCGTGTACGGTGTGTCCTTGTTCAAGCAGATTTTTAATGACCCAGCTGGCAATATAGCCTGTGGCACCTGTAACGAATATTGGTTTTGTTGTTTGGGTATTCACATTCTTCAACTTAAAGTGACTTATTTTTTTATCATATTGATAATATTTATTTTTGTCTTTGATTAATTTGAAAAAATATATGTTGATGATTGAGTTTAATGTGCTCTAAATTCAGCAGAAATCTTATGAGAGCGCTGCAAAAGTAATTTTTTATTGATTTAAAAACGCGAAGATGGGGTAAGTGTTGGATAGATGCATATTCTTCTTATTGTGGACGCAAAATCTCATAAATAGATGGACAAAGAGTCATATCTAACTAGTGCGCTTTAATTTGAAGCCTAGATCTTCGGTCTAGGCTTCTTCATTTCGTGTAGAATCTATTGTATTAAATCTTATCCTTATGATTGAGCACTCATCTATTTGCCATCGACCGCTAAAAAAGAGTTTAAATCATATTAATTTTTAACTTTTTTTATATAAGCCTCAGATACATACCCATCAAGATCTATATTATTTATATTCACAGAAACTTTAATCCATCCATTGGTAACTTCTTTATATACTTTCAACGGTGTATTTCTAGGAATAGCAATAATCGATTCACTTTGAAAATTTGGAGCTTCTCTTAAGTTAACACGAGAAATGGTTACACCTTTTGATTCAATCTTATTAAGATAGTAGACATAGGTTTCCTTAAAGTCAGAAGTTACTTCTAAGTTATCTATATGAAACATAAGAATAATAAAGAAAAATTGTATAAAAAAATCTAAAAACTTATTTTTCTCTTCCTCATTTTCAAAAGATTGAAGTTCATCAGAAAAATTAATTTCATCACGAATACTTTCTTCAAAAAAAATAAAATTCTCTTTGTTATCAATTTTTTGATTGTTGATGTAGTTTTTCTGAAAATTTTGATTGTTCACAATATTAACTACTAACATTTGGAAATTTTGTAGATTTTTTTGAACTCTCGGATCATTTAAATATTTATTAAGAGCAATAGAGGTATTTTGGATGGCTATTAATGTTTGTTGCACTTCAGGCTTATTAAAAAAGGAAGTAAGACCCGTTTGAAAATTTATTAGGATTTGATTAATTATTTGAATGTTTTTTGCCATTCAGGGTTCTTAGTCAACTTTTCGATTTCACTTAGTGGAATAGACAATTTTATGTTTCCTACGATTAAATAGAATTATTGATATTTTCTAAAATTAACATAATACACGTTATACGAAATGCTATTTTTTATTTCATATAAATCATGGCTTTATTTTGATGTAAAAAGCCCAAACCTACCGATTTGGGCTTTTTTGTTGATTCTTCATGTTCCATGCTTAAATTTCAATCAATGTTTAACGGTTTTGTTTAGTGAGATTTGATGCTATAGCAAACAAAAATTTCCAGATTAAATAAGAATAGATGTCCAAGTGGTTATTGATTTTGCAGATAGACAAATAAAAGGATTGGGGCGTCATTGTCAGTTAAATTCACGTACAATATTGATGAATTTGCAGGTATAGATCCTGCCTTATCAGATAATTCTGTTCTCCCGTTGATGATTGGCATACACATGGCGCAAGCAAAGAAATCTTTTCCGCAGCAAAAATCGGAATTACATGCACGAAATCAGCATCGCAGCCGTTACGATTTTCCTCAGTTAATGAAGAGTTGTCCGGAACTTGCGCCTTTTGTCAACCCAAATCAATATAACGATTTATCGGTAGATTTTTCTGATCCGCACGCTGTGAAAATGCTCAATAAAGCGTTGCTTAAGCATTTTTATGGCATTCAATATTGGGATATTCCCAAAGATTATCTTTGCCCGCCTATTCCGGGCAGGGCTGACTATATTCATTATTTGGCTGACTTATTGAGTGCTAACAACAAGGGGCAGATTCCAACTGGACACGCCGTTCAAGTGTTAGATATTGGGGTTGGCGCGAACTGTATTTATCCGATCATTGGTCATCGGAGCTATGGTTGGAAATTTGTCGGCTCAGACATTCATTCTGCATCGGTTAAAAGCGCTCAATTTATTGTGGAGGCCAACCCGAATCTGCGTAAAGGGATTCAGATTCGATTGCAGAAGGCAGCGAGCAATATTTTCAATGGGGTAATTAAACCTTCAGATCGTTTTGATTTGACCATGTGTAATCCGCCATTTCATGCCTCGCAAGATGAAGCCAACGCGACAGCAACGCAAAAATTAAGAAAACTGGGCAAGCCGGTTGATCAGAGCAAGGTGGTGTTAAACTTTGGCGGTCAAAAAAACGAACTCTGGTGTGATGGCGGCGAAGAGCGATTTGTCTGCCAAATGGTGCAAGAGAGTATTCAGTTCACTGAGCAATGTCTTTGGTTTAGTACGCTGGTTTCCAAGAAAACAACATTGCCTGTGCTCTTAAAAGCCATAGCGAAGAGCGGAGCAGTGGATGTGAAAACCATAAAAATGACGCAGGGACAAAAAGAAAGCCGTTTTGTCGCTTGGACTTTTTTAGATTCAAAGCAGCAGCAAGCATGGAAGAATGCACGTTGGACTTCAGCTTAAGTCTGTCTTCTTTGGAAATTTTCGCCTTGTCTTTGACTGCAATGCATGAAGCGTCAGTATAGTGTTGTCTTCATCGATTTGCGCAGCAACTCAAGCGTGGCGTGTTGAATCAATCAGCGGATATTTGTACTAAACAAGACGCATTGTTAATTGTTACAAAAAACAGCACCCAGCGATTTTTGCTTATTTCACGCTCAAAGCGCTATAAATATTCTGCAAGGGCTTCTTTTATATGTGAAAAATGCGCGGAATTGAACTGCAAATGCGTATGTTTATCATTTAAATTTTATATAAATCATAAGCTTACAAAATTTATATTTTGCATTCATTTTGAAACTTGTCCATAATATTTGAAAAGGGTATGGAGTAAAGAAAATGCGTGGCAATCCAGAAGTCGTAGACTACTTAAATATGCTGATCGGTGGCGAACTGGCTGCTCGTGATCAATACCTGATTCATTCCCGTATGTATGAAGATTGGGGCCTAAGCAAAATCTTTGAGCGTATCGATCATGAAATGCAGGAAGAAGCGCAGCATGCTGATGCGATTATCCGCCGCGTGCTGTTCTTAGAAGGCACGCCAAACATGAACCGTGACGATATTGTCACTGGTGAAGACGTGGTGACCTGCTTAAAAGCTGATTTGGCGCTGGAATATCATGTGCGTGAAAAATTGGCGCAAGGCGTAAAGCTGTGTGAAGAAAAAGGCGATTATGTGACCCGCGATATGCTGCGTCAGCAAATGTCGGATACGGAAGAAGATCATACCTATTGGCTGGAAAAACAGCTGCGTTTAATTCAATTGATCGGCCTGCAAAATTATATTCAATCGCAGATGTAAGATCTGTTTCAATTTGAATTTGCTTTTTAGGGCAAATTCAGCTGATAAAAAAAGCCTTTGGATGCGTGTCCAAAGGTTTTTTTTATCATCTATTTGTTGATGCTTTTTTATTTTTTATTCAGTTTTTGAATATCCGCCAAGACTTGCGCGGCATGGGTTTGCGTATCGACACTGCTGTAGTGGTAGACGATTGAGCCTTGAGGATCAATCAGAAAAGTTTCGCGTTTGGCCATTTTAGTGATGCCTAGGTTGCGCACAATGCCGAGTTGACTGGCCAGCTGATGTTTGCTGTCTGCCAGAATAGGGAAAGGCAGGCCCAGTTTGGCAGAGAATTTTTGATGTGAGGCCACATCATCCAAGCTGACACCCAGCACAGCGCTATTGTTCTTTAAAAATTGCGGATACAGCGCTTTGAATTGATTGGCTTCTTTGGTGCAGCCAGGAGAGTCATCTTTGGGGTAAAAATACAGCACCAGCCATTTGCCGCGGTACTGTTTCAATTCATGCCATTTACTGTTTTGATCCTGCAGTTTAAACGCGGGTGCAGGCTTGCCAACCCATTGCTTTTGCTCAGCTGCTGAAAATATAGCGTTTTCTGCATAGGCGGGAACAGTAAAAGCGCTGGATGCAGTCAGGCTAAGCAAACTGATTTGCATAAGGGCTGTTATTTTCATGGCATATATTTTCATGGAAGTCTAAAAAGATCGTAGCAGATTTTGAGTTCGTACAGCGCAGAGAGTGTTTGCAATTGTTTCACATCGGCATTCGAAACGAATTCAAACTGTAATGAGAAATGTCACTGCTTAACTGAATGCGGCGTTCTATACTATTTTAAATAATTCATGATTTTCGAGTGAGCATTGAACCAGCATATTTTACTTATTACTGGCTGGGGCGGCGGCACCAAATTGCTGCAGCCTTTACAGGACGCTTTGACACAGCAGGGTCATCATGTTGAGCTGATCAATATTTTTAATGCTTTAGATCCAGAGGTCTTGCAGCAGCAGGTAGAAAAAGCGCGGGCATTTGATGTGATTTGCGGCTGGTCACTGGGCGGCCAGCTGGCGACATTATTGGCAGATCAGATTTCTAAGCAATATGATGAGCAAAAGATTTTAATTACTTTGGCGTCTAATCCCTGTTTCGTGGCCAATGATCAGTGGGAAACGGCTATGGATGTGCAGACTTTTCAAAATTTTAAACGGTTCTTTGAAACCGATGCGATTGCAACTTTAAAAAAATTCGGCTTTATGGTCTGTCAGGGGACTGCAAACACCAAACAGGATTTCTTAACGCTGCAAAGTTTAATTCAAGCGCAGAATTTAGATGTGTTGCGTGCAGGGCTGAATTGCCTTGAACAGCTAAATAATGTCAGTATCTTAAAAAAATATAAAGGTCATCAGTATCATCTATTTGCGAAACAGGATTATTTAGTTAGTTACAAAGTTGAGCATAATCTTCGAAATTTCGCTGTGGAGTTTTTAGAGACTGAATTAATAAGCGGCTCTCACGGCATGCCATTATTTGAGTCTGAAAGCATAAGTTGCAAAATCTGCCAATATTTAAAGAAAATTAAACAAACATTCGGATAAGTGACCTATCTCGCAATTTATTTTTCATTCCTGCAGGTTTAACATCGTGCCCAATTGATGCAAACGCCTTTTCATGGAGTGAAAGATGACCGAATTAACTGATCTGCAGTTTGACCAGCAGCATATTTGGCATCCCTATACGTCTATGACGCAGCCGCTGCCTGCGTTTAAAGTCAAAAAAGCTTATGGCGCAACGATTGAGCTGGAAGATGGGCGGCAGCTGATCGACGGCATGTCCTCGTGGTGGTGCGCCATTCATGGCTATAACCACCCTGAGCTGAATCAAGCGGCAATTGATCAGCTGCAAAATATGTCGCACATTATGTTTGGCGGCCTGACACATGATCCCGCTATTCAGCTGGCAAAAGTATTGCTTGAGATCACCCCGCCCAATTTAACCAAGATTTTCTATGCAGATTCGGGCTCAGTGGCCGTAGAAGTGGCATTGAAGATGGCAGTGCAGTATTGGGCATCTCTGGGTAAAAAAGAAAAAAGCAATTTTGTCACACCGCGCTCGGGTTACCACGGGGATACTTGGAATGCGATGTCGGTCTGCGATCCTGTTACAGGCATGCATCAGATTTTTGGTTCCAGCCTGCCTAACCGCATATTTGTACCCGCGCCGCAAACTGCTTTTGATGAAGCGTGGAATCCTGAAGATATCAAAGATCTTGAGCAAACTTTGGCGCAGCATTATGCCAGCATTGCTGGACTGATTATCGAGCCGATTGTACAAGGCGCTGGCGGCATGCGTTTTTATCATCCTGAATATTTGCGTCAAGCCAAATTGCTCTGTGAAAAATATCAAATCCTGCTGATTTTTGACGAAATTGCGACGGGTTTTGGCCGTACTGGCAAGCTGTTTGCTTGGGAATGGGCAGGAGTGGAGCCTGACATTATGTGCATCGGCAAAGGTCTTACGGGCGGCTATATGACCTTGTCTGCCGCACTGACCAGTACACAGGTTGCAGAAACCATCAGCCAAGGTGAGGCGGGAGTGTTTATGCATGGCCCGACCTTTATGGCCAATCCTTTGGCTTGCGCCGTGGCATTAAAAAGCACACAGCTGTTGCTGTCACAAGATTGGCAGGCCAACATCTCGCGTATTGAAAGACAGCTGCAGCAGGGGCTATTTCCTTTAAGTGATTTGGAACATGTGCAGAATGTGCGGGTGCTCGGTGCTATTGGTGTGGTGGAGCTGAAGCATGATGTGGATATAAAAAGCCTGCAGCAGGAATTTGTCCGCCGCGGCATTTGGGTGCGCCCATTTGGCAAGCTGGTCTATGTGATGCCGCCGTATATAATTTCGGAACAAGAACTCAAAACGCTGTTAGAACAGCTGGCTGACGTAGTCAAAAATATGGAGCAAGCTGGATGAATATGACATTGCTCGATCATTATGCACAGCAGCTGGACAGTTTGAAAGCGCAAGGCAATCGGCGTCAATTTACGGCTCATCTGCAGCAGGGCAAGATGATCACAATGAATGATCATCAAATGCTGAATTTGGCGTCTAATGACTATTTGGGTTTGGCATCGGATCTGCAGCTGCGTGAACAATTTTTTGATGAAACACCAAATGGCCAGCGCTGGATGAGTTCGTCTTCCTCGCGGTTGCTGACTGGTAATTTTCCAGAATATGAACAGCTCGAAGCCAGCTTAAGCCAAGCCTTTCATGGCCGCGACGCTTTGCTGTTTAACAGCGGCTACCATATGAATATCGGTATTTTGCCTGCATTGGCGGACAGTAAAACCCTCATATTGGCGGATAAGCTGGTGCATGCCAGCATGATTGACGGCATTCGATTGTCTGCCGCCAAATATGTGCGCTACCGCCATAATGATTTAAATCATCTCACTCAGCTGCTGCAGAAATATCATGAGGATGCTGAAATTGAGCGCATTATTGTGGTGACTGAATCCATTTTCAGTATGGATGGTGATGAAACAGATTTAGCCGCTTTGGTGCAGATTAAAAAGCAATTTTCCAAAGTGATGCTGTATGTAGATGAAGCGCATGCGATCGGCGTGCGCGGCGCGCAGGGTTTAGGCTGTGCAGAGCAGTATGCGGTGATTGATGAGATTGATTTGCTGGCAGGCACTTTTGGCAAAGCGATGGCTTCAGTCGGTGGTTATTTGATTTGCCATCCTGTCATTCGTGAATATTTGATCAACAGCATGCGCCCGCTGATTTTCAGCACCGCCCAGCCGCCAATCTGCATGGCGTGGACTAATTTTATTTTTCAGAAAGTTTTAAATTTAAATGTACAGCGTCAGCATCTGCTGCAGATCAGCCAGTCCTTGCAGCAAGCGGTGAAATGTAAAGGTTTTGACTGTCCATCCACATCACATATTGTTCCTGTCATTATTGGCGAGTCAAATAAAACCGTGGAAAAGGCAAAAATGCTGCAGGCTGCAGGATTTTATATTATGCCTGTGCGGCCGCCGACCGTGCCGCAGCACAGCTCGCGTTTGCGCATATCGTTAATGTCTTCGATCAGTCAAACTGAAATTGATCAGCTTGCGGCGCTGCTTTGAGTGAACTGATGATGATTCAAAAATCTCAGGTCGCACAGCGCTTTGCCAAAGCGCATCAAAGCTACGATGCACATGCACTTGTTCAAAAACAGATTTATCAGCACTTGATGCAGCTGATGCAGCAGCATTTGCCTGCAAAGCAGCTGGGAAAAGCGCTGGAAGTGGGCTGCGGTTCAGGCGGATTAACCCGAGAATTGCTGTTGAATTTTCAGATTAATCAGCTGTTTCTTAATGATCTTTATTCAGAAGTTCAGCAGCATATATCCGCTTCGGAATATCCTGAAACACAGATGAATTGGCTGATTGGCGATATTGAAGCGCAGCCTTTGCCGCAGCATTTAGATTTGGCGCTGTCCAGTTCTGCGCTGCAATGGATCAATGATTTAAATGCATTGCTTCAGCGGATTCATCAGGTCTTAAATCCGCAAGCTTATTTATGCTTTTCGACGTTTGGTCCGCAGAATTTACAGGAAATCAAAGCGCTTACAGGGCAAGGTCTGCACTATCAGACCTTGCCCGAAATACAGGCTTTACTGAGTGAAGCAGGTTTTGAGGTTTTGCATCTTTCGGAAAGTTTAGAAACATTGCGCTTTGATCATCCCAAAGCCGTACTGCAGCATCTAAAAGCGACAGGGGTCACAGCGACCTCATCCCGCCACCGCTGGACCAAGCAATCTTTAACACAGTTTTATCAAGATTATCAGCAATTTTCACAGCTCGATGATGCGGGATTGCCGCAGTATGCATTGAGCTATCATCCAATTTACTGCATTGCACGGAGACGCTTATGACAGCGCCAGTTTATTTTATCAGCGGCATTGATACCGGCATTGGCAAAACTTTTACTACGGGATATTTGGCGAAACTGTGGAATGCGCGGGGCGTTAAAACCATTACCCAGAAATTGATTCAAACGGGCAATGCAGATGTGTCTGAAGATATTGAGCAGCACCGTGAAATTATGCAGATGGGCTGGTTTCCTGAAGATGACAGCAAATTGACCATGCCTGAGATATTCAGCTATCCAGCCTCTCCGCATTTGGCAGCTAAAATTGATGGGCGTGAAATTGATTTTCATAAAATTGAAGATGCGACAAGGCAGTTAGCCGAAATTTATGATGCGGTGCTGCTGGAAGGTGCGGGCGGCCTGATGGTGCCCTTAACTGAACAGTTGCTGACGATTGATTATGTGGCGCAGCATCAGCTGCCAGTCATTTTGGTGACTTCAGGACGTTTAGGCAGTATCAACCATACCATTCTCAGCTTAGAGGCGCTCAAAAGCAGAAATATTGAGCTGTATGCGCTGGCTTATAATCTCAATGATGAATCACAGGATAAAATCATTTCACAAGATACGGCTGATTTTTTGAAAGGCTATTTGGCGCAGCATTTTCCACATGCACAGTGGATTGATATTCCTGCACTTTAAGCTGAATTTGCAAGCTGGCAGTTTGTTTGTCATAAAAAAACCGCTCATTGAGCGGTTTTTTTCAGTTTTGAATTAAAACTTTTTAAAGATTTTTTTTGTGCCGTATGGCTTGCGCGGCGCATTTTCATCACGGCGTTCACGGTTGCCAAAATCGCGGTTGCCAAAATTGTCATCGCGGCGTTCACGGTTTGCAGGAGCTTCTTGACGGTCGCGCTGTCCATAACTGCCTTGGTTGCCGCTGCTGCGGCGTTCACTCTGCTGACTAGGCTGAGCCTTATCGTCACGGCGTTGACCAAACTGGTTCATGTCGTCACGGCGTTCACGTTCACGGCCATACACCGGTTTTTGCTGTGTTTCTTCTTCATTGTCACGGCGCTGCTGACGCAGGAAACCGCCGCGGCGCGCAGCCATCGGTTTATCCTGCATGCGTTCATTGCGGCGTTTCGCCATGCCAAATAAGCCAGTGCCTTGACGCGGCTTCAACTCAACAGATTTTGTTAAGTTGTCGATATCTTGCTTGTCCAATTCCATCCAGCGGCCAGTACGCAGTTCACGCGGCAAAATCACAGTACCGTAGCGGGTACGCAGCAGGCGGCTGACTTTTAAGCCTTGTGATTCAAAGATACGGCGTACTTCACGGTTTCGACCTTCTTTCACCACCACTTGGAACCAACGGTTAATACCTTCACCGCCAATTTCAGTGAATGATTCAAATTTCGCAGGGCCGTCATCCAGCGTTACGCCTTTGAGCATGTTGTTTTTCAGCTGCGGTGTTACTTCCCCCATAACACGTACAGCATATTCACGTTCAATTTCATTTGACGGGTGCATTAAGCGGTTTGCCAGTTCACCATCATTTGTGAACAGCAATAAGCCTGTTGAGTTGATATCCAGACGGCCTACCATCACCCAGCGGTCGCCAGCAATTTGAGGCAATTGCTCAAATACAGTCGGGCGGTTTTCAGGGTCGCTGCGTGAACAGATTTCACCTTCAGGCTTGTAGTAAATCAGCACGCGGCGGCGGATTTCGTCTTCGATCTGGAATTGCACTTTACGGCCGTCGATGCGAAGCTCATCACCCGGTTCAATGCGTTCCCCAACTTGGGCAACTTGCCCATTTACGCTCACACGTCCTGCGGCAATGACTTCTTCCATATAACGGCGAGAACCCAAACCAACACGTGCAAGCACCTTTTGCAATTTTTCACTCATGACAGCATAACCTTAGAAATTATCATCAACAGTTCACCTATTTACGACTTCGGCGCATTTGCGTCGAGGGCCATAAAAGCTTCCTTGGCATCCTGCAGGGGAGGCAATTGACCTAAAGAATGGAGGCCAAAAGCATTTAAAAAGTGTGGCGTTGTAACTAACAACGCAGGTCTTCCTGGGAGTTCCCGAAAACCAGACTCTTTGATCCAGTTCCAGTCAAACAGCGTTCGTAAAATCTGGCTGTTGTTGGTGACTCCGCGAATTTGCTCAATGTCTGCCCGTGTCACTGGTTGATGGTAAGCAATCACAGCGAGTGTCTCGAGCAGAGATGGCGATAAACGAAATGGTCGTTCAGGCCATGTCTGTACAATAATATTACGATATTTTGCGCGAACTTGAAATCTGTAACCTTGCGCAGTTTCAATCAATTCAATCGATCTGCCATGCTGCAGCAAAGTCAGCTGCTGCAGAAATTGGCGCAGTTTCTGTTTGCTGTAGCGGTTTTCAAAAGCTTCTTTTAAACGCGCCACAGAAACTGCTGTATCGCTGGCAAAGATAATGGCTTCCAGCTGCATCAGCACTTCATGCGTGTCTTCTGGCTGCGGGGCATTGTCTAAGTTAAGTTCGTAATTTACATCATGATTCATGCCTGTGCTCCTTGAATTGCAAGCGGCGCTTCAACACCTGTGGCAATGATGTTTACTTTTTGCTGGCGGGTCAGCTCTAGAATGGCCATAAACGTCACAACCATGCCCATGCGGCCTTGGCTGGGTTTCAGCAATGCTTCAAACTCTAAAATTTCTCCGCTTTCCAGCTTGCTTTCAATATAGGCAATGCGCTCTTCCAGCAGCACAGGTTCTTGCAGAATTTGATGGACTACAGGTTCTGGGCGGTTAAAGACACACAGAATCGCATCGCGCAGCAGGCTGGCATCATAGCCATCATTGCTGAATGAAACATGCCCCAGCATGACATTGGTTTCAAAGGTGTCGCGTTCTAAAATGGTCATTTGACCTAAACGCTCAGCAGCTTGCTTAATGCGTAAATAATTTTCTAAACGGTCAATCAGTTCTTGTTTTGGATCATCTTCTATTGTTGCAGATTTAGGCTTAGGCAGCAGCAGGCGTGATTTTAAATCGGCCAGTAAAGCCGCCATCACCATATAGTCTGCTGTCAGTTCAATATTGAGCGATTTCATCGCATCCATATAAGACAGGTACTGCGCGGCTATGGGGGCAATGTCCACCTGCAGCAGATCAAAACCATTTTTTTGAATCAGGTAAATTAAAAAGTCGAGCGGGCCTTCGAAATGTTCTAAAAGAATTTCAAATGCAGCGGGAGGAATGTATAAATCCTCGGGAATCGTATCTTGCCACTCATCCAATACACGGATGTGTGCAGATTGCTCCACGGGTTCATGGATAGGTTGATTCATTGCAGTTATAGGCCACGCGAATTTTCAAAGGCATGAATAGCGATTTCAGATCAAATAGAATCTGCTGCCGTCAGCAGATGATGAGAAATAGCAAAGATAAAGAGCGGGTAGTTTAATCGAAAAGCGCACTGAAATAAATCAAAGTGCGGCGATTTCATAAAAAAAACTTGGAATAGCTAAAGAATAATGATCTGCTTCAAATTATTCTAAAAAAATGTATTTTTCTCAATCTTTTATGCTTATCTTCAGAAATGGAATTTGTATAAATATAAAACACAGGGTGGCTGTGCTGCAGATGAGAGCGTATCAAAAAACACAAGAAAACCCGTTTGGACAAAAAATTGGCCTGCCGGTACAGATGAATATAGAGCAGTCAACACAGCCGATGGCTCTGTGCGGGAGAACCGTGCAGCTGATGCCATTTTCAGAGATGGTCTTAAACAGTGAGCGGCTCAATCAGCTGTGGCAATGCAGCAGTCAGGAACCGGACGGCCGCTGCTGGACTTATCTGCCTTATGATCTGTGCAGTGATCTGCAAAGTTTCAAACACCGTTTAGCAGGGCAGTTTGGTCTTGGCCAATCTCAGCATTTTGTGATTGAACATCTGCAGCAGGTTACAGGCTGGATTGCATTGCTGAATATCCGCCCAGAGCAAGGCGTGATTGAAATTGGCAATGTGTATTTCTCGCATGTGATGAAGCAAAGCACTGCGGCTACAGAAGCTGTTTATTTGCTGCTGAAAACTTGCTTTGAGCAAGGTTACCGCCGTGTAGAGTGGAAGTGTGATGAGCTGAATCTGCCATCACGGCAAGCGGCTTTACGTTTAGGATTTCAATATGAGGGAATTTTCCGTCAAGACCGTGTGGTCAAAGGCAGGAACCGCAATACGGCTTGGTTTTCTATGCTGGATGAAGAATGGCCTGAACTGTTAAAAGCGTATCGGGCGTGGCTGGATCCTGAAAATTTTGATGCAGCAGGACAGCAGAAAATTCGTTTGGGTGACTTTATAGCACTGTACCAGTCAGCATGAACCGCGCTTTTAGGCCTGTATTAAAGAAGAGTATTGCGCAATGGTTGGCTGTCCTATGACTGAATAGGCTTGAGATGCTCATCGGTGTTTATGTTGGGTGGGTGTGCAGTTGTTGCGGAATTAAAATATAAAAAACAGTTGCTTAATGCTAAATAAATCACCATATTAAGCGCATAAATCATGAAGAATTAATAATAAGGATAAGTACATGCCAGTGATTGTAGTGCTGATCGCGATGATTGCTTTTGGAGTGTTTTTGGGTTATCCCAAGTATCAAGTGATGAAGCTTGAAGATGAAGTGCGCAGCAATCTTAAATCGGGCGGTTTTGCCGAAATAGAAGCGCGATACCGCCCTCTGATGAATGCCGCGAAAATTGATTTTTCTGTTTTGGATCAATATCCAAACGTCCGTTTTTATATGCGCAATACACAATTTTCAGGAAAAGTTTTACCTGAAAATACCCAGGACATGGTCAATAATATGAGCTGTGATTCGCTAGAGTCCTTCCGAGCACTAGAGGATAAAGAGCGTACTGCGGTGCTGAATGTGCTGGAAGAAGATCAGGTTGTCTTTCATATTTCCTTAAAAAATAAATTTGGCGCAGAGTTGGCCTCGCACCAGCAAAAGCTTTCGGCTTGCCCGAGTTTTACGGCTTTAAGAAATTTAAAACATGATGCTGAGCAGGGCGCAGAGCAAAATACTATAACGCCTGCAGCAGCCCCTGTCATTTCTTCAGCGGTTGAAGCTGCGCCTGCAGCGGCATATTCAGGCAGTGATGAGGCTGCTGCCCATTAAGGTTCATGGTGTACAGAACTGGATCGGGCAAATATGTATGGCCAAGCAGCTCTAATTTACATATGCCAAAGCTTAAAAAAACCTTGCTGAAGATCGTTCAGCAAGGCCGTATTTACAGGATCTTTAGATCGCAATCAAAGTACTGCTTTATTCAAACGCGCTGAGATCTCCCATGCCGCGTCGGATAATTTCAGGATGATCGCCCGCAAGATTGACCACACTTGTGGTATTTAATGTGCCTAAGCCGCCGTCAATCAAGACATCAATCTGCTTGCCAATCTGCATCTCAATATCATAAGGATCATCAATCGGGTCGTTTTGACCCGGTAAGATCAGCGTGGATGTCAGCAGCGGCTCGCCTAATTCTTTTAACAGCATCTGGCAGATGGGATTGCTGGGAATGCGCAGGCCAATGGTTTTCTTTTTTGGATGCATTAAGCGGCGCGGCACTTCACTGGTTGCCGGCAGAATAAATGTGGTGATGGCAGGGGTATTGTTTTTCAGCAGACGGTACATGGCATTGTCCACTTTGGCATAAGTGGCAATGTCTGACAGGTCTGAGCAGATAATAGCATACTGATGCTTGGCATCCAGCCTGCGGATCTGCGCAATACGCTCCATTGCGCTTTTGTTGCCAATTTGGCAGCCAATGGCATAGGCGGCATCGGTTGGATAAACAATTACATCGCCAGCGCGGATGCGCTCTACAGCTTGGCTGATCAAGCGGGGTTGAGGATTGTCGGGATGTACGCGTAAATGCAGCATATCTGGTCCTCCATTATTATATTTAGCTGTTGATATTAAGCAGTCATTATACAGCTGGGTCTATTATGGATGCGCAGCGTAACGGCGCGCAATGCATCATGCGTAGATTTGTGTAATTTAATCAAGCATTTCACGCAGGAACTCATTGGATTGTAATGTTTTGCCATTTCGTGTGCAGGCGCAGATGCCGTTTATAAAATGCTGGGCATCTCTGGGCAGCTTTGCCTCACCTGAAAAATAGCGCTGCAGCTGGGCATGGACATTGTCTTTAAATGCTGCGCCATCACCGCTATCACCCGTTAAGTTATCCAGCGATACGCGGAATTTACGGCCAAAAGCCTGCGAGAATAGCCATTCAATGGCTTGCGGCTTAATTTCAACTTGCTCAAATAAGGCTTGCTGTTCCCGCGTGCGGCCATCTGGCGCATACCAATAGCCGAGATCAGGCAAAAGGCGGCGTTTGTCGCCGGCAATCGTCCAGTGGCTGATTTCATGCAGGGCGCTGTTAAAGAAACCGTGTGCAAATTGGATGCGGGCAGGGGCGCTCGCAACTGCTGGAAAATACTCAGGTTCAAAATCACCTTTGACTAAAGTGACATTTAGGTGGGAAAACCAGTGATTAAAGTGTAAGATGAGCCAATCGACCTGATCTGCTTCTGATGATAATTTAGCCCATTGCGAGAGTTGCGCTGGCTTGGCTGAAGTGTCAGAATCGTCGGTTGAAAGTGTGCTCATAAGTGATGAAATATTCACTTCTGTTTGCGGCTGCAACAGATGCATGACTTGAATTACCCAAATGGTCTGTCTAAATAAGTACAAAATTGTATCTTAATCTTTGACAGAGTACTGATGAATTTGTAGAATTGCCGCCTTAATTATGTCAGCAAATACCTTTCCGGCACAGATTGAGCCGTTTAAATGGGCTGAACAAGGCTTTACATGGTCAGGTACCCTGCCATTGTCTCGCTTTGTTCGTATTGCTCGTGAAGCTGTTGGATCAATTGATAATCAATTGATTAACATAGACTGTAAGCTATCAATGGATGCGTATCATCGCGTTGTATGGCTGGATGGTCATGTTGAAACGAAAGTTCCAGTGGAATGCCAGCGTTGTTTAGACGTGGTAGAAATTGAACTCGTTTCAGATTTTCATCTAGCTCTAGTGGACGATGAGTCACTGATAGAGCGCTTGGATGAGGATGCTGATTTCATCGTCTTAGGTGAAAGTGAAGCAACCACTAAAGGTACATATGATGCACCTGCAATGGCTGATTTACTTGCGCTGATAGAAGATGAACTGTTATTGCTGATGCCTTTGTCTCCTAAGCACGACGCTTGTGAACATAAGCACCAGCCTGCCGTTCAAGAAGCTGTTGAAGAAAAGCGGGATAACCCGTTTGATGTTTTGGCAGGTTTGAAGGGTAAACTTAACTAATTTTTGTGTTATACTCACACGTATAAGACAATCGAATTTGTTCTGATCCATTTTTTCGATATTTGTAAGGAGCCATCATGGCCGTTCAGCAAAACCGTAAAAGTCGCTCTCGCCGTGACATGCGCCGTTCACATGACGCTTTAACTGAGAATGCATTAACTGTAGACCAAGCTACTGGCGAGACTCACCGTCGTCACCACGTAACTAAAGATGGTATCTACCGTGGTCGTCAATTATTCGCTAAAGCATCTGCTGAATAATTGATGATGTATTAAGCGTCAAGCTTAGTAGAAAAATTGGGAGCCTTAAGCTCCCTTTTTTTTGTGCCGATTTTTGTTGTATTTGGCAATTACCTAACGCAAATTTAAATGTTAAATTTCCGCCCACATATGAACTCATATGAGGTTTTGCTGAAATAATGAACATTTGTCATTGTTTGGCATATCTTAATTAAAGGATTTTTTTATGTCTGCTAATCAACTTGAGCAAGCGGTGCTGGCTGCGAAAACTGCATTTTTGTTTCCGGGCCAAGGTTCGCAAAAAGTTGGCATGCTTGCCGATCTTGCAGAACAGTTTAGCGGTGTTCAAGCCACATTTGCTGAAGCATCGGAAGCGGTAGGTTTTGATTTGTGGCAAATCGCGCAAAGCGGCGAAGGACTGAATCAAACTGAATTCACGCAGCCTGTATTGCTGACAGCCAGTATCGCGATGTGGCGTGTATGGCTGGAGCTGGGCGGTGTGATGCCGAAATACTTGGCAGGCCACTCATTGGGTGAATACAGCGCATTGGTTGCGGCTGGCGCGATGAGCCTTGGTGATGCAGTCAAATTGGTAAACCTGCGCGGTAAATTGATGCAGGATGCCGTACCGCAAGGCACTGGCGCAATGGCGGCAATTTTGGGCTTTGATGATGACAAAGTGATTGAACTTTGCGCCCAAGCCAGCACATTAGGCAAAGGCAGTGTAGAAGCTGCCAACTTTAATGCGCAAGGCCAAGTGGTGATTGCCGGCACTAAAGATGCGGTTGATGCTGTGATTGCTTTAGCGAAAGAAAATTCAGGCAAAGCGATTGCCTTGCCCGTTTCTGTTCCATCGCACTGTTCATTAATGAAGCCTGCGGCTGAGAAGTTTGCAGCAGTTTTGGAACAAACTGCCATTGAGCTGCCGCGCATACCTGTAATACAAAATGTCAACGCAGAAATTGCCACTGATGTGGCGCAGCTGCGTCAGGCATTGACTGCGCAGCTGTATGAATCTGTGCAGTGGACCAAAACCATGCAGTTCATTCAGGATCAAGGGATTCAGTATGTTGCAGAATGCGGTCCGGGCAATGTGCTTGCGAATATGGCGAAACGTTTGCCAAACATCGAAAAAGCATTTCCACTTGACTCTACTGGTCGCATGGAAGATGCACTTAACGCCATTTTAATGGCTGAAGGGAAAATTGCATGACACAAGAACGCAAAGTTGCACTGGTTACTGGTGCAAGCCGAGGGATTGGCGCAGCCATCGCTCAGCAGCTGATTCAAGACGGTTATTTTGTTGTAGGTACTGCAACATCTGAATCAGGCGCAGAAAAACTTGCAGCTGCTTTTGGCGGCAATGGCGCAGGCAAAGTGCTGGATGTCCGTGACGGCGCAGCGATTGATGCTTTGGTGTCAGACATTGAGCAAAATTATGGTCCTGTTCTTGCGTTGGTGAACAATGCAGGCATTACCAAAGATAACTTGCTGCTTCGCATGTCAGAAGATGATTGGGATGATATTTTGAACATTCATCTGAAAGCAGTCTACCGTTTATCTAAACGTGTGCTGAAGGGCATGACCAAAGCGCGTTTTGGACGCATTATTAACATCAGTTCTGTGGTTGCGCATTTTGCCAATCCAGGTCAGGCGAACTATTCAGCGGCAAAAGCCGGTATTGAAGCGTTCAGCCGCAGCCTTGCAAAAGAAATGGGCAGCCGTCAAATTACAGTGAACTCTGTGGCGCCTGGTTTTATTGCAACAGAAATGACGGAACAGTTGAGCGAAGAAATTCGTAAAAAAATGAGCGATCAGGTGGCTTTAGGCCGTTTAGGTGAGCCTCAGGATATTGCTGATGCCGTAAGTTTCTTGGCTTCAGACAAAGCAAGTTACATTACTGGTACAGTGTTACATGTAAATGGCGGTTTATACATGGCTTAAGGCCAAGTATAAACTTTCCAAATTTTTTATATTCAATTAAACTAACGGCATTAAAAACGCCACAAGCAATGAGGAGAATTCCTGTGAGCGATATCGAACTACGCGTTAAACAAGCAGTAGCTGAGCAACTTGGTCTTAAAGTTGAAGAAATCAAAAACGAAGCATCTTTCATGGATGACTTAGGTGCTGACTCTCTTGACCTGGTTGAGCTTGTTATGTCTTTCGAAAACGACTTCGACATCACTATTCCAGATGAAGATTCTAACGAAATCACAACTGTTCAATCTGCTATTGACTACGTTTCTAAGAAACTAGGTTAATAACTGATTTTCAGCTTTGCTGAAACAAAAGAGCCGCCTTCTGGGCGGTTTTTTTGTGCCTGTATTTTGGTTGTTACATGAATTTACGGTTCTAACACGAATGGCAACTTAAAGTTGTTTATTTTTTAGCTATAAAAATAGAGCTCAATCATTTTTTGAAAATTTGATTTTATAAACGCATAAGTTAAAACAATAAGGAGTGTCAGATGGGTCTTTTTGATTTTGTAAAAGGCATTGGTAAAAAAAATACAGCGCCTGCAGAACCGCAAGCGGCGCCAGCAACTCCTGCAGAGCCGTCTGTACAGGAAATTGCCAATAAGCTTTTGGGGCATATTAAGAGCTTAGGTTTGCCTGTCACAGGGCTTTCAGTCAGCTATAACTCCGCCTCGGATTTGGCTACGGTGAAAGGGCAGGTGCAAACACAGGCGGATAAAGAAAAAATTGTTTTGGCGGTGGGTAATATTGATCACGTGGCGCAAGTGGATGATCAGCTGACCGTGGCTGCGCCTGAACCTGAAAGTAAGTTCTATACGGTTAAGTCCGGCGATAATTTATCTAAAATTTCGAAAGAATTTTATGGTGATGCCAATCACTACAATAAAATTTTTGAAGCAAACCGCCCATTGCTGAAAAATGCTGATGATATTTTCCCTGGGCAAGTGCTTCGTATCCCAGCTTAAACGCTTTCCTGCTAAAAACGCTGCATGGCCAGCGTTTTTTTATGCCTATGTTTACCTATGATGTACGGCAATCAGCATCACAAGATGAATGCTTATGCTAAGCGGTGACATCCAAATATAAGCCTTCTTTCACTTCCTCCATCACCACATAGCTATGCGAAGATGCGGATGCAGGCAGTTTTTTTAAAATATTGCCCAGCAGCTTGCGGTATGCGCTCATCTCTTTTAAACGCGCTTTAACTAAATAATCAAAATCTCCAGAGATTAAATGGCATTCCAGAACTTCGGGAATGTCGGTTAAGTCGCGCGCCACTTGCTCAAAAACATCGCCGGATTTTGCAGACAGTTTAATTTCAAGAAATACCAGCAGGCGCTTGTCCACCAATTCAGGGTTCAGCCGCGCATAGTAGCCCATGATAATGCCATCGCGTTCCAGCCGTTTCACCCGCTCAGAACAGGGCGTGGTTGAAAGATTGACTTGTGAAGCCAGCTCACTGATCGCGATGCGTCCATTCTTTTGCAGAATGTCTAAAATCATGCGGTCTATACGGTCTAATTTGCGCATTTAATTTTCCCTGTCTTTTTTATAATTTCATGACAAAACAAGTGAATTCACTGAAATAAAGTCTTCAAATCAGCAAAATTAACTATTGATCCAAAAATATACTAGTTAAATAAACTAGGGACAGGGTCGAGGTCAAGACTATGCATGTAATTGTTTTAGGCAGCGGTGTGATTGGCGTAACCAGCGCTTATTATTTGGCAAAGCAGGGCGCTCAAGTGACGGTATTGGACCGTCAGGCTGGGCCAGCCGAAGAAACCAGCTTTGGCAATGCGGGTCAAATCTCACCTGGCTATTCGACTCCGTGGGCAGCGCCTGGTATTCCTTTTAAAGCGGTGAAGTGGATGTTTCAGCATCATGCGCCATTGGCCGTGCAGCTGGATGGCAGCATGTGGCAATTGCAGTGGATGATGCAAATGCTGAAAAACTGCAGTGCAGATCAGTATGCTGTGAATAAAGAACGCATGGTGCGGGTTGCTGAATACAGCCGTGACTGCTTGCGTGCATTGCGTGATAAAACAGGCATCAGCTATGAAAACCGTTCTAAAGGCACGCTGCAGCTGTTCCGTAAAGACGCGCAGCTTGAAGCTGTGCAGCGCGATATTGAAGTATTAAAAGAAACGGGTGTTGAGTTTGAGTTGCTGGACCGTGACGGCTTAAGCAAAGTTGAACCAGCTTTGGCTGAAGCCAAAGATAAGCTGGTTGGCGGCTTGCATCTGCCGAATGATGAAACAGGCGACTGCTATTTATTTACCAATGCTTTGGCCGAACATGCGAAAACACTGGGTGTGGATTTTCAGTTCAATCAAGATGTCGAAAAGCTGATTGTCGAAGGCGGCGAAATTAAAGGCGTGCTGGTTAATGGCAAGGTGTTGACGGCAGACCGCTATGTTTTGGCCTTTGGCAGCTATTCACGCGATTTCTTAAAACCATTGCATTTAGACCTGCCAGTTTATCCTGTGAAAGGCTATTCGCTGACTGTGCCAATTATTGATCCAAGCCATGCGCCGCAATCTACTGTGCTGGATGAAACGTATAAAATTGCCATTACCCGTTTTGATAACCGTATCCGTGTAGGCGGCATGGCGGAATTAAGCGGTTTTAACTTAGGTTTGAACCAAGACCGCCGCGGCACTTTGGAAATGGTAACGCGTGACTTGTTCCCAGGCGGCGATTTAGAACAAGCCTCTTTCTGGACAGGTTTGCGCCCAATGACACCAGACAGCACTCCAATTATTGGGCCTACACAGTACAAGAATCTGTTCCTGAATACTGGTCACGGCACATTAGGCTGGACCATGGCCTGCGGTTCAGGAAAATTGATCAGTGATTTAGTGCTGGGGCAATCTGCAGAGATCAGTACAGAAGGCTTGTCATTGCAGCGCTATGCGCATGCACATGCAGCATAAAGAATACGGTTTGCAGGCTTAGCCGCTTGCAAGCCGTATTTTGCTATTTACAGTTTCAAGGACGCGTTTTAGGGAAGAATAAAATGTCACGGCCGATACAAGCAGTTATTCATTTAGATGCCTTAGCGCATAATTTGCAGGTCGCCAAACAATTTGCCAGACAAAATGTGCCGAATGCGCAAGTCTATGCCGTGGTAAAAGCCAATGCATATGGTCATGGCATAGAGCGTGTTTATGTGGCATTTAAGCAGGCAGATGGCTTTGCTTTGCTGGATATGGCAGAAGCTAAACGTCTGCGCGCTCTAGGCTGGCAAGGCGATATTTTACTGCTCGAAGGTATTTTTAGCTTGCAGGATCTGCTGGATTGTCATCAGCTCAAGCTGAGCTTTACGGTGCACAGCACTTATCAGATTGACTGGCTGAAACAATTCCAAGACAGCTATCCTCAAGCGCAGTTTGATGTTTTTGTCAAAATGAATTCTGGCATGAACCGTTTGGGATTTACTCCAGAGGCATATGCACTAGCTTGGGTTGAATTGCAGAAACTGCGCATTGTTCACAGCCTCACGCATATGATGCATTTTTCAGATGCGGACGGAGAGCGTTTTGGCGAGTCTGGCATTGACTATCAATATCAATGCTTCCAGCAGATGATTGAACAGTTTCCAGCGCCTATGACCGTCAGCAACAGTGCGGCCATTTTGCGGCATTCTCAAGAATTGCAGTCCGATATCGCCCGCAGCGGCATCATGCTGTATGGCAGTTCTCCTGACTATCCGCTTCATTGTATTCAAGACTGGCAGCTGCAGCCCGCAATGACGCTGCGTACCGAAATTATCGGTATTCAAACTCTTCAGGCAGGGCAAAGCGTGGGCTATGGCTCGAGTTTTGTGGCAGACAAAGCCATGCGTATCGGTATTGCCGCCTGCGGCTATGCAGATGGCTATCAGCGCATCTCACCTACAGGTACGCCAGTGCTGATAGATGGGCAGTCTTCAGGTCTGATTGGCCGCGTGAGCATGGATATGCTGGCGGTCGATTTGACACATTTGCCTGAGAGCGGCATTGGTTCAGAAGTGGTGCTGTGGGGCAAGGCTTCAAATGGCGCTGTGCTGCCGATTGATGATGTGGCCAAGGCCTCGGGCACAGTTGGCTATGAGCTGATGTGCGCAGTCACGCAGCGTGTGCCTTTTAGCATTGATGCAGGACATATGTCGGTTGATCACGTTGTGGCGTTGAAAAATGCAGCAGCAAATTTGAAGGCTGAGTGTTCAGCCGAATATTTTTAAATTTATTTATTAAGAACAGGCGCTGTACTGGCGCCTGAAACGAAAAAGTACAAGGAAGCATGACCATGTCAGACCCTATTCAAAGATTCGGCAGCAATGATTTTATGAGTGCAGTCACCGTGTTTAATCAGGTGATTTATCTTTCAGGGCAAGTGCCGAAAAACCCAGAAGCAGGGATTGAAGCGCAGACTTTGGATGTGCTGAATACCATTGATCAATTGCTGGCTCAAGCGGGCAGCGACAAATCCCAAATGCTGTCCGCGCAGCTTTTTCTTAAAAATCTTGCTGATTTTAAAACCGTGAACGCGCTGTGGGCTGAGTGGTTGAAAGATTCGCCTAAACCTGCACGAGCCACCATACAGGCTGAGCTGGTCAATCCAGATTGGCTGATTGAAATTGCTGTTACTGCTGCTCAGCCTTAAGCTGTGCAGTTTTTTTATTTTTGAATCTTCCATGTTTGCACTGGCAGTTTAAGCCCAATAGGACATTGGGCAGGGCAGTTTAAGCGTTTAGTGAAAGCTGCGCCGCTGCAAGCATTATAAGGACATCAACTATGACTACACATCAAGATGACGTGCAATCGTCGCCTCATGAATTGCAGCGCAAGCTGTCGAACCGTCATTTACAGCTGATTGCGATTGGCGGCGCCATTGGCACGGGCCTCTTTATGGGCTCAGGTAAAACCATCTCCCTCGCTGGGCCATCGATCCTGTTTATTTACATGATTATCGGTCTGATGTTTTTCTTTTTAATGCGCGCACTGGGTGAAATTCTGCTGTCTAATTTGCACTATAAATCTTTCATTGATATGGCGCATGATTTGATTGGGCCGGGCGCAGGCTACTATATCGGCTGGTCGTATTGGCTGGGCTGGGTATTGGTCGGCATTGCTGATTTGGCTGCCATTATTAACTATTTGGGATTTTGGCTGCCGCCAGATGTCGGCTTTACCCCAATGGGGCAGGCGCTGATCAGCGCAGGCTGTGTGCTGCTGGTTTTGGGTCTGAATCTGCTGACCGTCAAACTGTTTGGTGAAGTTGAATTTTGGTTTGCATTAATCAAAATTTTGGCCATTTTAGGGCTGATCGTAATTGGCGGTTATATGGTATTCAGCCATTTCCATTCTCCTGACGGTACGGCTTCGAGCTTTACCAATGTCTGGTCACATGGCGGCATGTTCCCCAAAGGGGCAGATGGATTTCTTGCAGGCTTCCAAATTGCGCTCTTTGCCTTCGTTGGCGTTGAGCTATTAGGCACCATGGCGGCAGAAACTAAAGATCCTGAAAGGAACCTGCCTAAAGCGGTAAATGCTATTCCAACACGGATTATTCTGTTTTATGTGCTGTCTTTATTTGTAGTGATGTCGGTAACGCCATGGGATAAAATCCCTGCCGATCAAAGTCCATTTGTATCACTGTTTCTGCATGCAGGCATTCCAGTGTCTGCCATTATTATGAATTTGGTGGTGCTGTCATCGGTCATGTCATCTATGAACAGTGGTGTGTTTTCAACCTCGCGCATGCTTTTTGGTTTGGCGCGCGGCGGTCAGGCGCCGCAAGCGCTGGCGCGTTTATCTAAGCGGGCTGTTCCTGCGCAGGGTTTAATCTTCTCTTGCTTCTTCATTATGGCAGGTGCAGGGCTGCAGTATTTTGTACCCAATACCATTGAAGCTTTTACTTTGGCCAGCTCCCTTTGCGTGATTCTGTTTATCAGCATCTGGGCGCTGATTATGGTCTGTTACCTGCGCTACCGCAAACTGCAGCCGCAGAACCATATCAAATCGACCTTTAAAATGCCGGGCGGTGTGTGGATGAGCTATATTGTTTTGGCTTTTCTATTCTTTACTTTGATCATTTTAAGTCTGGAACCGGATACGCTCAAAGCGCTGATGATCAGTCCGCTTTGGCTGGTCATTTTGGCGGTCACTTACCGAGTGCTGTATTTGCCGCGCATGCGTAAGCGCCAGCTGCAGCAAATGTAAATCGTGTTTTGAATTTGAAATTTAAAGCCCTGCTTCTGCAGGGTTTTTTATAATGAAACTGCCGCTGATTTTAATCATTCATGGATGAATTTGCCGATGAGCGCTATTTATTCTGCTGAAATTGCTTTTTAATGAAGCACTTTAAAATTTTAACAGCGATAGATGCGTAATTATAAAATTGATGTCTTGCGCGGCATTTCCATTCTTTTGGTGCTGCTGCACCATTTTAATATTCCTTATAAATTGTACGATACTTTTTTAGGCATTCCAGTTTTTGGTGAAAGTCTGAGTACCTTGATTGCCCGAAACGGCAATTATGGCGTGACTATGTTCTTTGTGATTTCTGGCTTTTTAATCACGCAGCATACTTTGCAGCGCAGTCCTTCATTGGCGAAAATTCAGCTGAAAGATTTTTATGTACGCAGAATTGCGCGGATTATTCCCTGTCTGGTGCTGCTTGTCACCATGGTTGTTTTTTTAGGCGGTTTAGGGCTAAAGCCTTTTATGAATCAGGCGCCTAACGGTATTGAGGTGTCCTATGGATTAACCGTGCTGTCTGCCTTCAGCTTTTGGATGAATCTGCTGATTATTGAGTATGGCTGGGTCAACTATGCGCTCGGCGTGCTGTGGTCATTGTCTGTAGAAGAAGTCTTTTATTTGGCATTTCCTTTACTCTGTTTGGGTTTAGGCCGCGGCAAAGGGTTTATTATTTTTCTGCTGCTGATCATTGCTTATGCGCCGTACTTTCGCAGCCTGCATTTTGGCGAAGAAAGCGGGGCTTATCTTTATGATTATTTTTCTAGCTTCGATGGTATTGCGATTGGCTGTTTAACAGCGCTGTATACGCAGCATTTTAAAGGTGCTTTACAGAGCAAGAAACCCATTGTGACGGTAACAACGCTGCTGATGTGCGGGCTGTATTTATATGCGCCAATTAAAGAGGTAAGTACTTGGAGCATTAGCGCTTTTGCAATGCTGACAGCGCTGTTGATTTTTTGTTTTGCGCAAGATCCGCAAACGCAGGCACAATCTTTCGGGTCGAGGGCTTTGGTCTGGATAGGACAGCGCAGTTATGAAATGTATTTGTTTCATTTGATTATTTTGGGTTTGATGAAAGTGGTGTATTTCCCTAAAGAAACGTTGCCGACTGAAAAATTGCTGCTGCTGCCGATTTATTTTATTGCGGTTTTTTTACTAAGCTGGGTGATAGAGAAATATTATTCCACGCCCTTAAATCGCATGATTCGAAATAAATGGATTAAATCTTGAAGCTTTGCAAAACGTAAAAAGCCCTAAATGAATTAGGGCTTTTTTATAACTTATTTATTTTACGTTTTTAGAACGTCGGCTTTACCACCACCAAAATCACCACTGCAAATAAAATCAACGTTGGCATTTCATTAAAGAAGCGCCAGAACTTGTGTGATTTGTAATGCGCATTGCCAATCAGCTTTTTACGGTAATAGCCGCAAACAAAATGGTAAATCACCAGCAAGCCGACCAAGCCAACTTTAAGATAAAACCATAAGGCTTCATGGTAGTGCTGCGTAGCATCGCCCCAATCGACTAAAAAATGCGCCGTGATCAGTGTGCCGATCATTGCCGGCCACATAATGCCTCGGTACAGCTTGCGTTCCATCACTTCAAAGCGCTGATGGCTGACAGCATCATCACTCATGGCATGATAAACATAGAGGCGGGGAAGATAAAACAGCGCTGCAAACCAGCATACAACGGCGATGATATGTAATGCTTTGACCCAGAGGAAAGCATCTGATGGAGCATCCATAATGTACCCTTAAAAGGGCGGTGGGTGTGCTATTTGGCGCCGAAGCGCCAAATCAGCAGGCTTTAGATTAGCCTTCCCATTTTTTGAAAATGAGACACGCGTTCACACCGCCAAAACCAAAACTGTTACTCATCACAGTATTCAATTTTGCGTCGCGTTTTTCAAGCACGATATCAAACGGTTTCGCGCCTTCGTCTAATTCTGTGACGTTGATGTTTGGCGCAATAAAGTCATTTTGCATCATCAATACAGAATAAATCGCTTCTTGTACGCCTGCTGCGCCAAGGCTGTGACCAGTCATCGATTTAGTTGAGCTGAGTGGCGGTACTTGGCCTTCACCAAATGCACGCTCCATGGCTTTAAGCTCTGTTACGTCGCCCGCTGGAGTAGAAGTACCATGTGTGTTCACATAGTCAATTTTATCTACACCGTGCTGTTTCGCTTCGTCTAAAGCCATCAGGATGCAGCGTGTTGCGCCTTCACCAGATGGGGCAACCATGTCTGCGCCGTCAGAGTTTGCCGCATAGCCAACCACTTCAGCAATAATGTTTGCACCGCGCGCTTGCGCGTGTTCTAAAGACTCAAGCACCACGAAACCGCCGCCGCCGGCAATCACAAAACCGTCACGGTCAGCAGAGTAAGGGCGTGAAGCAGTTTCAGGCGTATCGTTGTATTTCGAGCACAGCGCGCCCATGGCATCAAACAGTAAGCTTTGAGACCAGTGATCTTCTTCGCCGCCGCCTGCAAGCATTAAGTCTTGTTTGCCTAATTGAATCAGGTTGTAAGCATAACCAATTGCATCTGCAGATGTTGCGCATGCGCTGGTAATCGTGTGAGCAACACCTTGCATTTTGAAGGCAACGCCAACGTTTGCAGTGATGGTATTGGTCATGTTGCGGGGAACAAAGAACGGGCCAACTTTACGCGCGCCTTTGGTATCCAGCAGATCTTTCATTTCAATCACAGAAGCTGTAGAGCCGCCGCCTGAACCGCCAGCAATACCGTAACGCGGATTGCCGCCAATTTGTTCAGCTGTTAAGCCGGCATGTTCTACTGCAGACAATGCAGCATTGTAGGCATACATTGCGCATACGCCCATGAAGCGTTTTAAACGGCGGTCAATGCCGTCAAAGTCTTGTTCAGCGGCTGCGCTGACATGGCTTTTAAAATTCAATTCCGCATAAGTCGGATTAAAACGTGTTCCAGAAATCCCGTTTTGCAAAGAGTTCGTTACATCTTCCAATGTATTACCAATGCATGAGTTAATCCCCATACCAGTGATTACAACACGTTTCATCTACAGATCCCTTTATGTTGAGGTAGAGAAGCACAAACCCCGCGTGTTTCAAACACTGCAGCGGTGCGCGTCTCATGTTGTTCAATTGCAATTATGATAGCAGAAAGAATTTTGAATTCTTATGGCAAATCCTATGCCTATTGATGCAGATGCAGAATCGAACAGAGTTGGCCGATAAATTAACTAAAAGATACACAATGATATTGAGATAAAGTCAGACAGCACCTAGTATTTATCCATAAATTCAAGAATTGAAGATGTGGGGGAGTGAATGGCGGATTCTAATAATAAACAGTCGGCTGGATTGTTTTCAAATGCCTTTGGAGTGGCTAAAAAGCTCAGTGAGTCAGGCGTATCTTTGCTGAATCATCTGGCGCCTGATTCTGTTTCCAAATTTTCATCGTCAGAAAACAATGCCCGCACCATTGAAGGCAGTGCGCAATATAAAGGCGTATTTAACGTGAAAAACTATGAAAATCCGCAGCAGGTCTTGCGTGATCATGTTCCGAATGTATCGCGTCAGCTTTTGGGGCGGCACTACAGCAAAGTCAATAATGTAGCGAATTTTGTCTCGCCGCAATTTTCAGATAAAATTTCTGATTATCTATTCGAGCAATTGAATCAATTCAGCAATAGCCTCAGTTCGGTCGATGATGTGCTGGATCAGGCAGGTGTGCGTGATTTAGAGGAGCTAACCAAGGATGTCGATCGCTCTAAGCGGATCAGCCAAGCTTTGACAGAGCAAAACAAATGGATTGCATCGCTGCAAGGTGCGCTCACAGGTGCAACAGGCGTGGTGGGTTCAACCATTGATATTCCAGCATCACTGGTGATGTCTTTGCGGGTCATTTATCAAGTGGGCCGTTCATACGGATTTGATTTGAGTAAAGAAAGCGATCAGGACATTGTGCAGCATATCTTTAAGCAGATTGATTTAGGCATCATTGCAGAGAAGCAAGCTTTGCTGATGGCTTTAAAGGCGCTTTCAAGCACGATTCAAAACAGTGATATCAGTCAGCTGCAGCAAATGCTGGGTTCAGGCAATGATATCGAATCGCTGAAAAAATATTTATTAGATGACAGCGGTCAGTTTAAATGGTCGTGGCTAAACCAGATGCCGAAAGTCTCTGTACTGGAGAAATTGTCAAAACTGACGCCATTGGCCAGCGCGGGCATCGGGGCAGTATATAGCCGCCGTTTGGTCAATGAAGCGAATCAAAAAGCGCAGGAAGTTTTTTCTCATGCCCGTGGGTATCTGATTCAGCATGCAGACCATCAGCTGTCGCCATTGGCGGCATATGAAAAGTCATTGGAACTGCTGTCGCAGGCTGCACCTAAACTGCTGGAATCTCTGAAAGGGCTTGAGCATGGGTTAAAAGAGCCCGTATTGGATCAGGTCATTGAAATTGAAGGCAGTCCCAATATCAGTCAGATCAAAGTACGCAAAAAAGTGCAGGCAGTAAAAGCTGCGCCGGAGCAGCAGGATGCGCAAGTGTCCGATCAGCTGGATGCCTTGGCAAAAAAAGAAGTTGCGCCAAGCAAAGCTGTTCCGCCGCAAAAGCCTGCTTTGTCGGAAGTTTTAACTGCAGATGAAAGTCATGCTGATGAGTTTGCTGACGGTTTAATCTCTACAGAAGATACTGCGGTACAAGTTCAGGCTGCTGCTGACGCGGCAAAAGCGCCTGAAGCTGCAAAAAAACCTGCCAAAAAAAGAGTTGCAAAAAAGCCTGCGGGTGAACAGCCTAAATAAGCAGTATATTTTCTGCTGAAAAAGTGATCAAAATACAAAATGGTTAAGATTTGGCTGCATGCTGAATCTTGACCATTTTGACATCCTGAATTACAATTGCATGCCCTCAAAAAGCAGTATGTTTTTGGGGCTTTTATTTAACGGGAGAATTGCCAAATGGCAACAACAAATCAGTTGATCCGTAAGGGTCGTACAACTTTGGTTGAAAAATCAAAAGTTCCTGCGTTGAAGGCTTGTCCACAACGTCGTGGTGTTTGTACACGTGTTTACACGACTACACCTAAAAAACCTAACTCAGCAATGCGTAAAGTTTGCCGTGTTCGCTTAACTTCAGGTTTTGAAGTTTCTAGCTACATCGGTGGTGAAGGCCATAACCTACAAGAGCACAGTGTTGTTCTTATCCGTGGTGGTCGTGTTAAAGACTTACCAGGTGTACGTTACCATACCGTTCGTGGTTCTTTAGACTGTGCTGGCGTGAAAGATCGTAACCAGTCACGTTCTAAATACGGTACTAAACGTCCGAAAAAATAATCTTTCGAGATTGTTTTTAAGAACGTAGAACCGCAATCCTTTATCGTCTCGCTTGTCTGATTTCTGCATTAATTTTGTGAAATTCAAGCGACGTGTAGTAAGGCCAGCGAATAGCACATGACACTTTGTGCTGATGCTGGATAAACCTGAAGTGTCAATTTTATTAGGTGTATTAAAATGCCAAGACGTCGCGTAGTCGCTGCCCGTGAAATCCTTCCGGATCCTAAGTTCAGCAGCCAAACAATCGCTAAATTCATGAACCACGTAATGCAAGATGGTAAAAAATCTATTGCTGAAAGTATCGTTTACGGTGCTTTAGACCGCGTTCAAGAAAAATCTAAAGTAGACCCAGTTGAATTTTTCGAGACTACTCTTGAAAAAGTTCGCCCTATGGTCGAAGTAAAAGCTCGCCGTGTTGGCGGTGCTACATACCAAGTACCTATGGAAGTACGCCCATCCCGTCGTACTGCCTTGGCTATGCGTTGGTTAGTAGATGCTGCTGCTAAGCGTTCTGAAAAAACTATGGCTTTACGTCTTGCTGGCGAGTTGCTTGATGCAGCTGAAGGCAAAGGCGCAGCGATCAAAAAACGTGAAGATGTGCACCGTATGGCTGAAGCCAACAAAGCCTTCTCTCACTACCGTTTCTAAGCGGATAAAACAGCCCCTATTCAGGAGGGTGGCTGAGCGGTTGTCATTGTTCAGTCATCGAATTGCTTTAAGCTGCTCTGCAGCTTAAAGCGTCCTGTTTTAATAACAAAATTTAGGAATGCAAGAAATCATGGCTCGTCAAACCCCAATTTCTCGTTATCGTAACATTGGTATTTCTGCGCACATTGATGCCGGTAAAACCACAACTACTGAACGTATCTTGTTCTACACAGGTGTATCTCACAAAATTGGTGAAGTACATGACGGTGCAGCGACAATGGACTGGATGGAGCAAGAGCAGGAACGTGGTATTACAATCACTTCAGCTGCGACTACTACATTCTGGTCAGGTATGTCTAAGCAGTTCCCTGAACACCGTATCAACGTAATTGATACACCGGGACACGTTGACTTCACAATCGAAGTTGAGCGTTCTATGCGTGTTCTTGACGGCGCGTGCATGGTTTACTGTGCTGTGGGCGGTGTACAGCCTCAGTCAGAAACTGTATGGCGTCAAGCGAACAAATACCAAGTGCCTCGTTTAGCATTCGTGAACAAGATGGACCGTACTGGCGCCAACTTCTTCCGCGTTGTTGAACAAATGAAGACTCGTCTTGGTGCTCACCCTGTACCAGTTGTAATCCCTGTTGGCGCTGAAGAAAACTTCCAAGGCGTGATCGACTTGATCGAAATGAAAGCGATCATTTGGGATGAAGCTTCTCAAGGTATGCAGTTCGAATACGGTGAAATTCCTGCTGAACTTCAAGCAACTGCTGAAGAATGGCGTACAAACATGGTTGAAGCTGCAGCTGAAGCTTCAGAAGAGTTAATGGATGAATACCTAAACAATGGCGACTTGTCGAAAGAACAAATCGTTACTGGTTTACGTGTTCAAACTTTGGCTTGTCAAATTCAACCAATGCTTTGCGGTACTGCGTTCAAAAACAAAGGTGTTCAACGTATGTTGGATGCTGTTATTGAATTCTTGCCATCACCGACTGAAGTTAAAGCGATTGAAGGCGTTCTAGACGACAAAGCTGAAACTAAAGCAATTCGTGAAGCATCTGACGAAGCTCCGTTCTCTGCGCTTGCGTTCAAAATCATGAACGACAAATTCGTAGGTAACTTGACATTCGTACGTGTTTACTCTGGTGTTCTTAAACAAGGCGACTCTGTTTTCAACCCAGTTAAATCTAAACGCGAACGTATTGGCCGTATCGTGCAAATGCACGCAAACGACCGTCAAGACGTTGAAGAAATCCGCGCTGGTGATATCGCTGCATGTGTAGGTCTTAAAGACGTTACTACTGGTGATACGCTGTGTGACGAGAAAAACGTTATTACGCTTGAACGTATGGAATTCCCAGAGCCAGTAATTGCATTGGCTGTTGAACCTAAAACTAAAGCTGACCAAGAGAAAATGTCTATCGCTCTTGGCCGTTTAGCGAAGGAAGATCCATCATTCCGCGTTCGTACTGACGAAGAATCAGGTCAAACAATTATTGCTGGTATGGGTGAGCTTCACCTTGACATCATTGTTGACCGTATGAAGCGTGAATTCGGTGTTGAAGCAAACATTGGTAAACCAATGGTTTCTTACCGTGAAACGATCAAAAAGTCAGTTGAACAAGAAGGTAAGTTCGTACGTCAAACTGGTGGTAAAGGTAAATTCGGTCACGTATACGTACGTTTAGAACCGCTTGATCCTGAATCAGAAAAAGACTACGAATTCGTTGAAGAAGTTGTAGGCGGCGTAGTACCAAAAGAATTCTTTGGCGCTGTAGACAAAGGTATTCAAGAACGTATGAAGAATGGTGTCTTGGCTGGTTACCCAGTTGTTGGCATTAAAGCTACATTGTTCGACGGTTCTTACCACGATGTCGATTCTGACGAATTATCGTTCAAAATGGCAGGTTCTTACGCATTCCGTGACGGTTTCATGAAAGCAGATCCTATCTTGCTTGAACCGATCATGAAAGTAGAAGTAGAAACTCCAGAAGACTACATGGGCGATATCATGGGTGACTTAAACCGTCGCCGCGGTATGGTTCAAGGTATGGACGACTTGCCTGGCGGTACTAAAGCTATTAAAGCTGAAGTTCCACTTGCAGAGATGTTTGGTTACGCGACTCAAATGCGTTCTATGTCTCAAGGCCGTGCAACTTATTCTATGGAATTTTCTAAATATGCTGAAACTCCACGTAACGTGGCTGAAGGCATTATTTCTAAGTTCCAGTCTGGCGGTAAAAAAGGTGACGACGAGTAATCTTTCGATTACTATAAGCCCAAACTAATTCATAGTTAAAAACCAAATCGCTTATGGAGTTTTCCCTCCATAAGCAGTTTAAAAAGGAAGATCTCATGGCTAAGGCTAAGTTTGAACGTAATAAGCCACACGTAAACGTGGGCACAATTGGTCACGTCGACCATGGTAAAACAACTTTAACAGCTGCAATTGCAACTGTATGTGCAAAACAATTCGGTGGCGAAGCGAAAGATTACGCTGCAATCGACTCTGCACCTGAAGAAAAAGCACGTGGTATTACAATTAATACTTCACACGTAGAATATGACTCAGTTATTCGTCACTACGCACACGTAGACTGCCCGGGTCACGCCGATTATGTTAAAAACATGATTACTGGTGCTGCTCAAATGGACGGCGCGATCCTTGTATGTGCTGCGACTGACGGTCCTATGCCACAGACTCGTGAACACATCCTTCTTTCTCGCCAAGTAGGCGTTCCATACATCGTTGTATTCTTGAACAAATGCGACCTTGTAGACGACGAAGAGCTTCTTGAATTAGTAGAAATGGAAGTTCGTGAACTTCTTTCTACTTATGACTTCCCAGGCGATGACACTCCAATCATCCGCGGTTCAGCTCTGCTTGCACTTAACGGTGACCAAGGTCAATACGGCGAACCTGCTGTAGTTGCTCTTGTTGAAGCGCTTGACTCTTACATTCCAGAACCAGAACGCGCTATCGATAAAGCATTCTTGATGCCAATCGAAGACGTATTCTCTATTTCTGGCCGTGGTACAGTAGTAACTGGCCGTGTAGAATCAGGTATCGTTAAAGTAGGCGAATCAGTAGAAATCGTTGGTATCCGTGATACTCAAACAACGACTGTTACTGGTGTTGAAATGTTCCGTAAACTTCTTGACGAAGGCCGTGCGGGCGAGAACTGTGGTGTTCTTCTTCGCGGTACTAAGCGTGAAGACGTTCAACGCGGTCAAGTATTGACTAAACCAGGTGCGATCAAGCCGCATACTAAATTCGACGCAGAAGTATACGTACTTTCTAAAGAAGAAGGCGGTCGTCATACTCCATTCCTTAACGGTTACCGTCCACAGTTCTACTTCCGTACAACTGACGTAACTGGCGCTATCTCTCTTCAAGAAGGCGTTGAAATGGTTATGCCTGGTGACAACGTAGAAATGTCAGTAGAGCTTATCCACCCGATCGCTATGGACGCTGGCTTACGCTTCGCGATCCGTGAAGGCGGCCGTACAGTTGGTGCTGGTGTAGTAGCTAAAGTTATTGCATAAGTATTAGTTGTAAAAGAAGCGCTCCTTAGGGGCGCTTTTTTTTTGTTTAAATTTATCGAAGATAAAATTGTCAGACAATAACTGCTTAAGCTGTCCTTAAGTGATAATTTGCTGTCCTAAACTGCACTTATAGAATAATCAGAACAACGTAAGATAAAAAATGAAAACAAATATAAGTTTTTAGGTGAATTGTTCACTTAAAAAGGAGCGGTAAGATGAATGCTAAAGTAAAAATCACAAATCGTGCAGGTGCAAGCTTTCCTGTACGCCGCATGAATTTTGATTTTGAATCTGTACCAGAATATTGGATGAATGGTTCAGCAGGCCTCACACACTTTATGACGGGTTTGTCAGCATTATTTCCAGCGGGTGAAAAATTCTTTATTGATAGCGTGCGTGCTGTGCGTCAGCACCCAGCGATTAAAGACAATGAATCGCTGCAAAAAGAAATCAGTGCGTTTATTGGTCAAGAAGCAATGCATACGCATGAGCATGTCGGTTTTAATGCCTCAGCGCAAAAGTATGGGCATGATGTTGACCGCTTAGACGGCATAACAGACCTTGTTATTCAGCGGACTCGTAAAGTTTTTGCTTTTATTGGCAAGCCTGTGGGCATTACGCAAGAGATGGTGGATTTAACGGCAACAACTGCGCTTGAGCATTTCACTGCAACAATTGCATCACAATTGCTGACCAATAAGCATATTCAAGAGCTGATGACTGATGAAACCATGAAAACAATGTGGCTTTGGCATGCGATTGAAGAAAATGAACATAAAGCCGTGGCCTATGATGTGTTTGAAGGTGTATTTGGTAAAGGCCTAAGAGCATATGCTTTACGTACTGGTTCTTTGGTTGGCGCAATGGTGACGCTGTTTTTTGTACAAAGTTATTTTGTTGCTCGTTTGCTGAAAGACGACAAGCAGTTAAATTTACAATCTTTGAAAGATATTTATGTTTATGGCTATAGCCCATCGAAAGGGGTGATTACCGGTATGTGGAAAGAGATGCTGGAGTATTTCCGTCCAGGCTTCCACCCAAATGATTTAGATACAGATCAGCTGCTCATGAGCTGGAAAGCAAAACTGGGTTTATAAGTTTTCAACCTGCAGCTGTGGTTTGGTGAATTGATAGGGCGATGCAAATCGCTCTTTTTTTTGTTCGATTTTTTCTAGAAAGTTTTTATAATCCACTATTCCTATTTAGATAAAAGATAAACGAAGATGATTCGTTTGATGAATGCTGCAGATGTTGCGTCAGTGGCGGAAATTGAAAAATTAGTACAAAGCCATCCTTGGAACAAGAAGCAATTCGAAGAAGCGGTAGAGGGTTATCAAAGCACGGTGCTGGAGCAAAATGGCGTCGTACAGGCATTTTGTATTTTACAGCCCGTTTTAGATGAGGCGAATTTGCTATTGATGGCCGTGCATCCGAGTCAGCAGGGTAAAGGTTTGGGCTATCAGCTGCTGGATCAATCCGTAGCTATGCTGAAAAACAATCCAGTACAGATTTTTTTGGAAGTGCGTGAAGGCAATACAGCTGCAATCAAACTGTATGAAAAAGCTGATTTTCATCAGATTGATCTGCGTAAAAACTATTATCCAAAAGCAGACGGAACACGAGAACATGCCATTATTATGGTGAAATCCTGTACAGATGATTTTTCGAAACTATTTAATTAATATTTTTTAGCTGCATAAACGTGCAGTATCCAAATTGATTCAATCAAAAGATGGATACTGCAGTCTGTAAATTGAAGCGCTGCAAAGATGTCAAACTTATTTGATAATTGGATTGTTCCAGCCAGATGGCAGGGTAGTCATCAGCGAATCTCCAAGCTGATGGATTTCTTCTGCAGTCAGCGCGCGGTTTAAGCGGCGCCATTGCCCATCCAATAAAAGCTCAAGCGGAATATATTCAGATTTGTAATTCATTTTATTGGAATGCGGCACCCAATAGCCTAAATAGATATATTTTAAATCCAAATTTCGAGCATGTTCGATTTGCTTCAATACGGCAAAGACACCAAGTGAACGGCGGTTTTCATCTGGATCAAAAAAAGTATAAACCGCAGACAGCCCATCATCTAAAGGATCACAAGTCGATACACTGATCAGGCGGTCATCTTTCCATAATTCTAAAAAGAAACTGTCTGTGCAGCTGTGAATCAGAAATTTTTCAAATTGATCGCGGCTGGGCGGATACATGTCGCCATCGGCATGCCGTTCATTGATATAGCGTTCATATAAAGCATAGTGCACATCGGAAGCGTCTTGCGGGCGGCTGATCTTAAGCGTTAAGTCCTGATTGCGCTTCCATGCTTTTTTCTGCTTGCTGTTCATTTTAAACAGCTGAACAGGCACTCTGGAAGATAGGCACTGGCGGCAGAGATGGCACTCTGGGCGGTAGACAAAATCGCCGCTGCGGCGGAAGCCCATGCGTGACAGTTCTGACAGTGTAACGACATCAATTCGGTGAACCGGATCTAAAAACACCATGCGCGCAGATTTATTTTCGAGATAGCTGCAGTCGTGCGGCGGTGTAATGTAATACTGCAATTCATTCAATAGGGATTTTGGGTGATATGAATTCATGTCAAATATCCCTCGCTATTATTGTGTGGGGCAGCTCATGTCGTTCCTAAGAGCTGAGCAGTTTCTGCTATTGTTTTACTTGAAAATACACTGTCCTGATACTTTTTCCAATCTATTGCAGGCTGTTTTATTACATCTTGTAACGAATTAAGGTACGCATGGCGAGAAAGTGTGCAGGCGCCCAGACTGATTAAATGGTCGTTGACCAGCTGACAGTCAATCCAAGGTAAATTGTTTTCACGGCCCAGCAGCATTAACGCATAAAAAGCCATTTTGGAAACATCGGTTTGCGTGCTGAACATCGATTCGCCGAAGCAGCCATGCCCGATGGACAGGCCATATAATCCGCCGACCAATCTGCCCTTGTCCCAGACTTCAATGCTGTAGCCGTAGCCGGCATCGAACATTTGGCAATAGGCATAAATAATATCTTCACTGATCCATGTTTCATCGGCATAGCTGCGGGGCAGGGAGCATGAGCGGATGACCCTTCCAAAAGCCTGATTCACCGTAATGGTATAATCGAGTTTTTTCATATTGCGGATAAGAGACTTGCTCGGCTTGTATTCTTGCGGGCGGATGATGCAGCGCGGCTCTGGGCACCACCAGCAAATGGGTTCGTTTTCAGAAAACCATGGAAATAAGCCGTGCGTATAGGCTTCATATATTGTAGAGGCTGAGAGGTCTGCCCCAATGCAAATCAGGCCTTGACCCTCGGGATCGGCTTCAGCAGGATCAGGAAATGTATATTCTGACGGCGGCAAAATCTGCATCATGAGGTCGTTGTTTTAGCAATGTGATATTTAAGATGATACATAAAAAAACCGCCTTGAAAGGCGGTTTTTTGATTCATCTTGAAATGATATTAAGGCTTAGAGCGCGTCTAAATATTTTTCAGCATCCAGCGCTGCCATACAGCCTGAACCTGCAGAAGTAATGGCTTGGCGGTAAACGCTGTCTGCAATATCGCCCGCTGCATAAACACCTTGTACAGAAGTTTGCGTTGCATTGCCTGCAGTGCCGCTTTGCACTTGAATGTAGCCATCACGAAGTGTCAGCTGGCCTTCAAACATGCTGCTGTTTGGCTTGTGGCCAATGGCAACGAATAGGCCGGTCACATCTACATTTTGAGTCGAATCATCTTGAGTTGATTTTAAACGAATAGACGTAACGCCTGATTTTTCATCGCCCAAAACTTCATCAACTTGGTGATTCCAGATAATGCTGATTTTGCCTTCTTTTTCTTTTTCAAAAAGATGGTCTTGCAGGATTTTTTCAGAACGCAGTGAATCACGGCGGTGAACTAGAGTCACATGCGATGCAATATTTGAAAGGTAAAGCGCTTCTTCAACTGCAGTGTTGCCGCCGCCAACAACCATCACTTTTTGGTTTTTGTAGAAGAAACCGTCACATGTTGCGCAAGCGCTTACGCCTTGGCCCATGAATGCTGCTTCAGATTCAAGGCCTAAGTACTGAGCTGTAGCGCCTGTTGCAATGATCAGGGCATCACAGGTGAACTCTTCCATATCGCCTTTGAGCACAAATGGACGTACGTTTAAGTCAACTTCATTGATATGGTCGTAAACGATTTCAGTGCCGAAACGTTCTGCGTGCTCTTGCATGCGCTCCATCAGGGCAGGGCCTGTTAAGCCGTGTGCATCGCCTGGCCAGTTGTCAACTTCAGTCGTTGTGGTTAACTGACCGCCTAATTGCAAGCCTGCAATCAGTGTTGGCTTTAAGTTCGCACGTGCGGCATATACAGCAGCGCTGTAGCCAGCAGGGCCTGAACCAAGAATAATCAAACGTGAGTGACGAGCGCTCATGCGGCATCCTTTTTTTATATAGAAATTTGTGAAATTATACGTGAAAGTAGGGGGCTGTTGTGTGCGATTAAAGTCGATATTATTGATCATTGAAATCGATTTGAGCTATATAGCCCGAAGTTAACAACATGCATCAATAATATTGCATCTTTTTTTAAGGAAGAGGTGCATAATAATGAGTTATTGCACGGCTTTTTGAAGCAGAACAGCAAACAAAAACATTCATCAAGAATTGGCTACAGGACAGTATATGACAGCGGTGTCGAGTGCTTATGCACAGCGCTTAGTAATGACATTATTTTTAGTCTCGTTTGGGATTTATCTGTTCCTTGCAACAGTAACATACACACCATTTGACCCCGGCTGGATGCATATTTCCAGTGATACTTTTCAAGTGTCAAATGCAAGCGGTGTGGCTGGCGCTTGGATTGCAGATTTGCTGTTCGGTTTTTTAGGCTGGGCTAGCCTGCTGATTCCGATGTATTTGTTCGCTGAGGCGATACAAGTGTGGTGGCCGCACAGTTTTCTAAACCGTCCTTTTCGCTATGCGGCGCAATTCTTTATTTTATTGGCCAGCGCAAGCCTGCTGTATTTGCTGTGGAATGTTCCGGCAGATACTTTGGATAACTCGTCAGGCGGCATTATCGGCTATGAGCTGGGCGGCAGTTTTGAAAATCTGCTGACCGTATATGGGGCCGTCCCTGTATTGCTGGCATTCTTGATTTTACTGCTGACATTGGCTTTTGGTATTAAGTGGAACCGTACATGGGCCACCTTAAAAGCTGCGCCAGCGTATCTGCAGGATTTGTTTTACCGCAATGTGCCAGAATCAGAAGCTGCTTTTGACCGTACTGCACCGCATATTAAAAAGGAAACTGGGTCGGCATCTGCAAAAGCTGCGGCAGTAACACCTGCGCCAGAACATCATGAAGTGGCGATTGATCCTGCTGTCCGTGACCGTGCAGCTGAGCGGCTATTTGACGATATTGCGCATAAAGAGTGGATGTCTGCGCAAGATGCCGGGCCTGCACCGTTTGATGAAAATGACGATGAATTTGAGCGCACCTTAGAAAAAGCGCACCGCCTTGAGCAGGACAGCCAGCGTGTTGTTGCAACAGGTGAAGTATGGCGCGCGCTGAATTCCAATGAAGATCAGCGTCATACACAGGATATTGATGCCTTGCTGAAAGCGGCGGAAGAAGATCAGCCCAGCAATCCTGCTGGACATTTTCAGCATGTGGTGCATCCGCAGTCAGGTATTTCAGCTGAACAACAGCCGAAAGCTAAGAGTGTGGACTGGGATGATGACGAGATATTTGATGAACTGCTGGCGGCTGTGCCAAACAGCAAGACAGCGACAGATGTGCACACGCCATTCAGTCATACAGCTGAACCTTCCCCAGCAGCTGCTTCAGCATTGCATATTGTAGAAGAGGCTATACCTGCGGTTTCGGCTGCTGCAGTGCCTGTGGCAGCAGCAGTTCCAGCTGCTATCCCTAAAACTGGCTTGGCTGCAGATTTTGATGATCTGGATGATTTGCTGGTGGATGAGACTGAAGTATCAGAAGCCGCGCCGAGAACTGCGAGCAGTTACGCGCAATCTTCACCTTTTGTCAAAGCGGAGATTCAAACCAATTTCAGCCAGCCAGCCGCTGTAGCGGATACTTACGTGTCTGAGGATGAAAAAAACTTAATTTCATCCAACAAAGATGCTTTCCGCGATGCATGGCAGGACACTGCCGGCAAGCCTGCTGATGAACCATTTGATGAAGAAGATGATTTTGATCTGGATGCACCGCTGACCGATGCCATGGGGCGTCCAATGTCACGTTCTATGCAGGTGGCAAAAAAGCGTTTAGATTTGCCGACTTTACCGGGTTGGGAATTGCTGGATCGCGTTGACCCAAATAAAAAAGTGAACTTCACTGCGGAACAGCTGGCGCGTTTATCTGAACTGCTGGAAATTAAGCTGCAGGAATTCAATGTCAAAGCCAAAGTGATGGAAGCGCAGCCGGGTCCAGTTGTTACCCGTTTTGAATTAGATTTGGCGCCGGGTGTGAAAGCATCAAAAGTCACTAACATTTCTAAAGATTTAGCGCGTTCGATGTCTATGGCTTCCGTGCGTGTGGTCGAAGTTATTCCGGGCAAGCCCTATATTGGCATTGAAGTGCCAAACAGCGCGCGTGAAATGGTGCGACTGATTGAATTGCTGGAAACACCTGCATACCGTGATCCTGCGGGACTGCTGTCGATGGCGATGGGCAAGGACATTTCAGGTAATCCAGTGATTACGGACTTGGGCAAAGCGCCACATATGCTGGTGGCAGGGACCACAGGTTCAGGTAAGTCAGTCGCCGTGAACTCAATGATTCTATCTATGCTGCTGAAATACACGCCTGATCAGCTGCGTTTAATTATGATTGACCCGAAACAGCTGGAATTGGCGAACTATAATGATATTCCGCATTTGTTAACACCAGTCGTGACTGACATGAAAGATGCGGTGAGCGCATTGAACTGGTGTGTGAATGAAATGGAACGCCGCTATAAGCTGATGTCTTTCTTAAAAATCCGTAAATTGGCTGACTATAACCGCAAGGTTGAAGAAGCGCTGGCCAATGGCGAAGATTTAATTGACCCAACATGGAAAGCCAGTGATTCTGTAGCGGGTGAGCGTGCACCGCGCTTAGAGCCATTGCCATCCATTGTGATTGTGGCGGATGAGTTCGCGGACATGATTATGCAGGTGGGTAAAAAAGCAGAAGAAATGATTACCCGTTTAGCGCAAAAATCACGTGCAGCGGGCATTCACTTGCTGCTGGCAACTCAGCGTCCATCGGTGGATGTGATTACAGGTTTGATTAAAGCCAATATTCCAACCCGCGTTGCGCTGCGTGTGAACTCAAAAATTGACTCGCGGACCATTTTGGATGCGGGCGGTGCAGAAGACATGCTGGGGCATGGTGACATGCTGTTCCTTGGCCCTGGTAAGATTGAGCCAGAACGTGTGCATGGCGCCTTTATTTCGGACGACGAAGTGAACCGGATTTGTGATGCATGGCGTGAGCGTGGCGATCCGAACTATGTTGATGAAATATTGACGCCATTTGATGAAGAACCGACTTCTCGCGGCTTTGAAGATGGTGATGGCGGTTCAGACCGCGATGCGCTATATGATCAATGCGTTTCCTTTGTTCTGGAAACCCGTAAGGCGTCAACATCTTCATTACAGCGTAAATTCAGTTTAGGCTATAACCGTGCCGCCCGCATTATCGACCAGATGGAAGAAAACGGCATTGTCAGCTCAATGGGGGCGAACGGTAAGCGCGAAATCTTAGTCTAAATGCCATCTGCACAATGATGATTGTGCGGCACAAGCTTTAGTCATCATAACGCCGCAATGAGTTCTGCTTATTGCGGCGTTTCTAATATAAATAGGGCCGCGAGAATCAGCAGCCAAAATATTGCGCAGATGATAATCAGAATCCACTGAGGCATGCTGAAATTCTGCATATGCTTGATCTTTAAACCTTGCGTATTTTGTTTGGCATAATTCAGCGCTTGGAATGCCGGGATTAAGAAGGCAAATGCCGCGACTGAAATAAGCCAGTAAGGATCAGGCAGCTGAGCCAGCAGTGACCCGCCAATATAGCCTATGCACATCAGCACTGAGGAAAATTTTTTCTGATAGCCCTGCGCTTCGGCATAATTCTGAATATGGTTGAAGAGTAGGTAGATGAAAAATATGGCAAATATGGCGCGTGCTGCAGGCATTATATTCAGCTGATCTTTTTGCATAAAGAAGCGCCATGCTTCAAACATCCACCAAATAGGATAAAGACCGAAAGAGATGATTGATAAAAAGATAAATCTGTTCAAGCTAATGATGCGCTGTTCTTCTACATGCGCATAAATGGTCTGAGCCTCATGCGGAGGCAGGTCTGTTTGTAAGGTTGTCATAGTCATTATTCTTGCTGAGTTGAATTTTAGTAAGCTAATTTATTTTGATATGGTGCGATGAATGATTCATTGTATTGATTTATACAGCAATTTATTTCATTCATTCAATGTTAATCAATTGAATACTATTAGATTTAAAAAAGATGTGAGCTGTTTTTATGTTGATTCATTCTTTTGGAAGGGTAAAGAAGTGCACATAGAATCGGCTATTGAGGAAAATAAAACATTTGCTGTGCCAGTTGAATAAATGCTTTAACCGCTGGGCTGGCGGAGTTGGCATCTTTTATTGCAAGCCCAATCTGACGCTGCGTATTTGGCAGCAGCGGACGCTTAATGACATTTGGGTGCAGCTGCAGCAGGTCAGCAGTCATCGACATATCCGCAACAATGGCAATGCCTTCCTGCAGATTGACCATATTTAAAATCGTCAGTAGTTGCGACATTTGATACATGATTTTTGGCTGAATCTGGTACTGCTTGAGCAGGCGCTCGACATGCGTCTGGCTGCCGGCCTTGGTCATAATAAATGGATAATCCTGCAAGTCTTGTATATTTAAAGCGCTTTGCTGCGCTACAGGATAAGATTTTGGAATTAGCGCAATAAAAATGTCCTGCAGCAAGGGATAGGTATCTAAATCAGTGCGGGGCAGGACAGCAAAACCGATGTCAACTTGCCGTTCATGAATCCACTGCGAAACATCATGATCAGTGCCTTCTTCAACAAAAATTTCAATATTCGGATAGCGCTGGCGGTAGGCATTTAATAATTCAGGCAGGAGATGAATGGATGAAGAAGCCCCAAAAGAACCGATCCGCAGCGTGCCTTGCTGAATGCCGTGTGAGGCATTAATTTCCTGCTGCATAATTTGCGCAGTATTGAGCATTTCTTTCGCATGCGATAGCAGCTGGCGGCCGATATGAGTCAGTTCAATCTGATGCTGTTCACGAATCAACAGATGAACATCCCAATCCTTTTCCAATGATTTTACGGCATGCGATGCGGCCGACTGAGTAATGCCCAGCTCTTTCGCGGCTGCAGTAAAGCTTTGATATTCAGCGACTAAAATAAAAATTTCAAGTTGAGTCAGGGTCATGGTTCAGTTGTTTAATATTATGAGTATTTACTCATTTTGATATGAATATGAATGAGGATTATATTGTGCGCTGAATTACTGTGAAAGTACACGATGTGTGTGCATGGAAGAGATGATGACTGTCTTCATGGCTTTATTCCCGCTGATGATTTTGATTGCAATGGGCTATGTGCTGAAACGGAAGCAGTTTGTACAAAATGAGTTTTGGGTTAATTCTGAAAAGCTGAACTACTATATTTTGTTCCCAGTGTTACTGTTTACCAATCTGGCTGATGTGCAGCTGGATTTGCAGAAAATTATTCAGCTGCTTTTGGCCTTTTTTATTACAGTTTTGTTTGCCAGTGCAATTTTATGGCTGTTGAAGCGAATTTATCGTATTCCGCCAGCGCGTTTTGGGGTTTATCTGCAAAGCCACGTCCGTTTTAATACCTATATTGGCCTTGCGCTGATGGGAACACTCTATGGTCCAGCAGGCATGCAGCAGTTTGCCATGCTGATCGCAATTGCGATACCTGTTGTGAACGTTTTGTCAGTGATGTCTTTTGCGCAGGTGCAGCGTGGACAAGGCCTGAATACGGTGCAGTCTATTCTGAAAAACCCGTTAATTTTAGGCTGTGTGGTTGGCGTACTGTTTAATCTTTCAGGCCTAAGCTTATTCAGTGGCATGCAGTCTCTGCTGAAAATTTTAGCAGCGATGAGCCTGCCATTAGGCTTGCTATCTGTGGGCGCTGCCTTGCAATTTGGTCAGCTGCGCTATGATTTAGCCCGTCTGTCATGGAATACAGCAGGCCGCTTGCTGCTGATGCCATGCTTCGCCTTTGCCGTCAGTGCGCTACTTTCTTTAGACCCGCTGCAAAGCGCGCTAGTGGTGACTTTTTTTGCTTTGCCAACCGCCTCTGCATCCTATATTTTGACCCGCTATTTTCAGGGTGACAGTCAATTGATGGCAGGAGTAATCAGTCTGCAAACCTTATGTTTTACTGTCAGTTTTCCATTGCTGATGTGGCTGCTTTTTTAATCTCAACTTGATTGCTGAAACTCAAGCAAAAAAATGCCTGCATCAGCAGGCATTTTTATAGCAATCAAGCGATCAAGCAAATTTAGCCAAAACTTCTAAGAAGCCTTCGCTTTGACGCGGGTATTGCGCAATCACATCGTGAATACGCTGACCTTCAGGATTTGTTGCATTGACATCGCGGCCATCAGCTTTGAATTGGGTCAGCAGGCGCTCATAATCATTAGGGCGCATGTGTTTGAACGCATGGTAAAGCACATGAAAATCACCATTTACGCCTTCAGGAGGCAGCTGATTCAAGTAGGCAAATACACGCTCATCAGACCATTCTTCGTTAAACGTCGCCGGTTGAGATAATGCCATCGCAATCTCCTTGGTATTCTTTTGAAAATAAAAAAGCAAATTTGAGTGCACAAGCAGCAAAGCCTTAAGGCACTTCGAAGCAAAGCTTCTCGTCTTGCGCCGGAACCAAGCAATGCTTTGCTCCGGCGCACATTTTGCCTTGAATCAATTTGCTTGACTAATCAGAAATCAGATTAACGCTCTTCAGGCAAATTGATATTCATTTCGAGCATTTCAATGTTGGCTTCAGAACGAACAGACATTTGAATGTGTTCTTCATCCACGCCGCTGACATAGCGGTTCACCACTTGCATGATCTCTTTCTTCATCTGTTCAATTTTTTCTTGGCTTAAGCGGCGGCCTAAACCTTGCTCAGATGCTACAATTACTTTTAAACGGTCTTTCGCAGTTTGCGCGCTAGAAGGCTTGTCATCACTGCTGAAAAGTTTACTCCAGAATCCTGCCATTTTACGCTCCAAATAATCGTGCTAACCAGCCTTTAGGTTTTACCGTAATATGACGGTAAGGGCGTTCTTCGCCAAGGAAGCGGGCAACAAGGTCATCATAGGCTTCACCAGCTGCAGTTTCTGTATACAGAATTACAGGCTTACCTTCGTTTGATGCTTGAAGGACGCTCTTGCACTCAGGAATAACACCTAAAGTCGGTACGCGTAAAATATCTTTTGAAATGTCGTCAATCGTCAGCATTTCTTGCTTATCAGCACGTTCAGGGTTGAAGCGCGTGATGCACAAGTGTTTGCGGATACGGCCTTCGTTCTGTTCAACTTTTTTAGTTTTGCTGTCCAGCATGCCAATGATGCGGTCTGAGTCACGCACTGAAGAAATTTCAGGGTTGGTTACGATGATCGCTTCATCTGCGTGGTACATCGCTAAAATCGCACCGCGTTCAATGCCGGCAGGCGAGTCGCAGATAATGTAGTCAAACTCTTGTGAAAGCTCATCCATCACACGCGCTACGCCGTCATCAGTCAATGCGTCTTTATCGCGTGTTTGAGAAGCAGGCAAAATATAGAGGTTTTCAATATCTTTATCGCGGATGAGCGCTTGCTGCAGACGCGCTTCATTATTTAAAACGTTTACAAAATCATAAACTACGCGGCGCTCACAACCCATAATAAGGTCAAGGTTACGTAAGCCTACGTCAAAATCGATAACAACAGTTTTGTGACCGCGTAGGGCTAAACCTGTTGCAAAAGATGCGCTTGTCGTAGTTTTGCCTACGCCGCCTTTGCCTGATGTTACGACAACAATTTTCGCCACCGAATCCACTCCTGTTATGGTAAATCCCCTTATATGAATAGGGGTTTTTGGTGTTTATTTATACATTAAAATTGCAAAGCTTCAAATACAAGCTCTTGCTGATCATTTAAATAAATATGCACAGGCTGTTTTGCCATATGCTGCGGAATGTCATCCGCAACGCAATAAGTTCCCGCAATTGAGACCAATTCTGCCTCTAAAGAGTGGCAGAAAATACGCGCTGCGGTATTGCCTCCAGCGCCGGCAATGACTCTACCACGGGCAATGCCGTAAATATGTATATTTCCTGATGCAATCACTTCTGAACCGCTGTTAATGCCCGCTGTGCTGATAATGTCCCCATTGTTTTGCACAAGACATTGGCCTGTACGCAAAATTTCATTATGGTAAGACGTCAAATGCTGCGCTGCAGGCGCCTCAGCCGCTGGCTGTTCTGCTGCAGTTTGAGTTTCAGCTGTAACTGGTGCCGCCGCTTCTACAGCAGCCAGTTCTTTGGTTGCTTTCACTTGCTGCAATTGACGGTCTGCAGGCACAACGGGGAATTGAATTGAACGCGCTTGAGCTGCAAGCAGCCCTTCAGTGACAGCCATGGGCTGCAGGTCTAAGCTACTTAAAAGCTGAATCAGTTCAATCAGCTCCTGATCTACACTGCTTTCAATGACTGCCAGTGTGCCAGCCGGGAAAGCTTTTTGAAGCATAGGGGTGAGTTGCTGGCGGATAGCATCATGATCATTCGTATCGAGGCTAATGCGAATCGCATTGACCATTCTGCCTTTTATCCGTATATCAGCCATAATTATTCCTTCGTACTTCTGTGCTGTTTGTTTTATGCCGAAGCGGTTTGGTAAATAGAGCAAATGCTAGAACAAATTGACTCAATTCTCTAGCGCGAACAGCAATTATTTTGCTCTGCTGCTTATTCTTTGTCTTGATTCTGTTCCTGCAAAATTTGCTGCCACTGTTTGACCTTCACTTGCTTACGTACTGCATCTAAACTTTCAAATACTGCAGAGCGGACAAGTTCATCCAATTTTTCATTTTTTTCAATTTCAATTCGGCTGATCCGCTGTGCAATATCAGCATATAAGTTTGGATTTTTGTGTGTGGACGCTGCAGGATAGGCGAGCGGATCAATCAGCCCATGAGTAATATTTTCTCCAAGGCGCTGACCGATGCTCTGAATCTGCTGTTCGATACGTCCACCAACCAGCGGAATAAGACGCAGCAGCTGTGTCAATTCAGGCGTATCTTCAATCGCTTGATTGACAATCTGTCCGACACTGGCCGCAATCCGTTCACGCTCAGCTTTCAGTTCTTTACTTAAATTTTCCTGCAGCACTTCTGCCAGCACTTGAGAAAACAGTTCACGGTGGTGCTGGATTACGTTGCTGATTAAATCTTTATGGGTAGTGCTGGTATTCAGCTCATGCTTTAAACCATCTAAAACAGTGATTACAACACGGTCAGAAAGTTCTTCCATTACCACACGGTAATAAAATAGCGCTTTATTTTGCCAAGATTTTGGGAAGATCTGATAGCCCATTTCATAGAGGCGGTAGGCGATAATGCCGGCGCGAAATAAACGTAAAAAACGTAAATAAGGAATAATAGCGACGATTTCATACCAGTGAATAAACGGGAAGAAGAACCAGCGCTGGTGGTGCTTTTGCACAATGGCAATGATCCAGCGAATGCTTAATTCCGCAATTAAAAAGATAATGAACCACGCTTCAGTGGTAATGACCCAAGGGTGCAAGTACTCACGGTAAAAGCTGAGTACATTGCCTAAGTGAATACTGTTTAAGAACCACTCCCCGATATTGCTCATCAGGAAAAGGTTCATGCCTAAGCAGAACAGGTTAAAAATGATGATAAAGACCATGAAAATGTCATAGGCCAAAAACAGCTTGAAATATAGGCTGCTCGGGTCTAAGTGATGGTATTTAGACTTTTTAACGCTGTCGTTTTGCGGCATATGCGTTCACTTTTCCTAATGGGGTTGAGCTTATGATTTGACAGTGTATTGCGCTTTCATCTGGCTAATCAATTGATCTTTTTCTTTCCATAACTGGTCAACCCAGTGCTGAAATTTTTCCCGAAACTCAGCGTCATCTTCATAATTGCCTTCAAGCACCCACGCCGGAATATCAATCTTGCGTAAATTGACCGCAATACGCGGGACTTCTCCGAGCCAGAATTCACCGTAACCTGGAATGCCGTCAGGATAGACAATTGTCATATCGACCAAGGCATCAATTTTATCGCCCAAAATATTCAGCGCCAGCGCCAAACCGCCTGCTTTAGGCTTCAGCAGATTTTTGTACGGTGATTGCTGCTGTGCCTGCTTTTCTGGCGTGCAGCGTGTGCCCTCCAAATAGTTGAGCAAGGTAAAAGGCTGGCTCAGCAGCTGTTCGCAAGAATTGCGCGCTTCCTCTATATCACGGTATTTCAGCTCAGGATTTTTGGCAATTTGCTCTTTGCTATGACGCTTCATCATCGGGAAGCCGAGAATTTTAAAGGCTTGGCCGACAAATGGAATAAAAATAAGTTCCCATTTTGTAAAAAAACGGGTTAAAGGCATGCGGGTGAGGCCAAAATACTGATTGACTGTAGTATCTACCCAGCTTTGATGGTTGCAGGTCATTAAATAGCGGCCCTGCATATTTAAATTCAGCTGTTCATCTACCGTGATGTCCCATTTTGTATTGGACAGAACATGATCAATCAGCCAGTTGTTGACAGTAAGCCAGCTATTTGTAATCTTGATGTTGGTTTCATCGACTTTGCTGGATTTTTTTAGTAATTTAGTTAAGCCTAAAGCTAAAATAGGCGGGCCATGAAAAAAAGTGCTGCCCGTAATAACTGAACTGACCGTCAGACCGCGTGTGATTTTTTTTAAGATTGGTTGCTTATTTCTTTGAGATGGCATAAAAATTCCCTAGGATCAAATCTTCTTTATTTTGCCGAATCTATCAAATATAGCTGCAGTTTGCGAAATAGCAAAGGCCTGCAATCTAACTATGAAGAAATTGTGATGAAGTTAACGTTTTTTTTCACAATCAAACATTACAAAATGTAACTAAACAGATTATTATTAACAAAAAATCAATGGTTCAGCCATTTGTTTTCATTCATCATTTCGTTCATATAAACAAAACACAACCAAGGAGGCATGCGATGCGTGCACTAGTAATTTCTGCAGTAGTTGGGGCTCTGGCACTTTCAGGCTGTCAAAATATGGAATATGACAAAGCTGCGATTGGTACTGGCCTAGGTGCATTGTTAGGCGCTGGTCTTGCTTATTCAAATGCTGACAAAGATAAAATGGGCCAAGCGGCTGCAATTGGCGCAGTTGTGGGCGGCGGTGCTGGCCTTCTTCTTGATAAGAAAGAAAAACGCTTACGTGAAGAATTGGCTGGTACAGGCGTAGATGTAGACCGTAACTCTGACGGTTCAATCAACCTTGTTATGCCTTCTGTAACTTTTGCGACAAATTCATACACCATTCAGCCTCAGTTCCAATCTGCACTGAATGACGTATCTAAAGTATTGCGTGAAGACGGTACTGCGAACAAACTGGCAATTGTTGTACACGGTCATACTGACAACACAGGTACTGACGCGATCAACAATCCATTGTCTTCTAACCGCGCAAACTCTGTGAAAAACTACTTAGCTTCTCAAGGCATTTCTGCATCTCGCATTACTGCTAAAGGCTACGGTTCAACTTCTCCAGTAGCTGACAACTCAACAGCTGCAGGCCGTGAACAAAACCGCCGTGTAGAAATCACAGTTTACGAAACTAAATAATTTTTAGTTCTAAACAGAAAAGGCCACCTTCGGGTGGTTTTTTTTATGAACGGAAAATCAGCTTTTAGATTATGAAAGTCACGCAGAGATGACTATAATCGAGACCGAATCAGGAAAAGGAAAAGATATGTCACTCGGCAGTCACTTAAATGACAAGCAACTTGAAGCCATGAAATACACTCAAGGACCCTTGTTAGTGCTTGCTGGCGCGGGTTCAGGCAAAACATCGGTGATTACCCAAAAAATTGCCTATTTGGTAAAACACTGCGGTATTCCAGCGCACCGCATTACAGCAATGACTTTTACCAATAAAGCTGCCCGTGAAATGAAAGAGCGTGTGACTAAACTGCTGTCGCGCGATGAATCCAAAGGGCTGTCGGTTTCGACCTTCCATACCTTTGGCCTGAATATGCTACGGATAGAATTAAAAAATACACCGCTGAAACCCAACTTTTCTATTTTAGATGCTGACGACTGCAAACGCATTTTGATGGACTTAATGCACCGCGACAACATGTCCGGCGCAGAAAGCAAAGAATTAATCGCCAAAGCCATGAAGATGATTTCGGATTGGAAAAATGACCTGATTCCGCCTGAACAGGCGCATACGACCTGCGAAACCGCAGAAGATGTGCAAATGGCGCATTTGTATCAGCTCTATGAGCGCAACCTGCGCGCTTATAATGCAGTCGACTTTGATGATCTGATTGTGATGCCGACCATGCTGCTGCAGCAAAATGCAGAAGTGCGTGACCGCTGGCAGAACCGCACCCGCTACCTGCTGGTCGATGAATATCAAGACACCAATACGGCACAGTATATTTTAGTGAAACTGCTGGTTGGGGTCATGGGGCAGTTTACTGCGGTAGGCGATGATGACCAGTCGATTTATGCATGGCGCGGCGCAAAACCTGAAAATATGGCGCTGCTGCAGGACGATTTCCGCAACCTGAAAGTCGTTAAACTCGAGCAGAACTACCGTTCGACCAGCCGAATTCTAAAAGCGGCCAATACCGTGATTGGCAACAACCCGCATATTTTCGATAAAAAATTGTGGTCAGATAAAGGCCATGGTGAAGTGATCCGCGTGATTACCTGCCGCAATGATGACGATGAAGCGGAACGCGTTGTTAAAGATTTAATTACGCATAAGCTGATGAATGGCAAAAACTGGAAAGATTACGCCATTTTGTACCGAGGCAATTTTCAGGCGCGCATTTTGGAAACTCAGCTGCGTCAAATGCAGATTCCGTATAAATTGTCAGGCGGTCAGTCGTTCTTCGCCCGCTCTGAAATTAAAGATTTAATGAGCTATCTGCGTCTGATTATTAACCCGGAAGACGATAGCGCGTTCTTACGCATTATCAATACGCCTAAACGCGCGATTGGCCCCGTGACGCTGGAAAAACTGGGGCTTTTTGCTCAGGAGCAGCGTTTGTCGCTGCTGGCGGCTGCGGGTGATCAGCGCCTGACTATGGTTATTCCTAAAAAAGCCACCACGCAGTTAGCAGAATTTTCCGACTTTATTGACCGTTTTACCCGCAATTTGCTGGATGATGATGAGCCTGTGCCGATCATCCGCCAGATGATGCTGGAAGCGGGCTATATCGATTATGTCAAAGAAACTGCGGCTACGCCGGCGCAGGAAAAAACCAAGCTGGACAATATTGAGGTGCTGTACAGCAGTATTCAAAGCCTGATTAACCGCGCTGAAGATGTGGATGAAAAGAACATTGAAAGCGTAATCCGTAAAATGGTGCTGCTGGATATGCTGGAACAGCAGCAGGAAGAAGAAGATACAGATAAGGTGAATTTGCTGACGCTGCATGCATCAAAAGGCTTGGAATTTCCGTATGTCTATCTGATTGGGCTGGAAGAAGAACTGCTTCCGCATAAAAACTCGATTGCCGCGGATACCGTTGAGGAAGAACGCCGCTTGATGTATGTGGGGATTACCCGCGCGCGTCAGGGGTTGACCATTACATTGGCGGAACAGCGCAAAGCTGGCGGTCAAATGAAGCAGCAGACACCAAGCCGCTTCCTAGATGAGCTGCCTGAAGACGAGCTGGAATGGCTGGGCCGCAAGAAAAAGCTGGCGGGCAATATTGACCCGAAACAGCAGGCACAGCACTACTTAGATAATTTACGTGCGCTGATTAAGCGTTAATCTCCATTATATTAAATCCACAGGAATGAACGAATGAAAGTTCAGGTAAAAGTACTCGACGCACGTTTAGGCACAGAATGGCCTATGCCAACTTATGCAACAGCTGGCTCTGCGGGTTTGGACTTGCGCGCTTGCGTAGAAGAAACGACGGTAATTGAGCCGGGTCAAACCGTCTTGGTAAAAACAGGCTTGGCGATTTACATCGAAGATGTCAATTTTGCTGGCTTGATTTTACCGCGCTCGGGTCTAGGCCATAAGCACGGTATTGTACTGGGCAACTTAGTGGGCTTAATCGATTCAGATTACCAAGGCGAGCTGATGGTTTCTGTTTGGAACCGCAGCCAAACTGCGTTCAACTTAGAACCTGGTGAGCGTCTTGCGCAATATGTATTGGTTCCAGTTATTCAAGCTCAGTTTGATGTTGTGAATGAATTTGAAGCCACTGAACGCGGTGCTGGCGGTTTTGGCCATACGGGCAAAAACTGATTCAGTACTGACGCCGAACGATATAAAAAACGGATTGCAGATTTTTCTGCAATCCGTTTTTTTATTTGAATTATTTGTATATTAAAACAAAAGTATTTGAGTCGATATTAATGTTAAATGTTCTTGCCGCTCGGTGTTTATTGCTTCATGGTTAAAAAATAGTTTGGAGTAGGTTGTGTATAAATTGCTATAAAAAATAGCATTGTAAATAAAACATGAGTTTATGTTGTGTTTTCTTATTTAATTAATGAGTTCGCCAATATATTTTTACATAATGTGAAAGTATTTGTGAAATTTAACTTAAAAGTATGTGATTTTATTCTCAATATTGAGCGATTTTTGCCATTATATTTGTTTTTTATTTGACCTGAGTAAATGCATTCTAAATAATTATTTTAGTAAGTCTTCGTAAATAAAGAATAATTTATAAGCCTAATCTTGTGTTTAATCTGATTTTTTGTCTGAAAGAATATTTTATTGTATTATCTGCGCCCGCATGTTTTTTATTGATTCGTGAACGGAAATCATATAAAAACTATACGGCCTAATGCGTTAGACTAAGTGAATTAAGTTGGGGATTAATTTACTTATTTCCGGCATGATTTGTTTGAAATAATAAATCAATATCTGCAACATTGATGATTAGAAGAATGCTTTATGGGGTCATTGTATAATAACTTCCCGATACATATTTTCCGCGCTTACGATATACGCGGAAAGCTGTCTGTATTGAATGCAGAAATGGTACGAGCGATTGCGCATGGATTGGCGCAGCAGTATCTTCGTGCAGGGCAGTCAGAACTGGCGATAGGCTACGATGCTCGACTGAGCAGTCCTCATTATGCGCAAATTATTCAAGATGTCTGCAATCTATATCCATTAAAAACCGTGATTATTGGCTGTTGTTCCAGTCCGATGCTGTACTGCATAGCGCGTCAATTTGGCGGCAATGGCATTATGGTGACTGCCAGCCACAACCCTAAAACGGACAACGGCGTCAAATGGATTGTGCAAGGCGAGCCGCCATGCCCTGAAATGATTCAGCAGGTCGGGCAGGATTCAAAAAAATATTTTGTGCCTAAAGCAGTTACTGCTGTTCATCAAGCAAAGCATCAGATTTTTCCAGAATATTGTCTGCAGTATCAGCACACTTTACTTTCAGATATACAGATAACTCAGCCCTTTAAAGTGGTTTTAGATGGTTTGAACGGTTCTGCTGGCCGCTGTGCTGCATTGGTATTAAACAAATTGGGCTGTGAAGTTACCAGGATCCGCTGTGAAGCGGATGGTAATTTCCCCGATCATGCACCAGACCCATCACAAGAAGCGCATTTGCAGAAAATCCGTCAGGCTGTAATGGAACAGAAAGCGGATCTTGGCATTGCTTTGGATGGTGATGGCGACCGTTTGGTCCTGATTGATGAATATGGCAGCATTATCTCTGCAGACCGGCTGCTGTGCCTATTTGCGGATATATGCCTTGGGGCGCACCCAGGCAGTGAAATTATTTACGATGTAAAATGCTCCACCATAATCCGCAATACGGTTGCAGCAGCGGGCGGCAAACCGATCATGATCCGTACTGGCAGTTCATTTTTACGCAAGCATTTGGCGCAGTCTCATGGCAATGCGGTCTTTGGCGGCGAATATGCTGGGCATTATGTATTTAATGATGGACGCGGCGGCGGCTATGATGACGGCCTGTATGCAGCCTTGAGGGTAATGGAATATCTGCAGCAGCAGGAATTAAGCTTATCTCAGGCTTTAGCGCCGTATCCGGAGCGCAATGGCACAGAAGATATTTATATCAGTACCTATCAGGCGATTCCGCAAACAGTTTTAAATGCCGTTGAGCATCAGGCTCAGTTTATTGATGCAGAAATCAGTAAAATTGATGGTATACGACTTGATTTTGATGATGGATTTGGCATCATTCGAGCATCGAATACAGGCGAGTATTTCACAGTGCGTTTCGATGCAGACAATGCAGAGCGTTTAGATGAAATACGCACACTGTTCAGTTCTATGTTGTTAGAGCAATATCCGCATATAGCTCAAGACATCTTAGATGCTCAATAAGGAGAGGCGAATGCCGCATCAGCATACAGGCATCGACAAAGCGCAAATTTTGACAGAAGCTTTGCCGTACATTCAAAGATTTTCAGGCAAAACGCTGGTTGTTAAATATGGTGGCAATGCCATGACCGATCCTGAGCTGGAAAGCTCTTTTGCGCGCGACATCGTTTTATTGAAAACTGTCGGCCTCAACCCGATCGTGGTGCATGGCGGCGGTCCGCAAGTGGATTCATTCTTAAAACAGTTAGGCCGTGAATCTGACCGTATTGATGGGATGCGCGTGACTGATCCTGCAACCATGGAAGTGGTTGAAATGGTTTTAGGCGGCAGCGTGAATAAGTCGATTGTCAATCTGATCAATCAGCATGGCGGCCGCGCGATTGGCCTGACCGGTAAAGACGGCAATCTGCTTCGCGCGCAAAAGCTGCTGATGCAGAAAACAGCTGAAGACGGCACAGTGAAAGAAATTGATCTGGGCCTTGTCGGTGAAGTGGTTGGTGTGAAAACTGACGTGCTGGAAATGTTTACGCAAAGTGATTTCATTCCTGTAATTGCGCCTTTGGGTGTGGATGACGAAGGCAATACTTACAACATCAATGCAGATTTGGTGGCAGGTAAGGTTGCAGAAGCGCTGGGTGCAGAAAAATTAATTCTGCTGACCAATATCAGCGGTGTGTTGGATGAAAACAAAAACTTGCTGACTGGACTCAGTACACAGGAAGTGGACCGTTTAATCGAGACTGGCGTGATCTACGGCGGCATGATTCCAAAGGTTGGCTGTGCGCTTGATGCAGTCAAAGGCGGCGTGGTCAGCGCGCATATTGTTGATGGCCGTGTGCCGCATGCAACTTTGCTTGAGATTTTTACCGATCATGGCGTAGGCACCTTAATTACCAACCGAAGCAAACCGAAAAACGCATAAATTGCAGAGGAGAAATACAGTTTTCTCCTCCGCATATAATAAAAAAGCCTCATTTTTGAGGCTTTTTTATGCGTCGATGTTGGAAAGCGCGTCATTAAAATGTCATCAGGATTGCCTAATGTAGAAAAAAACGCCTAGGTGCCTTGTGATGCTGGATAAATTGAAAAATCAGTACCTTCAAAACTTTACATTAGGTTCTCAAAAGAAAAATGCCAAAAGCTCAGCCTATAAATTTGAGTGGATTGAAGATTTAAAAAGTTTACAAGAAATCCAGCGTTTTCGGGCTGCACAATTTTCTGCGCAGTACGGGATTGAGTTTGCAGAAGGCTTAGACCAAGACTTGTATGATTTTGGCTGTGAGCATGCGGTGCTGCGTGATAAGTGGAGCAATGAAATCGTTGCTTACACACGTTTGAAACTATTTCAGGGGCGGGAGTTGGCGCGCAGTTACAGCCAGCAGGAATTTAAAATAGCGGATCAATTCAGCACGCTGAGCAATGTTGTTGAAATTGGCCGGACATGCGTACACCCGCGCTACCGTTCTGGAAAAGCTTTGTCCGTGCTATGGCTGAATTTAATGCCGAAAATACTGTGGGAAATGCGTGCAAAGCATATCATTGGCTGCGTCAGCATCCGCTTGCAGGGGAATGAAGCGCGCGCATTCTATACGCATCAGCACATTAAAAAGTTGCCTGAAGCCTGCCGCAGCGAGACTCAGGCCCAGCAGGCTTATGAACCGACTTATCCGCAATTCAGTTTTCAGCAGGATGAGCGGATACCTAAACTGTTTGATGTGTATTTAAAGATGGGCGCGCAGCTGTCTCAGCAGGCCTATCATGATGAAGCATTCAACTGTTTGGATTATTTTGTGTATTTAGATGGCTCAAAGCTGGCCAAAGATTTCATTTTGCAAAAGAAAATCATCACTAAATCATGAAATCTTATAAGAAACGCTGATTTTGCCGTTTGAATTGGGATAAGGACTCATGCAAAATAGGCATTGTGGTGAATTAGACAGATGATGAAAAATTATGTGCCAGCTGTTAGGAATGAATTGCGCAACGCCGACGGATATTACCTTTTCATTCCGCGGTTTTTCGCAGCGTGCGGGAATTACCTCGGATCATTGTGACGGCTTTGGTATTGCATTTTTTGAAGATAAAGCGTGCCGTTTGTTCGCAGACAATCAATCCGCTGTCGAATCACCTATTGCAGAGTTGATCCGCAATTACCCAATCAAATCACGCAATGTGATTGCCCACATCCGCAAAGCCACGCAAGGCAAAATCAATTTAGAAAACTCACATCCCTTTAGCCGCGAGCTATGGGGACGCCAGTGGATTTTTGCACATAATGGCGATCTGCACGACTTTTACCCTGATCTGGCAGGGCACTTTACGCCCGTTGGCAACACGGACAGCGAACGCGCATTTTGCTATTTGCTGGAACAGCTGGTGAAGCGCTTTGGTTATACAGAACCGTCATTGGATGAAGTTTTTGACGTGTTGTTAGAGATTTCCCCACAAATTGCAGAGCATGGGACTTTTAATTTTTGCCTATCCAATGGGCAAGCGCTGTTTACTTATGCCATTACCAAGCTGCATTGGCTGGTGCGTGAGTATCCATTTCAGCCAGCACAGCTCATCGATTTGGATGTGGAAGTCGATTTTAGTGAACTGACCACGCCGGAAGACCGTGTAGCAGTGATTACCACTGAACCCTTAACACAAAATGAAGTCTGGACAGCCTATGAGCCTGGTGAAATGATTTTATTTCAGGATGGCCGTCCGATCCGCCATGGAAAAACTCAAATTGCCCGTTTGGAGCGTGAACGCCTTGATCCATCCCTCAAACGCTTGACCAAAGCAGATCAGTATTAGGCATAATTCAGGCGGCTTTTTTTATGGCGCTGCCTGAATTTTTTATCGCATATTAATTATTTGAATGTGCAGTATTTTTTTGCAATAAAGTGCTCGGTTGGTTAAAAAATATCTGAGCTTTATAGTCAGGTTTATTTATTAAAACTTTTATAAAACAAGTATATAGATTCATTTTGCTGGATTTTGCTTAAACCCGAGTATTTCACTTCATTTTTATTTTTCAATTTTATCTATATTATTCATTTTAATGTGATTTATATCTTAAAAGTGACATAGGTGATCGTAATGAAAATGAAATGGATTCCAGAATATAATACTGGCATCGATGTGATTGACGATCAGCACAAGCGTATTTTGGACTATATCAATGAGATTTATGGGGTAGATGCAAATACTGACCGTGATCGTATAAAGCAGACTCTTGATAACATTATTGACTATACGCAGTCACACTTTACCTTTGAAGAATCGCTGCAAGAAGAAGCGGATTATAAATACCGTGTGCCGCATAAGCGTGTGCATGATTTATTTATTAAGAAAATAGAAACCTACCGCGAGCGTTTTGAGCAAGGCCAGTCTATTGAGGCTGAACTGCATGAGGTGCTGTCTAAGTGGCTGATTAACCATATTCAGCACGATGATGCCGATTATGTAGGCGCGGTTAAAGAAAATATGATCGGCATTATTAAAGAGAAAGAAAAGAAAAAAGGCAAAAACTGGTTCAGCCGTTTTTTCTCTTAAAATGACAATAAGAGCATGCAAATAATTAGAATTAAAATGTAGTAATAACTTAGCGCAGCAAATCACCTTCGGGTGGTTTGCTTTTTGTTTTTGATTTTCGGCCTTGAGCAGGGCAAAATAGCGCTAGATTTTATAAAGGAACGCATCATGCAGGATCATGCTATGTCAAAATGGTTATCGCCTCTGATGGCATTTTGCCTATCATTCATTGTGATTGCTACATTGGCGCCAATGACAGGTATTCAAATTGACCGCCAGCTGGATTTTTGGCTGCTTTGGCTCGCCACAATGCTAATTTTGGCATTGCCGGTTTGTTATTTAGAAATTGCTTTGGCAAAACGCTCAAAGACTACGGCATTGCAAGCATTATCCAATCTGACTCGTGATGCAGATGCATCGCAAAGATGGCGTTTGGCTGGCTGGCTTGGTGCGGTATTTATTCCTTTTCTTGCTGGCGGCATGCTGTCCAATTCTGCACAGATCTTAAAGCTTTCTGCGGTACCTGATATCGCACCGAATATTGTATTTGCAGTACTTGCGGTTCTTGCTTTTGCAGTTTCATTTATTCCGCGTCAATTTACCGTGCTGTTAACGGCATTGGGTGTCGTGGCTTCTTTAGCGGTAGCAAATATTTTAGGCACATCATTGCCTGCATGGCATATCACGCCAGTCGCTTTTAGTGAGTGGGGCAGTGCAACAGTGCTTGCATTGGTTGCTAGCGGTTTAGGTCTAGGCCTGTATTGGCAAAGCAGCCTGCAGGCAGCACAAACGCAAGAGTCGGCTACACAGTCTGCATTGCCAATTTGGTTCGCGCAGCTGCTGGCCGTTGTCGCATTTGGATTCTTTGCGGTCACTTCTGAAATTCCTGCTTATGTCATGTCTTTTGCAACGGTGATGGGTGCAGGCCTGATTTTAAATATGGCGCGTGAACAGCTGCAGCAGCGTCAATTGGCTTTACCTGTATTTTGGCTCATTTTAGTGGCGGCTGTATTTGTTTGGGCTATTCCACAAATTTCATCTATTTTTAATGTTCTACTGATGCTTTGGGGCTTAGTGATTTGTTTGATCTACGCTGTATTTGCAGGCTGGATTATGAAAATCAGCCATTTGCGCAAATCAATGAATTTCAGCAATGAAGCTTTTTACAACATTTGGCGTATTGCGGTGCGCATTGTGCTGCCTGTAGCCATTATTGCTGCCATTATCGCGGTAGTTGGGCAATTATTCTAATGGCTATTCCAGCTCAGGTTTGGGTGGCATTTGCTGCCGAAAATCAGCAATTTCATTTGGCTGTCGCGTTTAAAGAAGGCATGACCGCTTTAGATGCTATTGAACAAAGCGGCATTGCGCTGCAGGTTGCTTTGCCAGAGCCGCTGCAATTGGGTATTTTTGGGGTGCGTGTGCAGGATCATCATCAGCGGCTGTCTGCAGGGGATCGTGTTGAGATTTACCGCGCTTTGACCATTAATCCCAAGGACATCCGGCGTAATCGGGCGATGAATCATCCAGTTGGCCGCTTTGGCAAAGGAAATCGCTTTAAACAATTGAAGCCATAAGAAAAACCCCTCAAGGAGGGGTTTCTTTTTATCTTAAACTGTCTATAGTGGAGGCGCGTTTAGAATCGCTTCTTTAGAACCCGGCAAACCCGGTTGAGATTCTGGAATGGTCTCCAAGCCTTCTACTTTTTCGACAATGCCTTGCTGGTTAAAGAAGACTTTTAAATGCTGACCTTGTGCTGCAGGGATCTTGGCTTTTTTTGCATAAGTTCCTGGGGTATAGTTGTAGATGTAGTCCCAGCGCAGCGGATTCATTGGATCTGTAATAGTTGGGCTGCCAAGCAAAAAGCGGACTTGCTGAAAGTTCATGCCAGGTTGAATTTTAGCTGCTTGTGCTTGCGTAAGAGGCGTTCCTTGAGGAATATCAACTTTATAAACGCCCAAGGTTGAACAGCCTACGAGCAATGAAGTGACGAATAACGTCAGCATGAGTTTTTGCATTTTGCTACACTATCCCAAATTAATTATGATGCATTTGATCCAAGGATAGATCATACTGCATCTAAAGTTTGTTGCATATTCCAACTTTAATTTTGTTGAGAGACCTTTTTTCATGCCTATATCAAACCAAGATTTACGCAAAGCTGGACTTAAAGTTACGCTTCCACGAATTAAAATATTGGAATTATTAGAAAATTCAAAACAACACCATCTTAGTGCAGAAGACATTTATAAAACTTTACTGGAACAAGGCGAAGATGTTGGTTTAGCAACTGTTTACCGTGTGTTAACGCAGTTTGAAGCAGCCGGCATTATCCAGCGTCATCATTTTGAAAATAATCATTCTGTTTTTGAAATTATGCAGGAAGATCACCACGACCATATTGTCTGCCAAAACTGCAATAAAGTGGTTGAGTTTAACAATGAAGTGATCGAGCATGAACAGCACGAAGTGGCTAAAAAATTCGGTTTTGAACTGACAGGACACTCATTGAATTTGTATGGCTACTGCGATGCGCCAGCATGTCAGGATGCATACCGTAAGAAATAATTGCGGTTGAATCATCGATTCAAATAAAAAACAGGCTTCATAAGAAGCCTGTTTTTTTATGCTCAAAATTAAAATAGAAATTTTATGATTGACCATCAAAAGTAATGTTCGTGCCGGCATTCATTAAGCGGTCACCGCCTTCTTCAGACAATTTGATTTGCAGGCGCAAGTCGTTCGGAGAATCGGCGTGTTTCAGCGCATCTTTATAGGTAATTTGCTTGGCTTTATACAAATCAAATAAAGCTTGGTCAAATGTTTGCATGCCCAATTCACGTGAGCGTTTCATTAAATCTTTAATTTCATGCACTTCACCTTTACGGATTAAGTCTGAAATTAAAGGTGAGTTAATCAAAATCTCAATCGCAGCGCGGCGGCTATTCCCATCGGGTGTTGGGATAAGCTGCTGTGCAACCATAGCTTTTAAGTTCAGTGATAAGTCCATGAACAATTGGCTGTGACGGTCTGCTTCAAAGAAGTGAATAATACGGTCAATTGCTTGGTTGGCGTTGTTGGCATGCAGGGTGGCAAAAACCAAGTGACCGGTTTCTGCAAAGGCAATAGCATAGTCCATCGTTTCGCGTGAACGAATCTCACCGATCAGGATCACATCAGGCGCCTGACGTAGGGTATTTTTCAGCGCAATTTCGAAAGAATCGGTATCAATGCCGACTTCACGCTGAGTGATGATACAGCCCTGATGTTCATGCACAAATTCGATTGGATCTTCGATGGTAATAATATGGCCATGCGAGTTTTGATTGCGGTAACCAATGATTGATGCCAGAGAGGTTGATTTACCTGTACCCGTTGCGCCAACAAAGATGATGATGCCGCGCTTGGTCATTGCCAGTTCTTTCAGTATCGGCGGCAGCTTTAACTCATCCATGGTCGGAATGATTGTTTCGATGCGGCGCAGCACCATGCCGGGCTGGTCACGCTGCTGAAATGCGCTGACACGGAAACGTGCCGATTTACTGGTGTTGCTGATTGCAAAGTTGCATTCACGGGTATCTGCAAATTCTTTACGCTGTTTGTCAGACATAATGGAATGCAGCAGCTGGCCCACTGTAGCGCCTGGCAGTTTAGTAGAACCAATCGGCATGATAGTGCCGTTAATCTTAATTGATGGTTCTACATCTGCCGTAATAAATAAGTCAGATGCTTTCTTTTCGACCATGTAGTCGAGTAAGCCGTTAAAGTCCATAAATCGCTCCCAATGACCGCTTTATTACAGGAATGATTCAGGCTGCTTCGCTGCAGTACGTGCAGTTTGCGGGCTGATAATGCCTTTTGATACCAGTGTTTTCAAACTTTGATCGAGTGTAGTCATGCCGTAGTTTGCACCAGTCTGAATCGCAGAATACATTTGAGCGACTTTGTTTTCACGGATCAAGTTACGGATGGCTGGAATACCGATCATGATTTCATGCGCAGCCACACGGCCGCCGCCATTTTTCTTTAACAGTGTTTGAGAAATTACTGCTTGCAGCGATTCTGAAAGCATGGCGCGGACCATATCCTTTTCTTCGGCAGGGAATACGTCAATCACACGGTCAATGGTTTTTGCCGCAGATGTCGTATGCAGTGTGCCGAACACCAAGTGACCCGTTTCAGCCGCTGTTAGCGCTAAACGAATTGTTTCAAGGTCACGCATCTCGCCGACAAGGATAATATCCGGGTCTTCACGAAGTGCAGAACGGAGCGCTTCGTTAAAGCCATGTGTATCACGGTGCACTTCACGCTGGTTAATCAAGCATTTTTTAGAATTGTGTACAAATTCAATTGGATCTTCGACCGTCAAAATATGGTCATAACGGTTATCGTTAATGAAGTCGATCATGGCTGCTAGCGTGGTAGACTTACCCGAACCTGTAGGGCCTGTGACCAGAACAATACCGCGTGGATATTCGCAAATGTCTTTGAAAATTTGGCCCATGCCTAGGTCTTCAAGAGAAAGCACTTTTGATGGAATGGTACGGAAAACTGCACCAGCGCCGCGGTTTTGGTTAAATGCGTTCACACGGAAACGTGCGACGCCAGGAACTTCAAACGAGAAGTCAGTTTCTAGTTTTTCTTCAAAATCTCGGCGCTGTTTATCATTCATGATGTCATACACAAGCTTGTGCACTTCTTTATGCTCTAACGAAGGCAAGTTGATGCGACGGACTTCACCATCTACACGAATCATTGGCGGCATACCTGCTGATAAGTGTAAATCTGACGCGCCATTTTTGGCAGAAAACGCTAATAATTCTGTAATATCCATAATATCCCCGAGAACGTCTAAATCTTAATTATTTTGATAGAATAATAAGGCTTTCCCTCAGCTTAACCAACTGTTAGTTAAAGGGCAAAGGAAAAAAAGATGAATGAAATGAGAACCCCGTCAATGATTACACTTTCACAAGCAAGAGAACAGGTCCAGCAGCAGATTGAGCAGGCATGTGAGCAGGCTGGCCGTAAAGCGGAAACTGTAGAACTGCTGGCTGTATCAAAGACGCACCCGAGCGCGGCGCTGCGGGAAATGCATGCTGCAGGGCAGCGCGCATTTGGTGAAAATTATCTGCAGGAAGCTTTAGAAAAAATTGAGGCGCTCAAAGATTTAGCGATTGAATGGCATTTTATTGGCCATGTACAGCGCAATAAAACTAAACATTTAGCTGCAAATTTTGCATGGGTGCATGGCGTAGACCGCTTCATTATTGCGGAACGTTTATCCGGCCAGCGTGAGGCATCTCAAGCGCCGCTGAATATTTGCCTGCAGGTCAATATTGACGGTCAAGAGACGAAAGATGGATGTGAACCGAATGAGGTTGCTGATTTGGTTGCGCAGATTTCAAAACTGCCGAATTTACGTTTACGCGGTTTAATGGTGATACCTGCGCCTGAAAATACAGGCGCATTCGCTGATGCGAAGGCTTTATTTGAGCACGTGAAGTCACTTCATGCTCATCCACAAGATTGGGATACTTTAAGCATGGGAATGTCTGGCGATATGAATGCTGCGGTAGCGGCTGGTTCAACGATGGTACGTGTGGGCACTGCACTGTTCGGCAAGCGGGATTATGTACTGAAGGCGTGATGTAATCCGTCCTAACCCTCCTTTTTTAAGGAGGGGACTTTATTCTACTAACCGACGACATCAATTCTACTGGCGCCAGCGCCTAAGGGATTGACCTGAATTTGGACGGGAATCCGTTCATGCATTTCTTGGATGTGCGAAATCAGCACCACTTTGCGGCCTTGATTTTGCAGCTGATCCAGCGCATTCATCACCATATGCAGACTGGAAGCGTCGAGTGTGCCGAAGCCTTCATCAATAAATAATGATTCAATTTTCATTGAGCCGGATGCCATATTGGCAATCGCGAGCGATAAGGCCAGCGCAGTCAGGAAAGATTCGCCGCCAGATAATGAGGCTGTAGAGCGTAATTCGCCATCCATATCATGGTCAATAATGCCGAGGCTTAATGAGTTTTCTAAGCGTTTGAGCGTATAGCGCTGCGACAGCTGGTGCAATTGCTGATTGGCATATTCCACTAAAATATCAAGATTGTACTGCTGCGCATATTCGCGGAAGTCTTTGCCTTTGGCATCACCGATTAAACTGGAAATTTTGCTCCAGCGGTGTTCTTCCTGCTGAATACTTTGTATTTGCTCTGCAAATTGCGTGAGCTTTCCGGCATTCACCAAATGCAATTCTTGTTTAATTTTCAATTGTTCGCGCAATTCAGATTGCGTGCTAAACATTGACTGATAGGCAATAAATTGCTGCTGCAATTGCGCTTCATCGGTATGGGGCTGATGAGTGCGGTGCTGTGCCAATTGTTCCTGCATCGTTGTGAGCGCTGCATTGGCTTCATTGAGCTGGCGTTCGGCTTGCTGCAATTTCAGACGCAGCTGCTGCTCTTGTGCAGAACTGATTTGCGATAGCTGCGCTAAATCTTCAGGCAGAAAATCTGCATGCTGCGCTAACCAATCTTGAATGCTGCCTTGCGCTTCATGCGCATTTTGCTGGTTTTGCTTGAACTGGGCATTGAGCTGATCCAGTTGACTTTTTTCGTGCTCGAATTGCTGTCTTAGCGTTTCATAACCATGTTTGAGCTGCTGATATTCGCTTTGAATACGCTGGCGTTTCTCATCAAACTGCATTAGCCATTCATTGGCTTTTATACCGTCTGCACCTGTCATTTGCTGGATGAGTTGATTCGCTGTTTCTGTGTTTTGCTGCCCTTTCAGTTTAATTTCTTGCAAAGCGGCCGCGCTTTCCTGCAGCTGCAGGGCATTGTTTTCAATATTTTGCTGATTTGTGCTGTATTGCTGCTGTTGTTGGCTTTGCTGCTGCAATAGCTGTTCTGCTTGTGTTAATAAATCTGCACGTGTTTGCAGCTGGCTTTTTATTTGCTGAGCGATGATTAGGCTGTGGAGCTGCCATTGCGCTTGGTCAGCAGCAGAAAGGCACTGCACAATATGCAGCACATTTCGCTGCAAGGCTTGAGCACTGTTGAGCTGCTGCTGAATATTTTGAATGTGCAGGAGTTGCTGCTGCTGCAATTTAATATTTTCAGTCCATTGCTGGACTTGCTGTTCAAGCTGATTCGCTTCCGCTTGATAGCTTTGCTGCTGCTGCGCTATGTGTGCAGTAATCTCAGCCGGTGTTTGGCTGAAATTAAGCTTCAGCTGTGCGGCTTCTGCCTGCTGGCTTAAGCTCTTTTCGATATTGCGGATTTTATCTGCAGTCTGCTGGATTGCGATGTTGAGCTGCTCGAGTTCAGCTGTATGATTGGCCAGCTGCTGCTGAGCCAGCTGCCATGTGTTAAATGCATCTTGTTCTTTGGCTAAGGCCTGCTGTTCCTGCTGCTCATGTAATGCAAACAGTGCTTTTGAAATAGCGGTATCATCAGTTTTATACGGGTGGCTGGTGCTGCCGCAAACCAGACAAGCTTCGCCGTTTTTCAGTTCCGACCGCAAATGCTCGATATTTTCTGCATGCAGCAGGCGCTGCTGCTGCAAAATTTCTTGCAGTTTTAGGTGTTCAGTTTTGGCTGTATAGAAATCCTGTTCTGCTTTTGCCACATTTTGCGCATGCTGCAGCTGGGCGGGCTGGATAATCTCTAAAGCGCTTTGCTGTGCAGCGGCTTCGGCTTTGAGTGTGAACAGCTGTTCAGTATTCTGCTGAATGGCATTTAACTGCCCTAATGCATTGAGTTTGCGTTCACGCTGCAGACGGGCTTGCGTGATTTGATTTTCCAGCTGATCTGCCGAGCCTAAAGCCTGAATATTCTGTTCCAGCTGTGAGATGAATGCTGCCAGCTGCTGTTCTGCCTGTGCCTGATTGCCAAGCTGCTGCTCAATATTTTGATAGTGCTGTATGAACTGCTGCAGCTGCTGCAAATGCGCGGTTAAGCCTGAGTCTAAGCTGGAAAAGTGCTGTGAGCTTTCCAGCTGCAATAGCAGATGTGTGTGCTGCTGCTCAGTCTGCTGCTTTTGCTGCTCAAGTACAGTTTTCTGTGCCAGTAAGGGCTGTTGAGCTTGTTCTAGAGCATTAAAACGCGATTGGATTTTCTTGTAATCATTGCCGATAAAGTCACGTTCTTGAACGCATTTACGGACTTCACTTAAGGCCCCAGCATGCGTTTGTTCAAACTGCTGCTGTGTATTGAATGCCGTTTCGGCCGCTTTAAATTTTAATTTCTCAGTTTCAAACTGCTGGTTTAATTGGTTAAACAGCTTTTGCTGCTGTTGAATCTGCGGCTGTAGGCGCTGCTCGGTATCGAAGATTTTTTGCTGCTGATACACGCTTGGGCGGATCTCAGAAAAGCGTTCTAAGCGCCGCAAGTGCAGCTTTTCTGGTTCAAGCGCTTTTAAGCTGGCTTCTTCGCTGCTGAAGCGCAACTGTTTTGCTGTAATTTCCGCTTGAAAATGATGCAGGCGTTCAAACCAAAGCTGCTGCAGATCCAGCTGTTTTTTTTCAGTGAGCAGATTGAGATAGCTCGCATCGGCTTCCTTGAGCTGTGCTTTGAGTTCATCGAACTGTTCTTCAGAAAGGATTTCAACATCACCTAAACGTGTTTCTAATGTTTCACGCTGCTGCCGGACCGCTTTGGTTTTTTCAAATGCCAAATGACCGATTTTGGCAAAAATTTCAGAATTGGTCAGATACTCCAGCAGTTCGCCGCGTTCTTCATCGCGTGCATTTAAAAATGCAGTCACGTCAGACTGTGCTAAAAGCACTGCGCGGGTAAACTGTTTAAAGCTCAGCTGAGTCAAACGCTGAATCGCCGCTTCAAATGGTGTGGTTTTGGTCGCAAGAACCGTACCGTCACTGATGCAGGTTAACGTGCGTGAGGCAGGCTGCAGCTTGCCCGTGGCTTTATTGTAGGAGCGTTTGACTTCCCAGCGCGCCGCATAGACTTTTTGATCCTGCGCCTGAAAATGCAGTTCTGCAAAGCCTGAAACTGTGCCGCGCCGTAAAATGGTACTGGTGAATGTGGTTGAAATTGAACTGCCGTCCGAATCAGTCAGCTTGGCATCGCTATGCTTAAAGCGGGGCATTTTATCAAACAGCGCCAAACACATGGCATCTAGAATAGTGGATTTGCCTGCGCCAGTTTTACCGACAATGGCAATTAAACCTGCTGCAGCCAAAGGCTGGCTTTCAAAATCAATAAAATGCTCACCCGCCAGCGATGCCAAATTTTTAAGACGTAAAGATAAAATTTTCATGGCAAAGCTTAATCCTGCGGCTGTTCTAATCGTTGTTTGGCTTCTTGAACTAAGCTCATAAAGTCATTCATGACGTGTTCATCTGTACCGTAGCCTTGCTTCTCCCAAAGCGTTTTAAACAGCTGTTCTGGTGTCGGCGGTTCTAAATTGATTTTTTCATTTGCACTGTCTGCATTCTGCTGGGTTAAATACTTGCGGGAAATCCGCACCAATCGGTAGCGGTTCGGCGCTAAAGCGTCTTCGAACTGCTGACGTAAATTTGGCGCAGGCGGCACGTCAGTGTGATATTCAATATCAACATATTCGCGCTGATCAATATCTGCAATTTCACCATCCGGTAAGGCGTTTAACAGACTCAATACTTCGGCAATACTGCCTTTAAGCCGGTGCAATTGCACACTGCGCGGAATGGCCAAGGCTTCAAACTGGAAACGTGATTCATCTGTTTTCGTTGGGTCAAGCATGACCTCAACCACTTGGTGCTTATAATTGATTTCACTGAAAGATAAAGGAATCGGTGAACCGCTATAGCGGATATGCGGCGCACCGACTTTTTGCGGTTTATGCAAGTGTCCCAGTGCGACGTAGTCAATGACATCATCAAATAATGCAGTCGAAAGCGCTTCTTCATTGCCGATAATAATGGGCCGTTCCGAGTCTGAAGTTTCACCGCCTTGCATATGCGCATGTGACATCAGAATCAGCGCCTGACCATCTTCCTTGCGTTTTTCTGCTTCTGCAATCAGCTGCTGATGTAAATAGGCAATTGCATTTTCACTGCTGGATGTGTGTTCATTGACGCCGGTAATTTCAGCTGGGCGCAGAAAGGGCAGGGTTAAGCACCAAGCGACAATGTGTTTATCTTCATTATAAATCGGCACCAGCAGGCGGTCTAAATCAATTTTCCCAGCTTCATTTTTCTGAATGACGCCAACGGTTTTCGCATTATATTTTTCAAGCAGCGGTTCAACTTGTTCTATGCGGTAGCCGGAGTCATGGTTGCCTGCAATCATCAGGGTTTGCATGTTGGGCGCTAAGTCATGAGCATCCGCTAAAAACTGATAAAGCTGCTTTTGCGCAGAAGATGAGGGATTGATCACATCGAATACATCACCAGCAATCAGCAGGGCATGCGGCTGTTTTTCTTGAATTTGAGTTAAGAGCCAAGCCAAAAACTGCTCGTGTTCATACTGGCGGGAATGATTATAAAAAAACTGCCCTAAGTGCCAATCTGATGTATGAAAAAAACGTACAGTCATGTGAACTCAATAGAATGAAATGCCCCGCATAAATTAGCATATTTTCATTCTGGAGAGGCGTCAGAACATCTCAGCACGACACAAGCTGCCGTAAAAAGATTCTTTTTCATTGCTCAGCTACAGGCAAATGCTGTACATCAATTTATTTTTATACTCAGAGAATTTAAAGAAATTTTGTCCGGAACGGTTTTTAAAGTGTGGCTGGGCACGGCTTGCATCAATAAACTTTAATACAATAAATTAAAGTGTGGCTGGGCACGGCTTGCATCAATAAACTTTAATACAATAAATAAGGTGTTTTATGCTGCATTTTCATCAATCTGCACCAGCCCAAAAGTGTTGTGATCAGGATCTAAGAAATAGCCCTGCCAGCATTTGCCAGGAATAGCGAATTTTTCCATAGCAATCTGACCGCCATTCGCTGAAATTTTTTCTGCGGCTGCATCAAAATTTTCTACTTCAAAAGAGCAGGTAAAAGCATTGGTGCCGCAATGCGTAGGTGGCGTTGAGGCGGGCCGAGCCAATAAGCCGCCGTGCATAGCAGGACTTTCAATTTGATAATATTCAATGGGTAAGCCTTCAATCTTGGTAAAAGTCCAGCCGAAAACTTGCTGATAAAATGCAACTTCACGCGCGGGATTGGAGGATTGAATTTCGAAATAGCAGAGTTGGTTCATGGGGAATACCTTTTAGCCTATTGATGCTTTTTCATGTAAAACATTTACCAGTTGTCGAGTAGTTTTATACAAGATATTTGCTTTGACGTAATATTACTTTAACCAAAATATTAGATTGTTTTCTGATCATGAAGTGATGCATTAATGATGCAGTTCTGTACTCAGTTTTTATGCCTATAGCGTCTTTATTTTAGATTTTATTAGGGGGCAGAAAGTGCTTGAGCCAAACCTCAATTGTTATTATTGCAGCATAAATCAAAATAAGCATGCTTTTGCCCTCAAGAAGATAAATACTCGTAACGGCAGCAGCAAGTGTTGAAATAGCGCAGGAAAAAAATGCCAAATAATCCATTTGATGAAGAAAAACTTGCCAATAGCATGGTGTATAAAACATTGATTGAGTCGACACTGGCTATTCCTTGGAGTATTGACTGGGAAAGTAAAACATTCAGCTATATCGGGCCGCAAATTGAAAAGCTGCTGGGCTGGACGCAGGATTCATGGGTGTCAGTGCAAGACTGGGTAGACCGCATGCATGAAGAAGACAGGGACAGTATATTTAATTACTGTGTTTCACAGTCGATTGCGGGGCTGGATCATGAAGCAGATTACCGCGCTTTAAAATCCAATGGCGAATACACTTGGATTCGCGATGTGGTGCATGTGGTGCGCAAACCGAATGGCGAGGTTGAAAGCCTAGTTGGCTTCATGTTTGATATTTCAGCACGAAAACGGCAAGAGGACCGCATGAAAGCCATGCAGCGCAAGCTGGAGGAGTATTCATATAAAGACGGCTTAACAGGTGTCGCGAATCGCCGTCTTTTTGATGATTATTATTCACGTGAATGGCTGCATGCAATCCGAGAGCAAAAACCGTTGTCTTTAATCATTGCCGATATTGATTATTTTAAGCAATATAACGATGTAAATGGGCATGTGGTTGGAGATGCCTGCATTCAGCAAATTGCGCAGCTGCTGGAGGGTTGCTGTGTGCGCCCGCGTGATTTGGTAGCGCGCTATGGCGGTGAAGAATTTGTTTTGGTGTTGCCTGAGACCCATTTAGAAAATGCGATTCAGGTTGCCGAAAATATTCAGCGCGCTGTAAAAGCAGCAGCTTTGCCGCATAAAGCATCGCCAGTCTCAGATGCATTAACTTTAAGTTTAGGCATTAAAACGATTGTGCCTAACAGTGAAAAAGGCCAAATGGAATTTTTAAGTATGGCTGATGCAAATTTATATAAAGCAAAAAGTTTAGGCCGCAATAGATATGTTGCTGATTAGCTTTAAAAGCGTATATGGCAAAAATAATGTTATACAAAATAAAAGACCAGCGATTCGAGTGATGATAAATCGCTGGTCAAAAAAATCTATTTCAAATTTAAGTTTTAGCTGCTGTTCAAAAACTTAAGCTTGAAAAGAAACTTATTGCTTTAAGAAAGGTCACCGAAAACATTGTGGATGCCGGTACAAATCATTCGGTTGCTACTGACCTTGTACCCTATATAACGCATGGGGTTACAGATTGGTTGACAATAAAATGAAAAAAAATTCATTTTTTTTTATACTGGATGTCATCTTCTTCTTGGGTCATCGTTCTGATGTCACTAAAACGTTATTTTTTAATATTTTTTCTTATTTGTTTGGTGCTAACCTGCATTTGCGGCGTATTGGCGGCTTTAATGCCAGTCGGTGTTGGCGGCATTTTAACGGCGGTTCCTTATCTGGCTGCCATGATTTGGGTGCTGTTTCATTTTCTCAAGCGCAATCAGCGTGCGCCAAGTCAGGCTGAACGCAAGCGTCTGACTTTTGGCTATACCTTGATTTTCTGGGGCTACAACATCGCCTTTCAAATGATTGGTGTGGCTGTGTTCGCGATTAAAGACCCTGAAATTTGGCAGAACTTTTTGCTGTATTTACAGCAGCCGCAATTTATCAGCATCGTATTGATTATGGCCTTAATGCTGGCAATTCCGCTTTATCTGCTTACCTATTGGTTTTATGGGCCGCAGGCGAAACGCATGTCCATCAAGATGTTTGGACACGAATAAGCACTTGAATGCAAATAAATCTTATTTTATATCTAAGATAGATATTGATAACAATGAGATGGCGTCATGCTTAAAGAGCGGGTACTGATTACAGGCGCAAGCGGTTTTATCGGCACGCGGCTGATTGAATATTTTCTGTCACAGGATTATGCGGTCATTGGTTTAAGCCGGAAAAAGAATTTAGTTTCGCGCCACCCAGATATGCAGTGGATCAGCCAGCTGGATGAGCTGAAAAGCGATCAGGTTGATTACGTGATTAATCTCGCGGGTGAAAGTATCGGCGAAGGCCGTTGGACAGCAGCCCGCAAACAGCAGCTGATTGATAGCCGCGTGCAAATGACAGAAAATCTTTACCGTTATTTGGAGCGGCGCCGTATTGTGCCAAAATGCATAATATCAGGTTCGGCCATTGGCTATTACGGTATCGATCCAGACGAAAAATGGCAGCAGGCCTGTACCGAGGAATCGGCGCCGCAATCAATTTTTCAGTCTGAAATGTGCCAGCAGTGGGAAAAAACCGCACTGCAATTTTCCAATCAAAATACCAAAATTATCCGCTTAGGCATTGTACTGTCTGCCAAAGGCGGCATATTGCCGCAAATGCTGCAGCCGATCCGCTTGAATCTTGCGGGCAGGATTGGTCATGGCAGGCAGCCGATCGTATGGGTGCACATTCGGGATGTGCTGCGTGCCATCGAGTTTTTAATGACGAAACAGCCTGAGGGCACAGTGTTTAATCTTACTGCGCCAGAGCGGGGCAGTCAGGCGGAGTTTGCGGATTTGGCGGCACGTCAGCTGCATAAACGGCCTTTATTGTCTGTACCTGCTTGGGTGATGAAAATGATGCTGGGCGAACAGTCGCAGCTGGTGCTGAATGGCCAGTATGTTCAACCCAAAGCGCTTCAAAATGCCGGTTTTGAGTTTAAATTTCCAACTCTAAAAGAGGCTTTGACAGATTTGCTACCATGATTTATGGCACTAAGCTCATTCAATAAAATCAAAACAATCCCCCAAGCCTATGATATAAATTAAATGGATTGGGGCGGGTACTTTTCTTCGTTATTCAGTTATTTGTGCCATATCTTAGACAGTCATATCCGTGGAATTACGCTCAATGAGCCGTACTGGATCATAGGCAGCAGTCTCAGCAATCAGCGGCTGCTTGAGCAAGAGCTGGCGCAGCAATTGAGCTGAAGCTGGTCCCATGCATAAGCCGTTGCGGTAATGTCCGAAATTGGCCCAAAGATTGTCAAAATTAGGCATTTTGCCAATGTAGGGTACACCGGTTGGTGAACTTGGTCTTAAACCAGCCCATTGCTGTACCACGGGGAAGTTTTCTAATTCTGGCACCATTTCCAAACTGGCTTTATATATATTCTGCTGGGTTTGCGTAGATGGGCGTTTATCAAAACCCAAGTGATGCATGCTGGAACCACAGACAATGTGGCCGTCGCTCCGCGGAATCAGGTACATGACATTGTTCATGCACATGGTCGGCAGCCAATTTTCAGGTGTTTTAAACAGCAGCATCTGGCCTTGTACTGGCTCGACTGGAATGCTCAGCCGCAGCTGCTGTGACCAGTGCTCAGACCAAGCGCCAGTGGCAATGACGAATTCATCTGCTTCAAAATGCTGACCATTTGCTGCGCGGATGGCTGTGATTTTTTGCTGCTGGATTTCAAAATGCTCAATCCACGTATTTTCAAAAAATTGAACGTTAGGATGCAGTTTAAGATAGGCAATGATTGATTTCAGCAGGCGCGGGTTGCGCACATTGGCAATTTGCGGAAAATAAATGGCCTCATTTAGCTGTTCAGAAACTCTAGGGTTAATTTGTTCTAGATGCTCTTGCTGCAAGTATTCACACTGCTGCATGGGTTCTTGGTATTTTTCTGCATAATTGAGGCCTGTTTCAAAATCATCTTGATCGAAAATCAGCATACCTGTTTCATGAATTTCAAAATCTATGCCTGAAATGGGCAATAACTTTTCATTCCATGCTTGATACAGCGCCTTGCCATGCTTGGCTAAATCATTCACAGCTTGCGGATAGCGCCATGGATACATAGGAGAGAGTATCCCGCCGCCAGCCCAAGAGGCGGCTTTGCCCGCAGCTTGTTGATCAAAAATACTGACTGAGCAGCCTTGCTCAAGCAGTTCTAAGGCCGACAGCAGTCCGCTGATTCCTGCACCAATAATGGCAATATGCATCTGTTTGAACCTATTTCTCAGGTTTAAATATATTTAAATGTTCCAGAAATAAAAAAGCCTCCCTCATAGGAGGAAGGCTGATTCAGATTTTATCTCATATCTTTCAATTTCAGCGCAGCTTCTTCTGCGAAATAGGTCCAGATGCCGTCAGCGCCTGCGCGGCGGCAGCTCATCAATGACTCAATAATTACGCTGTCCGACAGCCAGCCATTTTGAATGGCCCCAGCCAGCATGGCGTATTCACCGCTGACTTGATAAACGAAGGTTGGCACGCCAAAAGTATCTTTCACTTCACGGACAATATCTAAATACGGCATGCCTGGTTTGACAATCACCATGTCTGCGCCTTCTTGAATATCCAGCGCAATTTCATGTAGCGCTTCTGCGCGGTTGCCGACATCCATTTGGTAATTGTATTTGTTGCCGCCTTTAAGATTGCTAGACGAACCCACTGCATCGCGGAATGGGCCGTAAAAGCTGGATGCATACTTGGCAGAATAGGCCATGATATTGGTGTAAATATGGCCATTGGCTTCAAAAGCCTGACGGATTGCGCCGATGCGCCCGTCCATCATATCGCTAGGCGCGAAAACATCAGCGCCCGCTTCTGCATGGCTCAAACCTTGTTTAATTAGGGCTTCAACCGTTTCGTCATTCAGCACATAGCCAGTATCATCAATAATGCCGTCTTGACCGTGTGTTGTATATGGATCCAGTGCGCCGTCTGTAATCAGCACCATTTCTGGCAATTCTTTTTTCAGCAGGCGAACAGTGGTCTGCACCAAGCCATCTTCACGCCAAGCCGCTTCAGCATTCAGACTTTTATCTTCTTGCGGAGTGACAGGGAACAGCGCCAACTTAGAGACGCCAAGTTCAAGCAGGCTTTCCGCTTTTTTCAGCAGTAAATATGCTGATAAGCGCTGTACTTTTGGCATGCTTGGAATATCTTGCGTTTGATTTTGCCCTGGAAGGACAAATACTGGGTATATGAGATGGTCTGCCGTGAGCTGTGTTTCCCGAACCATTGCACGCAGCTTGTCATTTTTACGGATGCGGCGCATGCGGGTGGCAGGAAATGCTGGACGATTGAACGTATAGGTCATAACAATCTCAATGATCAGTATTAAACTTGCAGGTATTGTAGACTTATAATCTGTCTTTAGGGCAACAGTATTCATTTTTTTATTCAATTACAGTAATTCGGGCAGACTATGACGCAAGCGGTAAAAAGTTGGACAGGAAATATTGGTTCAGACGCCACAGTTGACATCAATGTGATCTTGGAAAAAATCTGTCAGGCGTTTAATAATTCGCCGTTTTATTTGCATAACGGTATGCAGATGCGGGTGGTGGATGGTCAGATTGAGGCGCATGTGCAAATGGGTGAAAATCTGATTGGCAATGTGGCTTTTCAAATCCTGCATGGCGGTGTCGCGGCGACTCTTTTAGACAGCATAGGCGGCATATCCGCTATGGCGGAACTGTACCGCAATGCCACACCGGAAACTTTGGAAGAGGCCAGTAAAAAAGTATCGCGTGTTGCAACTGTAGATATGCGGGTGGATTATCTGGCGCCAGGCCGAGGCGAGCATTTTATTGCGCGTGCGGAAACCCTGCGCTTAGGCCGTAAAGGCTGCACCATGCGTATGACTATGGTCAATGATGAAGGAAAAGCGATCGCAACGGCAATTGCATCTTACGCTTATTAAGCGCCGTATTCAGGCTGAATTAAGCTAAATCAATCATAATTAAGCATAATTTACAGCATTCAATGAAAATTGAATGCTGTATACGTAAAAAAGACTGACCAGTTACATTTTATATTCTCAGAACATGATTATCTCGCTATAAAATGCGTCAAATTTAAAAAGAAATGACTTTCTCATCGACACCATAGAGGACAAAAATGTCCGATTCCTTGCGTGAGGCAAGAATGATGCCGTCTGACCAAGTCTGTTTGGATTTAGGAAAAATCAATGACAGATGCTCAAAACACACTGCCAGATGCAGAAGCGGCGGATCAGCCCAGTGATCAGGAACTTAAGGCCAAGCGCAAAAAAAGCTTAGGGTTTATTGCAATTATCCTAATCATTGCTGTGGTGTTATACCTGATTTGGAAATTGTTTTTTAACAATTCAGTTTCAACGGATAATGCCTATGTCGGTGCAGAAACCGCGTCGGTGACATCGATGGTGACAGGCCAAGTGGCGGAAGTGCTGGTCAGTGATACTAAGCAAGTGAAAAAGGGTGATGTGCTGGTGCGCATAGATCCGCGGGATGCCGAAATTTCCTTGGCGCAAGCCAAAGCAGAATTGCGTAAAGCGCAGCGTCAGTACAAGCAGACCGCCGCGAACAGCAGTGCCTTAAATTCGCAGGTTTTTGTCAGTGACGATGGTATTCATAGTGCGGAAGCGCAGGTGGCGAAAGCCAAAGCTGAACTGGATAAAGCCAAAGATGAATTAAACCGCCGTCAGCAGCTCAGCGCTTCAGGTGCAATTTCCAAAGAAGAACTCAGCAGTTCGCAAAGTGCAATGCAAAATGCGCAGGCTGGCTATGATTTGGCCCAAGCGGGTTTGGCGCAAGCGAAGTCTAGTCAAAAAGCTGCGCAGAGTACATTGGCGGCTAACGATGCCTTAATTCAAGGCAGCAATGAAAACTCTACCCCTGATGTTTTAGTAGCACAGGCAAAGCTGAGACAGGCAGAGCTGGATTTAGAACGCACTGTGGTGAAAGCGCCCTTTGATGGCGTGGTGACTAGCCGGAAAATTCAAGTTGGTCAGCGCGTTGCGCCGGGCAGTGTCATGCTCATGGTGGTGCCTTTGTCACAGCTTTATGTAGATGCCAATTTTAAAGAAAGCCAATTGGAAAAAGTACGCGTAGGGCAGAAAGTGACATTAACGTCTGACCTGTATGGCGATTCGGTTGAATATAAAGGCACAGTGACAGGTTTTTCCGGCGGCACAGGCTCAGCCTTTGCGCTCATTCCTGCACAAAATGCGACGGGCAACTGGATTAAAGTGGTGCAGCGCTTGCCGGTGCGCATTCAGCTCGATCCGAAAGAATTGGCTGAGCATCCATTGCGTGTCGGCCTATCGATGGAAGCGAACATTGACCTGACATCGAAGTAATCGCCTATGAATAGCTATGTTCCTTATGGTGACCTGAAAGGCGGGCGTTTAATCCTCGCCGCCTTTGTGTTGGCGCTGGCAAACTTTATGGTCGTGCTGGACATGACCATTGCCAATGTTTCAGTCACACATATTACCGGAAGCCTTGCTGTCTCCAGCTCACAAGGAACTTGGGTCATTACGTCTTATGCGGTTGCGGAAGCGATTTGCGTACCCTTGACTGGCTGGCTGGCTGGGCGCTTTGGCGGGGTGAAAGTCTTTACCATAAGCCTGATTGGCTTTACGGTGTTTTCGGTACTGTGCGGTCTATCGACCAGTTTGGAAATGCTGGTGTTTTGCCGGATTGGTCAGGGCCTGTTCGGCGGCCCGATTATGCCGCTCAGCCAAATGCTGCTGCTGCGGATATTTCCGCCTGAAAAGCAGTCGCAAGCCATGGGCATGTGGGCCATGACTACGGTTGTTGGGCCAATTCTAGGCCCAATTCTAGGCGGTTCAATTAGTGATAATCTGTCTTGGCACTGGATTTTCTTTATCAATATTCCTGTGGGTATTGTCTGCGCGATGGCGGCAGCACGTCTGCTTAAACCAGCAGAAACTGAAACAGCCAAGTTAAAAATAGATATGGGCGGCTTAATGCTGCTGGTACTGTGGATTGGCGCTTTACAGCTGATGCTGGATTTAGGCCATGAACGGGATTGGTTCAATAGTCCATTTATTGTGGGTTTAGCACTGACATCTATCATCGGTTTAGTCATTTTCACTATTTGGGAGCTGACCGAACGGCACCCTGTGGTGAATATTCAAATTTTTAAATACAAAAGCTTCACCATCTCAGTGCTGGCGCTGGCCATGGGCTTCGGCGCATTTTTTGGCAGTATTGTGCTGATTCCACAGTGGCTGCAGATTAACTTGGGCTATACCGCAACATGGGCAGGTTATTTAACTGCGACGATGGGTTTTGGCAGCCTGACCATGTCACCTTTGGTGGCAAAAATGGCGACCAAATATGATCAGCGGGCCTTGGCTAGTTTTGGCCTCAGTATTTTGGGCGGCGTGACGTTGATGCGTGCATTCTGGACCACAGATGCAGACTTTTTGGCCTTGGCTTTGCCGCAAATTTTACAGGGCTTTGCAGTGCCGTTTTTCTTTATTCCATTGTCCAATATGGCGATGGCCTCCGTTAAACCTCATGAAATGGCTTCTGCTGCGGGCTTAATGAACTTTTTAAGAACCATGGCAGGCGCCATTGGCGCATCGCTTGCAGTGACCATTTGGGATGATCATACCAAGCTGTCGCGCAGTGAAATGGTTGGAACACTGCATACCGATGATGCGCAATCCGCTTTAGTGCAGCAGGGGATGAGTTCAGAGGGCGCATTGGGTTACATTTCCAGTTTGGTGGATAAAGAAGCGCTGACCCTTTCGGCCAATCATGTATTTTTAATTCTTTCGCTGGTATTTATTACCGCAGCCATGATTATTTGGCTATGCCCTAAACCGAAAGTGGTGGCTGGCGGCGGCCATGCACATTAATGATTAAAATCAAGTTTTTAATAAAAAACCGCTTTAAGAAGCGGTTTTTTATTTCGGCAGGCCTTTATACAGGATTCAGCGGGATTGAAAACAGCATAATTAAAGGTCTGATTTTGCACGTTTCAATGCAGACTGCCAAAGGCCCAAATGATATTCGCGTTCATCAGTCTGCATTTTCGGTTCAAAAGCGCGTTCCAGCCGCCAAGATTGTCCAATTTCATCTAGATTGGAAAAGACACCTGCTTTTAGCCCCGCCATAGCGGCTGCACCCCATGCCGTCGATTCCAGCATTTTAGGACGCAAGACGGGCACATTTAAAATGTCTGCCTGAAACTGCATCAGCATGTCATTGGCGCAGGCGCCGCCATCTACACGCAGTTCTTTTAGCGGTTTGGAGATGTCGGACTGCATGGCGCTCAGCACATCAGAGACTTGAAAGGCAATAGATTCCAAGGCTGCCCGCGCAATATGCGCTTTGCCTGTGCCGCGTGACATCCCGCAGAGTAAGGCGCGCGCTTCACTGTCCCAATGCGGTGCGCCAAGCCCAGTAAATGCAGGCACGAGAACCACGCCATCTGTCGATGGGACTTGGCAGGCCAGCTTTTCGACATCGCTGCTTTTTTGAATAATGCCAAGGCCGTCGCGCAGCCATTGCACAATGGCGCCCGCCATAAATACGCTGCCTTCCAGCGCATAGGTCGTTTGGCCTTGCGCTTGCCAAGCCAGAGTGGAGAGCAGCTTATTTTGACTGAATTGTACTTCATGACCTGTGTTAAACAGCATGAAACAGCCCGTGCCGTAAGTATTTTTTGCAGTTCCTGCATCAAAACAGGATTGCCCAAAAAGCGCAGACTGCTGGTCGCCTAAGATGCCGGTAATCGGGATATTTGCGCCGAGTAAGCCTGCAGCTGTATCTGCAACATAACTGTCAGAGCTGATAATTTTAGGCAGCATAGCCACTGGAATGTTAAATAAATCCAGCAGTACTTCATCCCATTGCTGGGTTTTTAGATTCATCAGCATCGTTCGTGAAGCATTGCTGGCTTCAATGACATGTTCTGCACCTTGGGTTAGGTTCCAAATCAGCCAGCTGTCTATGGTGCCAAAGATGGCATGGCCCTGTTCAGCCAATTCGCGCAGGCCATTTATATGCTGCAGCAGCCAAACCAGTTTTCCAGCACTGAAATAGGGGTCAACCCGCAGTCCAGTGGTTTGATGGATGTGCTCATGCAGATTCTGCTGGATGAGTTGATTGCACCAGTCAGCTGCACGGCGGTCTTGCCAAATGATTGCAGGCGCTAGCGCTTTGCCTGTTCGTTTATCCCATACGACAGTGGTTTCACGCTGATTGGTGAGTCCAATGGCTTTAATGTCTTTGGCGAGGATGCGCGCTGTTGCTAATGCTTGCTGCACCACGGCAATTTGCGAGCTCCAAATTTCTTGTGCGTCTTGTTCAACCCAGCCGGAGTGCGGCGTCTGAATATGCGTCTCTCGCTGAGCTGTTGCCTGAACTTGTCCATGTTCATTAAAGATGATCGCACGGCTGGAAGTGGTCCCTTGATCGAGTGCAAGTAAATAGCTCATATATATTTTTCTTTTGAGGTCTTGAAAAATAAAATATTAGCGCAATTATGTAATTAAGCGCAGATCAATGTGCAATTGTTTCGAAATTGCATCGCAATTTTTTGCAGTTATGCTATGATGGCTCTTCATTGGGGATGTTTCTGGCTTCGACGCTGGTGATGAAACTCATAGATGCATGTCGAGAGCGCATTTTCTCTCGTAAATCAAATTTGCATTTTTTAGTCGCAAACGACGAATCATACGCTCTAGCTGCCTAAGGGCAGCTTGTCCGCCTCTCCGAATACTTGTGGTTAGAGAGTCCGACTGAAGCGCACGCACACAAGTCCGTATAAAGCCAAGCCTCGGGGCTTTGTACTAAACTTAGAGGATCGCGATTTGTACCCTGTTCGTCGGGTCACAAAGAGTTAAAACAATAGACGATATCTAAGCATGTAGTATTCTCGAGCGTAATGCTGGCGGACGCGGGTTCAACTCCCGCCATCTCCACCAAAATTCAATTCAGAGATGTTCGACTGAATGTAAAAAAGCCCTTAAATTCAATGTTTAAGGGCTTTTTTATTGGCTGTATTGTCCGATCCTATCCTAAGCTGTGTGACCCAATTTTTGCCTTCTACGGGTAATTATTGGGAAAATTTACCCAATTATTTTTTAGTCTAGATAAAGGGTAAATACAGATGAAACTCACAGATACAGAATGCAGAAAAGCGCAACCACAAGATAAGCGTTACCGTCTTTCAGATGAGAATGGGCTATCGCTTCTGGTGATGCCAGCAGGGCAAAAATATTGGAATGTACGCTATACCGTTCATGGTGAGCGTAAGTCAGAGTCACTGGGTCCATATCCAGACATGAGTTTAAAGAAAGCAAGAGAGCTTGCCCTTGAACTGAAATATAAGCATTCCAAGTCAGTTTTATACGAAGACATCAAGCCATTTTTTAAAGAGGTGGCTGAAGATTGGTTTGATAACCAAAGAGAGACTTGGTCATCCAAACATATTAGTAATGTACGAGCATCTCTGGATGAGCTTTTTAGTACACTTGCAAATAAACGAATCAATCAGATTCAGGCGCCTGAGATCTTGCAGGTTATTAAAAAAATTGAAGCCAGAGGTTCTACTGAAGTAGCTAAACGTACGCTATCTCGATGCGGTATGGTGATGAAATATGCTATAGCCCACGGTTATCGATATGACAATCCAGCCAGTGATTTGGTGTATGCACTTAAGAATAAAAAAGTAAAAAATTTAGCATCATTGCCTGAAAGTGAAATGCCTGAATTTCTTAGACGGATTAAAGCCTATCCTGCTGATGCTCAAACGCATCATGCAATTATTTTGATCATGCTTACAGGTGTTCGAGTAAGTGAGTTATTGCAAGCACGTTGGGAAGAGTTTGATCTTGAAGAACGTAAGTGGGATATCCCTGCTGAGCGTATGAAGAATGGTTTACCCCATCGTGTACCCTTAACAGATATGATGATTGATGAGCTTCAGGCACTACGTTTGACTCATAACCAAGATCTATTATTCCCACATCGTTTAAACAATAAAGAACCTATGCGTAGTGAATCAATTTTAGCTGTCATTAAACGTTCTGGTTATACAGGTCGAATGACAACACATGGGTTTAGATCACTATTTAGTACTGTGCTAAATGAGTCAAATTTGTTTAATCCTGATGCAATTGAACGTCAGCTTGCCCATGTGCCACAGAACCGCATTCGTTCTGCATATAACCGAGCACAGTATTGGGATGAGCGTGTAAAGATTATGGAGTGGTATAGTGAAGTAGTTAATAAATGGACTACCGGTGGGTGTAATTAAACGTAATTGGTGTAATTCTATAAGTGCAAGACTTTATAGTGCTAGTTCTTGCCTAGTTTACAGGTTTCTGATTTTATTCATGGTAAATGGGGGTATTAAAGATTTTCGATAATATTTATTTTACCTAACCTATTAATACCCTTTAATAATTATAATGATTTTTATTCTTCTTTATAAAAATCAACGTGTTGATCAAAGCCTAAAGCATCATTTAAGTTTGACTGATTTTTCATTATTAATAATTGCTTTTGCTCTGTGCAATTTTTTCGAAATTGATCTTTTATTTCGTTAATTGCTTCAGGTGCAAGAGCTCCATTTATGCTTTGTTGGTCTACTTCGGACATATCACCTACATAAGCTTTAATCTTTTCTAACTCAATGGTTTTACTTACAGCTATTTGTATTAAGTATTCCTCATATTCTTTTGCAGATCGGCTCATATTTTCTTGGATGGTATTTTTTTGCTGCTCAAGCTCAGTTTTAATTTGAGAAATTTCTTCATCCTTTAATTTCAGCTCTTTCCTTAAAATAGAATCATTATTTTTGCTTTTCTCCTTTTTGAGAGTTGATATTATTTTATTTTTTTCTGTTAATTGTGTGTTTTGCCTATCAATTAAAAACTCTAAACAGTTTTTAAGGCTTTTAAATTTATATTTTTCTTTAATTTTATCAAGTTCTTTTAATGTCTTTTGATCAAGTGTGATTTGTTTAATGACGCAATTATTTTCTTTGTTATTGTGGTTATATTTAAATGACGGGAATTTCTTTTTTAAAATTTCAAAATGCGCATCATTTATTTCAACGATAAATTCATCGTTTTCAAATTTTGGAAGGTAAGGGAATATTTTATTTTTAGAGTCTGACTGGGATTGACTGTTTCGGTAAGCAAGGTCTTGATCATCATTTGGACTAGTCGACGAGTCATTTTTCGATAAATAGTGATCCTTTTTTCCAGACGCCACAATCTTTCTGATTAGGCCAGATTTCTCGCTGGCTTCTAAATCTAAGAATTCTTTTTTTAAATCTGTGTGAGAGGATAACCATTTTTCTAAAGTTAAATGTGGTCGTGCCATTGTTAATTTTCATTAATATTTACTTAATATTAATGTATAGCATAAATAAAAATTAAGTAAAAATTAAGTAAATATTAATTAAATGATAATTATAAAAACACCATTTATTAATTATTGTTTTGTGCCTATCATATTTAATGTATGATACATTTACCTGAGATATAGGTTAATGAAGTAGAGATTTTTATTGTGGACTGGAAGACTTCTGAGCAGCATTTCTTAACCTTATTTATGGCTTTCTATCAGAGGGTGGAGGGGCAACTTTCAGCCTACGCCGTTTGGGCGCTAATTACTTTTATAAGAAACTTTGGAGCTGAGAGTACATCATTACCGCTTGCCCAATTGACGAAAGCCACTGGCATACAGACTAAAAAATTACGGGTTGTATTGCATGAATTGGAACAGCATGGAATATTAAAAATAGATTTCCCTGAGACGGGGAAACGTGCCAGAGTCCGTCACTTACAGCTTAATCTTGCTTATATTAGCGATGATTTAATAATGTCTGTTTACAGTCTGGATAATATTATTAAAAGAATGTCTAGAAAATTTCCGTTATTAAAATTTATTGCACTTCTATTTATAAAAAGTGCTGAGATAAAAATCAGCAATTTACCAAAAAAAACAGAGACTGATTGCAATCTTGATTATCGAAGTTATCTTGTTTTATTGCGGTTAATTTATGGTGCAGATTCGTTTGGGATTGTTGTAGGGTATGGAATTTCTGAAATTGAGCGGGCAACGGGTTTAAACAAACAATCTATTTATCGAGCTATACAGCAGCTGAAACAATTCGGATTTATTCGATGTCAGGCAAATGGAGCAATTCGAAATAGTTTTATTCAAACAGAGTCTCCAATTTACGCTTTAAACCTTTCACATACATTTTGGGGCGATGCTGCAATTTACGGTAAATTTTATATTTTAAAATACCCGCAGCCACATGCTTTTGAAGTTCAGAAGGTAGCCTCTATTTTTACTTTTCTTGATCAAAAGGGTGACTTATTTTCAAACAATGAAAGCGAACATTCTGATGCTGGTTTGAATATTCTAAAACATAAAAATAACTATTTGCTGTGTGATCCTTTGTGTTGGATGAAGCCGGTCTTACACGAAAATAATAATAATTTTAATGTAATACAGAGAGAGCAAGTCATGAAATTCTTCGATCATTATTTAGGATTAAAGAAATTGCATCCTGAGAATTCATTATCAACTGCTTTTAATTTAAAGCCCCATGAAAATATTCTGGATGATGAGGTGGCTTTAGATAGTTTAGAATCTACCAAGGCTATAAAACTCAGTGGAATGCATAACCGCTTAGGTCTTTTTCAAAGTTTACTTGAGCAGTGGTGCTGTCAGATCTATAGCCAGAATAAATCTTTTTTTAAAATGTTAAGAGATGCTAATCTAGTTGTAATTGATGATGAAAGTTTTGAACGTTTAGAGTGCATAGACTCTCTCTATCCGTATTCATTGCATGATAACCAAATCAAAATAATCAAAAAAGAAATGGAGTTGAAGAATGAATCAGACAAAACTCCATCGAGGATCGCGGCCAAATTAAAAGCAGAACAGTTCAGGGTTTATCAGTTTTTAATGGCTCTTATGGATCTTATTGCATATAACCAAATTTACTTTTTTCAGCAATGTATGACTAAATATTCCGATATTGATAATACGACTAAGAGGGGGTTAGACCGAGTATTTGCTGAGGCAAGAGAAATAGTAAAGCCTTTTAGAATTCTACCTCGGTCATTTATTCAGAACACGTACAGCTGTTGCTATGTTCCTGATCAGAATGCAAAAGCTGACGAGTATTTCTTATGTGAATTGGAATTTCAAAAAGCATTGCAAGATGCGACTCCATTTGACTTTCCGGTACAGCAAATGACAGAGATATCGCCAACACTGGAAGAACTTAAAAATTACGGATTACTGCATCATCGCTGTTTATCATTATTTGAGTAGTATGCATGCTTGATTTAGGTTTATGACTAAAATATTCAAAAAACATTTTTCTGACTTAACTATCGTAACGATGATATATCTAAAAAGCCTAGCTTAGCCGAAGGTTTGAAAATCGGACTGTTCGGCTGGGCTATATTTTTTGTATCTGTAACAAGACGGTTTTTTATATTATTAATATAGAGATTAATACTAATAATAGACTTGTTACTATAGATCATAGAACTATAAATACTAGATAGATCAATACAATCACAATTACTCATACCTATAACAAGAACCATGAGATATGTCTTACATACCTGAATAAATATCCCAATATGGATGATATGGCTGATCAATAGTCAATGCAGAGTGAGATCACTATTCGATACATGTGCATATTGGATGACTTGTCCTTACTCTAGATCAGGACAGCATTTAAAAAAATAAGTCGATTGCTTAACTATGACGTAAATCATAGTTAAGGAAGTTCAACGTGTTCCCATTCAATTTAGACCATCAGGCAGGGGTGATCTATGCGATTCATACCTTTGTCGATATATGCCTTAATTTTGATATGCCGAATGAAGACTTCATGTTTAACCTAGAACGCTTATGGTATGTATTTGAAAAGTTCAAACGAGAAGGGGGTGAGTATGCTGCATCGATTAGGGCGTTTATTGCAGTCACTGAATACGTCAATAGTCAGCGTGGCATGCTTAGCTTTGGTGAATATCTATCAGGATTGTCTATGGGCGAAATTAAGAATCTAAGACAGATCTTGCATGCACATCGAGGGTTTGTTCTTGAGGAAATTGAAAAGTATAGAAATCAGGAAGAAGATAACCAAAAGAGCTTTCTTGCAGAGATGAATAACGTCATTGTTGATCGGAGCTCTGTATTGATTGTGCGTGTGGATTTGTCCTATGCAGTTGAGTCTTTAAGTGCTGTGACGATTGATGTTTTTGATTTACACATCCAAAGCTTACGTAGGGCACTGAAAGATAAAAATGGCTGTTTTAAGCATTTACTGACTTTTGGACTGGCTTTAGAGCACGGTGCCACAAAAGGCTTTCATGCGCATTTGATGCTGGTTTATAACAGTTCAAAAATCCAAAAAGATGTCTACTATGGATTTGAGATTATTAATAAATGGAGAGAGATTGCGATGACCAATGGCGGATGTACTGGCATTGGGTTTAATGTGAATTGGGACAAAAAGAAATATCAGAAAAAAGGTACTTTGGGCGTTGGTGAAATTTCAAGAGATTCTGCAGTACAGCATGCGAATGCATTGCGTGTTGCTGAATATTTGGTACGGCCTGAAAAATATAACCAAATGATGCTCATCAAGCTGGGAGTCAAGAACACGTTTACTAAGGGTAAATATAAGCCTCATGGGAGGATGTACCAAACTCATTATAAGCAAAAACAGTTGGGCTGCAGTGCCATAAATCTTGCAGCTGAAGACTAAAAAATATCGGTCGATGCTGATATGGCATAAAAAATTATGACGATGCCTGTTCTATGAAGTTAATTTATTCATAGGACAAAACATGAGCTATACAGAGTTTGAGTTTGTGACAGCGCCACGCTTGGAACAGGATGTTATCGAGTTTTATCAAACGATTCGATTTGCTCCAATTCCAGAAGGTATTGAATACGATGCTCATCACAAGAATATCGATGATGAGTTTAAGCTGAAACTGTCTGGTTACTTTTCAGCATGGCGCAGGATGATGGCTGTTGGAATTCAAGAGCATTTATCTTTTTCATTTTGGGCAGATAAGTTCTTTCAGGCTTACTGCAGCGTGCTGACAGAAGAGAAGCTTCGTTTCATTGAAGTCACGGCGCAAAGAAGCGCTGGTTTTTATATCAATAAGATCGTAAAGCGGCTGAGAGTGCTGTTTGAAAGCACCGGCTTGACTGAAGAAATGCATAAGCTGAATGAGCGATACGGTAAGCGGATTGAAAAACTGAGAGAGTCTTATTGCAATACAAGCCAGATGTATCCCGATGCTGCGGATTTAAAGCTGGAACTGAGCCTAAATGAGGGGGGGAATGAAATTATCGATTTGCGACAGTTAGAGCGATTTTTTTCAAATTTCCAAAAAAGTCTAGCGGCTGAGTATTGGTATCGAACACAAGCCGTTTACCGCTTTTATCAGATCGTACGGGATGATGTTCAGCATCGGTATGTGATCCACTTTTATCTGAGCTTTAACCGATCACTCTATGCTGATCCATTATTTTATTGCAGTGTCATAGAGCATTTCTGGGCTCAAGTCACGAATTATATGGGTATCTGCAGTTGCCTGAGTCTGACAGATCAAAATAGTGTGGGTGAGGCTGAACAGATGTTTCGGATTGATCGAATTATTCAAGAAGACGCCCAATGTCCGCTGAGCGCATTAAATAGCATGCCAGAAAATCAAACAGGAAGGGGTGGACTTGCGAATAGAATCTGTATCTACCCCAAAGGCTTCAAATGGTTTGATGGAGTAACCATACGGTACTAAAAAATTATATTGCATTCCTGTACTTGCTTGACGCTCTACATTGTGCAGATTATCCTTAGCCTGCTGACCTACATCGTCAGCGGGTTTTAGCAGACCCATTAACAAAGACAATATGTGAAATCTCATTTTGCATGTTGTGGACCCGTTCGTCCCCCTTTCTTTGCGGTAGGGCGGAGGGGGGACGCGCTTGCGCGTGCTGGTTTCTTTGTTACCAGTCTGCTAACCCTCCTTCGTTCTGCCACCATCATATTAGCAGTGATTTGGCAGGATTCTTTTAAAACAAAGGAGTACGCCATGCGCTTACATCAATATCGTCTTTTAAATTTCTCTTTTTCAATATTTGTGCCGTTGGGTGATGAGACCGCGTGCTGTGAATAGCTGTGTCTATGACTTTTTAAGAATAAAACTTTTTCAAATACATATTACCGATATGAAGATGAATCTCTAATGCTGTTTTGAGCTAAGTAGATCTGTACGCTTTATCGTCTATAAAAAATTCAAAAACTTCGGTATTCATTCCAACAAATATTACATGGAGGACACTGGATCTGCTGAAGACTAGTGATGCCTGTAAAAAGAGAAAATGACTATGTTAAAAACTTTCCTAAAAACTACCCTGATTTCATCACTGTTTGTAGGCGCGTCATGGGCGCAGGCCGGCTGGTTTGCGCAAGCCAGTGAAGCCTATTTTGTTCAGGCCCGCAATTTGGGTGGAGGTGTTTATCAGTGCATGTATAAAACCAATCCAGGCAATCGCGGCTGGCGGAATTTCACGGTGAACTTTCAGGGTGGCTGCCCGCGCTTCGTTCACTTTAATGCTCAGAATGGTCAAGTCACTGTACCCAACTAAGACGGGGGAGCATTTGAGATGAACCAAAAAACCATATTGGCCTTAGCCGTTATTCTGGCTTTGACTATTGTGATCGTGTCTGGATTTTATTTTTTCAGTACTAAGCCGAACGTCCAGAAGCCGGTGCAAACGGCAACCGCCGTAAGTGATATACCAGCTTCAGAGGCTGCTGCTTCAGAAGGCATTCCTGCTGCGGAAGTTGATGGCATTGATGTGGAGGAATTGACTGCTGGAATCAAGCAGCCAAGCTCTGCACAGCATCAACCTGAGCTGCTGAGTTTTGAGCTGGAGCAAAGCCTAAAAGTGGCAGATACCTTGCTGTCCATGCTTCCTTATGCAGACCTGCCTGAATTTGAACAGGAAAATGTAGATAAGTACCAGCAGCTCGTCTTTGCCAAAGCCTCTCAAGATACCGGTAAACCCCTGAGAGGTTTTAGCTTGCAGGAACACGGCGCATTAGAGTCGGAACAGGCGGGCAACCGTTACTACGTTTATAAATTTGATAATGGCACAGACTGTGAAATCCATCTGGTCAGTATTGATTTAGAGACAGGTGATTACGGCGTGAGCTACAACTACTGCTGAGGATAAGTTTTATGAATACATTTTTTAAATCGATCCTGCTGGCAGTAACGGCCGCTGCAGGTATGATGTTGTCAGGGTGCAGTTCTAGCCTTGATCCCAATACTTTTACTGTTGAAATGAATGTAGTAGATACCAGCAACTGGTATGCGCAAAACCAAGCGGCAAATGTCATCACCATTCGTTCTAACAGCCCAGATCCGATTAACGTTACAAATGTTTTAATTAATAACGGTGAATGCAGTTATGAAGGCTATCGCAGATCGTTGGAATATCCGCAGCATTTTAAAATGGGGCTACGTTTAAGGCTGAAATTAACCGGCTGTGGCTATGACAATGTCGTGCGTGTCGATGTTGAAACAGAACAGGGAACAGCGAGCTATAGCTTTCAATAGCGGCCTTTAACTCTAAACGACGAACCAAAATTTCAATCAAACCGTGTCCTCAATGGGCACGGTTTTTTTATGCCCTCAATTCAGCTCTTGGTACTCAATTCATTTCACAAGGAATATTCAATGTCCTTAATTCAATGCCCCTATTGTCAGTCCACTCATGTCAAACAGACGGATTCAAGTCATGCAAACGCCAACTATTTCGAACAACTGCAACGCTGTATTTCACCGACCCAGATGGCGCTTTTCGGCATGCAGCTTGCCAAAAAAGCAGGATTTCCGCCTTTTACAGGCGCAGCCATTGGTGTTGTGGTGGGTGGTGTATTGGTCATCGTCAGTCAGTACTGCTATGAAAAATATTATAGCAACGCGGAGCAGTATATCTGTCAGGACTGCCATCAACTAACAGATTTTACAGCTGATTATTTTTAAATATTTTAATTCAATCAATTATAGGTACAGGAATTAACACTATGGCACATCAAATTGAAAAAATGGCTTATGTCGGTGAAACCCCTTGGCATGGTCTTGGCAACCAGCTCGCGCAAAATCAGCCAGTTGAAGTCTGGGCGAAACAGGCAGGCATGGATTGGCGTATTGAATCATCAAACGTCAGCTATATGGCACAAAATGAACGCGGTCAAAGCATCATCATGCCCTATGAAGAACAGCGCGTACTTTACCGCTCTGATACCCATGCACCTTTATCTGTGGTCAGTCAGCGCTATCAGGAAGTCCAGCCTGCTGAGGTGTTGGAGTTCTACCGTGATTTAACTGAACAATCAGGTTTTGAGCTGGAAACGGCGGGTGTATTAAAAGGCGGAAAAAAATTCTGGGCTTTGGCTAAAACGGGGCAGACAGCAGCACTCAAAGGTAAAGATGTCAGTAATGGCTATATCTTATTGGCTACGGGCTGTGATGGAACACTAGCAACAACTGCACAGTTCACTTCAATCCGTGTGGTGTGCAATAACACTTTAGCGATTGCTCTCAAAGGTCAGAACGCTAGTTCAGGAGTAGTTAAAGTCCCGCACAGCACTCGCTTTGATGCCCAAAAGATTAAACAGCAGTTGGGAATTTCTGTCCGGGCATGGGATGAACATATGTATGAAATGAAACAACTCAGCCAGCGTAAAGTCACTCAAAGCGAAGCAGTAACTTATTTTGATGCCGTGTTTAACAATAGCAGCTTGAGTCCGATAGAGCAGGACGAAGGTATTATTCAGTTCTACCGCAATGTTGCTACACAAGCCAATTCAGCTGCTAAAGCTGAAAACAAGACTGAGCCGAATGGCCGTGCCATGTCAAAAGTCATGACTATGTTTAATGGGCAGGGACGTGGGGCAGAACTCAGTTCAGCTAAAGATACCGCATATGGCTTGCTTTGCAGTATTACAGAATTTGCCGATCATGAACGTCGCGCCATGAGTCAAGATCACCGACTCGATTCAGCATGGTTTGGCGCAGGTGCTGGGTTGAAGCAGCGTGGGCTCGAACAGGCGCTGCGAATGCTTGCTTAAGATCAATAGTTCTCCTTTTTATAAATTAGCCTAAGTATTACAGAACAAGGCCAAATATTTTTCTTCACTAATGACTCAAATACCAAGCTCTTAAAGCCGTGTCTTTAGGCACGGCTTTTTTATGCCCAAAATTTAAATTAGAGGAATTAACAATGAATCATTTATCAAATCTACCTGCAGCATCTGCACAGCCTAAAGTATTCCGGGCTCCTAAAAATTTTACTGCAAAACGTTTTGTAGCGACTAAGAAGCTCAGTCAGGCCGAATGGCTGGAAGTGCGCAGGCAAGGCATCGGCAGCAGTGACTGCGCAGCTGCCTGTGGACTCAACCCTTATATGTCGATGCTGGAACTGTGGATGATCAAGACTGGACGGATCAAGCAATCGATTGAAGATGAAAGTGAAGGTCATGCGCCATTGTACTGGGGTAAGCGTTTGGAGCCCTTGGTTGCTGAGTATTACAGCATGCATACCAATTATAAAGTCCGCCGCGTGAATGCTGTGCTACAGCATCCTGATCCAGACAAGTCCTTTATGTTAGCCAACTTAGATTATTCTGTAGTGGGTGACGCAGATGTACAGATTCTAGAATGTAAAACCACAGGGGAATATGGCGCTAAGCTTTGGCGGGATGGTGTGCCTCTATATGTACTGTGTCAGGTCCAGCATCAATTGGCTGTGACCGGAAAGAAGGCAGCCCATATCTGCGTGCTGATTTGTGGACACGAAACCCGCATATTTAAAGTAACCCGTTCAGAATCGGTGATTCAGCATATCGTGAATGCAGAGCGTTACTTCTGGGAGTGCGTCGAGAAGGATACACCGCCTGATGCAGATGCCAGTGAATCGGCAGCTAAAGCCTTACAGTTGTTGTATCCGGAACATGTACCGCTAAGTACGACAGATTTATCGTTAGATGAACAGGCCAATCAACAGTTTGAGCAGCTGATTCAAGCACGCAATCATATTGAAAAGCACCAAGAACAATTCGATCTGCTGAAGCACCAGTTGCAGGCCAAGATGCAGGAGGCCGAACGTGCGACCTTTAAAGCAGGTTCGGTGACATGGAAAAAGGCCAAAGACTCGATTAGCTTAGATAGCAAAGCCCTACTTAAACAGTATCCTGAATATCTGAATCAATTCCCGCAAAGTAAATCTGGTTCAAGACGCTTCAATATTTACCCAGATGATGAATGAGATGAAATCAATCTTCGCTCTTCACAACCAAATCAATTTAAGGCCATAACGATCCCATGCCAAACAGCATGGGATTTTTTATGCCGATTTCATTGTTAAAAAGAGGAATATCATGATTAAAGGTTTAGCAATAACACCGCCTATTTTAGGGCGAATCAGCATTGGCCGAATGGTGGAAAAGAATGGCAAGCGTCTGCCTGAAAAAGATGATCAGTTCACCATTACCAGTCAAATCCAAAGTAAAGATAGTGGTTGGGTGAAACATCCACTTGATGAACAACTTCGAGCGAAAGCGCAAAACCAAAAACTCAGAACTATACCAGTCCGGATGATTTTCAATGATCCTGAACTTAATTTGAGAGCCGAATATAGTTTATTTGATCGTCAAACTGGACGCCCCGTTTGTGTCGGCAATGGTGAAACCTGCCAGCGCTTAACTAGTCAAGGTGTGGCACAGCATCCATGTCCATCACCTGATTTATGTTCAATGGCCCAAGGCGGTAATTGCAAGCCTTATGGACGGCTACATGTCAATTTAGATGAATCGGATGAGCTTGGCACATTCATCTTTAGAACCACTGGCTTTAACAGTATAAGGACCTTGGCCGCACGACTAATCTACTACCATGCAGCATCGAATGGTTTACTTTCATGTTTACCGCTACAACTCACTCTTCGGGGTAAATCCACGACCCAAAGCTATCGCCAGCCTTTGTATACGTGGATTTAACTTTACGTGAAGGCGTTGATTTAAAGCAAGCTATACAGACTGCTAAAGAAATTGATCAAGAGAGTAAATCGAGTGGTTTTAATCAGGAAGCTTTAGATCACAAGGCAAGACAGGGTTATGCAAATGCAGTTTTTGAAATGGATTCAGGTGATGGGTTAGACGTCATTGAAGAGTTTTATCCATCTGATGAAGGCAGCGATGATGCTCAACAAAAGAAAACCACAAGCTTGAATTTACAGAATGAGTTACAGCGTTCTGTTCAAACTTTGAATTGAATGATTGTTGAGGTTTAAGGAGATTAAATTTTCACGGAGCTGCATATCATTTGAGCGAATAACCGCTCGCATGAATGATTAGGAGTAAACTCATGAATGCGTTTGTTGGTCAAACTTTTCAAATGAATCAACTCATCAGTATTAAGCAGGTTGTAGAAATTGTAGGTGTTGCACGTTCTACTATCTATGAAATGATGGATGAAAACTCACCGTATTACGATCCGACATTTCCAAAGAAAGTTAAAATTACCCAAAACCGTATTGGCTGGTCAGCTTATGAGATCCATCAGTGGATTGAAAATAAGTTGGCCAGTCGAGAATAAGGGATGCTTTGCTCCCTTATTTTTTTGTTTTTTAGTAGACTAAGCTTAGTTTTAGCCTAAGTACTAAGAATGAAAACAATAGATTATTACAACCAACATTCGGATGAGTTTGAGCCAAGTCGAAACTAATTGAATGCAGTAGCAAGTGTGCTAGTCGAGCTGCAAGACTGTAAATGCTTCTACTGTAATAAGCCGATGCAAAAAGGTAATTATGCCGTCGATCATTTTATCCCTTGGTCAATGTATCCCTCTGACAAATGGCATAATTTTGTATTTGCAGATTCAAGCTGTAATTCAAAGAAAAGTAATTTGCTTGCATCAGATGAGTTTTTGCATAAGTGGTACGAGCGCAATGAAGAACAGGATTTGATTATTGTGGAGCAGATATCAATGTTAGGTTTTTTAATGGATAAAGAGCGGTCTCATAGGGTGGCGGAATGGGCTTATGCGCAGGGGGAGAGAAAATAATTATTTGATGTGGAATGGTTGAAAAGGCTAATTTAACAAAACAAACTGGCTTCGACTAATCAGTCTCAAATTACTATTAACAGACTAATTTCGCTATAATGTTCAACCAATTAAATACAATCCATTATTTAATGGATATTATATTTTAAAGTTTTGATTTTTAAAGGAAGTATTAATGACTAGTACCCAACAACGTGCAGCACTTCATCGCCAGATTTGGCAAATTGCCAACGAAGTACGTGGCGCAGTGGATGGTTAGGACTTCAAACAATATGTTTTAGGTGCACTATTTTATCGCTTTATTTCTGAAAACTTTGCTCATTACATTTCAGGTGGTGATAAAGACATCAAATATAATGAGATGCCTGATAGTGTCATTACCCCAGAGATTAAAGATGACGCAATAAAAACCAAAGGTTATTTTATTTTACCTGGTCAACTTTTTAGTAATTTGGTAAAGAGCGCCAATAATAATGAAAGCTTGAATACTGACTTAGCTAAAATTTTTTCAGCGATTGAAAGTTCTGCCAATAATTATCCTTCAGAAAAAGATATCAAAGGCCTATTTGCTGATTTCGATACTACCAGTAATCGTCTGGGTAACTCAGTTCCTGAAAAAAATAAACGCTTAGCTGCTGTCTTAAAAGGTGTGGCAGCGTTAGATTTTGGGGATGATTTCCAAAATAGCCAAATTGATTTATTTGGTGATGCCTATGAGTTTTTGATTTCTAATTATGCTGCAAATGCAGGTAAATCAGGAGGTGAATTCTTTACACCGCAACATGTATCAAAACTGATCGCACAGTTGGCAATGCATAATCAAACGCATGTCAATAAAATTTATGACCCTGCATGCGGTTCAGGTTCTTTGCTTCTTCAAGCTAAGAAGCATTTTGATGCACATATCATTGAAGATGGTTTTTTTGGACAAGAGATTAATCATACGACATATAACCTAGCGCGAATGAATATGTTCTTGCACAATATTAATTACGATAAATTTAATATTCAACTCGGCGACACGCTTCATCATCCGCATTTTATTGATGATAAGCCATTTGATGCCATTGTATCGAATCCACCGTATTCAGTGAAATGGATTGGTTCAGATGATCCAACATTAATTAATGATGATCGCTTTGCTCCAGCAGGAGTGCTTGCACCTAAGTCAAAAGCTGACTTTGCTTTTGTGTTACATGCTTTAAGCTATCTTTCGAGTAAAGGCCGTGCAGCAATCGTTTGCTTCCCTGGTATTTTCTATCGTGGTGGTGCTGAGCAGAAAATTCGTCAATATTTGGTCGATAATAACTATGTGGAAACAGTAATTTCACTTGCACCGAACCTGTTTTATGGTACTACCATCGCTGTAAATATTTTGGTGTTGTCAAAACATAAGACAGATATGTCGATTCAGTTTATTGACGCAAGTGGTGAGGATTATTTTAAGAAAGAAACTAATACCAATGTTTTAACAGATGATCACATCAATAAAATTATGCAGGTGTTTGATCGTAAAAATAATGTAGATCATTTTGCCAAGTCAGTCTCTTTTGAGCAGATAAAAGCTAATGATTACAATCTGTCGGTGAGTAGTTATATCGAAGCCAAAGATACTCGTAAAGTTATCGATATTGTGCAATTGAATACAGAGCTGAAAACCACTGTAGCTAAAATTGATCAGCTTCGTAAGGATATAGATGCAATTGTTGCAGAAGTCGAGGGTGAGGCATGAGTTTTTTAGAAGAGCTGTTGGCTGATGTCATCGTAGAGTTGATGCCTGTCGCTGAAATAGGGGAATTAGTCCGAGGTAATGGGTTACCCAAAACAGACTTTACTGAATCAGGTGTTCCAGCTATTCATTATGGGCAGATCTATACTTACTATGGGCTCTCAACCATAGAAACAAAATCGTTTGTTTCTTCGGAAACAGCAAAAAAACTGAAAAAAGTTGATACTGGTGATGTTGTTGTTACTAATACCAGTGAAAATTTAGAAGATGTTGGCAAGGCAGTAGTGTACTTGGGGAAAAAACAAGCCGTAACAGGTGGACATGCCACAATTTTTAAACCTAAACCTTATATTCTTGGGAAATATTTTGCTTATTACACTCAAACAGAAGCGTTTGCACAGCAAAAAAGGAAGTTTGCAAAAGGGACAAAAGTGATTGATGTTTCAGCAACAGATTTAGCGAAAATTAAGATTCCCATTCCTTGTCCTGAAAATCCTAAAAAATCTCTAATAATTCAATCAGAAATTGTTCAAGTTTTAGATAAACTTAGCGCTATGACCGCCGAGCTGACCGCTGAGCTGACCGCCGAGCTTAACATAAGAAAAAAACAATATAATTACTATCGTGAGCAGTTGTTAAGTTTTAAAGATGGTGAGGTTGAGTGGAAGACCTTGGAAGAAGTGGCAGAGTACTCAAAAACACGGATTAGTTATGAGTTGCTTGATAAAACAAATTATGTGGGTGTTAATAATCTCCTGCAAAATCGAGCAGGAAAAACAGAATCAAATTACGTGCCAACTTCAGGTAACTTAACTAAGTATAGTGAAGGCGATATTTTGATTGGAAATATTCGCCCATATTTAAAAAAAATATGGCAAGCCGATCGAATTGGTGGAACAAACGGAGATGTGCTAGTGATCCGCCTAAAAGACGAAGTGGTAAACGCTAAATATCTTTATCAAATTTTAGCTGATGAGAGATTCTTCGAATACAACATGCAGCATGCTAAGGGTGCAAAAATGCCCCGAGGAAATAAAGACAAAATAATGGAATACCGCTTTCAAATTCCGAAAAATCTAGATGAACAAGCTCGTATTGTTTCAATTCTTGATAAATTTGATGTGTTAACCAGTTCAATCACCCAAGGTCTACCTCGCGAAATTGAACTGCGCCAACAGCAGTATGAATACTATCGTGATTTGTTACTTAGTTTTCCAAAGCCTGAAACGGTAACGGTGTAGTATGAGTAAGACACTGACCGATATAGCAAAGCAGTTAAGTACGCCTATAACTTTAAAAAAAATAGTTAGAGAGGAAAAAAAGAGAATTCCAGCGAAGGAAGTGGATGAATTAAAACCAGTTCCAAAGGTACAACTGATATATGCTTTTAACGGTACAGGAAAAACCCGTTTATCACGAGAGTTTAATAAACTAATTGTAGGCAATGAGGGTGAAGGTAAATCCCATGCACGAGAAAAAATTCTTTATTATAACGCATTTACAGAAGATCTTTTTTATTGGAATAACGATTCAGAAGGGAACTTTGAGCCCAAACTCAAAATTCAACCGAATACTTATACAGACTGGTTGCTTACCCTCCTGAAAGATCTGGGGCAAGATGGAAACATTGTTAAATATTTCCAACATTATACCAATGATAAATTAACACCGAGCTTTAGTGCAGATTTAACAGAAGTTACTTTTACTTTTGAGCGTGGTGATGATGAAAACTCGGAAACGCTTAAGATATCGAAAGGTGAAGAAAGTAATTTTATTTGGAGTGTATTTTATACACTGCTAGATCAAGTGATTACGATACTAAATGTTGCTGATCCAACAGATCGAGAAACGAATCAGTTTGATGAATTAGAATATGTATTTATTGATGATCCTGTCAGTTCATTAGATGAAAATCATTTGATTGAATTAGCAGTTAATTTGGCAAATTTAATTAAATCTAGTCAATCTGATTTGAAGTTTGTGATTACTACACATAGCCCGTTATTTTATAATGTTCTTTATAATGAATTGAAAAATAAAAGTTGTTATCTCTTAGAGAAATTTGAAGATGGTAGCTATGCTTTGGCTGAAAAGCATGGTGATTCAAATAAAAGTTTTTCTTACCACTTGTATTTAAAAGAAACGATTGAGAAGGCAATTACTGAAAAGACAGTTCAAAAATACCATTTTACTTTATTACGTAATCTGTATGAAAAAACTGCGAGTTTCTTAGGTTATCCAAAATGGTCAGAACTATTACCTGGTGATAAAGAAGCTTACTTTAATCGAATTATACAATTTACAAGTCACTCCACATTATCAGATATGGCAGTTTCTGAGCCGAGTGATCCAGAAAAGCAAACAGTGGAATTACTTCTTAATCACTTAGTAAGTAATTACGGATATTGGCAATAGGAACAATAAAATGACTGATCATAATAAAACAATTGTTGAATCGAATAATTTCATTGTTCTTGATAAATACATTAAAGAATCTCGAGCAATAGATAGCTATCAAACGGAAGCTGACTTAGAGCGTGAACTCATCCAAGATTTAGCTAATCAAGGCTATGATTTTTTATCCAATATAAATAATGCTCAGGCTATGTTGAATAATGTACGAGAGCAATTACAGTTATTCAATAATGTACATTTTTTAGAGAGTGAATGGGCACGTTTTGTTGAAACATATTTGGATAACTCAAGTGATAGTATCGTAGACAAAACCAGAAAAATCCATGATGACTACATTCATGATTTTGTTTTTGATGATGGTCGTATTCAGAATATTTATTTACTTGATAAAAAGAATATTGCTCGAAATAAAGTTCAAGTTATCAAACAGTTTGAACAAAAAGGTAATCATGCCAACCGTTACGATGTCACCATTTTGGTTAATGGTTTGCCGTTGGTACAAGTTGAACTCAAAAAGCGTGGTATGGCGATCCGTGAAGCATTTAATCAAGTCCATCGCTATAGCAAAGAAAGTTTTAATAGTGAAAACTCACTATATAAATATTTACAACTATTTGTTATTTCAAATGGGACAGATACTCGCTATTTTGCGAATACCACATCACGTAATAAAAACAGCTTTGATTTTACGATGAACTGGGCAGAGTCAGATAACAGTCTCATTAAAGACTTAAAAGACTTTACTGCAACGTTTTTCCAAAAAAATACCTTACTCAATGTGTTGCTTAATTACTCCGTATTTGATGTAAGTGATACTTTACTTGTCATGCGTCCTTATCAAATTGCGGCAACAGAACGTATTTTGTGGAAAGTTAAAAGCTCATTTGAAGCCAAGAGTTGGAGTCAAACTTCAAGTGGTGGATTTATTTGGCACACTACTGGTTCAGGGAAGACATTAACCAGTTTTAAAGCAGCGCGTTTAGCAACAGAACTTGATTTTATTGATAAGGTTTTTTTTGTGGTCGATCGCAAAGACCTTGATTATCAGACTATGAAGGAGTATCAACGTTTTTCTCCCGATAGTGTAAACGGTTCTGAAAGTACGGCAGGATTAAAGCGAAACTTGGATAAAGATGATAATAAAATTATCGTAACGACCATCCAAAAGCTAAATATTTTGATGAAAAGTGAACATTATTTGCCGATATACAACAAGCAAGTCATGTTTATATTTGATGAATGTCATCGTAGTCAGTTTGGTGAAGCACAGAAAAATTTAAAGACAAAATTCAAAAAATTTTACCAATTTGGTTTTACAGGAACTCCGATTTTTCCTGAAAATACATTAGGTAATGAAACCACGGCTAGCGTATTTGGTATTTACGATAAGAATAAAAATAGAGGTGCTTTGCATGCCTATGTCATCACCGATGCGATCCGTGATGAAAAAGTCCTCAAATTTAAAGTGGATTATAATGATGTACGCCCACAATTTAAAATGATAGAAAAAGAACAAGATGTCAAAAAACTGAGTGCTTATGAAAATAAACAAGCCTTATTGCATCCTGATCGTATACACGAAATTAGCCAGTACATCCTACATAACTTTCGTCAAAAAACGCATCGTTTACAAGTAGGTAGCAAAGGCTTTAATGCCATGTTTGCCGTGAGTAGCGTAGATGCTGCTAAGTTGTATTATGAATCCTTAAAAGACTTACAGAAAAATAGTGATAAGCCTTTAAAGATAGCGACTATATTTTCATTTACAGCGAATGAAGAACAGGATGCTGTGGGTGATATTCAAGATGAAAGTTTTGAGGTATCAGCTATGAATAGTAGTGCCAAAGAATTTTTAAGTTCAGCGATTGCAGATTATAACGCAATATTTAAAGCGAACTTTAGTGTTGAAACTAAGAATTTCCAAAACTATTACCGTGATTTAGCTAAGCAAGTCAAAGCTAAAGAAATTGACTTGCTGATTGTGGTCGGTATGTTCTTAACAGGATTTGATGCACCAACATTAAATACTTTATTTGTCGATAAAAATTTGCGTTATCACGGTCTTATACAAGCATATTCACGAACTAACCGTATTTTTGATGCGACTAAAACATTTGGTAATATCGTAACTTTTCGTGATTTAGAGCAGCCGACAATTGATGCTATACGATTGTTTGGTGATCCAAATACGCAGAATATTGTTTTAGAAAAAAGCTATGAAGAATATATGGAGGGCTTCACCGATGTATTAACTGGAGAAGCAAGAAGAGGCTTTATAGAAGTAGTTAAAGAGTTAGAGCAACGTTTCCCTAACCCCGATGAAATTTTTAAAGAGTCAGATAAAAAGGCATTTGCTAAATTATTTGGTGAATACTTGCGAGTAGAAAACGTACTGCAAAACTATGATGAATATGCGAGTCTAAAAGAATTACAAACTGTTGATTTGAATGATACTAGTGCAGTTGATGAATTTAAAAATAAGCATTATTTAAATGATGAAGAGTTGGCACAGATCACAGCAATTGATATGCCAGGTGAACGGAAAATCCAAGACTATCGATCTAGTTATAACGATATACGTGATTGGTTGCGTAGGGAACAATTAGCGGAGCAAAAAGAAAAATCTACGATTGATTGGAACGATGTGGTTTTTGAGGTTGATTTATTAAAGTCACAAGAAATCAATTTAGACTATATTTTAGAACTTATCTTTGAAAATAATAAAAAAATCAAGGATAAAGTTGCGTTGGTCGATGATATGCGACGTGTGATTCGCTCAGGCTTGGAGAGTCGATCTAAAGAAAGTCTGATCGTTGATTTTATTAATCATACTGATTTAGACAATATTGAGGATAAAGCTAGTCTGATGGATTCTTTTTACACTTTCGCTCAAATAGAACAGCAGCGTGAGGTTCAGGAACTGATTCAGGATGAAAACTTGAATGAGGACGCCACTAAGCGATATATCACGGCTTCATTGAAGAGGGAGTTTGCAAGTGAAAATGGCACTGAACTTAATGCAATTTTGCCTAAAATGAGCCCATTGAACCCACAGTATTTGACTAATAAACAAAATGTTTTCCAGAAAATTTCAATTTTAGTTGAGAAGTTTAAGGGTGTTGGTGGTAATTTAAATTAAAAATAAGATCTATTAGCTAACTACCTGTGTTGCCACAGGTAGTTAGCATTAGTGGGTAAAATTGGGTAAAACTAGAAATATTTAAAATTGAAATATTAGACCAGTATATGTTGAGTTAAACTGCCACCACCTCAGATTATGTAATTGTGTGTTTTAGAAAGTATGGTATTCAAAGTTAAATAAAAATAAGCGTAGATTATCTGCGCTTATTTTTGAAAAGATTTTTCTTATAGAAATTTTATTTTTCTGAAAGAAACATAGCCATACGTAAATACGGCAGCAATTAAAAACAATACACCGACTGACAATGTCATGCTTAAGCCAACTAGCATGTCTATTTGCTGGGTGGCTTTAAATAGAATCATACCTAAACCAATAGAAGAAAGATGGGGAATAATTCTTTTGGTGAGATGGAAAGCTTTTTCATTTTTGAAAAATTTTACGATAGATAAACTGGTTAACATCATGAGGGCCATAATAGAAAAGGCCCCAATTCCAGCTAAGGTCACAATCAGTTTATCAGGATCATTTTGAATTTGAGACAATCCTACTACCAATAAAATCAATATTAATGTTGCGGTCATACTTGCTACATAAGGCGAGCCATGTTTTGGATGGACTTTGTTTAAGGCAGTTGGAAGTACTTTATATTTACTTAGATTAAAGAGATAACGAGCAATGATATTCATGGCTGAAAGAGCAGCAGCAAAAGCTGATGTTACTAATAATAGGCGAGTTGCATCCATCCCTACATGCCCAATATAGTTAGTCACCGCAATTGAATACAATCCTGCTGTATTTTCTTGAGCAACTTTAATTACATCTTTGGAACCAAATGCTGTGATAATCATCCAAGCACAGAATGCATAAAAAATTCCGATTAACAATACTGCTAGGTAAGTAGCTCGAGGGATTGTTTTTTCAGGATTTTTAACTTCATCACGGAAGACAGCGGTTGATTCAAATCCTAAAAATACTGTTACTGAAAATAGTAATCCTAAAAACACTTCGCCACTAATAAAGGATGAGATTGCAAACGGCTGTAATGAGATAGGTTCAGGTCCGCCTTGAAATAGTACAGACAGATTAAAAATCATGACTACTACAATTTCGAGTGCCATAACAAGGGATAAGACCTTGGCTGATAAATCAATTCGATGATAAGCCAGTACACTACAGGCTATGATTGCTACAGAAGTTCCGATATACCAATTAAAATTATGAAATCCAAAAGTTTCTATGAAAAGTTTTGATGTATAGGCTCCAAACATCGTAAAACAGCAAGTACCTAAAAACAGATAAGCAAATAAAGCTAAAAATGCTGAACCCCCGCCAAATTTTGTACCAAAACTTGTACCAATGTAGTCATAGAAAGCACCAGGTTTAGATACATACTTCGTCATAGTACAAAAGCCAATGGCAAATAAGAGAAGAAGAGTCATTGTCAAAAGCATTGTGACAGGAGCACCTATTCCATTGAAATAGATCACGACTGGTAGAAAGCTGTAAACCACACAAACAGGAGCAGAGAAGGCAAGAACTGTTGATGCAAGTTCCCAAGTTCCAATTTTTCCGCTCAAACTTTGAGGTTCATTTTTATGTATTTCTTTTAGGTGATTGAATGCAGAAATTTCATGATTGGATGTAACCATGTTTACCCCCTTGCAGTCCTAATATAATGAATAGAGACGGTGAACAAATTTCTATTATGCAAATTTGGACATCATTTGATTTCAACTATAGGCGTGAAGGAAAATTGAACACATCCACCATTTGGTGGAATGCAGTTGAAATAATTTTAGAAAAAGGAAAAAGTTCCACCATTTGATGGATACAAACAGAAAAGTGGTCCTCCTAGTATGTAGTTATCGAAACAAGAAAACCTACTTAGGAGAACACTATGTCATTGATTCATTTACCTTCAGATGTCTCAGTAGAAGTTGTTTTAAAGCATTTAAAAGAAGATGGTTATTGCATCATTGATAATGCAATCTCAGGAGAAGTTGTTGATGCAATCAATGCGGAAATTGATCCGTACTTAAATCAAGCCGATGGTGCAGATAATGAGGCATTAGGAAAGAAAACCCGTCGTTGTGGTGCGATGCCAGCACGTTCACCAAGTTCACATCAAGTCATTATGCATCCAACTGTAGTGGGAGCGACAAAAGCATTACTGGGAGAAAATGCGACAACCATCCAATTAAATCTGACACAACTTATTGCCGTTGGTCCAGGGCAAAAAGCTCAGTTCTTACACCGTGATGAATACTGCTGGGATTATTTTGATCATTTCCCAACAGATATTCATCTGGAAGTTAGTACGATTTGGGCAATGGATGATTTCACTGAAGAAAATGGTGCAACTCGCGTTATTCCAAAGAGTCATACCAATAAATTATTACCACATGAGTTTGATCCGGCAGATACCTTGGCTGCAGAAATGAAGAAAGGTTCTGTATTGGTTTATACAGGTAAAACAATTCATGGCGCGGGCGAGAATAAATCTAATAGTGTCCGCCGGGCTTTAAATATTGATTATTGCGTTGGATGGTTACGTCAGGAAGAAAATCAGTATTTATCTGTACCAATAGAAATGGTCAGAACTTTCCCTGAAGAATTACGAAATATGCTCGGATATCAACTCGGTGGAGCAAGTGTAGGCTATGTCCGTGAATTTGAAGAGCCACATGTTGCGTTATTTCCTGAACAAAAAGGTGATCCAAAAGTCTATATGACGATGATGAGAGAAACAGCCAAGTTTTCTAAAACCGCTAAAAGTGTATTGGACCTTACAGCTTAATTAGGTGAAAAAAGAAGGGTATTCCCTTCTTTTTCTGCTCTAAGAAAGCGCATTCACCGATTAAGTCAAATGCAGAAATCAGATTTTTTTAAAATTTAGGGGAATAAATGAATTCACTTTTAAAGGTAATCGCAAGTGGGCTCTTAGCTAGTTTTTCTATTCAAAGTTATGCTTCAAAAAACACAGAAATTTCAGGAAGTATAGATGTGGTTTCCCAATATGTTTCCAGAGGTCTTACCAATGCACCTGAAAATGATGCTGTGGCATTACAAGCATCACTTACTGCAAGTTTAGATCAATTTTATTTATTTTATTGGGGTTCTACACTCAATTATTCTTTTAGAGAAATTCAAACAGGTGAAAGTTTCACCGCAGATAAATTCGAACATGATTTGGGTTTTGGCTATAACTTTAATATTGCAGATTTGAATGTTGATTTATGGGATGCCTTTTATTATTACCAAGGCGGCAAAAACACGACTGCAAATGAGTTAGGGGTAACTTTAACAAAACCGATATCGGAGAAGAGCGAATTTAGTTTAGGGGTGGCAACATTTTTATACGATGTAGCGTATATGAATCAGTGGGATACCTATCTTCAATTGGAATATACCCATCAAATTAATGAAAAATTTACGACAATTTGGACCACAGGATTTTCTTACTTTAATGATGACGGAAAATATGAAGGTGGAACATTTTTAGATACCCAGACTAATTTCACTTTTAGATTTACCTCTGCTCAATTGAATTACCTGATACATCCAAATATTACTGGATACGGCCAATTTATTATTGGTGGTCATAATCGCTCGGATATTAAGCAAAAAAACAGCCTTATTATTGGTCTAAATTATGATTTTTAAATCAATAAAAAATAATTTTAAAAATTTGAGGGATAAATGAATGGCAATTTCAGAGAGTAAATCACCAATATTAATTGATTTAGAAAATCCAGTATTAGCAGGAGAATCAAATCAACTTAAGGGGAAAATGAGTACTTTTACATTAACCATGACGGTGTTAGCTTTTACTGCACCCTTGGTTGTTGTAAGCGGTTTCGCACCATTTATTATTGCAGCCGGAGGAATAGCTTCACCTGTAGCTTTTATTCTAACAACACTGTTAATGCTTCTTTTTTCCATAGGTTTTTTAACTATGGCAAAGCACTCTACTAGACCACGTAATTTCTATCTATTCATTCGAGAGGGTTTAGGGAGTACTGTCGGTTTAGGTGCCGCATTTATGTCGATTACTGCATATCTCATGTTATTAATTGGTACATATGCTTTATGTGGTGTCAGTGTCAGCGCCTTACTCAGCAGTTTTGGTGGTCCTGAGATTCCTTGGTGGATCTTGTCGTTAATAGGTTGGTGTATTGTTAGTACAGTCGGTTATTTCCAAATCGATGTCTCAGCAAAGATTATGTGCCTGATCATGTTTGTTGAGTTGTTTTTAGTTCTGATTTTTAATGCATCAGTTTTTAGTGTGGGAGGTAAAGAAGGTTTGAGTGCAATACCATTTTCTTTTAGTACTTTTCTTGAAGGAAATATTGCAGTTGCATTTTTATTTGCCATTTTAGCATTTATTGGATTTGAGGCCACTTTGTTATATCGGGATGAAGTCAAAAATCCTGAATCTACAATACCAAAGGCAACTTACACAGCTGTTGTGGTTATTGGAATTGTCTATATTGTATCGACTTATGCGTTGATTACAGCTTATGGCTCAGAGGCTCTAACAGTTGCAGCCAATAAGCCGAATGAAATGTTTACAGATGGTATGACACTCTATGTCGCACATAGTGTCACTCAAATCGCTCATTTATTTGTAGTGACATCGATTTTAGCGACATTATTGTCCATTCATAATGCAGTGACACGCTATATTTACAATTTATCTAAAGATAATGTTTTACCCGCTAAATTTTCAGCTATTCACCCCAAATTAAATTCCCCTTATATTGCATCACTGACTGTGTCTGCTATAGCTATCAGTGCTTTAATTCCAATGTATGTATTAGTTGCAGATGGGGCGACTATCTATGGAAAAATTAATGGTTTAGGTTGTGTTGGCATTATCGTGCTTATGTGTTTGGTTAGTCTTTCTGTATTAGTATGGTTTTTTAAAGAAGGTTATCTTAAAACTAGAAACTATTTTGTTGGTGTGGTTGCACCATTACTATCTTTACTCGCACTAATAATAACCACTTTTTATATTGTTCAGAATGTTGAGTTGGTTTTAGGTGGAGAAGTGGGCGAAAACACACATTACCTTTATATTTTAGTTTTAAGTTTTGTTATTGGAGTAATATTGGCAGGATATTACAAATATAAAAAAATTAAATTCATGTAGTGAATAGTAAAAAATCGAGCATCTAATTAGATGCTCGATTTTTTTATGAATAATTATAAATTTGAAATACATGCTACTGCTTGTGTTCTTGAGCTCACTTCTAATTTGTCAAATATATTGATTAAGTGGGTTTTCACTGTAGCGGGTTCAACACATAGCTTAGATGCAATTTCCTTATTTGCATAACCTTGGCAAAGCAGTTCTGTAATCAGAGCCTCTTTGGCGGTCAGGTTCAATTGGCTTCTTAAATGTGATTGCAGATTGATTTTTTTTATTGTTGGTAACATTTCGAAATTGAACTGAATAAATTGTCTAATTTGCTCTAAATTGAAATCACTTTGGAAGGGACAATCATTCTCTATTTTCATAAGTGCAATGCTTGCTACAGGCGCACCACCTGCCCAAAGAATGACATCAGCTTCATCCTTCAAGTTATAGTTATGCATGAAATCCTGATATTTTTCAGTATGCTTTTGTTCTAGTAAATTTGGCGTCAAGCGTGCAGTGAGTAATTTACTATTAATAAGCTGGATATGGCTAATAGGGTCATTATCAACATATTTATCATAGTAATGGCTAATGATTTTTTCATCAAAGCCATCACTGAAATGTGTTGGTACATCTGAGATATTATCGAACCAGGTAAATACAGCAGCAGAACACTGCGTACTTTTCTTGAGGAAACTTAAAGTCTCGTATGAAAATTTTTGGCAGGAATCGTTTACTGTCAGCATCTTTGACCCTAAATATAATGTTGAGTTGATTGATCAAGATTTAGCAATTGCTGTGCCAAAACCTATTTATTAAATTTTTTAATTTACTTCAACTGCTTATGGTTTTTACTTATGGATATTTGAATCACCTTCAGGATTTAACGGTTAAAAAATCCAATTGAGACAAGAGAGCAGCTTACCTAGATTTCGACCTGCATAAATCGAAATAGTCCTTGCGCTCTGTTAAGGGGGGGGAATTATTTAAGAACTGAATAGCCAACAAAATTCTAGACACACATAATCATCTTTTGGACTGCCACCATCTCTCAACGAATGAAGATGGCGGTGGAACTTTGGTTATAGAGCTGAGTTGATTAGAAATTATTTAGTTTTTCTTTCATTTTTCAAAACATTGTATATTTAACGTATTCAGCATCTGACTATTCATAGTTCGCAAGGGGATCTAGTGGAGCTCAACAGCTAAAATACTTTATTACAATTGTAGAGTCTGGAAGCCTAGGAAAGGCAGCACAAAAGTTAGAAGTAGGTACATCTGGATTAAGTCTCATTTAGAAATTTTATTGCTGAACAAGCCTTAAAGAATAGATTTGTGCAACAATACCATGTATTGCTTAAGTTTTTCATAATGTATAAGATTTTAATAAATTATAAAATTGGTCATACCAAAAAAATAAAATAAATCTCGCTCTTGCGTTTTTTGCAACTATTACTAACATATCTGGCATAAAATGTACATTTATCTCTCAATCACCAAAATTGGTAGTACCAATTTGGTGTGTGAGTATAATTAAATGTTCAATCTAGTAGTTAAGCATTTCAAGGAGTAGACAATGCTTCAACAGTGGCAACAAATTTATGATCCCATGAGCAATATTTGGATTTCGAGTGCAATAGCGCTAGTTCCAATTGTTTTCTTTTTTTTGGCACTGGCTATTTTTCGCATGAAGGGTAGTGTAGCCGCGACAATTACTGTTTTTTTAGCCTTTCTGGTCTCATTTTTTTTATACAAAATGCCAATTGGAATGGCATTGGCTTCAATGGTTTATGGTTTTTTTTACGGACTATGGCCAATTGCATGGATCATTATCGGTGCCGTATTCTTATATAAGATCTCTGTAAAAACAGGACAGTTTGATGTTATTCGCTCATCTATCCTGTCTATTACAGAAGATCAACGTCTGCAAATGCTACTGGTTGGTTTTGCTTTTGGTACTTTCTTAGAAGGTGCGGCTGGTTTTGGTGCGCCTGTTGCGATTACTGCGGCACTGTTGGTTGGACTCGGTTTTAAACCTTTATATGCTGCTGGGCTATGCTTGATTGTTAACACTGCTCCAGTTGCATTTGGTGCAATGGGGATTCCGATTATTGTCGCTGGGCAGGTTTCTGGTGTGGATACCATGGAAATCAGTCAGATGGTCGGTCGTCAATTACCCTTCATGGTGCCAATTGTATTGATCTGGATCATGGCGATCATGGATGGTTGGCGGGGTGTGAAAGAAACGTGGCCTGCTATTTTAGTGGCAAGTTTGTCATTTTCTTTAGCGCAATATTTAACATCAAACTTTGTTGGTCCTGAGTTGCCCGATATTACTGCTGCTATTGCCTCATTAGTCAGTTTGACAGTGCTGCTAAAATTCTGGAAGCCAAAGCATATTTTCCGTTTTCAAGATGAAGATGTACAGGTGGATGAAACTGTTGTCGCAGAAGCTCGGAAGCAATATAGCTTGGGTCAAATTGCCAAAGCATGGTCTCCATTCGCATTACTGACAGCCATGGTGACAATCTGGAGCATCAAGCCCTTTAAAGATTTGTTTGCTAAAGATGGTGCATTAAGTGATCTAGTCATTTCAATTAAAGTTCCATATTTACACCAATTGATTCAAAAGCTACCGCCTGTTGTACCTGAAATCAAAGATTATGATGCGATTTATAAGTTTGATTGGTTGTCAGCAACGGGTACAGCAATCATGCTGGCAGCAGTGATTACGATTATTTATTTAAAAATGAAACCGAAAGATGCGGTGGTGACGTTCTTCGAAACAGTGAATGAATTGAAAACACCAATTTACTCAATCGGTATGGTACTGGCGTTTGCATTCATTGCGAATTATTCAGGTTTATCAGCAACGCTTGCTTTGGCACTGTCACATACGGGTCAGGCTTTTACCTTCTTCTCACCGTTTTTGGGTTGGGTTGGGGTTTTTCTTACGGGTTCAGATACATCAGCGAATGCATTATTTTCGGCTTTGCAGGCAACCACAGCACAGCAAATTGGTGTGCCTGAAGTATTGTTAGTTGCTGCCAATACCAGTGGCGGTGTAACAGGCAAGATGATTTCGCCTCAATCGATTGCGATTGCTTGTGCTGCAGTTGGTTTAGTTGGTAAAGAATCTGATTTATTTAGATTTACAGTGAAACATAGCATTATCTTTACCGTGATGATTGGTATCATTGTTACCTTACAAGCCTATGTATTCCCGTGGATGATTCCATAAAACGGTTAAGGAAAAAAATGAAAGTCTCCGACAAGGTGGTACAGCGTTTACGTTTATTGATAGAAAAAAGCAATATCCAAGTCGGAGCACGTTTGCCTGCTGAACGTCAGCTGTGTGAGCAGTTGGGTGTGTCTCGTAGCTCTTTGCGTGAGGCAATTCAACAATTGATCACCGCAGGAATTATTCAGAGCAAAGCAGGTGCAGGTACCTATTTAAAGCAGTTGCCTGCACATTGGTCACATTATCAAATTGTTGAGCCATTATCAGGTTTGATGGATCAAGATCCTGAATATCGTTTTGATGTGCAAGAAGCTCGGATGGTACTTGAAGGCGGTACAGCATGGTATGCAGCACAACGTGCGACATCTAGTGATTTAAGCAATATTCGTCAGTGTTTTGAGCAGATTAGCCATTATCAGGCTTTAGGTGATGATGCTCAAGCGGCAATAGCGGATGCAAAGTTTCATTTGGCGATTGCAGAAGCATCCCACAACCTGGTACTGATCCAAATGATGCGTAGTTTGTTTGATTTATTGCAATACAACGTGATGTTGGGGCGACGTAAAGTCTACACCACACCACAACATTTTGAACAATTGTATGACCAACACTTTCAGGTAATGGATGCAATTGAGCGTCAAGACCCAGAGGCTGCACGTAAAACAGCTTGTGGGCATATTGAATTTGTTGTTCAACGGGTACGTATGATCGATGAAGAAGAAGCTCGTCGTCAGCGTTCGAGTCGATTAAATAGGACATAAGTTATGATTATTTCTTCTGCAAATGACTATCGTGAAGCTGCGAAACGTCGTTTACCACCATTTTTATTTGAATACATCGACGGTGGTGCCTATGCGGAATATACATTAAAGCGCAATGTAGAAGATTTATCGAAAATCGCTTTGCGTCAGCGTGTGTTGAATGATATGTCTGAGCTGAGCTTAGAAACGAAACTGTTTGGTGAAACTTTGGCCATGCCAGTAGCACTTTCACCTGTTGGTTTAACAGGGATGTATGCACGTCGTGGTGAAGTTCAAGCCGCTGTGGCGGCGGATAAAAAAGGCATTCCATTTACCTTGTCGACAGTTTCTGTCTGCCCAATTGAAGAAGTAGCACCTGCAATTCAACGTCCAATGTGGTTTCAATTGTATGTACTACGTGACCGTGGCTTTATGAAAAATGCCTTAGAGCGTGCTAAAGCAGCAGGATGTTCTACCTTAGTATTTACAGTCGATATGCCAGTTCCAGGTGCACGCTACCGTGATGCACACTCAGGAATGAGTGGTACAAATGCTGCTATGCGTCGTTATATGCAATCGTGTATGCACCCACACTGGGCTTGGAATGTTGGTTTATTGGGGCGTCCACATGACTTAGGTAATATTTCAAAATATTTGGGTAAGCCGACAGGTCTGGAAGATTATATCGGTTGGCTGGGCAATAACTTCGATCCTTCGATTTCTTGGAAAGATCTTGAGTGGATTCGTGATTATTGGGATGGTCCAATGGTGATTAAGGGAATTTTAGATCCTGAAGATGCCAAAGATGCAGTGCGTTTTGGCGCAGATGGTATTGTAGTATCGAATCACGGTGGTCGTCAGCTCGATGGTGTTTTGTCTTCTGCTCGTGCGCTTCCTCCAATTGTAGATGCGGTTAAAGGGGACATTAAAATCTTAGCAGATTCGGGTATTCGTAACGGTCTTGATGTGGTGCGTATGCTGGCGATGGGTGCAGATACCTGCATGCTTGGACGTGCATTTGTATATGCACTGGGGGCTGCAGGCGGTGCAGGTGTGAGTAATTTACTGGATTTGATTGAGAAAGAAATGCGTGTGGCAATGACGCTGACTGGTGCAAAAGCCATTGCTGATATTACATCGGATTGTTTAGTGAGATTGGAAAGAGAGCTAAGTTAAGAAGCTCAGTGTACTTCTTTAACATTAAGTTTTTTTTAAAGAATATCTTATGGCAGAGTCCTTGCCGTGATCATTCAACTCTTATAATTATTCATAGCTTACTTTTGTTTCGGTAAAAGTAAGCAAAACAATTTAACGATTGTTGAATTAGTAAAAGAACAAAACAGATTACTTGATTTCGTAGATTTTTTTGTCGAAATATATTTTTAGTTGAAATTAAGTCTGTCTCAAACAGCAACGAAAGACTTTATTGAGCACTCACGCTTCATTTTTTGCTTCAAGTCTAAAATTAATTTGAATTGATCTTCACTAAGATTGATTCAGTGATACAGGATTTAAACGATGTCAGCTTCATTTGCTTCTCAACACACTATTCAAACATTGATTGATATTGTCGGCAAAAATCATGTATTAACCGATGAACAAGAGACGCGTTTGTATCGCCAAGGTCGTCGCTATGGCTCTGGTCAAGTGCTGGCAGTGGTGGCGCCAGGGTCTTTGCTGGAACAATGGCAAGTGTTGCAAATAGCAGTCGATGCTGATTGTATCGTGATTATGCAAGCTGCCAATACAGGACTCACAGGTGGTTCAACCCCATTCGGCGATGATTATGACCGTCCCGTGTTGTTGATGAGCACCCGCCGTTTAAATGGTATTCAGGTGATTAACGAGGGTAAGCAAGTGATTTGTTTACCAGGCGCAACGTTAGATTGTTTAGAAAAAGAATTGGCTGGCTTTAATCGTGAACCGCATTCCGTGATTGGTTCATCCTGTATTGGTGCATCAGTTTTAGGTGGCGTGTGTAACAACTCTGGTGGAGCATTGGTACGCCGTGGCCCTGCTTATACAGAACTTGCTTTATATGCACGAGTGAATGATCTAGGTCAGCTTGAATTAATCAATCATTTAGAAGTGAATTTGGGGCAGTCTCCCGAAGAGATCTTATTGAATTTGGAAAAACAAAAATATCAAATTAGTGATATTAAAAATGAAAGCCAGTGCTGTGCATCAGACCAACGTTATATCAAAGATGTGTCGCAGGTTGATGAAAACACTCCTGCACGTTTTAATGCCGATCCTTCCCGTTTATTTGAAGCATCAGGTTCAGCTGGTAAAGTCTGTGTGTTTGCAGTGCGTTTAGATACCTTTGAGAAAATTCCAAGCCAAGTGTTTTATGTGGGCAGTAATTCCCAAGAGGATTTAACAGAAATTCGTCGTTTCTTGCTGAAAGATTTGCCACGTATTCCGATTGCAGGCGAATACATTCATCGTATTGCCTATGACATTGGTGCGGAATACGGCAAAGATACCTTTATGTTTATTGAGAAATTCGGTACAGCGAAAGTGCCTGCTGCATTTGCGATGAAAGACAAGGTTGATGGTTATCTTGAAAAATGGAATATGCGCGGTCTTACAGATAAGTTTTTGCAGTTACTGACAAAATTTTTACCGTCGCATTTACCGAAAAGGATGAATGATTTCCGTGATTTGTATGAGCATCATTTGATACTGCGTATTGAAAATCAAGATGTAGAATCTGTTGCAACGTTCTTCAAACAATACTTTGCCAGTCATACCACGGGGAATTACTTCCTTTGTGATAATGATGAAGGGCGTAAAGCTTTTTTACATCGTTTTGCGGTGGCTGGTGCTGCGATTCGCTATCGTGATACACACCTATCTGAAGTTGAAGACATTGTTGCACTGGATATCGCGCTTCGCCGTAATGATCGTGAATGGGTCGAAACTTTACCTAAAGAAATGGATGAGCAGATTTTACATAAACTGTATTACGGACATTTTCTATGTCATGTATTCCACCAAGATTATATCGTTAAAAAAGGGGTTGATCCTTTAACGATGGAACATGCAATGTGGCATTTGTTAGATGACCGTGGCGCTGAATATCCCGCAGAGCATAATGTTGGGCATTTATATGTGGCTAAGCCTGCGCTGAAAAACCATTATGAAAAACTTGATCCAACCAACAGTTTTAATGTTGGTATTGGACAGACATCTAAGCTTAAAAATTGGAAGTAACAGAAAAATTTTTTAATGCACCATATTATTGGCAACAAACAGCCTAAAATAACGGTATCTAGGATATATAACCCTAACCAAGTGTAATTAAATGATTTCTTAATCTGAATGGCTGGCTTATTGTGAGAGCATCTGGAGATGTACAGATAACACTTAAAAAGCCCTTCATACTACGGACTCTAATCGTCATTAAATTGTATTACCCTTTTAATAAATTGAATGATATTGATCAAATTTATTTTTTAAGTCATTAATAATTTCAAAGATTGCCTTGTCCTGTATGTGTCTAAAAGAATATTTCATCAAAATATGTTATAATATACTATTTTATAGTACGCTCAATGTTGGTACAATTACGTATGCTATTTCAAATCCTGAATTTGGATTTGAAATAGATTTGAAAGTGAATCAATATACTTAATCTAATTTGGGTACAAATTAGGTCAATGATTTTTTTGTTCATTAAAATATATTTGAAATTAATTAGTTAGTGTTTGAGTTCAATTAATACTACTTCCAATTAAATTAATTTATATTTTTGGACGATTTAGCTTGTTAAATCAATTTCAAATTAATGCTCTATATCAAGCGTATTCAGGCATTTGTGGGCAGATTTGATTTTGAAGTTTGCCTGATCCTTTGCTAAAAAATGATTACTGAAGCGTTTTGATTTGACGTAACTTATTTATTATTTTTAAAAAGAAAACAGTAGAATGAAATAATAGTACTTCTGTATACCTCTTAGGTTGAAGATCCTTATTGGTATTTTAAAAGCAGAGTTATTGTGATTCTGCCTTTTTATTTATGATGTATTTAAATGGACAAGTTTTCAATGTTTTAGGTTGCTTTTATGCGACCAAGCCTTCATTTGCTTTAAAAGAAAATAATAATTAAATATGTAATTTTAAAAACATCTAAAGCAAGTATTGATGTAAATATTAGAGGAATTGCTTTGTTTGTAAATTTCAAATCCAATAGTGGTAAAACTGAACAATAAAGCTGTTTTTTATAATTAAAATTACTATTAAATTTTACTTAATAATGTGATTAAATAGTCATCAATTTATTGAATTCGTTAACATAACTTTAACAAACAGGTGCCTTTTGTTACTGATTTTGTGTGAATAATCATGTATTTTTCATTTTTTTTATAATTTTGAAATCAAGATGTTTTCTATAGAGCACCAAAAAATAACTATAACATTGATTGCGGGCCTTTCTATTCATTCTCTAGCTTTTGCTAACCAACCTTTACCTGAACCTGTTGTTGCAGATCAATTTAACCGTCAATTACAGCGTGACCAAGCGCTGGAAAAGCAATTGCAGCCGCAAGCCAATGTTCAGACTGGCTTAGAAAAAACACTGCAAAACCAGCCTCAGCTTCAATACTTAAAATCCCACAGTGAAAACATCTGTTTTGAAATAAAAAAATTTATTTTAACCGGTGAAGATGCCCGTGAATTTACTTTCGCCATGCGTCCAGTCATTCAGGGCGAACACAATTTAATTGGCCGCTGCATTGGTGTGAAAGGATTGAACCAAGCGCTGGATCTGATTCAAAACAGAATCATCAGCCGTGGCTATGTCACCACACGCGTACTGTTGCCGCAGCAAAATATTGCTTCAGGCGAAATTCAGCTGCAGGTCATTGCAGGTAAAGTTGACCAAATTCAATTTGCTGAAGGTACGTCAAAACGTGCGCATAAATTCAATGCACTGCCGGTGAAATCAGGCGATATTTTAAATGTGCGCGATATAGAGCAGGGCTTAGAAAACTTTAAGCGCGTGCCGACCGTAGAAGCCGATTTTAAAATTCAGCCCGCTGCCCAGCGTAGCGAACCAGGCTACAGCGACTTGGAGCTAGCTTGGCAGCAGACTAAGCCCTACCGCATTCATTTAGGCATTGATGATGCCGGTTCAGAATCGACAGGCAAATATCAGGGCACGGCAACCCTGTCTTTAGACCATCTTTTAACAGCGAATGACTTATTCTTCGCCAGCTATAACCATGATTTGGGCGGCGGCGATTCAGGCAAGCGCGGCTCTGACGGCTATTACCTTAGTTATAGCATACCGCTGAATTATTGGCTGCTCAGCACCAGCTTAAGCCAGTCGGATTATCACCAGACTGTGGCCGGTGCCAATCAAAGCTATGAATACAGCGGCGAAAGCAGGCTGGTCAGCGCAGACGTATCCCGTGTGATTTACCGCGATTCACACCGTAAAACCACGGCCTCTGTTGGCGGCTGGGCGCGTGAATCAAAAAACTTTATTGAAGATGTCGAAGTTGAAGTGCAGCGACGCCAAACAGCGGGCTGGCAGGCCAGCTTGGCGCATACCGAGTATCTGTCCAATGCAACGCTGAACGGATCAGTAACCTATAAACGCGGCACAGGCGCATTTTCAGCGATGCCAGCGCCAGAAGAACAGTTTGGTGAAGCCTATACACATGTCGGCATTTGGCAAGGCAATGCCAGCCTGCAAGTGCCGTTCAAAGCAGGCAATCAAAACCTGCAGTATTTAGCAGAATGGCGCATGCAGCACAGCCAAAAGCCGCTGACCCCGCAAGACCGTTTCTCGATTGGCAACCGCTATACCGTGCGCGGCTTTGACGGTGAACAAACTCTGATGGCCGATAACGGCTTTTTAGTGCGCAATGAATTGAGCGGTTCGATTCCTAAGCTGCCCATGCAATGGTATGCCGGTGTGGATTATGGCGAAGTCGGCGGGCAGACCGCACATGAACCGAACCCTTTAGCGGGTACCAGCTTGATGGGCGCTGTGGTGGGATTACGTGGTCAAGTACTGAAATCAGTCAGCTATGACATCTTTGCCGGCGCGCCGCTGAAAAAACCGGATGGCTTTAAAACAGATGATTACACCACCGGCTTTAGCCTGAACTGGATGTATTGATTTTTTAGTCCAAGCTGTTTTAAAAAAACATTGAAAAAAATATAAAGATTGAAGGGTAAATTGCTGTGAATAAGAATTGCTATCGTATTATTTTTAGCCAAGCGCGCGGCATGTTTATTGCTGTTGCGGAAATTGTGAAAAGCCGCAGCAAGACGGCTGGACAAAGTGAGGCCATCCGCGCTGCAGATACGCCGCAATTTACCCCTCAAACGTTAAAAAAACTCAATCCGCTGAATTTTGCAGTGGTCAGTTTATTGGGCGCAATGGTGTATACCGTGCCGCTGAGCAGTATGGCGAATACTCAGATTATTGCCGATAAGTCTGCACCGAATTCACAGCAGGCGACCATTCTGAACAGCAGCAATGGCCTCACGCAAGTGAATATTCAAACGCCAAGCGCTGGCGGGGTTTCCCGAAACACCTATACACAGTTTGATGTCGGGCAAGAAGGCACGATATTAAACAACTCGCGCAATAATACGCATTCCCAGCTGGGCGGCTGGGTGCAGGGCAATCCTTGGCTGTCTAAAGGTGAAGCCAAAGTTATTTTAAATGAAGTCAACAGTAGCAATCCGAGCCAGCTGAAAGGCTATTTGGAAGTGGCGGGCAAGTCTGCACAGGTGGTGATTGCCAATCCATCGGGTTTGGTCTGTGACGGCTGCGGCGTGATTAATGCTGACCGCTTCAGCTTGGCAGCGGGTCAAGCCGTGGTGAATCAGGGTTATCTTGAATCATTCCGTGTACGTGATGGACAGGTGACCATTGAAGGCAAAGGCCTCAATGGCAGCTTAACGCCTTATACTGACATTTATGCACGTGCGTTGAATGTCAATGCTGGACTGTATGCCAATGAGCTGACCGCAGTGCTGGGTCAAAATGATATTCAAGTCAAAGGCCAAACTGCGCCGCAAGTTCAGGCAGTGAGCGGCCAGTCTTCCACACAAACTTCGAAGCCTGATTTCGCGCTGGATGTTGCACAGCTGGGCGGCATGTACGCAGGCAAGATTTTCTTGGTGGGCACAGAACAAGGCTTGGGTGTGCGTAATGCAGGCTCAATTAATACAACAGCAGCTCAGATGACTTTGAATGCCAACGGTGACTTGGTCAACTCAGGCAATATCATTGCCAATAAAGGCCAGCTGGATGTACAGGCTAAAAATATTGCCAATAGCGGCAATATCAGCAGTGCAGCATCGCAAGTTGCTTTGCAGAGTCAAAGATTGGACAACAGCGGCACGATCAGCAGCGCTGATGAACTGAAGCTGCAGCAAAAAAATATTCAAAACACTGGACTGATCAATGCAGCACGTGTTGCCATTGATGCAGACAGCTTGAGTAATAGCGGTAAAATTCAGCAAACGGGTGCGCAGGCTTTAAAGTTGCAGGCGGAGAAGATCAGCAACACCGCAGGTAAAATGGGGGTGATTGCAACAGCATCTTCTGGCGGCAGTACGGGCGGTACGGGTTCAACTGGCGGTACAACCGACCCTGTGGCTGAACAGCCAGTGAATCAGGCGCAGGATGGCGGCAGTTTAAATGTGACTGATTCATCAGACCTGCCTGTAAAAACCTATGAGTCAGGCTATCTTGAAGTTAAAAACTTAAATAATGACAGTGGCAGCATAGAAGCCAATGGCGGAATTGATGTAACAAGCCAGTCAGGTTTGAACAATGATCACGGGAAAATGGCGCTGGGCAAGTTAACGCTGAGTGGTGCGGAACTAAATAATCAGTCGGGTCAATTGAGTGTTCGTGAAGCAGATATTCAAACAGATACGATCAATAACCAAAAAGGCCAACTCTATGCCAGCCAGTCATTAAAAGCGAAAGCACAAGTTCTAAATAACCAATCGGGCAGCATTGAGGCGGTTGATTTGCTCGATTTAGACAGTACCAGCACTCACAATGCTCAAGGTGAAATAGCCAGTCAGCAGCAATTGAGTTTGAATGGTCAAAGTATTGTTAACAATACAGGGGCAATATTTTCTGAAAAGGGAAGTGTGACAATAAAGGCATCATCCCAATTGAATAATACCCATGGACAGATTCAAGCGAAACAACAGCTGACAGCTCAAACGGCTCAGTTAAGCAATATGCAAGGTCAATTGACTGCGCAAACCCTGAGCTTAAAAAGTAAAAATATTCAAAATGCAGAAGGTCTGTTGCAGGCTGAAGATAGCCTTGTGATTGATGCTAATGGTGGTATTTTAAATAACCAAAATTCTGGTGCACAGGGTGGTATTTTGGCGAAGCAAGATATCAGCATTCAAAATGCGGCCGAGATTCAAAACCAGCAAGGTTTGATTGGTAGTCAAAAAGCTACAGACCTACAAAGCGATCAGTTGCAAAATCAGCAAGGTCAGATTTTAAGCGGAACGGATTTGAATATCCAAGCGCAATTAGTACAGAATCAAACAGGCTTGATGCAGTCGGGAAATGATTTAAAAATTAAAGCCGATACGTTGAACAATAGCGCGTCTACTACTCAGGGAAGTCATATTAGTGCGGGCGGGGATCTGACGATTCATGCCTTAAAAGTGGACAATAGTGGGACAAATACCACCCAAAGCCAAGGTCTGGATGCAAAGACGATTCAAATTGAAGCTCAATCTCTAAATAATACGCAGGGTACGCTGCGTGCAGAACAATTGGCTAAACTTAATATTGAAAATGATCTGAATAACCAGAAAGGTCTGATCAGTTCACAGCACAGTGCAGATATTTCTGGAGAGCAACTGAAGCTCGATAATAGCCAAGGTTTAATAGCCGCACAGGATTCTTTAAAACTCACTACTTCTGCAGATTTAGAAAATGCAGGCCAGCTGGTGTCTTTAAAAGATGCTGAGATTCAAGCCAAAAATATCCGTAATGCACAAGGCGCGGAAATTTTTGCCGATAATAATTTAAAATTACAGGCATCTGTTATAGAAAACAGTGGCAGCTTGACTGCGGGCCAGCAGCTGATCAGCAATAGTGAATCTTTATTAAACACGGCTACTGGGCAAATCTTAGCTTCACATGTGCAGCTGAAGGCTACAGATCGTATTTTAAACCAGGGCTTAATTAATGCTGATTGGACTGAACTTCGTACAAATACCTTAACTAACCAAGGTGCACGTATATATGGCACAGATGTGTCTATTCAGGCAGATACACTGAATAATGAAGCAGATGCAACAGGTAAAGCGGCAGTATTAGCATCACGCCAAGATATGCATTTAGGTGTACAGCAGTTGAATAACAAAGCCAATGTACAGGATTATGATTCGCGCAATATTATCAGCAGTGGGCGTGATTTAGTGATAGGCGGTGAGCTGAATACTCAAGGCCAAGCAATTGGTGAGGCTGTTTATATTTACAATGGCAGCAGTTTGATTGAGGCGCAAAATGATCTATTTATTTATACCAAGGAACTGCTGAACCGTTCAGAAAATTTTGATGTGGTGCCGATGCTGAGCAGTACTCGGCATGTGTACGGTTATCAAGATCATAGTACAGGAGAGATTATTGCCTTAGAGGATATTGCATCAACAAGATACCGTGGACGCAATAGCGATATTTTGGTGCTGACTTTAAAAGATGGCCGCGAATATGAAGTCTTTAACCGCTTTGAATATGATGAAAAAATATTTGTGCCTAAAGTTATTGCGAATACACCTGCACAGATCATCAGCGGGCATAATCTGCTGATTGATGCCAGCTCAAAAATCAGCAATGACCAAAGCCAAATTTTGGCAGGCAATATTCTGCACCTTGAAAATGCCGAAATTAAACATATTAAAGAGCCGACGGTCGAAACCACGGTCTTTGAAAATGCGAAAAAGCAATTCTATAGAATTACAAAAAAGAAGCGTAATAAGTTGGGTGGGCATTATGAGGCACGAGCTACAGATGATATGGTGTTTGCGCCTGAACCAGAAAACAAGCCCGTCTTTATTGATGAAGCTGAAAATGGCAGTAATAAAGTTATCAGATACAGCACTGAAGCTGAGCAGGCGCAGCAAGCAGGAAAAGATTTATCTGGTGCTTTAAATACAGATGCTACGGCGGCTAAAACTCAGCAGAGTGATACATCAGTAAATCTGCAGCAAACAGAAAATGAGCAAATTCGTGCGGTGAGTGATGAGGCATTTAAAGTACCGAATAATGCACTGTACAGTGTTAATCCAGATTCCCAAGCCAGTTACTGGTTAGAGACGGATCCTGCTTATGCGAATTATCAAAACTGGCTGTCTTCGGATTATATGGTGCAGGCGTTAGGTCTGAACCCTGCCAATATGCAAAAGCGCATTGGCGATGGCTATTATGAACAGCGTTTGGTGCAAGATCAGATTGCGCAGCTGACCGGTTTTCGCTATTTGTCAGGCTATGAAAGCAATGAGACACAATATAAAGCGCTTATGAATAATGGCTTGAGTTTTGCTAAGCAATTTAATTTGACGGCGGGTGTCGCACTCACTGCCGCACAAATTGCACAGTTAACTACAGATATTGTATGGCTAGAAGAAAAAACAGTACGCTTGCCAAATGGTGAATCTGTAAAAGCTTTAGTGCCAGCTGTTTATGTACGTAGCCGTGAAGGTGACTTAACAGGTGATGGCAGTTTAATTGCGGCTGAAAAAGTGTCGATTATCAGTAAAGGTGATGTGCTGAGCAGTGCAACCATTGCTGGCCGTCAGGCAGTTGATTTAAAAGCAGAGAACTTAGAATTGCTCAATGGGCGTATTCAGTCAAATGAAGTAAGTTTGCAAACGGATAAAAACACCGTACTACAAGGCGGTCAGATTAAAGCGGGTCAAAGCTTAAGTATTGATGCTGGTGAAAATTTAACGCTGGCAACGAGCACAGAAAAATCAGAGAACGCCATTGGCAAAAATTACTTTACCAAAGAAACGGTAGGCAGAGTTGCAGGCTTATATGTTGGACAGGCAAGTGGACAAAACAGTGATACAGAAAATTTAAGCACAACGGTTGTACTGCGCAGTGGCGGAAATACGCAGTTGAATGGTGCGCAAATTGTTAATGCTAATGGTGCAACTCAAATTGCAGCACTAGGCGATGTCAAACTGGATACCGTGCAACTGTCAAAAATAGAAAAATCATATAACGATAGTAAGCATTTTTTAAATGACAGCCGCACAGAAGAGTTAGGGACACGGATTCAAAGTCAAGGCAATGTGCTTGTGCAGGGGCAGGATATTTCAGCACGTGCTGTGAATATAGATAGCAAGAATGGTACAACAGCACTTTTGGCCAAAAATGATTTGAATATCAGTGAAGGCAGTACCAGTCTAGATTATGAAGCGATGGATTATGAAAAATCCCGCGGTTTGTTGAGTAAAAAATCTACTCAAACTTATTATGCGAATCAGCAGAATACGGCTGTTGCCAGCAATATAACGGGCAAAAATATTGTGCTTGATGCGGGCCGTGATATAGCGGTGCAAGGCAGTCAAATTAAAGCAGATGATGCGGCACATATCACAGCAGGCAATAATATTAATATTGTGGCGGCTAAAAACCAATCTGCCCAGCAATCAGAAGTCATTAAGAAAAAGTCAGGCTTTAGCGCCAGCCTTTCAGATGGCGTCGCTAGTGTAGGCTATGGCAAATCAAATGCTAATATTCAACAGGAAAATACAGCAGAAACATTAACGCAAAGTGTCATCAGCAGTGGTCAGGGAAATACGGTCATTGCTGCGGCTAAAGATTTGACTACAGAAGCGGCCTTAATTCAATCTGGCAAAGACCTAACGCTGCAGGGGCAAAATGTTGATTTGAATGCGGGTACAGCAAGCAGTAATCAGCAATTGCAAGTGCAGAGTAAAAATTCAGGTCTAGCTGTAGGTATCACTTATAACCCGATTGATGCTGCTGTTTCTGCATATAAGAAGAGTTCTGACAACACAGAGTTTTCTGATAGCGCTGTTGGTCAAGTTATGTCGCATGCAGAGGCAGTGAATAAAGCCGCTCAGGCTGCGACTACAGCAGTCGTAGTAACTGGGGGCAGTCAAAAAAGTACGCAGAACAGCAACTACAGCACCACGCAGGCAGTTGTGACACAAGCTGAGGCTCAGGGCAATCTGAATATTATTGCCACTGAAGGCAGTATCCGTAGTCAAGGCGCTCAGCTTTCTGCTGAGGGAGATGCATTGCTGCATGCAAAAGACAATATTCATTTGAGCTATGCCACAGATACAGAATCGCAAACGTCTAAAAGTAAGCAAAGCGGCTTCAGTATTGATAACCGTGATAAATTTGCGCCAGCAGGGGTATATAACAATAAAAATCAGGGTTTAGGCAATATTGATAGCGTAACGGGTACTCAGCTGTCTGCAGGGGGGAAATCAACACTGCAAACGACGCAAGGTGATGTCAATATTATCGCCAGTTCGGTCGCATCAGAAGGTGATGTGAATATATTGGCTGCGCGTTATGTGAATATTCTGTCAGCACAAAATACCAAGTCACAAGCTGAAAGCAGCAGTAATAAAGGCATAGGCAGCGCACAGATTTCAGATACTGAGCAGTTCTTTGGCTATATGAAAGGCAACAGCCAAAGCAGCAGCAATGATATTGAACAGCAACGCAGTCAGGTTGGAAGTTTAGACGGGAATGTAAATATTCAGGCGGGTAATGATTATCTACAGCAAAGCGCAGATCTTGTGGCAAAACAGGATGTGAATATTGATGCGAAAAGTATTCAAGTTTTAGAAAATCACAACAGTGGCAGTGCGTCGCAATCTTCTAAAGATTTAAAAGTTGGCCTGTTTAAACGCATTAGCTCTCCAATATTAGATTTGCTTGGCAGTGCGGACAAAGCAGCGAAAAGCAAAGCCGATGATCGAACTCAAGCGTTGCAAGCTGTGGCTGCAGGTGCTCAGGCCTATCAAAGCTATAGCGATATTCAGGGTGGAGCATTGTTTAAAGCTGAGGCGGGTATTGGTTTTAGTACGAGCAGCAACCAGCAAAACAGCAGTTATGCCAATTCTCAGGAAAATAAAATCACAGCGGGCAGAGATGTCAATTTAAACAGTACAGCAGGTGATATTCATCTGCAAAATACTCAAGTTACTGCAAATGATGCGATTCGACTGAATTCAGCTAAAGATATTATTTTAGAGTCTGGTCAAAGCCAAGCGAAAGCAGATGGTAAAAATAGCAATGCAGGTGCAAGTATCGGTTATGGTGCATCTGTAGGCGCGCAAACTGGTGCATATATTTATGCAGAAGTGGGCTATGGAAAAGGCAGCAATCACAGTAGTAGTAATACTCATACGCAAACCGTTTTGAATGCTGAAAATATCAGTTTAAACAGTAAAGGTGATACTACTTTGCAAGGTGCAAAAGCCGAAGCAAATCGTATTGATGTTAATGCTGGTGGTGAATTGAATGTGATTAGCACTCAAGACAGTGCAGATCAAAAAATTAAACAAACCAATGCTGGCGGTCGTGTGCAAGCATCATTTGGGACTGCATGGCAGGCGTCAGGCAATGTCAGCAGCAGTAAGGCTGAGGGTTCATCTAATAGTGTGAACGAGCAGTCGGGCTTATTTGCAGGTGATGGCGGCTATCATGTCAAAGCAGATAGTGTCGATTTGCAGGGCGGCGCCATTGTTTCAACAGCGAACAAAGAAAATAATGATTTAACGGCTATCAGCCTAATGTTTAGCAATCTGGAAAATCAAAGCGCCTATGATGCGAAAAGTGTCAGCTTATCTGGCGGTACAGTATTGGGCAAAGCAGACAGTTCAACCCAGACACCGCAGCCGACCAGTAATACCAATTGGAGAGATGGTACAAGTTTTAGTCCAAGTTTGCCGCAGTCTGATTCTGAAAAAGACAGCAGTACCACTTATGCAACTTTAAGTGCTGGCCAAATTAATATTGGCGGAAAAGATACCACTGTTGAAGCGCTTAGCATATATAGCGATGCTACATCGGCAAATCGTAAGGTAGATACGCTGCCAAACTTGCAAGATATTTTAGATCAGCAGAAAACAGTAGCAGATGCCACTTCTACGATTACTGCGGCTGCACGAACTTATAATCAAAATCAGCAAAAGAAAGCAGAACAAGAAAAAAATGCTGAAAAGCAGAAGATTCTTAATGAAATTAATCAGAATCCAGTTGCCAAAGAGCATTATGAAAATTTAGATGCTGCGAAGAAAGAGGATTATTTAAGACAATATTCTCCTAGCTATGCAGATGCGAGCTTATTAAACCAAGACTGGGGTATGGGCGGCGGCAATAGCCGTGCGTTGAATGCTGTAACACTTGCTGTGACAGGTGCACTTGGCGGACAAATAGATATACAGGTTGCTACGAATGCACTAGCGCCGTATGCGGCACAAATGATTGGCAGTAAATATGGTCATGGCGAAGATAAAAATACAGCTGCGCAATTAGCCTCTCATGCAATTTTGGGTGCGACATTGGCTTACATTAATGGCGGCAATCTAGTCGCTGGAGGGAGCGCAGCTGTAGCTGCTGAATCAGCAGCGATCTACTTAACCAATGAATATATAGACCAAAAAGAGTACCAAAATGAAAAAGGTGAATTCGAGCCGAATTTACTGCCTGAAAGTGTAAAAAACCAAATTCGTGATTTGACGGCAGCTATTGGAGCAGTCGTCGGCGGTACTATTGGAGATTCTGCATTTGAAGCGCAGCTGGCGGGTGTTGTTGGACAGAATGCGGTAGAGAATAATGAGATGGGAATATTCCCAGTTAATCCTAAGCGTATGGAGTCTGCACAATCGCTGGCAGAGTACGGTATTAAGGAAGGGTGGAGCTCAGATAAGCTTCAAAAAGAAGTATCTAAGGAGTTACGCGGAAGAGATCCCCAAGGTGAAGCTTATGTCGGAGCTATTGTTAATGGCAGCGTAGTAATAGCAAGCGTTACTCCTCTGGGATCTGGTTATAGAATTTACCAAGGCGGAAAATGGGTTTTTTACACAGCAAAACAAGTTGCTGGCAGTGCTGCATTAAGAAATACAGTGAAGAGCGCAATGCTGAATGGGACAATTTCAGGCGGGATCTCAGCTGCTTCAGGTGACGACGTTCAAGGTATTATTGCTAATACAGCATTTGGTGCAGCCACGGGTAGTGTGAGTAACTTAAATAAGGGATTTCAAACAATTAAAGGGCAAGCTGCCTTAGCTGGGGCTTCAAATTTGGGTGCTCAATTTGTATCAAATAAATATAGAGATAAAGATCAGCAACTCGATATGAACTGGGCTAATGCAGCCGCCGCAGTGATTATTGGAGGAGCAGGCACCAAGTTGCAAAAATTGGGTTATCCTGCCCAATCATCAACAGTTGTAATCCCTTCCATGGCATTAAATGCGGCAACAGCTGGAAACTCTCCTAAATTACCGGAACAGCAGAGCAAAAAAAATGACAAAAAATAAAGGTTTCTTTGAATTTAACTTTTATAAAATCAAAGAAAATCGTTATCAGAGAATGATTGCGATATCTGTTTATGTTTTACTCATCATTGCTAGTGTCGCTATTGGGCTGTATATCTATGGATTTGATAAACACATTGTTTGGGGAGTAAATAAACAGACTTTAGATAATTTAGCTATGTTCGTGCTTACAGTGTTTTTTATTCTTATTACGCCAATGACCGGAATATTTAAGATATATATGTATTCTAGATTGGTCTATAAGTCTGAAGATTTAGGCTTAAAAACAGCCATTATAAATCCATTTGGGAAAAAAACTTTATTAGAAAACTATGAAATTTATGAAGGATATTCTGACTATGTACAAAGTTTCAGCTTTCTTTGGCTGAAGGGTAAAAACTATGTCAAAGAAGAATTGATTGATAATAAAGGGTGTCATTTTACTGTAAAAGATATGAATACAGGCATTCTTTATTTACTGACTATCGATCCAGATAAAAAGGAATGTATAACTGAGCCAGATTTTAAAAATGAATGAACAGCAAATATATCAAAGAATCGGTAAGCTTTTATGGTCAATAATGGCAGAAGACGCAAAAATTATTTTTTGTGAAGGATTTATTTATCCTTACACGAATTCATGTGGTTTTGAGTGGCTAACTCTGGATGGTAAACAAGATTCATTTGACTTTGAAAGAGTTTCAGTTGAAATTGGAAATAAAATCATATCCTTAGCATAAGAGCTGAGATCTTTGGATATTTTTGTAGAGAAATGAACTCATTTTAAAATTTCTTTGACGGAAGAGGAAAAGATTGATTTTACATTTGTATATATTCGGCTTTGTTGCACAAACCTAGCATCAAAAGCTTATTCAGCAATATAATTTCAAAATGAATAATCCTGCCTCTAAAATCTACCGTATAACCAATTGGTCATCCTATAACCGAGCCTTAATTAACCGAGGTAATATTTCCATTTGGTTTGATCCAAAGACTCAGTGGTATGCACAATCACAAGGCAAGCAAGGTCGAAATCAAACCTACTCCGATACAGCGATTTAATGCTGCTTAATGATCAAATCACTATTCCGACTCTCTTTACGTATGGTCACAGGTTTTGTTCAAAGCCTGATTAAACTCTCTAGATTAGATTGGACAGCTCCGGATTATTCCACCCTTTGTCGTAGACAAAAGCATATTGATATTGCGATAAGCTATCAGAAAAGTCGTGATGGGTTACACCTACTCATCGACTCTACGGGTTTAAAATTTTTAGGTGAAGGCGAATGGAAGCGTAAGAAACATCAGCTTGAATACCGTCGGCAATGGCGTAAGCTTCACATTGCTATAGATCCTAAAACCCTGCAAATACGTGCAGTACAACTCACCACAAATAATGTCAGTGATTCTCAAGTACTCGAAGATTTACTTGCTCAAATTCCCTTGGATGAACCAATTGATTCTGTTTATACAGATGGTGCTTATGACACAAAGCACTGCCGACAAGTCATTTTAGATCGAGATGCACATGCGATCATTCCACCTAGAAAGAATGCAAAACCTTGGAAGGATCAGCAAGCGAGGTCTATAGAGCGGAACGAATTATTAAAGACAGTCAAACGGCTAGGCAGATCGCTTTGGAAAAAGTGGTCTGGTTATCACCGTCGAAGTTTGGTTGAAGCCAAGATGCATTGCATCAAATTATTAGGCGATAAATTAACAGCGCGGAGTTTTCCAAGTCAGGTGAATGAAATTCATGCACGTGTGGCAATTTTGAATAGATTTACGGAATTAGGCAGACCTGATACCCGAGTTGTCACTTAAATTTGGATAACTTAGGGAAGATCTATCTCTAAAGCCTTTATGCAAAAAAGCCTCTGTATACTAAAGTCAGCGCTTTTTTTGCATAAATTTTGATGGAAGTTAACCTAAAACTTGATTCTTTAAAGATAACGATTGTCCCTTATTGATAAATTTAGTCACAAAATGATATGAAAAATTATATTTTTAATCTCTAGAATATCAGCTATTACATATGGTGGATTTTAAAATTTTCAACATATATATAAATAAAACAAATGATTGTTTTTAAAATTAATTAAAAAATGCTAATGGAGTTAGCGCATGAATCTTACAAAATCTATAACAGCGATAATGCTGTTTGGGGTTACACACGCTGTGCTTGCGAATAACCCCGACGGTTTTAAGCGGTTTTCAGTATCTGCAGGCTGGTTGCATGTTATGCCGCAAGGTAAAGCCAATCCCTTTAATATTAACACAGCGGTCAAAAAAGGTACTGTCTCTACAGTTGGATCAATCAGCGAAGGCGCTTTCGTAAATTCTCTAGATCCAGATTACATAAGTGCTGATCCTGACTCTGGGGCCTCATTTAATGCGAAAAATTTAATTCAAGAACTCGTTGATTTAGGTGCTTTAAACGGGTTGGGTATATCTGATGTTGATGGCAATATTCTTGCTACAGAGTCTGGCAGTGCGGTAGTGAATGGGTTGGACTCATGGCAGGCAGGTGGCACAGGCCTTGAAGCGAATAATGTTGATACTTTGGGCTTAACTTTTAATTATTATTTAAATGACAATGTATCTTTGCAGTTTATTGGTGGAATCCCACCAAAAGTTGATATTAGAGGGAAAGGTGTAATTACAGCACCTTTATCAGGTCATGCTACACCAACAGGCACTTCTGGGGTGTTATTTCCTAATGGCTTAGGTTTGAAGCAAGATGTGCCTATTACAAACTTAGAAAATAAATCTAAAGTTGCGACCGTACGTGCTTGGACACCGGCATTAGAAGCACAGTATCAATTTGGTAAGAGCGGCGTAAATAAGTTCAGACCGTATATTGGTGCAGGATTGATGTATGCCTATTATAATGACATTAAGCTCAATTCTGAAATTCGATCAGATTTGGAAGCTGCAGGTCATATGATTCAAAATGTTTTAGATAATAAAGCAGGGGCCGCACTAGACGGCAAAGTATCTTCAGGTGTGATGCATGTAGACGTTGATGCAGAGGATGCAATTGCACCAATTGTTACCGCAGGTTTCACCTATGATTTGAATGACCATTGGTACGGCGTAGCTTCAGTTTCTTATGCTAAATTGAATAACAAAACTACGATCAATGTTGTGAATAAATCTACAGGCCAACAGTTAATCCATGCTACAACTAAAATTGATATTGACCCATTAATCACCTATCTGGGTGTGGGTTATCGCTTTTAAAGATAGTACACAAATAAAAGCCCTCAAGTGAGGGCTTTTCTCTTTTATATGTTGAGTCTTAATTAGATATCATCAATCAAAACCTATAGATTTAGCATAATCTAGGTATTCAAATCATGAAGGTCACGGTACATTAGAAGCGGGCGCGCCGTTGGAATCGGGCAATGTCGATCCGCAAGCACGTGAAGAATACAATCAAAAATTAGTGGATATGTATGGTGAGCAAGGTGCAGCAGATACCTTGACCAACCGTCAGTTCCTGATTTTCCCGAACTTAGTGATTTTCGACTTCAACATTCGAGTGATTCAGCCTATTTCACACGACAAAACTGAAGTGTATTCATACCCATTGATGATTGACGGTGCTCATGATTCGATCAATGCGAACCGCATGCTTGATGCACAAACGCGTGTAGGTACAGCAGGGATCTTGTCTGCCGATGATACCGATGTATTTAACGGTAACCAAAATGCCTTGAATGCGATTGGAATGGACTGGATCACAATTAGTCGAGGTCTAGGTAAAGAAGAAGTTAAAGATACAGGCGAACGTGTAGGTGTTTACAGTGATGAAGCTCCACAACGTGCATTCTGGCGTAAATGGACTTCAGTATTATCTAAATAAGGAAATATGACTGTGAAAAATGAAATTCAAGCATTGATCCATAAAGAAGCAGCATTGCTGGATCAGACCAAACTAGACGATTGGTTAGCGCTTTATGCTGAAGATGGTAGCTATTGGATTCCAATGGATGAAAACTGCGACCCATTGAAAGATTCATCCATTATTTATGATGATATTGGTGGTTTGAAAATGCGTGTTGAACAGATTACGCTTCAACACCGTGTTGCTCAAGACCCAGCATCGGGCATTTTTTTTATTTGAGACGGTAATGACAAATTTAAGAAAACAGCACCTTTCTGGTTATCTGGTGCTCATGATGGCAATTGCCTGTGGACTCTGGACTGCCACCACCTCTTAACGAATGAAGATGGCGTTGGAACTTTGGTTATAAAGCTGAGTTGATTAAAAATTATTTAGTTTTTCTTTCATTTTTTAAAACATTGTATATTTAACGTATTCAGCATCTGGCTATTCATAGTTCGCAAGGGGATCTAGTGGAGCTCAAACAGCTAAAATACTTTAATACAATTGTAGAGTCTGGAAGCCTAGGAAAGGCAGCACAAAAGTTAGAAGTAGGTACATCTGCATTAAGTCAACAAATTTCCAAGCTCGAAGATGAACTTTGTACTCGACTATTACAGAGAAATTCTACAGGCGTTACTCCGACACCAGCCGGTTTAGCTTTTTTTAAACAGGCTCAATTATCACTGCGTCATGCGCAATATGCGATCGAGGCTGCACATTCCTCTCGTCTTACGGGTCATGTGAGCGTCGGCTTTTCACCGAGCATTGCATCGGTACTTGGCATACCATTTTTACAGCTTATGTCAGAACGTTATCCAGATATCAAAATCCATTTAGTTGAGAGTCTATCTGGAAATCTTACTAATTTGGTTAATTCACGTCAGCTGGATATTGCAATTATTTTTACAAAAGATGTTGATGCAAATTGGGCAGTACAACCTTTATTGAAAGAGCAAATGTTTTTAATGGCGAACAGATCTTTGCTCATTGAGTATGGATTCGCACAATGTATACATGATGGCAAGATTGATTTATATAAAGTAAATCGTTTACCACTGGTATTGCCAAGTCAAAGGCATGGTCTGCGCAAATTTTTAGATCAGAAAGTTGAGTTATTAGATGTCGATTATGAAGTTGATGGTTTACATTTATTGATGAACTGCGTGAGCCATTTAAATATGGCAACAATTCAACCCGTGAGTGCACATTTTGACTATTTAGAATCAGACCTTTGCTTACTTAAAGTTGTTGAGCCAGAGTTAGATAGAATTAATTATTTAATTAGTATATCTGAGGAGGAGTTGTCTCCGGCGAGTCTTGCTACAAAAGTTGCTATTAAAAGTTGTGTTAAGGGTTTAATTCATAAAGGACTTTGGCCAAGCGCTGAACTATTAGACTTTTAGCCTATTTAATTTTATTAAATACCTCTTTAAGTTCCGCCTATCACTTACCTAGCTATTTTTAGTCTTAAATTACATAAAATTCGAGAGGGAAGACATCGAATGCATGATGTAATTGTGATTGGCGGTGGGAATGCCGCTTTATGTGCAGCTTTAACAGCAAGAGAAGCCGGTTCATCAGTATTATTATTAGAAGCTGCACCGAAAGAGTGGAGGGGGGGGAACTCACAACACACCCGAAATTTACGTTGCATGCATGATGAACCACAAGATGTTCTTATCGATGCCTACCCAGAGGAAGAATATTGGCAGGATCTGTTAAAGGTGACAGCGGGTAAGACAAACGAATATTTAGCCCGTTTAGTGATTCGTAGTACAGCCACTTGCCGAGATTGGATGCGCAAGCATGGTGTAAATTTTCAACCTCCGCTTTCGGGCGCACTCCATGTTGCTCGGACCAACGCATTCTTTATGGGTGGAGGTAAAGCGCTCGTGAATGCCTATTTTAGAAGTGCTCAAAATCTAGGTGTTGAAATTCGTTATAACACTAAAATTGTTGATTTAGAAATTCAAGACAACGAATTTAAAGCGGCAATTTCTGAAGACGGTACACGCTTTGAGGGTGCATCTTGTGTATTAGCCGCAGGTGGATTCGAGTCAAATATACCGTGGTTGCGTGATGCTTGGGGCCAAAACGAAAATGGTGAATGGCCAGCAGATAATTTTATTATTCGGGGAACACGCTTTAACCAAGGCAACCTACTAAAATTTATGATGGATCAGGGTGCCGATATTATTGGCGATCCATCACAGTCACATTGTGTAGCAGTAGATGCACGTGCACCGTTATATGATGGCGGAATCTGCACACGGATTGACTGTGTATCTCTAGGTATTGTTGTCAATAAACATGCTGAACGCTTCTATGATGAAGGGGAGGATTTCTGGCCAAAACGTTATGCCATTTGGGGACGTTTAGTTGCGAAACAGCCAGGTCAAATTGCTTATTCAATAATTGATTCAAAATCAGTTGGTCGTTTTATGCCTCCGGTATTCGAAGGTACAACAGCAAATACCATTGAAGAGCTCGCTAAAAAATTAAATCTTGATGTCGCTTCCTTTACTAAGACTGTTGTGGATTATAACAATGCCTGTGTGGCAGGTGAGTTTAATCATACAGTACTTGATAATTGCCATACTGATGATTTAAGCCCAGCTAAAACACATTGGGCCGTGCCTCTGAGTCAACCTCCTTACTATGCTTATGCATTACGTCCGGGTATTACCTTCACTTATTTAGGCTTGAAAGTTGAAGATGATGCAGCGGTACGCTTTAACAATCAACCTAGCCCTAATTTATTCGTTGCTGGTGAAATGATGGCGGGCAATGTATTAGGTCAAGGCTATACAGCAGGTGTTGGTATGTCGATTGGAACGACATTTGGTCGTATTGCAGGGAAAAATGCCGCAAAAGCTGCATTTATGCAGGGAGCTTAATCATGAATGCGAATGTAAACAATTTAATTCCTGTTGTGCAACTTACGGAGAACGAGCAGCAAGTTAAACAAGCCTTACAAATTTGTAATGCGTGTCGCTACTGTGAAACTTTCTGTGCCGTTTTTCCAGCCATGACTAAGCGTCTTGAATTTACAAAAGCCGATATCCACTATATGGCAAACCTTTGTCATAATTGTGGTGCATGTTTACATGCTTGTCAGTATGCACCGCCACATGAGTTTGGTGTCAACATTCCTCAAGCGATGGCGCAAGTACGCTTAGAAACTTATCAAGATTTTGCAGTTCCTGCAGCATTTGGCGTAATTTACAAGAAAACAGGTATTACCTTGGTTTCTATTATGACCATAATCTTCTTTTTCTTAATGTTAGCAGGGGTTTGGGTCAATGGAACGGATTTGTTTGGGCGATACCAAGGTGACTTCTATGCAATCTTCCCACATAATTTTTTAGCCGTTTTATTTGGCTCGGTCTTTATTCTGTCTATCGTTTTATTGGGCTTAGGGATTATTAAATTCTGGAAACAAACCTCGAAGATCATTCCAGAAGGTGTGGCTCAGCCAGATATTCTACAAGCATCTAAGAATGTACTAACTTTGAAGTATTTAGATGGTGGACATGGTAAAGGCTGCAATGAAGAAGATGACCGATATACCAAAATCCGTCGTGTATTTCATCACTTTACCATGTACGGTTTCTTACTTTGTTTACTCGCAACGACTGTTGCAACTGGGTATCACTATTTCTTAGGTCTAGAAGCACCTTATGCCTATACCAGTTTGCCCGTCATTTTAGGGACATTAGGTGGTATTGGATTAGTGATTGGTCCAATGGGTCTGCTTTACTTAAATGTTAAAAGAGACCCGCTGCATGGTGATGCAAAGCAAAAACCAATGGATCGTGGTTTCATCTTCTTGTTGTTAATCGTCAGTATCACAGGCTTGGCACTTATGGTGTTCCGTGACACTTCTGCAATGGCATTGCTCCTGATTATTCATTTAGCGACCGTCATGACTTTCTTTTTAACTATTCCTTTCGGCAAGTTTGCTCATGGTTTTTACCGTAGCGCTGCATTGTTGAAATTTGCAGTAGAGGAACGAATTGCAAAGCTTAGAGCAAAAAGTAAGTAAGCACCCAAACCGCCTAAAGCTTTGCTTGAGGTAGAAATAGGTAACCCTTGGAAACAAGATAACGGATAATTCAGCAATAAGGATATTTTGCTATGAAAAAAATGAAATGGTTAGCACTGGCTTGTACAGGCGTAGTTTTAGTCGGTTGTGGCACAGGTAATGCATCGAAAGAGCCAGGTAAACCTAAGCGTGCAGAATGTATTGCACCGGCTAAACCGGGCGGTGGTTTCGACATGACCTGTAAGCTCATTCAATCAGGTTTTAAAGAAACAGGGGTAATGACAGATCCAATACGTGTGACCTATATGCCGGGCGGTGTGGGAGCAGTTGCATATAACAAGATTGTGAACAATGATTCTGCCAATAACAATGCTGTTGTCGCATTTTCAACAGGCTCATTGTTGAACTTGGCACAAGGCAAGTTCGGTAATTTTACTGAAAAAGAGGTGAAATGGCTCTCAGGTGTTGCAGTTGATTATGGTCTAGTGGCAGTCCATAAAGATTCACCACTGAAAAACCTTGATGACCTGATGAAAGCTTTAAAAGCCGATCCGAAAAAAATCAGCTTTGGTGGTGCAGGCAGTGTTGGCGGTCAGGACTGGATGCAAACTGCAATTCTGGCGAAAAAAGCGGGTATTAATCCTCGGGATATGAGTTTTGTTGCCTTAGAAGGTGGTGGAGAAGTTTTAACTTCATTATTAGGTCAGCATATTCAAGTCGGGGTGGGCAACGTCAGCGAAGTCGGTTCACATTTACAGTCAGGCTCAATTCGTATTTTGGCAGTATTTGCAAAAGATCGTTTAGAAGGCAAATTTTCAAATTTACCAACAGCAGTTGAGCAAGGTTATGACCTTGAATGGCCTGTTATCCGTGGTTTCTACATGGGACCTAAAGTTAGTGATGAAGCATATGCTTGGTGGAAAAATGCATTTGACAAAATGATGGTAGATCAGAAATTTGATGCCGTACGTGAGAACCAAGATTTACTACCATTTGAAATGACAGGAGAAGAAATTCAAGCTTATGTTTATAAGCAAACGAATGAAATGCGTCAATTATCGGAAGAATACAAATTATCAAAATAACAAACAAACTGAGTTAGGGCGTATGTGCTAACTCAGTTTTTGTTTAGAGGGAAGATGATGAAATCTGAACGCATTCTTACAGCTATCATTACAGTGATTGGATTGGGATTATTGATCTACGCTTTGAACTTTCAAGCCCCGATTTCTTATGACCCAGTTGGGCCGAAAGCCTTTCCAATTCTTTTGATGGGCTCGATCACTTTCAGTGCTTTTTATTTAACGGTTCGTCCAGCCATTATGTTTGAACTTGTTGAACTAGGTTGGACTAAGCATCTAATTGGGAAGTTGGTAGTGTGCGGATTAGCACTTACTATCTACGCCATTATTTTTGAGTTTTTCGGTTTTGTACTTGCAACACTGCTTATGACGATTGCATTGGGCAAACTGTTTGGTGGGAAAACCATTCCAGTGGTGATCACAGGGATCATACTAAGTACAAGTACCTATTATTTATTTGATCGCGTACTTGATGTTCCATTACCACTTGGATTCTTCGGTTAAGGATAACAACTCATGGATGTATTAAATTTTTTAATGATGGGTTTCGAGGTTGCTCTACAACCACAAAATCTATTAATCGCCTTTATTGGTGCGTTTATTGGAACGATTGTCGGTCTATTGCCTGGCTTAGGTCCAATTAATGGTGTTGCGATCCTGTTGCCGTTTGCTTATGCTCTTGGTTTACCTGTAGAAAGCTCACTCATTTTATTAGCCGCCGTATATTTAGGTTGTGAATATGGTGGACGTATTTCAGCAATTTTACTGAATGTACCTGGTGATGCAGGCGCGATTATGACCACTTTAGATGGCTATCCTTTGGCACAACAAGGTAAAGCGGGCATCGCCTTATCGTTATCGTCTATCAGTTCTTTTATTGGAAGCACAATCGCGTTTATAGGGATTGTTTTATTTGCACCAATTTTAGCGCGTTGGGCAATTTCTTTCGGTCCAGCTGAATACTTTGCACTGATGGTTTTCGCTATCGTATGTTTGACCGGTTTAGTCAGTACACAACCATTTAAAACTTTGATTATGGCATTAATGGGGTTAGCGCTCTCAACGGTAGGTATGGACGCAATTACAGGGGTTTATCGCTTTACCTTTGATAGTGTTGGTTTAAGTGACGGTATTGCATTCACCACGGTTGTTATCGGTCTGTTTAGCATCAGTGAAATCTTACTTTTACTTGAACGTACAACGCTAGGTAAAGTAGTTTTAGAACAGGGTAAGCGTTCATTATTTAACTTTAAAGAGTTCATGAGTGCACTTTCAACCATGATTCGTGGCTCACTGTTAGGTTTTTTTTCGGGCATTTTACCGGGTGCAGGTGCGAGTGTTGCCAGTGCCATGGCTTACACTACTGAACGTAAACTGGCCACTGATGGTAGTAAGTTTGGTAAGGGGGATTTACGTGGTCTAGCAGCACCGGAAAGTGCGAACAACGCCGCAGCGTGTGGTTCATTTGTCCCAATGTTAACTTTGGGGATTCCGGGGTCAGGTACGACAGCTGTAATGATGGGGGCATTAACCATGTATAACATTACACCAGGCCCTCAACTATTTGCAGAACAGCCAACACTAGTATGGGCACTCATTGCATCGCTGATGATTGGTAACATTATTTTATTGGTATTGAACTTACCATTGGTTGGTTTTTTTGCTCGTATGTTGTCTATACCAAGTTATATCTTGATTCCAATTATTGCAGCTGTAAGTTTCGTGGGTGTTTATGCGATTCACAGCACAATATTTGACTTATTGCTGTGCATGGGATTAGGCATTATTGGTTATATCTTACGTAAGTTTGATTTCCCACTTGCCCCACTAATTCTTGGTTTTGTATTAGGGGAGCTGATGGAGTCAAATTTGCGCCGTGCATTGTCGATTTCTCAAGGTGAACTCAGTATCTTGTGGAGTAGTGGCATCAGCATGGGCCTTTGGATTATGTCTGCACTTCTCTTAATCCTGCCATTTGTACGTAAGTATTTATTTATCAAAAAGCAAAAACAAATTTAATAGAAACATGGTGGCTAGCATTTGCTGGCCATCGGCATCAGAATTTATGGGAAAATTAAAATTAAATATCAAAGGCTTGGTGGTCGCATTTATAGGTGCTTTAGTCGCAAATTTATTACATTTTCCATTACCTTGGCTATTGGGGCCTTTACTTGCCGTGAATTTATGTGGAGCAATTGGAGTACAAGTTCAATGTAATGAGCTGTGGCGTAAATGTGGGCAGGTAATAATAGGAATGACACTTGGTCTATATTTTACCCCGACTTTGGTTAATGCCATCGGTGATTATCTAATTTTTGTCTGCATTGGAGTTCTGTGGGCAGTTAGTCTCAACATAATATTAGCTATATTACAACGTAGATTCAATCATGTAGATTGGGCTACAGCATGGTTTGCCTCATCGATTGGCAGTGCGAGTGAAATGGTCAATGTTGCAATAAAACATAATGCTAAAATTGATAAAGTTGTTGCTGCACATACTTTAAGAATTACACTTTTAGTCATCAGTCTTCCATTGCTATTGGGCATGATTTTTCCTATTGATCCTACACAGGTTTTGAAATCAGTAAACCCCAGTTTTGATGTACTCACTTTATTGTTATTGGGGTTCATGGCGATAGCGAGCGCATTGTTTTTTCAAAAAATCAAACTATTAAACTCATGGTTGCTTGGACCACTTATAGTGATTGGCATATGGTCTTATTGGGGCTTATTGACAGAAAAAATGCCGAATTTATTAATTTATCTAGGTCAGCTGTGTATAGGTTGGTCACTTGGGAGCAAATTCCCTTATGACTTTTTTCAAGTCAATAAAAAGTTCATTTTTAATACGCTCTTGTTTAATTCTTTAGCAGTTTTTTTAACTTTATGTCTTTGTTTTGGATTAGGATTTTTTCTAAAAATTGATATTCAAATTTTACTGCTTGGATTATCACCTGGAGGCATTGCCGAAATGTCACTTACAGCTAAAGCACTGGGTGTTGCTGTTCCAATTGTCGTGGCCTTTCAGGTAACTCGACTTATATTTGTGATTTTAACGAGTAGTTTAATATTTCGGCTTAGCCATTACACAATTCAAAAATATAAAAACTATAAGGAGTAAAAGGTTGATAGATTTTTTATTAGATAGTTGCTATTCAATATAAAGAAAAATTAGGGTTTGTTATATCTCATAGATTAGTGCTGGTCATTCAGCTTTAGACAAGGCAAACGGGATATAAATAGTTATACATACTAAGTTGACTATAGAATAAATATTGCTCGAAATAGCATAAGCCCCAAAAGCGCAGCTTATAGACCAATATTGAAATGATGGAGCTTTTATCGAAATTACACAGTATGAAACAGCGCAAGAGGTATAAGCTTTTATAGATGATACAATTTATATGAGTTTGATCAAAATGATAGTGTTGCCGAAGGTATTGTTTTCAAGTCAACTGAAAAACACCTCGCAAAAAAGTTGGATAAATCAAAAGATCAAAATGAACTTGAGCTCATGATATTTCGAAAATGTAAACGGATGTGAATCAAAGACCTATATTAAAATGCCATTTTCTAATGATTCATCACACGAAGCCTTAGCAAGCGTAGAAATAATCAACCGAAATGGTATTAGGTTATACCAGGGCCAATTAGTTATACGCTAGGTTTTGAGTGTAGGCTTCTTCATCTAGAAATTATATTGCCGAAGAAGCTTTTAAGAATAGGTTTGTCGAACAAAGCTTAAAGGCAGCAATTACTTAATCAGCCCTATACCCATGGATTTCGAGATAACTAAGGCTGTATTGCATATTCGAGTGTCATTGCTCAGATCTGAGCTAATACAGCTCAGACGATGTTTACAATAAGCTTAGTTTTACTTTTGTCATTAAGTGACTATTCAAGTTATACTAAATTTTGTTCTATACCTAAAATATTTTTATTTACATTATCTTCTAAGATCGAAAATAAGCGCTCTTGAGCCTCATCCGTTGCCCATGCGATATGTGCCGTAATCATGACATTTGGATGATTTGTATTCAGTAATAAATGGTCTTTAGTTGGCGGTTCTTGATCTAGAACATCTGCACCAAATCCAGCGATTTGGTTGTTTTCTAAAGCATTAACAACATCTTGATTATTGATTAAACCACCACGACCTACATTGATCAAAATACTGTTTTTTTTCATTTTATTTAGGACATTTTGATCAATCATTTCACGGGTTTCATCATTTAACTCACAATGCAGTGAAAGTACATCAGCTTGCTTAATCGCTTGATCAAAAGGAACATAGCCTTCACGACATTTTTCAGCATTTTTACGTTCACTAAAAATGACATTCATACCAAAGGCTTGTGCTTTACTTGCTAAAGCTGTACCAATTTCACCTTTACCCACGATTGATAAAGTTTTACCTTTTAATTCGCGTATTGGTGATGCTAAGTAAAAAGAAACTGAACTTTCAGACCATGTACCATTTTGTACGGCATTAAGTTGAGCACCAAAATTTTTGATTAAATTCATCATAAGAATAAAAGCATGTTCTGCGACTGCATCGCCTGCATAACCACGAATATTACAAACTTTAATATTCTTAGATTTAAGTAAATCGAGATTGACATGGTCATAACCCGTAGAACATAAGGCTAATAATTTAAGCTCTGGATTATTCGCTAAAATTTGTTCATCTACTTTTAAATCACTGATGATGATGACATCTTGATCATGGACTTGAGTGTAAAAATCTTGTTGGCTAATCTGTTCATACTCTGTGTATTCCACAGGAAAATCAAAGTTAAATGCTTTGTTGATGAGCACACCTTTTTCAGTACAAGTAATTTTAAAAGTTTTCATAAATCCATATTTAAATTAAAGAGAAAGGGATGAGCAACTTATTTTTTGATTAAGTTGTAAGCCATTTTGGTATCGTCCAATTGCACTAAAGAAGCATGTCTTGCAGACAGCGGGTCTTTGTTTTCAATGGCCGTTAAAATAGCTTTATGTCTAGGTAAGGAATGGCCTTGTAAATTGGGGCGAAGGCTAGTGACTTGAATAGATTGCTGCAACGGCAAGACCAGCATTTTTGACATATATGCGAGTAGGTCATTGTGCGTTGCTCTTGCAATTGAAAGATGAAAATCAATGTCCGGCTGTATAAAATCTTCAACGGTCGCTGCTTTTTCCATACCGTCATATGCTTTTTTAATGTGTGCGATATCTTCTTCGGTCGCTGTACTGGCTGCAATATAAGCTAACTCAGGTTCTAAAACACGTCTAACCGTTGATAGCGTTTTAAAGAACTCATTTTCAGGTGTCGATTGAATGAGCCAAAAAAGTACATCAGGATCTAATAAGTACCATTCATCTTTAGGACGAACTACAGTACCAATTTTGGGACGTGAATAAGTTAGACCTTTGGCATTCAGCACCCGTATTGCTTCACGAAAAACTGGACGACTAACCTGAAATTCCTTACATAATTCAGCTTCAGAGGGTAATTTTTCATTTTCAGGAATTTCACCTGAAACGATTTTTAGACCCAATTGTTGAACAATTAGTGCGTGCTGGCTTTTACTCGGAACAGGGTTTTTATAGTCGGCGTTACTCATATTCTGCAATTATTTATCTTTGACCTTAATATGGTATAGATGAGCCTGTAAATTAACAAGATCATCTATTTTGAGTAACTTAGTGTGAGTGACGTGGAACTTCAGAACCGCGACAGCCTACAAGAAAGTCAAAATCGCAACCTTCATCCGCTTGAAGTACGTGATTAACATAAAGCTCACGATACCCGCCAATAAAGTTTGGTTTGGGTGGTTCTTTTAAATTCGTCAGACGGTGTTGCAACTCTTCATCGCTGATGTCTAAATGTAATTTACCTGCATAAGCATCCAGTTCAATAAAGTCACCATTTTGTACTGCGCCTAATGGGCCGCCTGCCATCGCTTCAGGTGCAACATGTAGCACAACGGTGCCGTAAGCTGTACCGCTCATACGGGCATCAGAAATACGCACCATATCAGTTATTCCTTTTTCAAGAATTTTGGGTGGCAAGCCCATATTGCCAACTTCTGCCATGCCTGGATAACCTTTAGGCCCTGCATTTTTCAGTACAAGAATACAAGTTTCATCTACATCCAAATCTGGATCGGCAATACGTGCTTTATAGTCATCAAAGTTTTCAAATACTACTGCACGACCACGATGTTTCATTAATTCTGGGGAAGCTGCAGATGGTTTTAATACCGCACCTTTAGGCGCAAGATTACCGCGTAAAATACACATTCCACCATCTTCACGCAGTGGGTTGTCCATTTGACGGATGACTTCATCGTTATAAATTGGCGAGTTTTGACAGTTGTCCCAGATGCTTTCACCGTTGACGGTCAGCGCTTGCGGATGGGGCAATAAATTATGTTCACCCATACGGCGGATGACTGCAGGCAAGCCACCACTATAGTAAAACTCTTCCATAAGAAAGCGACCAGACGGTTGTAGATCTACAATCGTTGGCATGCCGCGGCCGACACGATTCCAATCATCCAATTCTAAATCTACACCTATACGACCTGCTATGGCTTTTAAATGAATCACTGCATTGGTTGATCCGCCAATGGCTGCATTCACTTTAATGGCATTTTCAAACGCTTCTTTGGTTAAGACTTTGGAAAGAGTCAAATCTTCTTTGACCATATCAACAATACGCATACCCGATAAATGAGCTAGAACATAGCGACGTGAGTCAACTGCTGGAATCGCGGCATTATGTGGTAATGATGTGCCTAAGGCTTCAGCCATACATGCCATTGTAGATGCAGTACCCATGGTATTGCACGTACCTGCTGAACGAGACATACCTGCTTCAGCAGAAAGGAATTCATTTAAATCAATTTTGCCTGCTTTTAATTCTTCATGCATTTGCCAGACAATGGTTCCAGCACCAATGTCTTTGCCTTTATGTTTACCATTAAGCATTGGACCACCTGTCACCACAATTGCAGGAACATCACAACTTGCAGCGCCCATCAATAGAGCAGGGGTGGTCTTATCGCAACCTGTAAGTAACACGACACCATCCATAGGGTTGCCACGAATGGCTTCTTCTACATCCATACTGGCCAAATTACGTGTCAGCATTGCCGTTGGGCGTAAGTTGGATTCGCCATTTGAAAATACAGGGAATTCGACAGGGTAACCACCGGCCTCTAAAATTCCTTTTTTTACATGTTCTGCAATTTTACGAAAATGTGCATTACATGGTGTGAGTTCTGACCATGTATTACAGATACCAATAATTGGGCGACCATCAAATGCATGATCTGGAATCCCTTGGTTTTTCATCCAGCTGCGATACATAAATCCGTTCTTATCTGTCGTTCCAAACCAAGCCGTTGAGCGTAAAGGTTTCTTTTCTGACATTTAAATATCCTTATATAGTAATACTATTAAAACATTATAGAGCAAAATACACTAAAAAAAATCTTTTTAAAAGGGTTTGAAATTTAAATAGTAATACTATATTTTATTTTATAGAAATTTTCCTTTAGCATGATGCTTAAGAATAAATATATGGAAGGTGGAGTCGAATATGGATTTCGAAAAGGATGTTATACGGACGGTGACATATAAGCTGATCCCTGCATTGGTCATACTTTATCTTGTTGCCTACATTGACCGTGCGGCGGTTGGCTTTGCTCATTTGCATATGGGGGCAGATGTTGGCATTGGTGACGCGGCCTATGGATTAGGTGCTGGATTATTCTTTATTGGTTACTTTCTATTTGAAGTTCCAAGTAATTTGCTTTTAGATAAGTTTGGTGCAAGAAAATGGTTTGCTCGAATTTTGTTGACATGGGGTCTTATCACCATGGCAATGGCATTAATTCAGGGACCATATAGTTTCTACATACTTAGATTTCTACTTGGTGTTGCAGAAGCAGGATTTTTCCCAGGGGTACTTTACTTAATTACACAATGGTATCCAGTACGTCATCGTGGAAAAATTATGGGCATGTTTGTCTTGTCTCAACCCATTGCGATGATGGTTGCAGGCCCATTGGCTGGTGCATTGCTTGGTATGGATGGTGTAGCAAATATGCATGGATGGCAATGGCTATTTATTGCAGTAGGCTTACCGGCAGTTCTTCTTGCCCTACCAACATACTTATACTTACCAGACAATATTAATAAAGTTAAATGGCTAACAGACCAGCAAAAAAACTGGCTGAAAAATGAATTGGTTAAAGATGAATCTGAATACGACCAAACACGGCATGCTAATCCTTTACTCGCTTTAAAAGATAAACGGGTTTTAACCCTTGCACTCTATTACCTACCAGTCACCTTAAGTATTTACGGCTTAAATTTATGGCTTCCAACTATTATTAAACAATTGGGCGGTGGAACTGATCTGCAAGTTGGTTTTTTGTCTAGCATTCCTTATGTTTTTGGTATTATCGGTCTTTTGATTATTCCGCGCAGTACTGACCGTTTAAACGACCGTTATGGGCATCTCAGTTTTCTGTATGCCATAGGTGCCTGTGCAATGTTCTTGAGCGCATGGCTAAGCTCGCCTGTCTTGCAGCTGGTAGCATTGTCTGCGGTTGCTTTTTGCTTATTCTCTACGACTGCCGTTTTTTGGACTTTACCAGGCCGGTTTTTAACTGGGGCAAGTGCAGCAGCAGGTATTGCATTAATTAATTCTGTTGGAAATTTAGGCGGCTATCTTGGGCCGTATGGTATTGGATTATTAAAAGAATATACCGGCAATATGGCAGCAGGTCTGTATTTCCTCTCTATTATTATGATTTTCGGTTTAATTTTGACGTACTTCGTTTATTCAAAATTAGAAAGAAATAAATCTCAAAAATTAAATGTAAGTGAACAAGCGTAAAGGGAATTCGTAATGAATGTAATGCAGTTTGAAATTAACCATAACCAGCGTGCTGTTGGTATTGTGGAAAAGAATACCGTTAAACGTGTGAATAACATAGAGAGTGTTCGTGATTTAGCATTAATGGCTATTCAAAATCAGCTCACTCTAGAACAGCAAGTTCAACAGCTGGGGTATAGTGATGACAGCTATGACTATCAATCTTTATTAGCAGAATTGAAAGTTCTTCCACCTTTGGATCATCCAGATACAGCTCATTGCTTTATATCGGGTACCGGTTTAACCCATTTAGGTTCAGCGTCTACGCGTGACAAAATGCATCAACAAAATTTAAATGATGCAGCATCCATGACCGACACAATGCGTATGTTCCAATGGGGAGTTGAAAAAGGTAAACCTGCTACTGGTCATGTCGGCGCGCAACCTGAGTGGTTTTATAAAGGGGATGGTTCTATTGTCGTGCGTCCTGGTACAGATTTGCCGTTACCACCCTTTGCAGAAGATGGGGGCGAAGAGCCTGAAATTGCAGGTTTATATGTCATTGGCCCAGATTCAAAACCGTATCGAATTGGTTTTGCCTTAGGCAATGAATATTCTGACCACATTATGGAACGTCGTAATTACCTATATCTTGCACATTCTAAATTACGTGCGTGCAGTTATGGACCAGAATTGCGCACAGGTGAACTTCCAAACCATTTGGTCGGTACAAGTCGTTTACGCCGAGATGGTGAAGTCATTTGGGAAAAAGAATTTTTATCAGGCGAAGATAATATGTGTCATAGCCTCAGTAATTTGGAATATCACCATTTTAAATATCAGCAATTTTTAAAACCGGGGGATGTGCATGTTCATTATTTTGGTACAGCAACGTTGTCATTTGCAGATGGAATCCAAGCACAAGTCGGCGATGAATTTGAAATTGAAATGAAAGAATTTGGTCATCCTCTGAAAAACAAACTTGCACATACCCATGCTGAATTGCCGATTGGCGCAGTGATTACACTTTAAGGAACTGATTAAGATGATTGGGAAAAACTTTATTGCAGGTCAACGCAGCGCGTTAGGACATGAAATCTTACAGAGCGTTAATGCGACTACAGGTGAAGCATTGGCTTATGAGTTTTATCAGGCCACTGAACAGGAAGTCAATCAAGCCTGTGAAGTTGCGAGCCAAGCGTTTAAAAGCTACCGTCACACGTCACCTGAACAACGTGCTCAGTTCCTAGAGGCAATCGCTGATGAACTCGATGCACTTGGGCAAGATTTTCTGGAGATTGTTTCTCAGGAAACGGCTTTACCGCTTGTCCGTTTACAAGGTGAACGCGGCCGAACCAGTGGTCAAATGCGCTTATTTGCCAAAGTGTTACGTCGTGGTGATTTCCTTGGTGCACGTATTGATACGGCTTTGCCCGATCGTCAACCAATGCCCCGTGTAGATTTACGTCAAGTTAAAATTGGCGTAGGGCCTATTGCTGTCTTTGGTGCAAGTAATTTCCCATTGGCATTTTCAACAGCAGGCGGTGATACCGCTTCTGCCTTAGCTGCAGGCTGTCCAGTGGTGGTGAAAGCTCATAGTGGTCATATGGCAACGGCAGATTTAGTGGCACAAGCCATTGAACGGGCCGTTGCAAAAACCAATATGCCCAAAGGTGTATTTAATATGATCTATGGCAATGGTGTGGGTGCAGCGCTAGTCAAACATCCATTGATTCAAGCCGTGGGTTTTACAGGATCATTGAAAGGTGGACGAGCATTATGTGATTTGGCAGCTGCCCGTCCACAACCCATTCCGGTCTTTGCCGAAATGAGCAGTATCAATCCTATGTTGATGTTGCCTGTAGCACTGAAAACCCGTGGTGCTCAAATTGCTCAGGACTTGGCAGATTCTGTGGTGATGGGATGTGGTCAGTTTTGTACTAGCCCCGGTCTGATTATTGGAATTAAATCACCTGAATATAGTCAAATGATTGAGACACTGACAAATATCATGAATGGTAAGCCTGCACAGACCATGCTGAATGCAGGCACATTAAAAAGTTACGCTTCAGGTTTAGAGCATTTAACCGCGCATCAGGGCATTCAGCATTTAGCCGGTCAAGAGCAACAAGGTACTCAAGCGCAACCTCAGCTGTTTAAAGCAGATGTACAGCTACTGCTGGCAGCAGATCAATTGTTACAAGAAGAGATCTTTGGTCCAACCACCATTGTGATTGAAGTTGAAGACACAGCCCAATTGATTCAAGCTCTCAGTAGCATGAATGGTCAATTGACGGCATCCCTCATTGCGGATGAAGCTGATTTCACTGAATTTGCAGCAGTAGTACCGATATTGGAAGAGAAAGCTGGGCGATTATTACTAAATGGATATCCAACGGGAGTGGAAGTCTGTGATGCGATGGTTCATGGCGGACCGTATCCTGCAACATCGGATGCACGCGGTACGTCTGTTGGTACATTGGCCATTGAACGTTATCTGCGACCAGTGTGCTATCAGAACTATCCGCAAAGTTTATTACCAGAAGCATTACGTGATGAGAACCCGCTCAATATCTTAAGATTGATCAACGGTGAGATGACCCGAAACACAATCTAAAAAAGAGGCCCATTTTGGGCCTTTTTTTCTTAAAACCAATTTATTTCGAAAAAAATTAATATCTGTGGGTAAACTAATCTGTAAAGCAACATGTGCCGGAGTTAATGTTCCTGTTTCTAAATTGCGTTTGTACTGGCTCACCGTATTGCTAAAGACATCGGCTACAATTAAATACTGACCTGCTGCATCAATATCAAATGCGCACGGTTCATTACCGCCACTCGAATAATGCCCAACTAAAGTTAGCCGTCCTGTTTCTTGGTGAATTGAATAGGCACCAATTTCCTACATATAAAAACCGTTGGTCTAGAGAGCGAAGCAGCCCCGCACAACCTTTAAAATCAGCAGCAGTTTGAGCAGTTAAATTTTCTTGCTGAATCTTAGTATATTTTCTATCTATTCTTTTAAAGACTACAACCTGAGCGCCCATTCCTTGGAAGCATATGCGTAATCGCCATTTTTACTAAACCTCGGATGACGAGGTCCACTGCCTGCTGGGAAATGTAAATCTAACGTTTTATTTCTTTTTAAGGCATACCTAGCTTTGGGAAGATAGTCATATGCCTGAATCTAATCGCTTCCCAAATCTGCTGAATATACTGTTTTCCCTCCATATAAAAGGTAATGGAATGCGCACGTCCATCTATTTGGCGCTCCGGCAAGGCCTCGGTTACCTTTAAAAGAGATATTCTGTACAGACGCCCCGAATGAACAATTATCAAGAATTGCAAATACAGCAGCACATGCGTGATCAGGCTGGGCAGAATAATTCGCGATAAATAAAAAATGATTATCCTGCGAAATTTCAATATGTGTCAGTTATTGTCCTAAGCTATTGACTGCATTCAGAAATGTTAAAATACCCTCCTGATCTATTCTTAATGCTGAAACAGAGCCTTTAGCATTGGCTTCCTTTGTCGCATAAAGATTTTTTCCTTTTTATCATTGAGCAGCCAAGATGGATTATATGCTTGAACATGATTTATCGGTAACAATGTGCTGTCTGCATTTAAACGGACTTTATAAATTTCTTGGCTTGGGAAATTTGATTTTAAAGCGCCTAACCCATTTGAAGCACTGCGTTGACACGAAATAAAGTTTTTCCCAATCATCATAACCAGTTCCTTCAGTATTTTGTTAGTGAGAGTGCCTTGGTAGATTTTCCTGATTGATGACGCGCATATATAAAGTTGCAGGTTCCAAACAACCACCAGTTGAGAGTTGTCCGACCATATTTCGATACATTTCTTGCCATGGGGTTTGTGATGTTGGAATTGATGGTGTCCAGGATTGACGGCGTTTTTCAAGTTCCTTATCTGAAATAAGCACATTTACAGAGCGGTTATTTAGATCGATTTTTAATAAATCATTGGTTTGTAATAGCGCAATTCCACCGCCAACGGCAGCTTCAGGTGACATATTTAAAATTGAAGGGCTTGCAGATGTACCACTTTGACGGCCATCTCCTAAGCAAGGTAAAGAGTCGATTCCTTTTTTAATTAATTCAACAGGAGGGGCCATGTTAACGACTTCGGCACTGCCTGGATAACCAACGGTACCTGCACCACGAATCACTAAAATGCAATGTTCATCAATATTAAGTTCAGGATCATTAATACGGGCGTGATAGTCTTCAGGTCCTTCAAAGACAATGGCACGTGCTTCAAAACTATTTTCTTGGTCAGGATTAGATAAATAAGTTTTTCTAAATGCTTCACCCACCACAGACATCTTCATAATGGCGCTATCAAAGAAATTACCACTTAGGACAATAAAACCAGCCCCATGTTTAAGTGGGTTTTCATAAGAGAGAATGACATCAGCATTAGAGGTTTGCGATTGCTGTGCAATTTCTCCCATCGTTTTCCCACTAACAGATGCGCAATCCTCATGCAGGACACCTGCTTTTTGTAATTCATACATCACTGCAGGAACACCACCAGCTCTATGGAATCCTTCACCTAAATATTTACCTGCAGGCATACAGTTGACAATAAGGGGGACGTTTTCGCCGACACGTTGCCAATCATCTAATGTAAGTTCGATACCCATATGACGCGCAATAGCAATTAAGTGTGGAGGACAATTACTAGATGCACCTAAAGCCGATGCAACTGCAATCGCATTTTCGAAGGATTTTTTGGTCATGATTTTAGAAGGTTTTAGGCCGTCGATAACCATTTGGCAAATCCGCTTTCCTGTTGCATAGGCCATTTGGCCACGTTCACGATAAGGCGCAGGAATACTAGCACAGGTCGGTAAAGACATTCCTAAAGCTTCGGCTAAGGCATTCATTGAAAGTGCTGTGCCCATGGTATTGCAATGACCAACAGATGGAGATGCTGACGTGGTCATTTCCATAAAGCCTTCGTAATCAATTTCTCCTGACGCTAATAAATTACGTGCATGCCAAATAACGGTGCCTGAACCAATTAATTCGCCTTTGTAGTGACCATCTAACATGGGGCCACCAGATAAAACAATGGCAGGCAAGTCTGTGGTTGCTGCGGCCATTAAGCAGGCAGGTGTGGTTTTATCACAACCTGTTGTTAGTACAACACCATCCAATGGATAGCCATGTAAAATTTCGACTAAACCCAAATACGCCAAATTACGATCTAAAGCGGCAGTGGGCCGACGTGATTGTTCAGCAATAGGATGTACTGGAAATTCCATTGGAATTCCGCCAGCATCACGAATACCAGCTTTCACACGTTCAGCTAATTCCTTATGATGACGGTTACACGGTGTTAAATCACTGCCTGTTTGAGCAATACCAATAATGGGTCTACCAGACTGAAGCTCTTCACGTGTTAAGCCATAATTCATATAGCGTTCCACATATAAAGCAGTCATATCTGCATGTTCTGGATCATTAAACCATCCTTGGCTACGTAAAAAAATCCGTTTACTTTGATCAGTCATTTTTAGATCCTTGCTTGATAAATTGTTAAATATTTATAAATTATGAGGTTTTAAAATTGATTTACCCCTAAAGCATAAATCGCAATGTAGATGTTCGATATTACACTTAGGGATAATATGTGAAAATTATAGTAATTCGCGTTGTTTTAAATTGCGCATTAATGCATTAATGCCAAAGTTCCAAGATGGGGCTGTGTCACTGGTGGTCACAGTGTTGTGCAACGCTCCTAATTTAGGGGTATGAATACGGACAACATCACCAACTTTATGCGTGAAGCCGCCACCTAATGTTTCACGGTCTTGGGTTGGTGCAAATAAAGTCCCAAGAAATAATACAAAACCATCTGGATATTGGTGATTTTCATTGAGCGTTTGTTGAGCTAAATCTTCAGGATCACGACTAATTTGAGACATGGAGCTTAAGCCAGTTAGCACAAAATCATCTGTGCCTTTAATTTCCAACTCGACATCGCATGAACGGATATCATCTAAAGTAAAGGTGTGATCAAACAAGCGGATAAAAGGACCAATTGCGCAAGAAGCGTTATTGTCTTTCGCCTTGCTGAGCAGTAGGGCGCTGCGTCCTTCAAAATCACGTAAATTGACATCATTTCCCAAAGTTGCGCCTAAAATTTTTCCTTGACTGTTGGCGACTAAAACAACTTCAGGTTCTGGATTATTCCATTCTGATTTAGGGTGAATGCCAATCTTCTGCCCTGAGCCGACAGCAGCCAATACTGGTGCTTTAGTGAAAATTTCAGCATCTGTACCAATGCCTACTTCCAGATATTGAGACCACATATTTTGTTCAATTAAATACTGCTTTAATTCAAGCGCTTTTTCAGAACCTGGCTGGATGGTTTTTAGGCTGTCACCGATAACACTTTGAACGACCTCACGAATGTTTTGCGCTTTTTGTGCGTCACCAGCTGCTTGTTCTTCAATTACCCGTTCCAGCATACTAGCTGCAAATGTAACTCCCGCGGCTTTAATGACTTGAAGGTCGATGGGTGCTAAAAAAAAAGCTTTATCCGGATTCGGGCAGCTATTGGTATTGGCAAAGATTTCATCAATTGTACCAATGCATTTACCTTGAATTTTTGACAGTACTTGAACTGGATGTTCTTGTTCAAATAATTCGGTGACTGTATTGAAGGCTGCTGAAATATCAAAGACTTGATGACCCCGCAAGATAATTGGCGATGGACCGGACAATGTGCCAGGAATCCATGCGCGGCCAATTAAGCATCCCTTTGTACCGTCACTAGGCAATGAATTATGTGAATTTAACGAGAAGTTCATTTTTGCTTCCTTGTCTGAATTAAAATCATGATAGGATGCTTATTCAATAAGTACCAATGATAATAATCTAATCATTAATAATATTTAGTTATCACAAAAGGGATTTTTTAATGGCTGATTTAAGTTATTCAAGTTTAAATAATTGGCTTAAACTCAAACACTTGGTTTTATTAGAAACTCTTGCTCGAACAAGTAATATGCATTTAGCCGCAGAGCAGATGAATTTAAGTCAGCCTGCGCTGAGTAAAATGCTGAAAGAGATAGAAAGTTTATTGGGTTTTACAATATTTGAGCGTTTACCCCGAAGTATGCCTGCCACAGCTTTGGGGAAGCATGTCATTGCTTATGCTGAACGTGTACTTAATGATGCAAAGCATTTTGTTGAAGATATTGAAATGCTCCGTTTAGGCGGGCATGGATTTTTGAAGATTGGCGGGATTTTTGCGGCAACAGCTGTGGTGATACCCAATTCAATTATTGAAATTAAAAAGCAATGGCCTTTGCTGTCTATAGATGTTGTGGAACAAACTAGTGACCATTTGATGGAAATGCTGAGTGAGCACACCTTGGACTTAGCCGTTGGGCGGTTTACCCAAGCCACGCAAAGTCAATATTTTGCTTTTCAAGCATTGGCCCCTGAACCTTTTTGTATTGTGGTGAATAGCAAACATCCGTGTGCAAATAAAAAGTTCTGTTCTTTGGAGGAGTTATTAGAATGGCCATGGGTCTTGTATCCAAAAGGGACACCGATACGTGAAAGGATGGAGGTGGCATTTGCGCGTGCAAATGTGAAAATACCCTTAAATACGGTGAATACGATGTCAATGCAGACCTTCTTGCAGATGCTTAACGGCGCCCCCATGATTGCTATGCTGCCTGAAGCGATGGTGAGCCAGCAGGTAAAAGATGGAAAATTACATATTCTTAAAACAGACTTGAGTTTAGATGCGCAGGATTATGGAATATTGACCCGAAAAGGTGAGCCTATTTCGGATATTGCTCAAACTTTTATGAATATATTGCTTAAGCAGAGTGAAAAGAATTAGAACGCCAAAATAAATGACTGGAGCAAGGATCACGCCATACTGAATATTTATCACTGACGTGATGCCGCTTTTAAAAGCAGACTTCTATTTCTTTTGTGCAGATAGGGCCATTTTCTTCAATCTGAGTGAAATCTGCGAAAGACTATACTTTATTGATACGGATAAAATAAATGTAAGCCAAGAGCTTTATCGAAAAATATTAAGTCAAAGATAGGAAAATACAGCCGTATAGACTTGAACCGTTTTCATGTTCAGCTGCTTGCTCAAGACATAAAAAAAACGAGGGACCGAATTTGTTTCAGCAATGTTGGGTCTTTGCCATTATCGCGTATAGCTGCAGTCAATAATTTAACGTCATAGTTTACTGATGCAGGTCCTGATAAGGCAATAAGTAAGAGATAAAGGGCAGATTAATCATTTGTACTAAACTGAAAAAACACACCTTATAGATTTGGCAGTTCTTACAACCTTAAATATTTGTAATATTTAAGGTTTTTTTGACAACCCTATACCGCTTTTTAAAAATCCCAGCGCTTCATACTGCAAATAAAATATATTTACAGTATGTTTGTTTTTTTCAATGATTAACTGACAGCTAACCTTTAAATCTAGTCTCTGCTACGCCTGTTAGGCCTAAGCCATAAATTGCAAATACACTGCCGCGCAGTTGGTTATCACCGGGGAATCTTGGCAACGGAGGCTGGGACATTGAAGTAACAAAAAGCACATCTAAATTTTTCCCGCCAAAAGCCAAACTGGTGACTTTTTTAACAGGCATTTCAATAATTCGGTCTATTGTGCCATCTGGCGCATAGCGCACTAATTGGCCTGAATAGACTTTAGCGCTCCATAGATAGCCTTCACTATCTACGGTTGAGCCATCTGAGGAGCCGCCATCTTGCATGTCAACTGTGCAAAATACCTGCTTGTTGGATAATCCTCCATTTGAAGGATTATAGTCATATGACCAAATTTCACCTTGCCAAGTGTCAGTAAAGTAAAATTTATTGCCCGCAGGGCTCCAGCAGATGCCATTGGATGTATTGATATTATCTTCAAGTTTCTGAATTGAAAGGTCGGCATTCAACCGATATAAAATGCCTGTTTTATCTTCTTCCAATCGATTCATTGAGCCAAACACAAACCGCCCTTGACGGTCTACACCGCCATCATTCAAACGGTTAAATGGCATATTGGGCTCGGGATTAACAATTAAATGCAAATCACCCGTATCAAAATCCAAGCTATACACACCATCTTCAAGAGCAACAATTGCGCCATTATGGTGTTCACGCAATGCATAAGAGCCAATTTTTTGAAAGGTTTCCCATGCTCTTAAATTTCCACCCTGTTCATCACAGCAAAATAAGCGGCCGTCTACAATGTCGACCCAAAATAGTCGTTGTCGAATTGGATCCCAAGTCGGAACTTCGCCTAACCGTGTTTTGATATCAACAAATACTTTAATTTCCATTTATATTGTCCTGCAGCATAAGATCCCTTTGGGGCACACTTAATTGTAATGAATTATCACGTATTTTCTGATTAAACTAAAACTCATTGGAATGGATTACCAATGATTAAAAATTACTATTTGATAAACAGCAGTTATTGAAGACAGAGCTATAAATTTTGAACTGAGTGCTTAAATATTTTTCAATTTGTTTTTTAATATATTGATATTTAAAGTAATAAAATCTGTTTGGTAAATAGAAAAGCTATATTTCGAGTAAGTATTTTCTCTCTGTATTTCTGCACAGTAAATAAAGTAAGTGATCTGATACCTCTTGAGGATCTGATTTATTTAATCCTATTAACTTATGTAAAAAATCCCCTAATTTTCAGTTCGGGGAATTGGATGTATTTTTGTTCAATAATTGGTGGATAGAAGTTATTTCAATTTTTTTAATGAAATAAAACTGATAATAATATGTTATTGCACCTTCTAAAAATGTGATTGGTATTCATCAGCAGGCAACTTTATATTTTTTAAAATTTTTATCACGTGCAGTGAAAATATAAATTTTAAAAAATATTAATGGATTTGAGTCATTTATTGTATGAAATGATGTCATAAGGATTGCGGATGAGTTTAAAAAAGGTACATAGACATTCCTGGGTGTCTCTAGCGGTGTGTTGGGTAATTTGGGTGGTTATTGCATATGACCGTGAATTGATCTTTCGTGCTGCGAATATGATATGTGAAGAGTTCACTTTAACCCCGACACAATGGGGCTATACCATTGCAGTCATAACTTTAGCTCTTGCATTGCTCGGTATACCTATCAGTGCTTTAAGCGATAAAAAATATTCAGGCTGGAAACGTGCAGTGTTCCAATGGCCATTGATTGTGGGTTTTACATTTATTTCACTTCTTTCCGGAATCACATCTATCAGTTCATCCTTTTATAAATTTGCATCATTACGGATACTCGTTTCCTTAGGCTGCGGCGTTGCGGAACCCGTTGGTGTTAGTAACACGGCTGAATGGTGGCCAAAAGAACATCGGGGATTTGCAATTGGCGCACACCATGCAGGCTACCCAGTGGGTGCGATGTTAAGCGGCGTTGTGACCGCAGCAATTATTTATTATTTTGGCCCTGAAAACTGGCGTTATGCTTTTTTTCTAGGGATTATTTTGGCTGTTCCAGCACTCACGTTTTGGGTAATCTATTCAACAAAGGCGCGTTATTCTGAATTTCATCAATCTTGTATCGAGAATGATTTAACTCCGCCAATGGATTTTAACGAAGAACAGCAGCAAAAAATCGAACAAAGTAACAGTGTTCGATTGAAGAAGACACTAGCATCCAAAGGCATTTTATTTACAGCAGGAAGCACATTAATCACTCATATTGTCTATATAGGGTTTTTAACCATTTTTCCTGCCTATTTATATAATATTATTGGTTTAGATTTGGCCAAAGCCGCTGGATTAAGTGCCGTCTTTACTTTAACAGGTATTTTAGGTCAATTATTTTGGCCAACTCTGTCTGATAAAATTGGCAGACGCTTAACACTTATTTTATGCGGTTGCTGGATGGCTGCGGGTATTGCAAGTTTTTGTTTTACTTCAGGCATAACGTCAGTCATTGTCATTCAGTTAGTTTTTGGTTTTTCTGCTAATGCGATTTGGCCTATTTTTTATGCCACTGCTTCAGATTATGCTGATCCAGATTCATTGGGCACTGCCAACAGTATTATTACGTGTGCCTTATATGTTGGTGGAGCAATCGCGCCAATTTTAATGGGGTATTTGCTGACTGAATTTGGCGGATGGCATAGCTCAACGGGCTATACATTATGCTTTTTATTAATGTCTGCATGCGCATTAATCGGTGTTGCATTACAAGTAATATTAAGTATTCTTGTAAGCAAAGAAAAAAATAAAGAAGCTGTATATAGTGCCGGATAATCATTTAATGATGATGGTGGGAAATAAATATTGCTATATTATTTTAGCTAAAAGCTAAATAATATTAATAATGCCTAAGTAAAAAACTCTACAAAAATCAGAATATTGAAGCTGGCTTATTTTAATAGGCCAGCAGATTTTTTTTGCCAAAAAATAGATTTTAATAATGAAAAAAGCAGTATTAGTGTGTGGTACATCAATTTTTATTTCATCTCAAATTGCTATGGGAGCAGAGATAAAAGGATATTTTCGTACTGGGGCTGGACAAACCGAGCATGGAAATACGCAGGAGTGTTTTCAACTCACAGGGGCACAATCAAAATATCGATTAGGGAATGAATGCGAGCAATATGGTGAGCTATTTGCATCGCAGAATATCGCAGATTTTTCAGATCATTCAACACTTTCTATTAATGGAATGATGCAATTTTATAATGAATATGGTCAATCACTTACATTCAGCGGCGATGATGGTTATAGCCGATTAAATTAAATTTATTTGGATTGGAATAATATTTCAGTTTTAAATGGTGGCAGTTTATGGGCTGGGCGATAATATTATAATCGTAATGATGTCAATATGACAGATTTTTTTTATTGGAATCAGAGCGGAACAGGCTTTGGGGTAGATAAATATCGCTTAGATTATTTTGCTTTGAGCTATGTGTTTTCAAGGAAGGATAATTTATTTCAGGATCATTATATTAATCGGCATGATATCACAATGAGTGATTTAAAAATTAATGCAAATAATCAATTTAATTGGGGGCTGACTTATATTGATGCAGAAAATAGCGGCTGGGCGCTTACGCTGCAAAATATAAGCTCAGATATTCAAAATGGTAAAAACACCGTAGCCTTTCAGTATGGTGTTGGCCCTGGAATTTCGATGAGCTATACAGGGGATGTCGAACTGAATCGAGATAATCAATCAATTCGAATATTAGATGCCTTAGATTGGCGCAGTTCTAATAATTTATTTAATGGGCAAGCGCAAGTTTTGTACCAAAAAACAGATTATCAAAAGGGGGATGATACACAATGGTTTTCTATTGGTTCCAGAGCTTCTTATATTGTGCATGAGCATTTTAAATGGTCTGGTGAAATTGGATTGGATCAGATTAAAGAAGGTGATGAGACCAGACGGTTGACTAAAATCACGCTGGCGCCGACATTGTCATTAAAGGGAACGGAATATTATGACCGTCCTGAGTTACGTCTTTATTACACATATGCTTATTGGAATACTGCTGAACAAAAGAAAAGGGGCAGCTACGATCCTCAAAGCAATTTTTATAATACTTCACATGGCTCCAACTTTGGTATTCAACTAGAAAATGCTTGGTAAATTGCTACCAATTTAAATTATATCCAAGCGCCGTATCATACATCTTCAACATTTATTTCTGGCATTAAAGCCCATTTTTAAATTTTAAAAATATTGATTTTTAACTGGATATATCACTTTTATTTACTAAAACGATTACATCCAGTTATCAATTATTAAAATTTATTCATTGGTAATTATTAATGCAACTGGGCTAATTTCTACTAGCTGAAATAGAAAATATCTTAAGCTCAATAAAAACAGGGATGAATAAATGAAGGTTTTAATTACCGGTGGAACAGGTTTTATTGGAAAGCAGATTGCCAACAAAATTTTAGCACTAGGCAGTCTTGCATTTGATGGTGAACAGGCTCAAACAGTGGATAAAGTCATTTTGTTTGATGCCTTTGCAGGAGAAGAGCTTCCTCAAGACCCTAGAATTGAAGTCATTGTTGGTGATATTACGGACAAAGCCTTGGTCGAAAACATCACACAAGATATTGATGTCGTTTGGCATTTGGCCGCAGTTGTGAGTTCTGCTGCTGAAGCCGATTTTGACTTAGGTATGGACGTTAATTTATACGGTTTATTATGTTTATTAGAGGTATTGCGAAAACAAGGTTCAAAACCGAGGGTTATTTTTGCCAGTGGCTGTGCTGTGTTTGGCGGTGACTTACCAGAAGTTGTGACAGATGAAACAGTGGTTACTCCTAAATCATCTTATGGTATGCAAAAAGCAGTGGGTGAGTTATTGGTTTCAGATTATTCACGCAAAGGTTTTATTGATGGGCGAGTTTTACGTTTACCAACCATTGTCGTCCGACCAGGAAAACCCAATAAAGCGGCATCCACTTTCTTTAGTTCTATTATTCGTGAGCCTTTAAATGGGGAAAAAGCTATTTGCCCAGTTCAAGCAGATACCCCTGTATTTATTACCTCCCCACGTCGTTGTGTCGAGTCAATGATTCATGCCGCGACTCTTTCACCCGCAAAATTATCGGATAACCGAATTATTCCACTTCCTGGTTTAACGGTCACCGTTCAACAAATGCTTGATGCCTTGGAAAATATTGAAGGTAAAGAAGCTGTTGAATTAGTGCAGTTGAAAGAAGATAAAACCATTCAGCGTATCGTGCAAAGCTGGCCTGTACAAGTCAAAGCTAAATATGCTGAATCCTTGGGTTTTAAGGCGGATGCGAATTTTGAAAGCATTATTCAAGCACATATTGAAGATACCCAAAAAGTAATGGCTGGGACAGCCGATTAAAGTGAGGCAATATTATGGAAGATATTAAACCTGTATCTGCGTTGGAAGAGCAGACCATTAAACGTATTTCAAAAAGAATCATTCCATTTCTCATTATTTTATTTGTTATGGCTTTCTTAGATCGAACTAATATCGGTTTTGCTGCCTTACATATGAATGATGCGATTGGCATTACCCAGACCATCTTTGGTTTAGGTGCTGGTATTTTCTTTCTCGGATATTTCATTGCTGAAGTTCCAAGTAATATTCTACTCCATCGTTTTGGTGCTCGAATTTGGATTGCCCGTATTATGATTACATGGGGCATCATTGCCGCAATGATGGGCTTTATTCACAATGGCACTCAATTTATTGTTTTACGGTTCTTGTTGGGCATTGCAGAAGCGGGCTTCTTCCCGGGTGTTATTTTCTATCTCACATTATGGTTTCCAGCACGCTACCGTGCCCGTGTATTTGCAACATTCTATTTAGGATTGCCCATTGCACAAATTATTGGCGCACCAATTTCAGTTGGCTTAATGCAATGGGGAGATACCATTGGTTATGAAGGTTGGCGATTAATGTATATCCTAGAAGGTATTCCTTCAATTATTTTAGGTATTGTCTGTCTAAAATATTTGACCAATACACCAAAAGAAGCACAGTGGTTGTCTACAGAGCAACGTGTTTGGTTAATGAATACGTTAGAGCGTGAAGAACGTGAAAAAGAAAAAACTGAAGATTCAAACCTAACTAAAGGCGAGATGATTAAACAGGTCTTTAAGAATCCATTGGTTTGGATTATGGCAATGGTTTATTTCGGTATTACGTCTGGTTCAAATGCAATGTTTTTCTTCTTACCAAGCGTATTAGAATCTTTCCGCAATACCTTTGGTATGGAAATTACGCTAATTCAAAATGGTATGTTAACTGCAATTCCTTATGCATTTGCTGCGGTCGGGATGATTCTGTGGAGCCGTCGTTCAGATCGTAAGCAAGAGCGTTATAAACATGGGGCTTGCGCTGCATTAATGGCCGCCGTTGCTATTACTATTGCCTTGGTTGTCAACCAGCCTTGGGCCATTATTGTCGGCTTTATCTTCTTAGCAATTGGTGTCTTTAGCGCCATTAATATCTTCTGGACGCTTCCAGGCCAAACGCTGACAGGTGTCGGTGCTGCAGCGGGTATTGGGTTGATTAACTCAGTGGGTAATTTAAGTGGATTTACAGGGCCTTATTTGACAGGATATTTATATACCACGACGGGAAACTATACCATCGCCTTCTTAGTGATTGCCTCTTTTGTTGCCGTTGGTGGTCTTGGTCTACTGCTATTAGGGAAATTAAAATCTAATGCACTTAAAGTAGAGCAACATCAGGTTAAGACCCAAGCGGTAACGGAGTTTAGATAATGGCGAAGATTGGTTTTGTGGGTACAGGCATCATGGGTACGCCAATGGTCATAAATTTGTTAAATGCGGGACATGATGTAAAAGTATGGAATAGAACGCCCTCGAAACTTAAAACTTTGTTTGATGCGGGGGCGGTTGCTTGTTCTGAATTGAGTCAAGTTGGCGTTGATGTTGAATTTTTAGTGTGTATGTTAAGTGATGGAAAAACCTGCGATGACGTTCTATTTCAAGAGCAGGGTGCCATCAGTCTGCTTCAGCCTGAAAGTACCGTGATTGTCATGAGTTCCATTCCAGTGGCAACGGCAAAGGAACAATCCCAAAAATGTAGTCAACTGGGTTTGCAATATTTGGATGCACCTGTATCTGGTGGGGAAAAAGGCGCAATCAATGCTAGTTTAGCGATTATGGTTGGTGGCGATGAGCATGTATTTTCACAAGCTGAAACTGTATTTAAAGCGCTAGGACGGCCAGTTCTTGTTGGAAAAGTGGGATGTGGTGAATTGGCTAAACTGGTGAATCAAATGATTGTTGCTAGTACAATTGCAACGGTTAGTGAAGGTCTGCTCATGGCGCAACAGGGTGGGGCAGATCCGCGTAAGGTCAAAGAAGCACTATCAGGTGGTTTTGCTGATTCGCCTATCTTACAACAACATGGTGAGCGAATGCTAAACGAGACGTTTGAACCAGGTGGTACAGCTAGAACTCAATTGAAAGATATAAACACAGCCATGGCGCATGCTCAAACTTTAGGATTGAATTTGCCTGTTGCCAAATTGGTAGATCAACTTTTTGAAAGTATGGTAAATGCTGGAGATGGAGGTTTGGATCACTCAGGTCTAATTCGAGAATTAAAACGATTAAATAGCTTAACTCTATAATAAATATTTAAACTTAATAAAATAAAAAACCGGCATATTAAATGCCAGTTTTTTATTAATGACAACTTATACGGTGTTCAATGTTATTTCTAATAATAAAAAATCAAGCCCAAATTGTCACTTAAATTTGAGTGAATTAGAGTAATTCTATGTTTTAATTTCTTGTGCAATAAAGCCATTCAGTGCTGTGATATAAGTCTTCAAACAGTACAAATACAAACTGTAATCTCTCATTTTTTTTAGTAATTTATGATGTTTGTCACATTAAAAATAAATATCTATATGATATTTATTTATTTTAATAAAGGGTTATTATTTATAGTCAGATAAGTTTTTAAAGATTTTTTATTAACGTCTTTTTTCATGCGGGAAAATGCTTATACCTTTAGCTTTGCTAGACCTTAAGGCTATCTTTATTGCGGTAAAAGACGTGGCTGTAAAGAAATAAAACAGTACATCTTGTAATTTAATCCTAATGAGCAGTTTCATGATCAGGTGCTGATAATAATGCTTATGCTGGGGAAAATAAAAAGATTGTATAAATCAGGAATTATAGAATGCAACATTTTTTAAAATTAGCCGTAGCCATCAGTATGGCTGGGTTGCTTACCGCTTGTGGCGGTAGTGGGGATGGAGTTTCCTCTTCAGCTGACTCTGGTGCTGAAAATCAGGCGCCTGTGAGTGCACCGACGCCACTTAATGGCCGCATATCCAACGCATTGGTAAGTGGGGATGTTTCTGGCTTGGAAACATCAGATGTCGGCACAATCCTAGACCAGGCAATTACAGAAGCAAATGGTCAAAAAAATTATATCAGTTCTGTGCTGAGCTCCATTTATGGCGGAGGTGTTGATCCAACTCTGAATATCGGCACCTCAACCAGTAACAGCGTGGGTGTACAGTCAGGCACGTCGGCAATTCCGTATATTGTAGCGGATGGTGGCCGGGGCATGGCTGCGGTTACTGGTTATGGCAACGGGCGCGGCATGGCATATGGCGCTGATGTGCTGAACTGGATAACCAATGGCAGTAAAGAAACGCAACATTATCCTTTATTCTTGCGGGCATTTAAATGGCTGTTAACGGGCTCAGGCAATGGCACGCTTCCGAGCACCATTAAATATGCAGTATCTGGTTATGATACAACTGTAGTGAATAAATTTATTGTCCGTACAGGCGCAGTGCCAGAGGCAGTCTCTTGTAATGTTGCGGACAATAGCAATAACTGCTGGAAAAACGCTGATGTTATTATATTTGGCGGTTCAGTTGCAGCCAGTAACGAACTGAGTGCGATGGTGCGCAAATATTTGGCGGCAGGAAAAGCGGTTATTTATATGCACCCAGGCTGGTGGCAATCTGCTGGAGGTACACAAGTTGTGTCCGCGATGGGCATGACATTAGGCGGCGATCCAGGGAACTATTATGCAGCTGCCAATAATGTAAAAGTATCTGAGCGCAGTAATGCACAAGTATTGAGTAGTGTGCTGGCAGCATCGGATAAATTTAAAAATTTAGCTGCGTCATTAGAATTATTAAAACAGAATGCGCCAGCTGTTAATTTGACAGTAGATACATCGTCTGTTGCACCATTTACAGCAGCTTTAACGGATCTTTCAACATTGAATTCGTCTAGAACTGATATTTTTGCCGGTGATCGTGCGCATCTCCTATACCGGTTGCTGGTACTTTGGGCGGATATGGAGCGTCCTTCAACAAATTACGGTACGATCAGACGCAGCAATGCCTCTGCTTTTTTAAAGGCTTATGCGAGTGATGCTTTCCAATGGTTTGCACGCAGTACCGCAACGGCTACACCAACGGGACAAGGCGATTACATGCCAGCTTCAGCCCAGTTGATGATTCCAAGCAGTGAATGGGAAGAAATTGAAGTGACTATCCCCCAAACTAGCGGTACGACCCTCATTGGCCGAGGCGCTATTCCTGGCAAGGGTGTACAAATTGAAATTTCTGATGCTGCTGGAGCTGGCACTTTAGGTATTCAAACCAGCTTGCTCAGAAGCTGGGGCAATCCATTAACAGAGTCTAGTGATACTTATGCGCGCCCGCTGCGCCCTCATTCCTTCAATGTCAGTTTAAAAAGCGGCATCAATAATTTCGTCAGCCCGAACGGCGGGCCGCTGATGTTGAGTTATAGCGGCGCGACAGCGGATACCATCGTGAAATTGCGGATTAAAGGCACGGTTAAATATTCACATTTTGATTATACCCGTGATATGAGCAGCACTGATATTTCTGAGGCTGTGGCTGCATTGAATGCAGGCACTTACGGCTGGCAAACGACGAAAGTTACAGGCGGTGAAATCCAGCAAATCATGAAATATGCGAAAAACGCTATCGGCAGCTTGTCGCCAGAGATGTATGCCAATACGTATATCCGTGATGGCTTATTTATGAGTAATCATATTGCGAATGGTTATAATGATGCTGGTATGACTGCTACAGTATCTTCTTTATGCAATAGTTTTGACTGGACATGTGATGGCAGTGTACATAAAGAACCTGTAGTGCAACACTTCGTGGGCTGGATTGCGACGTGCGGTTTCTTGTGCTCAGGCAACCCAATTGATGGGTCTGCAGGTATTGGTTTGGGTTGGGGGTATGCACATGAAATGGGCCATAATACTGTACAGCGTATCATGCGTATTAAGCCAAACGGAACGAACGGTTGTTTAGTCGAATGTGACAACAATATTCTTGCGAGTGCAACCGCATTACGCGTATTGGAAACATTAGGTGTTAATGCAGACAGCGGACATCCGCTTGATTATGTAGGCACTTATGCAGATATTGTTGCAGCGCGTAAACTCGGTTTAAGTGATGCCGCATATTTAACCGAAATGCAAAATCGTATTTGGTCAGATATGAAATACCAAAACAAAATGCGTACTTTGCATTTCCAATTGGCATTCCAATTTGCCAAATACCGCAGTAGCTTAACACAACCTACAGTGACATCAACTTTGGACTATTTAGCTTTATTGACCAAGGGTGACCGTCTGGTAAATAAAACCTTTACGCTAGATAGCGCTTCAAAATATGGCATGAGCCGATATACTGTTGCAACTGCAAAAAGTATCTCTAACCATGATTTACTGTATGTTTTGAGCTCAAAAATTATTGGCAAGGATATGCGTAATATCTTCTGGATGTACGGTATTCCCTTAAGTAATGATGCTTTGAATTCTGTATCTGATCTTGGTTTTGCTATTGCTCCATATAGTTTTTATGCATTGGAAACAGGTAAGCATAACCAGCTAAAATTAGGTCAATGGATAGATTTAAGCAATAATTCGACACCAGCTTGGCCGTATAAAAATTAATGTAAATAAAAACGAAAAGGGAAGCTGAGGCTTCCTTTTTTATGTGTTTTTGAAATGATGAATGCATGAATCATGCTAATCAAAAGTGTGGAATATGAGCATCAATATTTTCAAATACAGACCTATCCCTAAAATTGGCCTATTAAGTGATAGATGAAAAAAATATAAAGAAAGTAATGATATAATACAAATTTTTCAATGGATTTTAATTGTATTTGAATTAGTACGCCATTTAAAATCTTGCAACTGGATGTGAACATAATTAGTTTTGTTATTAAATGGGCTTTGTTGCATAAAGATTTTAAAGATAGAACTTTTCTAAGATGCTCAAATTTAAATGACAGTTTTGGTGTGAGGTCTGCCCAGTTCTCTAACTTATTTAACACAGCTATATGCAGTTTACGCAATTGCCGAAGCAATTTAGGCTGATGTTTCTTGCGTTTCCATTCTCTCTCACACACAAAACTTAAAGCCAGTTGAATCTACCAATAGATGAAGTCCACCATGATTTTTTCGATAACTGATCACAATATCAATTTACTTTTGTCGTCTACATAGTGTGAAATAATCTGATGCCGTCTAACTTCAACTATTGAGTTGAATAAGTCTTTGCACAAAGCTTTAGACAATCAGTAAATGAAGTCGAAATAGAGATTTGATCTGAATAGCCATCGATTTTGCAGGCACATTTTAGTTAGATAAAATGACTAAGTAATGAGTTGCTTATGCGATTAATACTGAAGAAAGGAAAACCAGATCAATCTGAGTTGTAATATACCCATAAATTATTGGCCGCCGTATGGTTAGATAAGTTCGCTGACCGTAAACCGAATGAGCTTTCTGGAGGGCAACAGCAGCGTGTGGCGATTGCACGTGCTCTGAATACTCAGCCTGTATTATTGTTGGCCGATGAACCGACAAGCAATCTTAATACTCAAACTGCTGCGTAAATTTTTGAATTATTTCGTAAAGTACATCGCGAACATGACTGTGCAGTCTTATTAGTGACTCATGATCCTAGATTATCGGCAAGCTGTGATTGAACCATTAATCTGGTGGATGCGAGAATTCACAGTGATTCCAAACACGATATGAAATAAGTACAAATATGGATCACACCTCTGGGAATAGCAGTTCAAAACATATACCTTCTGCGCTATTGACTGCCTGATACATTCCCTGATGAAGCATTAAAATGGATGCCACAATCGATAAGCCTAAACCACCCGTTTGATGAGGGCTTTGTCTGCTGGAACTGCACTGATAAAAACGCTCAAAGAGATGAGACAAATGCTCAGGGGCAATTTCCAAACCACTGGTGATCACAGATAATGTAACCATCTGTATATTATTAATGATCTTCCGGTGGCTAAGCACATAAATAGTTCGGTGATTGCCGCCGTGAATGAGCGCATTTGATATCAGATTATACAGCGCTTGTAGTAACAGTTCAGGATCTGCAGATAGCTCAGTCGCTTCAAGACTTAAAACAAAATTGCAGTGTTGTTCTTCAGCTTGATACTCGAAAATACTGAATATATCTTCTATAAATGATTGAAGTTGAATCTTCTGTTTGTTTAAGCAAACTTTGTGCGCATCTGCGCGGGCTAGAAATAACATGCTGTCAATCATTCGTTTTAAACGTTGATAGTCCTCCAAGTTGGAAATCAGGAGTTCCTGATACTGTGCGTGACTACGTTCATTCATGAGTAAAATTTCGGTTTGCCCGATTAAATTATTCAATGGGGTTCTAAATTCATGCGCAATGTCTTCAGAGAAGCGATTCAGTTGGCTATATCCCATTTCAATACGGTCAAGCATGGCGTTAATATCGGAGGCTAGTTGTTCGATCTCTTGAGGAGGATGACTCAGATTGAGTCTCTGTTCAAGTTTGTGAATATTAATAGCATGAGCTTGTTCGCGTAGTATTCTTAACGCATTCAATCCGAGACGGCTAGCAATGGCGCAAAGCATGAAAATGACTAGAATACCGCTAAACGCATAGATAAAAAGACGTTTTTTAAAAGGCGAGATAATGGCTAAACGTTCCGACCACTGCTTGCCTGCAATTAATAGATAGGGTTGTCGATTAATTTGAATGGTTTTCCATGCAATACGGGTGGGATAAGCATGAGCCGATAAATCACGGAATTCAATCTGAGGCTGGTGGGTAAATTTAGGTAGTGGAATGCTAAGAGGATTAATATTGATCAGAGCCTGATTTCCCTGAAGCAATAAAAACAGATTGTCCTGATTGCCGAGCATATTTTGATACAGCTTCGGACGTGCGATAATCTGCTCAATATTGCGACTGTCTTGCAATAAAATTTCCAGACGTTCAATACGTTCAGCCAAAGCCCGATCTTGCTGTGCAATTAGAATCTGGTTGATGCCAAAATAAGTCATCAATGCCACAGTACACAGAACCATCGCAGCACAAGTGGTAGCCAGCAATGTTAATCGTAGTTCTAGTGAACGAATGGGGTTAAACATTATTTGTCTGCCGAAATTTTATAGCCTAAACCGCGAACAGTATGAATTAACTTCATATTATGTCCCTCATCAATTTTACTGCGTAAACGCCGCACAGCCACATCAATAAAATTAGTATCGGTATCAAAATTGATCTGCCAGACTTCAGACGCTATTTGCCTGCGTGTAATAATTTCATTCGGATGGCGCAGTAAGAAGCGCAAAAGATTGAATTCTTTTTTACTGAGTTCTATAGGCTGCTGGTTACGCCAGACTTTATGATGGATTAAATCCAATTTTAAATTTGCAATTTCTAATTGATTTTCCTCTACATACTGCTGACGTCTAAGTAGACTTTTAATTCGGGCCTGTAATTCAATATAAGAAAAAGGCTTGGCTAGATAATCATCGGCGCCTAGTTCCAAACCTTTGACCCGATCAATCACCTGGTCTTTTGCGGTAAGAAAAATTACTGGAATCTTAGAAAATTGTCGCAATACTTTCAGGACTGCCCAGCCATCTATATCGGGCAACATCACATCTAATATGACCAGACTATATGCATGCATTTTTAACTTTTCCAAGCCTTCTAGCCCTGAATGGACACATTCAGCGGCATAGCCAGATTCATTTAAGCCATTCACCAGATATGAGGCGATTTTTACTTCATCTTCGATAATTAGAATACACATTTTGTTCAGGCTCATTTTGAAGATGACAACTTTGTAATGTGATTGTCATCATCTAAATCATTCAGATTGTATAAGATTTTTAAAACTTAATTCAGAGCAATCATGATGAACAAACTCAAAGGGCTTATTGCAACAGTAATGCTGATGAGTAGCAGTACTTTTGCACAATCCGTTCAATTGAATCAAGTTTATTCACTTGATTCTCAGGCAGCACAAACTCTTATTGATGCTGCTGTGACCGCATGTCAAAAAATACAGCATAACATTGCCGTGGTAGTGGTGGATCGGGGAGGAAATACCTTGATGTCAAATAGGCATGAAACTGTCGGACCACATAATTTGGGCGCAGCCGAAAAGAAAGCCTATACCGCTTTATCGACCAAAATGGCGACCATGTTGTTAACTCAAAATGCCCATGAAAACAAGGATGCAAAAAATTTAACCACCTTATCAAATCTACTGTTGTTAGGTGGCGGCGTACCTGTGCGCTATGAGAGTCAAGTTGTTGGCGCGATTGGAGTTGCGGGAGCAGGAGGCGCAAAAAATGACCATTACTGCGCAGAAACAGCTGTTCAGTCTATTTTCAATCCTTAAGGAATCTATTATGTTTAAAAAATTATTGCCACTCTCAACACTATTGTTGACTTCAATGACTTTTGCACAAACTAACCCCTTAAGTGTGCATGTGTTGAATCTAGAAAATGGTCTGCCTTCCGCTCAAGTCGAGGTGGTACTGGAAAAAAATACTGGGAATAAATGGGTGAAGTTAAATCAGCAATATACTGGCCCTAATGGTCGTATTACTGCATTGTTTCCTGAAAATCAGAAGCTTGAAGCTGGTATTTATAAAGTTACCTTTAAAACCGAGGACTGGTTTAAAAAAAATAAGCAAGATACTTTCTTTCCTGAAGTTCCTGTAATTTTTAACGTAGATGGAAGTGTCAGCCATTATCATATTCCATTACTTCTAAGTCCTTATGGATATTCGACTTATAGAGGTAACTAGGATTTAAAAGGGCTAGTCTAACTAGCCCTTTATTTGTGCTGAGTCCGTAAGCTAGAGAAAAATCACAAAAAATTCATGATCGTATTATTATGCTTTTAGTTGAATTCAAATTGACTCAAGGTATGTAAATGAGTTGATAGAGCTAATTCAACCTTCATAGTAATTAAAAATGAGAGTGGCATGAATCAATTTTCTCAAGAAGACTTATCCAGAATTATCGAAATGGCTTGGGAGGATCGAACTCCATTTGAAGCCATTCAACGTGAGTTTGGTTTGAATGAAGCGGCGGTGATCCGCTTGATGCGGCAAAATATGAAACCCGGTAGCTTTAAAATGTGGCGTGAACGCATGACCGGCCGAAAAACCAAGCATCTGCAGTTGCGTTCACCCGATGTGATACGTGCCTATTGTTCACGGCAATACAAGCGTTTCTAAGTGTTTGATTTTGACTACCGTCTTGACTCACGTTTACATCGTTCAGAACAATATCGTACTTCCTCCCAGCAGCGGTGCCATTTTTTTCGCCAAGTAAAAGGGCGCAAACAGTGGATACAGATTTTTACAGGGAGATGCTGTTTTTTCATCGTTTATAACTCATTGATCTGGCTTAGAAGTTGCTGGGCATGGCTGATAATCTGCTGCTGATCTTTAAGTTTATCTAGCTGTCGATAAATCATGCCCATACGTGGATGGGTACGAAATTTCGCCTCATTCCGGATCATGAAATACCAGTACAGGCTGTTGAACGGACAGCTATTCAGCTCGGTGCGAGTTTTGACATTGTAGCTACAGTGCTTGCAGTAATCCGACATCTTATGGATATAATTGCCCGAGGCGGCATAGGGTTTGCTGGCCATCAAGCCTCCATCGGCATGCATCACCATGCCCAGCGTGTTCGGTAATTCTACCCATTCATAGGCATCGGCATACACTGCCAGATACCACTCGCTGATCTGCTGCGGGTCTACACCAATTAATAAGGCAAAATTTCCAGTCACCATCAAACGCTGGATATGATGTGCATAGGCATGCTGAAAGGTATTACGGAAACACTCAGCCATACAGTTCATTCGTGTACGGCCAGTCCAGTAAAATTGTGGCAGCGGCGCTGAGTGCTGCAGTGCATTGCGGCTGGCATATTCCGGCATGTATAGCCAGTAAATTCCGCGGACATATTCGCGCCAGCCGAGAATCTGTCGGATAAAACCTTCCACTGCATTCAGTGGTGCATGATTGGCATGGTAGGCAGCTTCTGCCGCATCACAGACTTCTCTGGGCACCAGCAGGCCACAGTTCAGATAAGGTGAGAGCAGGCTGTGAAACAGCATGTCTGAGTCTTGAACCATGGCATCCTGATAATCGCCAAAATGTGGCAAACTGTGGGTAATGAAATGCTCCAGTGCAAGCAGGGCATTGCTACGTGTGGTGGCCCAGCGGAAGTTGTCAAGGCTGCCAGAGTGACGGGAAAATTCACGTTCAACCAATTCAAGCACATCCAGATCAATCTGATCGTGTTCAAAGTGAAGTGGTGCAGGCAAAGTGGGATTGCCAGCCCAGGCCTTGCGATTGGCACTGTCATAGTTCCACTGTTCTCCAAGCGGCTGCTGTCCCTGCATCAAGTAGCCGGTCTGCTTGCGCATTTCCCGGTAAAAATATTCCATACGCAGTGTCTGGTAGCGGCTGGCCCAGTGCCGGAACTGTTCCGGACTACAGAAAAAACGTTCATCATTCAGGCACTGAACTGGCAGTTGCAGCTGATGGCTCCAGTGCTGTTCAATCTGCTGCTGTAAACGATATTCCCCGCAGTGCGTAATGACCAGTTCTGTGACTGGTAAGAGTTGTTGCTGTGACTCAACGAAATCCAGCAGGCTACGAATAGGACTACCAGATTGAAAAGTATGGTAACGTACACGCCAGCCTTTTGCTTTGAGTTCTTTGGCAAAATGACGCATGGCACTAAAAATCAGGGCAATTTTCTGCGGATGATGAGCGACATAGGTGGCTTCCTCAACAACTTCAGCCATCAGGATCACATCCTGGGTAGGGTCTAGTGATTTGAGCGTAGCAAGCTGATGATGAAGCTGATCACCCAGAATTAAACCGAAACGCATAGCCAATCTAGACCCGATGAAAGATAGCGCAGTGTAAAGCCAGATAGTTCAATTTTTTGTGAAGATAAAGATCAGCCCGCATGCTGAGTTAATTTAACTCGTCTAAATTATCCTCTGGCATTAGACAGAAATCATGATTGTTGCAATAACAGGTTGTTCATCTCTCAAATGCTAAAGCCAGTTGATAAAAATCCCTTCGCATTATTCCTTAATACATAGATGCTGTGAAAATTATATGATTTTAATCATAAAGATAAAAATTATTTTGTTTGTAATTTAGGCAGCTTGCGCCTAGTATTTTGCTAGAGGTTACTCCATGTAAGCTTCCTTAGTTTTGTCCCATACACCCCTCTGTAAGGGATTTTTTTTAAACAGAGAATTGTCATGAGCATGCATTCAAAAGCTTATATTTTTAGACAGCAGCAATTACTGGTGGATGAGCATTTTCAGTTGCCGCAGGCAGCCAGACTGCAGCACGATCTGTACCTGTCGGAAAATGGTGAGATCATTGCCCGTGACCTTAAAGAAGATGAACTGGTGCCGGAAGGTTATCAACTGGTACCAATCCGGCTACTAGTGCAAGTCTGGAGCAGAGTGCAGTTTGAACAGGCTAGCCGTGCGGTACAGTTACTGGAATGGCGCCGTAATCACCGCTTTTGCAGTCAATGTGGACACTCCACCCAGCAGCACGCTAGCCAGTATGCCATGGTCTGTTCATCCTGTGGCTATAACCAGTATCCGCGGGTGAATCCCTGTGTGATTACCATCATTACCCGGGGTACAGATGAAATTCTGCTGGCAAAAAATGCCCGCAACAAAACCCAGATGTACAGCCTGATTGCAGGCTTTGTAGAAGTAGGAGAAACCCTGGAATATGCAGTACGCCGTGAGACGTTGGAAGAAGTGGGGCTTCATATCAAAAATATTCAATATCTATCCAGTCAGCCGTGGCCGTTTCCCAGCAATCTGATGATGGCCTTCAAGGCAGAATATCAGGAAGGGGAAATTCAGATTCAAGAAAATGAGCTCAGCGATGCGCAATTTTTTAAATTTGATCAGTTACCCGAGATTCCGTTCAAGGGTAGTATCGCCTATGCCATGATTCAGCATGTGATACATGGAACGCCTGTTGCAGATGACAGCAAAGAATGGCTTTGAAATTTAAAAAGAGAAATGTTTGAATATTTAGATGATAATTTCAGGCTGAAATAAGAACGGAAATCTAGAAAAGGAACTCTCTCAGCACTTGCCATGGACTTTGCCCGTTTTCACTCTATAGACTGAAATAAAGAGCTTGGCAATGATGGATGCTGCATGGTTTTTTTTAGTGTGGTGTCATCGGTTCGATCATGTAAATGTGCTGTATTTTACAGACCACTATAAACAGATGCAGTCCTGAATAGGTTGGGAATAATTTAGATAATCTTGAAAATTTTTCCACTTGAAGTACTTTGGAAAAACATATCAATGCTAGGTTGAATATCTTCACCATCCACGGTTATATATTTGACATGGGAGTAAGACTGGTTAGCGTCAAAATGGTAATCAACTGTGGCTTGAATAGAATATTTGATACCGAATTGATCTTTCATATTTAGATTTTGTTTAAGCATTTAGATATACCTTGAATAACAGCACGAAAGAAAAACGGTTACATGGCTTCATTATTCATAAATTTTTAAGTTAAATCACTTTATAATTTAACTTAAATAATTGATTCATGGAGATATAAAATGTGCGACTATCTAAATTTAAATCTACTTCAACGCCAGATTCTAGACGTACTTTTTTACCTACTTCGATCGCTTTAAACCCTTCACGTGTATTTTGCATTTTATTTAAAGGGATTAACGAGACAATAATTTCAGTACCATTTGTAGATTTTGCAACTAATTCATTATTTTTTAACAATGTATATCTTGTTTTTATCATTTTTTCGAAGAATGTGATTAACAACTTTTGAATTAAAAAAGTACAGCGTCGTACTTTTTTAATTCATCAAATTACTTAGACCGCACTAATATTAACTGCGTTTGGTCCTTTTTGACCTTGAGCGATGCTGAATTCAACTTGTTGACCTTCAAATAAGGTTTTAAAACCTGAACTGGAAATCTCACTGAAGTGAGCAAAAACGTCTGGGCCAGATTCTTGTTGAATAAAACCAAAACCTTTAGTTTCATTGAACCACTTAACCGTACCTTTAACAATATTTGAGTTTGACATAATAAATCCTACTGATTTTTTAATAATTTTAGCCATTTTATTGACTACTTATAACTTGGAAAATAATAATGAATGAGACTTAAAATCTAAACAAACGAAGTATTATTAATAAAACGACGATACTTAACAGAGATTGAATGAAACAACACTTTTTTCTAGTTAAGCTCAGTATACATTAAAAATAAATTTAATCAAGTTTTCTTATATGTATATTTGATTGTCTTATAAAAGGCATCTGAATCTGGAAAGAGTCTGTTGATCTGGTTGACTTTTTTTAACAAGTCTATAGACAGCACTGATACATTTAAACAGAAAAAACCAATTTACCGCTTAAAAATGGGATACAAGAAAAAATGATTTTACTCATTTTTCAGGCTATAAAATTGAAATTTCGCCTACATTCGTCCTGCAATTAATCTTCACGCTTTGTTCACATCTCTTTGGGTTATCTTTGCTAGAGAATCAAATAAGGCTTGAAAATGAATACTCTATTAAAGTCAATTGCGGGTACGGCACTGGCAATCATCAGCTTAAGCTTATCTGTCACTGCTCAGGCAGAAACAACTGCACCCCAAGCAGTAGAGAAAATCGATATTCAACAGTACGCAGGTAAGTGGTATGAAATAGCGCATTTACCGATGTATTTTCAACGTAAGTGCGTTTCAGATATTACAGCCCAATACAGTGTAAACACTGATAAAACGATGGGTGTATTAAATAGCTGTCGTACTGCAAACGGTGAAATGATCAGTTCCGAAGGTGTTGCCTATCCGCAGAATGAAGGCAATAGCAAACTTAAGGTGAGCTTTTTGCCTAAAGGCCTAAGATGGTTGCCATTTACTAAAGGTCATTAT
>NZ_NEGK01000007.1 GCF_002135435.1 Acinetobacter sp. ANC 3813 | reverse complement strand
CGCTGACTTTTTTACCTAAAACCGCACCGCCTGCAGAACCTGCCGCTGCGCCAATATATCCGCCATTCGTGCCGCCCATATTTTTACCGACAGTATAGCCGCCAGCACCGCCTAGAGCTGCGCCAATGATCGCGCCATTACGGTCACGTTTATTGGCTGAAACTGCTGCGCCGGCACCGCCGCCAATTGCTGAACCAATTGTTGCGCCAGTTGTACCGCCCATTTGCTTGCCGACTGCTGCGCCAACTACACCGCCAAGCGCCGAAGCTAAAGCCGTATTTGTGGTATTGCCAGCATTCGCTGCAGTCATGGTGAATACAGAAGCAGTAATTACAGCACCTAAAATATATTTATTGATTTTCATTTTTGAACTCCTTAGAGCCTATCCATTTCGTCTTGATATCAATGTAAGCAAAAATGTAGAAAAGATCGTGAAGAGCATTATTGCTAAAATGAAGTCTTTGGTAATTACTGTGTAAATCATCTGCCAGATTTCTACATAATTATAATTTTCACTCAATATGTATTGTTAGAGCTGTGCATTTGATTCGTCTTAGGCAGTTTGAAAAGACAATCGTTTCGACATAAAAAAAGCACCCGAAGGTGCTATTTTTGACGCCATAAACTTAGTGACGGCGTTTCTTTTTATAGTGTTTTTTGTTATAGCTCGTGCTGGCTTTGTCTTTAGAAATTTTATTGCCTAAAGCTGCGCCGCCCGCTGCACCAAGTGCTGAACCAACATAGCCGCCGTTTGTGCCGCCCATGCTTTTACCAACGGTATAGCCCGCACCGCCGCCGATTGCGCCACCAATAGCAGACTCAGTGCGGTTGCGTCGGTCACTTGCTACTGCTGCACCGCCAGCGCCGCCTAAAGCTGCACCAATGGTCGCGCCAGTTGTGCCGCCCATGTTTTTACCAATTGCTGTACCAGCTACACTGCCTAGAGCACTTGCTGCAGCTACGCGAGTTGTACTGTCAGCATGAGCGCTTACAGTAAACATTGAAGTTGCTGCCAAAGCAGTACTTAATAAAATAGCATTCAGTTTCATGCTTTACTCCATGTCCATACTTGTGGACTGTGTCATTTCTACGATGGGGTCAATGTAACAAGATGATTCTTTGAAAGTGTGGAGAGTCTTCATTGAATTGCTGTGCTTTAGTTTCCACATTGTTTCGCTTTGTAACCATTGTGAAAAAACTGATTTAAAAATAATCAAATTCACAAAATTGTGAATGAATGTAGCAGAAAATAGCCTTTTAGCCGTTTTAAAACATTGGCGCATTTTTTTGATTATTGCGACGAAAAGTGAAATGAAACTTAATTTTTGCAATGTTTCACTGCAATCGCAGGATGCAATTATTGCAGTTTGATCCAGTTTGGCTATACAGCATCAATAAAGATGTCATTTAAATCAGAGAATCGTTAAACTAAGCGCAATTTTTAGAATGATCTGTTCGGGTGGATGCCACTGAACAGGCTGTATTGAGATATTTTGAACAATGAAAGAATCGCTGCGTTTGCGGTTAGATCAGTTATCTGACCGTCACGAAGAATTAAATGCCTTGCTCGCAGATCTTGAAGTAATTTCGGACAATAAGCGTTTCCGTCAGCTGTCGCGCGAACACAGTGATTTAAGTGAAATCACTGCAGTGTGGGGTAAATATACGCAAGCGGAAAAAGATATTGAAACCGCTGAAGCCATGCTGTCAGATCCTGATTTTAAAGAAATGGCGCAAGAAGAAATTCAAGAAAATAAAGCTTTAATTAATAGCCTTGAAGCTGATTTGAACATTCTGATGATTCCAAAAGATCCAAATGATGCAAACTCTGCATATTTGGAAATCCGTGCTGGAACCGGCGGTGATGAAGCGGCAATTTTCTCAGGCGATTTATTCCGCATGTACAGCAAATATGCCGAATCACAAGGCTGGCGTCTGGAAATTCTGTCTGAAAATGACGGCGAACATGGCGGCTATAAAGAAGTCATCTGCCTGATAAACGGCGACGGCGTCTATGGACGCTTGAAATTTGAAAGCGGCGCGCACCGTGTACAGCGCGTACCTGCAACAGAATCACAAGGACGCGTGCATACTTCTGCCTGTACGGTTGCGATTCTGCCTGAAATTGATGTCGATACGACTGTCGAAATTAATCCTTCGGAACTGCGTATTGATACATACCGTGCATCAGGCGCGGGCGGTCAGCACATTAACAAAACAGATTCTGCAGTTCGTATTACCCACCTTCCAACGGGTACAGTTGTGGAATGTCAGGATGAGCGTTCACAGCATAAGAACAAAGCCAAGGCTATGGCGCTGTTGGTTTCACGTCTTGAAAATGCGAAACGTGCCGCTGCCGATGCGGCGACTTCAGAAATGCGCCGAGATTTGGTGGGTTCGGGCGACCGCTCAGAACGTATCCGTACTTATAACTATCCGCAAGGCCGTATGACTGATCATCGTATTAATTTAACTTTATATAAATTAGATGCAGTGATGGAAGGCGATTTGACTGAGTTACTGGATAGCTTGCACCGTGAATATCAAGCTGATCAGTTAGCGCTTCTTGCACAGCAAAATGGTGGCTAAATGAATATTGCACAGGCTTTGGCTTTACGCGGTGAACCTGAAAGCTATGAGCGTCAGGAAAATGCATGGCTGCTCGAACATATCACCAAAATTGATTCTTTTGATTTGGTGATGAAAAAAGAGCAGGAATTGACTGCTGAACAGGAGCAGCAATTTAAGGATGGCTTAGCGCGCATCGCTGCGGGTGAACCTTTGGCTTATGTGACGGGTTCGCAGCCCTTTTGGACTTTGGATTTAAAAGTCACCAAAGATACTTTGGTGCCGCGTCCAGATACAGAAGTGCTGGTTGAAACTGTTTTGCATTTGGATGTGCCTGATGATGCACGTATTGTCGATTTAGGGACGGGCACTGGGGCCGTCGCGCTGTCTATTGCCAGTGAACGTGCTGAATGGACCGTTGTTGCTACAGATATTTATGAGCCGACATTAGAAGTTGCGCAGTTCAACGCTGAAAAGCATGATCTGAATGATGTGCAGTTTGCCTGCGGGTCGTGGTTTAAGCCTTTGGGGCGCGCTTTTTTTGATGTGATTGTATCGAACCCGCCTTATATTGATGCCAATGATGCACATATGCCAGATTTGGCAACTGAGCCAAAGCGTGCTTTGGTTGCTGATAAGCAAGGTTTGGCGGATTTGGAACATATCATTCAGCAAGGCAAAAAACACTTAACTGTAAATGGCTGGGTGGTGCTTGAGCATGGCTATGACCAAGGCGATGCTGTACGTCATATCTTTACCCAAGCTGGCTATAAGCAAGTACGCACCGTAAAAGATTATGGCGGCAATGACCGCGTAACCTTAGGGCAATGGCCGCATTAATCTTCTTGATGACTTTGTCATGGTTTGAAGTTTGCTTCATGACATTGAGCTGCAGGCAAAAGAAAAGCGCAGTGAATGCGCTTTTCTTTTGCCTGCAGCTTTATAAAGCCTGCTATTAATACACTACGCTATAAAATAGCTTTTCTAGCCGTTACTTCTTAATGACATCCCGCCATCTCAGCAGCCAACTTTCTAAAGCTTTCATGATGCTGTCGGTAATTTTACCCAGTACAGCCAGCAAAATAATGGCAATGATGACGATATCCGGTCGGGAGGTTTCACGGCCATCACTCAGCAAATAACCAATGCCTTGCGTGGCGGCGATCAGTTCAGCGGCAATCATAAACATCCAAGACAGGCTGAGGCCATTTCTAAGTCCAGTTAAAATACCTGCAGAAGCTGCGGGCAAGATAATCTGCTGGACTTGCTGCCAATATTTCAATCGATAGACTTTTGCCACTTCAAGCAGTTTGCGGTCTACACCATGAATCGCGGCTACAGCATTGGTATAGACCGGAAAGAATGCGCCAATGGCGATTAAAGTGATTTTTGAGCCTTCATCAATCCCCAGCCAAAGCAGCAGCAGGGGAATCCAAGCTAGGCTAGGAATAGATTTAATCGCAGAAAAACTGGGTTCTAAAAATTCCTCAGCCTGTTTATTCAAGCCCACCAGCACAGCAAAAAATAGCGCTAGCGCACTGCCGATGAAAAAGCCTAAGAATACGCGCCAAGTACTGGCCCAGATGTGCTGAGTTAAATCACCAGCAGCCAACTCTGTTAAACTTTGCCATAGGCTGCTGGGTGCAGGGAGCAAGTAAGGCTCAATAAATCCTGCACGTACAAGATATTCACAGAGCAAGATCAGCAGTACAGGCAGCGTCAGCCCTTTAATCAGGCTTTTAATCTTTGCTCCAGCTTTGTGCTGCGTTTGCTGCTGTGCAAGCTGCGCTTGAATTTTCGCTGTGATAGCAGTATCAGTCGTCATGTTGGCTTAGCCTTAAGGTTTAAGCGCTTGCTGAGCAAGTTTAGCATCAAAGAGCTGAGAAACGACTTGATTCACATTGGTGCCTCTGCGGACTAAGTCTTCCTCGGTCAAAATTGAACCAGCTTTTTGCAAAGCAGCGATTTGTTTGGCATTAGGCACATTTTGATCAAAGTTAGTTCGTTTGATTTGCAGCTGCGCAACATTCAGCGGCAACTTGGCTTCTTGAGCAACCAAAGCGGCTAACTTGTCTGGATTGGCCTTGGCCCATTTGCGTGCCTGTTCATAGGCTTTGATCACGGCAGTTACAGCTTCAGGGCTTTGCGCTGCAAATTGATCTTTAACACTCAGTACGCTGTAACTGTTGAAGTTGATGTTGCGGTAAATTTGTTTTGCGCCAGACTGTAATTGTGCAGAAGCCATTAATGGGTCAAGACCTGCCCATGCATCGACTTGTCCACGCTCCAAGGCTGTTTTGCCGTCTGGATGCTGTAAATGTACCAGTTGTACATCACGCTTGCCTAAACCTACTGTTTCTAAGGCTTGTAAGGTAAATAAATAGGGATCTGTGCCCTTGGTAGCAGCAATTTTTTTGCCTTTTAAATCTTTAAGACTTTTGATCGCAGAATTTTTGCTGACCAGTAAAGCGGTCCATTCGGGCTGGCTTTGAATATATACGGTTTTAATCGGGCTGCCATTGGCTTTGCTGAGTACTGCGGCTAAACCCGCGGTTGATGCAAAGTCGGTACTGCCGCTATTGAGATATTCCAGTGAGCGGTTAGAACCTTGGCTGAACACCCATTTAATTTGTGTCTTCGGTAAGGCTTTTTCCAATAATTTTTGCTCTTTCACCACCAGGCTCGTAGGGGCATAGTAGGCATAATCGAGTTTGATTTCTGCAGCAATGGCTGCCGCAGCATTCCCTGTAATCAATGCAGAAAAGAGTAGTATGGAAATTTTAGTGGATGATTTCATTTAAGTAAGCCCCAGCATCAATATTAAAAATAATGCGCAATTAATACTTGGAGTGGGCTGATGCTGCAAAAGAGAAAAAATGATAATGAAATATGAAAATGGGCAATAAGTAATTTAAAATGTTAAGTAATTGTTATTAAATATTTTTAATTTTTAGTGGAGGACTGAAGCGCCTTTATATGAATAATAACAAACAGCATTAATATTAAAGATATAGGCAGGATTAAACAGAAATGGCGGTGAATTAATTAAAGCGGTTTAAGCAGTTCTAGAAATAAATAAAGCGGTTCATTGACCGCTTTATTTATAAGTATAACTATTCAGTGCGAAGAGATTACATTGGGTAGTCTTGCAGGCAGTCTGCGATTTCTACACGGTTCAATGCATCTGTTTCTACCGCTAAGCAGTAAGCAACAATTTTAGCCGTTTCAGGCAATAAACTTTCTGCTTTTAAATCAGCGCCAGCTTGAATATTTTGCAATGCTTCAGCAGAAATATCTAAGTGCTGAGCAATGTCTGCAGCTTGTGCGTTCAAGAAGAAAACTGACACAATATTGGCTAAATCAATATCAGACATATCACGCAAGTCTTGATGGAACTGCGCCTCAGAGTGTTCAGCTGCGCTGAATAGAGAATTAGAGAAGTTTTGTACTAAACTTTGTTCAAGTACATCAATCATCTTAAGCATGGGAGGGCCTTTCAGGTGATTAAACAGGAGTGGATTACATCAAAAAAATGTAAAAGCAAAAGCGCTTTGAATTGATTGAAAAATAACCTAATAAGACCAAAGAAGCAATGCACTAAAGATGAATGATCAGTCGCGTTTTATCATTTTTGTAAGCTTCTGAAAAGCATTGATTATTTATAAAAATTAAATAATGTGGATAAGCTGAGACTTGAAAAATATTGGACGGGCTTTTATTTATCGTTGCTGTTTTGACGATATGCGCCAGGGCTGACCCCAGTCCATTTCTTAAAAGCGCGATGAAAAGCGCTGACATCATGAAAATTGAGTTTTTCGCTAATATCTTGCAGTGTGTATGCACTGCCTTCGAGTAAATCAATCGCTAGGTCACGGCGGATGTCATTTTTTAATTGCTGAAAATTGACACCTTCCTGTTTTAATCGCCGCTGCATGGTGGCTTCAGACATGCCAAATTGTTGTGATAAATCTGGCAGTTCAGCCCAGCTAGCTGTAGGTGTTTGAATTAAGTGCTTACGGATTTGATGACTCAGGGCATTGGGGTTTTTAAAACGTACCAAAAGGTTATAAGGCGTGTGCTGGATAAATTGATGCCATGACTTTTTATCTTGCTTAATAGCAATGTCTAAATAGCTGGCATCAATTTGAATATAATTTTCTTCAGCCTGATACTGAATATCATCGCAAAACCTTACTTTATAATCATTGTCATCTTCAGGTGCATCGCATTTGAGCTGTATGCGGTTGAGCACTACACGTTGACCGCATAACCAGCACATCATGCCATGAATCAGCATTAAATAGGTTGCGTAGCTGAACATGCGTTTGGGTGCAGCTTTATCTTGAATAATGATGTAAGCGTAATGTTCTTCTACAAAATATTTGCTTTGGAAATCATCTAAGAGCAAATTCAGAAACTGCAAAATTTGGCCGAGTGCTTGGCCAGCATGTTCTGCCTGCAGCACAGATTTAGATAAAAATGTGTAGCTGCCTCTGCGCATGGCATGGCTGTCCATGCCGAAAAACTCATCATTCATGGCATCAGCCAGCACAATCCATAACTGCGCGTACTGGGAAACAGAGACACGGGTTTTATCAGACTGCATCAGTTCAGGTGCAATGCCAGCCTGCATGAGCAGGTGATCCAAGTCAAAACCTTGCAAGCGGGCATGATGCAGCGCTTCTTTGACTAAGCTGATGGAAATGGTGCCTTTAAAAGCATCCTGAAAGCGGTCACCGTTCAATGTGTAATCCATGAATGATTGCAGTCATTTTATATTGTTCAAATACATCACACAGGATGCAGCATTTGGAAATTGTACTCAAATTATTCTATGTTTACTCTGTGTCTTAAGTCGAATTTCAAAAATACATGTTTAGGAAAAAATAAAATGAAGATTCAAGGGAAAGTGTTTGTAATTACTGGCGGCGCATCAGGGCTAGGCGCTGCAACAGCAACCTATCTGGTTGGCCAAGGCGCTAAAGTCATTATGGCGGATATGAATCAGAGCATGGGTGAGGAACTGCAGCACCGTTTAGGTGAACATGCAGAATTTCAGCTTTTGGATGTGACCAATGAAGCGGCTGCGGAAGCTTTTTTTCAGCACATTGAAAATAAATATGGTCAGCTGAATGGCTTGGTCAATTGCGCGGGTATTGCCCCTTCGGCGAAAGTGCTGGGCCGTGACGGTTTGCACGATTTAGCCATGTTTCAAAAAGTGCTGAATATTAATGTGTCTGGCACATTCAATATGATCCGTTATGCAGCGCGATTAATAGCGAAGTATGAACTGAAAGCGGGCGAAGAAGAGCGCGGTGTGATTGTGAATACGGCATCTGTTGCTGCCTATGATGGTCAAATTGGTCAGGCGGCATATTCTGCGTCGAAGGGCGCAGTGGTTGCAATGACTTTGCCGCTGGCGCGTGAGATGGCGCGTGAGGCAATACGTGTAATGACGATTGCACCGGGCATTATGGAGACGCCAATGCTGAAAGGCCTGCCGCAAAATGTGCAGGATGCTTTGGGGCAGATGGTGCCGTTTCCTCCGCGTTTGGCGAAGCCTGAAGAGTTTGCGCATTTGGTGGGGCATATTTTTGAGAATGGTTATTTGAATGGTGAGGTGATTCGTTTGGACGGAGCGATTCGAATGCAGCCTAAATAGGAAATAAAGGAACAGAAGGTTGAGAGTGGAGTCTTTTTGTTATTGATTCAAAATATGACATAACCTTCGGTTTTGCCTACTTTTCATAAGGGAAAAGTAGGCAAAACCATCGCCATTCGCAAAACCTGTTTAATGTGCATTATCATGCTTTTAGCTCGCAGATACATTTATTTTTAGATGCTCTGTAGGTTGCGGATGGATGAGTCACCATGCAGATAATTTTAATATTTCCCATAAAGTTTAGATTGTAAAAATAGCAATGAGAGGGATGCTCAATGATTTTAAATGAAGCGCAGAAAATGGTTCAGGATATGCTGCGGGATTATTCACAGACAAAGTTGAAACCGACCGCGGCGGAGCGGGATAAAACAGCGCGTTTTCCTGCGCAGGAGCTAAAAGAGCTGGGTGCATTGGGTGCTTTAGGTATGACTATTTCAGAAGAATGGGGCGGTGCAGGCATGGATTATGTCTCGCTGGTTTTGGCTTTGGAGGAGATTGCCGCAGGGGATGGTGCTATTTCGACTATTGTCAGCGTGCAGAATTCATTGCCTTGCGGGATTACCCAGCGTTACGGTACAGAACAGCAAAAACAGCAATACTTGACCAAATTGGCAACAGGCGAAATGCTGGGCTGTTTTTGCCTAACTGAACCGCAGGCTGGCTCAGATGCCAGTGCCTTAGAATGCCAAGCAGTACGTGATGGTGATGAATGGGTCATTAATGGTACAAAGCAGTTTATTACTTCTGGTAAATATGCTGATGTGGCTTTGGTTTTTGCAGTGACCGATAAATCTGCGGGTAAAAAAGGCATTTCCTGCTTTTTAGTTCCGACTAGAACTTCTGGCTATATTGTTTCGCGTATTGAAGACAAAATGGGGCAGCATTGTTCAGATACGGCAACGATTATTTTTGATAACTGCCGCATTCCTGCGGATCATTTACTGGGTAAAGAAGGTGATGGCTACAAGATTGCATTGTCTAATTTAGAGTCTGGCCGGATTGGCATTGCCGCACAATGTGTCGGCATGGCGCGCGCAGCCTTAGATGCGGCTGTCGAATATGCCAATGAGCGTAAAGCTTTTGGTGTAGAAATTGTGCAGCATCAGGCTGTGGCATTTCGTCTTGCAGATATGGCAACCAAAATTGAAGCTGCACGCCAACTGATTTTCCATGCGGCGACTTTAAAAGATGCTGGGCTGCCATGTTTAAAAGAGGCTTCTATGGCGAAGCTTTTTGCCTCTGAAATGGCGGAAAAAGTCTGTTCTGATGCCATTCAAATTCATGGCGGTTATGGCTATGTTTCGGATTTTCCAGTCGAGCGAATTTACCGTGATGTCCGCGTCAGCCAAATCTATGAAGGCGCATCTGACATTCAGCGTTTAGTGATTGCCCGCGAAGTGGCTAAAGGCTGATTAATCAGACTTTAGTCGATGCCCAAAGCCTGCAAAATATTTGACGGTTATGGAAATTGCAGGCGGCATCAGAACATGTTTTTCTAATCTTATATTTCAAAAAGCACAGATTGATCGTGCGGATATTTGTACGGGATGTACAGCTGCAGCTGCTATAAGCAGATGGAGAAAAATAATATGACAATGAATGAGCCAAGCGCAGATGCCGCGCCATTCAGCCTTTAGGACGAGAGGTTGCAAAATGAAAACATTAGAACAGGCGTATCAGGATTTTAATTATGAGCAGCAGATTGCGGAGCAGCTCATCGGTTCAGCCACACAAATCAATGCATATACGGAATGCTGTGGACGCTACCTTGGAAAGAATAAGACCGCCTTAATTTGGGAAGGCAAAAACGGTGAATCTTCTGTATGGAGTTTTGTTCAGCTGGATGAAGCTTCCGGCAAGCTGGCCAATTATTTAAAAAGCTTGGGCCTGAAAAAAGGCGACTGTATTGCAGGACTGTTGCCGCGTACACCTGAGCTGCTGATTACAGTCTTGGCTGCATGGCGTATAGGTGCTGTATATCAGCCCTTATTTACCGCATTTGAATCTAAAGCCATTGAGCACCGTGTAGAAACTGCTCAGACACAATTGATTTTGACCAATGCAGAACAGCGCCTTAAATTGAACAGTGTTAAAGTGCCGCACATTTTGATTGTTCAGGCAGGCCAGCAGTCACAGCATTTGTCCTCATCTCAAACAAAAGAAGCAGACTTTTGGACAGCGCTGCAGCAGCAGTCGTCCAGTTGTGATCCTGTGCAGCTGAGTTTTGATGATCATTTCTTAATGATGTTTACCTCAGGCACGACGGGTCTGGCGAAGTCTGTACCCGTGCCATTAAAAGCGGTGTTGGCCTTTAAGGGCTATATGACCCATGCAGTTGATTTGCGTGCAGAAGACTCTTTCTGGAATTTAGCCGATCCGGGCTGGGCTTACGGGTTGTATTACGGCATTACTGGGCCATTGAGTTTAGGTCATAGCATTATTATGGATGAGCGTGCCTTTAGCGTAGATAACGCGCTGCAGATTATTCAGAAATACAAAGTCAGCAATCTAACAGGTTCGCCTACTGCATTTCGCATGTTCTTTGGCTTTAAAGAAAAATTTGATCCTTCAATTAAAGAACATTTGCGGGTGGTCAGCAGTGCAGGCGAGCCTTTAACGCCGGAAGTCATTCACTGGTTCAATCATGACCTGAATGTGAATATTTATGATCAGTATGGACAAACTGAATTAGGGATGGTCATTGCCAATCATCATGCACTGGATCATCACAAAAAAGTCGGTTCTGCAGGCTATGCTATTCCAGGCCATCGTTTTGCAGTTTTAAATAAAGAACATCATGAAGTAGAGCCGGGCGGCATTGGAACATTGGCCATTGATTGTTCGCAGTCACCGCTGTTTTGGTTTACGGGCTATGGCGGCAATAACCGTAAATCTTTTGCGGGGAATTATTATTTGACGGGCGATACAGTACGCTTAAATGAACAAAACGGCATAGATTTTATTGGACGTGCAGACGATGTCATTACAACGTCAGGCTATCGTGTAGGGCCTTTTGACGTTGAAAGCACATTATTGGAATGCAAAGAGGTTCTAGAGTCTGCAGTGGTTGGTAAGCCTGACCCTGAGCGTACTGAAGTTGTGAAAGCCTTTGTGGTGCTCAAAGCCCAGTATTCTGCTACAGAGGCGTTAATGCATCAGCTGCAGGAATATGTGCGTTCACGCTTGTCTAAGCATGCTTATCCAAAAGAAATTGAATTTGTTGCAAGTTTGCCAAAAACCTCCAGCGGTAAAATTCAGCGTAATTTGCTGAAGCAGCAAGAGATTGCGAAGGCGGAAAATCTGCATAAAGTGGGTTAAACCTTACATTATATAGGGTCAAAAAAGGCTGTCATAGGACAGCCTTTTTATATGAAATATTGTCAGCAGATGTTTTTGAATGAAAAGCGCTAATTTTTAACGCATATAGTAGACCTCTTTCATAAGTCATTTATTACTCAATTCCATGTTGTAAATTCCAGCAATTAAATTGAATCTTAAACCGATTCTTTTTCCTCACTTTCGATAACGTTCCGAAAGTATTTGGAGATTTCTTAGATGGTCAAATACATGCTCAATACCTATTCTTATGTAATTGATCAACCAATACATAAATAATTGATCATGGTATGCCTGTATAGCGCTTAAATTGGGTTTCAGAAAGCTTCTTTTAATCAGAGTATTTTATCCATAGATTATGCATGAATATTTAAGATTCTTCGGACTAAATAAACAACAAAGGTAGGGCGTTTTTTGATTTATGAAAGAGATCTACTAACACCTGTCAAAAGCATCTCAGATAAATTCTGAGATGCAGGTTTAATTTCTTTAGACATTAATTACACCCTCTTATAAAATAAATGCTTAATTCAATCGTAAATTTTTATATAAAGTATATGATATGCAGTTTTTAAATTATTAGAATCACTCTTATCAACAGGAATTAAAATACAAAATCTATCACCTTTTTTTATATTTTCAATATTCAAACCATTCATATTAAATTTTCTTTCAATTGGCAAGGTTAAATCACCATATCCATCAATATTAAATGTTAACAACTCTATATTTGTAGCTCTCTGACTTGGTTTTGGATAGTGATACTTAAATACACCACAGACATTCTTTTCTATATACTCAATTTTTTTTACATAAAAAGAAGAAATAAACAAAAAACAATGAAATTAAAATCACAAAGATCCTAATATTTTCACTTCCTTTATAAAATTCTTTTTTTTTGTTTATAAAATAAAAGAACATAATAAAGAAAAATCCAGAAAATGACACAAACAACTTGAAAATCATATTTTCCCCAATTTAATGAATTAAATAATTTTTTTATAAAATAAATTCTTTGCTCTAACCTTTTCTACCTCGCAAAGGCTTTGTTGCACAAACCTAGTATCTCTGAAGCCTTTATGCAACAAAGCCAATCACTACTAACATTAGCTACAATTTCAAAGAGTTTAGAAATAGTTTTTGGTGTATTTAATTGTAATTGTGCTTGATCAACTGTTAAACTCATTGCTCACCCCCTAATGTTAGTTTTCCACCTCGCTGATTATCTTTCTCTAACTCCATAAATGCATCAATCAGATTGCCCTTAAAATCCTGACTAAGGTTTTTTATTTCTTTATAATCGACACTATTAATGCTTTCTAAAACCCCACCATAATAAACACTTCGTATTAACAAATTAAATATCTGTCTATTGTAATAATAATAATATCTAATCAATGTTTGAGGAACACCAGAACCTGCTATTAAAAAATCTCCTGTCACTTTATCCACAACCCAGCCAGGACTATATACTTTATCAAGAGCACTAGATCTTCTCCTTAATAAATTAATATGATTATCTTCGAACTTCTCAAATGTAGATGTGATCATATCAATCGCTTTATCTGTCATCGGTTCTTTTTGAAATGCCATTTTATTTCCTCTTTCTTATATCTAAAAAATGTTACTGTTTTGATTTTATTAATTTACTTGGTTTGACTTTTTCCACTTCACTAAACAAGCTAAAAGTCTGATTCACATAACTCACCACACCTGAAATCTGTTCCATATACTGCATAAGCTCTGGTGTCTTTTCAGCTTGAACCAACTTCACTGTCCGTGATGGATCAAAACCATCGAATTGACAATAAAACAATGGCTCATCCCGTTTTAAAATCAAGTCTTTAGAAGTGTCATGCCATTCAAAAGCCCACATTAAAGGTCTCGGCCAAATATGAGCTGGGAAACGACCACCAAAAATCGTCTCTGGTAAAGGATGTTTACGATAATGCCCAAAAGCATCTCACTGAATGATGTAAACCACTTCATCTGCAATAAAACAATAGGGGAGTCTCAGCTGTAGAATTGGAACACTAGGCGCTCGCCATTCATTCTCATTTACCAATATCAGCAATTTACGAAGCTTATTTCCAAGCATCAACCAATGCATTCACTAGTGTAGGTTTGCCTGTTTGATTGCGTTCAAAACGCAAATGAAAATCAAATGGGCAATTAATTACAAAATAACGGCTTTCCAATTGCAGTACCGCGGGGATGAGTGGCAGATTTTGTATGTTTGGTTTGCGATTGTGAAAGCATTCGATAAGGTGGTTCAAAAAGGATAGAAGCCTTATCATCTGTTAGGAACCAACCTACTTGGATTGGTCCCTCCCCAATAGTATTTTGATCATCTTCAGTGCCTAAGCCTATTCAGAATCACGGTTTGTTGTAAATATAAAAGGGGCTAGCCAGCTCTTTACATCCCGTTAAGTCTGTATCTTGCGGGGTGAATTCAACACGAGGATGATGTACTAAAGCCCCAGCTATTGTATTGACATAGGTATATTCTAAACCTGAATTAATTATGGTTTGTCCAGGACTTAGGGTGACTGTTGTTACATCGCAGCGTTGATCATTTAAAGTCAGGTTAGGCACAAGATTTTTGCTGTCCGTACTATTGCGTTCTTCGTCTACGAATGCAATGTCATTGCAGGATCGAATCACTATTTTTGTTTGATTTGAAATATTTTGCCACACCACTTGCGCTTTTATTTGGCTTGCGAAAGGTATTTTCTTAGTCAGGTCAATTGTTTGATTTTCCTCTATAAGTTCATGACTAATTGGGTGAATAAACCGTAAAGTCCGCTTTACGCCATTGCATACATCACTCACAGGCTGTGATAACCAAAGTTTATAATTTTGATTAAATGGAGCGCCAAACTCTACATTTTCAAACTCATTGCTTGGCTTTCCATTGCCAGAACCGCCTTTTGAAACCCCGACATTGAAATCTTCATCACATCCTTGCAATAAGAAAGCGAAAAGGCTGTAAATCATTATTTTATTACTATTTATCATTCTGATAAATCCCTAAGCAGAAAGTTTGATTGGCCTCAGATTTTCCCTTATCTAAGGTGCAGCGTTTTGATGCAAGCTCCAGTAATTCCTGAGAATATTGCTCCCATAAGTCAACTGCCTTTTGTTGAAGTATTTGTACAGATTCCGATGTTAGCTCTTCCGCACGAATGGCTTCTTCAAGCTGTGAAGTCTGGTTTTCATTAAATAAGTTATGCATGCCTGCCATAAGGTGGCTATATACATTTTGGCTCAGCAGCTGTCGGATTTCCTGCTGCTGCTGACTAGGGTAATAGCCATTTTTTTGTAAAATAACACAATCATTTTCTACTAAAACAAGGCCTAAGCGAATCAATTCATTCAAGACTGATTTGGAATGCACATCTAAAGAAACTGTTTTCACTAAGGCATCAAATGACTGCGGATGATTTTTGTTCATTGAGAGGCATTGCGGCCAAGCATCTGCAAGCCATGCGCCAATGACGCGGGAAGAAACACTTAAGGCTTCGGGCTGAATGCCAGAGTGTGTAATGTCAGTATTTTTTAGAGCAGAGACATCTTTTCGATGTAATCCAGATAATAAACTGATTGCAGACACAGTAGATTTTTGATCAATTCGATCTAATTCGTCAAGCGCTTGAAGATAAAATAAGGGTTTCAATGCTGCCGTAAAATCATTGTAACCTACGCCCGAACGGATAAGCCATTGGGTTAATGGATGCATGGTGAGCAAGATTTGCTCTAAATTAAATGTTGCATCTTCTGTCGGCAGATTACTCATATTTTTAAAATCTTTTTGCAATGCTGAAACCAAAACTTAGGGTAATTTACCTTTTTATTTGATGTGTTTCAATTTTTAACTTATTCAGCGGGCAGAGAAGCTGAGCAAGGCCGAGTATTTAAGACCGAGCTCATAAAATTTCGCTGTATAGCCGGTGAAAAACTGGAAAAAATTTTGATGGGCTGTATCTATTTCATATAAACAATTCACACAATTTTAGGGTTTAGTGTGCTTAATTTTTTAAAATTAATAAAATTTAACTAATTGTTTTTTATATTAATAAATTTTTAATCCAAATTTTTGTTAAATTTTTTTGATGAGAATCTGATTTTATACTTTGCTTTTACATTTTTATTGTGTAAATTTACCGAAAAATAAATGGGAATTTTTCCCATATTTAATGCAAATGATTTGTGTTGATGAGAAAAAGTAAAGGAATAGAAATGAAATTAAAAACCTTAACAAATGCTATTTTGCTGAGCACGCTGTGTACGCAAGGGGTATATGCAGCTGGAATGGATCGTTCAGGACAATCCATTTCAGCATTTTTACAGCCAAATAATTACTTTGAGGCGGGTATATCTGTATTAGATGCAGATGTTTCAGGCAAGATGAGAAATGGCTGGAATATGCCATCCAATGATCGATTAAATGCAGGTGCAGACTTAGCCAATACAAATATTTCTGATATGGCTGAAAGTTTCCATTTTGTAAATTTTGCTTTGAAATATCAGGCAAATGAACATATTTCTTTAGGTCTGATCTACGATCAGCCCTTTGGTGCAAAAGCAAGCTATTCAGCAAATGATCCAAAACATACTGTAGTACCAACACTGCCACTTTATGATGGGGACAAAGTCGTAAAAGCAGGTGCATTTCATCATATGGATGAGGGGACTAATGTAGAGGTTTCTACACAAAGTCTATCTTTAATTATGGGCTATCAACCGAACGAGCACTGGAATATTTATGCGGGTCCTGTCTACCAAACTGTAAAAGGTGATGTCAGTTTGCGCGGTACCGTTTATGGACCTTTTGGTGGAGTTATGTGTTCAGATAAGGTCATTACGACCTTGTGTAGCGATTTTAAAGATAAAGAAACTGGAATGCATATGAAGGGTTATGATGCCTCTATTCCTGAAGAAAGTGAGTTTGGTTTTTTAGCTGGTGTGGCTTTTCAAATTCCAGAAATTGCGCTAAAGGCATCACTTACTTATCGCTCGGAAATTGATTATAAAGTAAATGTGGAAGAAAGAATGCCGCAGGCCAATAGTATTTTAATTGCTTCAGCGGTTAAAGAACTGGGTAAGGATTATACCTTTACTTCGGGTTCGACTAATATTACTACCCCTCAATCTATTAACCTAGATTTTCAATCAGGCATTATGGCGAATACTATAGCATTTGCAAATATTCGTTGGGTGGACTGGTCTAAATTTGCGATCCGTCCGCACAAATTTGGTCAATTGGCAGCGGGATTAACTCAAGCAGTTGCAGGTACGACTCGTGGATTTGACTTAATTGCATATGAGAAAGACCAATTCTCTGTGAACTTTGGTGTTGCAAGAAAATTAAACGAACAATGGGCTTTATCTGTGTTGGGCGGCTGGGATTCAGGTGTAGGTGAGTTAACTTCAACTTTAGGGCCAACAGATGGCTACTGGAGTGCAGGTTTGGGTGCTCAATTCAGCCCAACGCCAGCCACATTTATTCAGGCTGGTGCACGTTATTTTTGGTTAGGCGATGCTAAAGCTCAATCTGCAAGCTGGTTCGGTACAGAAAGATATGATGCTGAGTTTAAAGATAATAATGCGATTGGCTATAGTGTGAAAATGGGCTACCGTTTTTAAGCCAGTAAAATATCGCATCTTGTGAAGAAATTTGACTTCACAAGATGCCCACCATCTTTCCTTGGGCCCAAGTTTGTTTTTTCGGGCTTTTTTTTATTTAAACAAAGCAAAACTGAGTATAAATAACCGAGTAAATATAAGATTCCGAAGTTGAAAAATATATGCATAATGCTGAGCTATTAAACCTCATCCTGAGTATTATTGTTCAAATAAAACTTAAATAGCATATGAATGGATGATCTATACCATCCGTGTCAGTAAAGGAATGTGTTTTGATTGATGCTTTAGAATTTGATTTACAGCTTAGCGATGCCGAAATGCACCTGTACAGCCGCCAAATTTTATTAGATGGCTGGGATTTAGATGCACAGGAAAAGCTCAAACTTTCTAATGTTCTGATTGTTGGCTGCGGCGGTATTGGCTGTTCAGCAGCAGAACTATTAGCGCGTGCAGGTGTTGGGCAAATCACACTCATTGATGCAGATACTATTGAAATCAGCAATTTGCAGCGCCAAATGGCATTTACTGAAGCAGATCTAGGGTTTTATAAGGCAGAAGTGCTGGCTAAGCGATTAAAAAGTATAAATCCGCATATTCAAGTGAAAAGCATCGTCGCAAAATTAGATGTGTCTAATGCAGCGGAACTCATTGCGCCGCAAGATGTTGTGCTGGATGGCTGTGATAATTTTGCAACCCGTTATACCGTCAATGCGCAATGCAAGCAGCTGAATGTGCCATTAATTAGTGCTTCTGCGATTGGTTTCCAAGGTCAGCTGTTTATGGTCGAAGGTGATTCAGCCTGCTATGAATGCTTATTTCCGAAAGAACAGCAGGCGAATGAAGACCTGCGCTGTGCAGATTCGGGCGTATTGGCGACAACCCCGAATGTAATGGCGAGTTTACAGGCGCATCATGCCTTGCTGTATTTAGGCCTGAATGTTTCGCCTTTAAAGCAAAAATTGCTGCTCTGGGATGGCTTGAGCATGAAACAGCGCATTTTAGGCTTTGCACAAGATGAAAATTGTCCAATCTGTCAGGCAAGATAGTCCTGCAAAGGATTGAAATTTTGCTACACTCACTACAAATTAATTTTCCTCAGACATTATGAAAAACAATATTTGGCTTGATGGATTCCGTTCGGTTGCCCGTATGGGTGAAACTGCAGTCGTCGCCGCGAAAGCCGGCATTAAATATGCGACAGAAAAACCGAGCAATGCAAAACTCATGCGCGAGACCTTTGAGTCTCTCGGTTCGACTTATATTAAGCTGGGCCAGTTTATTGCCAGTACACCATCTTTATTCCCGCGCGAATATGTAGAAGAATTTCAAGGCTGTTTGGATCAAACGCCATCTTTGCCTTTTAGCTATGTGCAGCAGGTGCTGGCTTCAGAATTTGCTGGGCGCGACTTGTCACAAATATTTGCTTCCATTGATGAAACACCTCTAGCATCCGCCTCTATTGCGCAAGTGCATGCGGCGAAGCTGGTAACAGGTGAGAACGTTGTATTAAAAGTGCAGAAGCCGGGCGTAGAAACGATCCTTTATACAGACTTAAATGTCTTGCACTGGGCAGCCAAAATTTTAGAAAAAGCCGTACCTAAGGTGAAGTTTGCTTCTTTAGCGGACATTGTTGAAGAAATTAAAACCCGCATGGTGCGTGAAGTCGATTTTATTGAAGAAGCGCAAAATATTGATGATTTTGTCAATTATTTAAACGTGACGCAAAACAAAACCGCAGCAGCTCCAAAAGTTTATCATCAGTTTTCTACGCGCCGTGTTCTAACCATGGAGCGCTTTTATGGCGTGCCATTAACTGATTTTGAAGTGGTCAAAAAAGTCGCTAAAGATCCATCTCAGGTCTTGGTGACTGCTATGAATACGTGGTTTGGCAGTTTGATGATGTGTGAAAGCTTCCATGCAGACTTGCATGCAGGCAATCTGATGCTGCTGGAAGATAGCCGTATTGGTTTTATCGATTTTGGTATTGTCGGACAGTTAAAGCCGGAAGTATGGACAGCATGTATTGCCTTTATGGATGCGCTGCAAAATACCAATTACGCTTTAATGGCTGAAAACATGCTGAAAATGGGCATGACGGATAAGAAAATTGACACCAAAGTATTGGCTGATGATTTAGAACGTCTGTTCAGTGGTGTACTCCTTGCAGATCCGCAAGAGTTGCTGACTTCAAATCCAGCAGATCTGAATGACATCATGATGGATATGGTCGGAGTAGGCGAACGCCACGGTATCCGATTCCCGCGTGACTTTGCGCTGCTGTTTAAGCAAATGCTGTATTTTGACCGTTTTATGCGTATCCTTGCGCCGTATACAGATATTTATGCAGATCAGCGTTTGCAGATGGTTCAGACTATGGACCCTAATTTGCTGTTAAAGCATTAATTAAATAGTTATCTAGCATTTTAGTTTTGTTATAAATTGTCCTCAATCCCCCTGTAATAAAGGGGGACTTTTGTGTTAAGCGTTGCTAAAACTCAGAAGATTTTATTATTGGGGGGATTAAGCACTGTGTTAAAGGTTGAATATGGACGCAATTATTATTGAAGGCTTAAAAGTTGATACGGTGGTGGGCTGTTTCAATTGGGAACGGCAAATCATTCAGCCTTTAATGCTGGATTTAACCATCCGAACCAGTCTTGAGCAGGCTTCAAACTCCGATGAACTGGAAGATACCCTGAATTATGCAGAAATTTGCGAAATTTCAGCCAAAGTTATTCAGGACGCACAGCCCAAATTGATCGAACATGCGGCAAAACTGGTACTTAACGCACTTTTTACTACCTTTCCTGCGGTGGAATCTATTATGATTAGCATCCGTAAGCCTGCCATTATCCCGCAAGCAAATTCTGTAGGAATTCGTCTTGAACGTCACCGAAACGATTTATGCTCTAGCGCTAGCGAGCAATAGCCAGCCCAAAGAGCATTTTCAAAGTGCAATTACGCAAATTTCTCAGCTCGGTGAATTTAAGTTCTCCAAAATTTATTTGATTCCATGCCGTGATGGTATCGGAGCTGATTATTGGAATGCGGCTTGCTTGGTGCGAAGCCATTTAAATCCTGATGAAATGATGGAATATTTAAAGCAAATGGAAGCTGCTTCAGGCCGGATTCGTCCATCGCATAATATTGCGCTGGATGTGGACCTCATTGCTTGCGGTATCAGCCTAGAGCAGATGCAGTTCAATACGAAAAAATTGCCTTTGGCTTTAGATGTGAAAATTCCAATGCTGGATATATGGCAAGACGCTGCCTTTGAGCATGGATGTCATCATTTTCCTGTTGTGAGCTGCGACTGATCTTATAATTTATGCAATAATGTCGCTTATCTAATTGATATCATTTGATTTATAGGGTTGATGAATCAAAAAATCTATCAAAATCAAAACACCGTCATTTTATGGTGTTTACTTTATAAATAGGCAGTACTAATCACCATTCTTTACTTTTTTGTCAGTACTCAAAAATGTACAAATGATATGATCAGTGTTCAATAAAAACAGAATATTTCCTATGAACTGGAGTGATTTGATCCAGCATTTTGGCTACTTCGCTATATTTGCTGGCGCATTATTTGAAGGTGAAACGGTATTGATGCTGGGCGCATACGCAGTTCATCAGCATTTGATGAATTTCTGGGGTTTGATTGCAGCGGCTATGCTGGGTGGATTTATTGGCGATCAGTTTTATTATCAGCTTGGGCTGCGCTATGGGCAAAAGCTGTTGAATACCCGCGCTGAACTGGCTGAAAAATTTGAAAAGGCCAGTCAGTTTATTGAGCGTTATCCGATTCTGACCATTTTAGTTATGCGTTTTGCATGGGGTTTTAGAACTGTATTACCGATTGCAGTCGGCATTAAAGGCTATCCGCTGTGGAAATATGTGCTGATTAATTTACTTGCCTGTTTTATTTGGGCGTGGCTAATTGTGATGTTGGGTGTAAAAATAACCCATACCTTGCATATCTTTTGGCGGCAGACTTTGCCTTATCATGAAGAAATTTATACTATTATTGCTGTTATTGCCTGTATTGTACTTTGCAGACTATTTTATTTAATCTGGAAAAGAAGAAAGAAAACACATCAATCCAATCACTGAGCAGGCTGTTTGCAGCATACATTCAGATTTAGTTCGAGCGCTTTTTTTTAATGTGGCAACCTAAGATTTAATATGAATTTTATACATAGCGAACCATTATTAAATATCATTTTATTCATATTCTGTTCTTTTGTACTCTTATCAGCATAATTGAAAAGTTCATGTCAAAACTCGCCCAATGCACTTTCAGTGCGTTTTTCGGCAACAGATCAGAGAAAAAATGAAATGAAAAGTTTTAATGGAAAAGTTGCTGCAATTACGGGCGCAGGTTCTGGCATAGGCCGTCAATTGGCATTGCAGCTTGCACAGCAAGGCGCGCATTTGGCTTTAAGTGATATGAACGAACAAGGTTTGGCGGAAACACTGAATTTGCTGAAAGATTATCCTGTTCAAGTGAGCTTAACCAAATTGGATGTTGCTGACCGGGAAGCAGTCTATGCATGGGCAGAAAGCAGCTTTAATGAATTTGGTCAAGTGAATCTGATTTTTAATAATGCCGGCGTTGCCTTAGCCAGTACGGTTGAAGGCATGAGCTATGAAGAACTCGAATGGATTTTTAATATTAATTTTTGGGGTGTAGTGTATGGCACCAAAGCTTTTTTGCCGTATTTAAAGCAAAGCGGAGAAGGCCATATTATCAATACCTCCAGCCTTTTTGGTCTGACTGCACAGCCGACGCAAAGCGCATACAACGCCACAAAATTTGCAGTGCGCGGATTTACTGAAGCTTTGCGCCAAGAATTGGATATGGAACATTGCGGTGTTAGTGCAACCTCGGTACATCCGGGTGGTATTCGTACTAATATTGCCAATGCCGCACGTATGAGTGACAGTATCCGAGCTTTGGGTATGAATCCTGAACGAGCCAGCCGTTCATTTAATAAAGTCTTAAAAACACCGCCAGAAGAGGCAGCTAAAGTCATCTTGGACGGTGTAAAAGCCAATAAAGCCCGTCTACTCATTGGAAATGACGCCAAGATTTTGGATTTGGTGCAGCGGATTACTCCATCGCATTATGCGCAGGCGCTCAATCTATTTGCGAAGAAAAAATCTAAAAAGAAATCTTAGCAAACAAAACGCTGCATAAAAAAGCCCGCACATTGCGGGCTTTTTATATATGAATTTACTTAAATATAATAACTGGTTTTGGTCATGAGTTTAGAAATACCAGTCATCGCAATGCGCACTGGCAATGGCAAATCAACACCGCCTGCATTTAATGCTGTATCGCGGTGATGCAGCTCATCTTCATTCATTTGCACGAGAATTTTGCGTGAACGTTCGTCTTGTTCAGGCAGCTGGCTGATGTGGTGTTCCAAATGCATGCTGACCTGACGTTCTGTTTCCGCAACAAAACCGAGGCTGTATTTGTCGCCTGCAATACCCGCAATTGCGCCCATGCCAAATGACAAGCTGTACCATACTGGATTCAATAAACTAGGCACACTATCCAGCTCTTTTAAACGGTCTTCGCACCATGCTAAATGATCTTGCTCTTCAATCGCTGCTTGTTCCATTTCCTTGCGGACATTGGGCAGTTTTGCTGTTAAAGCCTGACCGTGATATAGCGCTTGTGCGCAAACTTCGCCGCTGTGGTTCACGCGCATTAAACCAGCTACATGGCGCGCTTCACTGACGGCCAATTGGGCTTCAGAGTGATTGCCTGGATTTTCACGCTGCGCGGAAGTGGAACCGGGTACTAGGCTTCTTAAGGCTTGGTCAAAAGAATGAATTAGCTTATCTAGGCCTGTATATTGACGCATGGAATTAATCCTCCAGTGAAACTTGCGCAGAGTTCAGCATTGGTTTTAAACGGCGCAGCAGCCAAAAGCTGAAAATCGCGCTTAAAATTGCAGTGATGCTGAACAAAATTTTAATATCAATCTTCAATAAACTTAAGATGATGATTGAGAATATAGCAGAAGATACCATGAAAACGGCATTCAAAATGTTGTTGGCAGCAACGACACGCGCACGGTGTGAGCGGGGAGAAAAAGCCTGCATCATAGCATACAGCGGGACAATATAAAAACCGCCGCTAATACCCAGCAAAGTCACAGCAAACATCACGTGGTAATAGCTCCAGCCGCCATGAAAGAATTCATAGAGTCCTAAGAGTTTTCCGCTTTGCTCTGGTACAAATGCGAGGCTTGCAGCCAAATAAAATGCAAAAACGGTAAGGCCAATGGCGCCAAATGGGACCATTTTAATGTTGACTTCAGTGCCGCCGATTCTGCGGCAAAGTAAGGAGCCGACGCCAATACCGACCGAGAAAAAAGTCAGCAGAAGGCTAACCACATTTTCTGAGGCATGCAGATTTTGCTGTGTTAATTGCGGAATTTGCGTTAAGTAAGTTGCACCGTAGAACCAGTACCATGAGTTGCCCAATAAAATGGTAAAAACCAGCGGCAAGCTTTTGGCATATTTTAAGGTTTGAAAACTGGTGCGGAAAAAGTTCCAGTCTATTTTTAAATCTGGCGCAGTGACTTGCTGTTTAATAATAAATTTACTGGAAAAATAGCCTAAAACGGCAATAGTCAAAACCGTAATGCTAATCCAAAGCAAATTGCCTTCCGAAGAGGAAATTACTGCACCGCCTAAGATCATACCGATCAGAATTGCCATAGATGTGCCTGATTGGAATAGCGCGTTGCCAGACATCAGTTCATTGGGTTTTAAGATTTCAGGCAAAATGGCATATTTGATTGGGCCAAAGAAGGTTGAATGTGTACCCATCATAAATAAGGCCAGCAGCAGCAGCCATAAGTTACCCAGCAAAAAGCCTGCGCTGCCAATCAGCATGATGATAATTTCAGAAATTTTTAGTATTCGTACAAGCTGTGAACGTTCATATTTGTCTGCCAGCTGTCCAGCCGTCGCAGAGAAAATAAAGTAAGGTAAAATAAACAGCAGCGCGGCTAAATTGTTTAGTGTGCTGATGCTTGCGGCTTGCTGCTGAATCCATCCATAGGTGATGACCAGAAGCAGCGCCTGCTTATAAACGTTGTCGTTCAATGCCCCAAAAAATTGGGTCAGAAACATAGGCAGAAAACGGCGTGTCGCGAGCAGATGTTCACTGTTCTTCATATGATGTGTACTGCGATTAAGTTTTATTAAGAAATGTGATTGTTTGGTAAAACTTCGAAAAAAATCATGTAAGATACTTTTTAGCCTAGGGAATGGTTAAAAACCAATAGATATAAGTTCTTTAGCTCATAATGCGTTGGTTAAATAGTCCATTACATAAAGAATTTCTTTAGAGTTTGCTATGCCTGCAAAAATAAATTTTAAAAAGACAATGCTTCACTTAAGTATGAGTCATCATACATATAGGCATCATAGCAATAAAAGCTTGTGGCTGAGCATCTTTTTAATGCTGCTCGCACAGCAAAATACTGCGCATGCAGATGATAAAAATACGCCTGTTGCAGACGCTACTCAAGCAGAGATGATTGAGCAGCTCAAGAGCGAAGCTGTCAAACAAAATCTAAATAGTACAGAACTCGAACAGAAAATCGAATCGGTTCAAAATATTGAAGCACAGCTTGATAGTGAGCAAATGCTTCAGCAGCAAATGCAGCCTGCCGCACCGATGGAAGCTTTTAAGCCGATTGAATTTGAAGATTTACAAGACCTGCCAGTTGAACCAATTGATCAGACGATGGCCAATGAAATTTTGAAGGTCGCCGAAGAGGCCAAGCGCGAAGCGCAAAACTACCGTGCTGAGCAAAATACTGAAAATACCGTTGCAGATATTACCCAGCAGGAATTGGCTCAGATTAATCAGGCGCCAGTCAACATTGATCAGCTGATGAGCAGTATTCGCGCAGATAGCGAGATTCAGGTTGCGCAGAATGATCAGTCCAGTGCGCTGAGTACAGCTTTTCCTGAAGAGCAAATAGATATAGACAAAGAACCGAACTTCTTTAAGCGTATGCTTTATAAGATTCGTCCGCCACGTGAAATAAACACTGCAAAAGTGCCGCGTATTACGGCAGATGTTACTTTTACCGAGACAGCCAATAACAGTGAGGCGAGCAATAAAGCATATGCTGCCGCACTGGAAAATTTAAAAGCTAATATTAAAGGCAAATTGTCCAGTTTTACGGTGGAATCATATAGTGATTTTCCATCGGCACTGCCGCAGCTTAGAACCTTGTCTAATCAGGCTGCTCAGGCTGTTGGGTTCTATAATGCTGAGTTTAAGTTTGAAAAAGCCAGTGACAATAAAGTCAGCGTAACCGTAACACCAAATCAGCCAGTGCTGATTAATGAACACAATGTAGAGTTCAGCGGTGCAGGCGCAGAGCAGGCACAGTTTCAAGTTATCCGTGTTTTGCCAGATCAGGATGTTGGCGATATTTTGAATCATGGCGCATATGAGGGAACTAAAACCCGTATTAATGACGCAGCAACGAATAACGGTTATTTTGATTCCTATTGGCGTTTGCATGATGTCAAAGTTGCTCAGCCGCAAAATACAGCAGATATAAATTTGCGTTTTGAAACAGGCGAGCGTTACAAACTTGGCAATGTAGAATTCCGCATGAGCGACCCAGCGGCAGAATTTCCGCTGGATCGGGATATTCTAGAAAGCTTGGTTACCTGGAAAGAAGGTGCGGATTATGCCTTTTGGCGTGTTAATGGTTTGGCTAATAACCTGACAAACTCACGCTATTTTAACTACACCTTAGTTGACGCTGTGCGCCCAGATCCGATAGAAAAGCCAATGGAGCTGCCGCCAGATATTCAGGCCTTGGTTGATCAAAATCAATTGGAAGAAAGTTCAGCGCAGGTGCAGGACAAAAAAGCGGTTGCATCAAATAAAGAAGTTTCGCAAAACCTTGTGAATGAAGATGAATTTGCTGGTGTGAAAGATGCAGATGAAAATCTGCGGACAATGCAAAAAACTCAGGATGCAAAAGAGCAGGAACAGGATCTACTTAAAGCGCAGGCGCGGGATAGCAAAGTTGTTCCTGTGATTGTGACTTTAAATGCCGACAAGCTGAACAGTGCAGAAATGGGTGCGGGTTATGGTACAGATACTGGCGCGCGTTTGCGTGGACAATACCGCCGCGCCATTGTGAATAAGCGTGGCCATACGTTTGATGCCAACTTGGAGCTGTCTCAGATCCGCCAGTCTCTGGAAGGCCGTTACAATATCCCATATCACCATCCACTGAATGATTTTATTAGTTTGGTTGGCGGTTATGAACGCGAAGAGCGGGATGATGTGGGGCAAAATGTTAACTTGATGATTGAATCTGCAGTTGCTGGTGCCGACCGTGTCATTAAAAATCCGCGTGGCAGCTGGCAGCATACTTTTGGCATGCGTTACCGCCTAGATCGGATTACGCAAGATGGCGCCATTGCTTCTGACGAAATTCCAGATGCATTCTTAGTGAACAGCAACAGTCAGCAGCAGTCATTATTGTTTGGCTATGAAGCATCTCGCACAGTAAGCGACAAACGCATTAACCCCAGCAAAGGTTTTAAGCAAACCTATAAAATTGAATTAGGTTCTGAAAGCTTATTGTCTGATGCAGATATGGCCATTGTTAATGCTGGCTGGCGCTTTATGTATTCACTGGGCGAAAATGACAATCATCAATTTGTTGGACGCAGTGATCTAGCTTATATTTTTACCAATGATTTTAATAATGTGCCTTATAACCTGCGGTTCTTTACGGGCGGCGACCAAAGTATCCGCGGCTTTGACTATAAGAGCCTAGCCGCCGAAGAAAACGGCTTTAAAGTTGGCGGTCAAGCGCTGGCAATTGGTTCATTAGAATATAACTATCAATTTAAAGAGGGTTGGCGCGCTGCAGTGTTCAGTGACTTTGGTAACGCCTACGATAAAGACTTTAATACCGATACCGCCTATGGCGCGGGTATCGGTATACGCTGGGCATCACCCATTGGCCCGATCCGTATAGATGTTGCCAGCGGTCTATCAGACGACAACCATCCGATACGCGTACATTTCTTTATTGGCTCACAATTATAATTTTAAGGTGATTTAAGCATTATGGCTGAACAAGAACAGCAGCAAAATCTGGAACCGGAAAATACGCAAACTGGATTGCCAAAACAGCGCCGTATTCTGCGCAGTGTATTATTTTCACTGCTGTTTATGGTGCTGTTGCTGGTTGCTGCATTAGCCGTCATGTTTTCTACAGACAAAGGCAGTAAATTCTTGCTGGACCGTGTTTTGGAGCGGCAGAAGATTATTCATTATGAATATGAAGGCGGGAATTTGCTGAAAGGCATTATTCTGCGCAATGTCTTGGTCAGCCTAAAACCTGTAGTTGTTAAAATTGACCGTGCAGATGTGACACTGGGCTGGCGCGCTATTTTAAATAAAGAGATTCATTTGAATAGCGCTGATGTGCGAAATCTGCAGATTATTACTAAAACACCGCCGAGCGATGAACCCTTTAAATTCAGTGAAATCCGCCTTCCATTTGTATTGCGTGTAGATACTGCGGATGTCGATCATCTGCTGATCAAAACACATTCTTCAAATGTGAATTTTAATGATATTAAGCTGAATGAAGCGCTGTGGTCTGGCACAGAGTTGAAGTTTAAAGACTCTCGTATGGATATGGGTTATCTGAGCGTGCGCAGCGCAACAGGTCAAATGAAATTTGAAGGAAAATATCCTTTAAGCGCAACAGCTGTAGTGAATCTCCCATCCTTAAATAACAGTCTGAATATTAAAGATATTGCTGTAGATGCCCGCGGAACACTGGATACGATTCAAGCAGGCGTCGCAACAAGTACACCTGATTTACTGACAGGATGGGCTGTGGTGCATCCAATGCGTCCACATGTGCCAATGCATGGGGTGTTAAAGTTTAAGAACTATCATTTGCCTTTATTGATAGATCAGAAGCTATTTATAGAAAAAGGATCGGCGAAGTTTAATGGTGATATTCAGCGTTTAGATTTAAATGTCATAACAGACCTGACCGGTGAAAATGTACCTAAGGGTCAATACAATGCTGTTATGCATACAGATCTTGTAAATCAGTTGAATATTGACAACCTTAATGGTCAATTAATGAAAGGCGCAGTCAATTTGGCCGGTGTAGTCAGCTGGAAAGATCATGTGATTTGGGATATGCAAGGCCGTTTAGAGAAGATTAATCCTAAAGATAAATTGATACCTCTGGTTGTACAGGATTTCTTGCCGCCAAGTTTAGATGCTAAGGTTGCATCTCAGGGACGTCTTGAAAATGGCATGCATTTAACGGCTTTGGTAGATTTTGACCGTTATGAAACATGGAATTTAAAACTCGACCAAAATCCTGAAAAGAATAAAAAAGCGCAGCCGATGCTGATGGATGTGTCATGGCTCAATATAGACCGTGCAGTGCCATATGTGGGCTGGCTCAGCAGCGCTTCAGGCAATGTTAAGCTGGTTTTGACTGAAGGTAAGCAAAATATTCAGGTGGCAACCAAAGTCGCACAGCATGAAAAAGGCATGCTGCCAGCAGGCGCGTATCAAGCGCAATTGAATTTAAAAGACAATAATTTAAATGTGCCGAGCTTTAATTACTTAGCCGCGCAAGGGCAGCTGAGCGGCAGCGCTGTATTGCAATTGCCTACGGACAAGCGTCAGCTGAAATGGAATGCATTGTTAAATGCGAAAAATTTTAATCCGCAAACTGTGGCTGCCGCAGCGCCTTTTAATCTGCTCAATGGTTCTGTGAAGGCCAGTGGTTTTGCAAAACCAAATCAGCAAATCATTCATTTGAGCGCCGTAGATTTAACAGGCCGTATGGCCCAGCAAAATGAAACAGTGCGCCTCACAGGAACGAGTACGGCAGCATTGCTGTTTCATGATGCTAAAGCGGGCGGCGGTTTTAAAAGCTTTGCTGTGAATTATGACGGCAATTTATCTGCAAGCCAATTCGAAGCCAGTAAAGGATTGTTGAAGGTTCGTGTTTCAGGTACGCCAGAACTCATCAATATTGCAGAGCTGCAACATGACGGTATTGCAGGTAAAGTTTTTGCCCGCGGCTTAGTCAATTTAAAAAATGGGGTCGGCTGGGATATAGATGCTTCACTCATTCGGTTTAAGCCGCAATATTTTGCTTCAAGCGTGCGCGGTGAATTGTCTGGTACTTTAAAAACCCAAGGCTTATGGTCAGATGCCTTAAAGCGCGTACAAATCCAGCGCTTGAATTTGGCAGGCATCATCAATAATAAACCTGTGCGCGGCAAGGGTAATTTGGCTTTGGTCATTAACTCCAGCCAAAAAGGCTTTATGCCGCAGCAATTTGAAGCCAATGATTTATTTTTAGCCTATGCGAGCAATCAAATACAAGCCACTGGCAATGCGCAGAATTTACGCCTGAAAATAAATGCGCCAGCATTGTATGAAATCTATGGCGGTTTGCGTGGCCGTGCCTATGGTTATCTCAATATGCAAGTGCAGCCGCGGTTGCAGGCCTCAGCCAATTTAGCTGTAGAGAATTTCGGTTTTAATAATTTATTCAGTGTGAAGCAAATCCGTGTGCAAGGTGAGCTGCCGACAGGAGAGACTACGCCTGTGCAAATGGTCGCGCGTTTAGAAAAACTGCGCAGCGGCTCACGTGAAATCCAGAAAGGTGAAATTTCATTAGCTGGAACGCGAAGCGCTCATGTATTGAAAATCAATGCAGAAAACAAACTGTCGAAATTTAAAGTACAGCTGGCGGGCGGTTTTAATGCGCAAAATAATTGGCTGGGGCAAATTCAGAAAGGCGACTTTGACTCATTGCGTACTCGTTTAGTGCAGCGGCAAAACGCTTCAATTATTTATACTTCAGCGCAGTCTGACTTATTTGTCGGTGCGCATTGCTGGATGAGCCAGCAAAGTGAACTGTGTTTTGATCAGCCTATTCGGGTGAATCCAAATAAGGGCAATGTGTCATTTGTCACCCGTAATTTAGATCTTGCAGATTTTGCTGCTTTCATGCCCGAAGGTTTAGCCATTACCGGCAAAGTGAACGGTTATGCCAAAGCATCGTGGGCGAAGGGCGCACGACCTAAAATTGATGCGCGCTTACTCACACGTGATGGCGTATTGGGCTTAGCCGCAGAAGATCCGCAATATTTAGGTTCGACCTTAAAGTATGATGAAGTTAGCCTGATTGCCAAAAGTGTAGCGGAAGGCCTGCAAATCCGTTTGGATACCAAGGCGCCAGATATTGGAACCGGCTATGCAAATGTGATTATTGATCCTTATAAAGACAATAAGCCAATGCGCGGTGAAGTGGCATTTAACCAAGTCCAGCTGAAAATCTTTAAGCCTTTTATTCAGGATGTCCGTTCGATGGGCGGTACATTGTCATATGCAGGCAAGATTAGCGGCACGCTGACCAATCCTTTAATGGAAGGTGATATCCGTATTAAAGATGGTTCAATCAGCATGATTTCATTACCAGTTAATCTGAGCAATATTCAACTGTATTCTGCTGTGCGGCAGGATCATGCGACTATTAACGGCGCATTTAACAGCGGTCAGGGCGTAGGTAAGCTGACAGGCAATGTTGACTGGAAAGATGAGCCGCGTATTCAGCTGCAATTAAATGGTCAAAATCTGCTGGTGCGTCAAGCACCGCTGATTACGGCAATTGTAACGCCTAATATAAATTTGGATGTTCTGCCGTTTAAGAAAAAATTGACCTTGTCTGGCACGGTAGATGTGCCGCGAGCCTTAATATCTATGCCGGAAGCATCAGCGCCTGTTGTAAATGTGTCTTCTGATGTGCGTATTGTGCATGAAGGTGACAATCAGCTCGAAATTCTAAAATCTGCACGCCCTTGGGATATTCGTGCCGATGTTTCCGTCAGTCTTGGCAAACAAGTGATTTTCCAAGGGTTTGATAGCCGTATTCCTTTAATTGGCCGTTTAAACTTATCACAGCGCGGTCTAGAAACTGCAATGCGTGCAAATGGCGCAATTGGTGTGCCGCAGCGTGTAAAAATTGAAGCTTATGGACAAAGTCTGGATTTGAATCGTGCGATTGCTCGTTTTAATGGGCCGCTGGCCAATCCAACATTGGATATTGATGCAAACAAAGCAGTTCAAGGCAGTACGGTGGGTGTGCGTGTAACAGGTACAGTTTCAAGCCCAAGCATTCAGGTGTATAACGATGCTGGACTATCTGAACAGGAAGCACTGAATGCCTTAATTACAGGCCGTATTAATGAGGGTACGAGTGGTTTAAGCCAATCTGAAGGCTTTAAGTCTGATGTGAACAATACCATTGCAGCGGCAGGTATTAGTATGGGCTTAGGCGGAACACGTGCATTGACCAACCAAATTGGCCGTACCTTTGGTTTGAGCGGTTTAGCGCTGGATGCCCAAGGAACAGGTGATGATACACAAGTATCAGTGACAGGCTACATTACACCTGACTTGTTTATCCGTTATGGTGTTGGAGTATTTACACCGGTCAATAAACTGACGTTACGTTATCAAATGAACCAGCGTTTATATTTGGAAGCAAGCCAGTCTTTAGAGCGCGCAATAGATTTATTCTATAATTGGCGCTTCTAATGGTCTAAAAATTTAAATTCTTGTAAATTTATATTTTATATAATTTTTTATGAGTATTTATCTGCATTTATTTTTAAGTGTAGACTGTTGAGTAATTTCAGGCTTCAAAAGCAAGTGTTGATTTTGAAGCCTGAAATTACTCAACAAGACTAATGTTGATGACAAGAAAATAAAAAGCTTCGAGTCTTCACTATGTGAGGCAACCTAATTTATTTATGGCTATTAAATTAAAAGGCTAAATTTTTGGAAGGGCGTTAGTCGTTTTTTGAAAAGATGAGTCGACATCTGCAATGACCGATATATGAGTTTAAACAAGCCCTCAGCTGAGGGCCTAACCAATTAAAAAGTATAGCGGATACCCAAAGAGTAATCTTGCGAATTTAACTTAAATGATGTTTCCTCTGAATCATATTCTTTAAAATCTTTACCAAATCTAAACTTTCCTAAATCTACATATCTATAGCTCAGATCTAAATCTACATTATTTGCTGCGTTGTAAGAAACACCAATGCTTGTTGACCAAGTGAAGTGATTATCACTTTTAGACAAATTGTAGTCAGGATAATCTAAATTCACATAATCATTTTTAACTCGTGTTAGGCCAATACCTGCACCAAGATAAGGTGTGAATTTAGATTTATTTGCTAAATCATAGTAACCATTTACCATTAATGATTGGCTTTTTAAATCATTGCTAAATTTCTTTGTGCCTTTTTTACTTAGATATTTGTCGGTGCTATAGGTGTTTGTCCAAATTTCATAGTTTGATGTTGGTTCAAACTTGGTACTGTGTTTATATGTGTATTCTAATTCAATCCTTGTATTTATATTGCTGATTTTACTGAAGTCAAAACCAACAGCAGTTGAGATGCTTGGATAGATTGATTTAGATTGGTCATGTTGATAGTAGTCTTCATAACTGTAATATGAACCATCGTCATAAAAATAATTAACTTGGTTATTCTTCATTTTTGTATTGCTAACCCCAGCTTTTACTGAAGCATAAACCCCATTATTTGCATGAGCTAATCCAGAAAAAGAAGTTGCAGCGAGAGCAATAAGTAATAAGCGTTTCATTGAGATTCTCAGATGATTTTGATTATTTTTAACTAGATGATTTTTTTTGTAATGAATCAATACCTAAAAATAAGTATTTCCCATTGGCTTTTTTTAGATTTTAGAAAAAAAATTGATAATATGGGTTATACAAAACGATTGAGAGATGCTTGGCGTGAATAGCCAAAAATGTAGACTGTTTATGGTAGTTAGTGTGAAGTATTGAAAAAATACAATACATTTAAAAGCAGTGACTCACACTTTTTTACAGCGTATATAATCCAATTGAAAGTAATGCTCTCAGAAATGTCGTTTCTAAAATCTTGTATTTAGCTGCAGATTTGAATATAAATAAGTCTCGAAAGAACCCCTATTTATATTTGAAACAATAAGAAATGCATAAAATGAAAAATAATTTAATCCTTAGTTTATCCATTATTTCTTGCAATGCTTTTGCCCATGATTATCCCGATGAACATGGTAAGTGCTGGATTCTTGATGGACGGAGTATGATTCAAAAGTGTTTAATCGTATCTGGCGGCGCTGCGGGCGGAACCTTTACTAAATTTGTGGTAAATAAAAAAGACTATTACATTGAAGAATCTAATTTCTGCGATGAAGAAGTGAACTGTCATATCTTACTTGGCAATAGCTATGAAAATTCAAAAGAAGCGAGAAGCTATTATCGCAATATTAAAAACAACAAGATTATTCCTAAATGGGAACATGGAGTATGGAATTGCTATCAGCAAATTCATGGGAAAATGCATATTTGCTACGCAACACCGATTTCTCCGCCTAAATAATAAAATTCAACTGTTGAAAGCCAAGCTCACTTTAGCGAAAAAGATCTAGGGATTGTATTGGTCTCTTGAAAATGAATAATGACGAAGAGCTAGCTTAAGCTATTCAATAGCAACACTTTAAAATCACTCTTTAAACGTCTCATTCAAAGCAGCCTGTACAGCATCTACCCGTGATTTACAGGCTTTATAGGCTTGCATAGATTCTTCAACAATTTTCATTAAATTATCAATATCAGGTTCTTGCTGCTGCTCAAGCAGCTCGGCATTTTTCTTCAAAATGTCATAGCCTTCTTTAAAGCTTAAGGGATCTTGCTTTTTAGTCATGAGCTGCTTCCTTTATGGGGCTGTATAGATTGGATGTCGGCATTAATCACGCCATCCTGCAGTTCTATTTGGATTTGAGGCAATGTGCTATTTAGTTGCTGGACGCTACTGACCGTATGGCCTTGCTGCCGCACAAGCGCATAGCCTTTGGTTAAAATATGGCGCGGGTTTTGCAGCAGCGTTTCACGGATTAAGGCTTCGACCTGATGTTGAGCCAGCTTTAAAATCTGATCAGCATAATTTCTTGCCTGATCTTTCATCTGCTGCAGCTGTTTGAGAATATCTGCAATTTCATTCTTAGACAGTGTTTGAATGATTTTAATCAATTGATCATTTTTGCTTTGATACGCGGCGATTTGATGCTGAGACAAAAGCTGAATATTCTGTTTAAAGGCCAGTACTTCTTGTACGCGCAAGACAATATGACTCCGAATGCCTGCAATGACTTTACTCGGAGTATCAAAAGAACGGTGCGCAATCTCATCTAAAATAGTGCGGTCTTTCTCGTGACCGATACCTACCCAGATTGGCACAGAACGTTTACTTAACAAAGCAGCCAAATCAAAATCATTTAAATACGCCAAATCATTGACTGAACCGCCGCCGCGGATAATGACAATTAAATCGGGCGGTGCTGTGAAATCTATTGCCCATTGCCGAAGGCCTTGGCCTAAAGCGGTCATAATGCTTTGCGCAGCGGTATTGCCTTGAAATGTTGCGTTTTGATAAATAAATTGGCACACGCCAGCCTGCTGCAGGGCGTCGGCATCTTTTTTAAAGTCTCCTAAACCTGCGGCTTGTTCTGGTGCAATCACCAGGACATGCTGAATATCAAATGGAGCGGCTAAAAGTTTATTTTTATTCAGTAAGCCAGCTTCATTCAGCTGCAAAACAATTTGCTGATAGCGTTTGGCAATATCACCAAGGGTGTAACTTGAATCAATTTCTTCAATATTGACAGAAAAACCATACTGAGGGTCAAAGCGCGCTCTGACTTTTATCAATACATTTAAATCACGGCTTAATTCAACGCCGCTTTCACGTTCGAACTTAGTCACGATTTTTTGTGCTGAAAATTTCCAAATGGTCGCTTTACAGCTTGCGATCACTTTATCGCTATCAGGTTCTTTTTCTGCCAGCTCAATATAATAATGCCCGCCTTTAATATTTAAATTGCGGATTTCAGCCTTGATCCATACAGCATCATCAAAAGCCAGTTTAATGACTTCCTGAACGGCAGAGAGGTATTCACTGAGTGAAAGCTGTAAATCGGACATTGGATGATGAAATACATTTCATGAAAATTTGAATCAAAGTATAGAGCGTTTATGTCAATTGCAAAACAGCGATTTTGTTCAGATTGCTATGCATTGATCTAGACGAAGCTAATGACATTGATACGATGCTGATCTAAATTTTAAGAGTACGCTAAAACAGCAGTAGAAGGCGTGTGAAGTGTTGCATTATGCAAAAAGTACAGATAAATAAAGGATAGTTTGCATTTTTTTCTCAGATTGATGTGATTTGTTTTTGAGCGGTTTGGTATTAAATGCTAATTGGAATTCCCGATTTTTTCAATCGAATTTGACGTTCTAGTCATTTTGATAAATGATACTGCACAATGACTGAAAATGATAAACAGATGTCTATTTAGATTTTATGTATAAATTAGAACTAAAATCTTAGAAATGCTTTTTTTTTAAGCATAATTTGCGATTATTTTTAACTTGGATTTACTGTTTGTAGATATCTTTTTAATAATATATTGGGGATTAAAACCATATTTTTTTTAAGGTATTTCGTTGTAATAAAAGATGATATTTGCCAATGCTCGATAAAAATTATAATGTTATTTTTCCCTCGATAATTCAATTTAATAAGAAATTATCAAAACATAATTTATAATCAGGGGGTAATATACAATGGCTAAGGTTTCTTTAGATTCATTATTGGAAATTGATGGTTTTATTGCAAGTGCGCTAGTTGATAGCGAAAGCGGTTTAGCGCTGGCTACACAAGGCAATAATTCAATCGATTTAGAATTGGCAGCGGCAGGCAACACTGAAGTTATCCGCTCTAAGCGCAAGGTTGCTCGTGCGCTAAATCTCAATGATTCTATTGAAGATATTTTAATTACACTGGGTAAGCAGTATCATTTGATCCGTCCATTGGATTCAAATAATGCATTATTTTTATACCTTGTATTAGATAGAAGTAAAGCAAACTTAGCGATGGCTCGTCATGAGCTCAAGCATTTTGAAAAAGAGCTGGATTTCTCTTAATAAAATAAAAACAAGGTTATTGCTATTGGCAATAACCTTGTTTTTTTTGAATATATAAAATGAATAATTATGAATAAATCAATTTATATTTCTATATTTGGTTTAAGTCTTTCAACAATTAATGATTTAAAAAACATCATATATTCTAAGTTTTTCAGTCAATATCAGATTCAATGGACACATATATCTGATGAGAGATTGCAGCTGCTGTTAATTAATGATGATTTTGCAGAAATTGATCATGTTGAGAAAATAAGTAAATCAAATATACAGATTTTAAAATTAAAGAAAAATGAAAGTATTTCGGGGGAATTAATTGATGAAACGCTTTATCTGCCGATAAAGTCGCCAGAAACGTTATACCGCTGGATAGAGCAAGCCTTGGATAAAATGATCGTACCTGTTATTGCACAGGCGCCTTTAAATCTAGAGTTGGAAGAGGTTAAGCGGGTTCCTAAAAAGCTTTCACATCAAAGTCTGGCAAACGCCTTTCATAATGTGCATGAAGAATATGCTGGAATCAGCCATTTTGTGATTGAAAATAATCAGAACATCGTGGCTTGTTTTGATTTAAAAAATAAAGAGTTTCACCTAAACCCTGAGTTTAATTTAATCGCAGAAGGCAATTTCGCTATTGTGCCTGCAGACATTAATACGGTTGTGAAGTTTAAAAAGTATTTTCAATGCAGAGAACTGAGCAATGGTATCTGGCAGTTTATTTGGGACCATGCGCCATATGATGTGCCTAACTATAGCAGTGCCTATAAATTGCAGCATTGGCCACAGCCTGCATCATTAAAGCGGCGCAGTGAGCTGTTGAAAATATCTGCTTATTTAAGCAAAGGCTGTACAGCAGAGTATATTCATAAAAAAACCAACATCAGTGCAAATACGATTCACCGATATCTGTATGCATGCGATGTCGCTCAAATTGTGGAAGAAATCTCAGCAATAGATTCGCTGGATGCAGTATCTGTATCTATGCCTGCAGCAAGTCAAGAAGTAAGCAAAGTGCGCGGATTTTTCGGTAGTTTGCGCAGAAAGCTAGGTTTATAGTGGAAGTTTATGATTTTACAGCAGTATAAAGTTGTGTTTGCCGGGACCATGGGTGCTGGCAAAAGCGAAGCGATTAAATCATTATCCAGTGTGGATGTGGTCTCTACCGAGGCAGTGAATACTGACACGGCATCCCACACTAAAATGTTCACCACCGTAGGCATCGATTACGGTGAGTTGATTTTAGATGATGGAACAAAGGTTGGCTTATACGGCACACCGGGCCAAGAACGTTTTGATTTTATCTGGACTGCCATATGCAAAGGCGCTTTGGGCACGATTATTTTAATTGATAATAGTGTGCATAATCCGATTGATCAGCTCAATTTCTATTTAGAGTATTTCAAAACGGTCAGTGACAATATCATTATTGGCATTACCCATTTAGATGTGAAATCGCCAAACACCGCTTCAATGTACCGTGAGTGGGAACAAGTCCATAAAGATGTGAATTATCCACTTTTCTTTATTGATGCCCGTGAAAAAAATGATGTGCTTTTACTAATTGAAGCATTGATTGCCAACGCAGAAGTTCAATTTTCAATTTAATTATTTAAGGTAAAAGTCATGTTAGCCCATCAATTGAATCGCCAGGCTCCAGCGTCGCTTGTAGAATACGCGCATACTCATCTTGATGCTTTGCTTAGAGAGGTTACAGAGGTTGAATTTACCATGCTGTGTTCTACAGACGGATTTGAACTCAGTTCGGCTTCTAAAAAGCATATCGAAAACTCAGGCAAGCTGGCAGCGGTAAGCAGTTCTATTTTGGCAATGGTTCAGGCTTTTATGGGGGAGATTAATTTGGATGGCTGCCAAAGCCTGACTTTGGATGCCAATAATGGAAAAGTGGTATTAACGGCTATTCCAGATGATAAATACCCAATGGTTCTGGTTGTGCTGACATCAAAGCATGTGCTTTTAGGTCAGCTTCTGTATTCCATCAAAAAAATTACTGAAGAAATCTCTAAAAAAACGGAGCGGATGAATCACTGCTAATGTTGTTTTGCGGTGCAGATGCATTGTGTATAAGCGAATTAAATGACAAATGCATGCTGATCTTTTATAGTGCTGCCATGTAGGAGATTTTCATGAAAAAGTTACTCGCTTTATCAGTTCTAATTGCACTTGCTGGCTGTGCAGAGAAAAAGCCGCTCACAGCAGAAGAGCAATGGCAAGGTTACTGCCGCAGTGTCGGAAATGCCGCACGCACCATTATGCTGGATCGTCAAAATGCGATTCCGAAAGCTCAAGCGGTTGAACATGCTGGCAAAATTGAAGATGAAACCACTAAAAATTTCATCATCAGCATTATTGATGAAGTGTATGCGCTGCCAGAAGCATCGATTAAAGATGATGTGGAAGCCTCACGTGAAAAAATACGCAGTGAATTTACCGCAAAATGCATCGCAACGCCGCATGATAAAATGCCAGATTACAAACCGTTCTAAGGAACGGTTTTTTTATCTCTATACATAAATAGCCTAAGCATGCAGCAAAACAACTTGTGACAAATCTCTAAATCTAAAATATGGAAAAGCTTATCTTTTTAATGAATAATGATTGTATATAAAATGACAAGAAGAGGAGAAGCCAATGGATGTGGTCGGCTATATGCATCATGCAGATTTACTCTTAGAAGATGAACAAAGCCTTGTGATTATTGGCGGCGGAAATTATGTCTTGAGCATCGGGGATAAGGTTTACCTAAAACGTCAGATGGATGGTGAGCAGCTTCGTTATGTGATTGAGATTTCATTTGCCAGCAATGGGCATCAAGGATTATTTGAAGACCAGTGCCAAATGAAATTCAGCGGCAATAGAGCAGAATTAAGCCAATATTTACATGCAACAACGGTCCACTAAGGTGGAATATATTTTTTGATACAAAGAAGGCAACATGATGTTGCCTTTTTTTCGGTGAAAATTGAGTTAAAAGTTAATTTTTGCACAAAATAACAGCTGTAACCGTCAGATTTGATTGTTGATTAATCGTTATTCTGTCATTTAGTTACTAAATAATGGGCATCACGAAGAAACAGTTTACTTGCATTAACTTTTAACTGGAATTTTAGTAAAATTAAGCAGTCCATATTGCTTGTGAAGCTTAATAAAGCAGGAATTCACAGGTGATTTTTTAAAAAAGAGGAATAACACCGTGCTAGAAGCTTACCGCCAACACGTTGCAGAACGTGCCGCACTCGGAGTCCCACCGAAGCCACTTGACGATGCTCAAACTGCTGCATTAGTTGAATTATTAAAAAATCCACCAGCTGGCGAAGAAGCATTCTTAGTTGATTTGCTTGAAAACCGTGTTCCAGCGGGTGTTGACCAAGCTGCTTACGTTAAGGCTGCTTTCTTAGCGGCTTTGGCTAAAGGTGAAGCAACTTCTCCACTAGTTACTAAAGAACGTGCGGTTTACTTGCTAGGTACTATGCTTGGCGGTTATAACGTTGCTCCTTTAGTTGCACTTCTTGACGACGCTGCTCTTTCTGAATTAGCTGCTGAAGCGCTGAAGAAAACTCTTCTTGTATTTGATGCGTTCCACGACGTTGCTGATAAAGCAAAAGCGGGCAATGCAAATGCACAAGCTGTTATGCAGTCTTGGGCTGACGCTGAATGGTTCACTTCACGCGCTGACGTTCCTGAAGAAATCAAACTTACAGTGTTCAAAGTAACTGGCGAAACAAACACAGATGACTTGTCACCTGCACAAGACGCTTGGAGCCGTCCAGATATCCCATTGCATGCAAATGCAATGCTTAAAAACGAACGTGATGGCATCAACCCTGAAAAACCAGGTGAAGTTGGTCCATTAAAGCAAATCGAAGCTTTAGTTGCGAAAGGCAACCAAGTTGCTTACGTTGGTGACGTAGTAGGTACAGGTTCTTCTCGTAAATCTGCAACTAACTCTGTTCTTTGGTTCTTCGGTGACGACATCGCTCACATCCCGAACAAAAAAGACGGCGGTTACTGCTTAGGTTCTAAAATCGCTCCGATTTTCTTCAACACTATGGAAGATGCGGGCGCTTTACCTATCGAGATCGATGTTGCCAACATGAACATGGGCGACGAAATCGTTCTTAAAATTGATCATGCTGCTGCAAAAGTTTCTGCGTCTAAAGACGGTGCAGTAATTGCTGAAGCTGAACTTAAAACTCCAGTTCTTCTTGATGAAGTACGTGCTGGCGGCCGTATCAATTTGATCGTTGGTCGTGGTTTGACTACTAAAGCGCGTGAAGCTTTGGGTCTTCCAGTTTCTACATTGTTCCGTACTCCAGTTCAGCCTGCTGCTACTGGTAAAGGCTTCACTCAAGCACAAAAAATGGTTGGTCGCGCTTGTGGTCTTCCAGAAGGTCAAGGCGTACTTCCAGGTACTTACTGTGAACCTAAGATGACTACTGTTGGTTCGCAAGATACAACTGGTCCAATGACTCGTGACGAATTGAAAGACTTGGCTTGCCTAGGCTTCTCTGCTGACCTTGTTATGCAATCTTTCTGTCACACAGCTGCGTATCCAAAACCAGTTGACGTTCAAATGCAGCACACGCTTCCTGATTTCATCATGAACCGTGGCGGTGTATCTTTACGTCCAGGCGACGGTATTATCCATTCTTGGTTAAACCGTATGTTGATGCCGGATACTGTTGGTACAGGCGGTGACTCACATACTCGTTTCCCAATCGGTATTTCTTTCCCAGCGGGTTCTGGTCTAGTAGCGTTTGCTGCAGCAACTGGTGTTATGCCACTTGATATGCCTGAATCTGTACTTGTTAAGTTCAAAGGTAAAATGCAGCCTGGTATCACTCTACGTGACCTAGTACATGCAATTCCTTACGTTGCGATTCAGCAAGGTGACTTAACTGTAGAGAAAAAAGGTAAGAAAAACATCTTCTCTGGTCGTATCCTTGAGATCGATCTTACAGAAATGGAAACTGACCTTACTGTTGAGCAAGCATTCGAACTTTCTGATGCTTCTGCTGAACGTTCTGCAGCAGGCTGTTCTATCACGCTTTCTGAAGAGAAAGTTGCTGAATACCTGAAATCAAACATCACTATGCTTAAGTGGATGATTTCTGAAGGTTATGGCGATGCGCGTACTATGGCTCGCCGTGTTGAGAACATGGAAAAATGGTTGGCTAACCCATCACTTCTTAAAGCTGATGCAGACGCTGAATACACTAAAGTGTATGAAATCGACCTAGCTACAATTACTGAACCAGTTCTTTGCTGCCCGAATGACCCAGATGACGCTAAATTGCTTTCTGACGTTCAAGGCGTGAAAATTGACGAAGTATTTGTTGGTTCATGTATGACTAACATCGGTCACTTCCGTGCAACTGGTAAGTTGCTTGAGAAAGTTCCTGGTGGCGTATTGAATACTCGTTTGTGGATTGCTCCACCTACGCGTATGGACGAACGTCAATTGATGGAAGAAGGTTTCTACAATACTTATGGTAAAGCTGGCGCTCGTACTGAAATGCCAGGCTGTTCATTATGTATGGGTAACCAAGCGCGTGTAGCTCCGAACACTACTTGTGTATCGACTTCTACTCGTAACTTCCCGAACCGTTTAGGCCAAGGCGCTAACGTTTACTTAGCTTCTGCTGAACTTGCATCTGTTGCTGCTGTATTGGGTAAATTACCTTCTCCAGAAGAATATCAACAATATGCAGCTCAAATTGACAGCATGTCTGCAGACATCTATCAATACTTAAGCTTCGACAAAATGAGCGACTATACTGACGCTGCGAAAGATATTGATACGAAGAAAATTGCTGCTGCTCAGTTGACTTAATATATTGTAAAGTATATTAAGTTGAGTTATAAAAGCCCCACTTAGGTGGGGCTTTTTTATGAAGTTAGTAAAATTTGATATACAAAACTTTAGAAATATTACAAATGATAATGAGATTAATTTCAAAAATTATTCAGTACTTGTTGGCCGTAATAATGAAGGTAAAACTACTGTTTTAATTGCACTAAGGTTGGCTATGGATACTTTGAAATTACACAGTCTACAGAAACCTAAGCGAACGATTCTTTTTAGATCAAGGAATGGATATGATTGGGAAAGAGATTTTCCTATTTCATTACAAAAAAGATCTAGAGGAAATAAGAATACAATATTTAAACTATATTTTAAATTAACTGAAGATGAGCAGATTGAATTTAGAAAAGAGACAGGTAGTCGCAATAATGGTGACTTATGTATCCAAATTACTTTTGATCCAGATAAAAAATTTGAATTTTTGATACCTAAAAAAGGAAGTACTGCATTATCAAATAAATCGAATCAAATCGCAGAATATATTGCTAGAAAAATTCAGTTCACCTATATCCCTGCTGTAAGAACTGAACAAGAAGCAATTAATGTTATTAATGAAATGATCGAAGAGGAATTGGCTGAATTAGAAAATGATCCAACTTATCAAGATGCTATGCAAGTTATACTAAATCTTCAGCAACCTGTCTTAGATAATGTTGCACATTCTATCCAAAGATCTTTACATAAATTTCTGCCTAATATTAATAATGTCGAATTAAGTATTTTAGAGAGTAATCGGAGGATTAATTTAAGAAAAGACTATTTGATTGAAATTGATGATGGTGACTTAACTGATATTAAATTTAAAGGTGATGGGGTTAAAAGCTTAACTGCAATTGGCTTATTAAAAGATAGGAACAAAATTATAAATGGTGCTTCTATTATTGCTATTGAAGAACCTGAATCTCATTTACATCCTTCAGCAATGCATGAATTAAAACAAGCTATCCAAAAGTTATCTGAAGATAGTCAAGTAGTTGTTTCTACACATAATCCTATTTTTGTTGATAGAGAAACTTTAGCAAACAATTTATTAGTCTCAAACAATAAAGTAAAAGCTGTTAGGAAGATAAGCGAGATAAGAACATGCTTGGGAATTAGGACTTCAGATAACTTAATACATTCTAATAAAGTGATATTGGTTGAAGGGGAAAGTGATAAAAAAATAATCACAAAAGTTATTCAAGAGAGAAGCCCTTAGCTTGCCAGAAAAATTAAAGATGGAGATTTAAGTATTTTTTCGTTAAATAGTGCATCTAAATTATCTTATCATATTAAGTGGTTTCAAGATCAATTATGCTCATGTTTTGTGATCTTAGATAAAGATCAATCTGGAAAAGAAAGTATAAATAAGCATTTGGAGTCAAAAGAGTTGGATCAAAAATCTTATGCTCTAATTACGGCTAAAGGATTGACCGAATCTGAAATTGAAAACTTAATAAATATAGATTTTTATTTAGATATTATTTTAGAAAAATTTGGTATTAATCTTTTATCTACAGATTTTAAAAAGAAAAAAACTAAATGGAGTGATGCTTTAACAGAAGTTTTAACAAACGCAGGAAAAAGTATTGTTTTGAAAGATTTGGAAGATTTAAAAAAACATATCGCAGAGAAAGCGGAGAAAGTTAATATTTATGAGCAACTTTATTTGCATAATCAATCTTTTATGGATGGATTAATTTTACAGCTGGAGAGTTATTTTATTAGAGAATAAATCTAACAAAATGTTTAAAATAGTTGTAAATTTTATTATCGAATTTATTTTCCCATGCCCAAACAATCCCGCTTCCTCTGCATAGGCGGTTTCCTAAACGGAACCCAAGTCAAAGACCAAGGCGACAACTTTGTCTGTGTCGAAAAAGGTAAGAATGTCACTTATTCCAAAAAGGAAATTTTCCATCCGGACTCATGGGATCATGATTACTACGTCTGCGAAACGACAACGGATAAGCAAGCCTATAACTGGGTGTATGACATCAAAAACTAAGTTGTGCATGTTATTAAAAAAGAGTCATTGTTTAAATCACAATGGCTCTTTTTTGCAATCAATGAACAGCGAATAAAAATACAAAATCGAACGTTACACTTTTATAGCTGAAAAAAACCTCCTTTTTTGATAAAAAATGAACAAAATAAAGGGGATATACATTTAATGAATTATGAGCTAGATGCATTTTTGACGATTGTCATTGCAGTCCTTGTTTTATTTATTGGCTACTTTGTCGTAAACAAAATTTCGATTTTAAAAAAATACAATATTCCAGAACCTGTTGCTGGCGGTTTGGTTGCAGCGCTAATCACTTATATTTTATTTAAACAATTCAATATTACGGTAAATTTTGACGCTAATATTCAGCAAATTTTTATGCTGATGTTCTTTACATCTGTTGGGTTGAGCGCAAGCTTGACCAAGCTTCGCGAGGGCGGAAAATCCTTACTTTTATTTCTAGCCTGTGTAGTTGTATTTGTCCTTCTCCAAAATACTGTGGGCATTAGTCTGGCCAAAGTTTTGGGCCTAGATCCATTGATTGGTCTCATAACAGGATCGGTGACTTTAACAGGAGGGCACGGTACAGCAGGCGCTTGGGGCACAGTCTTTGAACAGGATCATGGTATTCAAGGCGCTGTTGTTTTGGGCATGGCGAGTGCAACCTTTGGTTTGGTTATTGGCGGTATGATGGGCGGTCCAATGGCTAAATTCTTAATCCGCCGCTTTAGCCTTGCAGAAGAAATCGTCCGGGATGGTACTCAGGCTGAAATTCCGCCTGAAGATAAAACAGCACCTTTTGAATATCCGCAGGAAACCCGCCTGATCACCGCAGATGATGCAGTCAAAACACTCGGGATGTTCGCGCTTTGTATCAGCTTTGCTTATTTTATGGCGTCTATTGCAAAAGGACAGTGGTTTGAGCTTCCAACTTTTGTTTGGGCATTGATGTGCGGTGTAATCCTGCGCAACGTGTTGGAGCATGGTTTTAAAATTAAAATGTTCGATCGCTGTATAGATGTATTTGGTAATGGTTCACTGGCTTTGTTTTTATCTATGGCGCTCATGTCGCTGCAGCTATGGCTGCTGGCAGATTTGGCAGGGCCATTAGTAATTATTTTAATCGTACAAACAATAATTTTAGCCCTATATCTATACTTTGTAACTTTCCGCATCATGGGGAAAAATTATGATGCAGCGGTGCTGTGTGCAGGACAGTGCGGTGTTAACCTTGGCGCAACGCCAACAGCCATTGCTAATATTCAAGCGGTAACCAATACCTATGGTCCATCGCACAAGGCCTTCCTGATCATTCCGCTGACAGGCGCGTTTTTTGTGGATATTGTAAATGCCTTTGTCATCCAGTTTTCAATTGGCATACTGGGTTAATGTTAATGTTAATGTTAATGTTAATGTTAATGTTAATGTTAATGTTAATGTTAATGAATAGGTGAATCAGCAGAAGCGCCTAAGGGCGCTTTTTTATGCTTAAAACGTTTTGCAATCCAAAGATGTAAAAACGGCGGTATTTACTATTTTCAGTCAATCGTGAAAATGACTATAATGCCGAAAATTTCTGAATAATGATAAATCACAATGATAAAAAACTTTTTACTTGCACTATGTATGGGTGCATTTTCTGCAAATCTTTATGCTGTGGAATATTCTAAAGAATTGATTGCAAGCGCTCAAAAAGGCAATGCTCAAGCGCAATATGAACTGGGCCAATTGATTTACCATGGTAAAGGCATCACGAAGGACAAAAAAGCAGGTTTTGCTTGGATGCTTGAATCTGCTGAAAAAGGCTATGTACCTGCACAAATAAGTGTGGGGGAGTCCTATTATTGGGGCATTGGCACAATCAAAGATAAGTTTAAAGCCGTGGAGTGGTATCAAAAAGCCAGTGCGCAAAAATCTACAAATGCTATATATCTTTTATCTCAAGCTTACATCAAAGGCAGTGGTGTTCAGCAGAATATCCCTAAAGGGAATCAGTTGCGTCTGCAGGCAGCGGAGCTAAGTTATGTTCCCGCAATGATTGACTTGGCTCAGGCTTATCGTACGGGTGAAAGTGAAAGCAAAACAGCCAAAGATCTAAACAAGTCATTTTACTGGTATGAGAAAGCTGCAAATACGGGTGACCGCAACGCTAAGCTGAATTTAGGCCTTATGTATGAGGAGGGAGAAGGCACAGCTCAGGATAATACCAAAGCACTAAAATACTATTTGGAAGCAGCTCAAAAAGGCGAATCCGTTGCTCAGTTTAATATTTGCCGTTTCTATTTTGATGGTACGCATCCATTGAAGCAGGATTATGAAAGCGCATTTCAGTGGTGTAAGTCTGCTGCTCTACAAGACGACTACTATGCTAAATTATTTCTAGGCCGCATGTATGCAAAAGGCTTGGGGGTGAAGAAAGATCAGGCCATGGCCGTTAAATGGTACAAGCAAGTTCATGATGAAGATGAAGCGGCTGCGTATATAGCATCATCTAAACAGAAATAAGACTTAGCACGCTAAATCCAAAATGTATGTATTCATCTCTAATTCATTTTATAAGTCGACATACAGACAATAAAAAGCCCCCAATTAAGGGGGCTAGTCGTATCACTCGCGTGATACTCATATAAGGCTCATCTCATACTAAGTGTATTAGAACATAAATCTAAATCTTTTTCAGAAATATCATCCTATAACTTACTATTTAACGAGCATTTGCTTGCGGTTGCTCAGCACTTTGACAGTTATTTGCCGCTTCATGTATGCGAGGCGCATAATTTAAGTCTAGTGTTGTGCTGAGAAGTATAGATAGGCGCGTATTAAAAGTTTGTTTTGTAATTTAATTCAATAATATGGAGTGAGAATTATTCGATCATCATTAAATCGGCATTATTTGCTAACTTTAAGGGTCTGAGTGCAAAGATCGAGCGGGTATGGCGCACGCCTTTCATTTTATAAAGGTTCTTGCGCAAGAAGCGTTCATAATGCTCTGAATTTTTGACCGCGACTTTGACCAAATAATCATAATCACCGGTCACCAAATGCGCTTCAATCACTTCGGGCATGTTGGCTAAGGCTTCACTGAACTGATCCAAAATTTCATCATCATGGCGTTCAAGTGTGATTTCAATAAAAAATAGCTCATTAATGCCAATCGCTTTGGCGTTAATATTGGCCGTATAGCCTTCAATAATATTTAAGGATTCTAAGCGCTTTAGGCGTGTCCAGCAGGGAGAAGAGGATAGGCCTACTTTTTCCGCCAATTGGGTGACAGTCAAACGGCCATCTAAACGCAGTTCAGAAAGAATACGGCGGTCAATTTTGTCTAAGCTGTAATTATTTTCGCCCATAAAACACTCTGCAAAAGAATTTTCTGAATTAAAGCTATTTATAGCATATTTATTCTGTAAAAATTGGCATAAGGCAGAAAAACAGCAAACCTATTTGCATGATTGGCGTTAATATAGCCATATGAAAACTTGACTGGTTGGGTTACTGGTCAAGGTAAAATGCACACAGCGGCTAAGCAGGGGTACTGCATGGCTGCTGTGTGCATTTTTGCTTTGAGATATGCATATTTAGAAAATAACTCTGTCAGAATTAAAAAGCCCGCCATTCCGGATTATTGAAAAGGCGGGGTAAAGCGTATATACGGCCAGATCCTTTCTCGGCTGTGCGGTTTAAGTACTCAGCTGCTGTGCGATCACCGGCCATAAATTTTGGTGTGATGATTTAAACATCATCATGTGTCCAATCCCTTTGTGGCCATATTGGGCAGGTTTCAGCTCAATCATTTCTGTAGGGGCGTTTGGATATAGACGCAGCAGATCTTTTACATTGGCATAGGTTGCGATTTCGTCGTCAGACGACCACAGTGCTGTAATAGGTGTTTGGATCAGCGGATGAAAATCTTCCTGTACTGTTTTACCAATGGCATTGATCACATAACCGGGTTTGCTGCAGAATTGCGCCCATTCGCGAGCAACATCTTTAGGTAAATTTTCACCCATACCAATCGCATTGGTTGGCCCGTAGCCGAGTGTGTGGCGGGCAATAGGGAAAATTCCCTTAAACATAAGGGGCGCAAGCAGTTTGGTGCGTCCTTTTAAACCTTTGACGTGACCCGTAGAGCCTGAAACTGCGACAACTTTGGCTACTTTGTTGTAGTTTGGCACAATGCCCAACAGCTGCCCGCCTGCGCTATGGCCAATCAGCAACACTTTTTCAGCCGACGTTTTTTGCAGCAATACATTGATAGCGGCAGGGATGTCTAATTGCCCCCATTGCACAATACTGGCCTTGGATTTGCTTAACGGACCGTATAAAGAGTCACCAATGCCACGGAAATCAAAGACTAAAACATCGTATCCTTGTGTGCTGAGCCACGTTGCAAAGCTATTGTAAAATTGTTTGGTAATGCCTGTAGCTGGGCAAATGAGAATCGGGTAGTGCTGTTTTTGTTCAGTTTGTGCTGAATAAAAGCGTGCGCTCAGCTGATAGCTGTCACTGCATATAATTTGGAGTTGTTCAAATTGAGACATAGTATTTGCTTTGTATTTACTGCTTCTTACTTTACTGTACATGAGTTCCAAAAAGAAACTTGAATAAATCGTGACTAAAAAGTCAAAGCTACTGTTTATGATGACAACATATTGAGCATAAAAAGAAAGGAAATTTAAATGGATGTTGCACAATTGGACCAGTCAGTTCGCTGGGCGATTATATTCAGCGGTATTTTTCTATGGGTGGGCATGCTTACAGGTGTATGGAAATATTGGCAGATACGTCAATCTGTGCAGTCTAGAGCGCATTATTATGTAGATATCGCGCACCGCAGCAGTCTGCTGTATGCGCCAGCCTCACTGATTCTGGCAGTATTGGCTTATTTTTCGGTATTTTCGGCACAGCTTAATTTGTTTTGTGTATTGATCAACCTTGTATTTTTTAGCTTTTCTATATTGAGCTATATCTTGCACGGCTTTTTAAAAGACACAACTAATCAATTTAAAGCGCCGCATACTTTGGGCAAAAAACTGACTTTACCTGCTTGGATGCTCAGTGCTGCCATGTTTATGCTGATCGTGAGTGAACTCGGTGCAACGGCTATTTTACTGCTGGGTGCGGCATTAAAGTTATGGTCTTAAAAGTCTGATTCTTTTGTGTAATGCAGATATGCGGTTTAGAAAAAAGTGAGTATTTTTATGATGGCTAAGCTGTATATTTAAAACTAGAGAATAGAGCGAAAGGCTAAGGGGCGAGTGTACAGAGGGGAGGCTGGGTGTTGGTTTATAGAAATATATTCTTTTTTTTTTTTAGATGGATGACGAATCATCCATCTTCAATCTTATTTTACATAGTCTGAGCATTTCTGCTGTCGAAACTTCTCATCAATGACGGCCCATAGGTAAAAGGCAAATGAGACGACGACTGCATAGCCGAAATATTCAAGTCTTAAGTTTCCTTGCATTAAGCCTTGAATTAATAACGTAAGCATCAGCGCAATAGTGGTGCTCAAAAAGGTCACCATATGTTTATTGGCTTTCAGAGCGTTAATGAATAATTCTTTATTGAAATGTACTGATAACATCTCCACCCCTCCTTTTGTTGTTTTTCACTAAAACCTGATTGTTTTAGTAAGCTATTCATTTACTGTTGTACTGCTTATTTCAAAGCATTTCAATAGTAAATGTCATGATTTTGTCATATATCTATGTTAGTTCATTTCATATAGATGATAACGCCATCATTGACTGAAATCTTAAAGCTATTCATTTGTCTTGAGATAGAAAATTAAAAATACTCAATCTTTCAGTGATATAAGAACTAAGCAATATATGTACCAAGCACATCGTTTTGCAGAACCAATAAGCTTATGCGTTATTTATGCAGTAAAGATGGATAAAATGTAAGCGTTGTTTAGACTAAAGTAGTTGAATTTTAATTATTTTAATGAGCAGTTTTCTGGGATGTTTTGTTGTAAGTAATTGTTTCAAATTTATACAGAAAACGGATTTAGATAATTTATTTGCTAGTGGAGCAGAACAGTGCGACAAATAAAAGCATATTTGGATAAAACATGACATTTATTGGTCATTAAAAAATCATCGTTTGGGTAAAACTCTGATTTTGTATACTGAACAGGGTTAGAGGTTTATTTTCTAACTTTGTCGATCACTGCAGCTATCACTAATACAATTACTGAAGGAATAAACCATGCGAGGTTTTGTTCATTCAAAGGCAAATTTTGCAGCAGTGCAGGCAATTCAAAACCAGCGACTTTTAATCCGTCAAAAATACCGAAAATCAACGCAATCGCAGTAACAGGGGTAATAACGCGAGAAGGATTGTTCCAGAATTTAGTCAGGAAGCTCAGTAAAATAACAACAATAGCCGGCGGATAAATTGCGCTTAAAACAGGAACTGAAACTGCAATCAGTTTGGTCAGGCCTAGGTTAGAAACAAACAGCGCTGAACCAACAAGAATAAATACAAATGTTTTATATGAAATCTTGGTCAGGTTCGAGAAGTATTCTGCGCATGCACATGTCAGGCCAATCGCCGTGACCATACAAGCAACAAAAATCATCGCTGAAAGGAAATAAGCGCCCATCGTACCAAATGCGTGCTGAACGTATGCGTGCAGGATTACTGCGCCGTTGGCTGCATTTGGAGCAATTTCATGGCTGCCCATGCCTAATTTAAATAAGCTGACATATACCAGTGTTAGGCCAATACCAGAAATAATGCTGGCAATTACGGCGTATTTGGTCACCAGTTTTTTATCAGTCACACCGCGGGAAGTAATCGCTTTAACAATCACAATACCGAAAACCAATGCGCCTAAAGTGTCCATGGTCAGATAACCATTAACAATACCTTCAGAAACAGGGCTGGCAACATAATTGTTGATCGCAGGTTGAATCGCGCCCGCAGGAATAAAGAAGGCTGATAGACCTAAAATCACCAAACCGAGGATTTTCAAAGGCGATAGAAAATATCCCACAGTGTCTAAGATTTTATTTGGATACAGCGATACGATTGTGACTAAAGAAAAATAGATAATGCTGTAAATCAGCAAACTATTGGAGGATTCACCAAAATATGATGAGAAGCCAATTTCATAAGAAACTGTTGCAGTACGCGGAGTAGCAAATAAAGGGCCAACAGCTAAATAGCAGATGACAGTCAGTACAATACTGGCTGCTTTGCCTAGGGGCGAGCTTAATAGCTGAATGGAACCTTCTACACGCGACAATGCAACAATCGTAATTACAGGTAAGCCAACTGCAGTGATTAAGAAACCGAAAGCAGCAAGCCATACATGTTCACCGGCTTGCTGTGCGACAATCGGTGGAAAGATAATATTGCCGGCGCCAATAAATAGGGCAAAGGTCATAAAACCTAAGGCAATAATATCTCTAGTACGGAGATTTGTCATAAGTAAAAGGGAGATGAAGCAATTGAAGTCGGCAATTTTAGTGCAATTTAGGCGGTTTTTGGTGTTTATTTTATCAGTGCTATGAATTTTTTTTATAATATCAATGGCTAATGTATTTGCGGGTAAAATTCGGGTTGAACTATATGCTTGATAATCGTTAAGAAAATATGAATAAACTTTCTGAATAACTTTGCATTGTGCTTATTCTCTCAAAGAATCCCAAATTGTTGTTTGTCTGTAATTCAAACAGCAGCGGCCCGAATTAGGGCGTTATAGCCCTATTGCAGGGCGATGAAAAAACAAAATAATTTAAAAAGGTCTATAATCTGTCCATCTTATAAGAGGATGTCGTAATGAGAGCTTCCACTGTCACCATTAAAACTGAGCAAGATATCGAAAAACTGAGGATCTCAGGCCGTTTAGCTGCGCAAGTGTTGGAGATGATTGGAGCCTATGTGAAGCCGGGTGTAACGACGGAATACTTAGACGACATCTGCAATGATTTTATTGTGAATACCTTGCAGGTTACGCCAGCCAATGTTGGCTATTACGGTTATACCAAGACAACCTGTATCTCTCCAAATGAAGTGGTTTGCCATGGCATTCCTTCCGCGAATACTGTGCTGAATGAAGGTGATATTATTAATATTGATGTTGCCATTATTAAAGATGGCTATTTTGGCGATACCAGCCGCATGTATTATGTAGGCACGATTAAGCCTGAGGCGAAACGTCTAGTCGATACTACTTATAAAGCTATGGTGGCAGGCATTCATGCTGTAAAGCCTGGTGCAACATTGGGGGATATTGGCTTTGCCATCCAAAGCGTAGCGCAGCGAGAAGGCTATACGATTGTGCGCGAATATTGCGGGCATGGGATCGGCAAGATTTATCATGAGCAGCCGAATATTCTGCATTATGGACAACCAGGGCAAGGCATGGTGCTGAAAAAAGGCATGGTCTTTACTATTGAACCGATGGTGAATGCAGGCAAGGCGCGCACCAAAGAGCTGAAAGATGGCTGGACTGTTGTAACAGCAGACCATTCGCTGTCAGCGCAATGGGAGCATATGGTTGCAATAACGGATGACGGTTTTGAGCTGCTGTCTCCTTGGCCTGAAGGAACGGGTGCATATCCAGAAATTTGATAAAACGTAAATCAATTACGAAATTAGTTAATATATTTACGACTTTAGTCTAAAAGTGTTGGCTTAAAATTGTACAAATATGTTTTAACAATAAGTTGTATTTGCTAGAGCTTTGATTTATTTGGTTTTTAAGAATTTATGATTTTGCACTAAGAATAATTTTCTATTTATGAAAATTAACCAACATGCGTATTATCTCAGCTACAGATTCTGCTGTAGTTTCTGGTTTTAAAGTTTCGGCCTATCCTCCTTGGATAGGCTTTTTTTTGCTTAGAATTTTGTACTCAGTTTTTCGACTAAATAATCAATAAATACGCGTACAGCAGGTAAAAGTCCGCGGCGCGATGGATAAACTGCATGGAAAATGCCATGCGGAGCTTTCCAGTCTGGCAAGACACGTACTAATGCGCCAGAGCTTAAATAGTCTTGCACAATGCTGTCTGGCAGTAATGCAATTCCGCAGTCCTGACTGGCCAGATGCGCAAGCATATTTAAATCAGAACCCATAACCACAGGATTCACACGGATTTTTTTCTGATGCTGCTGGTCATCATGAACAACGATGTGCTGATCTAAATGTTCATCCGCCATGCTGAGAATATGGTGCTGAGCTAAATCTTCTGGCTGTTTTAAATCGCCATATTGGTTGAGATAGGCTTGGCTGGCAAAAAGATGCTGCTCGACTGATTCAAATTTACGGATCACCAGATTAGGATCATCATCCAAATTGTCGCGGACACGCAAGGCGAGATCAAAGCCTTCATTGATGATATCGACACGGCGGTTCGTCACCATCATTTGCACTTTAATTTCGGGGTACATTTTCAAGAAATCAGGCAAAATTTTGGCAATTTCATTTTGCGCGATAGAGACTGGAATACTGATTTTTATCACACCGCGCGGTTTGGTGCTTAAGTGGTCGACAAGGTCATGCGCGGCTTGAGCTGCATTCATCATCACTTGGGCATGGCGGTAAATATTCATACCGATATCAGTCACTGCAAAATGCCTTGAACTGCGCTGAATCAGGCGGACACCCAGATGTTCTTCTAGGTTGTAAACGCGTCTGCTGAGTTTGGATTTGGGGATGTCAGTAGCGCGTTCCGCTGCACTAAAGCCGCCGTGTTCGACCACTTGGGCAAAGCAATAAAAATCATCCAAATCACTGAGCATTTAAGTATTCCATTTTTGAAACAATATTGATGAATTAAAAACGATCGTTGCAAATTGTCAATTATAATTTGTAAAATTGTGAACGCGTGAGTTTAGTTTTTTAGACCCTTTAAGGCTCTGATCAAGACTAAAGTCGGCTTCGATAATATCAGGAATATCCTTAGCATAATGCCAAATTGACGCTTATATGAACATTGCTTAAATGCATAGACATATGATGCTGGCCTTCAAGCATGAGGATGTATCATGGAGTTGAGACATTTACGCTACTTTGTTGCGGTGGTTGAAGAGCAAAGTTTTACCAAGGCTGCAGAGAAACTGTTTATTGCACAGCCGCCTTTAAGCCGTCAAATTCAAAATCTAGAGCAGGAACTTGGTGCGCAGTTATTTGAACGCGGCAGCCGACCTTTACGCACGACAGCTATAGGGCGTTTTTTCTATCAGCAAGCTTTAAAGCTGCTGTCAAATGCTGAAGAAATCAAATTGATCACCCAGCGCGCAGGCATGACGGAGCGCACGATTCATATTGGTTATGGCACTTCGCTCATGTGCGGCTTGCTGCCGCGCATTGTGTATTTGTTTCGGCAGCAGCATCCGCATTTAAACGTTAAATTGCTGGAATTAAATGGATTGGATCAGATTCAGGCCTTAAAAGAAGGCCGAATTGATGCTTGTTTTGGCCGAATCAGAGTTTCTGATCAAGCTGTGAAGCGGGTCATGCTGCGTGATGAAAAGCTCATGCTGGCGGTGCACTCGAGCCATGCTTTGGCCAACCGCAAGCAGCCGATCTCGTTAACGCAATTGAAAGATGAACAAATCTTTAGCTATCCATCGCAGTCTGGCATGGGTTATGCGGCGCAAATCAAATCTTTATTTTTAGAGTTTGGCTTAGAGCCAAAGCGCTTGCATGTATTGGATGGATTGCAGCAGTCTTTAGGCATGGTCGCGGCGGGTGAGGGTATTTGCATTGTGCCGGAATCAGTCAAAATTATGCAGTTTAGGCATGTCAATTATTTAACGCTGGCAGATAGTGCCGCGGTGAGCCCCATCTATTTGATGGTGCGCAATGACGATGAAGGTCAATACACACGTCCGCTGTTTGATTGTGTGTATCAGGTGTATGACCTCGAAGCGATTGAATATGACCGCCGGGTCTTTTAAATTTTGACGTGTTTATAGGTAAATTGAAATTAGGGTATTTTGTCGATATTTCTTAAAAAACGTCCAATTTCAGCGCCGAATTTAAACGGTTCGCTGAGCAATGGCGTGTGGCCTGATTTTTTAAAAATAACAGCAGTTGCATCATCCAGGCTATTGGCAACTATTTTCTGGCCAGCGGATGGATAGAGCTTAGACTGCTCACCAATGAAAAAAGTGGCTGGAGCTTTAAGTTCAGTAATGGCTGCACGGTAATCTTGCTGATGATGCAGATAATTGTTGATATACCATGCTAAATAATCTAAACGCTGAATAGGTAAGACATAAGACTGCAGCATTGGTCGTTTTAGTGCCTGTTTTATTAAAAATGGCGCAGATTTGCTGCTGGCCTGCAGGTCGATAAAGTTCAGCCAGCTTTGCAGCAGCTGTTCACGGTCATTGCGGTTCAGTTCTTTGATGGATTTCTTGTCTGTATTGCGGCTCAGCACTTCTGAGATATTGGAGAGTATAAGATTAAATTCGGGATTTCGTTTGCCAAACAGGCCATAAGGCCACTCAGCATTTGAGCGTATTTTTGGCGTTTGATCAATGTGTAAATAGCGCTCAATTCGATCCGAAAACTGAGCGTACTGCATGCCGTGCATGGCAGTTGTCGCGCCCATGGAGTAAGCGATGACGCTTAATTTGTCATGCGGCAATTGCTGCAGCAGGCTTTGAATATCTTGCCAATGGCTGGAAATGGCATCCAGTTCTGGAATTTTACACTGCGATGATCCGCCAAAACCGCGCCAATCTGGAATAATAAACTGAAAGTTTTTACGGAAACGGTATAAAAAAGGGTGCCATTGCCAGCTTTGCATGCCCAGTCCAGACAGCACCAGTACGGGGGTGCCTGTGCCATATTCACGGACAAACAAATTTTCGCCATCGGACATGCGGTAATGCGGCATAGCAGTTCCTTATCTTTATTTTGTTATTGATTCGCATCAAAATTTTTTAAGGCTGGAATCATGCGTTCCAGCCATTGAATCCAGCCTATTTCCATATCTATGCCCAGCTGCAAAATCTGCTGATGGATAAACAGCGTGCGGTCTGCAGTGTTGGCTTGAGCAAAATCCTTGGCATAAATGGTCTGATACAGTTTTAAATTATCCTGATGCAGCTGTAAATGGCGTTCCAGCTCAGGCAGCACGGTATTTCCGCCAATTTGCGCTTCTGCACGCAGACGCACCATCAATTCTTCACGCAGCTGTGCAGGCGGGCTTTGCTTGACCATCCAGCTGCTGAGTTCTGTGCGTCCCAGAAGTTCTACCTGATAAGTTTTTTTGCGGCTTTGCGCGTCATCATCTTCAATAGGTGAAATCCAGCCTTTTTGCTGCATAGCGCTCAGTTCGCGGTATATCTGCTGATGCGTTGCATTCCAGAAAAAGCCCATAGAACGGTCAAAACGCCGTGCAAGCTCAATGCCTGTACTGGGTTTTTCAATTAAGCTGGTCAGTAAGACATGGGCTAAAGACATAAAATGATGGCTTATATTTTTTAACAGCTTTTATTATGCAACATGTTGCATAAAAATCAAATCTCGAATATAAAAGTATGCAACAAGTTGCATTAATGATTGGGTTTGGGAAAAACTATGCCTGATCATCATAAAAACAGCCAGCTGAAAAAGCACGCTAAGGAGAGAATATGTCGAATTATCCAAATTTACTTGCGCCATTGGACTTGGGCTTTACTACACTTAAAAACCGTGTATTGATGGGTTCAATGCATGTGGGCTTAGAAGAAGCGCCAGGCGGGTATGAACGCATGGCTGCATTCTATGCAGAACGTGCCGAAGGCGGTGTTGGTTTAATTGTGACAGGCGGCATTTCTCCAAATGATGCTGGCTTAACCTTTGCTGGCGGCAATAAGCTAGATACGCGTGAAGAAGCGGAAAAGCACAAGGTAATCACTCATGCAGTACATGATGCAGGAGGTAAAATTGCTTTGCAGATCCTACACACTGGCCGTTATTCATATCAGCCAGATAATGTTGCGCCATCAGCGATTCAAGCGCCAATCAATCCAGTCAAACCGCATGCGCTGTCATCTGCAGAAGTGGAACAAACTATTGCTGACTTCGTGAATTGCGCCAAGCTTGCGCAATACGCAGGCTACGATGGCGTTGAGATTATGGGTTCGGAAGGTTATTTAATTAATGAGTTTATTGCTGCGCGTACCAACCACCGTGATGATGAGTGGGGCGGCAGTTACGAAAATCGTATGCGTTTTCCAATTGAAATTGTGAAACGCACCCGCGCAGAAGTGGGTGAAAACTTTATTATTATTTACCGTTTATCTATGCTGGATTTGGTCGACGGCGGTTCGACTTTTGAAGAAGTGGTGCAGCTGGCCAAAGAGATTGAAAAAGCAGGCGCAACCATTATCAATACAGGGATTGGCTGGCATGAAGCGCGTATTCCAACGATTGCCACTAAAGTGCCGCGTGCTGCTTTTACTTGGGTCACTGAAAAACTAAAAGGCATTGTGAAAGTTCCGCTCATCACATCAAACCGTATTAACACTCCAGAAATGGCTGAGCATGTTTTGGCATCAGGCCATGCGGACATGGTGTCTATGGCGCGTCCAATGCTGGCAGATGCATTTTTTGTACAAAAGGCAGAACAAGGCCGCAGTGATGAAATCAATACCTGTATTGGCTGTAACCAAGCCTGCTTAGATCATATTTTCTCAATGAAAATTGCCACCTGTCTGGTGAACCCGCGTGCATGCCATGAGACTGAATTGCTGTTTAAGGAGTCATCGCAGGAGAAAAATATTGCGGTGATTGGCGCAGGGCCTGCTGGTTTAAGCTTTGCCACCTATGCTGCTGACCGCGGACACAATGTCACTATTTTTGATGCAGCGGGCCAAATTGGCGGACAGTTCAATATTGCCAAAACAATTCCAGGTAAAGAAGAATTTTATGAAACCTTGCGCTATTTTAAACGTAAAATTGAATTGCAGCCGCGCATTAAACTGGTGCTGAACCACACTGCGACTTATGAAGAACTCGCGCAATCTGACTTTGATGATATTGTGGTGGCTACTGGTGTTACACCGCGTCAGCTGCACATTGAAGGTATTGATCATCCAAAAGTGCTGAGCTACTTAGATGTGCTGAAAGACCGTAAACCTGTAGGCAAGCGTGTAGCCATTATTGGCGCAGGCGGCATTGGTTTTGATGCGGCTGAATTTTTGAGTCACGAAGGGGAAAGCGGCAGCCTCAACCCTGAAAAATTCTATGATGAATGGGGTATCGATACTTCTTATGCACATGTTGGCGGTTTAAAGCAGCCGAAAGTTGAACAGTCAGCGCGCGAAATTTATTTATTGCAGCGCAAGGCAAAATCTGTGGGTGCGAGTTTAGGTAAAACGACAGGATGGATTCACCGTACAGGCTTAAAACACCGTGATGTAAAAATGATTGCGGGTGCAAGCTATGAAAAAATTGATGATCAGGGTTTGCATATTATTGTGAATGATCAGCCTGCCGTGCTTGAAGTGGATAACGTGATTATCTGCGCGGGGCAGGAAGAATACACAGCAATGTATGAGCAGCTGAAGACTGATGGCAAAAGTGTGCATTTGATTGGCGGCGCAAAAGAAGCGGGTGAGCTGGATGCGAAGCGCGCAATCCGTCAAGGGGCGCAATTGGCAGCTGTGATTTAATCAGCCTTATCGTGATCGTTGCGCATCAATATTTGACGTGCAGTTGTAAAGCTTACTCTCCCTAAGGGAGAGGATTCAGGAGAGGGATGTTGTCCTTTACTCTAGGCGTCCAAGGGAAAGCTGGAAGAAAATTTATTGCATCTATAAATTTATCTTTTAAAACAACAGATGTTTTATTATTGAGACATAGGAAATACTAAAATGACAATTGAAAATACTAAAGCAACAATACAAAAATGGCATCAGATGCTGGAAACACGGGATATGAGCATCTTGGATGAGTTGTTGTCTGAGGACGTGGTTTTCCGTTCTCCGGTCGCTTATAACCCTTATCCGGGCAAGCAGGTGGTCACGTTTATTTTGACCAATGTCATTCAGATTTTTGAAAACTTTACCTACCATCGCGAATTTTATACAGAAGATGGCCTGAGTGTGGTTCTTGAATTTTCAGCTAATGTTGGTGAGAAGAAATTAAAAGGGATCGATATGATTCAGTTTAATGAACAGGGCCAAATTATCGATTTTGAAGTCATGATCCGTCCAAAGAGCGGTTTGGAAGCACTGGCGGCGCAAATGGGTCAGCGCATGGCGGCTTTTTTAACCAAGTGAAGTCCGCTTAAAGCATGATCATACGCTATTCAGTAAGAGAGGTAAGCATATGGGAAGCTGGTTGAATACGCTGAGCCGAGGTGCAATGGCGGTATTGGATCTCGCCATTGGCGCAGAAAAGCCCAAGCTGTATTTTAATCCGCAAGGAGAGTTTAAAACTATTTTTGAACAGCTTCCTCAGCTTCACCGCAAATACAGGCCAACACCTTGGCTGTCAAATACGCATGCACATTTACTGTACTTTGATTTAATTAAAAAGCGTCAGATTCATTTGAGCTATGATCAGGTGGATCAGCTCAAGATGCAGGATGGCGGCATTACCGGCATCGCGTGGTATGGTCTGAATGCTGCGCCAGATGCGCCAACTATTGTCATTTTACATACCATTACCGGTACACCTGAAAGTATGCGTGAATTGGTTCGGGATCTGCATCTCTACACCAGCTGGCGTATAGCGCTGTGTTTGCGGCGCGGCCATGCGGGCTTGCCTATGCCTGTACCTAAGATGAATCTATTTGGTTCTACAGATGATTTGCGTGAACAGCTTGCATGGATTCAGGAAAAATTTCCGAATTCAGATTTGTACGGGATGGGTTCGTCCGCAGGTACGGGGCTGCTGGTAAGATATTTAGGTGAGCAAGCTAAAGATACGCCATTAAAGGCCGCTTTTGCGTTGTGCCCAGGCTATAACACTGAATCTGGCTTTAAGCGTGTACATCCGTTCTATAGCATGATGATGACCAAAAAACTGTTCCAAAATTTTGTAGAGCCGTATAAAGATACTTGGATGAAAACTACGACCTTGTCTAAGGTGCTGCAGTCCAAAACCTTATTTGACTTTGAACAGGCCTATTTTGAAATGGCTGGGTTTGATGCATATAGCAGTTATAATCAGGCCACGAATCCTATTTATGTTTTTGAGCAAATTGAAATCCCGCTTTTGGTCTTAAATGCAGAAGATGATCCAATCTGCCACATCCGCAATTTTGAGCCTTATAAATCTATTGTGAGGCAAATGCGAAGTGTGGCTGTAATCACCACCAAAAAAGGCAGTCATTGCGGTTTTTATGAAGGAATAAAAGAAACCCATTCTTGGGCTTCACGCCTTGCTGCAGACTTCTTTTTGCTGGAAGCGAATAAAACACAATAAGTGATGCTTTGGATTGTATTTATCTATCTAAATAATAAAGCCCGTGATTTGTTGTAATCACGGGCTTTATTATTCAAAGTCTGGCTTAGGAGTGGTTAGCAATGCTGTTCTTTGTCTAGTGAAATATTGTCTTGAGTATTCAGCACTTTCATTTGTAGAAACACCAATGCTAAAGCAAGCGCACTTACGCCTGCGCCAGAGTAAGAGACGGCTTGATAGCTCCAGCCTGAGTACAGTACTGCAGCCCCTGCAGCAGCACCCACGGCATTGCCTAAATTAAATGCGCCAATGTTTACTGAAGAAGCTAGACTAGGTGCTTCATGCGCAACGGACATCACCCGCATTTGCAGTGGCGGAACAACGGCGAATGCAGCGGCACCCCAAATGATCAGTGCAATTGCAGCGCCGGTTGCTGTTTGTGCCAATACTGGAAATAACAGCATCATCAACATCAGGGTGAGCAGAAAAGTAATCAGTGTTTTTTCTAATGAACGGTCTGCAAATTTTCCGCCTAAGTAGTTGCCAATAGAAAAACCGACACCAATCAGCACCAGCATGAAGGTAATCATTTCTGGACTGGCATGCGTAAAGGTTTTCAGGCTAGGCGAAATATAGGTATATAAGGCGAACATCGCGCCTGCGCTCATGACCGTCGTGAGCAACGCAAGGACTATGGGTAAGCGAGTTAAAATCTTTAGCTCTGCTTTTACATCAGGTTTGGCTGCAGCACCGTCTTGCGGCAAAGCTTTCCAAAGTGAAAGCATAGTGACAATGCCTAAGATTGAAATCGCCATAAACGAAACACGCCAGCCGATGTGCTGCCCAACATAGGTCGCCAGAGGTACACCGCCTATATTGGCTATGGTCAGTCCCATAAACATCATGGCTACGGCAGAAGCCTGTTTGTCCTTAGGTACTACACTGGCAGCTACCACTGAGCCAATACCAAAAAATGCGCCGTGATTTAAGCTGGTGATCAGCCTAGAGCCGAGCAGTCCTAAATAACTAGGTGAAAACGCTGCAAGTAAATTGCCAATCGTAAAAATAGCCATTAATAAAATTAAAGCTTTACGTTTGGAGTAGCGTGAAAACCATAAGGTCATTAAAGGTGCGCCAATCATTACACCGACTGCATATGCGCTGATTAACAAACCCGCTTGCGCAATCGATACATCTAAATCATGAGCGATTTCAGGCAAAAAACCCATCGGGGAAAATTCGGTCGTGCCAATGGCAAATGCGCCAATAGCCAAGGCCAGTAAGGGAAAGTTTAATTTTGCAGCAGTGCTATTCATTCACTTTAATCCCATTCTGGCGCTAGCTTTTCAGGATTGACTTCTCGGCCATTGCGTTCAAGGCTGGCAATGGCTTGCATTTCTTCATCACTCAGCTGAATGTCTTGTGCGCGCAAGTTTGCTTTTAAATGCGCAATTTTTGTAGAGGATGGAATTACCGAGTAGCCTTTTTGCAGTGCCCATGCTAAGGCAATTTGAGCTGCTGATGCTTGATGATGCTGGGCGATGTCATTTAGCACAGGATCGTTTAGCACTTTGCCATAAGCCAAGGTCATATAAGAGGTTACATCAATGTTTTGTGCTTTTAAAAATTCTGCCAGTTTTGCATTTTGCAAATAGGGGCTGAGCTCAATTTGATTGGTTGCAACGTGTTCAGCGCCAATGCTGTCAATCGCTTGCTGTGTTAACGCAATATTGAAGTTGGAAATGCCGATATGCTGGGTTAAACCTTGCGTTTTGGCCTCAAGCAGCGTTTGCATCAATTCGCTAATATTGAAGCCCATTTGGGGTGCAGGCCAGTGAATCAGGGTTAAATCGACAGCATCAGTACGCAGCTTACTCAAGCTTTCCTTTAAGCTTGGAATGAGTTTGTCTGGCGCATAATGATCAGCCCAGATTTTGGTCGTCAAAAATAGCTCTTCTCGTACTATCTTGCTTTCAGCAATGGCTTGTCCAACTTCAGCTTCATTGCCATAAATCTGTGCCGTGTCTATAGCTCGATAACCAACACTGAGTGCATTTTTTATAGAGTCGATAACGGTTTGTCCGCTTAAGCGGAAAGTGCCAACACCAAATTGAGGAACAATCATCAGGAATTCTCTTTTTTAGATTAATGTTATTGTGCTGATTATTTTAAAGAAGAAAAATGTATGAGTTTGGAATATATTATTGATTAAAAATCATGAATTCTAATATGACATGAAATCGACCATTGAAGAACTGCAGGCTTTTACCGTCATTGTGGATAGCGGCTCTATTGTAAAAGCTGCAGAAAGGCTGGATCAAACCGCATCAGGCATAAGCCGCGCCTTACAGCGTTTAGAATCTAAATTAAATGTAACGCTGCTGGAAAGAACAACACGTAAAATTAAATTGACGCAAGAAGGGCAGCTGTTTCTGGCCAAAGCTCGACAAATTCTAAATGCTTTGGCTGAAGCAGAGGATGCCTTATTAAAAACGGATGCAGATATTTCGGGCTTAATTCGCGTAGATTCTGCAACACCGTTTGTGCTGCATGTGATTGTGCCGCTGATTCATGAGTTTATGCAGAAGTATCCAAACATCACGATAGAATTAAATAATCATGATCAAGTGATTGATCTGCTTGAACATCAAACAGATGTGGCAATTCGATTTGGTGAGCTGAATGATTCTACGCTGCATGCAAAATTGCTTTGCAGAAGCCATCTTTATATAGTTGCCAGCCCAGAATACGTTGCCAAGAAAGGTTTGCCTCAGCAGCCAGACGATTTGCTGCAGCATGACTTGATTGGTTTTAGTCAGGTCAATCACTTAAACACATGGCCGATTGAAATAGACGGCAAAGCATTGACCATACAGCCTAAAATTAAAGCATCTAACGGTGAGACCGTTCGGCAGTTGGCGCTGTCTGGTGTGGGGGTGACATGCCTTTCGCGGTTTTTAGTCGAACAGGATTTGAAAGAAGGGCGGCTGATTGCATTGTTGCCAGAGCATGTGCTTTTGCATTATCAAAAAATACACGCCGTGTATTATCTGCAAGAACATTTACCCAAACGAATTAGCTTATTTATTGATTATTTGGCTGAAAAGCTTAAGCCATATTTGTAGACGTGGATCTTTAGTGGCTGTAAAAATGATTAAACAGCGAATTTGTATACCAATAGATAAAGAAAAGCCCAGTCGAGTTTCTGGGCTTTTAATTGTTGAAAATTAAATAAATTAATTATCAAGCGCTGGTGTAGCTGCCGCAATCGCTGCTGCAACTGCATCATCTTCAGATTGAGCGCCGCCATTATTTTGCTTAGGCGCAGCTTGTGTAGGCTTGTCTTCAGCCTTAGGCGCTTCAGCTTTAGGTGCAGCAGGGCGCGGCGCTTCTTCAACTGACGCAGCTGGAGTTTCACGGCGGATTTCAGTGGTAGTATTCGGCGTTTCTTCGCGAATAATTTCAGTCTGTCCAGGCATTGGCTCAATTGGCGCATTGTCTGTTGAGTCTAAGCTTTGGAATTGCGCTTCAGAAGCGGTCATTGTTTCAGATGCTGCGGTATCAATTTGTTCAGGCTCTTCTTGCTTTGGCTCTTCTTTTTTCACACAGGCAGTAATCAATAATGCCGTAGCGATTGCACCGCAGATTAAAAGTTTTTTATTCATAATTGCACAAAATTAAGTGTTAAACAGATACCCATATTATAACCATAAATCAGAATATGAAAATCATCGAAATTTTAGCTAATTTTATATCGGAAATGCTGATAGAATAACCAATTGTTTATTGTTCTATGAATTGATGCGGAATGACTTTGCTTTATTGGTGCAAGGTAAAGTAAAATTGCGCAACATTGCAGGCCTATTTAGGCTCGATTGTACGAGAAACCCAATGACCCATTTTATTTTCGTGACTGGTGGTGTAGTTTCATCACTAGGTAAAGGTATTTCAGCTGCTTCAGTTGCTGCACTTTTAGAAGCCCGTGGTTTAAAAGTAACCATGGTCAAAATGGATCCATACATTAATGTCGATCCAGGGACAATGAGCCCATTCCAGCATGGTGAAGTTTTTGTCACAGAGGATGGTGCCGAAACTGACTTAGATTTGGGTTATTACGAACGTTTCTTGCGTCGTGCGAAAATGACCAAGCTTAATAACTTTACATCTGGTCGTGTATACCAAGACGTTTTAAATAAAGAACGCCGCGGTGATTATCTTGGTGGAACTGTTCAAGTTATTCCACACATTACAGACAACATCAAAGAACGTGTACTGCGCGCAGGCGAAGGTTACGACGTTGCGATTGTTGAAATTGGCGGCACAGTAGGTGACATTGAATCTCTCCCATTCATGGAATCTGTTCGTCAATTAATGGTTGAGCTAGGTCATAAGCGCACTATGCTGATGCACTTAACGCTTCTTCCATATATCAAATCTGCAGCAGAGCTGAAAACAAAACCTACACAGCATTCTGTAAAAGAATTGCTGTCGATCGGTATTCAGCCAGATATCTTAATCTGCCGTACTGAGCATGATGTTGATGCAGATACAACACGTAAAATTGCGTTGTTCACAAACGTTGAAGCACGTGCGGTTGTGGTATGTAAAGATGCGCGCTCAATTTATCAAATTCCGCGTACCTTCTATGAACAAAATGTTGATGATTTAATCTGTGAACGTTTTGGTTATAACGATCTTCCTGAAGCTGACTTAACAGATTGGGATAACGTGGTAGAAGCATTGCTGAACCCTGAATACACAGTACGTGTTGCAATGGTCGGTAAATATGTGGAACTTCCAGATGCTTATAAATCTGTGAACGAAGCGCTTCTGCATGCGGGTATCAAAAACCGCGTTAAAGTACAAATCGACTATGTTAATGCAGAAGAGCTTGAAAGCTTAGATGTAAACGAAGCATTAAAAGATGCTGATGCGATTCTTGTACCAGGCGGCTTTGGTGAGCGCGGTACAGAAGGTAAAATGAAAGCAATTCGTTTTGCCCGTGAAAACGGTGTGCCATTCCTTGGCATCTGTTTAGGTATGCAGCTGGCTGTAATCGAATATGCGCGCAATGTCGCGGGTATTGCAGATGCAACTTCAACTGAATTTAACCGTTCTACTAAGTCACCACTGATTGGTCTAATCACTGAATGGCTGGATGAGCGCGGTGAAGTACAGCAGCGTAATGCTGACTCGGATCTTGGCGGCACAATGCGTTTGGGTGCTCAAAAATCTGAATTGGTTGCTGGCACGAAGACATGTGAAGTTTATGGTTCTGAAGATATCATTGAACGTCACCGTCACCGTTATGAAATGAACAACCGCTATATCCCAGTGCTTGAAGAGAAAGGCATGAAGATTTCAGGCTATTCTCCAGTTCAACGCTTGGTAGAAACTGTTGAAATTCCTCAACATCCTTGGTTTATTGCTGTACAATTCCACCCAGAATTTACAAGTTCTCCACGCGATGGACACCCATTATTTGCTAGTTTTATTGATGCTGCGAAAAAGCAGTACAAAAAAACCAAGTAATTCGGGTTAAGGAATAAACTAGGAAGTTTAAATGTCACAATTAAAACCACAAGAGATTGTACGTTTAGGCGATATACAAATGGCAAACCACTTGCCATTTGTACTATTCGGCGGCATGAACGTACTTGAGTCAAAAGATCTGGCTTTTGAAATTGCGGAAACTTATGTTGATATCTGCAAACGCTTAGATATCCCATATGTGTTTAAAGCAAGCTTCGATAAAGCAAACCGCTCAAGCTTAAACTCTTTCCGCGGCCCAGGCCTGGAAAAGGGTATTGAGTGGCTGGCTGACATTAAAAAGCATTTTAATGTGCCGATTATTACTGACGTGCATGAGCCGTATCAGGCAGCGCCTGTGGCAGAAGTTGCAGACATTATTCAGCTTCCTGCTTTTTTAAGCCGTCAAACTGACCTTGTTGAAGCAATGGCCAAGACGGATGCCATCATTAACATCAAAAAAGCGCAATTCCTTGCACCGCATGAAATGCGTCATATCATGAATAAGTGCTTGGAAGCGGGTAACGATAAACTGATTCTGTGTGAGCGCGGTTCTGCATTTGGCTACAACAATCTTGTTGTGGATATGCTGGGCTTTGACACCATGAAACAAATGAACGTTCCTGTGTTCTTTGATGTGACCCATGCATTGCAAACGCCTGGCGGCCGTGCTGATTCTGCAGGCGGACGCCGCGCGCAAATCACTACGCTTGCTCGTGCGGGTATGGCGACTGGTTTGGCAGGTTTGTTCTTGGAAGCGCATCCTGATCCAGATGTGGCGAAATGTGACGGGCCTTGTGCACTTCGTATGTCTCAGCTTGAGCCATTCTTAGCGCAGTTAAAAGAACTGGATACTTTGGTCAAAGGCTTTAAAGAGCTGGATACACACTAATATATTTACTTTTGATGCGTCATTTAATGGCGCATCGTTTTATTAATCAACTGAGGAATAGTTCATGAGTCAAATCGTTGACATTCGTGCACGTGAAATTTTGGACTCTCGCGGTAACCCAACCATCGAAGCAGATGTTATTCTGGAATCTGGCGTAGTTGGCCGTGCATGTGCACCATCTGGTGCTTCAACTGGTTCTCGTGAAGCTTTAGAACTTCGTGACGGCGATAAATCGCGTTACTTAGGTAAAGGCGTAAAAACCGCTGTTAACAATGTAAATACGATCATTCGTGATGCACTGCTAGGCAAATCAGTATTCGAGCAAAAAGACATTGATAATACAATGATCGCGCTTGACGGTACTGAAAATAAAGAAAAATTAGGCGCTAACGCGACTCTTGCAGTATCTCTTGCTGCTGCGCGCGCTGCTGCTGATGAGAAGAAAATTCCTCTTTTTCAATACATCGCAGACCTTCGCAACAACAGTATTCTGACTATGCCTGTTCCAATGATGAACATCATCAATGGCGGTTCACATGCAGACAACAACGTTGATATTCAAGAATTTATGATTGAGCCAGTTGGCTTTTCTTCATTCTCTGAAGCTTTGCGTGCCGGTGCGGAAATTTTCCATTCTTTAAAATCAGTATTAAACAAAAAAGGTTTAAATACTGCTGTTGGTGATGAAGGCGGTTTTGCGCCAAACCTTCGCTCTAACGAAGAAGCAATCACTGTTATTCTTGAAGCAATTGGTCAAACTGGCTATAAAGCAGGTTCTGACATTATGCTTGCGCTTGACTGTGCATCTTCAGAATTCTACAAAAATGGTCAATACATTCTTGCTGGTGAAGGCAACAAAGCATTCACAAGCAACCAATTCTCTGACTATTTAGCAGGTCTGGTAAACCAATACCCAATTATCTCAATTGAAGATGGTTTGGATGAATCTGATTGGGAAGGCTGGTCGTACCTGACTTCTATTTTGGGTGACAAGATCCAATTGGTTGGTGATGATTTGTTTGTTACGAATCCTAAGATTCTTCAACGCGGCATCAATGAGAAAGTTGGTAACTCTATTCTGATCAAATACAACCAAATCGGTACTTTGACAGAAACTTTAGATGCGATCTATCTTGCGAAAGAAAATGGTTACACGACTGTTATTTCTCACCGTTCAGGCGAAACTGAAGACTCTACAATTGCAGATCTTGCAGTGGGTACAGCAGCGGGCCAAATCAAAACTGGTTCACTATGTCGTTCTGACCGTGTTGCAAAATATAACCAATTGCTTCGCATTGAAGAATTGACTAATGCTGCATATCGCGGTAAAGCTGAGTTCAAAGGTTTGAACTAAGCAGATCATGCTATCTATGTTAAATGTATTTGACTCTAAAGCGAGTAAAGCATTGTTGGGCCTTGCGATCTTATTGATCGCAGGGTTTCAATATTTATACTGGTTTGGTGAAGGTGGCCATAAAGACCATCAGAAGCTGCAGCAGAAAGTGCAGCAGCAAATTGAGCTGAATGAAGAATTAAAAGAACGCAACCGCGTCTTAGCCGCGGAAGTTTATGATTTAAAAAATGGTGTAGAAGCCATAGAAGAACATGCGCGTTTAGATTTAGGCTTGGTCAAGCCTCATGAAACGTTTGTACAGATGAGCACGGTAAATACTCAATATAAGCCGATTTACGTCAATCCTAATCAAGCAGATTTACGCACCAATGAAGAATCAGCAGAACTGCCTCCAGAACCTTAATTTGTGGGCAGTGATTCCTGCGGCAGGTTCAGGCAGCAGATTTTCAAAATCAGAACTCAAACAATATCAAATCATTGAAAATAAAACAGTATTGGAACATACGGTTGAAAGACTGAATGCGTTGCCTCTATCAGGCTATGTATTGGCTATTGGGGAGCAAGATGATCTAGCTCAGTCATTAGCTTTTGCTGCCCAAGCCAAAGCGCATTTTTGTTTAGGCGGTGCGGAAAGGGTTAACTCTGTTTTAAATGCATTGGATTATTTATCTGAAATTGCCTCAGAAGATGACTGGGTAATGGTGCATGATGCTGGGCGTCCATGCGTTTCTCAGCAATGTCTAGAAAACCTTGTTTCAGTGGCAATTGAGTCTGGACAAAGTGCAATTCTAGCGATTCCCGTCAGAGATACGCTGAAGTATGTAGAGACAGGCACGCAAATTTCAAAGACAGTGGACCGTTCAAAACTTTGGCAGGCGCAAACGCCGCAAATGGCGAAACTTGGTGTGCTGAAAAAAGCTATAGAATATGCTTTAGCGTCGAATTTAAATATTACAGATGAAGCGAGTGCTTTAGAGTTTGCATTGGAAACGGTGCATGTTGTTCAAGGCCGCTCCGATAATATTAAAATCACTTATCCCGATGATTTAGAGCTGGCCAAACTGATTTTGGCTTCTCAGCAGTCTATGGTTTAATTAATTACAGAATAATTTGAGCAGTGAGGATTTATTCCTGACTGCTTTAACTTATAATTTCGTCACTTTATTTTTAAGTATGCGCCACAAATGATTCCTTCACAGCAGTATCGTTTTTTACGGCAATCCGCGCGAGATGGGTTAAGTATAAAACACGATTCTTCACGCTGGGCTAAATTGCATTTAGATCCTTGGCTGCTCATTTTTCTGGTCATCAATGCTGCTCTTGGCTTGATGGTGGTATATAGCGCAACAGCCGGTGATTCAGGCATGGTTATGCGTCAAGCCACAAGTTTTGGCGCAGGCTTTATTATCATGTTCCTGTGCGCACAAGTGCCGCCAAAGGTATATCAAGCTGTTAGCCCATATCTGTACATTTTTGGCTTGTTTATGCTGATTTTAGTCTTGGCGGTGGGTGAAACCCGAATGGGGGCAAAACGCTGGATTACTTTACCCGGAATTGGCAGTATGCAGCCCAGTGAGGTAATGAAATTTGCCATGCCCTTAATGATGGCCTGGTATTTTTCGAATCGCGCTTTCCCGCCAAAGTTTCTGCATATTGTGGTTGCGATCATCATTATGATGGTGCCCTTTGTTTTGGTGGCTTTACAGCCGGATTTAAACATTGGTTTGATTATTCCGGGTATTTTTGTACTGTTTTTGAGCGGAATGTCATGGCGTCTAATTTTAGGCGCTATGGGCGCGCTTGCTGTTGTGGCGCCATTATTGTGGACATTCTTTTTGCAGGAATATCAAAAAAAACGTGTCCTCACACTATTTGATCCTGAGTCTGATGCATTGGGCGCAGGCTGGAACATCATTCAGTCTAAAATTGCCATTGGTTCTGGCGGTATGACAGGTAAGGGCTTTACAGCAGGGACGCAGTCGCATTTGGGCTATTTGCCAGAGCATCATACCGACTTTATTATGTCGACTTATGCAGAAGAATTTGGCTTTATCGGTGTTTTTTTGCTGTTTAGCCTCTTCGGTGCAATTATTATCCGATGTTTAATGATTGGCATGAACAGTTTTCATAATTTTGGCCGTTTATATGCTGGTGCGGCAGGTTTAACTTTCTTTTTCTTTGTCTTTTTGAATTCTGGCATGGTGAGCGGGATTTTACCTGTGACGGGTGACCCTTTGCCTTTGATGAGTTATGGTGGTACAGCTGTTATATCTATGCTAGCTGGTATGGGAATTGTGATGTCCATTCATACGCATCGTTAAAGATTTAATACTTTAAAGCTGGATTGATTCCAGCTTTTTTTATATCTTGAAGTTATTTCATTTATTTAGTTAGGGGTTGAGTTGATAGATATTTTTCGTAATTCAGAGATGATGTTAAGCGAGTTGAATACAGAATTGAACCATTCAATTTTTATGGATGGTGGATTAAGACTTGATTTGGTTTATGAGTGCTGTGATTTATCTATTGAGCATGGTCAAGCTATTCTGCAATTGTTAGAGACTCAGCATGATATATCTGCACTTGCATTATTTAGAGTTCAGTTTGAAGCTGTTGTTCGTGCTTACTGGCTATTAAATGTTGCTACGAACGCACAGGTACATGAGTTTGAAATCAGAAGTGAAGATGAATTATTAAAAAATGTTAAAACTCCAACAGCATCTGGAATGATTTCTCAACTAGAAAATGTAGTTGAAATTAATCATATAGTTGGTCAATTTAAAGAATTTAAATTTTATTCACTGCAACATTTACATTCAATTGTACATACTGGCCGTAATTCTTTAATACAACGTAAAGCGGGTGTGGTAAATGGTGTGCGTGAAGTTATTGTGAAACAAGTAAATGGCTTTATAGTGATGGCGGCTCAAATTTTATTGAGACATGCTGGCAAGGAAAAATATATTCATTACATTCATCAAAAATTTAGACAGTGTTTTCAAATGCAATCCGATATTAGTGATGAATATAAAGCTGCAATAGATCGCAGATATAAAAAAGCCCTCTAAAAGAGGGCTTTAAATTTAGTCTAGGGCATCTAGGCTAGGAACCATGTGTAGTAGCCCCATAGCATGAGAGGCCATGCGACAAAGGGGCTAAACAGCCATTTCCATAACCAGAATCTTGGAATAAAGCCAACACCGTGAATAAAGCCGCCAGAGATGCCAATCATGATATACATCATAGCGCGGTGGCTGTATTCACCATTGGCATCCAACATTGCTGCTGGATGGATTAATAAAACCGCTGCAAGGGGCAATGCCAACAAAAACGAGATGGCCATTGCAATTTTATTCGGCTTTTTTTCTTCTGTTGTCATTACTGCTTCAGTCATGCTTTATTCCTCATCTAAATCCTGATGGTGTTCGATGTACAGCGCACTGAGTACGCCTGCGAAACATGCCATTAAAATGCCGAGAATCCACGCAAAATACCACATAATTTTTACTCCTGAGCATAGCCTTAGTACAGGCTATGCGAATTCTCTTGGATGTGTTTTTTAGTAATAACGCCCCACATTTTGTAATAGCACCAAGTGGTGTAGCACAAGATAAGCGGTACGAAGATACAGGCAGCAACAGTCATTACTGTCAGTGTATTTTTACTCGAAACTGCGTCCCACATGGTTAAGCTTGAAACTGCATCGATACTTGAAGGCATAAGGAAAGGGAACAGAGCAAAACCAGCAGTTAAAATTGTTCCGATAATCGCTAAAGAAGTGCCAAGGAAACTCAGGCCTGCTTTGGCTTTACCCGCTGCAGCAATCACAATGAATCCACCTAGAATCGCGCAGATTGGCGCAATCATGGTAATTGGATAAGTACTGTAGTTATTCATCCAGCCTTGATTGGCATCCGTAATTACTTGCTTAGCCAATGGATTGGCAACGCCATTGGTATCAAAAGGTTGTACAAGTGTGTAGCCCTGAATGCCGCCAAAGTATAGCCAGATGCCTGCAACCAAGAAGCAGATGAGGAATACAATACCCATAATTTGTGTCGCTTTAGCAGAACGGGCACGCAGGTCGCCATCTGTACGAAGCATCAACCAAGCGCCGCCGTGAGCTGAAAGCATAGATAGGCTGACAATACCGCAAACAAGTGCAAATGGGTTAAGCAGGGCAAAGAAGCTGCCTGTATATGTTGAGCGTACTGTTTCGTCGAGCTGAAATGGTACGCCAAGGAACATATTGCCGAAAGCTACGCCAAATACCAGAGCAGGTACAGCACCGCCAATACATAGTCCCCAATCCCAAGAGTTGCGCCATTTTTTGTTTTCTAGCTTAGACCGATAATCAAAACCAACCGGTCTTAGGAAGAGGGCGAACAAAACCAGAAGTAATGCCCAGTACATGCCAGAGAAGGCAGTTGCATAGACCATTGGCCAAGCGGCAAATAATGCGCCGCCTGCTGTTATGAACCAAACTTGGTTGCCGTCCCAGTGCGGTGCAATCGTGTTGATTGCAGCGCGGCGTTCTTCATCGTTCTTTCCTACAAATGGCATGATTGCCATAGAGCCCATATCGAAGCCATCGGTGAGGGCAAAGCCAATCAGCAGTACGCCAACCAAAACCCACCAGATTATTTTGAGTAGTTCATATTCAATCATGCTTGAGTCTCCTCTTTAGCCTGTTGTGCTGCCTCAAGTTTTTCAAAATGGTATTTGCCAGTGTGAAGTGAGCTTGGGCCAAGGCGAGAGAATTTAATCATTAAGTACATTTCAATGATCAGTAATACTGTGTAGAAGGCTGCAAGGGCTAAAATAGAACCCATTACATCGCCTGCACTTAATGTAGATGTTGACAAGTGTGTAGGCAGTACTTCACCAATTGTCCAAGGCTGACGGCCTACTTCTGCTACATACCAGCCAGTTTGGGCAGCAATCCAAGGCAATGGTAGAGAAAAGAGTGCGAATTTAAGCAGCCATGGTTTGTCTTCGGCATTGCGTTTTGCTACAGCAAAAGCAGCAAGGGCGAATAACAGTAACATCAGGAAGCCAGAAGCAACCATTGCACGGAATGCCCAAAACAAGCTTGGTACATGCGGAATAGTATCTTTAGCGGCAGCTTTAATTTGCGCTTCAGATGCATCTACAACATTAGGTGTGTATTTTTTCAGCAGCAAGCCGTAGCCTAGGTCTTTTTGAGACTCAGCAAAGGCTGCTTTAAGTTCAGGAGACTGGTCGCCGGCACGAAGTTTTTCCAGCTGAGAGTAAGCAATCATGCCGTTGCGAATGCGTTCTTCATGCTGTACCAGCAAGTCTTTAATGCCAGTCACTTCTTTGGTTGTAGAGCGAGTTGCAATGATGCCCATCACATACGGGATTTTCACTGCATAATCAGTGGTCATCGTTTCTTTATTTGGAATACCGAATAAAGTAAATGGTGCAGGAGCTGGGTGAGTTTCCCATTCAGCCTCAATGGCAGCCAGTTTGGTTTTTTGCACATCACCAATTTCGTAGCCAGATTCATCACCCAGTAAAATTACAGACAATGTTGATGCTAAGCCAAAGATCGCTGCAATAGCGAAAGAACGGCGCGCAAAAGGCAAGTCACGTTTTTTCAGCATGTAATAGCTTGAAATGGCAAGTACAAATATCGCGCCTGTCACATAGCCAGCAGAAACGGTATGAACAAATTTTACTTGCGCCACTGGGTTGAAAATCAGTGCGCCAAAGTCTACAAGTTCCATACGCATGGTTTCGTAGTTGAATGCTGAACCGACAGGGTTTTGCATCCAGCCGTTGGCAACCAAAATCCAGAGCGCGGACATGTTCGAACCTAAAGCAACCAGCCAAGTCACACCTAAATGCTGTGCTTTAGAAAGGCGATCCCAACCAAAGAAGAATAAACCAATAAAGGTGGATTCTAGGAAGAATGCCATTAGGCCTTCAATAGCCAAGGGTGCGCCAAAAATATCGCCTACATAGTGTGAGTAGTATGCCCAGTTGGTACCAAACTGGAACTCCATGGTTAAACCAGTTGTCACACCTAAGGCAAAGTTAATACCGAAGAGTTTTCCCCAGAATTTGGTCATGTCTTTATAAATTTCTTTGCCGGAAATCACATACGTGGTTTCCATAATGGCGAGAAGGAAAGCCAGACCTAGAGTAAGTGGAACAAAAATAAAGTGATACATCGCAGTCATTGCAAACTGGAACCGCGATAGATCGACCACGCTTTCAGAAATCATCAACGTGTCTCCTTGATTGGGGAAGGGCTGCCAGCGATGCGCTCGGCAACTTGATTGTCAAAATTCTTGGGAATCGTTGGCGCGTCAAACCAGATATGTTTGATGGTCAGCAGCAGAGCAACCTTTATTATTAAAATTATGGTGATATCTCTGACTGCTTTTTGATTAAAATCTTTGGGTATTAAGCTCATATTTATAAGCCGTTATTTAGAACTCGTTACATATTATTATCATAAGTTCATAAAAAATAAATAGACTGAACAGTTAAAATAAAAATATATTAATAATTGTAGTAAAAACATATATTTATAAATACAAATGCTTCTTATTTTTAATAAAATAAATCAGAGTAAAACACTTGTATTTGTAATATGTAAACCTGACCATTTTGCTTGTATTTAATATTTTTAATCGGATTAAAGTGGTTGGATTTCAATAAATAACCAACTATTTTAATTGGTTTAATATTATTTTAATTTTAAAGTTAATATTCTATTAAAATAACAAAGCCAAAAAAAAGAACATGCAAGCATGTTCTTTTTAGGGGAAGATTTTTAATTTGAGTTTAGAAGTCGTAACGTAAGCCTAGAGAAAGGGCAGTTGCGTTTTTATCTGCTACCGCGCTTACGCCATTACCAAAGCTGCGGCCTTCTTTCCAAGGATTCAGCTTAGAGTTTTTATCATTTAAAACCGTTGCTAAGTTTCCGTATACACGCAATGTGCTATCCAGTTTATGCTCTAAACCAATTCCGACTAGGCTGGCATTGGCATCATTTGCATCTACATCACGGTAGAAGTATTCACCGCGTACGGCTGTTTTAGGCGTGATTTTATATTCACCCGCCAAACCAAATACTTGTGCATCCGGATTTGCTGTATCGTTGTCATGTTTTGCAATTTGATACATTGCACCTAAGTTAAATTCTTCTGTAAATTTATATGCGCCTGCAAGACGGAAGGCATCACGGCTTGCACCGCCAGCAGCATTGGCTGCATTTTCATCGTATTTTTCATATGCAGCGGCTGCATCAATCGGGCCTTTTTTATATGTTAAAGCCAAATCATATGCCTTGTTGTCATCCACACCTTCGCCATTGGCATCTTTGTCAATTTGCGTGCCTGAGTGAATAGACATTGCTGCCAATACATTGAAGCCGCCGCCAAATTTAGGTGATTTGTATTCGATGGTGTTTTCGTTACGCTCATCAAATTTCAAGTTGCCTACACGGGTCACGTTACGCACATCGCCAACCATGTCGCCAAAGAAGTTGATTGGACCGCGGGCTGCTTTAAATGGGCTGTCAAAACGGCCAACACGGGCTTGACCATAAGTTTCGCTTTTCAAGCCAACAAAAGTGTCACGTGTAGAAAAATCTACGCCTTTAGAATCAGCGCTGCCGCTCGCAAAGTTAATTTCTTGTTCGATTTGCGCAAATACATTGAGGTCATCATTAATTTTTTGATCGACTTTAAAACCAAGGCGTGATGCATTTGAAGATAAGCCAACTTCGTTATAGTCTTTGCCATCGTCTAAATAGTCTAAAGAAACATGTGCACGGCCATAAATTTTAACATCAGCAGCAGATGCCATTACTGGTGTAAGAATAGTTGCCCCGATTGCTAGTGCACAGAGTGTTTTTTTCATTTGCAGCTCCAAAAGACGAAACGTCTTATCAATTCGATATATCAGTAGCTTCGCTAAAAATAATTTCGCTATCTAATGGCGCTAAGTATTCATTACAATTAAGACACTTATATTAAGGAAATATTTCAAAAATATTAAAATTAATCAGGTGGTTAAATTGAATTTGAGTGATTGGTTAATTTATATTCTGTTATAAAATAGCGGTTTAGCGGTTCTACAGCCTAACTGTTATGAAACTGTCATATTGCTGATTTATAAAGGGAGTTTTTGCTTTATGGCAGGCCTAAAAAATGGAGCAGAAGCTCCATCTTAAATTAGTCATAGTCAGCAGCAATTTATGCTGCCGCTAAGGCTGCTTTAATTAATTCTGCCTGCGCTTTAATCTGTTCTTGATCACCCATTTTTGCCGCATGTTTACCCAGTTCGTGGACATTGGTTGGAATAAGGTGGAAATGAACATGCGGCACAGTTTGGCCTGCTGCTGTGCCGGAAAGCTGCATGAGTACAATGCCTTTTAGATTCAAAGCTTTTTCCATGGCTTGAGCCACTTTTTGCACCATTTGGATGGTATAGGCTGCTGCTTGTGGGTCAAGGTCTAAAAGGGTGACTGCTGGAGATTTTGGAATGACCAGAGTGTGACCGTCTGCCTGAGGCATAATGTCCATAAATGCAAGAACTTGCTCATCTTCATAAACCTTAATGGCTGGAAGTTCGCCACGTAAAATTCTTGCAAAAATGTTTTGATCATCATAAGCCATAGCTAAATTCCTTAAGCGAGTTTAAATTGAATGTAAGTGCGTTGAGTTATTTACAGTTCAATTCTTTCTGACGATCCTTAATGGCGTCAAGGCGCTGCTGCTCTTTTTCTGAAAATTTAGGCTTGGTTGTATAGCAATTGTCATTGCCAAACTTCGCTTTTGCTTCAGGGTCTTTAAAGCAGAATCCTTTAGATGCGTAAATGACATCATGATCATTCTTTAACTTTTGGCATTCCTGCTCATTGGCAAATGCAGTTGAAGACGCCCCAATAAAAGTTACAGCACTCACTAGAGCGGCAACAGTAAATTTGTTCATGAGAGTTTCCTCTATAAATGAAACAATATGTTTAACCACATCATCACAATATTAGGTTTAGTTATGATTATTCAATGGCGACTCATTACTCGATTGTAATTTTGCTCCATAATTCGTACATTTTTACAGCACTGGAGAAATCGCTATTGGGCTCAGCTGTATCATTTGCCGCCTGAATCAGACTTTGTGTTAAGCCGATAATGGGCGCAGATAATTTTGCCTGCCGCACCAAGTCTACAGCAATTCCAGTATCTTTGGCTAATAACGGCAGGGCAAAGCTTAGCGGAAAAGCGCGGTTCATCACACGCTGAGGTAAAATAGTTTCTGTGGCATTGCTTTTGCCGCTGGAAGCATTAATACAATCCAGCGCTTCAGTTAAATTTACACCATGCGCTTTAAGGGTCAGCGCACCTTCTGCAGCGGCACAAAGATTTACAGCCATTAACATATTGTTTACAGCTTTGACTGCAAAGCCTGCACCAGATGCACCCACATGTTTAATCAGTTTGCCGACAGCCTGCATGGCGGGCAGCGCTTTTTCAAAGGCTTGCGGATCGCCGCCAACCATAACGGTTAATGTGGCATTTTCTGCGCCAATGGTTTGTCCACTGACAGGCGCATCAAGGTAATCAATGTTTTGTGCTTTGAGCAATGTTGCAAGCTTCTGTGCAGATTCAGGTACGCCGCTGGTGCAATCCACCCAAATGGCCCCCGATTTAATCTTTAAGCTGGAGATTAACGCTTCAACATCAGCACTGGTGGGTAAGCAAGAGAAAATAATATCAGCCTGAGCGGCCTGTTCTAATTCTACGGCTTGAGTGCCATATTCAGCTGCATGCTGTTTTGCCTTATCAAAATTGCGGTTCCAGACATAAACGGTGTCAAAGTGTTTAGGCAAATGCGCCGCCATACGGTAGCCCATTGCGCCCAAGCCAATGAATGCAGCTGATTGAATCATGATGTATCCCTAATTTTGTGTTTCTAATAACGTTGATCTTTGTGCTAGCCAAGTGGTCAGTTTGGGCCAAAATTCATTGGCGCTTTTTTGACTCGACATAAGCCCCAAGTGACCGCCAGGGATCAAAGTAAACGTGACATCTGGACTGCTTGTCAATTCGCCTAAGGGCCTGCTGGCTTCTGCAGTGACAATTTGATCGCTGGAACCTGCGCCAATCAATAAAGAGCAGTTAATATTATTTAATTCGATAACTTTATCTTTTAACTGAATAACGCCTTGTTTTAGCGGATTTTGCAGCCAGAGATTGAGCACCATGTCCTGATTAATGCCGCCGGGGTAGTCAATCATGTTATTCAGAAAGTCACCCATGGTGGCGTGTTCATAAGTTGTTTGAGTATCGGCAAGATTAGAGAGAAACTGCTTTTGGCTCACAATCCAGCCTCTAGGGTCTAAAATTTTAAAGCCCAAGGCATTTAAAAGCCCTGGGGTATGAATCATGCGTTTAGGAATTTTCCCTTGATATATAGTCTCTTGTACAGATTTGCTGCGTGAAATCAATTGATTGATATTGCTGAATAATTTGCCGACTCGCCCAGAGGCGTAGCTGTCAATTGGGCTGCCCATCACCATTAAATTTTTAACGTGTTCAGGCTGATGCAGGGCGGTATATAAAGTGACGAAGATGCCTGCCATGCTCCAGCCATGCAAGGAAATCTCACAGCTGCCAGCGTGCTGGCTGATACGGTCAATACAATGCGGAATAGCATCATCAATAAATGACATGAAATTTAAAAAACGGTCCTGATAATTCAGTTTAGTCCATTCCAGTAAATACACATCAAAACCGCTGTGCTGAAAGTGCTTCACCAAAGATCTGTAAGGATATAGGTCGTAAATCGCCATATTGATCGCAAGAGGGGCAACAAAGACCAAGGGTTCTGCATATTTTCTGTCGGGTGAGGCGTAATAGCGGACACGGCAAAATTTGTATTCTTCAATGACTTCATAGGCTGTGGTCTGTGACAGCACCAGTGATTTTGCATTAAATACACGTGCAGACAGGTGCTTGAGTTTCTTTTGCTGGCTAAGCAGGCTTTTTTTCAAAGGTTGCATATTGGTTGCTGGCCTATATCCTTGCAGGTTTGATCGAAGTCTAAGCGATATTTGCTTATTATGCCTTGACCTGAAATAGCATAGACGCTCAAAATGTTGGCAATTCTTCACAAAAGGCAGTCCAAAGAGACTGAGCAATGCAGATGAGCCAACAAGACGATTTCGAATACCAGTTAGACACTTTAGCAATCCGTACAGGCCATAACCGTACTTTTGAAGGTGAACATAGTGAGCCAATCTTCTTAACATCGTCTTTTGTATGCGAAAGCGCGGCTGATGCTGCCGCTAAATTTTCCGGCCAGATTGAAGGCAATACCTATTCACGCTATACCAACCCTACAGTGCAGGCATTCGAAAAACGCTTGGCGGTTTTAGATGGCGCTGAAGCAGCTGTTGCAACCAGTTCAGGTATGGCAGGCGTGCATGCGGTGACTTTGGCGTATTTGAAATCGGGTGATCATGTTGTTTGCTCACGCGCCGTCTTTGGCTCAATCATTTCGTTATTTGAAAAATATGTCATCAAGTTTGGCGTAGAAGTCACTTTTGTCGATTTAGAAGATTTGGATGCGTGGAAACAGGCAATCCGTCCAAACACGCGTTTATTGTTTATTGAAACACCATCAAATCCATTGGCTCAGATTGGTGATTTAAAAGCAATTGCAGATATCGCACATGCGAATAACGCTTTGTTTGCAGTGGACAATACTTTCTGTACACCTGTTTTACAGCAGCCGATCAAATTTGGCGCAGATTTAATTATCTATTCGTCAACCAAATATATTGATGGTCAGGGCCGCGCTTTAGGCGGCGCTGTTGTGGGCAGTGCTAAATTAATGGAAGACATTACCGGTGTGATTCGCACACTGGGTAATTCGATGAGCCCATTCAATGCGTGGATTTTCTTAAAAGGCTTAGAAACTTTAAGCTTGCGCATGAAAGCGCATTGCGCCAGCGCGCAAAAATTAGCTGAATGGCTGGATGCACATCCAAAAGTAGAAAAAGTTTATTATGCTGGATTACCAAATCATCCTGGTCATGAATTGGCGAAGAAACAGCAAAAAGGTTTCGGCGGTGTAGTATCCTTTGTTGCCAAAGGTGAGCGTGAAGGCGCGTGGACCGTGATTGACAATACACGCTTCCTTTCAATCACCAGTAACTTAGGTGATGTCAAATCAACGATTACGCATCCAGCTACAACTTCACATGGCAGAATGTCAGCTGAAGCGAAACAAGCTGCAGGAATTAGCGAAGGTTTAATTCGAGTATCTGTTGGTTTGGAAGATATTGATGATATTATTCGCGATATCTCGCGCGGTTTAGATTTAATCTAACTGAAATTAAGTAAATTTATAAAGTTTTTATGTTCGGAGTATTTTTATGAACATTAATATGTTGATGCAGCAAGCACAGCGCATGCAAAAAGATGTGGAAAGCAACATTAAAAAGGCGAAGGAAGAACTTGCGCAAACTGAAGTGCATGCAGAAGCTGGCGGCGGTTTAGTGAAAGTTACAATGACTTGCCGCAATGTTGTAAAACGTATTGAGATCAATCCTGAATTGCTTCAAGACGATGCAGACATGATTGAAGACTTGATTGCAGCGGCGATGAATGATGCAGCGCGTCAAGCCGAAGCAATTTCAGAAGAAAAAATGAAATCAGCAAACTCAGGTATGGGCTTGCCGCCAGGTCTTGCTGGTTTATTCTAAGGAATAGCATTGCATGTTTAGTGATCGTTTTGATCAACTTGTTCAGGCATTGCGTATTTTGCCAAGCGTTGGGCCTAAATCGGCTCAGCGTATGGCGCTGCACCTCATCATGAAAAATAAAGAGGGAGCTGTAGGTTTGGCGCATGCGCTAAACGAAGCGACTAGTTATATTCATGAATGTTCAATTTGCCATTCTTTAACTGAAGATGAAGTCTGCAATATCTGCGTCTCACATGAACGAGATGATGAGATTCTTTGCTTGGTCGAATCGCCAGCTGATGTTATGGCCATTGAGCAGAGTGGCAGTTTTCGCGGTAAATACCATGTTTTAGGTGGGCATCTTTCGCCCTTAGACGGTATTGGCCCCGATGAGATCGGCATTCCTTATTTGCTGCAGCGCTTATCTGACGGTAAGGTGAAAGAAGTGATTCTTGCGACCAATGCCACAGTTGAAGGCCAAGCCACAGCGCATTATATTGTAGAAGCAGCCAAACATTTGCCTGTGCATATGACTCGGATTGCTCAAGGTGTTCCGCAAGGCGGAGAACTTGAATATGTAGACAGTCATACCTTGAGTCAAGCGGTGCATAACCGGATGCGTATGAAATAGTTTTACAATAAAAAAGTCATTTAATAATAGTTTTTATCTATTAGTGGGTGACTTTTTAACTTAAAAAACAACTATAATCGAAAACGAATAGTGAATATATTTTATTTTTTATCGATAAATATATTATATCGGGTAATATAGCCGAAAAGAGCATTAGCCAAAGCTTCATCATCTATGTATCAATTTATCCATCAGCAGACAGATCTGCAAAATGTACTCCAGCACATGGATCAAAGTTCAATTTATGGACTGGATACCGAATTTATTAAAGTGGATACTTTGTGGCCAAAATTAGGCGTTTTTCAAATAAATGTTAATGGAAAAGTCTACTTATTAGATGGTACATCACTAGATTTATCTGCATTTTGGCAAAAATTATTCAGTGCAGAACAAAATGTATTTCATGCCTGCGGTGAAGACATTGATCTGATTTACTACTATGCACAGCAAAAATCTTTAAAAAATGTCTTTGACACTCAAGTCGGCATGTCCTTTTTAGGGCACGGCTTGCAAGTCAGCTATCAAAATGCGCTGAAAATGATGCTGAACGTGGATATTGAAAAAGATCAGACCCGTTCTGACTGGCTGGCGCGTCCGCTTAGCCCAGAACAATTAATGTATGCTGCCAATGATGTGGAATACATTATGCAGCTGTCAAATAAAGTCAAAACGGAATTGTCTGAAAAACAGCTGCTGGACTGCGTATTGGAAGATTGCCGTAACTTAACGCATGAAATTGGTGAAGAAACGCCGCTTGCACAGCTTTATCATGATGTGGGCAATTACCGTAATTCCCGCCGTCAATTGATGCAGCTGCAGCATTTGGCAGTTTGGCGCGAGCAGATGGTGAAAGCGCTGAATCAGCCGCGCAGTTTCATTCTTAAGAATGCAACAATGCTGGATATGGTAGAGCAGAATCCGCGCAATCATTTTCAGCTTAGTTCTGTCAAAGGCATTCGTCCAAATATTGTGCGCGAGCATGGTAAGACCATTTTAGATTTACTCAAGTTTTTGCCCGAACAGGAAGAATGGCCGCTGCGCATGGCGCGTCCTATCCGCCATTCATCTAAAGATATTACAGATCGGGTGGAGCAAGTCATTGCAGATGTAGCTACAGATATCGCTGTGCCTAAAGAAGTGTTGATGCGGAAAAAATGGCTGAACGCGCTGTATCAGCATGTGGTTTTCCATAATGATGAACAGGATTTACCGGGTTATTTACTGGGCTGGCGCTATGAAGTACTGACCAAACCCTTGATTGAAGTGCTGCATTCTGATGAATCCTATTTATCAAAACAGATGAAAGTGATGGATTGAATCTGAAAAGAATTGATTAAAGATTTAGCACTTATACAAATTCACGACTGATGCGTTAATAATCACTAATGTATCAGTCTTTTTTTTGTTGTATGCTTTCCCTTGAGTTTTATGAGTACCGATTCAAAATGCATTGTTCTATCTACAAATCGAGCAAAAAAGATGAAATGTATATCTACGTTTCACGTCCTGCTGAAAATGAAACTGAAGATTTCAATCCTTTAGAAGTATTGGCTGAGCCTGTTCGTGTCGCTTTTGGCCGCGCAACATTTGTAATGCATTTGGAACTCAGCGAGTCACGTAAATTATCGCGTGTGAATGTAATGCATGTGATGGATTCAATTGCAACGAAGGGTTTTTTCCTGCAAATGCCTCCAGAAGGTTTGATTAATCCAAATGCAGCTGAGCCTGAAGGCTTGCGCGGCGCTTAATTGTTTTCAGGAGTTGTGAAATGAATGGTTTATGGGCTGTGCTGGACTCAATTCCTGAAGATAGTATTGCAATTACGGTTTATCTGGTTGGAAGCCTGATTATTTTGGCCAGCTGGTATTCAATTGCCAAGCGCTTGCCAAAACCATTCGGCGGCGTTAGCTGGATGATCGTATTTGCTGTACTGGCTACACCAACAGTATCGGAAGGCACTAATGCTTCAGTTGCGCCAGCTATTTTTGGTTTGCTGTTTGGTTTATTAACCAAAGACCAGCCTTTGGTCTGGACTAATCTTTCTCTGATTTTATTTGTGATCGGTATTGGGTTTGTGATTGGATTCTTCTGGTCAAAATTCAATGCGAATAAAGGTCACGCTACACTAAACAAAAAAAGTTCACCGCTTTAAAGTAAAACAATAAGGGTTCGTATGTCTGTTGATGCTCAACACTTTTCTGGTACAGATCAGTACATTGCGACTGATGGTCTTAAACTTGCTGTCAAGGCTGCCCGCAGTCTGCAAAAACCGCTCTTGGTTAAAGGGGAGCCGGGCACGGGTAAAACGCTGCTTGCAGAGCAAGTCGCGCAAAGCTTAGGCTTAAAGCTGATCACATGGCATATTAAGTCGACGACCAAAGCACAGCAGGGCTTATATGAGTATGACGCCGTATCGCGTCTGCGAGACAGCCAGCTGGGTGATGACCGCGTCTATGACATCAAAAACTACATTAAGCCGGGTAAGCTGTGGGAAGCATTTACCAGTGAAGAGCGCTGTGTATTGCTGATTGATGAAATTGATAAAGCAGACATTGAGTTTCCAAACGATTTACTGCATGAACTCGATAAAATGTCGTTTTATGTGTATGAGACAGGCGAAACTATCACAGCGGTTCAGCGTCCGATTGTGATCATTACCTCGAATAATGAAAAAGAGCTGCCAGATGCATTTTTGCGCCGCTGCTTCTTCCATTATATTGAGTTTCCTGATGAAGCCACCATGCGTGAAATTATTGATGTGCATTTTGAAAATATTTCAAATACCTTGGTTTCAGAAGCACTGCAAATTTTCTTCAAATTGCGTCAAATTCCGGGCTTGAAAAAACCGCCTTCAACATCTGAATTGATTGATTGGCTGAGCTTATTGATGGCAGATGATATGCCTGAAGATATTTTGCGTAATACGGACAAATCAAAATCAATTCCGCCTTTATATGGTGCGTTGATTAAAAATGAACAGGATGTGCAGCTGCTCGAGCGTTTGGCATTTATGTCACGCCGTTAAGTTTGCTGTACAGAAATAACAAAGCCGCCGATGAATTATTGGCGGCTTTGTTGTATTGAGCTATTGAATTGAATGAAAAATCAATTTCAAAGAGCACTACAGCTCTCAGTAAAAACAAGGACAATTAAGGATGAGATAGCAATTTAAAAGAAGCTGATGTTTTATATTGTTCAGCTTATTCCTTGGTTTGTCAGGCACTATTCATATCAAATGCTGACAATGCGCAACTTCCAGAAGTTGCTATGTGTGAAATAGCCGTGGAAATAACTCATCTGTTGCAGCAATATGCCAGCGAACTAGTCATTGAAAATAATGGTGCTACAGTCGAAAATACTGTGCAAATACCTTAAATGATCTCCAGCGCAGTACAGAGCGGTATAAAGGGCTGCTGCAGTTAGATTGCGCATCAGATGTCCATCTTTGATTTAAGGTTAATGTAATTCTGTGGTGACTTTTTTAATCCGTGAAGATGAGCGACCTTTAGGCTTTGTCTGAACCATCAGTAGCCTGTTTTAACTTTACTTCACAGTATCGATTTTCGATAATGCATAAAGTTTTAGAATGCAGTGCGAATGCTGGTGAAAGTATGCAGATGCATGCAAAGATTCAATAATTTATAGAGATGGATTTATCCGCCATGTTTGTGCGTTTGTTTTATACCTTAAGAAAATACGGCGTACCCGTTTCTACACGTGAACTGATTGATCTGAATGAAGCCGTTGCTTCAGGTCTGGTTTTTGCGGATCAAGACGAATTTTATCAGCTGGCGAAGACTGTCATGGTCAAAGACGAACGCTATTTTGATAAATTTGACCGCGCCATGAAAGATTATTTTGATGGTATTTCTACTTTTGATTTAGATGATTTGCTGAATCAGGTGCATAAACTGCCTAAAGATTGGTTTGATTTAGAATTACTAGAAAAACATTTAACACCCGAACAGCGTGAAGAACTCAAAAAAGCGGGTTCATTAGAAGAATTGATGAAAATGCTGGAAGAGCGCTTACGCGAACAGCATAAAAAACATCAAGGCGGTAATCGTATGATTGGCACGGGGGGAACCTCACCGTTTGGCGCTTATGGTGATCATCCTGAAGGTGTGCGTATTGGCGGGCCGGGCCGAAAAAAATCAGCAGTTAAAGTTTGGGAACAGCGGCAATACCGCAATTTGGATGACGAGCAAATCTTAGGAAGCCGTCAAATGCAAATGGCGCTGCGCCGCTTGCGCAAATTCGCCCGTCAGGGCGCAGCAGAAGAGCTGGATATTGACGGCACAATCCGTGAAACAGCAAAGCAGGGCATTTTGGATGTGCAGCTGGTGCCAGAACGCCGCAACCGCATTAAAGTACTGATGCTATTTGATGTGGGCGGTTCTATGGATTCGCATATTGCGCAATGCGAAAAGCTGTTTTCTGCGGCAAAGACTGAATTCAAGACCTTAGAATATTTTTACTTCCATAACTGTCTTTATGACTATGTGTGGAAAGATAATGTCCGCCGCTCAAATACCCGAATGAATACATGGGATTTGTTTAATACCTATGGGAAAGATTACCGTGTCATTGTTGTGGGTGATGCGAGTATGGCGCCTTATGAAGTGGCTTCGGCAGGAGGTTCTGTCGAATATATGAATGATGAAGCGGGTCAGGTTTGGCTGCACCGTCTGCGTCAGCATTTTGAAAAGACAGCATGGCTGAATCCAGAAGAAGAAAGCTATTGGCACTACACACATACGATTGGCTTAATTAAGCAGATTTTTGAAGATCACATGTTCCCAATGACTTTAAAAGGCATTGAAGATATGACGAAGTATCTGGCACGCTGATTCCATTTTTCTATTAGTCGTTTTATCTATTGTTATTAGTGCTTTAACGCAATTTATTTTAGTATAAGGTTATATATCTAGAATTTAGGCTTCAATAAAGGGATAAGCATGGAACAGGAAATTAATGGCATCGCGCTGCCGAATGAAGAAGGCTTTTTTGGCAGCTACGGCGGCCAGTTCATTCCGCCAGATTTGAAACAGGCGATGGATGATATTAATGCCGCTTATCAGCAAATCCGCAATACTGAAGAGTTCCAAAATGAACTCAAAGATCTTTTTGCCAACTATGTGGGCCGTCCAAGCCCGCTGTTTTATGCAAAACGTTTATCTGAGCAATTAGGCGGTGCGCAAATTTATTTAAAGCGTGAAGACTTGAATCACACTGGCGCGCATAAAATTAACCACTGCTTAGGTGAAGCGTTGCTGGCAAAATACATGGGTAAAACCAAAGTGATTGCAGAAACAGGCGCAGGCCAGCATGGCGTAGCATTGGCAACGGCTTGTGCGCTTGTAGGTATTCCATGCGAAATTCACATGGGGCAAGTGGATATAGAAAAAGAACATCCCAATGTTGTAAAAATGAAAATTTTGGGTGCGAAGCTGATTTCTGTAACGCGTGGAACGGCAACGCTGAAGGATGCAGTAGACAGCGCATTTGAAGAATATTTAAAAGATCCAACCAATTATATATATGCCATTGGTTCTGTGGTTGGGCCGCATCCATTTCCAATGATGGTTCGTGATTTCCAAGCGATTATTGGTGAAGAAATTAAAGTTCAAACCAATGAGCGTTTTGGCGCAAACCCTGATTATGTTGTGGCATGCGTAGGCGGCGGTTCAAATGCGATGGGTGCATTCACAGCATTTTTAAATGAAAGCAATGTGAAACTGGTGGGTGTGGAACCCGCAGGGCATGGTCTAGACACAGATATGCACTCGGCAACTTTGACCTTAGGTAAGCCAAGTCAAATTCATGGTATGGCATGCTATGTGTTGGAAGATGAAAATGGTGAACCATTGCCAGTCCATTCTATTGCTTCTGGCTTGGATTATCCTGGTGTAGGGCCACAGCACAGCCTATTAAAAGATTTGGGCCGTGTGGAATATTCTACGGCTACAGATCAGGAGTGTTTGGATGCATTCATGACTTTGTCACGTGTAGAGGGGATTGTTCCAGCATTAGAAAGTTCACATGCTGTGGCTTGGGCTATACGTGAAGCGCCAAAATTAAGCAAAGACACGAAGATTGTGGTGAATGTTTCAGGCCGCGGCGATAAAGATGCAGATTATGTGGCAGCAAAACTTGGCTTAAATTAAGCAGCTATTTACGAAATAAAAAAATCCCAGTATTGCTGGGATTTTTTTATTGCTGTAAGGCTGATAGTCTTATTTGCAGTCCAAGTGTAATGACAATGCAATGATATTTGGTTCATTGTGAAAAAATTTTCCTGAATTTCAGGGAAATTGAATTGGGATTCTTGGATTTTGATGCAGCTTAAACCCATATTGTTTAACCAGAAATATATTGCTGCAGCTGATCAATGAGTTTCTTTTGATCTTCCATTGCGGCTTTGACTAAGTCGCCAATTGAGATTAGGCCAATCAATTTACTGTTTTCTACAATAGGCAGGTGGCGCAGGTGTTTGTCTGTCATTAATTCCAAGCAGTGCTCTACTGTAGCTGAGCGTGTCACGGTGAGAACTTTTTCAGTCATAATTTGATTGACTGTAGTGCTGAATGACGTGCGCTCCATCAGGGCAATTTTACGCGTATAGTCGCGTTCCGAAAGAATGCCGACCACAGCATCTTCGTGCGTTACAACTAAAGCGCCAATGCCTTTCTCGGCCATAATCGAAATCGCTTTTAAAACTGTCTCATCAGGCGCAATTGTAAAAATTGCCTGTTGTGGTTTACTTTGTAATACGTGTGCAACTGTGGTCATTGTTGTCAGTCCATTAAAGTTATTATTTGTTTTAACTTAACGCGAATAGCGGAAAAAGCAAATACTCATGCGTTCAATATTTCAAAAAATTAAAAAATATTGTAAATGTTAAGCAAAACGGGTGCTTTGATTTGAAAAAAAGAAATGGCGCATAAGCTGTGTGCTTAATTTCAGCTTCTTGTGATTGCTTGAATTGCAAAGCGCAGGTGTAACGTTCAGGCGAGTTAAAGTTGGAAGAAGTGAATTTTCAAAATCTGCTGGTGTTATCTTTTTAGGCTGATAATGAGGCCAATGCTTTTGCGCATATTTGTGCGCCTGCAGGCCATTCAGCCAGAATGGAAATATTGAGTCTTCACCATCTCTGGTCATTGCCCAGCCTTCATGATAAAGGCCCCAAAGTACACCGCAATACATCATGCTTTTTAAAATTGCAATTTTAAAGCAAAGTTCTTTAGAGATGGGGTGTAAGTGTTTGAAATGCTGATGCTGAGTCATTGGAACCAAAAATAATGCTGTTTTATCTATTTTAAGGAAAGCATATTAAATGAATGTGTAAGCTTTGCTGAAAATCGTAAGCAAATATGTTGTTTTGATGGGGCTACAAATATAAGGGGCAAAAAAAACGCCACCTAAGTGACGTTTTATTATGCTTGCAATGTGGCCATTTTTTGCCAGTACTGCGCTTTGAGCGAATCACGTTCTACGCGGAAACCTTGATAATAAAGTTCTGCTAAGAACAATGCTGCTTTACCATGTCCAGCATGCGCAGCGCCTTCCAATTCTTTTACCGCATCTGAAAAATTCATTTGAGATTGAATTGTATTTACTGCATTTGCATATACATGTTCTAAGTCATGCTGAGAGATTTGTTGCATCATATTTAAGTTACTCCTTATTCTAATTATGCTTACATCTGCCTACTTCAGATAGGTGCCTACTTCGCCCTATCAATAACTACTATAGTTAAGTATTGTTAAATTAATATTACAATAAGCTGGAAAAGTCAACCATCTATGTAAATTATTCTATATGTTTGATAGTTTACATGATTAAACAATGATCGGTTGTATTTTTTATTAATATGTTTAGATAAGAAGACGTTAACAATAAGGAGAAGGATGATGACTAAAATATTAGACGGTTTGAATTTTGATATGCCTCCTACTGCGGAACAGGTGGTTGCGTTAGCGCATTTGCATCGCCAAAAACTTGATGAAGCTATTTTTCATCAAGAGATTCATATGGGGGAATTCGGATTGGCGCAGCGCAAGCGGGTATATGATTTTACCCGTGAATTGGATGTTGCGCAGCGTGAAGAGTTTTACGACTTATACAATGGTGAACTGCTTCGCATCGCGGATGATGATGATTTGCATCCAGCGCATGCAGAAGGCGGGCTCAGTATTTTTGCGGTGGTAATTGTTCTGGCAATTATTGCATTGATTTTATATTTCGCCGTTATTCAACGAATTGTTCAATAGGCTCTATATCGCTCTCTGCTGGCGAGTCTGACGGAGAATTGATCAGACTGACTTGAACTTATTTTAATGCAGACATACACTACTTTGAATTCGAGGTAGTGTATGTCTATTGACTTAAAGCGCATTCATAAAAGTATTTTTCAATTCAGATTAAAAATAACACTCGAACAGATTTATAACCTATTCATCTGTTTTATCATTCTGCTCATCATTGTTTTAGGCTTATTTGCCTTGAACCGGCCCATTTCTTCTCAGAAGTTTCATCATGTACTGCGCATTGCTGAACAGCAGAGCTGTCCAGAATCACAAAATTTAGCGCAGGCTTTGACGCTTGAGACCGAAATATCTATGGGCCAGTATCTTAAATTGATGCATGCATATCATTCAGAGTCTGAACGGGCGCATCAGTTGCCGGCGGTAACTGAGGAACGGCCATAGGGAGATCATTCTCCAGCCCTTCTGTCCTCGGGTTTAAGTTGTCCTGCAGAATCTCACTGATATTGGCTTTTTCTAAATCCTTGCTGACCACTAAAAGTGTCAGCTGGTCTGGATGCACATGTTTTCGGATAGCTTTTTGTACATCTTCAGCAGTAATTTTTTGCAGCTGTTTAGGGTATTGATCTAATGCTTCAGCAGGCTGGTTGTAAAAACCCAAGAGTCCCAGTTGCGCATTGATGGAAGCATTGCTGCTGTAATTGTTGGGATAAGCGCGCAGCATTCCAGCTTTAACCTCTTCAAGTTGTTTGCGGTCAATCGGCTGCTGAACAAAATCTGTAAGCGCTTTATGCGCTACTCGAATACTGTCAACCAACTGATCTTGCCGTGTGGAATAGCTGAAACTGAACATGCCAGGTGATTGGCTAAAGCTGAATGCACTATAAGCGCCATAGGTATAGCCGCGCTTAACTCGAAGTTCCTGCATCAAAATGGCATTAAAGCCGCCGCCACCAAACATTTTATTGCCAATTTCTAAAGCTATGCGGTCGGGGTCATCACGTGTCGTGCCTAAATGCCCAAAAGTGACATGTGCCTGTTCTGAGTTATAAGGCATATGCACAATATTAAGCGAATTTTTTTCGATTGGCGCAGGCAGCGGCTGTGCTTTCTCACCTTGTTTGATATTGCCTGCAATACGCTCTGAAAGTTTTAGTGCCTCCTTTGCATTGAGCTTTCCAGTGATTGCAATATTCATATTTTGTGCGACAAGAAATTTATCGCGGAACTGCTTTAAATTTTCTGTAGTAATTTTCTTTAGACTGCCATTGGTGCCTGTAATAGGCTGCGCATAGGGATGCTGCCCATAGATTTCACGATAAAATTGAATACTCATGAGACTGCTGGGGTTTTCCTGCAGCTGTTTTTGACCCGCCTGGGTATTGCTCAGCACCATATTGATGCTGTTATTTTTGAAAGTTGAGTTTTTTAAAACCTCAACCATCATGGCTAAAGCTGGCTCTAGTTTTTTAGGGTCTGAAAGCACTCGTAAGCGCACAATAAACATGTCGCGGTAGGCTTTAATGGAAAATTGGGCGCCGTTTTGTTCAAAGGCGCTGACAATTTGATTGGCTGTATACTTTTCTGTGCCTTCATCCATCAGGCTGGCTGCCATATTGGATAAACCATACAGTTGATTGCCAATTTCTAAATCACGTGAAGAGCCAGCATTAAAAGTCAGCTGAATATCCACCATGGGTAAATCTTGCGATTCCACAAATAAAGTTCGGACTTTATAGCGGTTCTTTAAATCATGGACATAAGGCGCGCGAGATTCTTGCTGTTTTAAATTCCGCAGGCTTTGCAGCATAGGAATAGACTGCAGCTGACTTGGGTTATCATTGATATCGGGCGCAGTATTCAAATAAGTATCAACGTCTTCAGCAAAGCTTTGAGTGGCACAAGCAAGCAGAGCGTAGAGCATTAAGGCGGATATTTTTAGCATAGGATATTCCATTATTGCGCTTTGCTTTCAGGTGTCAGATATAAAGTGCTTAGATTGTCTTTAATAAGATAGGCATTGGCCACACGCTGAATATCCTGTGGGCTGACATTTTCATAATGCTTCGGCAGTTCATCCATTAGTCGATAACTCAGACCGTTTACTTCTAGATTGCCAATCATTTTGGCCTGTCCTGAAATATCATCCTGACTGTAAATTAAATTTGAAACAAAGCGGGCGGTAATGCGCGAAACTTCATTTGGATCGACTAATTCATTTTTTAACAGATCAATTTCACTTTGCAGCGCTTTCTGCGCATCTTGCATAGCAACACCATCTGCAGGCAAGGCTGAAATACTCAGTAAGCTGTCACCGCGGTTATATGGGTCATAAGAAACGCTGACAGCGGTAAGAAGTTTTTTGTCTCGCACCAGCCGCTGCTGCAGGCGTGATGAAATCCCGCTGTCTAAAATGCTGCGGATAATGGCTAGAGCATAAGCATCTTGAGGGTTTTTTGCAGTTGCTAAAGATTTGACGTTCCAGGCCATGTAAAGATTAGGCACTTGAACATTCGACTCAATTTCCATGTGGCGGTAGCCGACACGCTCAAATTCTAAAACATCATTGCGCGGTGGGGTTTTCTTCGCAGCAATATCACCAAAATACTTTTGTACTTGGTGGATGGCCGCTTCGGATTCTACATCACCCACAATGACCAAAACCGCATTATTGGGGGTATACCAGTCGCGGTACCATTTCTTTAAATCGTCCAGATGAATGTTCTGAAGGTTTTTCATATGCCCAATTACGGGCTGGCGATAATGGCTGGTTGGATAAGAAATCCATTTAAAACGTTCAAATGCCAAAGCGCGCGGACTATCATCGGTACGCTGGCGGCGTTCTTCCATGACGACTTTGATTTCGGTTTCAAAATCCTGCTGGCGCAGCAGTAAATTGCTCATGCGGTCAGCTTCTAATTCAAGCGCCATGGGAAAATAGGTTTTAGGATAGAGCTGGTAGTAGTTGGTGTAGTTTGTAAATGTTGCCGCATTGATGCTGCCGCCATATATACGGCTTAAGCGGGTAAATTCATCTTTGGGAACTTTATTTGTCCCTTTGAACATCATGTGTTCAAGTGCATGTGAAATGCCCAGTGTATTGCCGGATTCATCGGTGCTTCCGACTTTGTACCAAATTTGCGTCATGACCATAGGCGAGCGGTGATCTTCGCGGATGATTACTTTTAGGCCGTTTTTAAGTGTGGTTTCGAAAGTGGTTCTTGCGAGTTGCCCTTGTGTTTCTGCATGTAAGATTGGGCTTATTAAACCTAAACAGATGAAGCTTGCTGTAAGTGCGCGGGTGTAAAAGAATCGGTGCTGAATAATGGATGATAATAAATTTTTGGACACTGCGCTTCCAAGCATAAAGACATAATTTACTTCTATTGTTTAGAAACTAGGATATGAACGCAAGTGCATGCTGTTGTTTTTTAGTGTGTTGCAGAATGACATGCCCTGAAAAGCTCAAAAATAAATAACTTATGCTAGAATCAGCTTTTTTAAACGCAGTGCTTTTCAAGGATTCGGCATGCAACAGCAATCTAATGGGCAGAATAATTTTTTGATTGATGCTGATATCGGAGATGATGATGTCACATTACCGAGTTTACCTGCGGTCAACGTGCCTATAGCTGAAACTCCAAAAGAGCAAACAGCAGTTTCTGAGCCTGTAGCATCAGAAATTGAGCAGCAAGAAGAACAGGCAAAAGGCGGTTTCTTCAGCCGGATGAAAGTCGGCTTAACCAAAACCCGTAAGAACTTTGCTGATGGAATGGTCAATATCCTTATCGGCGGTAAAGAAATTGATGATGAGCTTCTTGAAGAAGTCGAAGAGCAGCTGCTGGTTGCAGACATTGGTGTAGATGCAACCAAAACGATTATTGCAAATTTAACAGAGCGTACTGCGCGCGGCGACTTAATCTACTCGCATTCTTTATATAAAGCGCTTCAGGAAGAGCTAGTTGCTCTACTTGCGCCGCGTGTTAAGCCTTTGCATATCGACCCAAATAAAGGTCCTTACGTGATTTTGGTTGTTGGTGTAAATGGTGTTGGTAAAACAACCACAATTGGCAAACTCGCGAAACGTTTACAGGGCGAAGGCAAAAAAGTCATGCTGGCTGCCGGAGACACATTCCGAGCTGCAGCGACTGAACAGCTCCAAATCTGGGGTGAGCGCAATAACATTGCAGTGGTTTCGCAAGGGCATGGCGCAGACAGTGCATCGGTTATTTTTGATGCCTTTGAGAGTGCGCGTGCTAAAGGTGTAGACGTATTGATTGCTGATACAGCTGGACGATTGCACAACAAAAGCAACCTGATGCAGGAATTAACCAAAGTTAAACGTGTGATGCAGAAGATTGATGCAACTGCGCCGCATGAGGTGATGCTGGTCGTAGATGCCGGTACAGGTCAAAATGCGATTAATCAGGTTGAAATGTTTGATGAAGCCGTAGGTTTAACAGGTATCACCATTACAAAATTGGATGGTACGGCAAAAGGCGGTGTTTTATTTAATATTGCTAGCCGGACTCATGTTCCAATCCGCTTTATTGGTGTTGGTGAGAAAATTGATGACTTGCGTCCTTTTTCTGCAAAATCATTTGTTGCTGCACTATTTGAAACTGATAAGTAGGCAGTCTTTGTTGAGATGAATTATTGAGTGATTGATCACATAAACTCCGTCTAGTGCGGAGTTTGTTGTTTAAAAGGATGCTGATTGTACTTTTAAACACCATGTTTAAGAATTAAGCGCATGAAAATAATAAATAAACTAAATAAAATATAGAAAAATATTATGTAATTTAAAAATCAAAGCATTTAGAGGGTATTGTGGAAATCTTCAATAAAATAGGGCAGGTTTTAACTGCAGATTTAACTAAAGATTTTAAATTGACCAAGAAGCAGAATGCTATTTCGAAAGAATCTATATTTATAAACCAATTGAAAAAGCGGCAAAGTGCATATGTGCTTGGTTCTAAGATTGCATTCAGTCAGGCTTATATTGCGGAATTGGTTCAAGAATCTGTTAAGAGTTGCCCAGTACATTATTCACAGACGTCAAAAGTCGCATTACTGTTAGGCGAATCACATCATCAATTTTGGACAATGGTAAAGGAAGTCCAAAAAAGAAATGTTCCTAATATGATCTTTGAAGCAATAGATGCAAAAATCAGCCAAATGGAAGCAGGTGTTGGAACGGTTCTATTTTATGAAGACCAGACTGTAATCACGCAATTAAAGAAAAATATTCCAATGCATGCAGAAAATTTTGATACATGGTCTGAGCAGGCATCGGGTATGGCGCAATTTGCTGTATGGTCAGCATTGACAGATATTGGACTTGGGGCATCTTTGCATCATTACGACTCTTCTATTCAGTATGCAGAAGAGCATCTGGATATTGCTCAAAACTGGAAAATCCGTGCTCAGCTGGTATTTGGTTCAATAGAAGAATTCAATGCTGAGGTAGATCAGCAGGAGGATCATGAAAAATTCAGAATTTATCTTTGAGTTTGAAATAGGCAATGGATATGCTCAAAGAGATAAGATTGTTCTATATTTAAAACACTATGTCGTAGTTTTGGTCATTTTTGTTTTATGAAAATAGCATATGATGAACTCATTCAAACAAGTGTTATAGACAATAAAAAGAGGTTTCTAATGTCGTTTCTAGATCAAATCAAACAGCGCCGTACCATTTATGCAATTGGTAATAATGTGTCACAAAGTCAGCAGGTGATTGAACAAACTATTCAAGAAGCTGTGCGTTTTAGCCCTTCAGCATTTAACTCACAAACTTCACGCGTAGTGACTTTATATGGTGCATCACATCTTAAATTTTGGAGCATTGTGCGCGAAACATTGCGTAAAATGGTTCCTGCCGAGGCATTTGCAAACACAGATGCAAAGCTCAGCAGTTTTGAAGCAGGTTATGGCACGGTATTGTTTTTTGAAGATCAAGATACTGTAAAAGCTTTGCAAGAACAGTTTGCGCTGTATGCAGATAATTTCCCCGTCTGGTCAGAACACTCTACAGGCATTGCGCAATTTGCAGTTTGGACAGCGTTGGCTGAACAAAATATTGGTGCATCATTACAGCATTACAATCCTGTTGTTGATACAGAAGTCGCGCAAACATTTGATATCCCTGCAAGCTGGAAATTGCGTGCACAGCTAGTATTTGGTTCAATTGAAGCGCCTGCAGGCGAAAAAACATTTATTGAAAATTCAGAGCGTTTCAAAAGCTTTAATTAAAAGAGATTTTGCAAATAGAAAAAGAGCACTTCGGTGCTCTTTTTTTATATGCGATTTCACCTAAAGCCTTGCCTATGAATCTGAGATGGGAGGCTGTCATTAAAATGTCATTAATGAACTGCACTATGCAATAAAATTTAAAATGAATGAGCAAAGCAAGATGATACTTAGATTAACTGCATTAATTTCAGCATTGATGGTGAGCTGTACAGCAATTTCAGCTGTGACTATTACAGTTCCAGAAGACATTAAAATTGTGGCTGTGAATGGTCAAGAAATTAACGGCGGGTTTTTGTCTAAGAGCCAATATAAAATCAATGCAGGTGAAAGCACGCTGAGTGTTCGATATTCAGGCTATTATCAACATGCCGATAATTCACATGATATTTTAAAATCAGGTATTGTTGCTATAAAGACACCATCATTAAAAGATGGTGAAACTTATAAGTTAGCTTTATTAGAGGCCCCTAAAGACTTTGATGAAGCAAAAAAATATAAAGATCAGCCCATATTTGCTTTGTACAATAAGCAAAATACATTGTTAGCACAGCAACAGGGTGATAAAGCTGAACAAAAAAACTGGTTTAGCAATACAGTGCTGTTAAGTGATACAAAAAATGCTGGGGAATTGTCAACAGCCAAGATGGGCGGAGAAATCAGCAATCAGAATACTTTAAAGAATGAGCAGAAAGTTAACAGCGAAAATTCACAGATACCATTAATTCAATTATGGCAGCAATCATCTAAACAAGAGCGTCAAAAATTTATGAGTTGGCTTGCAGAACAATAAATCCAACATCTAAAAAAAATCAGCATTTCGCTGATTTTTTTATTTTTGAGGCTGAAGGAAGCGCATATTTGCAATATTTTTAGCCAAAAGAGTGAATTTGGTATAAAAAATATCCACTCAAACAAATAAACTTAAAAAAGGTATTGCGCCTGATGTGAAATGCTGTAGAATGCACATCCATCGGCGGTGATGAAGATTAAAACTTCTGATAAAACAGCAACTTAGCACGAAGTGTTAAGATTGGGTTTTAGAAAGAAAGTTTAAAATAATTTGAATTACCAGTTGACTTTGAAGAGATTTAGAGTAATATAGCCGACCTAGCTTGCTGGTGACGAATCAGCAAGAAGATCATTAAGAGATTATGAAGAACAACTTGTGTGGATTTTTACTGGTTGATCGATCGAAATTATTTTCATTGATTGATGGTAGAAATTACTCGAAGTTTATTTGAGAAATATTTGTCAGAAAATTGATGAGCCAAGATTGGTGCCCTTTAAAGGTACTACTGATTTTAAACTGAAGAGTTTGATCATGGCTCAGATTGAACGCTGGCGGCAGGCTTAACACATGCAAGTCGAGCGGGGTGATGTAGCTTGCTACATTACCTAGCGGCGGACGGGTGAGTAATACTTAGGAATCTGCCTATTAGTGGGGGACAACATCTCGAAAGGGATGCTAATACCGCATACGCCCTACGGGGGAAAGCAGGGGATCTTCGGACCTTGCGCTAATAGATGAGCCTAAGCCAGATTAGCTAGTTGGTGGGGTAAAGGCCTACCAAGGCGACGATCTGTAGCGGGTCTGAGAGGATGATCCGCCACACTGGGACTGAGACACGGCCCAGACTCCTACGGGAGGCAGCAGTGGGGAATATTGGACAATGGGGGGAACCCTGATCCAGCCATGCCGCGTGTGTGAAGAAGGCCTTTTGGTTGTAAAGCACTTTAAGCGAGGAGGAGGCTCCTATAGTTAATACCTATAGTGAGTGGACGTTACTCGCAGAATAAGCACCGGCTAACTCTGTGCCAGCAGCCGCGGTAATACAGAGGGTGCGAGCGTTAATCGGATTTACTGGGCGTAAAGCGTGCGTAGGTGGCCAATTAAGTCAAATGTGAAATCCCTGAGCTTAACTTAGGAATTGCATTCGATACTGGTTGGCTAGAGTATGGGAGAGGATGGTAGAATTCCAGGTGTAGCGGTGAAATGCGTAGAGATCTGGAGGAATACCGATGGCGAAGGCAGCCATCTGGCCTAATACTGACACTGAGGCACGAAAGCATGGGGAGCAAACAGGATTAGATACCCTGGTAGTCCATGCCGTAAACGATGTCTACTAGCCGTTGGGGCCTTTGAGGCTTTAGTGGCGCAGCTAACGCGATAAGTAGACCGCCTGGGGAGTACGGTCGCAAGACTAAAACTCAAATGAATTGACGGGGGCCCGCACAAGCGGTGGAGCATGTGGTTTAATTCGATGCAACGCGAAGAACCTTACCTGGCCTTGACATACAGAGAACTTTCCAGAGATGGATTGGTGCCTTCGGGAACTCTGATACAGGTGCTGCATGGCTGTCGTCAGCTCGTGTCGTGAGATGTTGGGTTAAGTCCCGCAACGAGCGCAACCCTTTTCCTTATTTGCCAGCGGGTAATGCCGGGAACTTTAAGGATACTGCCAGTGACAAACTGGAGGAAGGCGGGGACGACGTCAAGTCATCATGGCCCTTACGGCCAGGGCTACACACGTGCTACAATGGTCGGTACAAAGGGTTGCTACCTAGCGATAGGATGCTAATCTCAAAAAGCCGATCGTAGTCCGGATTGGAGTCTGCAACTCGACTCCATGAAGTCGGAATCGCTAGTAATCGCGGATCAGAATGCCGCGGTGAATACGTTCCCGGGCCTTGTACACACCGCCCGTCACACCATGGGAGTTTGTTGCACCAGAAGTAGGTAGTCTAACCGCAAGGAGGACGCTTACCACGGTGTGGCCGACGACTGGGGTGAAGTCGTAACAAGGTAGCCGTAGGGGAACCTGCGGCTGGATCACCTCCTTAACGAAAGATTGACGACCGGTAAGAATCCACAACAAGTTGTTCTTCATGACGATGTATCTGAGGGTCTGTAGCTCAGTTGGTTAGAGCACACGCTTGATAAGCGTGGGGTCACAAGTTCAAGTCTTGTCAGACCCACCAAATCTGATTAGCTAGCTAACCTAATAGATACATTGACTTATTGATAAGCTGGGGACTTAGCTTAGTTGGTAGAGCGCCTGCTTTGCACGCAGGAGGTCAGGAGTTCGACTCTCCTAGTCTCCACCATATATTGTTCTTCAATATATAAGCTAAGAAGTTAGATTATAGAAATTAGTAAGAAGTAGACATTGGTTTACATTTTATTAACTTCTGTGATTTATCACAGCGTCTAGACCTGACGAAGGCTAGATCAATCATTAACAGAATATATTTGAGTTGAAATAATTTGTTCATACTCATAACTGACATTAACACTAACAGTGATTTATTACTGTGATGTGAAGATGAAAGATATGAGTTACTAGCGAAATTAACTGAATCAAGCGTTTTGGTATATGAATCTAATTGAAGCTGTACAGTGCTTAAATGCACAAGACGCCAACTGTATGAGCAAGCCGCAAGGCAAGCTCTGTTGCTAACCCCACTTGTAAGGGTTAACGACTGTTTGGGGTTGTATAGTCAAGTAATTAAGTGCATGTGGTGGATGCCTTGGCAGTCAGAGGCGATGAAAGACGTAATAGCCTGCGATAAGCTCCGGGGAGGCGGCAAATATCCTGTGATCCGGAGATTTCTGAATGGGGAAACCCACCCGCTATAAGGCGGGTATCATAAACTGAATACATAGGTTTATGAGGCGAACGAGGGGAAGTGAAACATCTCAGTACCCTTAGGAAAAGAAATCAATTGAGATTCCCTCAGTAGCGGCGAGCGAACGGGGAACAGCCCATTAAGTCATATAAGTTCTAGTGGAACGCTCTGGGAAGTGCGACCGTAGACGGTGATAGTCCTGTACACGAAAGGGCTTATATGATGATGTCGAGTAGGGCGAGGCACGTGAAACCTTGTCTGAATATGGGGGGACCATCCTCCAAGGCTAAATACTCCTGACTGACCGATAGTGAACCAGTACCGTGAGGGAAAGGCGAAAAGAACCCCTGTGAGGGGAGTGAAATAGATCCTGAAACCGCATGCATACAAGCAGTGGGAGCCGACTTGTTCGGTGACTGCGTACCTTTTGTATAATGGGTCAGCGACTTACATTCAGTAGCAAGGTTAACCGCATAGGGGAGCCGTAGGGAAACCGAGTCTTAATAGGGCGTTTAGTTGCTGGGTGTAGACCCGAAACCAGGTGATCTATCCATGAGCAGGTTGAAGGTTGGGTAACACTAACTGGAGGACCGAACCCACTGTCGTTGAAAAGCCAGGGGATGACTTGTGGATAGGGGTGAAAGGCTAATCAAACTTGGTGATAGCTGGTTCTCCCCGAAAGCTATTTAGGTAGCGCCTCGGACGAATACCATTGGGGGTAGAGCACTGTTTCGGCTAGGGGGTCATCCCGACTTACCAAACCGATGCAAACTCCGAATACCAATGAGTACTATCCGGGAGACAGACTGCGGGTGCTAACGTCCGTAGTCAAGAGGAAAACAATCCAGACCGCCAGCTAAGGCCCCAAAATTATAGTTAAGTGGGAAACGATGTGGGAAGGCATAGACAGCTAGGAGGTTGGCTTAGAAGCAGCCACCCTTTAAAGAAAGCGTAATAGCTCACTAGTCGAGTCGGCCTGCGCGGAAGATGTAACGGGGCTAAAACTATATGCCGAAGCTGCGGATTTGCAATTTATTGCAAGTGGTAGGGGAGCGTTCTGTAAGCCGATGAAGGTGTATTGAGAAGTATGCTGGAGGTATCAGAAGTGCGAATGCTGACGTGAGTAACGACAATGCGAGTGAAAAACTCGCACGCTGAAAGACCAAGGGTTCCAGTCCAACGTTAATCGGGGCTGGGTGAGTCGACCCCTAAGGCGAGGCCGAGAGGCGTAGTCGATGGGAAATTGGTTAATATTCCAATACTTCTGTGTAATGCGATGAGAGGACGGAGTAAGTTAAGTCAGCCTGGCGTTGGTTGTCCAGGTGAAAGGATGTAGGCATGTATCTTAGGCAAATCCGGGGTACTCTATGCTGAGATCTGATAGCAAGCTAGTTTACTAGCGAAGTGGCTGATACTATGCTTCCAGGAAAAGTCTCTAAGCTTCAGTTACACAGGAATCGTACCCGAAACCGACACAGGTGGTCAGGTCGAGTAGACCAAAGCGCTTGAGAGAACTCTGCTGAAGGAACTAGGCAAAATGGTACCGTAACTTCGGGAGAAGGTACGCTGTTGACGGTGATGGAACTTGCTTCCTGAGCGGTTGACAGCCACAGAAACCAGGCCCCTGCAACTGTTTATTAAAAACATAGCACTCTGCAAACACGAAAGTGGACGTATAGGGTGTGATGCCTGCCCGGTGCTGGAAGGTTAATTGATGGGGTTAGCGTAAGCGAAGCTCTTGATCGAAGCCCCAGTAAACGGCGGCCGTAACTATAACGGTCCTAAGGTAGCGAAATTCCTTGTCGGGTAAGTTCCGACCTGCACGAATGGCATAATGATGGGGGCGCTGTCTCCAGCAGAGACTCAGTGAAATCGAATTCGCCGTGAAGATGCGGTGTACCCGCGGCTAGACGGAAAGACCCCGTGAACCTTTACTGCAGCTTGACATTGAACTTTGATCTTACTTGTGTAGGATAGGTGGGAGGCTTTGAAACCGAGACGCTAGTTTCGGTGGAGCCAATCTTGAAATACCACCCTGGTAATATTGAGGTTCTAACTCTGCTCCATAATCTGGAGCGAGGACCATGTCTGGTGGGTAGTTTGACTGGGGCGGTCTCCTCCTAAAGAGTAACGGAGGAGTACGAAGGTGCGCTCAGCGTGGTCGGAAATCACGCGTAGAGTATAAAGGCAAAAGCGCGCTTAACTGCGAGACCCACAAGTCGAGCAGGTACGAAAGTAGGTCTTAGTGATCCGGTGGTTCTGTATGGAAGGGCCATCGCTCAACGGATAAAAGGTACTCTGGGGATAACAGGCTGATACCGCCCAAGAGTTCATATCGACGGCGGTGTTTGGCACCTCGATGTCGGCTCATCTCATCCTGGGGCTGAAGCAGGTCCCAAGGGTATGGCTGTTCGCCATTTAAAGAGGTACGCGAGCTGGGTTTAGAACGTCGTGAGACAGTTCGGTCCCTATCTACCGTGGGCGCTGGAAATTTGAGAGGATCTGCTCCTAGTACGAGAGGACCAGAGTGGACGAACCTCTGGTGTACCGGTTGTGACGCCAGTCGCATCGCCGGGTAGCTATGTTCGGAAGGGATAACCGCTGAAAGCATCTAAGCGGGAAGCCTACCTCAAGATAAGATTTCCCTAGGGCTTTATGTCCTCTAAAGAGCCGTTGAAGACTACGACGTTGATAGGTTGGATGTGGAAGTGCGGTGACGCATGAAGCTGACCAATACTAATTGCTCGTGAGGCTTGACTATACAACACCCAAACAGTTGTTGTATAAAGCATCAATTGATTCGATATTCATCAAAATTGCTTGATTTAGTTAACGCTGAAGAACAAAATATGCAACTCAAATATACCTGTTAATGTATTCTATTTGGTACGAAGTAAGGCATACATCAAATGATGTAAATAAGACCCGAACAAGTCCATAACAGTTGTGCTGGCGACAATAGCAAGAGTGAACCACCTGATCCCTTCCCGAACTCAGAAGTGAAACCTCTTAGCGCTGATGGTAGTGTGGGGTTACCCATGTGAGAGTAAGTCATCGCCAGCTCATTATTCTAAACACCCCCTGATTACTCAGGGGGTGTTTTTTTATGCGAGGGAAATAATAAATATGATATTAAAGAATAATGGCTAATAAGGAGTATAAATCTATTCAAGAGGCATTAAAATCAGCTAGATTTTTTGCATCTCCGATAGAATTGATTGATCAACATCAATATCTGAAAGAAAAACCTGATCAAATACGTGCAAGCTTATTTAGAGCTAGCTTATGTGAAATTGCAAGAATTGATGATTTATTAAAAGGTACAGTTATCTATTTCTCATTTGTAGCATCGAAGGATCCTATATTTAGTTTGATTAAATTATTACGTAATTTTCAAGTTCAGTTAGTGCCACATCAACTTGAAAATGTAGAAATTGAAGTAACTTCAGGATCTGATTTTATGGTCTATAAAAATTATATAGCATCAAATATTACTTTACATGAATTTCAAAAATTAAGAGATTTTCATAAATATGAATACTCTCAAATAGAAAAACTCATACTATGGTTTGATGAGAATCAAAGAAAATTAGGTGTAACCCAATTTTTATATTCATTGATAAAATATGTAGACACCCATCTAGTTGAGCGTTTGAATAAGCATAGAAAACTAAATAAAAATTTATAGCTGTCGTCTTGCATGTTTTAAAGCTGTTCTGAGGCCTTCTTCTATTGTTGGGTGGTAATAAGGCTTATCCAATAAATCGTCAACTGTAAGCGATTCATCCACCATCCATGCGAGTAAATGTGCGAGATGTTCTGCTTCATGACAAAACAGTTCTGCACCTAATATTTTTCTGGATTCTTTATCTACATAGATCTCGACTGCACCTTGGTTTTTGGCATTAACGATGGCGCGTCCCTGCTTGGCATAGTCAACAAAGCCTGTAATAAAGTTTATTTCATTATTTTCAAGCCATTTGATATTTTGTCCAATAGAAGCCATTTCTGGCGAACTGAATATAATGCCTAAAGGCGCCAGTGTTTTTACATTCGCAGTTTGATTATTCCTCAATATATTTTGAACAGCTAATTTGCCTTCATGAGCTGCTTCATGCTGAATGGGGGTATTGGTATGAGCATCACCTACAATATAAATGGGGTAGTCAGAAAGTTTTTTTGTATTAGGATCGACAGGCAGTTTTTTTAGATCACTGAAATCACTATTAATTTTTTCAAGATGCAATGTGTCTAGCAGTGTTTGACGGCCAGTTGCTGAAAGAACGTAATCTACATTTAAAACCTGTATTTTATCATTTTGACGGTACTTTATTTCTACTCCATGTTCGGTACGGGAGTATTTTGTGGGCAAGATTTCGAAGTGTAGATTCAATTCTTTACTCAGTTCATCTTGAGCAAGCTGCTGCAGGTTTTTGCTGACAAGTGTTCCGACTTTACGGCTGCGAGCAAAGATATCTGTTTTGACACCTAGTCGGTGCATTGCTTGAGCAAGTTCTATGGCAATGACGCCACTTCCGATCACGGCAATGGATTCTGGGAGCTGTTTTAATTCGAATATTTGATCGGTAGTAATTAAGCGGTCACTAATTTGTTCTTTTAATTTTGCATCTATATTAGGAGAGCTTCCCACCGCTAAAATAAAATTTTTGGCTTGATACTGCTGATAATTGACTTGAACCGTATTGGCATTAATAAATTCAGCGTGGCCTGAAATTTTGTGTTCAGTTTTCCATGATTCGACATCTTTTAAGGTAGCTTGGGTAAAGCGGTCACGCAATTGCTGTACATGCTGCATCACTTGTGATGTATCCACTTCAACTTTTGCAGTTAATCCTAAACCATTTAAATTTTGCATTTCATAGGCGCGATTTGCAGCGGCAATTAGAATTTTGCTTGGCATGCATCCGACGCGGGCACAGGTGGTGTCCCAAGGGCCATCATTAATAATCAGGATGTTTTGAGTGTGTTTGATGGCTTCTTTGTATGCTGAAATTCCAGCAGTGCCAGCGCCTATAATAATGATGTCGTACATGCTGAACTCCGTATATGAGACAAACTTAACATCTAAAAACAATTCTCTTGCTATTGTTTACATAAAGCATCAATTATGATTACATATCAACCAATAAATATTTATAAACGACTCAAAAAATAAGAGTTTGGGGTATCCATGGATAAGAAACAAATTGTTTTAAAGCTCTCAGCAGTATCAATAGCGGTATTGCTTGCAAGCTGTGGCGGTGGCGGCAGTGATGGATATTATAATCAGCAGCAATCTGGTTCAAATTCTGGTCCTTCTACGAACCCGAATACTGGTGAAGCCGTTAAATCTCTAAATGCTAGCGCAATTCAGCTGAAAGATTTGAATGGCAATTCGATTGCAGTTATTACAGCAGAGGGTGTAACAGCTACTGTCAAAGTGACAGATCAGTCTGGAAATGGCGTCAGCGGCGCTTTAGTGACATTTAGTTCAAGCGGCGGGGTAGTCTTTGGCAGTTCGAATGGTGCAGTCGTGACCAATGCGAATGGTGAAGCGATCATTTCTGTGACGCCTCAAGATGCAAGCAGTACAGGCGCTTATAAAATTTCAGCAACTGCTGAATACGACGGCAATACAGCAAACGCAAAAGATGCTACTTTTACCTTGCAGTCATTAAACGTGACGCTATCAAATCTGGCTGCAGCAGTTACAAGCCTTGCATCTGGCGCTTCTACAAATATTACCTTAAAAACATTAAATGATAGTTCAACCGCTCAGAATAATGTAACGGTAAACTTTACAGCAAGCTGCGGTACATTTGATCCAGCATCTGTTATTTCATCAAATCAAGGCAATGTGATTACTTCATATAAAGCCATTGCTTCGAATGGCGATTTATGTGAAGGCCCAGTTGTTGTTACAGCATCTTCGCCTAGCAGTTCATCATCAGTGACAACTACACTGAATATTGCTGCAGTGGCGGCAGACTCTCTGGTTTATACAACAGCGACTGATGTTAACCTGGGGATTAAAAGCAGCGGGTCAGCAGCATCTAGTTCTATTGAGTTCACGCTGTATGCGAATGGTGTCCCAGCACGCGATAAAGACGTTGAGGTCTCTTTGGAAAAAGCGCCAAATGATCTTCATTTTGTGACATTAAACAACCGGGCTGTACAAACTTTAAAAAGTGATTCTAAAGGTAAAATCGTCGTTAATTTATATCCAGGCAACATCCCTGGCCCTGTAGAGATTAAAGCAACGTTGGTGGCATCTCCATCAGTGTCCGCAATTTCTAAAGGCGTTAAAGTATCTTCTGGTCGTGTGACGCAGGAAGGGGTCAGCCTGTCTGTGTCTAAACAGTCTTTACGTACCGACATTGATGGAGATGTATCAACGATTGTTGCCCGTATGGTTGACCGTACAGGCAACCCTGTACCCAAAGATACGGTCATCAGTTTTGTCAGCGAAGGCGGTAAAGTTGATCCTAACTGTATGACAGATGATAAGGGCGTTTGTTCAGTGACCCTAACCACACAGAGCCCTCGTCCATTAGACAACCGCGTGACTGTGTTAGCTTATGTTGAGGGCGATAAGGATTATAATGATATTGATGGTGATAATTTATATACCGCAGGCACGGATATTTTAACTGAGAATATTGGTGATTTCTTCAGAGATGATGATGAGAACACTTTATATACAGTGGGTGAGTTCCTGTATAAGAAAGCTGCAGGTGCTTTGCAGTGTCTTTCGACTAAACCAACGCCAACACCGCTTATCGTTCAGCCTAATATTCCGAATACATGTGACAACAACTTAAGCGGCGTTTTACGCCAGCAAATTCTATTTGCATTTGCGCATGACACTCCGACTTATGTGTGGGGCAGCGGTTTTGACAGCAATGGATTTATTACTAGCGGTTCAGGCAATTTCAGTTTCCAGGTGTTTGGCAACTCGCAAAAAACAGTGCCAATGCCATCTGGAACACAGATCTCTGTTGAAGTGAAAGATAATACTGATGCAAATAACTTAAGCTGTGAAGCTGTAATTCGTGAGGGCAACGTAACAGTGCCGACAGTCATGGAATTATTCACACCAAGTACTTTTGGTAAAACTAATAATGAAGTAGTAAGTTATATCGTGCGTTTGAAAGGTTGTGCAACTGGGGATGATGTGAAAGTCATTTCGAGTGTGCCTAGCGGTAAAACAGTGACTTCTTGGCTTGATATTAAATAAAGCTAAAAATAAAAAAACAGCGCTTCGGCGCTGTTTTTTTATGCTCGGCTAAAGAGCCGTTCCCACACTGACTCCAACCGTCGGACGCACATTCATAGAATTGCATCCGGTTAGAAACAGGGCAGAGAGTACCACAACAGCAAGAAGCTTATTCATGCAATAGACCTTGAGCTTTGGCCTGATTAAATAATGCAGCTGAACGTGTGCCGCTTCTGCAAATCATCAGGATCGGTTTAGGGAGCTCTTGATAATATTTGGCAAATTCCGCAATGTCTGTTTGAGAAATTTTACCGCTAGTGACAGGTTGGTAAATTACACTAACATGCGCTTTCTCAGCAATATTGCGCAATTCTGAAACGGTTACAGCATTGCCTGTTTCATCGTCTGGACGGTTGACAATGACGGATTTAAAGCCTTGTTTCAGCAGGCCTGAAAATTTATCCGCATTCATTTGACCTGCAGTACTGACAGCGCTGCTTAAAGCAGTACTGCCATTTTCAGCCATTACCGGCGCAGCGGAGCAGATTAGGGCAATGCTTAATGCACAGCTTTGGATAAAGCGCTTAGTCATCCAGCAGGTCCATCTGTTTGGCCAGCTGATATAAATTATTTGAGCGATTGCCTGTACGGCAGAACATTAATACAGGTTTAGGCAATTCGTTGAAGTGATTGGCAAATGCTCGGACATCGACTTCGGTAATTTGACCGGCAACAACAGGCTGGAACACATAGTCTAAGCCAGCGGCACGCGCTGCTTCTTCAATTTGCGCGCTTGTTGGCTGTTCTGGGCCGCCTTCCATATCTGGACGGTTATTGATGATGGATTTAAAGCCCTTTTCAACGACTTGCGTTACATGCTCAGGGCTAATTTGACCTGTAAAGCCAACATTTTCGCTCATGGTGTCACTCCATAATTTAAATAATAGAATTATGCTTTATGATAGCATTAAGCCATAGCATGAGCTTGATGTATTGAAATTTTTATAAACGATTACAAGCATAAAAACTCTGGAGCAGCTATGCACGCTTATACGGTTGAACCGCTCTATGTTAAAAGCGGGCAAGAGGTGATTGCTGCAGATTTTTATCGGCCCAAAACAGTTCAATCGCCTGGGGTGATTATTATGGCGCATGGCTTAGCTTGCCTGCGTCAATTTAAATTGGTTCAATTTGCGAAACGCTTTGCGCAGGCGGGCTATGCCGTTGTCCTGTTCGATTACCGCTATTGGGGCGGCAGTACAGGAAGGCCGCGAGAGCTGGTTTCAATACAGGCCCAATTAGAAGATTGGCGCACTATGCTGCAGCATGTGTCACAGCGTAAATCGATTGATAACCGTAAAATTGTACTGTGGGGCATTTCACTGAGTGCTGGATATGTGCTGGATATTGCGTCTGAGAATAAAAATATTCAAGCGGTGATTGCGCTGAATCCCTTTGTCGACGGTGCTGAAAGCGCGAAGCAATATCCGCTGCATCTGCTGCCAAAGACTTTAAAAATTTCCAGTCAAGATTATATGGGCGCAAAGGTGGGCATGCAGCCGAAAACCCTGCCTGTGGTTTCTGAACATGAACTTTGCTTTGTGGCGACGGCTGATGCATATCAAGGCTATCAATCCATCCTGCATCCGGATTATTACTGGAGCGGCGAAATTCCAGCGCGGGTATTTTTCCATTTAATCCGTTACCGCCCAATCCAGAATTTAAGGCGCATTGCCGTACCTGTCTTATATATCTCATCTAAGCAGGACAGCCTGATTCCTTTGGAAACCAGCCGCGAAGCTGCGACCAATATCGCGCCTTATACAGATTATCATGAGTGGGATATGCAGCATTTTGATATTTATCATGGAAAATGGTTTGATAAAGCAGTCATGCTTCAATTAGACTTTTTGAATCAACATATTGGAGAAGGCTAAATGATTGTTGTTTGTCCAAGCTGCAATGCGAAAAACCGCGTGCCTGAAGAAAAGCTTTCGGCTGGGCCTGCATGCGGTCAATGCCATCAAAACCTGATACCGCTTGTGCCTATTGAGCTGAATGAGCAGAACTTTGGCAATTTTATCAGCAACAGCGATTTGCCGGTTTTAATCGATCTTTGGGCTGAATGGTGCGGACCATGCAAAATGATGGCGCCGCATTTTGCGCAGGTGGCAAAGAGCTACCCAAATGTGGTCTTTGCCAAGATTGATACAGAAGCCAATCCGCGGTTAAGCAGCGCGTTTAATGTCCGCAGCATTCCCACATTGGTCTTAATGAATAAAACTGACGAAATTGCTAGAATAAGCGGTGCGTTACGATCAAGCGAACTGCAAAAGTGGCTGGATCAACAATTAACTGCCCAAAAGTAACAGAGGGCTTGGAGTGACTGTGTCAGATTCTCATGTAAAACCGGAGGGAACGCTTTCCCTTCAAACCATTGCAATGCCAGCAGATACCAACTGGAGCGGCGATGTCTTTGGCGGATGGATTGTGTCACAAATGGACTTGGCAGGCGCTATTCATGCAGAGCGCTTCAGCAAAGGGCGCTGTGCAACCATTTCCATTAATCAAATGACATTTTTGGTTCCGGTCAAAGTTGGCGATGTGATCAGCTGCTATACCAAAATTCTCAAAGTCGGCAATACTTCAATTCAAATGCAAATTGAAGTATGGGACAGCCATGACAGTTCACGCGAACCGATTCGCGTAACGGAAGGCGTATTTACTTTCGTTGCGGTGGATGTCAAAGGCAATAAGCGCTCCATTCCAGATGAAGCGAAAGAAAAGTTTGCAGGAAATAAGGCTTAAGCCTTTATCTGAATTAAAAAAGCCAGTCATTGAACTGGCTTTTTTTATAGACAATCTAAAATTAGAACATGGTATTGCTGTTGGCGCTGTCTGGAGGGACATCCTGCTGTACGTCCCAATGCTCCACAATTTTGCCATGCTCTACTCGAAAAATATCAACAATCGCAGTGCCGCGGTCATTTGCATTCTCTTTGGAATGGACGTGCAGATAGACTAAATCGCCGTCTGCCGCAGCGCGTTTAATGACGCTTTTGGCTTGCGGATTGTCTTTAAAGTGCTGCGTGAAATAATTAACAAATGGCGCTTTGCCATCCGGTACATGCGGATTGTGCTGAATATACTGATTGCCAATATAACGGTCAGCATAGACTGCCACTTGATGTTTTTGAAATACACCTTCATAAAAGTCGATGACTATTTTTTTATTTTCAGCGGCTTGATCAGCTGAGGATACGGTGCTGACGGCGGTTTTTGCTGTCGATGGATTTTGACTGCAGGCTGACAGCAGGGGAATTGCGGTCAATAATAATGCAGAAGTCAGGATCAATTTTTTCATTGTTCAGCTCTTGGTATTGTTGATCTATCGCCATACTGAGCTGAAATGAAGGCTTTAAATAGAACAATTCTGTTTGCAGAGCGTCAGAATTCCGTAACAATAAAACTTACCTAAAGGTAAGTTTTATTTACTTTTTTATCAACTTCTGCTGGGCTATTCAGCTTTTCTTTTTGAGGTGGGATTTGGCGACCCATGCCCAAAGCATCTGGCATTCGATTGGCGCTGCACCTGATTCATCCTGAAGTGTGACATTCACCCATGTTTCGCCTTTTTCTGTACTCTGCATGAGTTTTTGCTGTTCAGCGGTTAAGGTTGCAGTTGCTGTCATTGCACCTTTGCTTGGACGTTTAAAATCAGCATTCATGCTTTTAATCAGCACAATAGCGCTGTCTGGAACATTCATGGCGGAGACAAAGCCCGTTGCGGTTTCAGCAAGCAGCGCCATCGCGCAGGCGTGCAGCTGGCCAATATGGTTCTGCATCGCTTTATGATTGGCCAAGCTTACCGTTACCTGTGAAGCGCTGACTTCAAGGTAACGGATCTTGGCTGTGCCGACCATAGGAACGATACGGCCAAAGGCTTTGGACCACAGCGCGGTGCGGATGCCTTGAGGGAATCTGGCGGTGCTGTGCACCAGTTTAGATAAACGGTTGCGCTGAGTCATGTGATCCTCTGCTTGGCAGAGTACCTGCCTTAGTCTTTAAAGTTATTGAATTGCAATGGCACGCCAAATTGCTGTTCTTTTAAGAACGCCATAATTTGCTGCAGCGTATCGCGTTTTTTATCAGTCACGCGGATTTTATCGCCTTGAATAGAAGATTGCGCTTTAATGCCGCTTTCTTTAATGGCTTTATTAATTTTTTTCGCGGTATCTGAGTCAAGGCCATCTTTCAATTTAATCACTTGAATCACATTTTTGCCTGAAGCTGTCATTTTTTGCGGATCAAGCGCTTGAATATCGACTTTACGCTTAAAGAAATGACCTTCGAGCATGGTGTACACTTGTTCACATTGGAAATCACTTTCAGTACTGATTTTGATTTCTTTTGCTTTTTCATTCAGTTCAATCGTCACGTCTTGACCGCGGAAGTCGAAACGGGTTGCAATTTCTTTTTGCGTGTTTTGAACTGCATGATTTACTTCAAAAACTTCTAATTCTGAAACAATATCAAAAGATGGCATGGATTAGACCTTTACAAATGGAAAGAATATCTGAGATGCTAGGGATGTTTTCTTCATTTGCCAAGTGTTGTTTACATCAAAGGAGTGCACAATGATCCGTAAGCAAGAAATTACAACATTTGAGTTCCCAGAAAATGCGATTATCTGGGATGTTCGTGACAACAAAGCTTTTACTGAAAGCCATGTGAAAGGCGCTATAAATCAGCCGATCGATGATTTGTCAGCAGACAGCTTAGCTCAGGTGGAGTCGGATCAGCCAATTTACATCTTATGCGGCGGCGGCAGTAAAGCGCCTCGCGCGGCTGAAAAACTAGAGGGTTTTGATAGCGCGCGGAATTATGTAGTATTGATGGGCGGCACGCGCGCAGCAAAAGCTGCTGGCTTGCCACTGGAAGCAGGTGCTTAAAAGCATCCTGGAAAAAAGCGCCGTAAGGCGCTTTTTTATGTGCAGTCAAAACTTAAAAGAGATGTTTATTTTAAAATCTGTCATTTTTACGCTATTCAGGCGCCTTTTTGAAATAGGGCTTTTTGGCTTTTACTTTTTTTTGAAAACGCGTTGCATTGAGTTTTTTCAGCAGATGAGATGATACTGGACACGCTTCCCCTAAAATCTGCGCTGCCAAAATTTCACTGCACAGCGGCGCATATAAGAAACCTTTCGATCCTAGACCTGCAAAAGTATAAATTTCCTGATTTTCTTCAACTTTGCCCAATACGGGGAAGTAATCTAGGCTTTGCGCGCGGATGGATGCACGGCCTTGCCAAGACTCTGGTGCAGCCAAGGATTGTGCATAATTGGGAAATACACTGTGGATAAGATCATAGTTATGCACATGGTCTTCTAGCAGGACTTCGTCATCTTCCCGGTTTGGGTAAAACGACGCACCAAGAATTAAATGTGCTGCATCCAGCTGCATGCAGTATCCTCCATAGCTGTAGGCATCCTGCATGGGTAAAGGCTGAGCGTCATTGTTCACCCAGCTGACTTGACCGCGAATGGGTTTCAGCACAGGATACTGCTCAAAGAACTGAGCGCTTTGGCGGGCTGCACATACAATGACATGATCATATTCACCCAGCAGTTGTTGATGCTGATGCAGTTGAATAGGCGATGAGCGCTGAATTTCAGTCACCTCAGCCTGCTGAAACTGGATTCGTGGATGCTGCAGAATCTGATCGCGCAATTGATGCGGCGAAACAGCGCCTGCTGAACATAGATTCAAGCTTGGGAATGAGGTGTGGAGAGGGCTGCATGATGATTCTTCAGTTTCCAGCATGCCTGCAGGATATTGCGCAGCCAAAGCCAAAAGATCATCGGCCTTTTTTAATGCCAGCTGATGAACCAGAATAGGCCGGAACGCATCAAATTTTGCATAATGCCGCATCGCATGCTGCCAAGACAGCGTCATCAAGTGATCTGCACTTTGCTCAATTGGGCATAGTTTGGGATTCAGCAGCGCCAGCGGATTGCCTGATCCGCCTGCCAAAGGCGCTGTTTGATCAAACAGGGTAATTTGATGTCCACGCTGCGCCAAGGCCCATGCGCAGCTTAAACCTGCAACGCCTGCGCCTATAATGGCAATTTGGCGGGATCTAAATTTAGGTGAAGGCGTTGACCGCGTTTTTTTTTCAGTATTCGGAGTTTCGGCAGAATCTTCAGCTGCAGGCCAGACAGCTTTCAGCATTTCACGTTTATGGCGAAAACCGCGTGGACGGCTGATGCTGATGCCATGCTGCTTTAAACCGCGTTTCAGCACGCCAGCAACGCTAAACGAAGAAAAGGTCGTACCTTCGCTGGATAGGCGCACGATATTGCTCAAGACATTTTCTTCCCAAATGTCTGGATTGCAGGCAGGTGCGAAACCATCCAAAAACCAGGCATGGATTTGCTGAGAGCGCTCCATGGCTGGAAAGACATCATGTGCATCGCCCAGCCATAAATCAATGGAAAAGCGGTCATTGGGAAAGGACAGCCGATGGCAGCCGGCAATGGGCAAAGGATACTGTTCAATCAGCTGCTGCGCTAAAGGCTGCAGTTCGGGCCAAACATTTAGCGCGCGGATTAAATCATTTTTAGAGAGTGGAAATTTTTCCACAGATATTGCATGCAGGCGGCTGTGATTATCTGGGCGCACTTGCCGCCACAGCTGCCATAGCGCTAAAATATTCAGCCCCGTACCAAAGCCCGTCTCACCGACACTGAAATATTCAAAATTCTGCAGCTGCGCCAGCCGTTCAGGCAAATCATTGCCGTGCAAAAACACATGGCGGGTTTCCAGCAGGCCATTGTCCTTGGAAAAATACACATCGCCAAATTGCTTAGAAACAGGAACGTCGATACCGTCGATTGTTTTCCAGTCTAAGTCGGCAGTTTGGATTGCATCAGCCACAGCTTAGCCTTTTAATTTTTTACAGATACAGAGTTTGCAAACGTTAAAAGTATCAACGTTTACCATTGACGGCGGCGTTTGGTATAGACATAGCTGGCAATTAAGAAGCCCAGCAGCACGCCTGCAGCAATGGTGGCTGCGCCGTACAGGAACATTTGCGCGCTGCGTTCGCTTTGCAGTACTTGTACTTGAACCCCTAAGCTATCGTTTTTCAGCTGCAGTTCCTGATTTTGCGCCAAAGCTTCTAAGTTGGCTTTTTCCAGCTGCTGCAGGCGGGAATGCTGATCATTGACTAGCGCTTTCATTTTTGCATCTTGCAGCGCTTTGTTTTTAATCAGCTGTTCCGCCGTTAAAGCTTTGTTTTCGGAAGCTTGCGCAGATGGATTCAGTGTTGCTGAGACGGGCAGAATTTTAGGTTTATTTGCAGGCAAAGGCTGAGGTGGCGGTGCTGCCGCTGCTTGTACCGCTGGGGCTGCTGCAGGCGCAGGAGGTGTTTCTTCTGCCCAAACAGCAGTGCTAAGAAGAGAAAGGCCCAATAAGCTGTAAACAACGGCGCGCATGCTACTTATCCTTTAGGGAAGGCTTTGTTGAAAGGTTTTACGTCAATATGCGCGTAAACGCCTTCTTTAAGGAAGGGCTCTTCTTGCAGCCAAGCATCTAAAGCTTCACGCGACTCGAACTCTACAACAATGGTGCTGCCGATAAAACCGGCTTGCGGATTGGCTGGATCTTTCGGCATTGCGCCTGCAGTCACTAAACGGCCTTCATCATCCAGTTTCTGTAAACGTTCTAAATGCTGCGGGCGGACAGCCAGACGTTTTTCTAAGCTGTTTTCATGATCTGTACAGGTTACAACAAAAAATGGCATGTGAAATCTCGAGTTTTGACCAGTGTAATTTTATTCGGCGGTTTTAAAATATTTACGCAATACAATAAACTGAATAATGATAAAGGAAAACATCACGATCATGTCACCGAATGCAGTGAATTCGCCCCAATATTTACCACCTGCATATAAATAGGCAAAGAAAATATGCAGACCGGACATGACCACAAACATCCCGGCCCAGGCATAGTTAAGCTTTTTCCAGCCTTTGGCGCTGAGCTCCAGCACAGGGCCAAACAAGCGTTCAATCAGCGGCTTTTTATCTTTGCCAAACCAAGGCGACAATAAGAATGCGCCTGCAAAGACCAGATTGAGCAGGACGGCTTTTAAGCGGATATAAAAATCATCGCTCAGCATGAGGGTAATGCCGCCAAAAATGACCGTCATAAACAGTACGATCCATTGCTGCTTGTCCAAACGGAACTTTTGGATCACAAACAGTGCGCCGTAAACCACCAGCATGGAAATAATCAGACCTGTGGTTGCCACCAGAATATTATTATTATCGACACCGCCGGCAGAACCGATCAATTGCAGTAAAGGATGATCAGTATCTTTCGGATCTACAGTTTTATATAAATAGAAGAAAATAATGAGTGGCACAAAGTCTAAAAGTGCTTTCATGTTAGAGTATCTGGTATCTGATCAAATAAATGACATAGTATAAGTGATGCAAGGCGTAGATTTACATACACACAGTAATATTTCTGATGGAACTTTGTCTCCAGAGCAGCTGGTGCGTGCGGCCAAAGATGTTGGTATTCATACCCTTGCGCTGACAGATCACGATACCATGGATGGCTTAAGCCTGGCTGAAGAAATTGCTAAAGATTTAGGCATTAAATTGATTTCCGGTGTGGAAATTTCCAGCCAATGGTCACGTCCAGCCACTAAAAAGACTTATGGCGTGCATATAGTGGCGCTGAATATGCAGCATCCAGAACCTTTACTGGCAATGCTCGAACAGCAGAAGCAGATCCGAGCGGTACGCGCTAAGCAGATTTGCGATTTACTCATTCCCTTAATTGGTGAAGATATTTATGCGGATGTAATCGCGAAAGTGGACAATGTTCCTGACCGCGTAACCCGTACCCATATTGCCAAGACACTGGTGGAAAAAGGCTATGTCAGCCGCGCCCAGCAAGCTTTTGATAAATATATTAAAGAAGGCAAAAAAGCCTATGTGAAATTTGACGGCTTGGGCTTGGAAGAAACTATACAGGTGATTCATGCCAGCGGAGGTTTTGCTGTGCTGGCGCATCCCACCCGTTATGATTTGTCTGCCACCAATATCCGCTATCTCATCGAAATTTTTGCTAAATTTGGTGGCGATGCGGTTGAGCTGCCGCCAGCCATCGAACCTTTAGGCACGCGGCAAATGGTGGACCGCATGATTGCGGAATACAATTTGAAAATTTCCGTGGCCAGTGATTTTCATGGGGACAACATGCCGTGGATTAAGCTAGGCAATATTCCACGGGTGAAAGAAGGACAGGTTGGGATTTGGGAAAGTTTTGTTTAATTATTTTCCTCATCCCCTTGCAGAATATATTCCACATCCCTGAGGGAGAAGGGGTTCCCTCGCCTTGTAGGAGATGAGCAGCACTGCTGCGCAAGGGAGAGGTCATAAATCAAAGCAAATTATTATCCTGCGCTTGAATCGGCGGCGGCGTCGGTTTGCCTAAAGTGCCAAGTAATTCAATCTCAATGGTGCGAACCATGGAATCCAGCGGCAAGTCATTGCTTTGTGTCCCAAAAGGTTCTTCAATTTCAGAACTTAAGGCATCTAAGCCTAAAAAAGTATAAGCCAAAATACCGACTAAGAGCGGTGTAGCTAAACCCAGAGTTGAGCCTAGGCTCAGCGGCAGCATAAAACAGAAAAAATATACAGTACGGTTCAGCAGCACAGAATACGCAAAGGGCAGCGGCGTGGTGGCAATTCGGTCACATCCTGTTTGCACCATGCTGAGTTCCATGACGTGCTCATTCATCTGCGCATAAATAATGTCCGAAATCTCGCCATCTTTCAGTGCCTGCATCAGTTCCCATTGAATCAGACTTAAAGTGTACTGCGGCGCATTGGCCTGCTGATACAGCTGGGTCAGCGCCTGCTGGCTCATGCCGCTGGTTTGCACCAATTCTGTTGGATTGGCCGTTTGATGGCGCAGGCGGTCACGCAGCACATTGGCGAAAACAATCACATGCTGAATGACCCTTTCGCGGCGGCCTTGGCTGAGCATGCGGCAGTCGCGGTCAAAGTGGCGCGCATTGGCAATTAAAATCCCCCAAAGGCGGCGTGCTTCCCACCAGCGGTCATAGCAGGCTGAGTTTTTAAAGCCTAAAAAAATTGAGAGCACTACGCCGATTAGGGTGAAACCGACTAAGGGCAATTCAGGGAAGTGAAAAATGCCAATATGAGACAGTCCGCCAATAACAGCGGACAGCAGCATGACAACCCCGAGCGGCGGCAAAACTTTAGGCAAAATGGTGCCCCGCCACGAAAAGAGCAGTTTAAAAACGCTGGGTTGGTCACGCACGATCATTTGAATAGAATCTTATTAAATTTGCTGTGATCTTCATATGCGGATTCGCCTTTGTCAATATGTGAATGAGGCTGAATTTTAAGGAGGGATCAGGCCATGCTCGGCAAAGGAAAAATAGCCTTCAGCTGAAATGATGCAGTGGTCAATCAGGCGGATTTCAAGCAGGCTGCAGGCATGATGAATCTGCTGAGTCAGCGCCAGATCAGCAGGAGAAGCCGCAGCTTTGCCAAAGGGATGGTTATGCGCAATCACTAAAGCGCTGGCATGTTCGGAAATCGCATAGCGCAGCAGCTGATTGATGGAAATTTCACAGCTGTTGATTGAGCCAAAAAACAGTTTTTTAAAGTTTATTTTTCTTAAATGCGCATCAAGGCACAGCACGCCAAAAACTTCTTGGCTTTCGCCTAAAAATTCAAAACGCAGAAAATCCAGCAGCAGTTCAGAGCTGTCAATCTGCAGTGCATTTTGGCTAAGCTGATGCTTAATATAACGCTTGCCCAGTTCTTTAACCGCTATCAGCTGAGCGTATTTGGTTGCGCCAATGCCGTGAAACTGGCTGAGTTCCTCCAGTTTTGCATTTAATATTGGACCAAGGCTGCCATAGTGCTGAATCATCAGGCGGGCCAGTTCGACGGCTGAATGCTGCTGCGAACCGGATCTTAAAAAAATTGCCAGCAGTTCGGCATCGGATAAACTTTGCGCGCCTTGGCGCAGCAGGCGTTCACGCGGCCGTTCTTGTTCCGGCCAATGTTTAATCGAAAAATTCATTTTTATTAGACTTTTTTATTATCAGTGTATTGGGTTTTTCCAAGTTGAATCTTGGGTCAGGGCATATTTAATGCTATTGTGAGCGCCACTGCAACAGATAGGTAGCCTGTTCGTGAGTTTCGATTTAAGTGTAATTCCAAACAAAAATATTATTGTGGCTGTGTCTGGCGGCATTGCTGCCTACAAAAGCGCGATTTTAGTCCGCCGTTTAAAAGACGCGGGTTTTGATGTGCGCGTGGTGATGACCGAAGGTGCGCAAGCCTTTATTACACCGCTGACTTTTCAGGCGCTGTCGGGCAATCCTGTGCATACGGCATTATTAGATCCAGAAGCTGAAGCGGGCATGGGCCATATAGAATTGGCGCGCTGGGCAGATTTAGTATTAGTCGCGCCTGCCACTTGCGACACGCTGGCAAAATTTGCCGCTGGGTTGGCGGATGATTTACTTTCGACTTTATATTTGGCGACTAAGGCGCCGGTATGGGTTGCGCCTGCTATGAATCAGCAGATGTGGGCTGCCAAAGCGACACAGCGCAATTTAAATACGCTGATTGAAGATGGCGTGCATGTGATTATGCCGGATGCCGGCGCGCAAGCTTGCGGTGATGTGGGTTTAGGCCGCATGCCGGAACCTGAAGATTTAGCGCATCAAGTCACTGAATATTTCCACCGCGCACAGCGCGCGATTGCGGAAAAATTTGGCTTATTGGCTGGCAAGCATGTGGTGATTACTGCAGGGCCAACCCGTGAAGCGATTGACCCTGTGCGCTATATTTCCAACCACAGTACTGGCAAGATGGGCTTTGCTTTAGCCGCGGCCTGCTATGCGGCAGGCGCTAAAGTGACCTTAATTGCTGGCCCTGTCAGTTTAGACACCCCAAATGGCGTGCGCCGTATCAATGTGCAGTCCGCAAGACAAATGCTGGAATACAGTATGGACTTGCTGGACCAAGGCTGTGATATTTTTATTGCGACAGCCGCAGTTGCCGATTACCGCGTGGCGCAAGTGGCTGAACACAAAATTAAAAAGGCTGGCGATGAACTGAATGTCGCGCTGGTGAAGAATCCAGATATTGTGGCGACCATTGCTCAGCAGGAAAAACGTCCCTTTATGGTGGGCTTTGCCGCGGAAACACGCAATGTTGAAGAATATGCTGCGGGTAAACTGGTGGCGAAAAAGCTGGATATGATTGCCTGCAATGATGTATCCCGTCCAGACATTGGTTTTGCTTCGGATGAAAATGCGATGATCGTATTCTTTGCCGAACAGTATCAAATGCAGCAGCGTGATTTGGAAAAAGCTTCAAAGCAGGACATTGCGCAGCAGCTGGTCGAAGCGATTCATGATGCGCTGTATCATGTGCCGGAAGATGAGGATTTGGATTAATCCTTGCTTGATGATTAATCCTTATCTTTTTTATCAAAAATGCAGCGATTCCGCTGCATTTTTGCTTTGCATAAAAGTAATATTGATTAAAATAAAAACAGTACTGTCGCACAAATAAACTGCTGCGGCATTGATGAATGTAAATAAGACCTAGCCACAGTTTTGACCTGATCTACAGAAGGATATCGAGATGATCAAGAAAACTTTAGCCGCCGCGCTGTTTTGCAGCGCTTTGTCATTCAGCAGTTTCAGTTTTGCAGATACGCTGGAACATAATATGCAGGCGCTTGGGAAAAACTTCAAAGCGTTTAATAAAGCGCAGAACCAGCAGGATGCATTGCAGGCGCTGGACAAAATGAAGGCTGCCGCTGTAGATGCCAAGCATGTGAAGCTCAAAACCAAAGATGCAAAAGCGCCGAGTTCAGATACTTTATTTGATCAGTTGGCTGTAGAGATTGATAAAACCCGTGCATTGGTGCAGGCTGGGCAATTGGAACAAGCCAAAGTGGAAGGCAAAAAAATTGCGGCCATTAAAGACCAAGGGCATTCTATTTATAACAAGCAGTAGAAAATAGCTTGAAGCTTGGAAAGCCTAGAAAGTAAGCCTCATAAAAAAGCCAGCGTTGGTGCGCTGGCTTTTTTGTATTGCAGTGAATTAGAGCGAGGCTTGGTAAGCCTGCGCATCCTCTTCAGCGCGCTGCATGGCAACTTTCATATTTAAAATTGCATTTTCAAGATCTTTGAAGGTTTTTACATTGCCGCCGCTGAGGGCTTGGCGCCATTTACGCGCGCCCGGCAAGTTTTGGAATAACCCTAAAATATGACGGGTAATAATCGACAGCGGTGCACCTTCGGCGACACGCTGAGCAACATAAGGCATCATTTGGTCAAGGATGTCAAAGCGGTTCGGCGCCTCTAAATCCCACAATTGTCCTAGCTCTGCCAGCAGGTATGGGTTGTGATAGGCTTCGCGGCCAATCATCACGCCATCCACATGTTTTAAATGTTCTTGCGTTTCAGCAAAGGTTTTTACGCCGCCGTTAATTTCAATCAGCAGATTCGAACGTTCCTGCTTCAGGCGGTAAACATCTTCATAGCGCAGCGGCGGAATATCACGGTTTTCTTTAGGCGATAAGCCTTTGAGCAGGGCAATGCGCGCATGCACAATAAAGTTGTCACAGCCTGTTTTTGCTACAGTATCGACAAAATGCAGCATTTCTTCATAAGAATGCATGTCATCAATACCAATGCGGTGCTTAACCGTGACAGGAATATCAACCGCATTGCGCATTTCTGCAATACATTCGGCAACCAAATCTGGCTCAGCCATTAAGCAGGCGCCAATTTTATTATTCTGTACGCGGTCACTCGGGCAGCCGACGTTTAAATTGATTTCATCATAGCCCCAGTCCTGCGCCATTTTACTGCAGCTTGCTAAGTCTTGCGGATTTGATCCCCCCAGCTGTAAAACAATCGGATGCTCTTCTTTGCTGAAGTCTAAATGGCGTTTGGCATCACCATGAATAATGGCGCCCGTGGTCACCATCTCTGTGTAGAGGATGACATTGGGGTTAAACAGGCGCGCAAAAAAACGGTAATCTTTTGTGGTCCAGTCCATCATCGGGGCAACCGAAATACGGGGATGAATTTTATTTTCAATGGTATGGAGATTCGTCATTAAAAATGATGCCTCGAAAACAATGCAATGGACAGTAACAAACTGAATTTGGGAGTGTATTGAAATGGCTGAATACGGCCTTTCAAAAGAGGGCGTCATACTATCATAAATTAGGCGAATTTCGCGAAGCGTTGTTCACAGTCAGGGTTAACGCTGCGTTTTTTAAATAGCAGAGGATGCTTTCATCAAATTGAAAACGTCATATAATCAATGAAAAATAATGAATTTTTTATCTTGAAATAAATGCATAATTTGAGATGTGCGGGTATGCTTTCTAAGCTGAAAATAAAAATATATTGAATAATTTAGTTAAGAACAAAGGAATTGTATGTACAAAATGATTGGGGTCATTGGATTGGTATTGAGTTTAAGTTTCACATCAGGCTGCGCTGTGGTGATGGCAACTAAGCAGCCTACAAAGAAAAATACGGCAATGATTCAGCAGGGGGTATCTCGAAGCCTTGTAATAGCCGAGTTTGGCGCACCCGTGACCTCCGAGTTTAGAAATGGCAAACGCCATGAAATATATACCTTTACACAAGGCTATTCGACTGCCAGCAAAATCGGTCGCGCTTTTTGGCATGGGGCGGCAGATGTGGCGACAGCGGGTTTGTGGGAACTGATCGGCACACCAGCAGAAACTGTATTTAATGGACAAAAAACGTCCTATGAATTTATTTTTGATGAAAATGATTTACTCGAAAGCCATAAGCTATTAACGCTAGACACAGAAAAGAAAACAGCGGCAATAAAGTAAATTAAGATGTATTGCTTTTTGCATTACAGCTGAACATAAACAGTTTAGAGGTTGCTGTTGAACCAAAAAATCTCGCTGCTGTTTATATCTTGCCAATATTGCGGGTAGAAAATTTATAATGAAAGACAATTGCGCAGTATCTTGTTTTAGCTGTAAATACTGCGAATAGTGAAAGCAGGGCTTCATCTACCCAGCCTAGAAAAATAACAAAGGATAAAATGATTATGCTACTTGAAGAAATTTTTAAACTTACACGTGCTGACTATTCAGATGCATTTAATTTGCGTATACAGCGTGGAATCAGCTGGCTGAAAAAAGCCTATGATTTGCAGGAAGATTTTGACCTGCACTTTATCAGTTTGTGGATATCCTTCAACGCCATTTTTGCGCAGGATGAATCTGCCGCAAGAGATGCGTTCAATCTATTTTTGACGAGCCTTTGCGCGAAGGATCACGAAGGCAAAATCGAGCGGATACTTTGGAAAAAATATAGACAGCCTGTTCAAGTTTTAATGCAGCAAAAAATGCTGTATCCAAGCTATTGGGATTATCAAAACCAGAAAATCAGCCTTGAACAATGCCAGATCTGTTTGGCTCAAGAACAGCAAAAGCAGGAGCAAGCGGTGCAGCAGCGTGATACTTTGTGCCTGCTCAGCTTGCTGTTTCAGCGCTTGCAGACTTTACATAAGCAAGCGCTGCAAGGCGGTATGGTTTACGGCAGCGCGATGCAGAGAAAATATTTGCAAGGCAGCTGCCAAGTTTTGGGTGCTTTACTGCCCGTGTTTATTTTATTGCTGATTGAAAATGCGCAGGCCATGGATTTAGGTAAACCTTATTATCCCGCTGCGCAGGCCTGCTAATTGAAAGCGATGGCAGTTATTGCTGCATTTTGATTTGCTTTAAATGGCAGCGCTGATCCAGCAAGGCAAAAAATGCAGCGCTGATGACCAAGATGAGCCCAGTCATGCAGACAGCTGTCCAGCCGCCATGATGCCAAGCATATACACCAAGAGCAGAACCGCAGGCGCCCCCGACAAAATATGCCGTCATATAAATGGCATTAATGCGTGAGCGGGCAGACGGATTGAGCTGGAAAATAATATTTTGATTACAGCTATGAACAGCTGCTAAGCCTAGACTGATGAGGCCATAGCCCAGCGCATAGCTGAGCAGTGAATGTCCGCCGTTATACAGCAGCGCCCAGCTGCAGGCCATAATCAAACAGCCCGCCCAAGTCAGTTTTGCATTGTGGCCGCGGTCTGCCCACTTGCCAACCCATTGGGTAGACAGTGCGCCAAATACCCCCACCAAAGTGACCACACCCACCCAAAGGTCTGCCAAAGAAAATGGCGGTGCAGTAAGCAGCATGGCAATAGTCGAAAACAGCATGCTCATGGCCGCAAATACACAGCCGCCAATCAATGCGCGGTAAACAAGACGGCGCTCTTGCGCCAGCAGCAGCCCCATAGATTTAAAAATACTGCCATAGCGCATACGCGTAATGCTGATCTGCGGCAGCTGATATTTCAACACGCCAGCAATAATCAGCATTAAAATTGCGCTGAGAATATAGATCATTTTCCAATGCACAAGATTGGAAAGCAGTCCCGAAAGGCTGGTAGAGAGTAAAATACCGACCAATAAGCCGCTCATCAGAAAGCCGACTGTTTGTCCCACTTTTTCGGGCCGCACGGCAATAGTCACTAAGGGAATCAGCACTTGAGCAGCAACAGAAAACAGCCCAGTAATAATGGTGCCAACCCACAGCATGGTCAGGTTGACCGACAGCGCGCAGATGGCCAAACCGCCTGCTGCGCCGAGCATCAGTGCAGGAATGAATTTGGCCCGATTCACAATGTCGCCCATAGGCACAATAAACAGCAAACCTAAGGCATAAGAAATCTGTGCGAAGGTTACGGTCAATGCGGCTTGAGATTGTGGGACTTGGAAAGAATGCTGGATGGAACTGATTAAAGGCTGGCAATAATAGTTGGCGCCCGCACATAAACCGCAAGCCACGGCCATAAGAATGAGCAGTGCTTTATTCTGGCTGATATCAGCAGAGCTTTGCATAATAATCCTGAAAGAGCGTATCACTTAGCCACAGGATGGCAGCCAAGGAGTCGTTGAATTCTTTTGAATCCAAGCTTAATTACTATAAGTAAAATCGGTCTGCATATATAGTCTGTGGCGGTGAAATTATTGGCATCTTACTCGCTGCTGGACCTGAGTTTTTGCTTAGATAAAGTGATCATCAATACACCGACAATATTTAAAAAGCAGCCAAACCATTGAATCATATTTAGATGTTCATCCAGAAATGCCACAGCCAGCAGAATCGTTAAAATCGGGCCGATTGAAGCGATCATTGCAGATTGCGCCGCGCCTAAGCGCACAATGCTTTGCATGATTAAAATAGTGGGCAATACGGTGACAAAAAAACCAAGGACTAGGCCATAGCCCCAGACACTGAGCGGCAGCTGCGCCATCAATTGCACAGGATGATCAATCGTCAATCCAAAATGCGTTAAAGTGCCAAAACAGGCAATGCTGAGCGCCAAGCCGTTATAGTGCCATGAACCAAATTTCATAATCAGTTTTGGCGTCATTAACAGATAGCTGGCAAAGGCCACTGCACTGGCAAAAACTAAACTGGCGCCAAGCCAAAAATTACTTTCATGCGGCGTACCGCTTTGTTCCTGCAGCATCACAATAACGGTTCCGCCGTAACTGAGCGCAATGGCAAAGATGCTTTTAAAGCTTAATTTCTGTCTATAAATGAAACTGGAGGCAATGACCGTCATGGTTGGATATAAAAATAAAATGATCCGCTCTAATGAGGCGCTGATATACATCAGGCCTTTAAAATCCAGCCAGCTGGCAAAATAGTAGCCCAATAAGCCTGCGAGAACGAGCAGGCCCCAATCTTGAGCGCGGATGTTGCGATAGTGCGTGCGGCTAAACCATGCAATCAGCAGAAAGAAGGGTAAGGCGCTGCCCATTCGCAGGGCCATTAAAACCGTCGCATCGACAAGCGGGGATAGCGCATAAGCCTGTTTAATAAAAATGGCCTTGGTGCTAAATAAAAATGCTGCGCAGATCGCGCAAAGCGAGCCGATTTGAGCAGGGGTTAAAAAACGCTGCATAGTTTTATCATTCTTATCTGGGCTTGTGTGTAAATAGTATAAAAGTACCCGTTTAAAAGGTGAAATGTAAAATAATCATGGGATCTATTCCAAAAAAGTATGGAAAATGGAGGCTGTCGGCTGTCAAGATGCTGAAAAAATATGAACTTAAAGGTCAATTTTAACGGAAATGGATCGTTGAGTTGGTTTGTTTATAGATAAAACAGAGGGAATTAAGATTTAAAAGCTATTTATGCACCAATATTGTGCGTTAATATGTAAAAAGAAGAATTTTAAGATTGGTTCATCATGGTGCAAAATATTCAAAAAATTATTTTATTATTATTTTTTTAACTAATTAGACTTAAGGAGCATAAGAAAAATGAATATAAAACACTCGAATTTAGCTAAATGATAGACAATATCATTTAATGCGGCAGACTGACTTATTTGCCAAAACATCGTCAGAATTCAGTCAATTTTAAAAGTTCAAAAGCGTATGCAGAATGTCATCAAAGCCAATGCTGAAATTTGCTGTGCCCAGATAAGCATAAATAGAAAGGGATTGTGCTTTTTAAAGCTCAGTATACGGTATCGATGTATCTGGGCTGAAATTGTCAAAATGATCAATGGCTCGATTCGTCATAGGCAATATCTTTCAATTTTGCTGAATTAATAGCCTGTACGAGCTTTAAAAAATAAGATCTGGTATAAAAAATATTCATAGCATTAAAAATAAAAATGAATACGTCTGATATAGCATCATATTTTTTATGAATCATCAGTTCAAAATATGGGTATTTATTAACTAAATAGTGGGTGGTAATTTAAAACGGTTCAATTAGAATCCAAAAATTCAACAAAGAACTCACCTGAGGGGAGGCATCGTTTTTGACGGTGCTTACTTAAGAAAAATTAGCTTGAGGGACGCTCATGCAAATCGGAATTCCAGCCGAAACTGTCATCGGTGAACATCGTGTCGCTGCGACGCCAGAGACAGTAAAGAAGTTGATCAGCGCTGGTCATACTGTTGTTATCCAACGTGGAGCAGGGGTTAACGCTGCTTACATTGATAGCGCATATGAACAGGTTGGCGCCAAAATTACAGATGAAGCTTATACCGGCAGTCAAATTATTTTGAAAGTCCGCGCACCTAAGGGTGAGGAAATTCAAAAACTGGCGCCAAATACAGCTGTCATCGCAATGTTTGACCCATACCGCAATCCCGAGTTAGACCAATTTGCTGCTCAGCAAGTGTCTGCATTTGCGTTGGAGCTTTTGCCTCGTACATTGTCACGTGCGCAAAACATGGATGTGCTTTCTTCTCAAGCCAACCTGTCAGGCTATAAGTCTGTACTGCTGGCGGCTGCAGAATATCAGCGCATGTTCCCAATGCTGATGACCGCTGCGGGTACGGTGAAACCGGCGCGCGTAGTGATTATGGGTGTGGGTGTGGCAGGTTTGCAGGCGATTGCAACTGCGAAGCGTTTGGGCGCCGTGGTTGAAGCGACTGACTTGCGTCCAACTGCGCGTGACCAAGTGGAGTCTTTAGGAGGCAAATGGCTGGATGTTCCAATGTCTGCAGAAGAACAGCAAAAAGCAGCCGATGCGGCGAAAAATGGTTATGGCTGGATGCCGGGTGAAGATTACATCCGCGATCAAGCCATCATTGTCGATAAAGCAGTTTCGAATGCCGACATCGTGATTACCACTGCATTGCTGCCTGGCCGTGATGCGCCGCGCTTAATTAAAGCGGAAACGGTTGCCAAAATGAAACCGGGTTCAATCATATTAGATATGGCGGTAGAAACTGGCGGCAACGTTGAAGGCTCTAAATGCGGCGAAAATGTCATGACTGCCAATGGCGTGAAAATCCTCGGCATTCCCAATATTCCTTCTACAGTTTCGACTGAAGCTTCGGCACTGTATGCACGCAACGTTTTGAATTTCTTAGACACGTTATTTGATGCAGAGAAAAACTTCGCATTGAATCCTGAAGAAGAAATTCAAAAAGCCCTACTGGTTGCTCATGGCGGTCAAGTACTGCTGAAGCGCGGTTAAGGAGACTTATCATGGTTGAAACGATTACGATTTTCGTCCTCGCTATTTTTGTAGGCTACTACGTAGTTTGGGGCGTAACACCTGCTTTACATACACCGCTGATGGCGGTAACCAACGCGCTCTCATCCATCATTATTGTGGGTGCAATGCTGCAAACTGTAGGCATTCCGGGCTTGGTTGATGCCAATGTGCAATTCCAAAGCATTAACGTTGTCAGCGTCCTTGGCGCTGTTGCGGTATTTTTAGCAAGTATCAACATTTTTGGTGGCTTCGCAGTGACTGCGCGTATGCTGGAAATGTTTAAGCCGAAGCAAAAGAAAAAAGAGGGCTAATCCATGGAATTTATTCGAGAATACGCGGAATGGTTCTACCTTGTTGGTGCAGTCCTTTTTATCCTCACCTTACGTGGTCTTTCGGGCCCTAAATCAGCGATTCAGGGCAACCGTTACGGCATGATTGGTATGGCGATTGCTGTATTAACCACTTTCTTTGTTGCAGATCACCCAGTGGTTTGGATGATTGGCGGTGCAATGGTGCTTGGTGCTGTGGTTGGTATTGCGCGTGCACGTACAGTACCTATGACGCAAATGCCAGAAACGGTCGCATTGATGCACTCACTAGTAGGTTTGGCTGCTGTACTGATTGCCATTGCGGCGATTCTGCACAACAACCAATTGACTGCTTTATTTGCTCAAAATGAAGCTGCGTTAACAGCTGCAGGCGTTGAACATGCACACATGAGCAAAGTTCATTTATTTGAATTGTTTGTGGGCTGTTTCGTTGGTGCGATTACCTTCACTGCTTCTGTATTTGCTTATGGTAAATTGGCTGCGAAGAAATGGGCCAAAACGATTTCTGGCGGCTGGGTAAAGCCTGTTCAAGCTTTGATTTTCCTTGCAATGCTGGTATGCGGTATCTATTTCTTCACGACAGGCAATATGAATGCGTTCTGGGCAATGACTGTTCTTGCGCTGGCATTTGGCTGGGTGTGGATTGCGCCAGTAGGCGGCGGTGATATGCCGGTAGTGGTATCGCTTTTGAACTCATTCTCTGGCTGGGCAGCTGCAGGTATTGGTTTTACTTTAGAAAACAATATGCTGATCGTTGCCGGTTCATTGGTCGGTTCATCAGGCGCGATTCTGTCTTACATCATGTGTAAAGCAATGAACCGTTCAATCATCAACGTGCTGTTTGGCGGCGCGATGGGCGGTGCTGCCGTGGCTTCTGCTGATAAAGGCGAACAAGCGCAGCGCAACCACCGTTCAGGTTCTGCAGATGATGCGGGCTTCTTGATGTCAAATGCGGACAGCGTTGTGATTGTGCCGGGTTATGGCATGGCGCAAGGCCGTGCGCAAAATGCGGTAAAAGAGCTGTGTGAAATTTTGAAAGAACAGGGCGTAAAAGTACGTTTTGCAATTCACCCGGTTGCTGGCCGTATGCCGGGCCACATGAACGTATTGCTTGCAGAAGCGGACGTTGCCTATGAAGACATTTTGGAAATGGACGAGATTAACTCGGACTTCCCAGCAACAGATGTAGTACTGGTGATTGGTGCAAATGACGTGGTTAACCCTGCAGCTAAAGATGACCCAACCTCTCCAATTTACGGCATGCCGATTTTGGAAGCGCACAAAGCGCGTACCATTATGGTGATCAAGCGTTCTATGGCGACAGGTTATGCTGGCTTAGACAATGACTTGTTCTATAATGAAAAAACCATGATGATTTTCGGTGATGCGAAGAAAGTTGTGGAAGACATGACCAAAGCCATCAATGGCGGCGGACACTAATACTGAGCCTTTCAGGTCTCTCTGTCCAAGATTGATTTTAAAGTTGAGAGACTTAAGAAAATGAAAACCGCCTTCGGGCGGTTTTTTTTATGGCAATAAAATATTGGCGCTAAAACATGCATCTTCGACAATCTGGCGCTGAATATTTTGCTGTATTGGTGCAATGGAATTCTAAACATGTACTAAAAAAGCAAAAATGAATCAAAACGACTGTTTAGAGACTTTTTTTGAAATTTGCATTACAGCTGAAAATTTAGGCAGAGCAAGTGAATGCGCGGCTTTAACGCATCATGTCATTGATCGAATAATGATATGGCATTGTTTTTGCTGAAAATGAATTATCTTGAGGGGGTAATTTATGAAAATAAAAGCAATTCTAACAAGTTTGTTGATCTTCACTGCAGCTTCGGCTACGGCTGCAGATCCGGCCACGTCCAGCATTCAAGAGATCCGCATCTCGCTGGACAGTGTGTGGGTCATCCTCGGCGGGATACTGGTGTTCTTTATGCAGGCTGGTTTTGCCTTAATTGAAAGCGGCTCTGTACGCAGTAAAAATACCGTAAATGTCTTAATGAAAAACTATATGGATACTTGCTTGGGCGGGCTGGTCTTTTGGCTGGTGGGCTTTGGCATCATGTTTGGGGTCAATCACAGCGGTTTTATTGGTCTAAGCCATTTTGCACCAAACCAATTAGACGACTGGAACTGGAATCTGCTGTTTTTTCAAATGATGTTTGCAGCTACCGCGACAACGATTGCCAGCGGCGCGATGGCGGAGCGTATTCACTTTGTGGCTTATGTGGTCAGCGCGGCTATCGTCAGCGGTTTGATTTACCCCGTTTTTGGCAGCTGGGCATGGGGCAGCTTGTTTGGCGGAGAAGGCTGGTTAAAAGCTTTAGGCTTTATCGATTTTGCTGGTTCAACCGTAGTGCATTCAATTGGCGGCTGGGTAGCGCTGGCAGGGATTATTGTGCTTGGCCCGCGTCTAGGGCGGTTTGGCCGAGACGGGAAGAGCCATTATCTGCCAGGGCATAATTTGCCTTTGGTGGCCTTGGGCGGTTTTATTCTTTGGCTGGCATGGTTTGGCTTTAATGCGGGTTCAACCATTCAAGCCAATGTCAGCATCGGCCGCATTGCCTTAAATACGCATTTGGCTGCCTGTGCAGCAGCTGCAGCTTATATGCTGATTTGCTTAGCGCGGCAAAAAGCGATTTTAATCCGCAGCACCATCAATGCCTCTTTGGGCGGCTTGGTTGCTATTACCGCGGGCTGCGCCAGCATGACGCCTATTTTTGCTGTGTGTACGGGGCTGGTTGCAGGTGTGTTGGTGACAGTGATTCCAGTCCTGATGGAAAAGCTGAAGATCGATGATGTGGTAGATGCGGTGGCTGTACATGGTTTTTGCGGGGCTTGGGGAACCCTTGCAGCAGGTATTTTTCTTGAAAATAACATGTTCAATGGCGCTGTGATTTCAATTCAATGCCTAGGTGTGATGGCGGCTTTTCTATGGGGTTTTGGTGTGGCGTTCATCGTGTTTAAAGTGCTGGACAAAGCGCTGGGCGGTTTGCGTGTCAGCAAGCAGCATGAACAGCGCGGGCTGGATTATACCGAACATGCAGAGCTGTCTTATCCTGAATTTCAGAAAGACGTGACTTTCGAGACGGATGGTATGACCAAACGTCACTAAGGCTAAAGCTGAAAGGGGAAGAAGAATGAGTAATGAAATTCTAAATTTGACACAGCGCCGGCAAGCCATAGAGCGGGGATTGAAGCAGTATTTTAATGGCGCCATGCTGGAGCGGGTGCTGGGGCACTGGGAGCAGCAATACAGTGAAAAGCCAGCCTTTGTACTCAACCGGTTTTTAAGTGAGATTTGCACCACAGAGGAGCTGCGTGACTGCCGTAAAGACATGCTGCGCCAAGTGCTGCATGAACTGTCTGAAATGGAAAAAAGCGAGCTGATGAGCGGTGCACAGCAAAATAATGGAGCTGAATCTGCAGATAAATTGGTTTCGGCTGAGCTGATCGATGCTTTTAGCCAGTTTGTTGGGTATGTGCTGCAGGCGGTTCCTGCCAAAGATATTGCTGATTTTGAGCAGGAAGCTCAGCAGCAAATTGTGCAATCAGGCATTGCGCTGGATTCTCAAGAGTCTATTGGCAGCGCTGAATTTGCTCTAGCTGTGCCCTTGACCCAATATGCCGCCATTATTACAGCTGTTTATGAAGTTTTTTGCGAATTTTATGGGCCAATGCGCGCAGATCAAGTGTATGCACAAACCAAATTGAAAGTGAAAGCTTCTTTTCCATATGTGGATTTGAATCAGCTGCTATAACGCTGTAAAAATTCAGATCATAAAAAAGCGGTCAATTCGACCGCTTTTATAACTTATTTAAAAGCCGTGTTAGAACGGGTTTTAATTAAGCGACAGACTCAGGCGCAGCACGCCAAAGGCTTTCTAAATCGTAAAATTTGCGGGCAGTCGGCAGCATAACGTGCACAACCACTAGACCGAGGTCAATCAGAATCCACTCAGCATCACGTTCGCCTTCAACACCAATAGGACGGAAACCTGCTTTGCGGGCTTCTTCAGCAACATTGTCTGCAAGAGATTTGATATGGCGGGTAGATGTGCCGCTGGCAACCACAATCGCGTCTGTCACATTGCTGATTGAACTGACATCCATTTCAACAATTTCTTTTGCTTTTACATCTTCAAGTGCTTCACGTACAACGGCAAGACATGCTTGTACGTCTTTCTTTTGGGTTAGATCGTGAGAATTAGAAGCGCTGGGCGATGGTTCTAAATTCATGGAGGGTCTGTTTTCCTGACAATTATTCAATATATAATATAGCGGTTTTAGCGCTAAATTTCAAATCAGAGCATCATCCTCGGTCACGAATTTATGCAAAGTATTTGTCTTTCCACGCAAATGTTTTTTCTGAAGCTTGGCTTGGACGATATTCAGCCGCAGTAAAACCCGCATAATCGCTTTGTTTTAGCCATTTGAAAATTGCTGCATAATCGATTTCCCCTGTATCGGGCTCTTGCCGCGCTGGACAGTCAGCAAACTGAATATGTCCAATAGAATCAATATTTTCTTGCAGCCCTTCCAGTATATCTTCACCCATCATGGCCATGTGATAGCAGTCGTACTGCATCTTCAAGGCGGGATGCCGCACAGCTTCTAAAATTTCCTGAGCCTGTGCAATATTTTGTACCAAAAATCGCGGCATATCTGTGCCGTTAATCATCTCAAAAACAGGCTGAATGCGGTGCGCGCTGAACATTTGGCAAGCCATTTTGAGATTGGAGGCTAAAGTATTGAGGCAGGGCAGCAGGTCTGCATCTTGCGGCTGTTTCCCCGCTAAAATATTCACGCTAGGCACATTTAAGGCTTGCGCATAAGTAATGGCCTGATTGACCGCTTGGCGGAACTCCACTTCTTTGCCCGGGATGCCCGCCAACCCATTGCCGCCTTGCATTAAGTCGCCGGCAGGTACATTAATCAGGCACAGGCTTAGATCATATACGGTCAGTTGAGTTTGAATTTGTTCAATGCTCAGTTCATAGGGGAACTGAATTTCGACATGTTCAAATCCCTGTGCGCGCGCCAAGGCAAAGCGTTCAATCAGCGGCACTTCAGTAAAAATCATCGAGAGATTGACAGCGAGTTTGATCATGCACATCTCCTTGCACAGTGGGGAATTTTCAGCTTAGCAGGATTATGCTTTTTCGACATGCTCAATTACAGTGGCTAAATCTTTTTCTGCAAAACCATTGGCTTGATGCGCTTTGAGTTGCTGCAGCGCCAGTTCTGCAACAGGAATACTGAGTTGATGTGAAGCCGCCAGCTGAACAGCATTGTTTAAATCTTTAGATAGGGTTTGAACTTTCCATTGCAAGGGTTCAAAGCTATGTGCAGCCATACGTGGCGCTAAAATTTGAAAGGGTTTTGAGTCGGCAAAACCGCCTGCTAATGCAGGGGCTAGCAATGCGGTGTCTACGCCAGCTTGTCCCGCCAGTGCCACAGCTTCGGCAATTAAGGTGCTGTTGGCGGCGACAATCAGCTGATTGCAAATTTTGGTGGCTTGGCCTGTGCCTGTGCTGCCCATGCGGGTTACACGCTGAGACAGTACATTGTAGATTAAGCTTAAATGTTCAATAGTTTTGGCATCGCCGCCTGCAAAAATGACCAGCGTACCTTGTTCAGCGCCCGCTGTACCGCCAGAGACAGGAGAATCAATCCAAATCGCCTGTTTTCTCGCAGCCTGTTCTGCCAATAGATGCGTTTGCGCGACCGATAGACTGGAAAAATCAGCAATGACTTGGCCTGCTTGCAGATGAGATTCAATCTGTGCGAAGACTGCTGTTATGGCTTGATCATCTGCCAAGCAGGTTAGAATAACGGGATAGCTGCCTAGATCTTCAAGCGAAAGGGCTTTTGCGCCTATATCGACCAGCTCATCACAGGCGCTGGCTGTGCGGTTCCAAACGGCGACTTCAAAACCTGCTTGAAGCAATCGTGCAGCCATGCGGCTGCCCATTAAACCCATGCCTAAGAATGCAATTTTGCTGCCGCGGTCAAAACTCATGCTGTCCCTCTGCCTGTATGGTCAATCGTTAGCGAAAATACTTTTTGCCTTGAAATGCTAAAACTTCAGTGCATGTAAAGCTCAGTATTCAATGCTTCATCGTACTGTTTTGCCTAAATGCTGGATATTCGATGTTAATGGTATTGACGCGGTAAAAACTGAACTTCTGGGTTTTTGTCTTTTTTACGCGCCAGCTTACTGTTTTTGCCCAATAGCAATTTCAGCTGCCAAATTTTTTCGAGGCGCAGGGATTTTGATGGCGCATGCTCCATGGCATCCAAGACGCGCTTGACTGCAGCGAGCGCATCTGGCGAGCGGTTCAGCATCTCGGCTGCCAGCGCCTGAGCCTGCTGCAGCGGGGATTCATTTAAATGTGTGACAAGGCCAATTTCTTTGGCATATTCGCCATTAAATATGCGTGCAGTCAATGACAGTTCTTTTGCTAAGTCTAGGCCAATAATGCCTTTAATCGAGCGGGTCAGCCCCATATCCGGCACCAAGCCCCAGCGGCTTTCCATAATGGACATTTGGGTGTTTGGATGGGCGATGCGGATATCTGCCGCCAGCGCCAGCTGCATGCCAGCGCCGAAACAAAAGCCTTCAAGGGCGGCGATCACAGGTACAGGCAGTTCCTGCCAGACCAAAAATGCTTTCTGGAAAAGGCTTCGGCCGGGTTTAATCAGCTCCCAAGCGGCATAGGCGGTGTTTTTAGGGTCGTTGAGATCGGATAGGTCAATGCCCGCGCTAAACACTTGCGCTTCACCAGTCAAAATAACACAGCGGATTGAACGGTCTTTTTTAATTTGATTGGCTATGCGCACCAGTTCTTTCAGCAATGCAAAACTCATGGCGTTGCGTTTGTCCGGACGGTTTAAAGTCACTGTAGCAATGCCGTTATTTTTTTCCAGTTTAACCAGTGCCATGTGTGAAAGCTCTTTTTTTGATTTGCCTGAGCATAGCATGCGCGGCATATTGAATCATGACAGCGCAGTCACAAATTCAGGACTGTGTGCCGGCTGTTACAGTACCTTAAGTTTCGGGTTTATTTAAGATCTGCTCTGAAGCATGCTGCACTTGCGAAATCACAGTTTTCAGCTCATCTAAACGATTCATGACTTCCTGCACAAAGGCGTCATCTGCTTTGCGCCGCTCTTTGCGCAGGGTCGAGAGAAACTGCTCAAAACCGCCGGTCACTTTTTGCAAGGCTGGCGCGCCCACATAGCGGGTTGCGCCGTACAAGCGGTGCAGCACATGTTCCAGCTGCGGATAATCTTCCAGCTCAATCAGCTGTTCAATTTCAGCCAGTTCCTGAGCAAAGCTGTCATTCAGCATTTTGAGCAAGTCGGTCGCCAAGTCTTCCTTATTGGCGGCCAAATGCAGGCTCTGCTGCCAATCAAGAATATTTGGATCCAGCGCATCAATGATGGCTGTCCGTTCCAGCACGGGGACTTTTTTAAAGCTTTCTGTGGTCCAGTGGGTCAAAATCTGGATGATTTGATCCATTTGAATAGGCTTGGTGACATAATCATCCATGCCGACTTGCAGCAGTTTTTTCTTTTCGTCTGACAGCGCATGTGCGGTCAGCGCAATAATCGGCAGACGCCTATGATTTTCAAAAGTCGATTCTAATGAACGGATGGCGCGGGTGGTATCGACACCAGACATCACAGGCATTTGAATATCCATAAAGACTAAATCAAAGCTTTTCAGACCTTGCTCATAGCGTGACTGAATAATTTCGATGGCTTCCTGTCCGCTCAAGGCTTTGCTTGTGGTGACATTCAGTTCAGACAGCAGCGCTTCTAGCACAATTAAATTGGGAAGATGATCATCCACCGCCAAAACATGCAAGCCTTGACCGTTAAAATCTTCTTGCTCATCTTCATCAAAGAAGGGCTGATTGCCCAGCAGCTGAATGAGTGCGCTGCGGCTCAGCGGCTGATGCAGCGGGCGTGCCCGGTATTCGCTCAGCATGCTCGGATCCAGCAGCATTTGATAGCCGTACACGGCTAAATTGCCGGTATAGCGGGTTCTGATTTCTTTCAGCATGGCTTCAGTATCGCCGCTGTGATCAACAATCAGCCAGGTGTTTTCAGTTTGCTGCAAGTGCTTGAGGCGGCTGAACAAGTCCAAGATAGACTGCGCTTCAATATGCTGCGCGTTGTAATTTTCCAAATATTGGCGCAGCACATGCGCGGTGGCAGGGTGCGCCAGATAGGAAACCACTTGAATATTATCAAAACGTGGCGCGAGCACTTCGACTTCTTCTTCATCTACCGTGAACATAGCGGTAAACCAGAAGGTGGAGCCTTTTTCGGTTGGCGCGCGTTCCTGATTGTCTTCAAAGCCAATCTGCCCCTGCATCAGGCTGACCAGCTGCTTGGAAATGGCAAGGCCTAGTCCAGTTCCGCCAAATTGACGGGTGACTGAAGCATCGCCCTGCGAGAAAGATTCAAACAGTTTTTTACGGTCTGTGCCGCTTAAGCCAATGCCGCTGTCCTGTACGCTGAAATGCAGCAGGCATTGCCCAATATCGTCATGCTCCATTCGCACTCGGACAATAATTTCACCGTCTGGGGTAAATTTAATGGCATTGGAAATCAGATTGGTCAGAATCTGTTTAAAGCGCAGCGCATCGCCAATGACTTGCTTCGGCACTTGATCTGCGTAATAGAAAGTCATATTGATATGCTTTTGCGCAGCCAAAGGCGAGAGCATATCCATGACGTCAAAGACTGCTTCCTCTAAATCGAATGGTGCTGTTTCCAGTTCCAATTTGCCGGCATCAATTTTAGAAAAATCCAATACATCATTAATCAGCGCCAGCAAATGCGCAGAAGATTTGCGGATGGTCTGTAAATACAGATTCTGTTCATTGCTGAGGTTGCCTTGGCGCAGCAGCAAATGAATAAAGCCATCTATACTGTTGAGCGGCGTGCGCAGCTCATGTGAAATATTGGCCAAAAATACAGACTTGGACTGGTTAGCATGAATGGCTTGGTCACGCGCCTGACGGTAGGTAATGTTTTGAACTTCGAGTGTATCTAAGGTTCTGCGCAGGTCATCTTCAGTTTGTTCGGTGTGTTCGCGCAGTTCTAAAAAGCTGAAATGCAGGCGTTTGACTACATTTGCAATATCGCGCTGCAGCAAGCGCAGTTCGCCGGTACTGTTAATCACCATGTGCTGATCCAGCGTATCGGCATTCAGGCGCTGCAGCTGCATGCGGATTTCATACATCGGCGCAATCCAGCGGCGCGAATAGAAATTCAGGCACAGCAGCAGCAAAAGCAGAGTCAGGAGTCCAGTGGCAACCAGAACAATTAAGACCCGGTAATGCGCAAGTTCTAAAGGCTGATTGTCCAGCTCGACCAGCAGCCAATACGGGGTATTGGTCTCATCGCTGATTTTTGATGCGTAAACATTGCTGTTATTAAATTTGATGGGGCCAATAAAGCTGGCTTTGGTATTAATGCTGGGCCAAGTTTCTTGATCTTCTGGACCGATGTTCAACCGGTTTTGGCCCTTGCTATCCAGAATGGCTGCACGGATTAAATGTTTTTCGTTCAGCATGCTCTGCATGTTGAAGCGCGCTTGGTCAAATTGCCAAGGATAGTGCAGCAGCAAGTTTACCGAGCCTTCGGCAGTAGGCTGATAGCGGGTAAGAATGGCGATGGCCATTTGCCGCTGCTGCGCTTTGGCTGCATTTGACGTTTCAGTCATTACCAACGCTGCGCCTACACACGCTAAAATAGTAATCGGCACAAAAATAAGTGCGATTAATTGCCCATAGGCATGATTTAAGTGCAGGCGTTTAAAAAGCTTTTTGTTGATATTTGACATGATGGAAGCAGTTTATTCCTTATGCTTGGCATATTAGCATGGATTATTTAAAACTGACTGCGCTTTAATCAGTTTCGCGAAAAAGCCACGTAAATGGGTGCAGTAAAAGTCATTTTTTCATACAATAGCCGCACCTCGATATAGGTGCAAATAATGAGTAACACATCCCCTGATTTTCAAGCAGACGATTTTTTGTTAGACCGCTATGTAGGACACACTCCTCTGGTGCGTTTGCAGCGTCTGGCCAGTCACACTCAAGCAACAGTATTGGCAAAGCTCGAAGGCAACAACCCAGCGGGCTCTGTGAAAGACCGTCCAGCCTACAACATGATTATGCAGGCGGAAAAACGCGGTCAAATTAAGCCGGGCGATACGTTGATTGAAGCGACAAGCGGAAATACGGGGATTGCTTTGGCCATGGTGGCAGCGATGCGCGGCTATCAAATGAAATTGATTATGCCGGCCAACTCAAGCCAAGAACGCAAAGATGCCATGCGTGCCTATGGCGCAGAGCTGATTGAATCTTCCAGCATGGAAGAGGCGCGCGATATGGCTGCGCAAATGCAAAAAGACGGCATAGGCCTTGTGCTGAATCAATTTGGCAATCCAGATAATTCAGAAGCGCATTATTTAACAACGGGTCCGGAAATCTGGCAGCAAACAGGCGGCAAGATTACCCACTTTGTCAGCGCGATGGGGACGACCGGCACCATCATGGGTATTTCAAAATACTTAAAAGAACAAAATCCAGAAATTCAGATTGTAGGTTTACAGCCTTCTGAAGGATCAAATATTGCCGGTATACGCCGCTGGCCTAAAGAATACCTTCCAACTATTTTTGATGCTTCCCGTGTCGACCGCATTATGGATATTCCGCAGATTGAAGCGGAAAAAACAGCGCGTAAATTGGCCCGTACCGAAGGCATCAGTGCTGGGACATCTTCTGGCGGCGCAGTTTGGGCTTCGGTTAAACTGGCAGAAGAAAACCCCGATGCTGTGATAGTCTGCATTGTCTGCGACCGCGGTGACCGTTATTTATCGACAGGTTTGTTCTCTGTTGAGGATTAAGGTCAGCCTTTTGCCTAATTTTGTGTGAGTATTTATGCGATTACCTGTTTTAACTTTTGATATCGAAACACTGACTGATCTGAAGTCAGGTGCGCATTTATACAATCTGGATTTGCCTGAAGCAGATTTAGAAGCTGCACTGTCTAAGCTGCGCCGCCAAGAAGCGGGTACAGATTTTCAGCGCCTGCCTTTGCATGAAATTGTCTGTATTTCGGGACTGTGGCTCGATGAAAACGGCATGAAAATGTTTTCATTCAGCCGTGAACAGTATTCTGAAGCAGAAATTTTAAGCAAGTTTCTCTCGATTTTCGATAAGCGCCATCCGACGCTGGTCAGCTGGAACGGCTCACAGTTTGATTTGCCGGTGATTTTATTCCGCGCCATGTATCATGGACTTTCTGCACCAAGTTTGTTTGATCAGGGCGAGATTGACACACAAAAGCGCTATAATAACTATCAGAACCGCTACCATCAGCGCCATGTCGATTTGATGGATGTGATGGCCATGTTTAATGGCAGGCAGTTTATGAAGCTGGATGATGCAGCGCACTTGCTGGGTTTTCCCGGCAAGCGCGGCGATGGCGCCTATCATGTGCCTGAATATGTCCGCACTCAGCAATGGCAGGCATTGACCAGCTATTGCGAAGGCGATGTGCTGAATACATGGCTCATCTATTTGCGCTGGCTGCTGCTGAAAGGCCAGCTGCTGCAGGCTGATCATCAGCATTTGGTGCAAAGCACCATTCAGTATCTTCAGACCTTGCCGCAGCATGCTGAATTTTTATCCGTCTGGCGTGACGCGTCACAGCAGACACCATTTACTCAATTTGATTTCCCATCTCCCACAGTCTAGGTCCGCATGAAACATAGAGCCAAGCCCGCAAAAGCCCAACAGCCCAATTATATCTTTCAGGTTGAGTCGCTTTCACATGAGGGGCGGGGCATCGCGCATTTCGGATCGCATCCGGATCATCCTGCAGAAAAGCATGGGAAAAAAGTTTTTATCCGCTACGCCTTGCCTGGGGAAACTGTTCGTGTGCGCATGACCCATGCGGCAAAGCGTTTGGAAGAAGCGGATTGTCTCGAGCTGTTAAGTGACGCTTCTGCAATGCGTGTTCAGCCGATCTGCCCGCATTTTGGCGTCTGTGGAGGCTGCAATATGCAGCATATTCATCCTGATGAGCAAATTCGTTTAAAGCAGGATGTGCTGAAATCGCATCTGACTCATTTTGCCGGCCTGCAGCCCGAAGAGTGGCTGCCGCCGCTGCGCTCTACGCGTGAAGATTACCGCCGTAAAGCGCGGATTGGCGTGCGTTATTTGCCTAATAAAGATAAATTGATTGTGGGTTTTCGTGAAAATGCCAGCAATCAGCTGACTTCAATAGACCGCTGCATGGTGCTGGATGAACAATTTGGCTCAATAACGCAACTGAAGCAGTTAATCCAAAGTCTAAGGGGCAAAGGAGCTGTTGGTCATATAGAATTGGCTATGGGTGATCAGGATGTTGCCTTGCTAATACGCCATACTGAAAAATTATGTGACGAGGATGTCAACCAATTACAGCAATTTGCGTTACAGAAGGGCTGGCAGTTGTATTTGCAGCCTGCTGGACCGGACAGTTTGCTTCGTGCAGATGGTCAAGGTTCAGAAATGCGATTGCACTACCGTCTAGATGAGTTTGATGCTGATTTTGCGTTCAATCCCTTAGATTTTACGCAAGTGAACTCTACAATTAATCCGCAAATGGTCAAGCTGGCATGTGAATTGCTTCAATTGAAGCAAGGCGAACGGGTTCTGGATTTATTTTGTGGATTGGGAAATTTCTCGCTTCCTCTGGCGCGCTGTGTTGGTGCACAAGGCGAAGTTATTGCTGTAGAAGGCAGTGAAGAAATGGTTCACCGCGGTGCAGAAAATGCGAAAACCAATGGCATAGACTGGCTGTCATTCTTTTCACAAGATTTAACAAAAGACTTTTTGCATTATTCTTGGGCAAAAGAGGGTTTTGATGCATTATTGATTGATCCGCCGCGCTCAGGCGCAGAGGAAATCATGCATTGTGTGCCCAAATTTGGTGCAAAACGAATAGTTTATGTTTCATGTAATCCGGCAACTTTGGCTAGAGACGCTGGAATATTGGCGAAACAAGGTTATCGGCTGAAAAAGGCAGGTGTGATGGATATGTTTACCCATACTGGTCATGTCGAATCGATTGCCTTGTTCGAACAAGATAATAAGTCGAACGATTTAAGTTATAATGAAGAGTAAACAAGTAGGAGTAGGGTATGGTCACAGTGCGTGAACAGCTCCCGGGGCGTTTAAATGAACTGTCTCAGGAAGCGACTGTAGAACATGCCGATCAAGCGCTGCATGATTTGGCTGAATGGCTGGAGCGTGTACGCGGCTTACTGGGGGTACCCCTCAAGCAGCTCGAAGAAGTTGCCCGTTTAACTTTGCAAAAAGAGTTAGACTCTACGGTCAATCACCGTTCCAATACTTTTTATACGGGTATTGAAATGGCGGATATTTTGGCGCATCTGCATGTAGATGAAGATACGCTGTCTGCCGCTATGCTTTACCGCTGCGTGCGTGAAGGCGTCATGCCTTTAGATGAAGTGCTGCAAAAATTTGGCGAACAAGTGCATAACTTGGTCCAAGGCACTTTGGCTATGGGTAAGCTATCTGACCTGATTGAACAGAATAAGCGCCTCGAAGATCATTTTAATAATAATCAGCGCGAACATTTAAGCGGCATTTATAAGATGCTGATTTCGGTCACGGAAGATGTCCGTGTCGTTTTAATCAAGCTGGCGGAACGTACTTATGCACTGCGTGAATTGACGCAGGCATCGCGTGAACGCCAAGAGCGTGTGGCCCGAGAAATTCTCACCATTTATTCGCCGTTGGCGCACCGTTTAGGCATTGCGCAGCTGAAATGGGAGCTGGAAGATCTGGCTTTCCGCTATTTAGCGCCTGAACGCTATAAAGAAATTGCGGCTTTATTGAACGAAAAACGCTTAGAGCGTGAACAGTATATTCAGTTTGTCATCGATAAGCTGCGTAACGAACTGGCTGAGCATGGCATTGAAGCCGAGATCAACGGCAGGGTAAAACACATTTATTCGATTTATCGGAAAATGAAAAGTAAAAACCTGAGCTTTGATCAGCTGTATGACATTCGTGCCGTGCGTGTTTTGGTTAAAAGCGTACCTGAATGCTACCACTCATTAGGCATTGTGCATCAAATCTGGCGCCATATTCCGCATCAGTTTGATGACTACATTACCAATCCGAAAGCCAATGGCTATCGTTCATTGCACACAGCTGTTATTGCGGAAAATAAATCACTCGAAGTTCAAATCCGTACCAACAGCATGCATGAAGAAGCTGAGCTGGGTGTATGTTCGCACTTTAACTATAAAGAAGGCAGCAAGACAACCGATCAGTCATTCAATCACCGTCTGCATTCGCTGCGCGCTGTTCTTGAGCATTATCAGGAGCGCAACGACGCCAGCGCGCATAAAGATGATGAAACCGAAGAGAATTTTGAACAGATTCAAGATTTTGAAGGTTTTGAAAAAATTTATGTGTTCAGCCGCGATGGTGATATTAAAGAATTGCCACGCGGATCTACGGTTTTGGACTTTGCTTATCATGTGCATACAGAAGTCGGCAACAAATGCTACGCAGCGCGGGTGAACCAGCGCTATGTGCCGCTGACTTACACGCTGAAAACAGGCGAGCAAGTTGAGATTCTAACCAAGAAAGACCGTGAGCCGAACCGCGATTGGCTGGTGAATTCACTGGGCTATATCAAAACAGCGCGCGCACGTGACAAGCTGCGCCACTGGTTTAGACAGCAGGACCGCAGTAAAAACTTGGAAGTGGGCCGCGAGCTGCTGAATAAAGAGCTGGCGCGTTTGGCAATTCACCCGAAAAGTATTGATTTGAATGATTACTGCAATCATTTCAATGTGAAATCAGGTGAAGATATTCTGATCAGCTTGGTGAGCGGCGACGTCAGCCTTCATGCCTTGATGAATCAGGTGAACCGTCATATGCATCTGGATCAGGATGAGCCTGAACTGGTGCTGAAGCCGGCGCTGAATCCGCGCGCGAGCCATACTTTATCTGCGCACGGTATTTTAATTGACGGCTTGGACAATGTAGAACTGCATGTGGCGCAGTGCTGCCAGCCTGTGCACGGTGAATCTATTGCAGGCTATATCACGCTTAACCGCGGTGTCAGCATTCATAAAGTGGCATGCCCAGATTATGTGCGCATGATTAGCCAAGAGCCAGAGCGTGCGGTAGAAGCGGATTGGGAAATGCAGCCGACTCGCGGTCAGAGTGTACAGATTGTGGTGGATGCGTACGATCGCCGCGGCTTGCTGAAAGACTTAACGCAAGTGATTTTCTCAGATCAGATCAATATCCGTCAGGTCAATACCATTTCGGAAGCAGACGGCATTGCAAATATGAAGCTGCTGATTGAAGTCAAAGGATTGGCGCAGTTATCCCGTTTGCTGGCGCGTTTAGAGCAGCAGCCGGGCATCATCAGCGCCCGCCGTTTGGTTCAAGGCGTTTAATCGCTGAATCCTAAAAAAGCCTGCGCTATGCGGGCTTTTTTATGCGCTAATTTTTGCTGTCATAAAACTGTAAAATATAGATAAATCTATGATATTGAAAAGATCAGGATATTTTATCCACAAAAAACAGCGCCAGTGATATAATCCGCGCCATTCTGAAATATACATTTAAAGGCTAAGGAAATACAGCGCATGGTGCTTATGAATATGTCTCGGCTGGTGATGAGCTGGGCCGGTGAGGTATTTCCTGCCTTAGAGCAAATTCCTGCAATGCAGCGCCGCCGTTTGTCACTGGTGGCGAAGCTGGCTTTAAACTCTGCTATGCAGATTTTGGCGGAACAGCGTGCTGACTATATTGTCTGGGTTTCGCAGTATGGTGATGAAACCAAGACCCTGAAAATTTTAGAAGATGTGCTGCATGAGCAAACACCATCACCAACTCAGTTTTCAACTTCTGTACATAACGCCGTGTCCGGCCTGTATTCGATCTTATGCAAAGACGCTACTCCTGCAACCAGTTTAGCTGGTTCTTGGAATGACGCATTGATTGAAGCCTATGCTTGGCTCAAGACGACGACCGAAGCCAGCCGCGCGCTGGTGATTTATTATGATGAAGCCTTGCCTGAACTGTATGCTGAACATCAGCCCTTTACCGCTTTTGCCATGAGCGCAGTAGTTTCACTGCAGCCTGAAAATTTAAAGCTGGACCTTTCTCAGCGTTCGGATGAACAGGCGTATTTTCAGCAGGCATTGCAATTTTATAATTTTTGGCAAGATGACAGTCAAATTGAAAGCGCTGCGTGGACAAAATGCTGAACTTAAAAAATATCAAGAAAAAAGCCAATTATGTCTGGCGTGTCGGCGCGACAGGCTTTAGTTTTGCCAGCTTTGGCGCAGGCGGCGCAGCGATAGGCGGCCTTGTTGCACCTTTGGTAAAGCTCAGTACCCAAGATGAAGCCTTACGCATACAGCGCACGCAAAAAGTCATTAAGCACAGCTTTAAAGGCTTTACCGAAATGATGGTCAAGCTGGGCATTATGAGCTATGAAGTTGAGGGGCTGGAGAAGCTGCAGCACAGTCAGCAGGAGCTGGTGATTGCCAACCATCCGACACTGATTGACGTCGTAGTTTTAATTGGTTTAATGGAACAGGCAAACTGTGTAGTCAAACAGGCGCTGTGGTCCAATCCATTTACCAAAGGCCCTGTGCAGAGTGCGGGTTATATTCTCAATGCAGGCTCGGAACAATTTATTCAGGATTGTGTGAATAAGCTGCAGCAGGACAAGGCGGCTTCATTGCTGATTTTCCCGGAAGGGACACGTACTGAAAAAAACACCCTGCTGAATGACTTTCAGCGCGGTGCGGCCAATATTGCCTTGCGTGCAGGTGTGCCGATTCGGCCAGTACTGATTACGTGCACGCCATCAACCCTGACCAAAAATGAAAAGTGGTATCACATTCCAGAACAGCCCTTTCATATTCATGTGAAAGTTTTGGATGCGGTCCGTGTGGAAGACGTATTGGATGATGTGACCGTCAATCCAAAAAATGTGCGTCAATTAAATCAACAATTACAGCGGTTTTTTAACCAAGAGTTATCCTTAAATGAACAATCTTGCTGATGAATTGAAGCAAATGATTATTGATGTGCTTGCCCTGGAAGACATCACCATTGCAGACATTGAAACAGAAGCGCCTTTATTTGGCGACGGTCTGGGCTTGGATTCAATTGATGCATTGGAACTGGGCTTGGCATTGAAAAAGCGTTACGGCATTCATTTAAATGCAGAGTCTGCAGAAACCAAAGAACACTTTAAATCAATTCAAAGCTTGGTGGCTTTGGTTGAAGCTCAGAAAACAGCATAAGAGGTTGCTATGCTTGCACAAGACACCGTTTTAGAAAAATTGCGCGAATGGATGGACGAACTGTTTGAAATCGCGCCTGAAGATGTACAGCTCGAATCAAATCTAGCGACTGATCTTGATGTAGACAGTATTGATGCGATTGATTTGGTCGTCAAAATTAAAGAATTGACGGGTAAGCAAGTGAATCCGGAAGACTTTAAAAACGTCCGTACCGTACAGGACGTCGTCGCAGTTATTCAGAACATGTCAGCTGAATGAATGCAGTTTTAAAAGGGATAGCAGTAATCGGATTGATTCTCTATCCTTTTTTTGTCGGCTATGGTTTGGCAGAAGGCCACTATGCGTGGGTGAGCGTACTGCTGATTGCGCTGGGCATGATGCGCATGTTCAGCAAGGGCAATGCTTTGCTGTGGCCCTTGACAGGCTTTGCTATACTCTGCGGCGGACTCAGCCTGATTTTAAAAGATCATGCTTGGCTAAAACTGTATCCGGTCTGCATGAATGTGGGCGCTTTGATTATTTTCAGTATGACCTTAATCAAGCCGCCATCCATGATTGAACGCTTGGCAGAGCCAGACTTACCGCCGGAAGGCGTGCATTGGACACGGCAAGTCACCAAAGTGTGGTGCGGTTTTTTTGCCATCAATACGCTGACTGCTTTATGGACTGTGTATTTTGCGCCAATGAAAGTTTGGGTGCTGTATAACGGTTTTATTTCTTATGTTTTGATGGGTATTTTATTGCTCGGGGAATATGTGCTGCGTAAACGCCAGCAGCGATTGCATCAGGCGCAAAAATAGCGTCATTTTAATTTTTTCAATTTAGAAAATAATCACGGTTTAGAAACAACATTTATGTCTTGTCACTTTCAGCATCATCTGCATTCATCCCGAACTTTGTGTATTCAGTCCGATCTGCGTGAAATTTTGTTTCAGGATTTTTGGCGGGATGTTGCGCTGCAGGCCGCTCAGATCCGCTTGATGAGTGAACCTGTGTGGGCGCTGTGGGAACAGGACAGCTATGAGTTTTTGGTGCTGCTGTTTGCCGCTTTGCAGGCGAAAAAGCAGGTATTGCTGCCGCCCAACCGTGTCAGTGACTTAGAAAAAGAATTGGCTGCTGAGCAGATCTATTTTTTAAAACGCAGTGAAAGCTCAGATACAAAACATCAAGAAACGTTTCAATTTGATGAGGCCTTTTTAAATCAGGCGCAAGTCTATTTTTATACTTCAGGCTCGACCGGCCAGCCGAAGAAAATTCCGCGCACTTTGCAGCAGCTGTTTAATGAAGTTTGTGGCCTAGATGCCAGCTTTATGTTGCCTGAACAGGCGGTTGCGATTGCAACGGTCAGCCACCAGCATATCTATGGGCTGCTGTTTAAACTGTTATGGCCTTTGGCAAGCGGGCGCAGTTTCTACCAAAATCAGCTGGCGTTTCCTGAGGATGTAGCTGATTTTCAGAAAAAAATCGCGCATATGCAGCTGCCCAATTATGTGATTTCTAGCCCTGCCTTGCTCAAACGCTGGACCGATGATGTGCTGCTGCAGGATTGCATCACGGTGTATTCTTCCGGCGGCAAGCTGGATGCGGGTGTGCGTCCATATCTGAATAGCCCCATTACTGAAGTGTTCGGCAGCTCGGAAACAGGCGGAATCGCGCACCGTCAGCAGGATGATGCCTTATGGATTCCCTTTGCCAATGTTGATGTTCAGGCTGCTGAGCAGCAGGAGCTGACGGTCAAAACCAATCATGCTTATAGTACAGACTGGATTTTGACGGGCGATAAAGTTGAACTGATGGATAATGCAAATCCGAAAAGTCCATTCCGCTTGCTGGGCCGGTTAGACCGAATTGTGAAACTGGAAGAAAAGCGTTTAAGCCTCGATGCAATTGAACTGAAAATTTCAGATTTAGCTGCTGTACAGCAATGTCATGTATTGGTTTATGAAAAAGAGCGCCGCCAAATTTTAGCAGCTGTGGCTGTACTGACGGATGAAGCGCGCCAGCATCTGCAGGTGATTGGCAAAGCGGCATTCACAGCACAGCTGAAAAAACAATTAAGCGAAAAACTGGAAAGCATCGCGATTCCGCGGCAATGGCGCTTTCTAACACAAATGCCGCAAAATGCCCAATCTAAATTGAATAAACAGTATTTAAAATCGCTGTTTCAGCCGATGCATCTTCCAGTTGTGCTGGGTACGCAGATTGATCCTGAGCAAATTCAGTACCGGCTGGAGTTCAGTCCGGAGCTGGAATGCTTTAAGGGGCATTTCCCGAATTTGCCAATTTACCCAGGCGTTGGTCAAATTGGCTTCATTCAGCACTTTGCCAAGCAGCATTGGGCAGATCTGCTGTGGTGCAATGGATTTGAACAGTTAAAATTTCAGGACTTAATCCGCCCGTTTCAATCTGTGAATTTGGTGTTTAGCCGAAAAGGGCATAAAGTCAGCTTTGAACTGAAACATCAGCAAAAGATGCTGGCCTCTGGACGATTGCTGTTTGCAGTCATTGATGCCATAGAATAAGCCGAGGGTATAAAAATGCAGCATTGCTTTGTAATTCCTGTGTATAACCATCCGCACTATTTGGCGGCCTTGACTGCACATCTAAATGCTTTTCAGCTGCCTATCATTATGGTGAACGATGGCAGTGACGCTGAATGTACAGCTGTTTTACGTCAGCTGGCAGCAGAAAATCCATTGTTGGATTTGGTAGAGCATGAAGTCAATCAAGGCAAAGGTGGGGCGGTCATGACGGGCCTGCAGCATGCGTATAAACAGGGTTATAGTCACGCGCTGCAATTAGACTCGGATGGTCAGCACGACTGGAATGATATTCAGCGCTTTTTAGATGCTTCACAGCTGCATCCTGAAGCGATGGTGATTGGTCAGCCTATTTTTGATGAATCTGTGCCGAAAAAACGGCTATATGGCCGTTATGCTACGCACATTTGGGTGTGGATTAACAGCCTATCCTTTGAAATTAAAGACAGTATGTGCGGTTTTCGGGTTTATCCGCTGGCGCAGACTGTAAAGGTGCTGAATAGCGCGAAATTTCAGCCGCGCATGGGCTTTGATTCTGAAATTTTGGTGCGTTTGAAATGGAAAAATGTACCCTTTGTGAATGTGCCGACAAGGGTTATCTATCCAAAAGATGGTATTTCTCATTTTAATGTTTGGCGGGACAATTTGGGCATGGCGCGCGCGCACAGCCGCTTATTGGGCGGCATGCTGATGCGGTTGCCCAAATTGCTATATTACAAAGTGAAAGACTAAGCGTGTCAGAGCAAAACGTGTCAGAACAAAAGACTCCCAAATGGAGCAGCATCAAAGAGCGTGGCGGCATGCTTCCCTTAATGCTGATGCTGGGCTTTTACCGCTTGGGCGGACGCTGGCTGTGCAGATTGGTACTGTATTTTGTGATCTTATGGTATTGGCTGTTTTCAAACACAGCACGCCAAGCTTCTTTATTATATTTAAAAAAGCTGCATCATTTTGCGGGCAGTCAATCACCATTCGTGTCTGAGCCAAAAATGGGGCAGACCTATACGCATCTTATGCAGTTTGGCGAATGCATCTTGGACAAAATTGAAGGCTGGCTCGGGAATGTCCCTGAGCAAAGCCTGCGTTTGCATGGACATGAACATTTCCGAGCACATTACCAAAAAGGCGCAGTGATTGTGGTGTCGCATTTTGGCAATATAGAGTTGCTGCGCGCGGTGAAATCTGAGCATCCGCAAAAAATTAATGTGCTGGTCTACCAAAAGCACGCCACAAAATTTAATGAGTTTTTAAAAAAGCTGAATGACCATGCCGATGTGAATTTGGTGTCTGTAGATGAACTGGGTATAGAAACCGCATTGATTCTGCAAGATAAGCTCGATCAAGGCGAGTGGGTGATTGTGGCTGCAGACCGTGTGCCTGTTCAGTCTGGCCGTGTGCAGCCCGTTGAGTTTTTAGGTGAGCAGGCGCTGTGGCCGCAAGGCGCGTGGATTTTAGCGAGCTTGCTGAAAGCGCCCGTATTGGCGGTATTTTGCTATCGAGCGCAGGAACATTTTGAAGTGCATATTCATAAAGTGGCAGATCAGCTGAACTGGCCGCGTAAAGAGCGTATGCAAGCCATGCAGCAGACCACGCGGCAATATGTGCAGCTGCTGGAACAGCACTGCATGCGCGCGCCGTATCAATGGTTTAATTTTTATAATTTTTGGAATAAAGGATAAGTCTTGTGTTAACGATTGGGGAAACACCGCTCAGCATTGAGGATATTGTGGCTGTTGCGCGTAAAGAACATCAAGTAGCGCTGCCGGCTTCAGATGAGTGGAATGCATTGATTCAGCGCGGCGCAGATTTTCTCGATCAGTTATTGCAGGATGAAGGCGTAATTTATGGCGTAACCACAGGCTATGGCGATTCTTGCCTTGTGGAAATTCCGCCGCATCAGGTGAATGAACTGCCTTTGCATTTGTCACGTTTTCATGGCTGCGGTATGGGCCAAAATTTGGATTTAATCACCGCGCGTGCAGTGGTCGCAGTGCGTTTATGTTCGCTGGCACGCGGCTATTCAGGTGTATCGCACGCCTTGCTGCAGCGTTTGGCGTGGATGCTGAATGAAGATGTGATTCCAGTTATTCCATCTGAAGGTTCTGTCGGCGCTAGCGGTGATTTAACCCCATTGTCTTATATTGCTGGTGCGCTGGTAGGCGAGCGTGATGTTTATTACCAAGGCAAGATTGTACCCATTGCAGAGGTGTATGCCGAAAAAGGCATGCAGCCTTTAGTGATGCGCCCTAAAGAGGGTTTAGCCTTGATGAATGGTACAGCAGTGATGACCGCCATTGCTTGCTTGAACTATAAAAAAGCAGAACAGATTGCTTTGGCCAGTACCATGGTGACAGCATTGAATGTCTTGGCGCTGGAAGGCAATCCGAGTCATTTTGATGAAGTATTGTTTGCGCAAAAACCGCATCCTGGTCAGCAGCAGATTGCAGCGGAACTGCGTGTTTGGCTGAACAGCCAAGTGCAGACAGAGCACCAAAGTTCACGTCTGCAGGACCGCTACTCACTGCGCTGTGCGCCGCATATTATTGGTGTGTTTGAAGACTCAAAAGTGTGGCTGCGCCAGTTTATTGAAAATGAATTAAATTCCAGCAATGACAATCCATTGATTGATCCGGTGAATTTGCGTGTACTGCATGGCGGACATTTCTATGGCGGTCATATTGCGCAGGCCATGGACAGTTTAAAAATCATGATTGCCAATATTGCAGACTTGATGGACCGTCAGCTCGCACAATTGGTCGATTACAAAATGAATAACGGCCTGCCGCGCAACTTGACGGGTTCAAGCCCAGAACGCCTGCCGTTGAATCATGGATTTAAAGCCGTGCAAATTGGGGTGTCGGCATGGACAGCAGAAGCGCTGAAACAGACTTTGTCAGCATCCATTTTTTCTCGTTCAACTGAATGTCATAATCAGGATAAAGTCAGTATGGGAACTATTGCAGCGCGTGATGCGAGCCGTGTGATTACGCTGACTGAACAGGTAATGGCGGCATTGAGCTGTGCTGCGGTACAGGCGGTTCAATTGAAAGGCCTAGATACAGAACTCAGTCCAGTATTAACAGCATTTCAACAGTGGGTGCTTCAAAGCTTCAACTATGTGGAGGAAGATCGCCCTTTACAAAATGAGCTGCAGGCGTTGGTTGACCGTTTTGAAGATTTAGAACTTTTGAACAGCATTGCTGTATAAGCCAAGGATAAAGCGATGCATGCAGATGTGATCATTGATGTGCCTTTTCATGATGTCGACACCATGAATGTGGTTTGGCATGGGCACTATTTAAAATATTTTGAAATTGCCCGCTGCAAGCTGTTGGATCAGTTTCATTATAACTATACGCAAATGCGTGATTCAGGCTATGCATGGCCTGTGATTGAAAGCCATGTGCGCTATGTGCAGGGCATAGAATTTGAACAGAAAATCCGTGTGCGCGCAGTTTTAAAAGAATGGGAAAACCGCCTGAAAATTGAGTATCAGATTTTTGATGCGGTGTCGGGCAGACGCCTCACCAAAGGCTATACCACGCAAGTGGCGGTGCAGATTGCCACACGTGAAATGTGTTATCAGTCGCCTCAAATTTTGTTGGACTGTTTAAATGCATGGTCTGAATTTAAAGCGGAGTAGTACCATGAACTTTCGATCTCCTATTTTAAAATCGGTGTTGCCGCTGTGTTTGATTACCGCTTCTGCCGTATTTACATCTACGGGGTATGCGCAGAATACTGAATTAAAGCAGGTCTTTTCACAATTGGCGGCAACGCCAGTGGTACGCGCCAATTTTGAACAGCAGAAAAAATTGGCTTCGCTGAATAAAACCTATGTCTCGAAAGGCGAAGTGCTGTTCAGTAAAAATCAGGGCGTATTGTGGCAAATTCAAAGCCCTGTGAAAGCAGATTTAATCGTGACGCCGCAGAAGCTGGTGCAAAAAACCCAGCGTACTTCAAGCCAGATTGCAGTTGATAAAACGCCTTATGGTTCTGTAGCGACCATGTTTTTACAACTGATGTCTGGCAATGAAGCGGCACTGGCGAAAAACTTTAACGTAGTTTCAGCCAATTACAGTCCTGCACAGTGGAATGTGGTGCTGACGCCAAAGAGCAGTTTATTTAAAAAACTGTTTGTCCGTGTTGATGCCCAAGGCCAGCGTTATGTAAACCGCATTGTGATTCAGGAACAGGCCAATAACAGCACGGTCATCCGTTTTAGTCAGCAAAGCGCTCAACCTCAAACTTTAACGGCTGCGGAAAATGCGCTTTTCCAATTGGCAAAATAAATTTACCGCCATTTGGCTGGTTGTACTCTGTGTCATTGCGGTGGTTTTAGCTGCGGCATGGCTGAACAATGGCATTAAAATTCAGACCAATATTTTTGCCTTGCTACCAGAAACACATCAAGATGCGAATCTGGAGCGTGCGCAGAACTATGTCAGCAATCAGCTGAATGACAAAGTCTTTGTGGTGCTGGATGCTCAAAATGACCAGCAGCTGGATCAGGCAACGAAAATACTGAAAACGCAGGCCAATCAAAGCCAGCTATTTCAGCCTGTGCGCCCTCAGCTGGACTATGACAAATTTGCTAAACTGCTGTATCAGCACAAGGCAGGGCTGTTGACCCAGAGTGACCGTGAACTGCTGCAGCACCAAGATTATGCCACCTTAGCGGATCAAGGCTTATTGCAATTGATGAGTCCGGGCATGCCGGTTACGGCAGAAATGCTGCAAAGTGATCCGCTCTTGCTGTTTCCCCGCTATGCGATGGGGCTCAGCGCGTTACAGAATAATTCGGATATTAGCCTAGAACAGGGCTTTGCCACCAAGCGTGATGAGCAGGGTGTTTCAAGATTGGTGGTGCTGCAGCTCAAGAACAGTCCTTACAGCATTGCCTATCAAGAACAGACCGATGCTTTTATACAGCAGATGAATCAGCAGCTGCGCCAATTGCAGGTTAAACCGCATTGGACAGGAACACTGCTGTTTGCGCAATTTGGTACAAACTCTGCCAAAGAAGAAATTTCGACGATTGGTGTCGGTTCAACCCTAGGCATTCTGCTTTTGTTATGGTTTGGCTTTCGTTCAATCCGCCCCATGCTGACAGAAATGATCGCTGTGGGCACGGGCAGCTTGGTTGCATTTGCCGTTACTTATAGTATTTTTGGCGAAATTCATTTAATGACTTTGGTCTTTGGCGCCAGTTTGATTGGCGTTTGTGTGGATTTTTCATTTTACTTTATGGCGATGCAGTCGCAGCACCGTAACATTGATGGTTTTGCCGTTTTAAAGCCATTATTGCCAAGCTTATTTGTGGGTCTGATGACCACACTGCTGGCTTATGTGGTGCTGAGCTTTACGCCATTTCCGGGCTTTAAGCAGATCGCAGTGTTCTCTATGGTCGGCCTGAGCGCGGCATGGATTACCAGTATTTTACTGCTGCCGCGCTTGCCTGCTTTAAATGCAGAACCTGCAATTCGCATGCTGAGTTTTATTGGGCATGCGCGCAACTACATTCAAGCGCGCAATCGCTTACGCTATGTCTTGATGGCGCTGATTGTTGCAGTGACCGGCAGCAGTTTACTGTTCTTAAAAAGCAATGATGACATCCGTAATTTGCAAAGTATGGATCAACGCTTAAAACAGGAAGATCAGTATGTGCGCGAACGCTTTATGCAGCAGCAGGGCAGTGATTATTTTGTAGTGCAAGGTAAAACACCTGCAGAATTAGAGCGCAATGAACAGCACTTACTGGATCAGCTGTCTGTATTGCAGCAGGCTGGAAAATTAGATGCGGTACAGGCGCTGGGGCAGTGGGTGCCGGCGCTGGCGCAGCAAAAGCAGAATGTGGCTATGCTTCAGGCTATTCCTGAGCAGGCATTGCGTGATTATGCGCAGGCGCTGCAGCTGAATGAGTCTGACGTTTTGAATTGGCAGGCAAACTTGAAGCATCAGCCGCTGCTGAGTGATACTGTGCTTCAAGATCATCCATTGCATTTTTTACAGATGAGTTCTACCCAGCGTTTAGTCATGCTGCAAAATGTGCATGATGTGGCTGCTTTGCAAAAATTAAGTAATCACAATGTGCAGCTGCTGCGGCCAGTCGATGAGCTGTCTGAGCTATTTCAGCAGCATCGGATACAAGCGCAGTGGCTGCTATTGAGCGCTTTGGCAATTTTAGCCATTGGCTTGGGACTGCTGTATGGGAAAAAATCCATCCTCCCGCTGGTGCTGCCAGTGACCATGGCGCTGATGACGGCGTTTGCAATACAGGCTTGGCTAGGCGTAGAAATTAATCTGTTCAGCATTATGGGTACTTTTCTGATTATCGGCATTGGGGTGGACTATGCGATTTTTTACCGTCATGGACACGACCATCCGCAAGTGGTCGGCATGGCGCTGTTTCTATGCATGATGTCAACCTTATTTGGATTCGGACTGCTGTCCTTCAGCCATACCTATGCCATTCACAGTTTTGGCTTGACGGTGCTGCTTGGGGTCATTTTTTCATTTATTTATGCAACATTGTTTACATCCTCGGATGCAGAACATGTTGTGGTTCAGCAATATCAGCCAAAGAGCTGAGTAAAAAGGTAATAGTGCAATGAGCACACTGCAGCAAACAGATGTCTTAATTATTGGCGCGGGGCCTTCGGGCAGTTCAGCGGCAGCGCTGCTGCGTCAAAAAGGCTATCAAGTGACGGTGATCGAAAAACAATATTTTCCGCGCTTTTCTATTGGGGAATCCTTGCTGCCGCAGTCGATGGTCTTTCTGGAAGAAGCAGGTCTGCTGGACACCGTGCGCGAGCATGTCGAAGAATATGCATTTCAATTTAAAAACGGTGCAGCTTTCTTAAAAGGCCCGCAGCGCAGTTTCTACGATTTTACTCAAAAATTCAGTGAAGGCCCAGGCACCACATGGCAAGTGCGCCGTGCCAATTTTGACCATCTGCTGGCGCAGCAGGCAGGCAAAATGGGGGCAGACATCCGCTTCGGTCATGAAGTGACAGCTGTCGATGTAGACAGCGCGCATCCCATGTTAACGGTTAAAGATGAACAAGGTCAGCCTTATCAAATTCAAGGCAAGTTCCTGCTGGATGCCAGCGGCTTTGGTCGAATTTTACCAAAATTTTTAGATTTAGAAAGCCCGTCAGATTTCCCTGTACGCCGCGCTGTATTTACGCATATTGAAGACGGTATTTTGGATGATCCAGAATTTGATCGTGAAAAAATCTTGATTGCGGTACATGAAAAAGATCACCGCGCATGGTATTGGCTGATTCCTTTTGCCGATGGCCGTTCATCATTCGGTGTGGTTGCAGAACAAGACTTTTTTGAAAAATATGGTTATGACAGCAGCCCAGATTACGATTTAGAAGCTTTGCAAAAACGCATTTTGGCAGATGATGTGAGTTTGTCTAAGGTGCTGCGCAATGCCAAGCATGATACGCCAGTCCGTACATTGGTCGGTTATTCTGCCAATGTTAAACAGCTGGCTTCACATAATTATGCATTGCTCGGCAATGCAGGCGAGTTTTTAGATCCTGTGTTCTCTTCAGGGGTGACTATTGCGCTGAAATCTTCCAGCTTGGCCATTCCTTTGGTTGATCAAGTATTGCAAGGCCAGCCTGTGGACTGGATGGCGCAGTATGAAAAACCGCTGCGCAAAGGTATTCAAGTGTTCCGCGCCTATGTGGAATCTTGGTATACAGGCGAATTTCAAGATGTGGTATTTTCAACGAAGCAAGATGAAAAAATCCGCCGCATGATTGCCTCGCTTTTGGCAGGCTATGCGTGGGATGAAACCAATCCGATTCACCGTAATGCCAAGCAGCGTTTGAGTACATTGGCGGAATATTGCCGCGAAGCGCAAATGCGGGAAACCATGACAGATGGCACTTAATGTAAATGCTAAAATCACTGCTTTAGTTTTGGCTGGCGCTGTCTTGTGCAGCGGCTGTCAAAGCTTGGCGCCTAAAATGCTGCCTAAGGCGCAAGGTTTGTCTGCGCCGCAATGGACAGCGCAAAGCTATCAGCGCCAAGATCAAATTGAAGTGCAATGGAAAGAACATGGCTTCAGTTTTTTGCTGTACCAGCAGCAAAGCGGTCAGCAGCTGGACATGCTGGCGCTGAGCCTGACAGGACAGCAGCTGTTTAAACTTAGTTTTGATGGGCAGCAGGTTCGGGTGGAACAGCGTATTGATGCCATGAAATACTTGCCATTTGACTATGTGGTGCGCGATATTCTGTACGCAACCTATCCACAGTTTATGGCTTTACATGCAGGGCAAACGGCTGTGACGCAAAAAGACGGTGTGGTATATATCAATCAGCAGCCCGTGTTAAACATTCAGCCGTTAGAGGGAGCGGTTGAACTGAATAATCTGCAAGTGCCGTATCAAATGGTAATCAGCGCGGTTAGCAATACTTTGGAAGATGATCGAGGCGAGAGTGACCAATAACAATATCATGCGCCATTCTGCTGTGGGGATACAGTTCAGCGCGGCTTTGTCTGCTTTGGGGGGAAATGCCAGTGAATTGAAAAATGCACTGTGCACAGCAGGCAATACATTAACGCAGCGTCAAGATTTAATCGCGGAGCGCACGGTTTGGGTCGGAGCTTCTGCTGCATCCTTAGGGCAAAACATACCCGAACATTTGCAGTCTGCAGATTCGCGTAATTTAAGATTTGCTTTAACGGCTTTGGGGCAAATAGAGGCTGATATTCGCGCCTATACAGCACAATTTGCAAAGCAGCGCCTTGCAGTCATTGTTGGCACTTCGACTTCAGGCATTGCAGATAATGAAGCAATATTAAAGGCGCATTTTCAGCAACTTTCTGCAGAGCCGATTATCCATCATAAACAGGAAATGGGCTGTGTCGCGAAATCACTGCAGGAGTATTTGGGCTGGGAAGGCCCGGCTTATACGATTTCAACCGCCTGTTCTTCGGCAGCCAAAGCCATGGCTGCAGGGCAGCGCCTGCTGAATGCAGATCTAGCAGATGCCGTTTTAGTTGGCGGTGTAGATACTTTGTGCAAATTGACTTTGAATGGTTTTGACAGTTTGGAAAGCTTATCCAGCTCTATTTGCCAGCCTTGCGGCGCACACCGTGACGGCATCAATATTGGTGAAGCGGCGGCGTTATTTTTATTGTCTAAAGACTCGGCTCCAGTGATGCTGATGTCCAGCGGTGAATCCATGGATGCATGGCATATTTCTGCGCCGCATCCAGAAGGGCAAGGCGCGGCAGAAGCGATGCAAAAAGCATTGGATGCCGCAGGTTTAAATGCTGCAGATATTGGCTATTTGAATTTGCATGGCACATCGACGCCGCAAAATGATGCAATGGAAATTAAAGCGGTGCAGACTGTTTTTGCCGATTTCCCTGTAGCGCTCAGCAGCACCAAGCATAAAACGGGTCACTGCCTAGGCGCGGCAGGCGCGATTGAAGCTTTTATTTGCCAGCAGGTGCTGTTAGATCAGTCTTGGCTGCCTTTGCATCACGCAGGTGAATTAGACCCAGCTTTAGCCCAGCAGAATTATGTTTTGGACAGCCATGCAGCGCAGCCGATGCATTATGTTATGAGCAACTCCTTTGCTTTTGGCGGCAGCAATATCAGTTTAATTTTAGGAACCGTTTTGCCATGATGGATGCCGTACAGTTTATTCCGCATGAAAAACCTATGGTTTTTGTGGATCATCTGATTGAAGCCAATGATCAGTTTGCGATTGCGGAACTTAAAATCTGTCCAGAATTGATGTTTTGCGAAGCTGAGGGCTTGCCGACGTGGAGCAGTATTGAGTTGATGGCGCAAACCATCAGCGCCTATGCGGGGCATAAAGGGCAAAGCAAAGGTTTGCCGCCCAAAATCGGTTTTCTTTTGGGAACCCGTAAAATGCTGCTGCCCTGTCCATATTTTGCTTTAGGCGCTACAGTGCGGATACGCGTTGAACAGAGCTATCTGCATGAAGGATTAGGTCAGTTTAATTGTGAAATTGAATATCAAGAACATCGTTTCAGCGCCATACTGAGCGTATTTGAACCAGAAAATATGAATGACGCGATTGGGAAATTAACGTGAGCAGAAGAATTTTAGTAACAGGATCCAGCCGCGGTATTGGTAAGGCGATTGCTTTGGAATTGGCAAAAGCAGGTTTTGATGTCACCGTGCATGCGCGTTCTCGTCAGCAGGAAGCGGAGCTGGTGGCACAAGAGATTCAAGCTCTGGGGCAAAGCAGCCACGTGCTGATGTTTGATGTAAATGACCGTGAAAATATAGCCTCAATCTTAGAACAGGATATGGCTGCGCACGGCGCATTTTACGGCGCAGTGCTGAACGCCGGCTTAACGCGTGACGGCGCTTTCCCTGCCTTGACGGATGACGATTGGGATGAAGTGGTCTCGACCTCATTGAATGGTTTTTACAATGTGCTTAAGCCTTTAATGATGCCCATGATCCGCTTGAAACAAGGCGGACGAATTGTCACTTTATCTTCTGTCTCTGGATTGATGGGCAACCGCGGCCAAGTCAATTACAGCGCAGCCAAAGCTGGACTGATTGGCGCAACCAAAGCGCTGGCGCTGGAATTGGCAAAACGGAAAATTACCGTAAACTGCGTAGCGCCAGGTTTAATTGAAACCGAAATGGTGACAGATGAAGTCAAAGAACATGCGCTAAAAATGATTCCAATGCAGCGCATGGGGCAAGTGGATGAAGTGGCAAAAACGGTTAAGTTTTTATGCAGTGATGATGCCAGCTATATTACCCGCCAAGTGATTTCGGTAAATGGAGGGCTGATTTGATGAAACGTGTAGTCGTTACAGGTATGTCAGGCATCACTTCATTGGGTGAGACTGCAGATCAAATTTTTGAACAATTTGCTGCAGGCAAAAGCGGCATCCGCTACATGCCAGATTGGGAAATTTATGGTGATCTGCGCAGCAAGCTGGGCGGTCCTGTAGAAAACTTTACTGTGCCTAAACACTTTAACCGCAAGGTGACTCGCGGCATGGGGCGTGTGGCCTTAATGTCTGTGGTCTGCGCAGAAAAAGCGCTGGACGATGCAGGCCTGCTCAATCATGAGATTCTGCAAAGCGGCGAAGCTGGCGTGGCATTTGGTTCCTCTGCCGGCAGTGTCGATGCGGTCAGTGAGTTTGGCGCCATGCTGCTGGACAACAATATGAACAAGCTGAATGCAACGACGTATATCCGTATGATGTCGCATACCAGCGCAGTCAACATGACGGTATATTTTGGTTTGAAAGGCCAGACCTTGCCGACCTCCAGCGCTTGTACTTCAGGCTCTATGGCGATTGGTCAGGCTTATGAAGCCATTAAATACGGCAAGCAGACGGTGATGATTGCAGGTGGAGCAGAAGAGCTCAGCGCTGCAGGCTCGGCGGTGTTTGATGTGCTGCTGGCCACCAGTACGCAAAATGACAGCCCAGAAAAAACCCCGCGTCCCTTTGATGCAAAGCGTGATGGTTTGGTGGTGGGCGAGGGTGCAGGCTGTCTGATTTTAGAAGAATATGAACATGCCAAAGCGCGCGGCGCGAACATGTATGCAGAAATTATTGGTTATGGCACCAATACCGACGGTCAGCATGTAACACGTCCAGATTCTGAGATGATGGGACGCTGTATGCAGCTGGCGCTGAAAGATGCGCAGGTGGATGCCTCAGAAATTGACTATGTGAATGCGCACGGCACATCGACAGATCAAGGTGATGTGGCTGAAACTCAAGCGACAGCGCGCATATTAGGCAAGAAACCAATCAGTTCTTTAAAGAGTTATTTCGGGCATACCTTAGGCGCTTGCGGCGCGATTGAAGCGTGGCTGAGTATTGAAATGATGCACCGCAAGCTGCTGGTGCCGACTTTAAATTTAGAACAGCTTGACAGCGACTGCGGCGATTTGGATTATATCGTCAATGAAATGCGTTCAGCAGAAACGCACATGCTGATGAGCAACAATTTTGCATTTGGGGGCATTAATACCTCCTTGATATTAAAACGGGTTTAATTTTAAAAACGAGGGAACAACAATGATATTCAAAAAGATTTGTGCAGCAGCGCTGATGATGGCTGGAACAATGACGGCGGTTCATGCTGCCGATGCCATGCATGATTTTAATTTTAAAGAAGCCGTAGACCGTGCCGTTGCAGATGGCACGCTGGATGGTTCTGTGAAGTTTTATCTGGCGGGGACTAAATCTGGCGGTAAAGTGATTGAAAAGGGGCTGGTCACCAATAAAAAAACCAATGGTTTTGCAAAATCTGCAGAAAGCTCATGTGACCATGTACTGCGTTCAGCTTTGATTCAATTCCAAAACACCGCTAAAGCAAAAGGCGCTAATGCAGTGACAAATTTGGTGAGCTTTTACAAGTCAAATGAAACCCGCAGCAGCACAACGTATCAATGCGCAAAAGGCACTGCAATTGCAGGCGTAGCGCTGAAAGGCGATATCGTTAAATTTTAAGTGATTGCTGTATTTTAAACATGAACATCAAGCTGAGCAGGGCATGAATAAGCCAAGAACCATTCAAGTGCATACACATGCCATTGCTCAGCTTGCGCCTTTAACGCGCGACGCATTTTCCGATATGCGCGCTTATCGGGCTTATAAAAAACAGCAGATTTATCAGCAGCGCAATTTGCACCTTTCCGACGCTGTACAGCAGCCTGTGCATGACACAGATTTTTTAAAGACTGAATTTGGCAAACCCTATTTGGCCCAAACAGCAGCACTCGCCTTTAATCACACGCATAGCCAGCAGCATTATGCTTTGGCGATCAGTAGCCATGTCAAAGACATTGGTGTAGACGTGGAAGATTTAGCACGCAAAGTGCGCTTTGAGGCTTTGGCGCGTCATGCTTTTCATCCCAATGAGTTGGCAAACTGGGAGCAGGCGGACAATCCAAATGAATACTGGTTTAAAGTGTGGACTACTAAAGAGGCGGTATTAAAGGCTTCTGGTCTGGGCATTCGTATAAGTTTGAATGAACTGGATACGCAGGTGCATCCCATGAGCAATGGCGGGATATGCAGTCATCCAGAAATCGGTACTTTTGCGTATCAAAACTTTTTATTGTCCAGCATGATGCTGACGGTTTCGTGGCGATCAGCGCTGTCTTGCAAAGGCTTTGCATTTCCAGAAATTCAAATTTTTCAGCATTGAAAATAGAATTTAGACCGTGAAATAGGCTTATTTTCAGCTCAATACTATTCATATAAATACTCCATAAAAAAACCCATCCGAAGATGGGTTTTAAGTAGCTATGCCTTAGCGTGGCGGAATTTCATCTTCTTCTTCAAACTCAGGCTTCACTTGTACAATGAAGTCTTGACGGTTCAGGCCGCGCCATAATGCGAAGGCTGTACCAATGTAGATTGAAGAATACGTACCGACAAATACGCCAATAAACATTGCCACAGAGAACCAGTGCAAGCCTTCACCGCCCAAGAACATCATGGCAAGAACCACGAGCAATAGGGTGGCAGAGGTGTGAATGGTACGGCGCAATGTTTCAGTTAAGGCAATATTGACGATTTCTAAAGGCTCTGCACCGCGGATTTTCCGGAAGTTTTCACGGATACGGTCAGAGACAACGATGTTATCGTTGAGCGAGAAGCCCAATAGCGCAAGAATTGCGGCCAAAACTGTTAAGTCAAATGGCCACTGCATCATGGCAAAAACACCGACAGTCACAATCACGTCATGAAACAATGACAGTACGGCGCCTAAAGCCAGTTTAAATTCGAAGCGGATCGTTACATACACTAGCATCAGCAATAATGCCAAAGCGACTGCACCGCCCGAACGGACATACAGCTCGTTGCCGACTTGACCGCCGACCACATCCACTTTATGCACTTCTGCCTTGTTATTTGGCAGCTGTACTGCAGCTGTAATGGTTTTGGTTAAGTCTGCTGCTTCAGCATTTTTTTCATCTTTCTGAACAGGCATACGGACCATTAAGTCACGGTTTGAACCTAAGGTTTGCACGACAGAATCTTTGAAGCCTGCTTTTACCAAGGCTTCAGTGACGTCAGCGGGCTTTACCGGGTGGCTGTAGTTCAGCTCTGCAGAAATACCGCCAGTAAAGTCTAAACCAAGGTTTAGACCTTTGGTGGCAATAAAGAAAATGCTGGCAACCGTTAAGAGGATAGAAATCACTGCCGCAGGCAATGCGATCTTCATAAACGGAATAACACGTTCGTTATCTGGTCGGCCGTATTGCTTCGATTTCAGTTGAGTATTTTCAGTCATCATCGATCTCCTTAAATGCTCAACTTATGCAAGTTGCGTTTTTTGCCGTAGATCAGCTGTACAATTGCGCGGGTTACTGTAATGGCAGTAAACATCGAGCAGACAATACCAATCATCAAAGTGACAGCGAAGCCTTTAATCGGGCCTGTGCCAATTGCGAACAGAATAAACGCCACAAGGAAAGTCGTTAAGTTGGAGTCGAGAATGGTGTTATACGCACGGTCATAACCCGCCACAATGGCTTGTTTAGGCGAGGCGCCCCATTTCATTTCTTCCCGTATCCGCTCACAGATCAGTACGTTGGCATCGACCGCCATACCAATAGTAATCACGATACCTGCAATACCCGGCAGGGTGAGGGAAGCGCCAATCCAAGACATGAAGGTTAAAATCATGGCTAAGTTGATCACTAAAGCGAAGTTGGCAATCAGACCGAATAAACGGAAGAATACCACCATCCAGATCGCAACCAAGATAAAGCCGACTTCAACTGAAAGCACGCCTTTATCAATGTTTTCCTGACCCAAGCTTGGACCAATCACACGTTCTTCTACAAAGTACATTGGCGCAGCCAGCGCACCTGCACGCAGCATTAGCGCAAGTTCAGACGCTTCTTGCGGAGAGTCTAGACCTGTAATACGGAACTGCGAACCCAGTACAGCTTGAATGGTGGCTGCATTAATCACGACAGATTCTGTGTATGGCGTGCGCACTTCAGTTTGCACCCCAGTTGCTGGGTCCTGCACATAACTGATTTTTTGCTTGTTTTCAATAAACAGCACAGCCATGCGTTTGCCAACAGCGTTGCGGGTTGCTTCAGACATCAGCTTGCCGCCGGCAGTATCCAGTGTAATGTTTACTTCGGCGCCGCCAGTATCTTGGCTGAAACCAGAAGATGCATTTTGAACACGCTCACCCGTTAAGATACGGTTGCGGTTTAACAGCAATTGACGGCCGCTGTCTAAAGATTCATAAGCAAAAGCTTCTGTACCCGGAGGCAGCGAGCCTTTGGCTTGACCTGTATACGGGTCAATATACTGATCATTTAAATCAGAAACCAAACGGAATTCTAAGTTTGCAGTACGGCCGAGGACACGTTTCGCTTCGGCAGTGTCTTGCACACCTGGCAATTCAACCACAATACGGTTGCTGCCTTGTGTTTGCACCAAAGCTTCTGCCACGCCTAACTCGTTAATACGGTTACGCAGCGTGGTTAAGTTTTGGTTTACGGCATAAGACTGGATTTCCTGCTTGCGGACATCGGTATACGATAAGCGCAAAGTTGAACCGCTTTCAGTTGCAATCGCTTGCTGTGAGAACTCATTGCCGTTACGGCGCAAAAAGTCCATCACTGCAGAACGGTCATCATTATTGGCGAATTGCACAGTAATGGCATTGCCGCTCAATGATAAGCTATTGAATTTCAGTTTATTGTCACGCAGCTGGCGGCGCAAGTCTGCAGCAGATGTTTCCATACGCTGTGCAATGGCTTTATCCATATCCACTTCTAACAAGAAGTGAACACCGCCGCGCAAGTCCAAACCGAGCTTCATTGGCTTAGCGCCAATTTTTTGCAGCCATTCAGGTGTGGTCGGGGCAAGGTTTAATGCCACAACATAGTTATCACCTAAACCGCGGCGCAAGGCATCTTTGGCTTTTAATTGAGCTTCGCTTGAATCTAAGCGCAATAAGGCAGCATTATTGGTGAAGCTGTTGTCATGTGAAGCAATTTTTTCACTTTTTAAAATTTGCTCTGCTTTTTGCACGATGCTCTGGTCAATTTGGGTACCGGCTTTGGCACCCGAAATTTGAACAGCAGGTTCATCTGGATACAAACTTGGCAGGGCATATAATGTGCTGATCACTAAAACCACTAGGATCAGCAGATATTTCCATGCTGGGTAACGCATTTGTTTTCTTCTTAAAATGAAAAAGCCGTGCAAATGCACGACCTTTTTTTTGATTAAAGGTTGTTTAACGTGCCTTCAGGAAGAACTGAAATCACACTTGCGCGCTGAATTTTCACTTCTACGCCGCGGCTGAGTTCAACCACTGCGAAATCACCTTCAATTTTTGTGATTTTACCCATTAAGCCGCCAGCAAAAACAACTTCACTGCCAAGGCCTAGGCTTTCTACCAGCGCGCGGTGTTCTTTCGCGCGTTTAGATTGCGGACGCCAGATCAAGAAGTAGAAGATTGCAACAAAAACTGCAATCATTAAGATGTTGGCCATCATACTTGGCTGTTGTGCTGCTTCGCCTGCTGCATGTGCAGTAGAAATAAAAAGGCTCATTTCAATTTCCTAAACTAATAAAACTGTATATCAATAACATGATAATAAATTGGCTTGTTCTGCAATTTACCTTGTCTTTATGTCCAGCGCAAATGCTGATGGATTAATCTTCAGGACAAGGCGGAACTTCTAAGCCGCGGCGGGCATAAAAGTCTTGAACAAATTCATCAAACGTACCGTTGTCCAGCGCATCACGCATCGCTTCAGTCAAGCGCAGGTAATAACGCAGGTTGTGGATAGTGCCCAGCATTGAACCGAGCATTTCGCCGCATTTTTCTAAATGGAACAAGTACGAACGTGTGAAGTTAGTGCACGTGTAGCAATCGCAGTGCGGATCCAGCGGACCTTGGTCATGGCGGTATTGGCTATTTCGGATGCGGACTAAGCCGTCTGTAATGAAATAGTGGCCGTTGCGCGCATTGCGGGTTGGCATTACACAGTCGAACATATCGACACCCCGGCGCACCGCTTCTACGATATCTTCAGGTTTACCTACGCCCATAAGGTAGCGCGGTTTATCGGCAGGCATTTTTTCAGGAAGATAATCAAGAACCTTGATCATTTCTTCTTTTGGTTCGCCAACAGACAGGCCGCCGATGGCATAGCCATCAAAATCAACTTCAAGCAGGCCTTTTAGTGATTCTTCACGCAAATCTTCATACATGCCGCCTTGGATAATTCCAAAGAGGGCGTTGCGGTTTTTCAGTACGTCGTGATGCTGTGTTTTGCAGCGTTTTGCCCAGCGTAAAGATAGCTGCAAAGATTTTTGTGCTTCTTCATGAGTCGCAGGATAAGGCGTGCATTCATCAAAAATCATCACGATGTCAGAGTTCAGCGTGTGCTGAATATCCATCGAAATTTCAGGAGATAAAAAGACTTTTGAGCCGTCAATTGGTGAGCGGAAAGTTACGCCGTCTTCTTTGATTTTACGCATTGCGCCCAGACTGAACACTTGGAAGCCGCCTGAATCGGTCAGAATGGGTTTATCCCATTTCATGAACTGGTGCAGGCCGCCATGTTCACGGATCACATCCAGGCCAGGGCGCAGGTATAAATGGAAGGTATTGCCGAGAATAACCTGTGATTTAATCTCTTTAATATCGCGCGGCAACACGCCTTTTACAGTACCGTAAGTACCTACCGGCATGAACATCGGGGTTTCCACTACACCGTGCTCAAGCGTCAGTCGGCCGCGGCGGGCGCGGCCCGACTGTGCTAGTTTTTCAAACTTCATACAAAATCCAAATCAAGGCGAAAAAACAGTTCGCTGATCATTAGTGCTAAAAGTACACTATTTTCCTTGATTCCGCGCCTAAACGCCAGCGCCAGAGCGTACTGACGCTGTAAATTTCTTAGAGATATTGATCCATTATTGCGATATGAACCCTGCGCTTTAACACGCAGGCTGTGTGCTGTAGCTCGATGCGTGATAAAACTGATTAATGCGTTCAATAATTTCGTACTTTTGCATCGCGCAGCTGTCTTTACTGCCGGTGGCCATAGCTGCAATAGCGTGTATCAGCCGTTGAATATAGAGATTGGTCTCGGCAAAACTGGCTTCTAAGGTCAGCAGATAAGCTGCATGCGCCATATGCAGCTCATCATATGGGTCCATTTCTGCCAACTGGGCTAAATCAATCAGCAAGTCTTTATCAGACTGTGACAGCTTAAAGCGCTTGAGATGCAGCACAGCCTGAAGTTTTGGTTCGCGGTCATTGATAAAAGACTCTAGCAGGCTGCTCTGCGGGTTTAAATAATGTGCAGAATGAATTTCAATTTCAGGCTGTGCGGGCAGGCCGATAAAAAACAGAATTTGTCCGCTAGGCTGCGGATATAGCTCCATGAGAACAGTTTTAACCTGTTTGAAAGCATCCAGCAGAGTCTGCAGCTGATTTTCAGTTTTGTGCGGCGCCGTTTCTGTTTGCGAGTAAGAAAAACTGTTTTTAGATTCAGCTAAGTCATTTAATGCATAGCGGTAACGGTTCAGCACAGAATTCTTTTTAAGCGGGGAGGTGTAGCGCCATTTTTGAATATTCCAGCGGTCCTGCGCTGCTAAATATTGCGCACGGTCTTCTTCTTCTGCGTAAATGCTGCGTGAAGTAGACACGGCAGCGCATTCAATGTGCATATATGAGTTAAAAACCAAAGTGCAGGCATAAATGCCATCATTTTTATATTGTTGAAACAGCGGCTGAAATTCTTGTATTAATGCATTTTTTAATAGATTTATGTGTTCTAGCATGGCCTAAAGTCCATAGCGCGGCGCAGGTAAACCCTGCGCCTGAAATTAAAAGTTTGGCCTATAATCAAAGCTCTGCGTTACGGCATTGTCTTTAAAAGGACGTATTGTTTTTTTGCCTAACGTCATGGTGTTGACGATATTGTTTGGAAACACTTGAATGTGGTTGTTGAACAGCTCGACATTGCGGTTAAAAATCGTAATGGCCGCGCCGACATTTTCATTCTGCTCTTCAATTTCATTCATCATTTTGAGATAAATTTCATTGGCCTTTAATTCTGGGTAGTTTTCTACCACAACATTCAGGCTGCGCATCAATTCTTTATTTAAGGATTCAATGTGCTGCAGCTGAGAAACATCAGCATTTTGCAGATTCAGGTTCATAATGTTTTGACGCAGTTCAGTCACTTTTTCCAAAGTGCCTTGTTCAAAACTGGAATATTGTTCGACCAGCGGCTGCAAGCCATCTAGAATTTTGATTTTCTGGCGTTCATAGCTGGCAACATCAGACCATGCGCGGATGGTGGCATTATGATGGCGCACAATATTATTGCGGATGACGATACAGGCAAAAACCGCCGCAATAATCAGGATAAAAAAGATCATCAGCCCCATATTTTATTTTCCCCAAAGATCTTGGTTTTTTTGAAAAGCTGGATTTATAAGCTTATTTTAAAAAAATAGTCAGATCTTTTTGCAAGTTCTCTAAAGCAATTAATTTAAACGTTCTTAAGTGGCCGCGCAATGCTGAAACATCTTCAATTTCAGCAGTTTTACTGGAAATTTTAAATAAGTCCTGCGGGCCTAAAAAACACAGAATGTTACTTTGCGGATGAAACATTAAATCGCCATGGCGGTTTTTGAAAAAATCAGCCACACGCAGCACAAAGCCAGGGCTCATCAGTTTGGCGGTGTTCATTTCGTCGCTGCCATAGAATTTCAGCTTTTGATTGATTTGAATGTCGCTGCTGTTCCATGGGAAGCTAAAAGGATAATAAAAAGGCGTGTCCATACTGGTGATGGCGATGCCTTGCACATCAATGTCAAAGACAAAAACACCCCATAGGTCTTTATGGACTTCTTTGATTCTGACTTCTTCGCCGTTTTTATCACGGACTTTAAGTTCATTAATATAGTGGTATTGGAAAACCAGCACCTGATGCTGCTTGCCGTCTTCATCTTCCCATACACTGCTGGCATAATTGCTGATGTCATTGGACACCGATCCGCGGTTAAAAACAGGGAAGAGGTTTTTGAGATGCGCCATAAAATGGGCTTGATTCAATGGAATTGAAATATGCTGCGGCTGGCGGCCGAATTGCAGCTGATATTTCTTCGCAATGGTTTCACGTTCTAAAAACTCAATAACTTCTTCTACCGCGTCGTCCTGTTCATAGCTGAGATAGGCCCAGAACACCATCATTAGGCCTGCAACAAAACTCAGCTGCGCCCATAAATGTGAAGCTTGGACAAAGATGGGCAAAACCATCAGCACACCCAAAATTGCCAGAAGCCGCGGCAGCAGATTTTCAAAGCGGAGCGTTATGGGCGCATTCCATGGATGTAGTCCATCTAAAATGTCCTGATGGGAATGTGCGTTGCGGCCAAGGTCCCACAGCCGAGCAATATTGCGAAAAACCACTTCATTTTTCCTGCGGCGAATATGAATGGATTTTCTGACGGTATCGATCGGCATGGCGGTTCCTTAGTCAGCGTTATTAAGCAGAACGCATATTGTCGACCAGCATGGCGTCGCCATAACTGAAGAAGCGGTATTTGCTCTCTACTGCATGTTCATAGGCATTTAAGATATTGTCACGGTTCGATAGCGCAGACACCAGCATCAGCAGGGTAGATTCCGGCAAATGGAAGTTGGTGATCAGACGGTCAACCACTTTGAACTCATAACCCGGATAGATGAAAATCTGAGTATCGCCTGTCCAGCCTTTCAGCTCACCGCCATTGGCTTGTGCTGCGCTTTCAGTTGCGCGGGTAGCCGTTGTTCCGACAGCAATTACTTTATTGCCGCGGGCTTTGGTTTCACGGATCAGCGCCATAGACTCGTCTGATACATCGCACCATTCGCTGTGCATAATGTGATTTTCAATATCTGTGGTGCGTACAGGCAGGAATGTGCCAGCGCCCACATGCAGGGTCACAAAGGTTTTGTTAATGCCTTTGGCTGCCAGTTTGTTCAGCAGTTCTTCGTCAAAATGCAGGCTCGCTGTTGGCGCCGCAACAGAAGCCAATTTTGTTGGGTCATTAAATACAGTTTGATAGCGCTCTGTATCAATTTTTTCTGCTTCACGGTTAAAGTAAGGCGGAATAGGCAATGCGCCGTATTTGTCCAGCACATCTAAAATAGATTGTGAAAACTCCACGATAAATAAATTTTCATGGCGGCCTTTTACCGTCACTTTAACTTCATCAGGACCGATAAAGAGTTCTGCGCCTTCTTTTGGCGAGTTGCTGGCTTTAATGTGGCAATGCGCAACGAACTTGTCCATCATGCGCTCAACCAATACTTCTACAGCACCGCCTGTAGCGCGTTTGCCTTTCAGGCGCGCTTTCATGACTTTGGTGTCGTTCAGCACCAGTAAATCACCCGGCTGCAGCAGGTCTAAAATGTCTGTGAAGTGGTGGTCGTGATACTGGCCTTGCGCATCGAGGTGCAGCAGGCGGGAAGCGCTGCGGGTTTCTAGAGGATAGCGAGCGATCAGCTCATCTGGGAGATCAAAATTGAAATCAGAAAGTTGCATGAGAAATGTTTAAAACGGCAGGGCAATAAATTGCGCCTATTATATGCTTTTTTCTATTTTTCGGCTGATTTTGCTTATTTTTAAGACGAAAAAATATTGGTTGATTTAAAATTAATCAAACACATATATCTGTTGTTGACAGTGCCGAGAAATAGCGTATTATAGCCCTCATCCACTCCCGAGGTGGTGAAATTGGTAGACGCGGTGGACTCAAAATCCACTGTCAGCGATGACGTGTCGGTTCGAGTCCGACCCTCGGGACCAAGATTTAGAATCTTAGGATTCTTGAAAAACCCCAAGCTTATTCAGTCTTGGGGTTTTTTATTGCCTATTATAAAACAAATATTGATTCTTAATTTAATATGTCAATTTTAGATCCAGCTAACTTAATCGTTGTTATATTTATCATCTGTCTTGTTCTGAGTTGCTGGCTTATTGGCAAGTTGCGGCTTAGCCATTCAACCTTTGATTCTTTAGATCGTGAGTCACCTTTGGATGGGTTGAGGGGGGTATTAGCGCTTGCAGTACTTGTGCATCACTTCTTTATTACTTTTATGTGGAAGACGACTGGTGTATGGGATCACCCAGAGAATAAAATTTTAGATAATTTCGGCGCCATTCCAGTTTCGTTATTTTTTTTGATCACAGGTTTTTTGTTTATTCGCAAAATTCAGGAAAAAGAAATTAATTGGCCGAGAATCTTTAAATCGCGGGTGAAGAGGATTGTACCGCTTTATGCGGTTGTAACAGTAGCAGTCATTTTTTTAACACTTATAGATGTTAATTATGCTGAATATAATTTAAAGCAGATGTATAAGTGGTTAGAGGGTTGGATATTATTTAATGGTAAATCTTTAGGAGATTTTCCATCCACGCTCATTATTGCTGGTGTGAATTGGACGCTGATTTATGAGTGGGGATTTTATTTTTCTTTGCCCATTCTCCATGCAATTTTTCATAAAAAAATCATTGATAAGCGTTATTTTGCAATAGCCTTTGTTGTTTTTCTGGTCATTTTTTTAGAAACGAAAAGAAGTCTTTATCTGCTGTTTTTGCTGTCAATTTTTCCTATTTTATTTGAAGATGTGATTAAGCATCTCATGAAAAATAAGCCACTATTGATTAATATTGCTTTGCCTATGATTATTATTGTAGCCTTTGTTTTTACAACCCATTTTTCTAGTGTGCAAAAAATTTTAACGGCTTTAGTTTTTGCATTTATTTGCAATGGGTATAGCTTTGGGGGAATATTAAATAATACGGGTCTGCGTGTACTTGGTGATATTAGCTATAGCACATATCTATTGCATGGATTGGTATTGTATTTATTCTTTACCGTGTTTGGGTTGTATGATTTTAATCATGGCATGATGGGATATTTTTTAACTTTCCCGCTGGTTATTGCAACAGTTATTTTGCTGTCATTTGGATCATATAAATATATTGAAAAGCCATTCTTGAAAAAGAAAAGCTCTTAAAGCAAGAAGCCTTTTATTGTTGAAAGTAAAGTATAAATTGTAATACAAAAAAACCAGCGCCTAAGCGCTGGTTTTTTACGTCACTAACTTGCGTTAGTTAAGCATTTACTTATTGAGCTGATTCAAGTACTGCATTTAAAGTTGAGCTTGGACGCATCACTGCATTTACTTTTGCTGTATCAATTGCGTAGTAACCGCCGATATCAACAGTTTTACCTTGAACGGCAGCAAGTTCAGCAACGATCTTATCTTCGTTCTCAGCCAGTGTTTTTGCAAGCGGAGCGAACTTCGCTTTAAGCTCAGCATTTTCGTCTTGAGCAGCTAAAGCTTCAGCCCAGAACTTAGCTAAGTAGAAGTGGCTGCCACGGTTGTCTAGTTCACCTGTACGGCGTGAAGGAGACTTGTCGTTGTCAAGCAATTGGCCAGTCGCTTGGTCAAGTGTCTTCGCAAGAAGTTTTGCTTGAGCGTTGTCTTCTTTAATGCCCATTTCTTCTAAAGAAACAGCAAGAGCCAAGAACTCGCCTAAAGAATCCCAACGTAAGTGGTTTTCTTCAACAAGCTGTTGTACGTGTTTAGGTGCAGAACCGCCTGCGCCAGTTTCGTACATGCCGCCGCCAGCCATCAATGGAACGATAGACAGCATTTTAGCAGAAGTACCCAATTCCATAATTGGGAACAAGTCTGTCAGGTAGTCACGCAGGATGTTACCTGTTACAGAGATTGTATCTAGACCGCGAGCAACACGTTCAAGTGTATAGCGCATAGCACGTACTTGAGACATGATTTGAATGTCTAAGCCAGTTGTGTCGTGATCTTTCAAGTATTTTTCAACTTTCTTGATTACTTCATTTTCGTGCGGACGGTATGGGTCAAGCCAGAAGATAGCCGGCATGCCAGAGTTGCGTGCGCGAGTAACAGCTAGTTTTACCCAGTCTTGGATCGGTGCGTCTTTCACCTGACACATACGCCAGATGTCGCCTTCTTCCACGTTTTGAGACATTAAAACTTCGCCAGTTTCGATGTCGGTGATGTTTGCAATACCAGCAGCAGAAACTTCAAAAGTTTTGTCGTGAGAACCGTATTCTTCAGCTTTTTGAGCCATTAAGCCTACGTTAGGAACTGTACCCATAGTGCGGGGGTCAAAGTTGCCGTTCCACTTGCAGAAATTGATCATTTCTTGGTAGATACGCGCAAAAGTAGACTCAGGCATTACAGCTTTACAGTCGTATGGTTTGCCGTCAGCGCCCCACATTTTACCACCACCGCGAATCATTGCAGGCATAGAAGCATCTACAATAACGTCGTTAGGAGAATGGAAGTTTGTGATGCCTTTAGCAGAATCAACCATTGCAAGCGCAGGGCGGTGTTCTTGGCAAGCATGCAGATCTGCAATGATTTCTTCACGCACAGAAGTCGGAAGTGTTTCGATCTTCTCGTAAAGGCCAGCCATACCGTTGTTTACGTTAATGCCTAGCTCATCAAACAATTTGCCGTGTTTTTCAAAAGCGTCTTTGTAGTAAATTTTCACACAGTGACCGAATACGATCGGGTGTGAAACTTTCATCATGGTCGCTTTAACGTGTAAAGAGAACAAAATGCCCGCTTCACGGCAATCTTCAAGTTCTTTTTCGTAGAAATCGCAAAGCGCTTTCTTGCTCATGAACATTGAGTCAATGATTTCGCCGTCTTTCAGCGCAACTTTTTCTTTAAGAACGATTGTTTCACCAGAAGCAGTGATCAGTTCCATTTTAACGTTGCGAGCGCGGTCAAGCGTCATTGATTTTTCGCCATGGTAGAAGTCGCCTTCGTCCATGTGAGAAACGTGAGTTTGAGACCATTGTTTCCACTCATTCATAGAATGAGGGTGTTTTTTTGCATAGTTTTTAACTGCAGTTGGTGCGCGGCGGTCAGAGTTGCCTTCACGAAGCACTGGGTTTACAGCAGAACCCAAGCATTTGCCATAGCGTACTTTCAGCGCTTTTTCTTCAGCAGTAGTTGGATTTTCTGGGTAATCCGGGATTGCAAATCCTTTAGATTGAAGCTCTTTGATACATGCAGTCAACTGAGCAACAGAAGCGCTGATATTCGGGAGTTTGATAATGTTGGTATCAGGATCTTGAGTTAGACGACCTAGTTCAGCCAGGTTGTCAGCTACCTTTTGCTCGTCAGTTAAATATTCAGAAAATTCTGCGAGTACACGTGCAGCTACAGAGATATCAGTTTTTACGATCTCTACGCCAGCCGGCTTAGTAAAGGTCTCAATGATCGGCAGCAGTGAATAGGTCGCTAACAGTGGCGCCTCATCGGTCAAAGTGTAAATGATTGTTGACTTTCCACCAGCCATATATAGCCCCTTGCTTTGATTGAGTTGAACTGGACCGAGCTTGTGGCTTAGTCCCGAGAACCGGTTTGCTTAAATAAAACATTAAGGTATTGGTGCTAATTGCACCGCAGCCAAACAGCAATATCAATGCATATTGGTCTTTGGCTGAAAATTTGCTTACATCAGTGTTGTTCACCGATGGCAATATTCTACGCGAAATTTAGCCACTTTTCGACTTTGGCAAGGGTGATGTACTGCTGAAGTGCGGAAAATGGATGCTGGTGGTGCTGAAGTGGAATATGGCTTTTATTTTTAATTTTATTTATTTAATTCAGTTGTTTATGTTGATATCTTAGTGCTATTGGAGAGCATTTTTTAGTAGGGCGCTTTTGCTTAAAGCTAAACTAATTACTTGCAACATGTTGGGTATCATGAAAATAAATTATTGTATAGGGCATACAGCGATTTTTTTCTGTCCCGAACAGTCAACATTCCGCTGCTTCATTTGTCCGCGGCTTTTCATTTTTCAGTATTTAAAAAAGCATTTAACAGCAGCATATGCATCTCTTTTTTAGCATGGCTATACATCAGTGTGGGGATATCATGTTCCGCATTTTTTTGAACGTGTATTGTAATAACTGACATTGCTGATTTTGTGAAGTGCTTCGATTATTTACATTCCTGCAACATAGTGGGTAAATGAATGGTTTATTATATTAAATTATTGAAATTAAATAACTAATAAAATAATCACTTCGTTTTTTTACGCTTTATTCTGTATCTGAGTACCCTGTATTCGTATATGGTGATTGTGCTGTTTGTTTAATTTTGTTAATTACAATACTATAAAGTTGAGCGCATAAGTTGGTTTTATCCTTTTTAAACACATGCAGGTGAAACGCTATGGCATTTGAATTGCTCGAAATCGGCACACAGACAGAACAATTGGCTGCCTGCAGACTGGCTTTGCTCATGGGTGTGTATACCGAAGATAACCGTGTCGCAGACTTTTTAAAATTTTCCCGCGGTATGCTGCATGCGGAAAATGCGATTTTGGCCTTTCATGATGAGCCTTATATTTGGCATTCATCGGCTGAGGGCTGTAAGCCGTTTTTGGCAAAAAAAGGGGTGAATTTAATTCCTTATTTTGATGGTGCTGACTGTATAGACAGCGCACATCCCAACTATATGGCTTTTTCTCAATATGTGGCTCAGCTTGGCGCAGAGCATCAGCGCTTAACTGCCTTTAATTTGCATGAAGGCGAAGTGCAAATTGGTCAGGTGCTGCTGTTTGATGATCAGGCAGTCCCATTTGAACCAAAACAAAAAGAAATTGTGCAAGAGTTTGTTTTTAGTCTGATTAATATTATTAAGCTGCGTTTAGAAAACTCAGAATTAAAAGAAATGTATGAGCAGCAGTCCGCGCTCAATTCCAGCAAAACGAAATTCTTTCAAATTATTGCGCATGATCTGCGCGCGCCTTTTCATGGCTTGCTTGGATTTTCTGAAGTGCTGGCGGAAGAGCGCGATACCTTAGATGAGTCCAGTATTCAAAATATTGCAGACTATTTATTAGATACTGCGCAATCCACCTATAACCTTTTAGAAAGCTTGCTGAATTGGGCGATGTCGGAAGGCGGGCGCTTTGTTTATCACCCGATTAATTTTGAATTGGGGCAATCGGTCAAAATTGTGCATGATGTGCTGAATAGTTTGGCAATCAATAAAAATATTGAGCTGGTGAATGAAGTGCCTGCAGGTTTGAAAATACATGCAGACATTAATATGGTGACCTCGGTCATTCAAAACCTTGTGTCTAATGCGCTGAAATTTACCAATACCGATGGTACTGGAAAAGTGATTTTAAGAGCCTGCCTTGCATCAAATGGCGTGCGCTTAACCATACAAGATACGGGCTTGGGTATGACCCAGCATCAGCAGGAACAGCTGTTTGATCCGAAAATTCAAGTGAGTTCTCAAGGAACTTTGGGCGAAAAGGGCACAGGACTGGGATTGATCCTATGCAAGCGCTTTGTTGATTTGAATCAGGGGGAAATTCAGGTCAATTCAAAAGAGGGTGAAGGTACACAATTTAATGTCACTTTCCCATTTGCCCTAAGCCATCACGCTTTGGAAAATAGCAGCCCGCAGGGAGATAAGCCGAAAGAAAAAGCTGCACCTTGAATAAAAATATGAAATTCCTTTCCACGATTGGTTTTGAGCTGATATAACTAGAAAAAAATCTGGGTTATGGGTTTAAAAAATGAATGTGGAACAATTGCAAAAAACATTGCGCGCCAGCCAATATGCGGAACAGGTATTGGGCATACACCGTGATTTAATAGAACAAGATTATGCAGTTGATCAATTTTTAAAACCTTTAAGCACCGCAGATATTCAAGCCTTTGTGCACACCGCTTTAGAGCATATTTCAGATGAAACTTCATGGATGCGTGTACTGCGTGTACTGCGCGCGCGTCTGATGTTCCGCTGGATTTGGCAAGATGCAAACACCTTAACCGATGTTGTCACCCTAACCCGTGAGCTGTCTGACTTTGCAGATGTTGCCATTTGTGAAGCAAAAACATTTGCATATGCACCGCTCAAAGCCAAACATGGCGAGCCACTGGGCTATAACGGCAAAGTGCAGGATCTGATTGTGATTGCTATGGGGAAGCTGGGCGCGCAGGAACTGAATTTATCCAGTGACATTGACCTGATTTTCGCTTTTGATGAGCAAGGTGAAACCAATGGCCGCAAGTGCATTGATGTGCAGCAGTTCTGTATTTTGTGGGGGCAGAAACTGATTTATCTGCTGGACCATATGACTGCAGATGGCTTTGTATTCCGTGTTGATATGCGCCTGCGTCCGTGGGGCGATGGTTCTGCTTTGGCCATTAGCCATGTCGCACTGGAAAAATATTTGAGCCAGCATGGCCGTGAGTGGGAGCGCTATGCCTGGATCAAAGCGCGTATTGTGACGGGCGGCAAAGAGGGTGATGAACTGCTGGATATGACTCGCCCATTTGTATTCCGCAAATATGTGGATTACACCGCTTTTGAAGCGATGCGTGAAATGAAAGCCATGATTGAGCGGGAAGTGCAGCGCCGCAATATTGAAGATGATATTAAGCTTGGTGCAGGCGGTATTCGTGAAGTCGAATTTATTGTGCAGGTCTTTCAGCTGATTTATGGCGGTTCAAAACTGGAGCTGCAAGACCGACAGTGTTTAGTCAGCCTGCATCATTTGGGTGAAGTCGGCTTGCTGGATACTCAATCTGTGATTGATCTGGAAGATGCCTATTTATTCTTGCGCCGTGTGGAACATGCGATTCAAGCGCTGAATGATCAGCAGACCCAGTCTTTGCCAAATGAACCTGAACTGCGTCAGCGGATGATTGACACTTTGGGCTTTGCAGATTGGGATAGCTTCATTCAATTTTTGGATCAAAAGCGCACTAAAGTGACCTTCCAATTTGAGCATTTAATTAAAGAAAAAGGGCTGGAGTCACCTGTAGAAAGTTTTAGCCAGCTGGAAAATCAATTGTCTGAAGTGCTGGATGATGGGGCAAAAAACCTGATCCATGAATTTTGGCATGGGCATGCCATTAAAAAATTGCCAGCTAAAGCCGTTCAGCGCTTAAAAGAGTTTTGGCCGCATTTGATTGAAGCGGTTTTACAGTCAGATCATCCGCAAATGGCTTTAATCCGCTTAATGCCTTTGGTGGAATCGGTCATGCGCCGCACCGTGTATTTGGTCATGCTGATTGAAAGCAAAGGCGCCTTACAGCGGCTGGTTAAAATGGCCACAGTCAGTCCGTGGATTTGTGAAGAATTAACACATTATCCTGTGCTGCTGGATGAATTTTTGTCCATGGATTTTGAGTTGCCAAAGCGCAAAGATCTTGAAGATTCGCTGCGTCAGCAGCTGCTGCGCATTGAGCTGGATGATGTTGAGGATTTGATGCGGGTGCTGCGCCTATTTAAAAAGTCCAATGTCTTAACCGTCGCAGCCAGTGATGTATTGGCGGAAAGCCCGCTGATGAAAGTGTCCGATGCACTGACAGAAATTGCCGAAGTCTCAGTTGGCGCCACTTTGAATCTGGCCTATCAGATGATTGCAAAAAAACATGGCTATCCTGTTGATGTAGAAGGTCAGCGCTGTTCTTTGGATCATATTGCCTTTGCGGTTGCAGGCTATGGCAAACTGGGCGGCATTGAGCTGGGCTATGGTTCAGATTTGGATCTAGTGTTTATCCACTCCATGGATGAACAGGCCGATACTGATGGTTTGAAGCCAATCAGCGGTTTTGAATTTGCCATGCGTGTCGCGCAGAAATTCATGTCCCTCATGACCACACAAACGCTGGATGGCCGGGTCTATGAAATTGATACGCGCCTGCGCCCATCGGGCGAAGCCGGTTTGCTGGTCACCAGTCTAAAAGCCTTTGAACAGTATCAGTTCAAGAGCGCTTGGCTCTGGGAGCATCAGGCTTTGGTGCGCGCCAGATCGATTGCAGGCGAAGACGAACTGCGTAAAAAATTTGAAGAACTGCGCTGCCGTATTTTGATTCAGCCCAGAGATGAAGGGAAGGTGCGCGCAGAAGTGCTGAACATGCGTCAAAAAATGAAAGATCACTTGGGTTCATCTAAAGAACAGCAAAAAGAGGGGATTTTTCATTTAAAACAGGATGCAGGTGGTATCGTTGATATTGAATTTATGGCACAGTATGCGGTATTAGCATGGAGTGGTGCGAATCCAGATCTCGCTCACTACTCCGACAACGTACGAATCCTTGAAGACGCCGCAAAAGCAAGTTGCTTATCCAGTGACGATGCGACAGCATTGATTCAAGCTTATCTTCGCGAACGAGCCGAGAGTCACCGCTTAGCCCTTGCAAATCAATCCATGCAAGTTTCGGCAAGCGCCTGGCACGATACCCGAGAGGCCGTTTGCAAGTTATGGCAAAGATTAATTGATCCAAGCGCAGCTGTTGCCTTGGATAAAAATGACTGTGTATAAAAATTTGGAGTGTGTGCCATGAATTTGGCTGATCGTGATGGTTTTATTTGGCAAGATGGACAATTAGTTGACTGGCGTGAAGCAAAAACTCACGTCTTAACACATACTTTACACTACAGTATGGGTGTGTTTGAGGGTGTCCGTGCCTACGAAACTCCGAATGGTACGGCTATTTTCCGTTTAAAAGAACACACTAAGCGTCTGCTTAACTCTGCAAAAATTTATCAAATGAAAGTTCCATTTGATCAAGCAACGTTAGAGCAAGCTCAAATTGATGTGGTTCGTGAAAACAAATTAGCGTCTTGCTACTTGCGTCCAATTATCTTTATCGGTTCAGAAAAGCTTGGTATTGCTGCAACTGATAATACAATTCATGCTGTTGTTGCAGCGTGGAGCTGGGGTGCTTACCTTGGCGAAGAAGCAATGGCGAAAGGCATTCGTGTTAAAACCTCTTCATTTACACACCATCACCCGAACGTGACGATGTGTAAAGCTAAAGCATCTGGCAACTATACTTTGTCGATCCTTGCGCACCAAGAAGTAGCGCATTCAGGCTATGACGAAGCAATGCTTCTCGATCCTCAAGGCTATGTATGCCAAGGTTCTGGCGAAAACGTATTCCTCGTGCGTGATGGCGTAATTCATACTCCTGATATCGCAGGCGGCGCGTTGGACGGTATTACTCGTCAAACGATTATCACTATTGCCAAAGACCTTGGCTTTGAAGTGGTTGAACGCCGTATTACCCGTGACGAATTCTACATCGCTGATGAAGCATTCTTTACAGGTACTGCTGCAGAAGTTACGCCAATTCGTGAATATGACGACCGTCAGATTGGCGAAGGCGTACGTGGTCCAATTACGACTCAAATTCAAAAAGCATATTTCGATGCTGTTCAAGGCAAAGATCCTAAATATGCTCACTGGTTAACTTACGTAAAATAAGCTGATCAGTTAAGATGAAAAGGCGGAGCGGAAGTTCCGCCTTTTTTATTGGCTAAAATTCAGGATGGTTTATGCATATTGTGTATGTCAGTGATGGTAAGGCAGGGCACCGCTCACAGGCAGCTGGCCTCTATAAGGCGATGCAAAGACAATCTGCAGAACCAGTGACTTTTGAAGAAATTTCAATAAATGATCTGCCGATGTTTCCATTAATTAAGGCCATATTTCAGCATCAGCCGTCGCTTTGCGCACAAGCGCCAGATTATATTATTGGTGTGGGCAGCCATACACAGTCGCGGGTTTTACTGCTGGGCAAAGTATATCAGCAGGCAAAAACCGTCATTCTGATGAAGCCGAATTTCCCCTTCAGCTGGTTCAATCATGTGATTATTCCAGAACATGACGGCATCGCGGAGCTGGGCAATGTCATCTTAAGCAAAGGCGCGCTGAACCCAATTGTGAATGAACAGCGGCACATCCAGAACCGGATACTCATTGCTTTGGGCGGTTCTTCTAAACGACATCAGTGGAATACAGAAAAAGTACTGTCAGCGATTGAGAATATCGTAACTCTTAATCTGCAAGCCGAAATTATTTTAACGACTTCACGCCGTACACCGGCGGAGTTTTTGAGCCAGCTTCAGCAGCAGCCGTTTGCCGCGCACTTGCAAATTTTCCCTGTAGAGCAAACACCGCAAGGCTGGATTTTTGAAGAGATGCAGAAAGCCGAAGCGGTTTGGGTGACTGAAGACAGCGTTTCGATGATCTATGAGGCATTAACTGCCGGCTGCCGTGTTGGCGTGATTGAGATGAATCGCCTGAAAGAAGACCGGATTACCAAATCGGTCAGTCAATTGGCGCAAGACGGCATTGTTGCTTATACAGCGTCTATTTCGGCCTTGCCTGAGGCTTATGCTTTTAAAGAAAGTGATCGTGTGGCAACATATCTATTAGCAAAATAATTGGTTTTGACTGTGATTTATTTACTCATTCTGCTTGTCGTATGCTTGGCTGTGTTTAGTATGAAATATGGCTGGTGGAAAACTGCTGTTGATTGGAAGCGTCCGAGAGTATTAATGTACCACATGGTGCGTGAACATATAGACGGCGCCAAATTCAATAAACTTAGGGTAAAGCCAGCTGAGTTTGAAAAGCAGGTCGCTTGGATGAAAGCGCAAGGTTTTCATTTTGTCACCATGCAGGAGCTGCAAGACAATTGGGGGCATCACCCAGAAAAAACCGTTGCTATTACTTTTGATGACGGTTATTTAGATAATTTGGAACATGCCTATCCAATTTTAGAAAAATACCAAGCCAAAGCCACCATTTATGTGGTGGTGGACCGTCATGACCGTGATTGGTCGACCTATAAAAAAGCCCATCACAATAGCGGCGAGCTGGCGCGAGAGCCAAAGCTAAACGATGAGCAGGTGGCTTTTCTGGCGCGAAGCGGCCTTGTGGAAATTGGTTCACATACATTGACACATGCCAATTTAAATAAGCTGGACGATGAAGCTTGCCTCGCTGAATTAACCGAATCAAAACAGCAATTGCAAGGGCTCACTGGGGCTGCAGTCAATAGTTTTGCCTATCCTTTTGGGATCTATTCAGCGCGTGATGTTCAATTGGCGCAACAGGCTGGCTACAGCAATGCAGTGACGACAGTTGAGGGTATTGATGGTTTAAAACCAGACTTTATGCAGCTGCAGCGTATTAAAATCAGCGGTAAAGACTCGATGTTTGCAGTGAAGCTGCGTTTGAAGTTGGGTAAGCGAGAGGGTTCGTAAATGAAAATCACGCTGGTCATGGCTGGGGATGAAGAAGGCGGTTTAGAGAAGCACGTTGTGGAACTGGCTCATGAGTTAATGGCTGAGCATGAAGTGACCGTCATTGCACATGAAAAATACCGCAGCCGTTTAGATACAGCCTTTATTGCAGTAGATCTGTCTAAAAGCAGAAGAAATGTTCTTGTTTTATATCAGCTTTATAAAGCATTGAAACAGCTGCAGCCTGATATTGTGCACGTCCACGGCAATAAAGCCGCAGCTATGGTCGGGCGTGTTTTAAACTTTTTGCCGCTGAAAAGTGTGGCGACGCTGCATAGCCGTAAAAAAAATACCAAAATGTTTAAAAATTTTGATGCAGTGATTGCTGTGAGCCCAAATGCCGCAGAAGTCTTAGAGCATCCAAATAAGCATATCATCCTTAATGGTATTACTCCGCCAAAGCTAAATGCCGAAGCTGTGAAAAGCATGCCTTCTGTGGTTTTAGCTGTAGGGCGTTTGGTTCCTGTAAAAGGTTTTGATGTATTGATTCAAGCTTGGAAAGGCATTTCAAATGCTCAGCTTTGGATTGCAGGTGATGGCTTTGAGCAGCAAAAGCTTGACGCGCTGATCAAAGAGCTGGCGCTGGAAAACAGTGTGAAATTGCTCGGTTTTCGAAGCGATATTACGGATTTGATGCAGCAGGCTTCACTTTATGTGATGTCTTCTCATTATGAAGGATGTCCTTATACGATGATTGAAGCGCTGCTTTGTAAAACACCGATGGTTTCAACTGCGGTCGGCGCGATGACGCAAATTTTACCAAAGCAGTATCTATGCGCCGAAAATGATGTCAGCGCTTTGCATGATTTACTTGCGCGCTCATTAGACGATTTAACGCAGGTAGAGCAGGATTTTATTCCTGTATTTGCAGATGCGGAGCAAAATTTAGTACTCGAAGGCATGGTCAAAAATATTGAACAAGTGTATTTACAGGTGCTGAATGAACGTGCATAAGCCCATTATTTTAATTTTGACGGATGGCAGGCCCGGTCATGAAACACAGTCAATTGGTATCGCTAAAATTTTAAATGATGACCAATCATATGAAATTCAATTTTTAAAAATTCAGCAGCCGTCTAAGTTCTTTAAACAAGTATGTAAAAAAGCCTATTCATGGCTGCCGAAATTTTGGATGCTGAAACATTTTATATCAACTGAGCAAATACAGCATTTAAGCGCCAAACAGAATGTTCAATATATCGTGTCTGCAGGCGGTGATACGCTGCTGCCGAATGCTTTGCTTAAGTTCGGATTGACGTATCAAAACAGATCAGTCAAAAATATTATCGCAACCTCTTTAAGAGGCATGCCGCCCTCTGCTTATGATTTGGTTTTTACCATTGATGAGGCTAAGCAGCATTGTCTGCCATATGTTTATTATCCTGTAGCGCCTAATAAATTAATCAGTTTTAACTTACAGCAGGATATTGCTCAAGCGCGGAAATCTTTAAAGATCGATGTGAACAGTCTGCATTGCTGGAGTGTTTTAATTGGCGCTGATACGCAAGATGTGAAAATTGGCGCTGCAGAGCATTGGGTCGCCATGATTCAAGAGATTCATGCGCACGCACCCAATGATCAGATTTTTATCACGACATCCCGTCGCACATCGCCAGCCTTTGAGGCTAAGCTTAAGGCTTTGGCCGATCAGCCCAATACACATTTAATTTTAGTGGGCGAGGGAAATCAAACACCGATTCAAGATTTAATTTATGCCGCCGATTATATTCTTTGTTCGCCAGATTCAACATCAATGGTGAGTGAGTGCGTGATGGCGGAAAAAAAATTAATCGTGCCGTGCTTTTCGGATACTAATCTCAGCCAACAATTCGTAGATTATTATGAAAAAATTAAAGAATTTGTAGATTTGACTGAAAGCAGCCGCATCTATGAAGTGTTTTTGAAAAATAGCGCGAGCATTGATCATAAACAGCATTTAAAGCAAATCTTTCTGCAAGCTTTAGATCGTTGATGCTGTGATCTGCATTAATTTTGAATTGAATAGAGGCTAAAAAGCGGTGTTTTAGTGCATATGAATTTTGTACAAGCATTGCTTTTAATTCGTTGTAATAGCAGTAATTTAAAAATTTAGATGATAAAATTACGACAAAATATTTTTGGGTAGTTTTTATACATGCGAATTTTAGTGACAGGTGGTGCTGGTTTTATTGGTTCAGCCGTAATTCGCCATATCATTCAAAATACTAATAATGAAGTGATCAATGTTGACAAACTTACCTATGCAGGCAATTTAGAATCACTCTTATCTGTAAGTGACAGTGCCCGCTATCAATTCAGCCAAACGGACATTTGCGACCGTGCGGCACTCGACCAAATCTTTCAAGAATTTAAACCTGATGCTGTGATGCATTTGGCTGCCGAATCACACGTAGACCGTTCGATTACGGGCCCTTATGCCTTTTTAGAAACCAATATTATCGGAACCTATCATTTACTCGAAGCATCGCGCCAGTACTGGAATGAACTGGGAGAAGAGGGTAAAAGCAATTTCCGTTTCCATCATATTTCTACAGATGAAGTGTATGGCGATTTAGAAGGTACAACGGATTTATTTACTGAAACCACATCTTATGCGCCAAGCTCACCTTATTCAGCGAGTAAGGCCAGTTCGGATCATTTAGTCCGGGCATGGAACCGCACTTATGGGCTGCCTGTGGTGGTAACCAATTGTTCAAATAATTATGGACCATTCCACTTTCCTGAAAAGCTGATTCCTTTGATGATTTTAAATGCACTTCAAGGGAAACCGCTTCCTGTGTACGGCAATGGCCAGCAAATTCGTGATTGGCTATTTGTTGAAGATCATGCCCGCGCACTTTATAAAGTGGTTACTGAGGGGGCTGTCGGTGAAACATATAATATTGGCGGTCACAATGAAAAAGCCAATATTGACGTTGTGCACGGCATTTGTGAATTGCTGGAAGAGCTTGCGCCAAATAAGCCTGCTGGTATTAGCATCTATAAAGATTTGATTACCTATGTCAAAGACCGTCCAGGGCATGACGTGCGTTATGCAATTGATGCTTCAAAAATTAAAAATGAATTGAATTGGGTTCCTGAAGAGTCTTTTGAAACAGGTCTAAGGAAAACAGTAGAGTGGTACTTGAGCAATACAGAATGGGTTGAGCATGTGCAAAGCGGTGAATATCAGAGCTGGCTGAATAAACAGTATCAGGACCAGCCATGAAAATTTTACTGCTCGGGAAAAATGGCCAAGTAGGCTGGGAACTGCAGCGTGCGCTCGCCCCTTTGGGTGAGGTTATTGCCTTGGATCGTCATGGCGCACAAGGCCTGCAAGGGGATATGTCTCAGCCGGACGCGGTAAAAGAGACTATCTTGAAGCTTCAGCCTGATGTTGTTGTCAATGCGAGCGCGTATACTGCGGTAGATTTGGCGGAAACTGAACAAGGCTTGGCGCAGTGTATTAATTTTCATGCGGTGCAAAGTGTTGCGGAAGCCTGTTTAGAAACAGGCGCTTTGCTGGTGCATTATTCAACAGACTATGTGTTTAATGGACAGGGGCAAACAGCATTTTTAGAGTCGCATGAGGTTGATCCGATCAATGTATATGGACAAACTAAAGCGCAGGGCGAACAGGCGATTGCAGCTTCAGGCTGTAAATATCTTATTTTCAGAACTTCATGGGTTTATGCCGCAAAAGGCAAAAATTTTTTGAAAACCATGCTGAATTTGGCGCAGCAACGGGAAGAGCTGTCAATTATTGACGACCAGATTGGCGCACCGACATCTGCTGAGCTGATTGCGGATATTACAGCTCAAGTAATTCCTCAGGTGATGAGGGATTCTTCTAAATCAGGCATCTATCATTTGGTCGCAAGCGGCGAAACATCGTGGTTTGATTATGCAAATTATGTGTTCGAGCAAGCGAAGCTGTCAGGTGCTGAGTTAGCTGTAGCGAAAGTAAATCCTATTCCGACTGAAGCCTATCCGACACCGGCAAGCAGACCGCATAATTCCAGACTGAATAACCAAAAACTTCAAAGCGCTTTCCAGTTGCACTTACCGGATTGGCAGTTGGGCGTGCAAAGAACATTAATGGAGTTGTTAAATCAATGAGTACAAAACGTAAAGGCATTATTTTAGCTGGCGGTTCAGGCACACGGCTGCATCCTATTACAAAGGGCGTATCAAAGCAGATGCTGCCTATTTATGATAAGCCGATGATTTATTATCCACTTTCAGTGCTGATGCTGGCTGGCATTCGCGAAGTGTTGGTTATTTCTACTCCAGAAGACTTGCCTAATTATGAAAAGCTGCTCGGCGATGGCTCTCAATTCGGCATTGAGTTAAGTTACAAAGTTCAGCCGTCTCCAGATGGATTGGCGCAAGCTTTTCTGATTGGCGAAGAGTTTATTGGACAGGATAATGTTTGTTTAATTCTGGGCGATAACATCTATTATGGTCAGAGTTTCAGCAAGCAATTGGAAGCTGCAGATGCACGTGAACATGGTGCAACAGTATTCGGCTATCACGTTACAGATCCAGAGCGTTTTGGCGTTGTAGAGTTTGACCAAGACGGGCGTGTGCTGAGTATTGAAGAGAAGCCTGTGCAGCCGAAGTCGAATTATGCAGTAACAGGTTTGTATTTTTATGATAGCCGCGTAGTGGAATTTGCAAAACAAGTGAAGCCTTCGGCGCGCGGTGAGCTTGAAATCACGGATATTAACAATGCTTATCTGAAAGATGGTTCTTTAAATGTAGAATTGCTTGGTCGCGGTTTTGCTTGGTTGGATACTGGTACGCATGAATCTTTGCTGGAAGCAGGTCAATTTGTGTATACGGTTGAAAAGCGCCAGTCTTTGAAAGTGGCATGTCTGGAAGAAATTGGTTTCAATCAAGGCTGGATTTCTAAAGAGAAATTAGCTGAAAGTGCGGATGCATTAAAGAAAACCGAATACGGACAATATCTTTATAAATTGCTGGATGAAGCGAAGTGAAAGTAGAAACGACTAAAATTGAAGGCCTTTTAATTCTTCATCCGAATGTATTTGGTGACGATCGCGGCTGGTTCATGGAAAGCTTTAATCAGCAGCGTTTTGAGCAGGCATTAACTGAACTCAATTTGCCAGTTCCTGTCTTTGTGCAGGACAATCATTCACTTTCACAAAAAGGTGTATTGCGCGGCCTGCATTTTCAGAATGCGCCACATGCCCAAGGAAAACTTGTACGTGTTGTTCAAGGTAGAGTATGGGATGTTGCTGTTGATATTCGACCAGATTCTAAAACCTATGGGCAATGGGTTGGCGTTGAGTTAAGCGCAGAAAATAAAACCATGTTCTGGATTCCAGAAGGTTTTGCGCATGGTTTTATTGCTTTGGAAGATAATACTCAGTTTTTGTATAAAACCACCAATTACTATAACAAAGAAAGTGAAGGGGCGATTATTTGGAATGACCCTACGCTTGCAATTGATTGGCCTTTAGCTGAACTTGATGAAGTGCTGGTGAGTGATAAGGATAAAGAAGCGAAGCCTTTTTAAAATAAAAGCAGCTGCATACACAATTCCATGCAGCTGCTTTAGATCGTTAATTTTTTCTCATTTTTTCTTCTATTAGATTTAGGCTGGATTTGGTCATATTTTCATAAGAAAATAAATCCTTTTTTCTGTTCCATAAAGTGGTATGTATATTTTCTTTATGATGCACTAAGTATGGGACAGTCGTTACCACTGCTAAATTACTTTTATTTTCTATGTATCGATCAATAGCATTGTTTTTGAGGCTTCTATTGCGATAATCCCATTGAATAATATAGTCATAAATTGACTGATTATAAATATTAAACACCATGCCAGTCGTTTTATTCAGATTTATATATTTGAAAAACTCATCACTTCCATTTTTTTGTACAGAAGCTGTTTGGTCTAAATCAGTGACGTGGCCAGAGAATAGATCCCACTGACAATCAGGCCCATTTAATTTTGCATGAATGCTATTAAGCTTTTTATCTAAATTAGCCGGCAGCAGAACATCATCTTCGCAGATAGTGACATCTGTATAGCCATGCTGCTGAGCGAACTTCATCATGTACTTGTAGCTTAACCCGCAGCCAATCCAAGGAATCTGATGTCTAAGTCCAGAAAATTTTGAAATTTTATTGTACTTCGCTAATTCTTCTTCAAAGGCATTACTTCGATCCGAATATTCAGGTAAACCTAAACACCAAAAGTTTTCTAAGGGATTGAAAGTTTCTGATGTACGGTTATACATCGTATCAAAGTCGATGATATCCAATGACAGGAGTAGGCGGTTAAAATAAAAATCAAACTGTGTTTGTTTCTTATTTTTAAATGCTTGGATTGCTTTCTTTCGCTCTGTGAAGTCGTTGGGTGAATTTAACCAGAAACTGATTTTATGAATCATTTCTTGAATATTATCAATTTCAACAAAATCGACTAGATTTTCTAGATCTGTATATGATTCGAAATCAGAACTTTTTTCTGAAATAATTAATGCGTCATTAGATAAGCACTCATATATTCTTGTAGTTTCAAGCAAAGCATTTTCATAATAATGAATATTAAGAATAACCTTACTTTTCTTTATATAGTTCCAAATATCTTGACCAAATGAATTATTAATAATTTTAACTTTAAAATGTTTGCTGATCTCTGAAATATAAGCTTTTCTACGTTCATTATTTGTATCACCATAAAATAAGACGTCATATTCATATGTGTGACTATCTTCAATCAGAGGTGTTGCCGATATAGGTAAATAATATAAGCTTGAAACAGGAATAGATTTTGATAAATATTGAATATTGGTAATAGAGTAGTCAGCAACTAATATTGCATTTTTTAATTTTTCAAGCTGATTTTCTGAAAACCAGCGATCTGAAACAGTTTGTTCCAACTGAAATGCGATATAGCAGTCAGGAAATTTTTTAAAAAATTGCGGACAAATGATTATGTATAAATCATCATTAAAATTCTTAGGATAATTTTCGTAATAGACTTGATAGTCAATTTTAGCCTGTTCTAAGCATTTCTTAATCAGCTCAGTTATGAAAATTGTATGCTTGGTTGCAAAAATAATAACTTTCTTATTCTTTTTTAAATTCCACTGTTCTAATTGAACCAGCGTCATTTTTTTGTTCCAAAAGTTTTTTGTTTCTTTGAAACTATGGCTATTGTAATATCTTCTGAAAAATTGCCACAATTTCCCCACACTGCCATGCTCTCTATATAATGATTGCAGAGTTAAAATGAATTTTTTCATTATGTTGATTCCTAGGAATTTTGATGAAATTTATTTAAAGATACTCTGAATCGTCTTAATTGGAGCAATAACAAGGACTGACAATAGAAACTGTAAAAGCAATTTAAGAACAAGTATAGGGGCAAATGGCAGGGGAACCGTTTGCAATGCGGTTAAGCTGGTTGGAATGATTTTTTTATAATAGCGTCTTCTAATGGCTAAAGACGCATTTTTGCGCTTTTCCTTTTTAATTTGCTTAAGATTGTAATCAGTTAAATGCTGAACATTTGTATTTGTATTCAAATTTAAGAATACTTGAATTTCATTTCTGAATAAGAGTACTTGTCTTCTGACCTCAAAATGATCTTTTTTATGACGAGCCTGTGCAATGACACTGGTATTATGATATCTAAAATAATTCAAACATTCTGCGCAGTAATAGATTTCACCTTGAGAAATAATCTTAAGCCAAATCTCCCAATCTCCAATGAAGCGCAGGGAAGGATTGGCTCTGCCGACATCAATGTAAGTCTGTTTTTTGAAGATTACACCACTTGCATTCGGGACAGTATTTTGATCGATTAAATACTTTTCTATATATTTTAGACCAGACATGGTAAAAGAATTTTCAAATTCTTCAGAATTAATTGGATCAGTCTGCTCTTTCCATGTGCCGGTTAACTCACCTTCAGCACTCATTTTGTAGGATTGTGAATAGGCTAAAACTAAGTTTTGGTTCTGGTCAAACTGCGGAATAAGTTTCTCTAAAAAATGAGGATCAGCTGTATCATCCGATTCAGCAATCCAGATCAATTCGCCTTTTGCTAAATCAATGCCTTTATTCCATTGATAGAAAGTAGAACCCGAATTCTGCTCATTAATAATGCAATGTGAAACTTTTGGGTGAGTTTTATATTTTGCTAAAATTTCAGCTGTATTGTCAGGCGAGAGATCATCGAGCAGAATGACTTCAAAATCAGTGTAGGTCTGATTAAGAATACTGTTGATTCTTTCTTCAAGATATTGAGCATGATTATAGCTCGGAACAATAACGCTAACGAACACAATAAAAAACCTTTAAAAATTTGACTGCAGCAAAAATTATTTATTTACTAAACTAATTAAAGTTTGAATTCTCTTAGCATAAGTATGCGATTCGCGGACTTTGGCTAAGCCTGCTTCTGAGCGAATTATGGGTTGATTTAATTTGTTTTTCAATTCTTCAGGATTCGAAAAACAAATAATTTCTTCTTGTATATCAAAAACAAGCTCTAAATCTTTAACATACTCACTGACTAAAATACATCCGCATGCAGGCGCTTCAAAGCAGCGCATATTCATCCCTTGCCGAATGTTATTTTTATTGATGACATTTAATACAAATCTATGCTGCCGATATAATTGAGCAACTTCAGTCAGCGGGATATTGTGAGGATGAATGATGCAATCCGCTTTTTGCAGCTGATGCCAGCCTTTGCCATAAACCGTTAAAGGCACGGGAATCTGCTCAATTAATTCCTGACGGTCCTGTGACCACGCGCCTATAAATAATAAACGGTCTTTTTTGGGCGTTTCATCGGCAAAGAAAACATCAGGGTTAAATGCCAATGGCAGGTATGCAGTTTTTTCTAAGCCGATTTTCTGCGCATCTTGGACAAAGCTTGAGTCTGTAAAACAATATAAATCAATTACATCTTTAGATTTAAACAGTCTTTCATCGAAAAAATCACCAATCCAATGCACTTTTTTTGCTGAGGATTCATCAAGTGCACTTAACAAGTAATCGTTAAAGTAAAACAAATCTGCTATCAAAATCAGATCGGGCTGAAATCCTGCTAACTTTTTTTTAAGCAGGTTTGCCGTATATTTATCTTTATTGGAAATGAGTTTCTTGATTGCGCGTTCAAAGTTATTGTTGTGATTTAACGCAAAACCTTGAATATTATATTCTTGATTTGGGAGATCGGAGGCGAGTAAATTTTCATACCATTGCAGAATGCCGCCTCGTTTTCCAATGATCAGAATATTTTTCATTCGTCCTTATCCGCATTGCCTTTGAGGACCATGTAGATTAAGCCGACAAAGATCAGCAAGGCGCCGCCTAGACTGCTGACACAGAAAATGACAATACGGTTATACGTGGTTAAATTGAACAGCTGATTGTCTACGATATAGCGCATGAAAATCCATTGCACAACAGCGAAAATAATAAGAACGATTGCACGGCGGCGGACTTCAGGACGCATAGCCATAGGAGATTCACTTACTAACAGTGGAAATTGTGGCTATTATGCCACTGTCCATAATTGATCTCAATTGAATCCAGTGCATCCTCTGTAATCTGCATGGCGGTGTAGGTGAATAGTTCCTATACGCAGCCTAAAAAGTATATTTAAGGCATGTTATTTGCGGTAAGGATTGACTCCGCCAGTACGGTTGCGAAAGCGCTTATAGGACCAGATATACTGTTCCGGCGCTGTGTTGATGATATCCTGCATAGCATGATTTAAAGCTTTGATAGAAAGCTGCAGATCTTTTGATAATATGTCCTCTGACAGCGCGGTGCAATGTACATTGAATTTAGACGGATCGCTGCTGCGGACACAGCTGAGGCCAATGACGCTGCATTGGGTTTTACTGGCCAGCTTGGAAACAATGGTTGCGGATAAAGTACTTTGCTGAAAGAACTCAGCATAGATGCCGCCTGATGCTTTAGGCAGATGATCAGGCAGGATGACAGTTAAGCCGCCACTTTTAAGATGTTTGAAAATAGCGCGGATGCCCGTTTCATCGGTTGGAACTAGCGTAGCGTTAAATTGCTGGCGCGCTTCCAATAAATAGCGGTTAACCCCTTTGATTTTATTTGGCTTATACATAATCATGGGCTGAGTATGTACATTGAGCCACGCATTCAGCAATTCCCAGCAGCCAAAATGCGGTATAACGACAATCACGCCTTTTTGACTGGCGAGCGCATCAGTCAGTATGGTTTCGCCCTCAATCTTGTCAAATAAGTTCAGACTGTATTGCGGCGGCATGCCCCAGCATTTCACAAATTCTAAATAGGTCATGCACTGGCTGCGGACACTGGCGCGAATCAGCTGAGTGCGTTCTTCATCATTCAGCTGCGGGTAGGCCAGCTGAATATTGATGGCTGTAATCCGTTTTATAGAAGAATTAAAACTGTTGAGTATGCATGCTGCCCAGCAGGCTAGCGTTTGTAAAAACCAGAGCGGCAGTTTTGACGCAAGTTTAAGGATCAAATACATGAGAGGGATATTGCTCAGACATCTTAAAAAAGATGATAAACGGTCGGTGAGGCAGGAGCGTGAGCGGTCTCAGGCAAATAATTCTAAAGCTGCAGATCAGAATTTAAACTAAGCCTATGATTAATCAGGTACTCGAGCTGGATAATATAGAAAAGCTATCATAACGCAGATGCAGATTTATGCAGTATCTAATATGTTCAAAATGGCGTGAGCCATCAAATGCATCAATATTTAAAGAAATTACATTGGCGTAAAAAAGCCCTGCATGTGCAGGGCTTTTTTATTTCCTTTTTGTATTTCTTCCAAAGGGAGAAAAAGAAGGAATTAAAAAATTATTTAGCTTCTTCTGCTTTTGGCTTTTCACGCAAGCGGATGCCTAGGTCACGAAGTTGATTTGCTTCAACTGGCGCAGGCGCTTGAGTTAGTGGACATTCAGCAGTTTTGGTTTTCGGGAACGCAATCACGTCACGAATTGAAGCACCGCCTGTCATGAGCATCACTAAACGGTCAAGACCGAATGCCAAACCGCCGTGCGGAGGCGCACCGTATTTCAATGCATTTAACAAGAAGCTGAATTTTTCTTCGGCTTCTTCTTCACCAATGCCAAGCGCTTCAAAAATTGCTTTTTGCATTTCCAGGTTATGAATACGAAGAGAACCGCCGCCGATTTCAGTACCGTTCAATACCATATCGTAAGCAACTGAAAGCGCTTCACCTGGGTTGTTCTTCACTTCTTCTACGCTTGATTTAGGCAGCGTGAATGGGTGGTGAACAGAAGTCCAGCCATTATCAGTTTCTTCGAACATTGGGAAGTCAACGACCCAAAGCGGCGCCCACTCGCAAGTTGCAAGTTTCATGTCATGACCGATTTTCACACGAAGTGCGCCCATCGCATCATTTACAATTTTAGCTTTGTCCGCACCGAAGAATACGATGTCGCCATTTTCAGCGCCAACACGTTTTAATAGATCAAGCACGATTGGCTCGATGAATTTAACGATTGGAGATTGTAAGCCTTCGATGCCTTTTTCAAGTTCGTTGACTTTGATGTACGCCAAACCACGTGCACCGTAGATGCCAACGAATTTCGTGTATTCATCAACTGCAGAACGTGGAAGTGAACCAGCACCTGGTACACGTAAAGCCACGATACGGCCTTTAGGATCTTTAGCAGGGCCTGCGAATACTTTGAATTCAACGTCTTGCATCATGTCTGCAACGTCAACCAATTTCAAAGGAATACGCATATCCGGTTTGTCAGACGCATAATCACGCATAGCATCGTTATATGTCATGCGTGGGAATTTGTCGAAATTAACGTTTAGAAGTTCTTTGAACATCTTAACCGTTAACGTTTCCATTAAATCCATGATGTCATCGTCACTCATGAACGATGTTTCAACGTCGATTTGTGTGAATTCTGGCTGACGGTCAGCACGTAAGTCTTCATCACGGAAACATTTAGCGATTTGGTAATAACGATCGATACCGCCCACCATCAACAACTGTTTGAACAGCTGCGGAGATTGCGGAAGCGCATAGAAGCTGCCGTTAGAAACACGACTTGGCACTAAATAGTCACGTGCGCCTTCAGGTGTAGCACGCGTTAGAATCGGTGTTTCTACGTCTAAGAAACCATTGTCTTCGAAGTAGTTGCGAATCAGGTTAGTCAATTTAGAACGGAAACGAAGACGATCTAACATTTCTGGACGACGGATGTCCAAGAAACGGTATTTCAAACGTACTTCTTCAGAAATATTTGTATTTTCGTCATTCAATGGGAATGGCGGAGTTTCAGATTGCGCAAGAACTTCAATTTCTTTGCCTAAAACTTCGATTTGACCACTCACGATATTCGCGTTTTCAGTACCTTCGTAACGGCGGCGCACACGGCCTGTAATTTTTAATACGAATTCTGAACGTGATTTGTCTGCAGTTGCGAAAGCTTCTGGAGTATCTGGGTCAATAACCACTTGAACAAGGCCGTCACGGTCGCGCATGTCAAGGAAGATTACACCACCGTGGTCACGGCGACGGTGAACCCAACCGCATAATGTAACGGTTTGGTCAATTTGAGCTTCGGTTAAAGAACCGCAGTAATGAGTTCGCATCATAGCGTTAGAAATCCAACTATATGGGTTAAGGTCAGCGAATACGTAAACAGCGTACCGCTTTTATTCGAATGGGGGATTATGCCTCTTTTTGGCTATTTTGTCACAGGGACTTATAGCTAAAACGATAAAAATGCCCGCGCTAAAGGCTTAAAAAGCACGTTATGCAGATGATTTGGAGAAAATATGGGTGGCCGATTTTAAGATCAGAAAAAGAAGGCTTCCGAGGCTAAACATCCCCAGAAAAGCCCGAAAAAAATAATTAATCGATTTGCCGACATAGGCATATAAGTCATCATCATAGGCATTGGAATACATGCTTTCGGCAAAATAGAGATAACTGGCGATGCCCGCCAGCAGTGACAGTCCTGACAATGCATAGACATAAATTTTGATATTGCGATGTACCGCCGACGGGCCGCGGTAATGCTGGTGATGCTGGTAGATCATCCAGCCTAAAATTGGAAGCGCCAGCGCGGACATGCCAATCTGCAGTACACGGTGCAGGGGATATGTGTGCTGAAAAAGATGAATCGGCTGCATCAAAATGTTTTTAAATGCAAAAGTCCGAAAATCGACATGGGTCAGCCCATCCCAAACGAGATGCGTTGCTGTGCCAATCATAATTGCGGCAATCAGGCTGAGCATAAAACCGCAACAACGATTTATGCTATCAATATTCAGCGGTTTATTTAAACCAAAAAATGCAAACATCATCGGGCGGTAGAGGGCGTACCAGAGCAGGCAGAACACCATACCCAATAATAAATTGGGAAAGATCAAGCCAGACCATTGATGCGAGCCGTCATAATTGGCATTGGTAAAAAGCCTAAACAAATCAGGCACCATGGTGCCAATGGCTAAAGCAGCAATCGGCAGGCGGCTGCCTGTCAGCTTAGAAATAGGCGGTGCGAGGACTGCATGTGAAATTGTAAAAGGCATTGACTTAAAAACTATTTAAAGAATAAAAACTGTACAGATGTGCGGGCTAGTCTAAATGAAGCTTGCATTATTTGGTGTTTTTTATTGCAAATGAATTGAAATGTTATATTATAACAATATACAAAAATCGCCAGTTTGAGCATCCCCATGCCTATAAATCACCTCTTTAAGAAAAATTTAATTACCGCCTCATTAATTGCCGCTGCACCTTTGGCTTTTGCAAATGAAGATAAAAATCAAATCCAGCAATTGGACACGATTCAAATACAAGTCCATCCGCTGGCGCAGTCTGCTGCCGACTTTGGCGCTGCCGATCATATTGTGGATCAAAAGCAGTTGGCTGCGCGCCCTGCGACCATTGGCGATGCATTGGCAGGTGAGTTGGGCGTTTCATCTAATCAGTTTGGCGCAGGCTCTAGCCGCCCAGTCATTCGCGGTCAAGATGGCCCTCGCGTAAAAGTGCTGCAGCATGCTTCAGAAACTGCTGATGTCTCAACTTTGTCGCCAGATCATGCCGTGACGGTAGATCCGATCTTAGCCAAGCAGGTGGAAATCATCCGCGGTCCATCGACATTGCTGTATGGTGCAGGAACTGTGGGCGGTTTAGTGAATGTCACGGATCAGAAAATTCCAGCGGCCATTCCAGAAAAAGGCTATGAAGGTCAAGTTGGGCTGCGCTACAACACAGGCAGCGATGAAAAGCTGGCCAGTGCAGGTGTGACGGCGGCTTTAGGCGATCAATTCGCCATTCGCGTAGAAGGCTCTAAACGTAAAGCCAATGACTATATTGCTCCAGATTATGTGCATGACCATGATGGTGAATTGGAAAAAGAACGCCGTGTCGGCAATACCTTTGCGGAAGGGCAAACCGTGAATATTGGCGGCTCATGGATTCATGACCGCGGTTTTGTGGGCATGTCTTTTAGTCAGCGCGAAGATCAGTATGGCTTACCGGGGCACAGCCACGAATATGAAAGCTGTCATCCGCATGAAAACCATTTACATTGTGATGGAGGCGATAATCATGGGCATACGGATGAGCACGATCATTCTGCGCATGCCGATCATGACCATGATGCAGCAGGGCCATGGGTCGATTTAACGTCAAAACGTTATGATTTGCGTACAGAGCTGGCAGAACCGTTTAAAGGTTTCCAAAAATTGCGCGCACATGCCAGCTATACTGATTATCAGCATGATGAAATTGAAGGCAATGAAGCGCTGACCACCTTTAAAAGCAAAGGCTATGATGCGCGCTTAGAGCTGGTACATTACCCGATTGCAGACTGGGAAGGCGTGATCGGTGCGCAGTATAATCAGCAAAAATTGGATATCAGCGGTGAAGAGTCGCTGATGAATCCGAATAAAACCCAGAAGTGGAGCATGTTTGGTTTAGAGCATAAGCAGATTGGCGATGTGCATGTCGAATTGGGCGCGCGTTTTGAACAGCAGAACATTGATATTGATTCTGCTCAAAAAGACTTTGATGACCACGCTATTTCATATTCTGCTGCGCTGAACTGGGCTTTTGCGCCAGATTATAAGCTGTCACTGGTAGCTTCTCATCAGGAACGCCTGCCTTTGGCGCAAGAACTGTATGCCAACGGCAAGCACTTTGCGACCAATACATATGAGCGCGGCAATGAAAATCTGGACGCTGAAAAATCTAATAATGTCGAGCTGGGCTTGCACTACGAAGCAGACAAGTTAGATTATCATGTGCATGTTTACCACAATTGGTATGACAGCTATATCTATGCAGCAACATCGGACCAGTTTGAAAACTTCCGTCTGGTTGACTATACGCAAGATAAGGCTAAATTTTATGGCCTAGAAGCGGAAACAGGCTATCAATTAAATGATGTCTATAAAGTCAGTCTATTTGGTGATTATGTCCGAGGTAAAATTGATGGCGCGAATGCGCCGCGCGTTCCAGCTGGGCGTTTAGGTACGCGCGTCAATGCGGGCTTTACAGACAGCTGGTCGGGTATGGCGGAATATTATCACGTGTTCAATCAGGACAAATTTGCCGCTTATGAAGACCAAACGCAAGGCTATAACATGGTGAATTTAGGCCTGTCTTATGCGGGTCAATATGCCAAAGACAATGATTACCGTGTTTATTTCAATGCAAACAATTTGCTGGATGATCAGGTCTATTCACATGCATCATTCCTGTCAAATATTCCGCAAGTGGGCCGAAACTTCACTGTGGGTGTGGAATTTGGCTTCTAAACAGAGGGCCGGATTTCTGCCGCTGCTGTGCAGAATCACAGAAATCCTCTTGAAAATTCGTATGATAAAACCTAGTCTGAGTCTATTGGACTAGGTTTTTTATTATGCGTATTTTTCAACGGCTGCACAGCAAATTAAATTGGTCACGCCGCCAATATTTTGGTGTGGTGATCGGCCTATTTGCTTTGGGCTATATTTCTTCTTCTGTTTATCAAATGTATAAGCCTTTACCGGAAGGGCTGAACTACACGGGTAAATTGCGCCATGCGCAAGTGCAGTTTTTAGCCGATCAGAGCTATATGGATGCCAATGGAAAACAGCAGCTGGATCAGCAGATTTTCAAGCAGATGCTGCAGATGATTGATCAGGCGCAGAGCACCATTGTGCTGGATATGTTCCTTTTTAATCAAGAAGTCGGAGACTCCAAAGTACAGCATCAAGCACTGATGCAGCAGCTGACCGATGCGTTGATTAAAAAACGCAAATACACGCCCAATCTGGAAGTGAAATTTATTACCGATCCAATCAACTCGGTGTATGGCGGTGTCTATGCAGATCAATATCATCAGCTGCGCCAAGCGGGTATTGATGTGATTGAAACTGACCTAACTCCGCTGCGTGCATCTAATCCTGCATGGTCTGGCTTCTGGTATTTATGCTGTCAGGGCCTTGGCAATAATACTGAAAAAGGCTGGCTGCCGAATCCATTCGGTCAAGACAAAATCACATTGCGCAGCTATATGAATTTATTCAACTTCAAAGCCAATCATCGTAAAACCTTAGTGGTGGATACGGCTGAAGGCTGGAAAGCGCTGGTCACTTCCATGAATCCGCATGACGGGAGTTCGCGGCATTCCAATGTGGCGCTGGTGGTGACAGGCAACACGGCGATGGATGTGCTGAAAACAGAGCAGGCGGTAGGCATGATGTCTAAAGCTGATATGCCTGTGGTGATTATGGGCGATTTTGAAGATGCCAAAACCTTGCCGCAAGTGCAGGTGCTGACCGAAAAAGCCATTTATGACGCGGTGCTGAAACTGATTGATTCTGCACAGCCCAAAGAGCAAATTGATTTGGCGATGTTCTATCTGTCAGAGCGCAAAATCATTCAGGCTTTAATCACAGCGCATGAGCGCGGAGTGGATGTAAAGGTTCTGCTGGATCCCAATAAAGATGCCTTTGGACGCCAGAAAAATGGCATTCCAAACCGTCAAGTGGCGTCTGAACTGAATGATGCAGGCATACCAGTACGCTGGTGTGATACCCATGGCGAACAGTGCCACAGCAAAATGATTGTGAAAACAGGGGCACAGCAGGCTGAAATGATTTTAGGATCTGCGAATTTTACCGCCCGCAATTTAAAAAATTACAATCTTGAAACCAATTTTCGTGTCGTAGGCCGCCCGCAGGATACAGTCTTTGCTGATGTGCAGCAGTATTTTGACAGTTCATGGTCAAATTTAAATGGACGTCAAGTCAGTCTGCCGTACAGCAAATATGCAGACGAATCGAAAATCAAATATGCACTGTACCGCTTTATGGAGTGGAGCGGGCTGTCGACGTTTTAATCTTTCCCTCATCCCAACCTTCTCCCAAAGGGAGAAGGAGTTCCCTCTCCTTTCAGGAGAGGGTTAGGGAGAGGTAATGCAACAATTTCTTAAGTCTTCGGTTCAGGATTTGGCGGAACCATCTTATCTAAATCTTTGTCGCTGATTTTATCCAGCCCATGTAAATCGGTTTTAATTTTCCATTTAGTTTCATCTTCAACTGGATTAGGCAGGCGCGCTTCCAGCCAATCGCAGACCACATCTGGCGGAAAATCAGCATGATTGCATTGAATGACCCATGCCAAAAATTGTTTTGCTTCGCCATTCATATAAGGCGGCGGAGAGACCGGCAGAAATTGGGTCGGCAGGCGTTCGTTTTTAGAAATATAGTTGAGCACATGCCCTAATTCCTGCACGGTTTGCCATGCCAGCGGATGTTCAATATTAATTTGAAATTTGAACCACCACGCTTTTTGGCCATCCGTGCCATAAGCATCGATTAAAGTCTTCTGCACACTCGGAACTTTGCAAAAATATGCATATAGCCGATCAAAATTCAGTTCTGCCACAATGGATGACTCGGTCTCAAAAAATGCATTCTAGCATAAGGCTTGCATTTTTCAGACGCGGTCAAGCAACTTCGCGGGGCAGGGAAAGTCTTTACAAAACTTTGCATTTGCTGGTTTTTTATTCATTTTTTATGCTTAACTATTCTTTATGATAGAAGCATGAATGACATAGGAGTCTGCAATGAAAACAGTAATCGCATGTGCCGCAGGCATCGTGATGCTCTTGGGGGCTTCTACGGCATGGGCTGAAAATCAATGGGGTAATTACCGTGGTGTAGATACATCGAAACAGCACCGTCCGCCGCCGCCAATGAATCGGCCGGGGTATCCGAATCAGCGTCCGATTTATCCCCATCAGCCGGCTTATCCAAATCGGCCTTACCCGCCGTATCCAAACCGGCCCTATCCGCCAATGCCGCAAAATGGTGTGAGTATTCATTATCAGGCGCCAACGACAGTGATTCAAAACTCACAAAGCTACAGCTGGGTGAATGGCGATCCGAACACGGCCTATATTGAGAGTTCAACCCAGACGGTGATTAGCGACTGGCGCCGTATCGGATTGCCAGCACCGCCAAGCGGCATGTATTGGATCCTTGAAAATGGCCGTTATGTTTTAGTGCCGAATCGATAATTCTGTATATCGATTCAATCTCCCCAAACCCCTCTTTTTTAAAGAGGGGGGCTTAATACATTAAGCAAGTTCATCATCTTGCGGACGCGGTGTTTTGTCTTCTGGCAGCGGCTTATCAGAGTGCTTATCACGTATTACAGATGGAAAAGTCCAAGACGCGTAGCGCACCACTAAAATTGCAAAAGCCATAATTAAAATAGAACCTGTAATAATCACCAAATCCATATCCGCTTTATGGTCGTGCTGGATATCTGAAATCAGCAGGCGGGTCAGCGCGGTAATGGCAATATAAATTAAAAAACGCACAGGCATGTGGTTGGTTTTAAAGTAAATGCCGACCATGGCACCCAGTTCTAAATAAATAAACAGCAAGAGAATATCGTCAATGGTCGCAAATCGCTTAACCGTTAGTATTTCAAATACGGTATGGCCAGCAGACCAAATGACCATACAGCCAATAATAAATAATGCGATGTAGTGAAAGCTTTCTACGGCAAGGTTGCCAAAACGGTCGAGGAGGGTTTCTATTTTTTCAATCTTGGGATCACGGTGGGTCATGCAGTCCTCCTATTTATCTTTACGGTTTTCATTCATTTAAACATAAGCAAATTTCATGCACATGAATAGAATAAGATGATTTTTTAATATAAAAATCATGTTTTTTAATGCTATGTTGTTTGAGTTTTAGCCAGTTTGAGAAAAATAAAATGTATTTGCCGACTCATTTTCAGCAGGACGATTAAACGGAGCTGTTTGACTGCATTGAGGCGCATCCATTAGCCAGTGTAATGGTGGTGTTTGATGGAGACATTGAAGCCAATCATATTCCGCTGGAACTGGATCGTTCAGCAGGCGCTAAGGGGATGCTTCGCGGACATATTGCTAAAGCCAACCCCTTATTTAGGTTGCTGGAAAATGAGCGATCGGTTTATGTGATTTTTCATGCAGATCAAGCTTATATTTCGCCAAATTGGTATGAAGGGAAACAAGAACATCATCGGGTTGTACCCACTTGGAATTATCGTGTAGTCCATGTCAAAGGCATGATACGTAAAATTGATGATGATAAATATTTACGCGGTGTTGTGGCGCGACTCACACGTACGCATGAAGCGACTCAAGCTGTACCATGGAAAATGGGTGATGCACCTGAAGATTTTATTCAAGAACAGCTAGAAAAAATTGTGGCGATAGAAATCGAAATAGACTCAATTGTGGGTAAGTTTAAAGTCAGTCAAAACCGCAGTGCTGTAGATGCTGAAAAGGTAGCAATGGCTTTGGAAAATGAGCATCCTGAAATGGCAGATTCGGTGCGGAATTATTATCCTAAATCATAAAATGCCTTGGTGTATTTAACAGAATTTCATGACTAGAAATAGCGCTATTTTTATTCATAAAATTCTGTTAATTTTATTTTAAATATATATTTACTGGATTTAAATCAGATGCTTAAAAAAGAATTAGAACAACAGAATAATGATCGCTTGGCGAAGGACAATCAAAAAAAACGGTTTTAGATAAACTCAATCATACTTGTTTTGTCGGTGGTACTTTGGTTCATGCTGAACGAGGTTTAGTACAGATACAAGATATCCAAATCGGGGAGCGAGTTCATAGTGCAGATCCAATAACAGGGCATCAAAGTTATCAAGCAGTAACAAAAGTGATAAAAATCGAAAGTCAACCTGTAGTTTTTGTGAATTTAAGATATTGGATTGATCCTGAAATAGATTTCTTTGAAGCAAGAAAAATTAAAAAAGAGGTATTAGCCAAATTTAATTTGAATGGTATTGCATTACCTTCAGTACAATTAATAGTTACTCCTGAACATCCATTTTGGGTCGACAAAAAGGGCTGGGTTACTGCTCAGCAAATTACTGATCAAGATGTAGTTGTAGACAAAGATGGGAATAAATATAGTCTTAATTTTGAAGGATATAATGTTAAACCTCATGCGCAAATTTATACTACTGCTGACACCAATGTAGGCATGATGCCATATTATGGTTCTGAGTCGAGTGCTTATGGAATACCTGTAGATTTACTTACAGGTAATATCATTTCATGGCATGAGACCATAAAAAATAATCCAAATTTAAGCAAGTTATATAGTAAAAATACCCATTGGAAAGAAGATTTACTTGCGCAACTTCCTGAGGAAGACCGAGCGAATGCGCATTTTCATGGCTTTAGTCAGGGCGATTGGGTAAATCCTGAAACTATACAATGGGATGAGGGTGAAGGCTATGTCACCACAACTGTTTATAACTTAGAGGTTGAAAATACACATACTTACTTTGTTGGAGAGTATGGTATTTGGGTGCATCAATGTGCTGGCGCCAAAACGAATATTGAACATTAAATTAAAAATTTCTATAAAAAAACGCCCGAATTATCGAGCGTTTTTTCTTTTACAATCTATAAAGCATTAAGCCTGATTGGTAAAGTAATCTTCAGAGAAGTTCATAATCACTTCAGAACCTGCTTTCACTTTTGCAATACGCAGCGCAAGTTCAGGAAGAACGCGTTGAGTAAAATACATGGTTAATGCAAGTTTGTTTTGGTAGAACTCGCCATCTTTGTCTTTGGCTGCATTGGCAATGCGCGCAAACATATAAGCAAAGCTCAATAGACCTACAGCATGCAGGTAATCAACCGCTGCAGAGTTAGAGAATTCTGCATTTTCACGTGCTGCTTCCAGTACATATTGAGTCACAGATTCTACTTCTGCAGCTGCATCTAAAGTGGCATCTTTAATAAAGTTTAGGCTTGCATCTAAACCATTGGCAAAATCACGGATTTCTTGGATGTATTCTGCAATGAATTCACCATTGCACTTAATGGTTTTACGGCCAATCAAATCTTGAGACTGAACGCCGTTGGTGCCTTCGTAAATTTGCGCAATACGCAAGTCACGTACACATTGTTCCATACCCCATTCACGGATAAAGCCGTGGCCGCCAAAGCACATTTGCGCATCAAGCGTTGCTTGGAATGCAGTATCTGTTAAATAAGCTTTAGCAATAGGCGTTAATAGTGCAACACGGTTGTTGGCTGCTTTCACGGCTTCAGCATCAGTCGAGAATTTGGTGATGTCCAGCTGCTGACCTACATATACCGCAAATGCACGAGATGCTTCATTGTTTGCACGTACATTTAACAGCATACGGCGTACATCACCATGAACTAAGATGCTGTCCGCTGGTTTGCTCGGTGATTGAACGCCAGATGCGCTGCGGCCTTGCAGGCGGTCAGTCGCATATTGTGCAGCATTTTGATAAGCGAATTCAGAAGCGCCTAGGCCTTGAATACCCATAGACAGACGTTCGTAGTTCATCATGACGAACATCGCTGCAAGGCCTTCGTTCTCTTTACCAACAAGGTAGCCTTTGGCGCCGTCAAAGTTCATCACGCAAGTTGCAGACGCTTTAATCCCCATTTTGTGTTCAATAGAACCTGGGCCAGCAGGGTTGCGCTCACCTAAAGAACCGTCCGCATTGACAATGAATTTTGGCACGATGAAGAGCGAAATACCGCGTGAACCTGCAGGCGCATCAGGCGTTTTTGCCAATACCAAGTGAATGATGTTTTCAGACAGGTCGTGGTCACCGCCAGTAATGAAGATTTTTGTACCTGTAATATTGTAGGTGCCGTCTTCATTGCGTTCAGCTTTGGTTTTAATAATGCCTAAGTCTGTACCTGCATGCGGTTCAGTTAAGCACATGGTGCCAGACCATTCGCCAGTGTACATTTTTGGCAGATACGTTTCTTTTTGCTCTTGCGATGCATAGCTGTTTAACGCCATGCCAGCGCCTACAGAAAGAAGCGGGTAGAGCATGAATGATGGGTTGGTTGCGAACAGCATTTCGTCTGCAAGCACAGTCAGCATTTTTGGCATGCCTTGACCGCCCCATTCTTCATCTGCGGCTAGGCCAATCCAGCCGCCTTCAGCATATTGCTTAAATGCTTCTTTAAAGCCAGCAGGAGTTGTTACATTGCCGTTGCTGATAGACGCGCCTTCTTCATCACCTGTACGGTTGATTGGAAGGGTAACGTTTTGCGCAAACTTTGCCATTTCTTCAAGAATCGCTTCAGCAGTTGCGGCATCCACATGCGCTAAGTTTTCGTTGTTTTGCCAGAATTGTTCTGCATTGAATACATCATTCAAGATGAATTTCATATCTGCAAGCGGCGCGTTATAAATTGGCATAGTGTCACCTGTTTATTTTTTGATTCAATTCGGTTGATTGCTTCTAAAGCTTGAAAGCGTAAGCTTTTAGCGGGCAAAAATATAAATGCTGATGTCTTTATAAAGAAAAAGGACTGCCAAAGCTATGACCGTCCTTTCTCTATTTCTGTACTGTTGAGTACAACTTTTTGAATATGATTTAGATATTCAAATTAGAATGCGAAATGTTCTGCATCCAATGTCATCAACGGTTCTACACCGCCAGCAATCACGTCTACATGAGAGCGAACGCGCGGCAAGATTTTCTTGAAGTAGAAACGGGCAGTCGTAACTTTTGCATTGTAGAAGTCAACGTCAGTTGTACCGGCAGCCAAAGTTTCCTGCGCTACTAAGGCCATGCGAGCCCATAGGTAAGCAAGTGTTACATAGCCAGAGAAGTACAGGTAATCAACCGCAGCAGCGCCCACTTCTTCAGGGTTCTGCATTGCTTTCATACCAATCTGCATGGTTAGGTCGCCCCATTCTTTGTTTAGCGCAGCTAGCGGCTCAACAAATTCTTGCATTGCAGCGTTGTCTTTGTTTGCTTCACATAATTTGTGGATCATCTTGGTGAAATCTTTCAGCATTGCGCCTTGAGTACCCAAAACTTTACGGCCTAACAAGTCAATGGCTTGAATTTCAGTTGTGCCTTCGTATAAGCAAGAGATACGTGTATCACGTACAATTTGCTCCATGCCGTGCTCTGAAATGAAGCCGTGGCCGCCAAACACTTGAACGCCATGTTTTGCAGATTCAGAACCCGTTTCAGTTAAGAACGCTTTAGCAATTGGTGTGAGCAGAGAAAGCATGCTGTCTGCCGCTTTACGTTCTTCTTCAGTTGCGCCTTGCTCTACGATGTCTGCATATTGAGACAGGAAGTAAACCAATGCACGGCCGCCTTCAGCAAATGATTTTTGCGTCATCAACATGTTGCGTACAGCAGGGTGAACAATGATTGGATCCGCTTCTTTTTCTGGCGCTTTCGGGCCTGAAAGTGAACGCATTGCCAAACGGTCTTTCGCATACGCAAGCGCGCCTTGGAAAGAAGATTCAGATGCTGTTAAGCCTTGAACTGCAGTGCCGATACGCGCTGTGTTCATGAATGTGAACATTGCGTTTAAGCCGCGGTTTTCAGGGCCAATCAGGAAGCCTTTTGCGTTGTCAAAATTGATGACGCAAGTTGCGTTGCCATGAATACCCATTTTGTGTTCGATTGAACCGCAGCGCACAGCATTGCGTTCGCCGATTGAACCGTCAGCATTCACATTGAATTTTGGAACGATAAACAGCGAAATGCCTTTAGTGCCTTTAGGCGCGCCAGGAAGACGAGCAAGAACGATGTGGATAATGTTATCCGCCATGTCGTGCTCGCCAGCAGAGATAAAGATTTTCTCGCCAGTAATCGCGAAGCTGCCGTCAGCATTTGGTTCAGCTTTAGTGCGGATAATGCCAAGGTCAGAACCTGCATGAGATTCTGTTAAGCACATGGTGCCTGTCCATTCGCCAGATACCAATTTTGGCAAATATGTTGCTTTTTGTTCAGCATCACCGTGGTGTTCTACAGTACGCACCGCACCGTGAGAAAGGCCAGGGTACATGCCCCAAGCCCAGTTTGCAGAGCCAACCATTTCAGAAATTGCTGTGCCTAAAGAACCCGGCAAGCCTTGACCGCCGTGTTCTTCTGGAACAGAAAGAGATGGAAAGCCTAGCTCAACATATTTGTCATAAGCCGCTTTAAAGCCTGTTGGTGTTGTTACAACGCCATCATTCCAAGTACAGCCTTCACGGTCGCCCACTTGGTTTAATGGAGATAATTCGTTTTCACAGAAATCTGCGCCAGCTTCTAAATATTGATCAACCAGCTCGCGACTTACGGTTTCTTGGAATGCAGGGAGTTTTGCATAATGTTCTTCCGCATTTAATAATTCATGCAGAACGAATTGCATATCACGTAAGGGCGCTTTGTATTGTGGCATATCGTTTTCCTCAATACTGGTTTAACCAGCTTATAATCCTAATAAACGTAAAAAACGTGTCTTCAATGACACGGTATTGGAATGGCTTAATCGTGCAACATCTTCTAATAAGGTACAAGCTTTTCTAGGTGTTTTCTTAGTGACTGTAAAGTCAAAGATTTATAGTTTGAAAATGCTAAGTGCGTTGAGTGTAAACGCTTTTGCGCAAAATTGAACGACACAAATAGTCAAGAATCGTAAAAAGTTATGTCCAATAAAAAAGGCGCAATGTGCGCCTTTTCAGTTTTAAGCTAAAGAATCATTATGCGGCTTTGGCTGGAGCAGGAGCTGCAGACTGAACTGGCATTTTAGGCTGGAAGCGGACTTCACATTTGCCGTCAAGCGTTTGCGCGCCTGCTTTGATTTGTACGGCAGTGCCTGAGGTTTTGCCTTGGCAGGCCTTAGCAATGGCTTGCTGTTTCGCTTGGCGTTCTGCTAAACGCTGATCAAACTGTTTGGTTAATTCAGCACGCTGCGCATCAGTCATTGGTTCGCCGCGCTGCATATGGCCTGTGCGGAATTGACCGCGTTCGCCGTCTCGGTGGCCTTTCATATCACCGCGCTGGCCTTTAAATTCACCGCGTTTTTGTTTATCCATTTTAAAAACCATCGCGCATGTGCCATCAATGGTTTTTTCACCCGCTTTGATTTGCACAGCCGCGCCAGCAGCTTTGCCATCGCATGCAGTTTTAATTTGAGACATCACCGCTTTTTGTTCAGCGCGCATTTGTTTCATTTGCTCACGCTGTTCTGGGCTCATGCGATCATATTTGTGACCATGCATTCTTTGAGGCTGGTCTGCATCTTTGGCAGTTACAGTATTAGTCGATTGACAGGCAGTCAATGCGCCCATAGATAAAATGCCGGCAGTTGCTAAAGCTATTTTTGTCATCTGTTTCATTTGAATCTCCAGCATGGGAAAGCATATTCTTTGATGCTGATAAGATTAAATAATAAAGATGTAGAAACAATGGAGAGTTTTTTAATTCAGGGTTCGCTACAATATTCCATAGAGAAGAAAAATTGAGTTGTGCTTTTGAATATTCGCCGTGTGCCTATTGCCTTACGTTTATTTTTGACGGTATTGCTGACGACTTTGCTCATCACTACGGTCAGCTTAGGCGTGCTTCATTGGAATATGCAGCGTAATTTTACCCAATATGTTGCTGATGTTGAAATGCAGAAGCTGGATGGGCTGATTGGCAACTTGGCGGACGTTTATGATGTCTATCATGATTGGGGCAATGCGATTCAGGCGCAAATTCTGCAGATTGAAGGGCAGGCAGGCCCTGATGATTATGACCGCCTGTCACGCTGGTGGCTGCGCCGTCAATATGATATTGCGCTGCAGCAGCGCTATTTTAAAGAGCATTCTTTGGTGGCGGCAGGCGCTGCAATGAATGCTTCTAGCGAGGCGCTGAATGCTGACAAGACAGAAGATCTCAAATTTATTGAAAAGAATTTACCGACAGCTTTTCAGCCCTTTGATGGTTTGAAATTTCCGCTGAGTTCCAATCAAAATGTTTTCAGGCCTATAGATCCGAAAGACGCCAAGAAAGGCGAGCGTCCGCCTGTCAATCAAGCCAATCCCAATGGCAAAAAGCAATTTATACAAATGCCTGACCGCTTGGGCTTAAGCTCCCGTTTATCTTTATATGACGCCAAACATCAGTTTGTGGTGGGTGAACCGACGGACGAGCAGATTTCTTACCGTCCGATTATCGTTAAAAATCAAGTGGTCGGCTATTTAGGCCTCAAACCTGTGCTGGATCAGGATGATGCTATCAGCATTAACTTTTTCAGCAATCAAAAGCGCTATTTGCTGCTGGTTTACGGCTTATCTATTCTGGCGAGTTTGCTGGTGTCTTTATTGCTGGCGACCTATTTTAAAACCCCGATTCAGCGCCTGCTAAATGGTACGCGGGAGTTGACTAAGGGCAATTATCAGCATCAAGTAACGGTGAACCGTAACGATGAATTGGGTGATTTATCCAATGAGCTGAATCAGCTGGCAGTGATTTTGGATCAGCATGAAACTTCTCGCCGTCAATGGGTGGCGGATACCTCACATGAGCTGAAAACGCCGCTGGCAGTGCTGCAGGCGCAAATTGAGGCCATGCAGGACGGTATTCGTAAGCCTACGCCTGAACATTTTGCCTCTATGCTGGGCCAAGTGAACAGCCTGAAAAAACTGACCAAAGATTTGGCGGATTTAGCGCAGGCCGAAGCGCAGCAGCTGCAATGCTACATGACTGAGATGAATCCTTGGGAAACCATTTTGCAGGAAATGGAAAACTTTAAGCCGAAGTTTGATCAGGCAGGTTTAAGTGTTTCTGCAGAAGGCCAAGGCGCTGTATTACAATTAGATATAGACCGCTTTAAGCAAATTATGGTGAACTTGCTGGGCAACAGCATCCGCTATACGGAAAAGGGCGGGCAAGTTCATGTACATAGCGAACAGACTGCCTCGCATTGGACGGTATATGTCGATGACAGCCCGTACAGTTTAAGCGATGCACAGCTGGCGCGCTTAGGTGAACGTTTTTACCGTGTAGATGATTCGCGTACACGTGCAACAGGCGGTACAGGATTGGGCTTGGCGCTCTCGGTAAAAATGGCGAAAGCGATGGGCGGTGAGTTGAGTTTTGATCATTCACCATTGGGCGGTTTGCGCTGCAAGCTGACTTTTCCGAAACAGATGAAACATTAAGGAAATCGATATGAAACACATCATGCTGGTTGAAGATGAAGTAGAACTTGCACAACTGGTGCGTGATTATTTAGAAGCTGCTGGTTTTGAAGTCAGCATGTTTCATGATGGGCAGGAAGCCTACGACAGCTTTAGCCAGCGCAAGCCGAGCCTGATGATTTTAGATTTGATGGTGCCGCGCATGGATGGTTTGACCATGTGCCGCAAGGTGCGTGAACAGTCTGATTTGCCGATTATTATGGTGACTGCGCGCACTGAAGAAATTGACCGTGTACTCGGCTTGAATATGGGCGCAGATGATTATGTCTGCAAACCCTTCAGCCCGAAAGAGCTGGTTGCGCGTGTACAGGCCGTGCTGCGCCGTTTAGAGCGTAAGGCAGAACCGGAAAGCAATGATTTGTTCCGTATGGATAAAGGCCAGCAGCGTATTTGGTATCAGCAAAAGTCACTCAACTTGACGCCGACAGAATTCCGTTTGCTGGAATTGTTCTTAGAGCATGTTGGGCAGGTGTATTCACGCGCGCAATTGCTGGATCATATCAACCCAGACAGTTTTGAAGTAGCGGACCGTGTCATTGACAGCCATATTAAAAACCTACGCCGTAAAATTTCGGATGCAGCCGAAACAGGCAACCGCCATGAGTGGATTCAGGCAGTGTACGGTGTGGGTTACCGCTTTGAGTATCCTGAGGATTAATCTTTTTAGTTCACTATAATTAATTTTAAAAAGACAGGTTTAAGCCTGTCTTTTTTATTGCAAACTGAAGCTGCTTTAGTATTTTATTTACGGTCAATAATGTAAAAGTCCAGTAAATATAAATGATAAATTTAAAATGCGAAATTTGCGCATTTTAAAAAATTAGATTAATATTTCGGCGGGAGTAAGAACAAAATTAAGCCAGAAAACTGAGCCTAAACAGATCAATTACACCATGAATTAGAGGGAATCGTGATGAAGACAACAGCATTTGCCAAATTAATACTGACTGCCAGCTTTATGGGGTTAGCCGCGTGCGGCGGCGGAGGGGGGGATAGTGCGCCAGATTCGCCTCAGCCTGGACCGTCTGAGCCATCGGATGCCTTAGTGCAAAAAAGCGTAGAAGAGCTGACTTTATTAGATGTGAATAATATTGCACTCAGCGGCGCTTCAGTACAGGTATTAAGTGAAGCCGAATGGCAAAACCTTCAGGCGGGCAGCTTAAAAGCAGCGGCACTCGCAATTACTGCAGAAGATTCTGAACAGCTGTTTCCGCCAATCGCGAATATGCCTACAGCGCAAGCTTTCCAAGGCCAAAGTTATCTAGCTAATAGCCAAGGCTTAGTTAAACTGCCTAAATTGGCTGCTGGAAACTATTTTATTCTGGTCACTAAAAATGGACAGTCTGCAATTTCGGCATTTCTGATCCATCCTAAAAATACCAATAAGGGCATTGTGCTGAATGTAGTCCTCAACTGTTTAGATCAAGACTGTCAGACTTTAAGCGATGCGCCAGTCAGTGATGCGGTGATTGGTACACTGTCTGGTCAGGTTATTTTTAAAGGCCAGCCTTTAGCGAATGCGCAAGTTGCATTGTCAGGCGGTGCGGCGACCAATGGCGCATTTGTCAGTGCAATTACCGATGCCAATGGATATTTCACGCTTTCATTTAACGTATCAAATGCGCTGCTTGAAGCATTGAAAAATGCCACGCTCAACATTAGCGGTGCAGGATTCAACAGCATGACCAAAAAAGTGACAGTCATTGCTTCTTCTGCATCGGGCTATCAATTTGAAGTACTGCCTGAAACGGCATCTGCAGATGCCATATGGCGTGAAACTTTTGAAGCGGACTCTGCAACCCGCAATGCATGGACAAGGTCGCAGCCAACTGTGGCCAATGTCGATTGGCAGCTGCTGAACAAAGGTCACAATATTCGTAATAACCAAGTGAATCAGCGTGTGCGCTTAGCGCCGAATGACCAAAGTCAAGGCAAGGTGCCTGAGCCACTGCAAGGCAGTGTTGCCTATTGGTATGGTGATAAAGTAAATGGCAACTTTATTGGCGCTTTAAGTGATTCATCGACTGCTCTAGCGTTTGATGGCGGTACGTCGCAGTATGACAATACGGGAGAATTGATTTCACCTGCCATTAATCTGAGCCAATATCAGGCGCCTTTGAGTTTAAGTTTTAAAACATGGTGGGAAATTGAGTCGGTCAATCCAAATAATCAAGGATTTGATTTAATGAATATTTTAGTTTCTACAGACGGCGGCAACAGCTTTAAGACTTTGGCTCGATTAAACCCGCTGGCAGATCCATCCTCTGCATATGAGCGCGCACCGATTCCATACAGCAATTTAGGCTTTAACCTCGCGCCGGCTCCTGTTCAGCAAGAAGCGATCTCATTGGATGAATATGCAGGCAAGGCCAATGTTCAGCTGAAATTCCAATTCAGAACGGTCGATGAACTTTATAACGGTTTCCGCGGCTGGATGATTGATGATGTGGTGATTCAGAAAAAAGCTGGAACTTTCCCATTATTTGATGGTGCGAGTTTTGATGAAAATTCAGATAGTTTCTCTCAGGACTATAGTCCCGCAGCTGCAAAACAAGCGGGCGCTTTGCTGAAAAGCACGAATAGTTATGCACGGTGGGCTGAAGTACCGCAGCGTAAATAACGATTTACATGGCGGTGCAGTATGAATGATTAGAATAGGTTTAGACGTACTGCATTCGCTATCAATCATCCATCAAACGAACTGAATGCTATAAACAGCTCTCAATTGAGGGCTGTTTATATTTAAAGGCGCAATGTATTCAGCCACTTCAGCATGCTGTCGGCTAAAGCTTCTGGCTGTTTTAATGGAATCATATGACCCGTATTTTCAATGGTATCAAGTTGACTGTGTGCTATGGATTGATGCAGCTCCTGCGCTTCATCTAGTGAACGCAGCCGATCTTGAGCAGCCGAAATAATCAGTGTTGGGCACTGAATGGCATCGCTGCGAATATTGCTACGGTTTAATAAGGACTGCACTTTAAATCTTTCAAATCCAAGATTTTCCCCCATACCTTGAATGCGTTGAATCAGCTGCCGATTGTCCGCATGGTTTGGGTGTAGTGATTTGGCAATCGCTGTTTTGCTCAAGCCATGAAAAGTGCCTGCCGATGCAGCTTGAATGGCCGCGATTTTTAACTGCTTCTGCTTTTCACTATCAGGCCGTAAAGAGCTTGCCACTAAGATGAGTGCAGAAATACGTTCAGGATATTTCTGTGCAATGGTTCTGGCAATATAACCGCCTAGTGAAAAACCCACCAAGACAAAGCGTGGCGGGGCATTGTGCAGGATATGTTTCGCAATTTCTTCAATCGTTTGACCGTGTTTTAAACTTGCTCTAAAGTTATTCCACGTGTGCGGAAATTTTGGTATGACTTTATCCCACAAGGATTCATCCAGCATAAATCCAGGAATTAAAACCATTGATAAGTGTTGCTGATTCATAGATGCGGTTGAAGGTATGGCCAGATTTGAGGTCTGATTTTATCAGCATCATTTGCTGCTCATACAGCAATTGTCCATGAATATTTGGCTGCAAAGAGCTGCACAGGCTACAATCCACTTTTTTATAAGATGAGAATGTGTTGTGAGCAGCGAAATGCCTCAACTGCAGCGCCGATTAAAGAACCGCCATATTCAGCTGATCGCAATGGGCGGAGCAATAGGCACAGGGCTTTTTTTAGGCTCTGCGCATATTATTGAGTCGGCTGGGCCATCGATTATTTTGGGCTATTTGATTGGCGGCTTGATTGCATTTCTAATTATGCGTCAACTCGGTGAGATGATTGTACAAGAGCCGGTGACAGGTTCATTCAGTCATTTTGCCTTTAAGTATTGGGGCAAATTTGCGGGCTTTTTAACGGGCTGGAATTATTGGATTCTGTACATTTTAGTGGTAATGACCGAGCTGACTGCGATTGGTAAATATGTCAATTACTGGTGGCCGCATGTGCCTGCTTGGGTTTCGGTTCTGGTGTTTTTTGCAGTCATTACGCTAGCCAACTTAGCCAATGTAAAACTGTATGCAGAATCTGAATTTTGGCTGTCGTTGATTAAGGTTGTGGCGATTATTGCCATGATTATTTTTGGTGTGTATCTGCTGTTTACAGCAGGGGCAGATTCAACCGCTTCGATCAGTAATTTGTGGGCGCATGGCGGTTTTTTCCCGCATGGTTTTGAAGGCTTATTTTATATGCTGGCCTTTATGATGTTTGCTTTTGGCGGCATTGAATTGATCAGCATGGCGGCAGCTGAAACTGAAAACCCCGATCAGAACATCCCGAAAGCGGTAAACCAAACTGTGATCCGCGTGTTCTTATTTTATATCTGTTCCTTGGCGGTACTGCTGTCGCTGGTGCCGTGGAATCAGTTGAAACTTGGCGGTTTAGACCATAGCCCGTTTGTGATGATTTTCAATCAAATCGGCATTGATTGGGCGGCGCATTTGCTGAACTTTATTATTTTGACGGCGGCAGTTTCGGTCTGCAACAGTGGTATGTATGCCAATAGCCGTATGCTGCTCGGTTTGGCGGAGCAGGGCAATGCACCCAAAGAGTTTAAACAGGTCAATCAACAAGGGACACCTGTGGCAGCCGTATTATTTTCTGCCTTGCTGATTTTTGGCTGTGTGCTGCTGAATTATTTCGTGCCTGAAAAAGCATTGAGTTATTTGATTTATATCGTGGTGAGCGCTGCGGTGCTGAATTGGATGTTAATCAGCTTGATTCATTTGAAGTTTAGAAAAGCGATGCAGCAGCAGGGCATACTGACGAAGTTTCCTGCTTTATTTGCGCCGTTCACCAACTACTTTGTATTAGTGTTCATGCTGATGATTTTGTACATTATGTGGAGTCAGGGCTTTATGCTGTCGGTGCTGATGCAGCCAGTATGGATTTTACTGTTGTATGTGCTGTTTAAAGTGATGCAAGCAAAGAAGGTTTAATACCATGAAGGCTTAGGGACGAGACTTTGTTTACTGCCGCTAAAGAATGTTTTTGAAAAATTCTGACAAAATAAGCCAATTTAGAGAATATTCATATAAAAGCTGATCTAGTACACTGAATTCTATAGCGTTTTTTATAAGGTGGTGATTTGTATTGGATAAAATAAATTATTTCGTATAACGTGTACTATGTTAATTTTAGAAATTCTTAATTGCCATCTATCCAAACTTGCTTGATCCAATCTGCTAAATCTTCCCACTGCTCATCGCTATATCCATCTGCTGTCCAATATCTAATTTTATGATTAGGAGATAGGCAATAATAACTACCGTTATCTTCACAAATAGGTAGCCAATCTTCTGGCAGACCTTGCTCCCTAGCATCATTTAATATCTGAGATAGCCCTCGATAGTATTCTTCCTCATCTGTAAGAGACGCTAATTCAATTGTTCCATAGAAGATATTGCTAATCTCTTTCAAAACTTTTTTATAATCTTTTGGAAAAATAAAACCTATTTTTCGTTCATAAGCAGATATGAAAATATCATCAGGTAACTCTATGTTTAGACGACTATTCCCAGATAGTTCTTTTAATTCTTGAATAATGTTATCAAGCTTATTTTGCATATACATTCTGCTCTATCGCATTAAAGTTCTTACGGCAATTTAACATAATAGCGATTATACGAAATTCGTAACATCGATCTGATAGTAAGGGACGAGCAATAAATCTAAACACTTCTCAGCAACTCAATCCTCTGCCGTTGTCCCTTATTTAGCTTTGACACCACCAATTCATAAGAATTCAGTACCAAATCCTGCAGCAGTTCTTCTTCCAACTCTTCGTCTGTAAAAACAGAAATCCAATGCTGCTTATTCATATGCCAGCCCGCACGAATAAAGGGATAAATATCTCTAAGCATTGAGCCATTGTCTGGCAGCACTTTTAAATTGATGGCTGCTTTGCCTTCTAAATGAAAACTCAGCATAAAAACCTTATCCAGCACCTTAAACACATCACAGCCTTCACCAAAAGGCTGGCTGCACGTGGTTTCAGGCAGGGCTAAGGCCGACTTAGCAGCTGCAGCGTGTAATGCAATCATAAGAGATAACCAAAATTAAGCCTGAGCGTTAAAGCCTAAGGATGAATATGAATAACGGTATCATTATTCACTAATTGCCAAATTTCATCCATATCAATATTACGCACTGCAATACAGCCCCAAGTCCAATCTTTTTGCGGAAAATACGTCATAAGCTGAGGAGCAGCTTTCATCTGTAAACTGGTCGCAGAACCATGAATCATAATATCGCCGCCTGCGGAAACACCCAGCTGCGCAGCTTTCTGCCGATCGGCTAGATTGGGATAGGAAATATGTAGCGATTTATAGAACGCGCTTTGCGCATTGCGCCAATCTATACGATAAGTGCCTTCAGGCGTTTTGCCATCACCTTCTTGAACTTTATGTCCAAGCGGTTGAAAACCCAGACGGATTGGGTAATGGCGGATGACTTGATCCTGATGTTTTAATTGCAAATAGCGCTGAGCTTTATGTACCTGAATATTGTCGATCGGCGTTTCTGTGCGAATTTTTTGAATTTGTGCATCGCTTAATTCAGGTGGAAAGGCCAGTGCATTGGCAGGTGTAGGTAGATACTTTTCAAATTTTTGATAGGCAAAGTAGGCTACGACAATACAGACGAGGATAGCGAAACTAAAGATCGTGATATTTTTTCTTGTCATTGTAATGTAGAAGATGAACTGCTTTTACAGCGCATACATTTCGACATTGTGGATAATGTTTAAATTATCCACAATTTTGACCCGATTGAAGTGTGGATTTGTGGATAAATGTTTAAGACGAGCAGCTCACCATCACTTCGGGCACATCACTTGGCAGCGGGCCTAAGTCGGCAGCATTTTCGAGTTCAGGCTGTTTGCTAAATGGCTGGCTCAGCAAAGTAAACAAACGCTCAACTTCTGAAAAATCATTACGTTCAGCAAGCTCAATCGCCTTTTGCGCCATGTGATTGCGCAAGATATATTGCGGATTGGCTTGTGCCATTTCAGTATCAAGTTCAGTCGTATCTTGATTCGCACGGATGCTTTCGTATTGTGTTAAGAAAATTTCAAAGGCGCGGCGGTCAAGGCAGTCATCTTTAATGGCTTCATATGCATGATTTTGCAGACGGATAAAGCTTTGTGTGTAATCTAGCTGCTCACTTTGCAGAATGCGCAAAAAGGCCATGGCGCAGTCAAAGCTGTCTTTATGAAAACTTGGCAGGCCCATTTTCTGAGCTAAGCCCATTTTATAATGCTCTAAGAAAGTCGGCTCATAATGCTCTAAGCATTGGGCTAAATCGTCTTTCCATTGTTCTTTGTCATAACCTGCAGGGCAGAGCGGCACTAAGTTATTCAGCCATTGCCAGAGGTTCCAATGACCGATACTCGGCTGCTGCTGATAGGTATAGCGGCCTTGGTAATCCGAATGGTTGTTAATCCAATTTGGACGGAAACGTTCCATAAAGCCATAAGGGCCGAAGTCCAAGGTTGAACCCGTAATATTCAGGTTATCGGTATTCATCACGCCATGCGCAAAGCCAATCAGCTGCCATTTGGCAATCATCACTGCGGTACGCTGAATGACTTTGGTGGCAAAAGCTAAAATCGGCTGTTCAGCGTCAAGACATTCGGGATAATGCCACTCAATACATTTTTGCGTGAATTCAGGCAGTTGATCACCCTGATATTGATTGATCCATTCAAAATGCCCTAAACGGATATGACAGTCTGATGTACGCAGCATCATCGCGCCCAGTTCCAGTTTTTCACGCTGTACGCCTTGCTCAGAGCTGGTGAAACCCACTGCATTGCTGGATGCAACGCCTAAGCTGTTCAGCGCATGTCCTGCCAAATATTCACGAATAGTCGAGCGTAGTACTGCACGTCCATCGCCCATGCGTGAGTAGGGCGTAGAGCCGGCGCCTTTGAGATGAAGATCAATGGTTTGCCCATGTTTATCTACTATTTGCGCAATCAATAAGCCGCGTCCATCGCCCAATTGGCCGGCCCATTGTCCAAATTGATGGCCTGCATAGACCATAGCCAAAGGTGTAAATTCTGCAAAGGTTTTTTGACCGCTGCAGATTTCAACCCACGCATTTTGATCTTCTGCCGACCATTGCAATTCGTCGGCTAGGGCCTGATTAAAATGCCCTGCTTTCGCACCTTTTAGTGGAACAGGCTGCTGATGATGGTAAAGACGAGGCGGTAAAGCGTTGTAGCGTGGATTGAAATGCATAAGCGTGCGGCAGAAACTGAGTATGCGGAAACTATAGCAAAGTTGCAGATGGCGATGTACGTCAAATCTGCAGTAAATCGTTATTGCTATTGTTGCAGCTATTCAATGCTATTGTTTGAAGCGTATTAATCCACGATAAATAGACGTGCGCCAATGTCTGAGTAGGAGCGGTGCGGCTCGGTATTGTCTGCCACTTGATAGCTCATGCCAGCTTTCAGGGTAAATACACGGCCGTCTTTGAGCTCTGTATGCAGTTGGCCTTCTAAACAAAACAGAATATGGCCTTTGTTGCACCAATGGTCGGCCATGTAGCCAGGAGAATATTCTACGATTCTAGAGCGGATGGTGCCAAAGCGCTGCGTACGCCAAATAGCAAAACCATTTTCACCTTCAAAACGTTCAGTTTCAATGTCATCCCAGTTGGTTGTTCCAAAAGGGATATTATGCATTTCCATAAAGTTAAGCTGTCATATGTTTTGATCTTTATATGTATCCTGAATTTCAAACAAAAAAAAAGCCCCATCGGGGGCTTTTTTATATACTTAGATTAACAGTTAAATTAGTTGGCAGTTTTCTTTTTAAAGTTGCTCACCAGCAGATTTAATGTTTGGCGGTGATGCGACAGGCGCTGCTCAACCAGCTGGAATTCTACTTTCAGCTTGTCATCCATTTGATGGATTTTTTCAGCTACAGCTGTTTTCTTCGCTTGAATTTCCTGTTCTTTCAGTTTAGCCCAGTCGTTCAATGTTTGAGAAAAGGCTTCATATTCCTGAGAAATACGCTGTTTCACGTTAGCAACATCGTCAGAAACATTTAGGCCATATACCGCTAAATCTTGCTCGGCATATTTAAATTTCATGGCCAATTCCGCTTTTTTGATATTGAAGCTTGGAATGCGGCGCAGATTTTTGGCTAAGCCGAGTTTAGAGCAAGTCCAGATCAGCCACTTAGTTGGGTCGTACTGCCACCATTTCACACCATTGCGGTAGTCATATTGGAAAATGTGGTGATAGTTGTGATAACCCTCACCCCAAGTCGCAATCGCTAGCACAAAGTTGTCACGCGCGGTGTTTTCGTCGGTATACGGACGTGAACCCCACATGTGGCACAGTGAGTTAATAAAGAATGTCACATGGTGGCTTAGAATTAGACGTACAAGGCCGCCTAAGAGTAATACGCCCCAAACATCGCCAACAGCCCAACCAATTGGCAGTAAAATACCAGCATGTACTGCAATAACTAAAGGCACATAGTATTTGTCTTGGAACATCACCAATTTATTGTTTAATAAATCGGGAGCATTTTTATAGTTGGCGCCACCTGACTTATAGTCACGAAGCATCCAGCCAATATGCGCGAACCAAAAACCACGATTAATTGAGTACGGGTCATGGTCTACATCATCGACATGGCGGTGATGGGTACGGTGGCCTGAAGCCCAAAACAGAATGCTGTTTTGAACGGCAAAAGTGCCCATAATCATTAAAATAATTTGCAAAGGCAGCGTCGCTTCATAAGCGCGGTGCGCCCATAAACGGTGGTAGCCTGCTGTGATGCCCAAACTGCTGACGCCCAGCAATACGAACATGCTGATCCAGGCAGCTAAGCTGAAATCATGATGGTAGGCATATAACGGAATTGCAATCATTGCCACAATTGGCAAGAATATCAGAGCGAATACAGCAATCCAGTTAATCGGGGCTTTGGGTAGGGGAGCAGTCATCTCCAGCAGTACTCCTAGAAGCTTTGGGAGGCAAAATTAAAATAACCCATATGACTTATATGGATTAAGGCCACAGCATAATAGCATGCACTAATTGCTGTTCACAGCAGTTATTGTACAGTTGTATTGTACTAAACGGTAACAGAATAAAACTGACCATTTATGGATTTTATCGAAGGTTAAAACATGTTTATAACAGTTGTTCGATACTGCAGGCAAAAGAAGAAAAAATATACTAAAAAAAGTGGATTTGCGATCATCTTTTTAAGTGCTATTTTGCTGAGTGCTTGTCAAAACTCGGCGCAAAAAACGGCAGCAGTCACAAAAGACCTTGCACAATCTGCAGAGCGTCCGCTGCAAATCTTACGCAGTATGGATGGCATTCAGGATGTGCGCTGGGAGCTGACACAAATTCAGGGAGTCAAAGCCCGATATTTTCATAGTCAACCTTTTTTGCTGTTCAATACCCAAACTCGGCAGATGCAAGGCAATACGGGCTGCAATGCGCTCTCAGGGAGCTATGAAATGAATGTGCCGCAGCGCAGTGTGCAGATTCAGGCGCGCGCTGGCTACGACAGCTGCGATCAGGCCTTGGCGCAGGAAGCCGTCTTGATGGATGTGCTGGGACAGGTTGAGCGTTTTCAGCTGCAGGGCAATCAATTAATACTGCTGAGCAGAAGCGGTCAGGTGCTCATGCAGGCCAAAAGGAAATAAGCGGATTTAAATATTTTTTATGAAAAATCCCTGATTTGAATGAGGGATTTTTCATTTAGGGTTTTGCATAGTTCAGCGCAGATGCGCCAACATGAGTTTTGGGAAATCAGTAATCAGGCCATCAATGCCTAAGTCCCGCAGCTGCTTGGCGCGGTCAATATCATTCACCGTCCATACGCTGATTTTTAAACCTGCTTTTTGAGTGGCAAGCAGAATCTCATCTGTCGCCAATTGATTCATCCAGCCAATTTGACAGCAGCCTAAAGCTAGCGCTTGTTCAATGGCCAAGCTGCCTATATCGTCTTCAACGAGTAAAGCGCGTTTAAAGTGCGAATTCTGCTGCTGCAGCGCCTGATGAATTTTGAGATCAAAACTGGTGATGACAGCTGTTTGCTCAAAGCCTTGCAGCTGCTTTTGCAGTTCGGTAACTAATGCATTGGCTTGTTCAGCAGTTTCAACGGCTTTGACTTCCACTTCTAAATGGGTGAAGCCCTGCATGATGTTCAGGCTTTGATGCAAAGTCGGTGTGATTTGCTTGTCCCAATCCATCCAAATATGCGCTTGGTTATATGGGGCGAGCTGGGTGCTGTCTAGCTCGTACAGCGGTTGATCTGTGCCCGTGGTGCGAAGGAAGTTATCATCATGCATGATGATCAGTTCGCTGTCTTTCAGTTGTCGGACATCAAACTCGACAGCACGTATGCCTAAGTCATGGATGTATTGGAAGCCCCCGAGGGTGTTTTCTGGGGCTTCTCCGCGTGCGCCGCGATGTCCGATGATTTGCATGATCATTTTTCTGTTATGTCGTTGTATATGATTTTAGCGCTAAAGCAATGAGTGTCAAAAGTTGTCACGTTGATATTGGATTAGTCAAAGCGGTATTTGTCTTTATTCGGGGAATAACCTTGTATCAAAACATATTTTCGCAGGGGATTTGGATGATGCCTTTACAGCACTGAAATTCAGTGAAAAGTTAAATTGATTTGTGAAGCTGATCCGTTACTTTTCAGAGATGAAAAGTAACGGATCAGCTTCACAAATCAGACATTGTCTAAGACGCATTTTTAAGGCAAATCAAACGGTTTAGAATGATTAAAGCTTAGATTGTTTCGTTAATATTCTTTTGCCACAGCACTTCAGAGCCGCCTTCAGCGCGCTGTAAGGTGCGTGACGCAACAAATAGCCAGTCAGACAGACGGTTTAAAAGCTGCAATGACGGCGCTTGAATGTTTTGGTCGCGGTTATGTACAGCCATTAAACGGCGCTCTGCACGGCGGCACACCGCACGGGCTTGGTGGGTAAAGCTGCAAGCTAAAGTTCCCGATGGCAAAATGAAGTCTTTCAGCATTGGCAGTGCTTCATTCATGCGGTCAATGTCATTTTCCAAAAATTCTATCGATACAGGCTGTACCAAATTGAAGTTTGGAATGCAGACTTCACCGCCCAAATCAAATAACCAATGCTGAATCAGGCTGAGCGATTTATCCCAAACGGCTTTATCTTCAATGCTGCTGAGCGCAATGTGCGAACGTAGAATGCCAATACTTGAGTTGAGTTCGTCGACATCACCTAAGGCTTCAATGCGCAGGTCATCTTTAGCGACGCGAGAACCATCGCCCAAACCAGTTGTACCTGAATCGCCTGTACGGGTGTAAATTTTACTTAAACGGTGGCCCATGTCTTGTCCTTAAAATGATGAAAATTTAGGTTCTGTCATAAAAAAGGATAATGCCATAGTTATGACATTATCCTCAAAGTAATCCATGCAACAGCTACATCAACTGATATTTCAATAGATTAATAACTGAAAGTGAAGCCAATGGTAGATAGACGGCGGCTGGCAATATAGTCCGAAACGGCATCATTTACAGCTGTTTTATATTGGGTATCACCGACATTGCGGATATTTACAAATGATTTAACGTGCGGATTGATTTGCCAAAAAGCATTCATATCAATTGCGGCATAACCAGGAATATCTCGTGCATCTTTAGAACGGCCTTTGGCTACAAGTGAAGTTGATGCGCCATAAATGCCATTATCCCAGCCGAGGCTCAAATTGAAATTTTGACGCGGGCGATTTGGGGCGTCTTGATCTGTTTCGTCATTTTTAGGCTGTATGTAGGCATATTCAGCATTGGCATATAGGTTGTCTTGTTTCCATTTGAATCCAAGTTCTGAACCTGTAAACGTTGCCTTGTCTAAGTTGTAGTATTTCCAGCCTGTAGATGCATCAGATACCATCAAGTTATCTATTTTAGTTTGATAGACAGAACCATAAACCTGAATACTGTCACTCAATGCATGATCAAAGCCAATTTCGTATGACAGGCTTTCTTCCGGTTTCAGGTCTGGGTTTCCGCCCCACCATGATGGTTCAGTAATAATTTGCCCAACGACAGGTGCTCTAAATGCTGTTCCAATATTTGAAAATATGCTGGTTTTAGGTGTCGCAAAATAGCGTGCTGCAACTTGTCCAACGGTATGTGTACCAAATTGCTGATTATCTTCTACGCGAATACCAGCTTGTGTTGAAAACAATTCATTTTTAAATTGATGCTGCAGATAATAGCCGATGGTTTCATTGTTGGAATCGAAGCCTTCATCACCTGCATAAGCCGCAATTTTTTCAGCTTCAGTTTTGTTGAACTGTACGCCAAACATTACATTTTGATGGGGAGTAAAGCCCCATTTTAAATTTGAATCAATCTCTTGCTGTTCAGTATTTACAATAGATGGATATGAGGCTTTAACAACATTGTATTGATCTTCAAATTGAGACAGGCGAGTATTCCAAATGAGATTGTCACTGAGATTTAAGCGGCCGCGTATATTATAAATACGGTTGATAAAATCATAAGCTTGCGGTGCGCCATAACTGAAATAATCTCCATGGCCTTTATTTTCTTTAATTTCTCCAGAAAAAGCATATTGGTCCTTTTCTACGCCAACTTTGGCCGCATAGCCTTTTTGATCAAAACCAGCTTTGTCTGGATTGTTTGTAATAATTTGGTCGCCGTCGGTTTCAAAGCGTTGCCCACGAAGCTGTGCATAGTATCCGTCTTTGGCAAGATCTACGCCTAAAATTGATTTATATGTGTTTTTCTCACCCGCTTCGATCGTTGTGAAAATCCCGCTTTTTTCAGGTGTTTTTGAAATCAGTTGAATAACACCACCAATAGCATCTGTGCCGTATTGAACGGATGCAGGACCTTTTAGAATTTCAATTTGTTTGATATCCGACAAATCAAATAAAGGAATATTGGTACTAGCTACAGTCGCAATATTTGAACGCATACCGTCATGTAGAAACAGGGTATGAGAGGCATTCGTTCCACGTAAGAATACCGAAGCCGTCTGACCGTATCCGCCAACTTGTTTAACGGCTAGGCCTGCTTCTTTACTAAGCAATGATGGAAAATCAGCAACAGGAGACTGTTCAATGGTTTTTTGATCAATGACAGAAATTCGTGCAGGAACATCTTTAATTTTTTCTTCACTGCGTGAAGCGGTAACAACGATGGTTTCCATGGTTGCAGTGGCTGAATTTTTTACAGCATCGGCAGCCAAAACATTTGCTGAAAAACCCATCGCAATAGCGATTGCGCCCACTAATGCTGTAGGCTGAAAAAAAGTAGACATACTTGGCTCCATACATTCACCCCACGTGAATGATTGAGTTGAAGAACGCAGCAAGCAGGTATCCGGACTTAAATATAAATATTGCTTAAAACAATATTGGCATATCCACCTTCCCGCAAAAATGCAGTGGTGTAAATCCCTTCATGTATTGAAGATATTTATAAAGATATGCGGTTCATTTTACCGTTGCGGGGGCAGTGCTGGATTCTCACCAGCTTCCCTAAGCCTAAGCTCAACTTGCAGCAAGTTGAGCGCAGTATAAAGTTTGTATGAGACTTAAACAACGGATGTAAATAAATATTCAGGATGAACTTTACGCAAGGTCTAAAAATTGCATTACAATGACTCGCCCTCATATTTATAGACTGGCTATGAATAGGGCGGAGTTAGAGCCACAATAATATGCGAACCCGTGCCAAAATTTGCGGTATCACACGTATTCAAGATATACAGTCTGTAGTCCAAGCTGGCGCAGATGCCATAGGATTTGTCTTCTTTGCGCCCAGTCCGCGCAGTGTAACGGCAGTGCAGGCCGCTGAATTGGTTCAGCATGTCCCTGCCTATGTGCAAACTGTGGGTTTATTTGTGAATGCATCGCAGGATGAAATTGCAGACATTTTAAAACAAGCGCCTGTCGATATTTTGCAGTTTCATGGTGATGAAAGCCCGGAACTATGCAAGCAGATTTCGCAGGGGGTTGGCCACCGCTGGTATAAAGCCATTCAAATGAAACCTGATATGGATGTGATTGCTGAAATACAGCAGTATCAGCAAGCAGGGGCAAGCGCAGTGCTTTTGGATGCATGGCATCCTGAGCTTAAAGGCGGTACAGGGCATAGCTTTGACTGGGCTCAATTCCCCAAACTCGATATTCCATTAATCTTGGCAGGCGGTTTAAAGCCTGACAATATTGAAGACGCTATAAAGACGACCAATGCTTATGCAGTTGATGTCAGCGGAGGCGTAGAGTCCGCTAAAGGTATCAAAGATCAAAAACTCATTGAACAGTTTATGCAAGGAGTCCAACGTGGATCAGCAAAATAAGATTGACTATACCCAATTCCCGGATGAACGCGGGCATTTCGGTATCCATGGCGGACGTTTTGTGTCAGAAACTCTAATGGCAGCATTAGAAGACTTAGAAAAGCTTTATTTCCGTATGAAGGATGATAAGCAGTTTCTGGCAGAATTCGACCGTGATTTAGCCTACTACGTAGGTCGTCCTAGTCCTTTATATTATGCTGAACGATGGTCAAAAGAACTTGGCGGTGCGCAAATTTACTTAAAACGTGAAGACCTGAACCATACAGGCTCGCATAAAGTAAACAACACTATTGGTCAGGCGCTGTTAGCGAAACTGTCAGGCAAAAAACGCATTATTGCAGAAACAGGCGCAGGCCAGCATGGTGTGGCGACTGCAACTATTGCTGCGCGTTTAGGCCTTGAATGTGTGGTGTTCATGGGCGCTGAAGACGTTAAACGTCAAGCGATGAATGTGTACCGCATGCGTCTGCTTGGCGCGACTGTTGTACCCGTAGAAAGCGGTTCAAAAACATTGAAAGATGCCATGAACGAAGCGATGCGTGACTGGGTAACAAACGTTGACTCTACATATTACGTGATTGGAACCGTGGCTGGCCCGCACCCATATCCGCAATTGGTTCGTGATTTCCAATCGATCATTGGCCGTGAAGCACGTAAACAGATTCAAGAACAGGCAGGCCGTTTACCTGATGCGCTTGTTGCATGTGTGGGCGGCGGTTCAAATGCGATGGGCTTGTTCTATCCATTCCTGAACGATGAAGATGTGAAAATGTATGGTGTTGAAGCGGCTGGCTACGGCATTGAAACAGGCAAACACTCTGCACCATTGAATGCAGGTCATGTCGGTGTACTTCATGGCAACCGAACTTATTTGATGTCGGATGAGCAAGGTCAGATCATTGAAACGCATTCGATTTCTGCAGGTCTGGATTATCCTGGTGTAGGCCCTGAACATAGCTTCTTAAAAGACATGCACCGCGTAAACTACGTGCCAATCAATGACCAAGAAGCATTGCAAGGTTTCCGTGATTTAACGCAAATTGAAGGTATTATTCCTGCGCTGGAAAGCTCACATGCAATGGCATATGTGACTAAACTTGCACCGACCATGGATAAAGACCAAATCATTATTGCGACGGTTTCTGGCCGTGGCGATAAAGACTTAATGACCGTTGCCCGCATTGATGGTGTGGAAATGGTTGAGATGTAATTTCGCTTTTCAGCCTCTCCCTTTGGGAGAGGTTTGGAGAGGGTGAATAAAAAATCGCGCAGAAGCAATTCCGCGCGATTTTTTATGGCGCTGAATGTAAGTTTGAAAATAGCCTACAAAAATGAAGCAGAATAAAAATGTGAAATAAGTCACAATAATGGTGAAATTTTACTGCTTTAGAAAGACTTCATAACAATGACTTTTACTCAATTGGTTCGTGCTGAATCATTTCCTCAGCATATTTCGTGGCAATGGCGCGATACCTTTGCGCTGTGCATTTTACCGCTGATTTTTCTGAATAGCTGGCTGCTGGAAAGAGTGTTTGGCTTATCGGTCAATGCGGGTATAGGGGATGCTGTATTTCGCGGCGTGCTATTTCTTGCGGTGTGCTGGCTGTATAAAACCATGCTGTTCGAGCATTGGCAAAAATATAAACAAGCTTTTTGGCGCTCGAGTTTTTTAGTTATTGCTGGTGCTGTTTTGCTGCAAGCAGTCATTTCATTAACACGCAGTATTTTACCTGCTGGGGCTAGCAGTGAAACGGAATCATCCATCGATCCAAACAGCATTGCATTTATCAGCCTGCTCATTATCAGTCTAGGGCCATTATTTACAGCATTATTGGAAGATATTATTTTCCGCTATACCTTGCTGCAAAAACTTTTTGTGCCGCCTTGGCTTTGGCGTATTGTACTGGTGCTGCTGAACTCGATCTTATTTGGCTTGATTCATTATCATAATTTTGAGGGCAATCTTGTTGCGACAGTGAGTTTTATGGCGGCAGGCCTGTTCCTAAACGTGGTTTATCTATGGACACGCAACATTTGGCATGTGCTGCTGATTCACTTTGTAAACAATGCTGTACTATCATTAGGCGGAGTAATTTTGTTGAAAATACTGCAACCCTATATCGGCAACTGAAGTTTAGGTGGAAAATTTGTCTAGTTTATTTGTAGTGATGCTTGGCGGCCGCCATGCGCGCGCAAACACAGAAGTTCATGATGTTGTGCTGGCTGTAGGTGATACACTTGAAGGTGTTTATCCGCAGCTTAAAAATGCATGGTTTGGCGAGCAGAAAGGCCTGCATATTGATGCTTGGGCTCAGTTCTCCGGGATTGAAAGCGACGGCAGGCGCTACCAGATTCAGTTTAGTGATGCAGCGCCGAATGCTTCAGATCTAAAGCTTTGGCTGATTAATTTAGGCGGTTATGTACCGCAGGAATTTGGCGAGCTGCACCGCTATGTACTGGTGGCAGCATTAACCGCGGCAGATGCCAAGCAGCAGGGGAAAATGCACTTTGATGCAGCTTGGCAGAAGCAGCATACAGACCGCATACTGGATGTTGATGACTGTATTGCCATTGATCAAGTGCATGGGCGCTATGTTCAGCTGATAAAAGGCGATTTTGCACCAGCGCAGTGGGAAAATACCTATATGACGATAGGCGCTTGATTATTTAGTTATAACAGTAATAGCTGCCTATGGTCTTGCCTGCCAAATTGTTGAAGTTCACAGGCAGATCGCCGTGTTTTTTGTGATTTTTTATGTAATTTAGATGTATGGAACTGTTCTGCTGCAAAATTATAGGCATAATAAGTGTAAGGAATTTCAGAAAATTTATTCTACGGATACGAATAAATGGATTTAATACAGCCGAATGGACAGCCTAATTATGGCCGTTTCAGCGCTTTGCCGCAAAAAATTGATTTGAGCCGCTATGTGTATAAAACACCTTTTGGCAAAGAGTTAAATGGCTGGCGTAAAAAACTCAAATACAAAAAATTCAAATTCTGCTGCATTCAGCATGAGCATTACACTATTGGTTTAGCCATTGCAGATATTGCATGGGCAGGGCATGCCTTTGTTTATGTCTATGACCATATGCACAATGAAGTGACGGAATGGAATGCCATCAATGTGCTGGCAGTCAATACCGTGCTGGATGAGCAGCCGCTGTATAATCAAAGTCATTTTAGTAAATCAGGCATGCAGCTGGATATTCAGCATGCCAACGGCGTGCGTTATATTCAGGTCAGCAAGCATGGTGAATTACAGTTGAGCGCGCGTATTTTCTGTGCCGGCACAGACCCGCTCAGCATGTGCAGCCCGACTGGCATTAATGGCTGGACCTATACGCAAAAGCTGACCACCTTAGGCTGTGAGGGGTTCTTTAAAAATAAGCGCGGCAATATTATTCAGTTTAATGAGCGCACTTTTGCGTCTTTGGATGATACGTGCGGCTTTTTACGTCCGGAAACGGCGTGGTTTTGGCTGTCCTGCAATTTTTGGGATACCAACAACAACCGTGTCGGGCTCAATTTAGCCTCTGGCGTGAATGAAAGCTTTGGTAATGAAAACTGCCTGTGGGTCAATGGCGTGCTGTATCCGATGGAAGATGTATTGTTTTTACAGGAAAATGAACATCAGTGGACCATCCGCTCCCTAGACAACCAGCTGAATTTAATGGTCAGCACAGGCTGGCGCCGTTATGAAAATCTGAATTTAAGACTGGTTGGTAGTCAGTTCAGTCAATGGCAGGCCAAAGTCAGCGGCACGATTCAGCAAGGCGATCAAGAAATTATTTTGCTGAATGAGTACGGCTTGCTGGAACAGCATTATGCTAAATGGTAATACATTGCACTTAGCCTGAAAGACTTTTATATGCTGCTATTAGGCTTAAAAAAACCAAATCTATTTAGATTTGGTTTTTTTTTGCGGAACTGCATTTGATATCGTTTCAGGCAGAAGAATGCAGCCCTTTATTTTGCCGCTTGCCAAAAAATATCGGCAGCCTGAATCGGATCTTGAGTTTCTTCAAAGGTTTTCAGCCAAATGTGGTAGTTGTCTACCACTGGATGCTGGCTGGGGTGGAAGTCAGATTTGAACCAGTCGCGGTATGGCTTGCTCATACGCGTCAGCGTGCCATTTTTACCAAAGAACCATGGCAGGCCTTTCATATTCAATTTTACACGCTCCATCATGCTGAATCCGTCATGCTTCAGCATCACATTGGCGCGGTATAAGGTAAAACCGAGCATCAGCGCGCTGGTCCACACCAAGGTGAATTTTTTCAGGTTTTCATCTACTTTCGCTACGTCTTTCATTACATCAAAAGCCACATCGCGGTGTTCCATTTCTTCAATGGCATGCCAAATAAACAGCGCGCGAACATAGGGATGCGCGGCCTGCAGCACGGATTTTTGACTGCAGAAAGTTTCAGCCATCAGCGCTGTTAAATGTTCTGCCGCAGCAGTCATGGCAATGTTGTATTCTGGTGAGCGCCTGCTCAATTCAAATTTAAAAATTTTATTTAGGCGGTTAATGAATGCATCGACAGGCATGCCTTGCTGTTTCATCAGCTGATTCATCTTGTCATGAGCGATGCCATGCTGCGCTTCCTGACGGATGAAATCCGCTACGCGCTGCTGCAAATCTGGATCTTGGATCTGGCTGCGGAATAAGCGCACTGATTCTATAAAATAGCGCTCTCCATCGGGGAAGGTCAGGCTCAGCGCATCAAACATGCGGGTTAGAAATGGATCGCCGCCAAACCAGAAGCGCGGAATTTCTTCCAGTTTAAAATCCAGCTTACTGCGCACAATAGGCGTAAGCTGTGCATATTTAACAAGGGCATTCATTTTATTTTTACTTCATTTGCCGGTGATGATTGCAGTATGTCGAAGAATGAGGCAAATGTTTTGACAGTACTTGCCAATTTTTATACATTTAACGCCAATGTGAAAATTTAGAATGTCAAAGTTTAAAGCCAAAAAGAATAAATGCGAGGTGCAGGATGCAGGAGTTGCAGATCCCGAATGGCTATTTTCAGCTTTGGAATATGTATTTAACTGAACAGCAGCAGGATTGGCGGGAGCTGGCATTTTTGACGCCGTATCAAGCACAGCTGCAGCATGTCTTGTCCTTGCCTATAGATTCTCAGTCGCCGTATTCATTTTTTTCTGCAGTGATGCAAAGCTGCCGGCAAAATTTAGACTGCCCGCAGTTGATTTTTGAAATGGCGAAATTTATTCGCGCCGAGCATTTTGGCGTGCTGGGATATATGGCCACACGCTGCAGCAGTGTGGCTGAGGCGCTGCAGTATATTGTGCGTTTCAGCCGGCTGGTGATAGACGGCGCTGAAGTGTCTCCAATGCGGATGAGCCATCAGGCGAAAAAAATTTTGCTGTCATGGCCGATGCATGATGAAAAATATGCGCTGGTCAATGAGCTGACCACCGCTTGCATGGCGCGTTTAGCCAAACAGATCTTTCCCGCTTCACTGCAGCTGCTGCGCATTCAATTCGCGCATATGCCGCAAATGGCGCATTATCATTATGAAAAGTTTTTTGGCTGCACTGTGGTGTTTGGCTATCCGCAGTATTCCTTTGTAATCAGTTCTGAAAGTCTGGATTTAAAATCTGAATTGGCTGATCCTTCTTTAATGCAGCTGTTACTGAAACAAGCGGAAGATGCCATTGCTTCTAAACCGAGGTTTGAAAATGCCTTGCAGCAGATGCATCAGCAGGTTGCCGAGCATCTGCGTCTGCATGCGCAAGCGCCAAAAATAGAACAGATGGCCGATGAACTGCATATGTCTGTGCGGACTCTGCAGCGTCAACTGCAGGAGGAGGGGAGTTCCTTTAAACAGGTTTTAGACGCAGAGCGCATGAAACGCTGTGAGCAGCTGCTGCAGCAAGGTGTTGCATTTACAGATATTGCGCAGCAGCTGGGATATTCGGATCAGTCTGCTTTGGCTCGGGCCTATAAAGCCTCGGCCAGGCAAACCCTGATGCAGCGGAAAAAGCAGCTGAAGCAAACACATTAATGGATATTCTGCAGCCGAATTGACTGTACTGCAGCTATTCGAGGCTGAAAAACGGCAGCGGACAGTCTGGCATCAAACAGGTTTTGCAATGTGCAAAAACAATCAAGCAGTAAGCTAAGTCTTCTATTTTTATCATTTTTTTGTCGTATGAATTGTGTTTATTCAAAAGCTTAACTTTTTGTAATTGAGCGAAATTAGGCATCTTTGATCATTGTGAAAAAAGCTGAAATAGCCGTAAATGTGCCTTTCGGATTGTTCTGGAAGATTTGCAGACTGTACAAATGCAGGCAGAAATACGCATACCCTGTTCATTGGGTGAAAAATAGCGTTACAATGCAGTGTCTTGTATTTTTACAAAGCCAACTCGTTTTGAACCATTCAAGGAAAGTATAGCCCTATGTCACGTTTAGCCGCACGTTTTGAAGCACTTAAATCTCAGCAGCGTAAAGCTTTGGTTTCTTATGTTATGGCTGGTGACCCGCATCCGCAAGTAACCGTACCTTTGCTGCACAGCATGGTCGAAGCGGGCGTCGATGTGATTGAATTGGGCTTGCCGTTTTCTGATCCAATGGCGGATGGCCCAGTGATTGCACTGGCTGCTGAACGCGCATTGGCTGGCGGCACCAATACTCTTGATGCGTTGAACATGGTGAAAGCGTTCCGTCAAAATGATACAGAAACACCTGTGGTTTTGATGGGCTACTTAAACCCTGTCGAAGTGATTGGCTACGAAAAGTTTGTTGCTTATGCAAATGAATGCGGTGTAGACGGTGTGCTTTTGGTGGACTTGCCGCCAGAAGAAGCAAAAGATTTAGATGAAGTGCTGCAGAAATACGGCATGGATCAAATCTTCCTGCTTGCCCCGACCTCTACTGATGAACGCATTCAGCATGTGGTGAAACAGGCGAGCGGCTTTATTTACTATGTTTCTCTGAAAGGAGTCACTGGTGCAGCGACATTAGATGTTGCTGAGGCTGCGAACCGCATTCAAAAAATCAAATCGTATACCGATGTTCCTGTTGGTGTGGGTTTTGGTATTTCTGATGCTGCTTCTGCCAAAGCAATGGGCACCGCTGCGGATGCCGTAATTGTCGGCAGCGCCTTCGTTAAACAGTTTGCAAGCTTAGCCCCAGAACAAGCCGTTACAGCAACGGTGAATAAAGTTAAGGAGCTTCGAGCAGCGCTCGATGAGTTAGTATGAGTCAAGACGCGAAATCAGGGAAAATTCTAAACCCGTCTACACCGTGGACGGAACGTACTGTGCCGGGCATCCATGTGCCGGATCAGCAGCAGGCGCTTAAAGCCACTTTTACAGAGCCGACTATTGAATGCCCTGAGTGTCACGCTTTAGTGACCCGTACTGCAATGTCATTCAATGCCTATGTATGCCCGCAGTGTGATGAGCACTTGCGCATGAAGGCGCGTGACCGTTTAAATTGGTTCTTTGACCAAGTGCAAAACGAGTTGGGTCAAGAATTCAAAGCCAAAGATCCATTGAATTTTGTCGACAGCAAGCCATACCCAGAGCGTATGACTGAAGCGCAAAAGAAAACGGGTGAAACTGAAGCCCTCGTGGTGATGCAAGGTCTGCTCAAAGGCGTGCCTATGCTGGCTTGCGCTTTTGAGTTTGATTTCATGGGCGGCTCAATGGGTTCTGTGGTGGGCGACCGTTTTGTACAGGCGGCAGAGCGCGCTATTGAACAGAAACAGCCACTTATCTGCTTTGCTGCTTCTGGCGGCGCGCGTATGCAGGAAGGCATGCTGTCATTAATGCAAATGGCGCGTACTTCTGCAGCGATTCAGAAAATGAAAGAAGCAGGCCTGCCTTATGTTGTCGTGCTGACACATCCAGTATATGGCGGTGTAACAGCTTCATTGGCAATGCTGGGCGACGTGCATATTGCTGAACCTAAAGCAATGATCGGCTTTGCCGGCAAGCGCGTGATTGAGCAGACTGTGCGTGAAAAACTGGAAGAACCGTTCCAGCGCGCGGAATATTTGCTTGATCATGGTGTAATCGATCAAATTGTTCACCGCCACGCATTACGTGATACTGTATATCGCATTATCAGTAAATTGATGAACTTGACTTGAACACAGCACCTCTTGCAACCGATTCTTTAAACACATGGCTCGATTATTGGAGCCATGTTCATGTTACAGGCATTGATTTAGGATTAGAGCGCGTTATTCCAGTGGCTGAAAAGCTTGGAGTGACACGCCCAGAAGCCAAGGTGCTGACTGTAGCAGGAACCAACGGCAAGGGGTCAACCACAACAGCCTTAGCATCTATTTTAAATGCGCAGGGCTATCATGTCGGGCTGTATCAGTCACCGCATATTTACCGTTTTAATGAACGTGTAAAGCTCAAAGGCATTGAAGTCAGTGATCAAGCGCTGGTAGATGCCTTTGTAGCTGTGGATGACGCGCGCCGCAGCTGTAATTTATCGTTATCTTTTTTTGAAGCCACGACCTTAGCGGCTTTTGTCATTTTTAAACAGCAGCAATGTGATGTCTGGGTGCTGGAAGTCGGTTTAGGCGGCCGCTTAGACGTTGTTAATGTGATTGAACCCGATGTTGCGGTGATTACCAATATCGGTTTGGATCATACCGACTGGCTGGGCGATACCATTGAAAAAATTGCCTTTGAAAAAGCTGGCATTATCCGTCCAAATATTCCTGTGATCTTTGGCGGTCAGCAAGAACTGCCGCAAGCGATTCAAGATAAAGCCAATGCTTGCCACGCTCAGCTGCATGCAGTGAACCGTGATTATTTTTATCAATATGCAGATGACGGCCAATCTTGGTTATTTGCATCGTCTGGCACCACCTTAAAATTGCCTTTGGGCTGTTTAGCACTCGAAAATATTTCAACCGCAGTCGCCGCAAATTTAGTGAGTGGACTGACGGTTTCTCAGCAGGCTATTGCGCAGGGCATTGTTCAAGCCAAGCTGCAGGGCCGTTTTGAAATACGTAAAATTGCAGAAAAAACCGTCATTTTTGATGCTGGGCATAATCCGCATGGCGTTGATTTTTTGTTAAAGCAATTGCGAAAATTCTTAGAATACAATAAACAGTACACAGAAGTGGTCGGTGTTTTTTCAATGCTGTCTGACAAAGATATAAATTCTGTCGTCAACTTATTGAAAGAAACCGTTTTAATGTGGAAAATTGCACCATTGACCGTTCCGCGCGCTGCCGAGATCCAACAATTGGATGCCGCACTGCAGGGGCTTAATGTGCAGCACTTTGACAGTGTGAAATTAGCTTTTAAATCAGCCTTAGATGAATCAAAGAATAATCAGCTGATTTTGGTATGTGGTTCATTTCATACCTTAGAAGCGGTATGGGAGTATTTGGAAGAATGTCCATGAATAACAAACAGCGCTGGATGGGCGGTGTTGTTCTATTAAGCGGCGGTGTTTTACTGGCAGCATTGCTTCTAAAAGGCAAAGAAGAAATTCATCAAAATGAAGTGCAGGCGCCAGCTGCAGCCGTGGAAACGTCGCAAAAGAACCCAAACAGCGCAGCAGGCTTAACGGTTGATGTTGAAACTGAAAAGCGCTTGCTGGAAGCGCAGCGTCAGGCGCGTGAAAAGTCTGTTGCAGAGCAGGAGGCGCGCGCAGCTGAGTTTTTAGCTATGCAGCAGCAGGCAGAAGCCGATGCAGCCCGCAAAGCAGCTGAAGAATATGCAGAATTGAATGCCCGCCGTTCTGCACAGCAAAGTTCAGATAACATTCCGCCAGAGCTGATTGAAGATCAGGCTGCCAAAGATAAGCGTATTGCTGAGGATAAACTGGCGGCTCAAAAAAAGTTAGAGCAACAGAAAGCCGCGCAGCTTAAGGCCGATCAAGCCAAGCAGGAGTCTGCACGCAAATCGGCAGATACTGAGAAAGAGGCTGCTGAAGAAAAACGTAAAGCTGAGCGCTTAGCTGCGGAGAAAAAATTAGCTGCAGAGAAGAAGGACGCAGAAAAGAAAGCAGCCGAGAAAAAAGCGGCTGAAAAGCAGGCAGCTCAGGCTAAACGCGAAGCTGAAGATAAGCAAAAAGCTGAAGCGAAGCGTAAAGAAGATGCCAAGAAAAAAGCTGAAGCTGAAAAAGCCCGCGATTTATTGGAGAATGGCGATAAACAGTGGATGGTTCAGGTGGCGCTGGCAGCCAATGAAGCCAATGCTGATGCTGTAGCGTCTAAGCTGAAAGCGAAAGGCTACCGCGTGACCAAGAGTCCTACCTCTAAAGGTATCCGGATTATGGTTGGGCCATCAAAAGACCGTGAAGCGGCTGACTCAGCACGTAAAAAGATTACCTCTGATGCCAGCTTAGGTATGAAGTCTGCTTGGGTGATTGATTGGGTGCCGCTCGATAAGCGCTAATCAAAAAATCTTAATGTGACAGACTTAAAGATGGGTCCTCCAGCTGCTGGCGGATCCATTTTATATTTTCAGGGCGGAATAGTTTTTCAATATTGATCCAAATGGGGTGAAAGCCATAACCGCCATGCTTCATTTCATTCAGCGCATCTGCTGTATTCCAGCCTTCAAAGATAATCCGATACATTGCAATGCTTGCGCCAGTACGGTCTGAACCATGATAACAATGGATAAGTACTTTCTGCTGATTTAACTGCGCCTGCTGAATGCTTTGCATCACTTGTAATAGATCATCCCGCGACATCGCCCAAGTATGAATAGGCACATGCACCTGTTTGAAATCTTGCGCAGGCAGAATGTTTTCATCGGCATTGCCTGATCTTAAATTAATGACGGTATGAATATTTTGCGCTTTGAGCAGGGGAAGCAGTTCGGCATTGGGCTGTTCGCTGCGAAAAACCAACGGGCTGATCTGATAAAAATTCGACTGTTTTTCTAGCATGCTGCCCCATTGCGCAGGCCGCTGCTGATCTGGCCACACGTTTGAAGTCATGCAGCCAGACATGCTGACCGTACAGCTGATGATCAGGGCAATCGTTTTCATTGGGGTTGATACCTTCTGAGTTCTTCAGGATCATGCGCGCAGATCAGTTCAATGCTTGGCTCAGTCTGCGCTAAAATTTTTATTTTCTCTAAATTGTCCAGCCGCTGTGTATTGTCGGTCGCAAAGAAGCGTTCTAATTGATTCAGCGCTTTTAGAGAGTGCTGACCTGTTAACTGTAGATGTGAATAATACGCATCTCCACAGAAAAAAATCCATCCATCCTGTTTTCGAATGGCAATGCCGCAATGACCCAGCGTATGTCCGAGCAGCGGAATCATGAGAATTTCATCCTGAAACAACTGAAAACCTTGCACACGATGCAGGTTATGCCAGCTTTCACCTTGCAGCGGTTCTATAAAATTCCAATAGCGGTGCTGCTGAAATTGCTGCGGTTTATAGCGGGTTTTATTCTTGAATGATTTTAAGTTTTGAGCGGCGTTATACTCAGTGGACAGCACATGCACCATAGCATGCGGAAAATCAGAAATCCCGCCAGCATGGTCAAAATCCAAATGGCTCAGCAAAATGTGTTTGACATCCTTGGGGCGGAAACCCAGCTGTTGAATTTGCGCCACTGCAGACTGTTCTAAATTATTTTCAATGCGTCCAGTGCTGGCAATCAAGCTGCCTAGGCGTGCTTTGGTATGCAAATAGTCTTGCATGCCTAAGCCGGTATCAACTAAAACGAGGCCTTGGTCTGTTTCCAGCAGCAGACAATGGCAGATCAGCTTCGCGTGGAAGCCGCGTTGCCCGAACATCGGGCCGCAGAGTGGACACAGGGTGCCGCAGTGCAAATGATGAATGTTGTAAATCATGATTAAGCTTTATCGGTATTCAGTTTTATTCACTTATTGCATTCTTTATAACCGAGCTGAATCAATTCAACAATTTGATTTTGCTGCGCTCAGTGCATTGCGCAATAAAAAAGCCTGTCGTTAGACAGGCTGGGAAGATTATTAAGATGAGGCTCGTCATGCCATCTTAAGGGTGTTGAATCTCATAACTGGCTGTTCGATAGATATATTCTCCTTATGCGTTTGGAATATATGTTTTAGGTAGAGCTTTGTTTTGTGAAACTACGCACTTCGTTTGTCTTGCGAATACTTAAAGCAGAGCTTTAGATTTTGCCACTCGAAGCATAGCCTCTCATCTTGCGCTCGGACGGAGCAGTACTCCGTTTGTCTTGCGCAAAATTAAAAAGGAATCCTTTTAATTTTGCTCAGGCTGGGGCGTTAAGCGCAAGTAGGGCTTAACGGCTTTATAGCCTTTTGGAAATCGCTGCTTAATTTCTTCTTCATCTTTGAGTGACGGTACAATCACCACCTCATCGCCTTGCTGCCAATTGGCAGGAGTCGCCACTTTATGGTTATCCGTCAGCTGCAGTGAATCAACCACACGCAGAATTTCATTAAAGTTTCGGCCTGTTGATGCAGGGTAGGTAATGATCAAGCGGATTTTTTTATTTGGATCAGTAATCACCAGTGAGCGGACTGTCAGTGTTTCACTGGCATTGGGGTGAATAAAATCATACAGCGTAGACACACTGCGGTCTTTATCGGCAATGATCGGAAAATTCACGGTCGTATTTTGCGTTTCATTAATGTCGGTGATCCAGCCTTTGTGAGATTCAACATCATCCACCGACAGCGCAATGGCTTTAACGCCGCGTTTGCTGAATTCATCCTGCAGTTTTGCGGTATAGCCTAACTCTGTGGTGCAGACAGGTGTGTAGTCTGCAGGGTGTGAGAACAGAATGCCCCAGCTGTTCCCAAGAAAGTCGTAAAAGCGGATGCTGCCTTCGCTGGAATCCTGAGTGAAATCAGGTGCGGTATCTCCTAAGCGTAAACTCATTTTCAAGCCTCATAATGCATTGTTGTATTTCGATGTCGATTAATATGGCGCACTTTCTTTACTAAGAAAAATACTGTTTTTGGATTTCTTTATGAATAAAGTGAAAAAGCAAAGATTGCAAAAGCGGAAAAAATCCTGAGAGTCATCGGGCACTGACTATGTAGGCTGTACAAAATTTGCTACATTACTGTGCCTTAAGTCCCTCGGGCTAGAATGAAAGATCAGATTTTTTAATGGGTTTTTGTGCAAAGCCCTTGTACTTCAAATTTCTAGCACCATAATAACGACTAAGAAAATTTATTCATTCGACAAGCAAGATTTAGAGAGTCTATACATGTTGGCAAGTCTGATCGGAGGCATCTTCGGTACTAAAAATGAGCGCGAACTCAAACGCATGCGTAAAATCGTAGAAAAGATTAATGCGCTCGAGCCGACGATATCTGTACTAAGCGATGCAGACCTGTCTGCAAAAACTGAAGAATTTAAAGAACGCTATAATAAAGGTGAAAGCCTAGATAAACTGTTGCCGGAAGCATTTGCTGTCTGCCGTGAAGCGGCTAAGCGCGTGATGGGAATGCGCCATTATGACGTACAGTTGATCGGCGGTATTACGCTTCATGAAGGTAAAATTGCAGAAATGCGTACCGGTGAAGGTAAAACCCTCATGGGCACACTTGCTTGTTATCTGAATGCTATCAGCGGTCAAGGCGTTCACGTGATTACCGTGAATGACTATTTGGCGCAGCGTGATGCTGAGCTGAACCGTCCATTATTCGAATTCTTGGGTTTAAGCATTGGCATTATTTATTCAATGCAGGACCCAACGGAAAAAGCGCATGCTTACCGTTCAGATATTACCTACGGCACCAATAACGAATTCGGTTTTGACTACCTGCGTGACAACATGGTGTTCTCGCTGCCGGAGAAAAAACAGCGCGGCCTAACCTATGCCATTATCGATGAGGTCGATTCGATCCTGATTGATGAGGCGCGTACGCCGCTGATTATTTCAGGTCAAAGCGAAGACTCATCTCAGCTGTATGCCGCAATCAACTCGATTCCGCCAACACTGCATGCGCAAAAAGAAGAGAAAGTTGCTGATGGCGGCCATTTCTGGATTGATGAAAAGCAGCGCACTGTAGAAATGACCGAAATTGGTTATGAAACGGTAGAAGATGCCCTCATTCAAATGGGCTTGCTGGCTGAAGGTGAAAGCCTGTATTCATCGGCTAATCTGAATTTGGTGCACCATGTGTCAGCGGCTATTCGCGCGCACTATCTGTATCAGCGCAATGTGCATTACATCATCCATGATGGTGAAGTGATTATTGTCGATGAAAATACTGGCCGTACCATGCCGGGCCGCCGCTGGTCAGAAGGCTTGCACCAAGCCGTAGAAGCCAAAGAAGGTCTGGAAATTCAGCCGGAAAACCAAACCCTAGCAACGACGACATTCCAGAACTATTTCCGTCTTTACAAGAAACTTTCAGGCATGACCGGTACAGCAGATACCGAAGCTGCCGAAATGAAAGAAATTTACGGTTTGGATGTTGTATTGATTCCAACGCACCGCCCAATGGTCCGTAAAGATGAAAACGATTTAATCTATTTAAACCGCAACGGCAAATACAACGCGATTATTCAAGAAATTCAGCGTGTGCACGAAGCGGGTGTTGCGCCAATTCTTATTGGTACAGCGACCATTGAAGCATCTGAAATTTTGTCGGATAAATTAAAAGAAGCAGGCATTGCCCATGAAGTGCTGAATGCGAAACAGCATGAGCGCGAAGCGGATATTATTGCGCAAGCCGGTTCACCGCAGGCAGTAACAATTGCAACGAACATGGCGGGCCGCGGTACAGATATTCTGCTTGGCGGTAACTGGAAAGCAAAACTGGCGAAAATTGAAGAGCCGACTGCAGAAGACGAACAGCGCCTAAAAGCAGAATGGGAACAAAATCATGAGATGGTTTTGAACTCTGGCGGTTTGCATATTATTGGTTCTGAACGCCACGAATCGCGCCGTATTGATAACCAGCTGCGCGGACGTGCGGGCCGTCAGGGTGACCCTGGTGTTTCACGTTTCTATTTGTCTTTAGAAGATGATTTGATGCGCATCTTCGCTGGTGACCGTGTGGTTGCTATGATGCGCGCAATGGGTCTGCAGGAAGATGAAGCGATTGAACACAAAATGGTGTCGCGCTCGATTGAAAATGCGCAGCGTAAGGTAGAAGCGCGCAACTTTGATATTCGTAAGAACCTGCTGAAATACGATGATGTGAACAACGAACAGCGTAAGATTATTTACTCTCAGCGTGATGATGTCTTAGCCGAAAATTCACTGCAGGAATACGTTGAAGAAATGATCCGTGAAGTGATGAAAGGCGTGATTGAAATTTATGTTCCGCCTGAATCTATCCACGATCAATGGGATATTGAGGGTCTGGAAGCCGCGCTTCGCGAAGACCTTTCTATTGACCTGCCAATCAATGAATGGCTTGAACAAGACCGTCGTTTAGATGAAGAAGGTTTGGTTGAGCGCATCACAGATGAAGTGCTGTCACGCTATCATGCCCGCCGCGATCAGATGGGTGCTGAGTCTTCAGCTCAGCTGGAACGCTATTTTGTATTGAATTCATTAGACCGTCACTGGAAAGAGCATTTGGCTGCGATGGACTACCTGCGTCAGGGTATTCATTTACGCGGTTATGCGCAAAAGAACCCAGAGCAGGAATACAAAAAAGAAGCCTTCAATTTATTTGTGAATATGCTGGCAGTGATTAAGTCAGATGTAGTGACTGATCTGTCGCGTGTTCATGTGCCAACACCTGAAGAACTTGCAGAAATGGAAGCTCAGAAACAGGCGCAGGCGGATGCCATGCAGCTGAACCTTTCACATGCGGAGTTTGACAGCTTGCTGGCTGATGATGCTTCTGTAGAAGTGGATGCTCAATTCAGCCCGGTACAGAACGCAGGTCAAGTTGCCGCGCCGGAAAGTCGGAATTCACCATGTCCGTGTGGATCAGGTTTAAAATATAAGCAGTGTCACGGTAAAATTTAAGTGACAGATAAATAAACCAGAGCCGAAAGGCTCTGATTTATTTTTGTGAGATTAATTTTTCTGGCATGGAATTGTATTTGCAGTTCGCTGGATTAAGTGTTATTTAGTTTCTTGAAAGAGAACTGGAAAAACGGAACAGACAATGAAAAAAGTATTACAGCCGTTCATGATCGCGATGCTTGCAATGCCAGTGTGCGCGTTTGCAAATACACAAACCACTACCCCAGAAAAAGTGCAGCAGGCACTGGGTGCACAAACTGCACAAGCGCAAGTTGGCGCTGATGGTCAAGTAACGATTGCTAGCCCGCGTACAGGCATCCGCTATACTTTTGCTAACCCGAATCGTCCAATTGTGATGCAAACTGCAGCGATTGCGGCAGCCAATTCTGCGAATGCAGACCGTATTGTTGCTTCAAATCCTGCCTTATCTGATGCAAGTCAGCAAAAAGCGAAACAAGCTTTGCTGAATGAAGCAGGCCAGCTGGCGCGTAATTAATAACGCGAGCATCTTCTTTAAAAAAAACCAGCCTAGAGGCTGGTTTTTTTATGGTGAAATACAGCCGAAGAAAAATGTTTTAAAACTAGGCCGACCCTCGATTTTTTCTCAGTTTTGCACTAAGCTGTGTTTTTTCTAGCAAACTGAATTGGAAATCTCAAAATGGCAGTTGGTGACGTATCTATGCCGCAAATGCATGCGGTGAAGGGTGTGAAAATTGGTTCAGCAGAAGCGTATGTGCGCTATCAGAACCGACGTGACCTGGTCATTTTTGAATTTGCTGAGGGAACTAATGCTGCTGGGGTCTTTACCCAAAATGCATTTTGCGCAGCGCCAGTTCATTTGTCTAAAGCGCATCTGCAAGTCGGCAATCCGCGCTATTTAGTGATCAATACCGGCAATGCCAATGCAGGTACAGGCAAAATCGGCATGGCTAATGCGGAAGCGACCTGTGCAAAATTGGCTGAATTGGCGGGTGTGCAGGCTTCGGAAATTTTACCTTTTTCTACAGGAGTGATTGGCGAACAATTGCCGATAGACCGTCTGCTCTTAGGTTTGCAGCCTGCGTTAGATACGCTGAGTGACAATGCTTGGGTCGATGCTGCTGCAGGCATTATGACTACAGATACAACACCTAAAGGCGCATCTGAGCAGTTTGTGCTGGATGGCATTAGCTATACCATGACCGGCATTTCTAAAGGCGCAGGCATGATTCGTCCGAATATGGCGACCATGCTGAGCTATGTAGCCACTGACGCGCCGATTAGCCGTCCGCTGGTGCAGCAGCTGCTTAAAGATGCTGTAAATGTCTCGTTTAACCGCATTACCATTGATGGTGATACATCGACCAATGATTCATGCATCTTTGCCGCTACAGGGCAAGCAGGCGGCTTAGAAATCAGTTCACTGGACGATGCGCGCTATGCGGTCATTGCTGATGTGCTGACACGTACAATGAAGCGTTTGGCACAGCTGATTGTCCGTGACGGTGAAGGCGCGACAAAATTTATTACTGTTGCAGTAGAAGGCGGCGGCAATACGCAGGAATGCTGTGATGTTGCATACAGCATTGCGCATTCGCCATTGGTTAAAACTGCAATCTTTGCATCAGATCCAAATTGGGGCCGTATTTTGGCTGCCATTGGCTATGCGGGCGTACCGGAGCTGGATGTGGAAAATATTCAGGTTTGGCTGGGCGATGTGCAAATTTGTAAAGATGGCGGCGCAGCTGCAGATTATACTGAAGAAGCGGGCGCAGCCGAGATGGCGAAGTCAGAAATTACCATTCGCGTAGATCTGGGGCGCGGCACTGCCAAAGACACGGTATATACTTGTGATCTATCCTATGATTATGTGAAGATCAACGCTGATTACCGTTCATAATTATTGAATTTTAAAAGCCTCCTTCGTGAGGCTTTTTTATAGCTGTTATTTTTGAATGTCTGGTCAAAAAAGCCGTTTTAGCCAATTCAGGCCAGCAAATTGGAAAGCGTCCATCCGGAAGATTGGGCATAAGGATAGAGAAGATTAAGTTATGAATAATGCGGATAATTTAATTGCCAATGATGCAAAAAACATTGTGCAAGCGCATTTAGATCGTTTAGGTGCGGTCAAAGAGCATCTTTTAACGGAAGAGGCTAAGCTTGAAAAGTTTAAGTTGATTCAGGCTGAATTGGAAAAGCGCAATGCTGTCCTTGTTGCACATTATTATTGCGATCCAGAAGTTCAAGAGCTAGCAGAGCTGACTGGCGGCTGTGTTTCTGATTCATTGGAAATGGCGCGTTTTGGCCGCGATCATCCAGCAACGACATTGGTGGTTGCTGGGGTTAAATTTATGGGGGAAACCTCTAAAATTTTGTCGCCTGAAAAAACAGTGTTAATGCCGACATTGGAAGCGACCTGTTCTTTGGATTTGGGCTGTCCAATAGATGAGTTCAGCAAATTTTGTGATGCGCATCCTGATCATACTGTAGTGGTCTATGCCAATACCTCTGCAGAAGTGAAAGCGCGTGCAGATTGGGTGGTCACCTCCAGCTGCGCAGTAGAAATTATTGAGCATCTAGACAGCTTAGGCGAAAAAATCATTTGGGCGCCTGATCAGCATTTAGGAAGGTATATTCAAAAGAAAACTGGCGCTGATATGCTGCTGTGGGACGGTGCGTGTATTGTGCATGAAGAGTTCCGCGCGCGCGGTATTGCCAATATGAAAGCCCTATACCCCAATGCGGCGGTATTGGTACATCCTGAGTCGCCTGAATCTGTGATTGATATAGCCGATGCGGTCGGCAGTACTTCGCAATTGATTAAGGCGGCACAGACCCTGCCTCAAGATACGCTGATTGTCGCGACTGACAGAGGCATTTTTTATAAGATGCAGCAGGCAGTGCCGAATAAGACTTTAATTGAAGCGCCTACTGCTGGAGAGGGGGCAACTTGCCGCTCTTGCGCACATTGCCCATGGATGGCAATGAATGAATTGGATGGCATTCTGCAGGTCTTACAGCGCGGAGATCAAGAAATATTCGTAGATGCAGCCTTGGCGGAACGTGCAAAATTGCCTTTGGACCGTATGCTGAACTTCAGTGCAAGTCTAAAACGTTAATGTTTGATTAAAAAATGCTTAAAATGCTTGATAAATAAGCGGTTGAAGAGTTTTTTTAACTTTTTTTAAATATAGGTGTTGACGTCTTTGGGCGTCGCGCCTAAAATGCACCCCGTACCGAACGAGATGTTTGATACAAAAGCTGAGATGAATCGGAGCATAGCACAGCCTGGTAGTGCACCTGGTTTGGGACCAGGGGGTCGTAGGTTCGAATCCTACTGCTCCGACCAATTCTTCAAGGCAATATAATCGCATGATATTCTATATCATCGAGCATGCGCCTGTAGCTCAGTTGGATAGAGCATCCGCCTTCTAAGCGGATGGTCACAGGTTCGAATCCTGTCAGGCGCACCATTTTGGCTGGCTTGATATTTAGAATCTAAAGCGATGTGATGGTGGATGTAGCTCAGTTGGTAGAGCCCTGGATTGTGATTCCAGTTGTCGCGGGTTCGAATCCCGTCATTCACCCCAACTCCTAGTAGTTGAAATCGGAGCATAGCACAGCCTGGTAGTGCACCTGGTTTGGGACCAGGGGGTCGTAGGTTCGAATCCTACTGCTCCGACCATTTAATACAATGGTCGATAAAAGATACCGCATTAAGCGGTTTTTTTATGCCTGAAATTTAATAAATATATTTTTACTGAAATTCAAATATTAAAAAGCCTCCGATTATGGAGGCTTTTTTTACAGTTTAAATCTTAGGGAACGATGGTGACATTCACTCTGCGATTTTGAGCACGATGCTCTTCTGTGTCATTATTGACTAAAGGAGAGTCTGAGCCGCGTCCAATAATCTGAATGTTGTCTGCTTTAAAACCATCAGCAAGAAAAATACTCGCAACACTTTGTGCGCGTTTTTCGGAAAGTTGCTGATTGTAGTTCGGCTGACCGATATTGTCAGTATGGCCGACAAACTTCACCTTTTCTAAATTGTACTTATGCAATTGATTGGAGAGAGAAATCAATTTGCTTTGCTGGTGCTCTTTGATCTTGTAATCATCAAAGTTGAACAGCAGTCGTTCAGGCAGGGCAAGCGTCCAGCCTTCGTCGGTAAGTACAAAACCTTCTTTTTTCAGCATTTTTGCTTGTTTGTAGCTTAGATTGCCCAAACTCATACATGCGCTTAATGTAGCGCTCAATGTAAAAATCAAACAAATAATTGCTGTTTTCTTTAACATGGAAAGCCTATTTATGATCTGGTTTGGGGTAAATATACCATTTTTCATTGTTTTGTTTTGACTTGAATAGCGCGTGGTCTGCATTTGCGATCAGGTCTTCAGGATTTTTTGTTTTATGGGCAAAGGCTGCGCCTATTGCAAGACTCAGAGAAATTTGATGCTGTTCGTAAATAAAAGTTGAGGTGAAACAGTCTTGAATTTTTTGGCAATGCTTTGAAACATCTGCGCAAAGATTGAGGTTGGGTAAGATAATCGCAAATTCATCTCCGCCTAAGCGTGAGAAAAATGCATCAGCAGGCAAAACTTTTTTTACACAGTACGCAGCGGCTCTTAACACTGCATCACCGGCTAGATGGCCAAATTTCTCATTCACCTGTTTGAAGTTATTTAAATCTAACAATAAAACGGCTGCATATTGTGTCGTATCACCCTCAAAGAGTTTAAACAATTCCTGATAAAAAAAACTGCGGTTGGGCAGGTTGGTGAGGGGGTCATGTTTTGATTGATGGAGCAGCTTGTCATTCTCAGTTATCAATGTGTAATTGGACTGTTCAATTTCACTTAATAAGCCATTAAAAGCGGTGCTCAATGCTTGCAGTTCTTGGATATCAGAATTTGAAACACGCAAGTTGTAATTCTTTTTGACGCTGATCGTTTGAGCTGATTCAGCAATTGAGCGAATAGAATGCATTAAATATTGGTAAACCGAGTTCACCGACCAGTATGTTGTTGCGAGCAGTAGGATGAAGCCAATTGCGAGCGCCAGCAGAATTTTATGGAAAAAAGTAACAAGATCAGAAGAGTTGCCGTATACAATCAGTTTGCCGTAGTTTTGCTGGTTATGGCTGATATCCATATAGATCGGCTGATTGTAAAAAAGGTAATCTAGAAATGCCTGACTTGAAAATTGGCGCAAATCTTTTTGCTCCGCATGAGCAAGCTGTTCATTATTTGATGCATGAACTTCAATAGTACGGATTGGGTACTGCTGAATATATTCATCTAAAATTTGGTTAATCGTTATCTGATCATTAAAGACCACAGCAGGCTGAATGCGCTCATTTAATGCAGAACTTAAAATTTTGAGACTGCTTTTTGCATAGGCATTCATTGTATATGTGGAAATTACAAGAAAAATTGCAGAGCAAATCGTAAAGGTCAGTACGAAAATGGTCAGCTGAGAGCGGGTAAACAATTGATGTAAGGTAATGGGGTTATATAACGGTTTCATCAATTGCTCTCCATATTTTTGCCAAGCAGCAAAACACGTGGATCAATATGTACTTTTGCTTGAGAGAGGCTGCTTAGATTAACTTTGAAAGCATAGTTGGAATTACGCTTATACAGGCAAAAAGCACTGCCTAATTCACATTCAGTGTTATTGGTGCTGATGGAAAGTGCGGGAAAACGAACTGCGGAATTTAAAAGCTGCTGTTCGCCTTGAGGGCTTAGCGTAGAAAACACAAGAATTTGACACTCATTTGATTTTATTTCACTGCTATGAATATTGTTAATTTTAAAATTAGGCGTATTCGGCAAATGGTTTTGGAACTGCTGTGCAAGGGCAGCATTGTCTATGATGCAAATTGCAGGCGCAGGGCTGTTCCACTTGGCATAGCTTAAAATAGAAAAAGCTGTGCTGTACAGTGTAGATGTAGGTTCGGCATATGAAGCGGTACTGTATAAAAGAGCACTGAAGCATATTGCTGTTAAATTTATTTTTGGCAACATTTCTGAATTAGGCTGTGTCTGTAAAGAACAAATCAAATGGAATTGGAGATAATATAGGATGAAACAGGACAATAATAATACTAATAATGATAAATTGTTTAAAAAATATCCACTCAAGTAAATAAACTTAAAAAAGGTATTGCGCCTGATGTGAAATGCTGTAGAATGCACATCCATCGGCGGTGATGAAGATTAAAACTTCTGATAAAACAGCAACTTAGCACGAAGTGTTAAGATTGGGTTTTAGAAAGAAAGTTTAAAA
>NZ_NEGK01000006.1 GCF_002135435.1 Acinetobacter sp. ANC 3813 | reverse complement strand
AAATTAAAAAAACCGCCATTTTTATGGCGGTTTTTTTACGCGCTGACACAAAAAAACTGTCAGAAAGTCAAAACTGAAAAAGCATTCAAAACAGCAAAGTGCTAACATTTTGTCAGTTTTAAAAACAGTTCATTCAATGGGGCAAAAATGTTAATTCAGCGTGGTGGTTTAAAGGTCGTTGCGGGACTTGGTATTTCAGGTGTTGCTGCGGTTAATTTTTTACATGAACACGGCTACCGCGTTGCAGTAACAGATTCTAGAGCGAACCCGCCCGGTCATGATCAGATTCCAAGTGAAGTGCAAAGCAGTTTTGGCCAATTGGATGAAGAACTCCTTTTGCAGGCGGAAGAAATTATCATCAGCCCAGGACTGGATCCAAAGCTGCCAGAAATTCAGGCAGCCATTGCCAAAGGCATTCCTGTCGTCAGTGAAATTCAGATTCTGCGCCGTGCAACTGATAAGCCGATTGTTGCCATTACTGGGTCTAATGCGAAAAGTACAGTGACCACCTTATTTGGCTTGATGGCAGCAGATGCGGGCAAGAAAGTCGCTGTAGGCGGCAACTTAGGCCGACCAGCATTGGATTTGACCAAAGATGATCCTGAGCTGTATGTGCTTGAACTTTCGAGCTTCCAATTGGAAACCACATCAAATCTCGCCGCGGAAGTCGCTGTGGTGCTGAACATGAGTGAAGATCATTTAGACCGTCATGGCGATATGTTTGGCTATTACACGGCGAAGCACCGTATTTTCCAAGGCGTGAAAAAAGTGGTCTTTAATCGTGATGACTCATTGACCCGTCCGCTGGTGCCTGATGTTACGCCAATGCAAAGCTTTGGGTTAAATGCTCCAGACATGAACCAGTTTGGTGTTCTACGCGACAATGACGGTACGATTTGGCTGGCGCGCGGCCGTGAACGCCTGCTGAAAAGCGCAGATATGTATATTCAAGGTACACATAATGTGGCCAATGCGCTGGCTTGCTTGGCTTTAGGTGAAGCGATCGGCCTGCCTTTGGAAGGCATGCTGAACACGCTGAAAACATTTAAAGGCTTAGAGCACCGCTGTGAGTTTGTGAAAGAGCTGCATGGCGTGCGTTATTATAATGATTCAAAGGGCACCAACATTGGCGCGACTCTGGCAGCCATCGATGGCTTAGGCGCGGCTATTGAAGCCCAAGGCGGCAAAGTGGCGATTATTTTGGGTGGACAAGGCAAAGGGCAGGACTTTACTGCGCTGCGTGATTCACTCGCGAAATATGCCAAAATCGCCGTATTGATTGGTGAAGACCGTCCAATTATCGAAAAAGCCATTGCAGGCACTGCTGAATTGCTGCCAGCAGAAAGCTTAAAAGAAGCAGTTGAAATCTGTCAGAAGCATGCGCAAGCCAATGATGTCGTGTTATTGTCACCTGCATGTGCAAGTTTTGATATGTTTAAAGGTTACAGCGAACGCGGCCATCAATTTGTGGCTTGCGTGAATGAACTGATTTAAAAGAATGATAAGGAATCATCTATGGCTGGGTTAGCTCAGACGACCATAAGTAAAATAAACGAAGCTTATGAACGGTGGGCGCCTCGGCTGCCTGCCGAAGTGAATATGCGCAATGTACTGATCTTTTGTGTACTGGCGCTGCTGTGCATCGGCTCCATTATGGTGGCATCGGCGTCTATGCCTTATGCAGACCGCCTGCATGAAAATGCATTCCACTATATTAGCCGTCATGGTATTTCCATCCTTGTTGCATGCGTGGCCGCCTTTTTGGCCTATAAAGTGCCTATGAATGTCTGGTTTAACAATACATTCCCGCTTTGGCTGATGACCATTGGCCTGCTGGTCGCTGTATTGGTGGTCGGAACGGAAGTGAACGGCTCGACGCGCTGGATTCGGGTAGCGGGCTTTACACTGCAGGCTTCGGAAATTGCCAAAGTCATGATGGCGGTTTTTACTGCGGATTACGTGGTGCGCAGGGCGGAAGAGGTGAGAACCAGTGTCTCAGGCCTGATGCGCTTGGGCGCAGTGATGATTATTACCGTAGGCTTAATTCTGGCTGAGCCGGACTTAGGCGCTACTGCGGTCATCGTCCTGATGATTCTAGGCGTATTCTTTCTCGCAGGCGCCCCAGCCATTCAGTTCATTGCATTTATGGCCTTTATTATTGCAGGTCTGGCGATTGCGATCGTGTTCGAGCCTTACCGCTTGCAGCGCGCACTGTCATTTACCAATCCATGGGCGGACCCATTGGGCACAGGCTATCAGCTGTCAAATGCGTTAATGGCTTTTGGCCGAGGCGAATGGTTTGGCGTAGGCTTGGGCCACAGTATTCAGAAGATGTCGTATCTGCCGGAGGCGCATACGGACTTCATGCTGGCAATTTTAGGTGAAGAATTCGGCTTTGTCGGCATTACCACAGTATTGGTGCTGTCATTTACCATGGTGGTGTGTTGCATTAAAATTGGCCACCGCGCGCTGAAAAATCAATATTTGCGCGCAGGCTATTTGGCCTACGGCATCAGTATTATTTTTCTGCTGCAGATTCTGGTGAATGCCGGTATGAATATGGGCATGCTGCCGACCAAAGGTTTGACTTTGCCTTTCATTAGTTATGGCGGCTCATCTTTAATTATCTGTGCGGTGATGATCAGTTTAATTTTGAAAATTGAATCTACAACCAATCAAATTAATCCGAGTAAAGAAGAATCCAGTTTCTAAACACAAGCACAGATTTAAAAAAAGGACCCTATGCAGATGCGGTCCTTTTTTTATGGCGCAGCCTTATTGGGATTAATGCAGATCTGTGCTGCCGGTACAGATAATCTGTCAGCTTTAAAGTGGACTTATAAATATATGCCCTGCAGTGCTGTGCCCTGAGGGATGTGCTGAACACTCCACTGCGCTGCCGCTTGTTGAAGCATGATGGCAGGGCTGTCTAATTCGACTTCAAGCTGATGCAGCGCGCGCAGAGCCTGCTGCAGCAGCTGCGGCGCTTGGCTTAAATCCAGCGCTTGTGCCATATTTTGCTTAGACAGCTTTTGCCCCTGATCGTTCATGGCCAGCGGCAAATGCATATATTGCAATTCAGGATAGCCCAAAATCTTTCCGAGCCAGATTTGACGTTCGGTATTATCCAGCAGGTCTGCGCCGCGCACCACATGGGTCATGCCTTGCAGATAATCGTCGACGACGACGGCAAGCTGATAATTGATAATGCCATCACGGCGCTTGAGTACAAAATCGCCGAGGTCATCCTGCAGATTGGAGCAATGCGGCCCTTGCAGCTGGTCTGTAAAGCAAATCATCTGATCGTTTACTTTCACGCGGATGGCCTGATGCTCTAAGGGCAAATTCAAATTGCGGCAGGTGCCCTGATAAATATGATTGGAGCCGAGCATTTTTCGGGTGCATTGACAGGCATAAACCCAGCCCTGCGCATGCAGCTGTTCAATGACAGATTGATATATATCGAGGCGGTCTTTTTGAAAAATAATCTCTGCGTCAGGATCAAAGCCAAAGGCATCCATTGAACGCAGTATATGTTCTTCACTGCCGGGATAGATGCGGGGGATGTCCGTATCTTCAATCCGCACCAGCCATTTTCCATGATGAGCGCGGGCGTCGCAATAGCTGGCGACAGCCGTAATTAAAGAGCCAAAATGCAAAGGGCCGGTTGGCGATGGCGCAAACCGACCCACGTAATGCTCTGCAACTTTCCCTCCCTTTTCTAAAGGGAGGGCTAGGGAGGGATTACTTAACACAGAATTAACCGTTATTTTGCTTCTCTTTGATTTCTGCAAGTGTTTTGCAGTCAATACACAAAGTCGCAGTTGGACGCGCTTCTAAGCGGCGCAGGCCAATTTCGATACCGCAAGTTTCGCAGAAACCGTAATCATCGTTTTTGATCGCTTCAATTGATTGCTCAATTTTACGGATCAGCTTGCGCTCACGGTCACGAGTACGCAGTTCAATCGCAAATTCCTCTTCTTGCGTTGCGCGGTCGTTCACGTCAGGAAGCGCTGTGTTTTCGTCTTGCATGGTATTTAAAGTGCGGTCTACCTCAGACATCAACTCAGCTTTCCATGCCAATAAGATCCGGCGGAAGTGCTCCAGCTGGCCTTCAGACATATATTCTTCATTTTTCTTAGGCTGATAAGGCTCAATACCAAATAAGCTGGCAGTGCTACCACCTTCAGAAGCCTTTGCCTTCGATTTGCGGACGCGCTTTACTGAAGTATCAGCTTGTTCGTCTAAGACTTGATTTTGGTTGTCATTCGCCATAAAGGGCATTCCTCATCATATGCATATATCTATACGCAAAAAATATGGTGATATGCAAGTTTTTTATCGACCCTAGCAGAGAATCTTCCATCAGGGGCCGTCATCATATAGACTTTTTTTCGATTTTGATAGTCTTAGATGTTTGCTACTGACTATCACTATTCCATCAGATGCCATAACTTAATGGAAAAAAAACCAAATGAAAAGTTAATAACCTGAAATTTCGACATTAATTTTAGGTTGATTAATTTTTACACGAATTACTTCGCTGCAAAACTCGCCATTAGCCTTTAAACGCAGCACGCGATAGCCAGGAAAAGACTCATCCAGCGCAAAAGAATGGCTCATTGGCTTGAACTGCACGCTGGTCGATGGCGTAGATAAAAACTGCACGCCATTGAGATCATTGCGGGAGTCCTGATGCACATGGCCATACAGTACCGCTTTGACATTGCGGTGTTTTGAAATCACCGCCAGCAGGTCGTCGGAGTTTTTCAGCTTATGCTGATCAATCCATGCCGATTTCATCGCAAAAGGATGGTGATGACAGGCAATAATGACATGCTGCTGCGCCTGTTCCGTCAACAGCTGATCAAGTTCCTGCAGCTGCGCTTGCGAAACCCAGCCATCCACTTTTCCTGCAACAGCGCTATTGAGCAGAATAATCCGCCAATTGCCAAAGCTGAGCATATGCGCACGGTCTTGCTGGCGATAGAAAGGGAAGATCGCCGTATCGTCATGATTGCCTGGAATCTGGAAATGCGGCACATTCAGCGCCTGCATGAAATGCAAATAGCGTTCATAGGTGGCTGCAACGGGTACTTGGGCTAAGTCACCGGTGTGAACAATGGCATCTATGTCTGGAATATGCTGCTGCATGTGCTGTATGACATCCTGAAAACTTTGTTCCGGATTCATGGCGGCAAATTCGAGATCATCCTGATCCATTAAATGCGTATCGGAAATTTGGACAATGGTCCAATCCGATTCATTTTTTATTAAGTTTGATAAAGGCATGTCCTTCCCCTTAGACACTCTTTATAGTATGAATTTTTTGATTCAGCCACTGCAAGGCCATAATGACCGGTGCATTTTTTAACCGACCGCTGGCAAGCAATTCCGTCAGGTCTGCATAATTAAATAGATGCAGCTGGATATTTTCCCCTTCATCCGGCATGCCAAAAACGCCGCCGTGTTCAGGCAGTGCCGCTTCTGCTGCATATAAATGAAATAACTCTGAACATGCGCCAGCAGAAGGGTAAAAACTGAAAAGGTGCTGCAGCTCATTCAGCTCGCAGCCAGATTCTTCTAAGCTTTCCCTGCGGATGCAGTTTTCAGCGGATTCATTTCCATCCAGTACACCAGCAATAATTTCTAATTGCCAAGGCGAGTCCGAATCATCCATTGCGCCGATGCGGAATTGTTCAATCAGGGCAAATTTTGCCTGCATATTATCATAAATTAATACGCCTGCAGCCTCTGGCCGATGAATCAACTCTCTGTGAATGACAGGGGTAAATTGGTCCAGTCCAAATAAGCGGTGACGCAGGCTGACCTTTTCGACTTGAATAAAGCCTTTGAATTGATATTCGCGCTTTACGATAGCGAAATCGTTCTTGTTGTATGAAGCTTGCTTGATAATATTCATAAGCTTATAAAAGTGAAAAGGATGAAAACGGCTGTTTTCATCCTAACTGAGAATTAAAAGAACACCAATTTTTTTTTCAGCAAGTTACACTTTTTGGTACAACTTTTGTCCATGCTGATGAAATGCCTGTTTCATGCTTTGCATGCCTGATTCAATCTGTGCAAGGCTTTCAGTACTTTTTTCAGGTGGTTGAAAAGTCTGTTGATTTTTTGCAAATTCCCGAACATTTTGCGTGATTTTCATCGAGCAGAACTTCGGTCCGCACATCGAGCAGAAGTGCGCAGACTTATGCGCTTCTTTGGGCATAGTCTCATCATGCATGGAGCGCGCAGTGTCTGGGTCCAAACTTAAATTGAATTGATCTTCCCAGCGGAATTCAAAACGCGCTTTGGATAAAGCATTATCACGCGCCTGCGCTCCAGGGTGGCCTTTGGCCAAGTCAGCGGCATGGGCGGCAATTTTATAGGTGATGATGCCGTCTTTAACATCTTTCTTGTTCGGCAGGCCGAGGTGTTCTTTGGGCGTGACGTAGCACAGCATGGCTGTGCCATACCAGCCGATCATGGCTGCGCCGATGGCCGAGGTGATATGGTCATAGCCCGGCGCAATATCTGTAGTGAGCGGGCCAAGGGTATAAAATGGCGCCTCGCTGCAAACCTCCAGCTGCAGATCCATATTTTCTTTAATCATATGCATCGGCACGTGGCCGGGGCCTTCAATCATCACCTGCACATCATGCTGCCAAGCGCGGTGAGTCAGTTCACCTAAAGTGCGCAGTTCACTGAATTGCGCCTCATCATTGGCATCCTGAATGCAGCCGGGACGCAGGCCATCCCCTAAGCTGAAAGATACATCATAAGCTTTCATGATTTCACAGATGTCATCAAAATGCGTGTACAGGAAGTTTTCTTCATGATGCGCCAAACACCACTGCGCCATGATGGAGCCGCCGCGGGAGACAATGCCTGTCAAACGGTTGGCGGTCATAGGCACATAGCGCAGCAGCACGCCCGCATGGATGGTGAAATAATCTACGCCTTGTTCTGCCTGTTCAATCAGCGTGTCTTTGAAAATTTCCCATGTCAGGTCTTCCGCTACGCCATTCACTTTTTCTAAAGCTTGATAAATCGGCACCGTGCCAATCGGCACAGGGGAGTTGCGGATAATCCATTCACGGGTTTCATGAATATTCTGTCCAGTTGACAGATCCATAATGGTATCGGCGCCCCAGCGGGTGGCCCACGTCATTTTCGCAACTTCCTCATCAATGGATGAACCCAGCGCAGAGTTGCCGATGTTGGCATTAATCTTCACTAAAAAGTTGCGTCCGATGATCATCGGTTCCGATTCAGGATGATTAATATTGGCAGGAATGATGGCGCGGCCTTCGGCGACTTCCTTGCGTACAAATTCAGGGGTGATTTCCATCAAATTGCGCGCGCCGAAGTTCTGTCCTGCGTGCTGGCGCATATCGGCGCCTTCATGCTGGCGCTGATTTTCACGAATGGCGATGTATTCCATTTCAGGGGTAATGATGCCTTGCTTGGCATAATGCATTTGCGTGACATTTTTACCCATTTGGGCGCGGCGCGGTGTTTGAATATGCGCAAAACGGATGCCTGCAGTGCGGATGTCTTTGAGGCGCTGCTGTCCAAATTCAGAACTCAGCTGTGCTAAGCGTTCCGTGTCTGCACGTTCGGCTATCCATGTTTCACGGACATTCGGCAGGCCCTGATTCAAATCAATCGCGGCATTTGGATCGGTATAGGCGCCAGAGGTGTCATAGACCATAAGCGGCAGATTTTTTTCACCGCCTAAGCCTGTTGGAGTGTCTGTCAGCGCAATTTCACGCATCGGCACCTGAATATCTGGACGTGAGCCTTGGATATAGACTTTTTGCGATGCGGGTAAAATACGGGTGAGATCTTTGGCATCTTGCTCATGCTGAGCAGAGAGATCATTTGAAGACAGATTCGTTAATTGGTTCATTGCAATGATCCTTATGAATGACATCAACGAATCAAGCACGACCAAAAACGCAGCGGCAGCAAGCTTATTTTGACGGTATCCAATTCAAGCATTTGAATTATGGATGGATACAGATGCATTTCTGCATAAAGCTTAAAGCATGGTGTTTTTAGATGGCTTGATTCCTACGCAGGTTTTAACCTGATCAGGTTCAACGGTACTCACCATCAAAAACACGAATGCTTTTTAGTGATCTCAGCGGGTTCTTACCCGCGCTCCGTCAAGCGATGGGTCAATAGTAACTGAGTCTGCTGATAAAAAACAGCCAGCTGCGGAATAGGTAGCACTAAATTACAGACAGACTGAATCTGAAAAACAGTCTTTTTTATAATTGGGTTTTGGATCATGCAAATTAAGATAATGTTCTATTTGCTGCCATGCGCTGAGATCTGATTGGCCATTTAAAGTCTCGAGGCGCTGCTGGCTATTCATTTCTAAATACTGCAGGAATTTTCCTGACTGCACAGCCAGTTCGGAACGCTTTAATTTGGACAGTTTTCTGATTTCTTCCAGTGAACTGACCTGAATATCCAAGCTGTCCGCATAATTGCTGGATACAGGAGTGTTTTTTAGGCCCTTAAACAGAAAAACCTTATATTCGTATAAGAGGTGCTGCGCATCGGCGGCAAAACTGCTTTTCGGATACGTTTTGACATAATCCTCCCAGAATATTGCCCGCCGCGCGATTTCAAACGGCTCGATCAGCAGCGCCTGATTGGCAAAAGCGGGTTCTACATTCTGCAAGGCTAAATTTTCAATAAAGACCCGCTCAGCTTCCGGCATATAAGGCGCAAAAATTTTGGCCAGATAATCGGGTTCGCGGCGGTAATGCACGCTGCTGAATGACGCGTCTGCCAATTCAACATAGGCTTGGCCTTGATGTTTCAGCAGATATTGATCACGGATATGCAGCTGTTCAAAATGGCTTTGATGAATGGTCGGATGCTGTGCCATATCAAAGGCATATCGCTCAAATGCCAGCTGCTGCGAAGCTGTGCGGTCGACCCGCAGGAAATTTTGATACATTTCATTGGAGCGCTGCAGCAGCTGCATCTGTTTCGCCAAGGGCAGCAGCGGCAGGCAGACTTTTAAATCCTGATTGACTTGTTCGAGTGCAAAGGTCGTGCGCTGGCTGTTGATTTCCTGCATATGCTGTTCCACTTTTTTACACAGCAAGGTTAAATCTGCAGCCTCGTTTTTAGGCTGAGCAGATTCCATTTGTTCTTTCACAGGCTGCGGTTCAGAGGGCTTTTGACAGCCTGCAAGCAAGATGAATAGAGAACATGCAAAGCTGAGCTTTGCTGCGGTAAAAAAAGGTTTCTGCACGGGCGCTCGAAGAAAAAAGTTAAAAATATTTGTCCGATGGAATGCTGATATTTTATAGCCGAAATTGCCTCATACTGTGTAGTATTGTGAAGTTGTTTGTTACAGCAGCGTATGGAAGTCAGCTTCCATGCAAAAAATGAGGCATAGTTTGGATTAAAGCATAAAAAATTAATAAAAAACATACGCGAAATTGCATAAACCATTTTAGGATTTAAATACAATTGATGTTTAGTGCCGTGCCGGAATAAGCTGGCTGTGATGGATTTACGATAACAAATGAAGAAGAAATTTTTATTCAGTGCAGGCTTATTTTTAGCAAGTTCTCAGCTGTTTGCATTGGATTTGGTCGAAGCATATGAACGCGCCAAACAGGCAGACCCAAATTGGCAGGCCAATCAGCTGCAATACGAAGCCGATAAACTGAATTTAGGCATTGCGAACGGCAACCTTTTGCCGACGATTACGCTGTCTGGGAATATCACCCGCAAAAACCAAGACGCCAATAACAGCGGCGCAGCTTTAGGATTGTCGATGCCGGGCAGTACGACATCCAAGCAAATCAGCTTGACGGCCCGCCAGCCTTTGTTCCGCTGGGATGCGTGGGAGGGCTTAAAGCAAGTTAAAACCTCCATCGACTTAAGTGAAATCAACCTGCGCCTGCAGCAGCAGGATCATATTCTGCAAGTGGCGGATGCTTATTTTAATGTGCTGCGTCAGCAGGCGCTGACCACCGCCAATTTGCAGGAAGAACAGGCGCTGTCGGAACAGCTGAAAATGATGAATGCTAAGCTGAATGAAGGTTTAGTGGCAAAAAGTGATGTCAGTGAAGCCAATGCGCAGTATCAGAATGCCCGTGCTAACCGAATGGCAACGCATGTGCAGCTGATTTTGGCGCAAGAACAGCTGCAGCAGCTGATCGGGTCTTATCGTGATAATTTGGCGGTGCTGCGCGAAGATTTCCAATTTCAGAAACCTGTACCCAGCAATATGCAGGAATGGTCTGATTTGGCGATGAGCCAGAACTTGGGCATCTTGCAGGCCAAAACCCAGCGCCGCTATGCGGAAGATGAGAAGCGTGTGGAAAAGGCAGCACTTTATCCACAGATTGAAGCCGTCGGCACTTATGGCTACAACAAGCAAAGTCCAGAATCAGTGATGTCACAGGATGGGAAGTTTGATCAGGTCGGGGTTGAAATGAACTGGAATGTCTATAATGGCGGCCGGACCCAAAAATCGATTAAGCAAGCCGCGATTAATGTGCAAAAAAGCGAAGCGCTGGTTGATGCCGCCATACGCAAAGCAACCACAGATGTAAAAAAATCCTATATGCAGGTCGAAACAGATCAAGCCAAACTGCAGGCGCGCAAAGCGGCGATGGACTCTTCAGAAATTGTGTCCAAAGCATCCAAGGCGCAGTATCAGGAAGGGCTGAAAACTATGGTGGATGTACTGCTGGCGCAGCGCAACGCCTTTTCTGCCAAGCAGGATTATTTGAATGCCAAATATGATTATCTGCTGCATGTGCTGCAGCTGAAAGCCTCTGTCGGACGCTTAAGCGATCGGGATTTGGCGGAAATGAATGCATGGCTTGCGCCGCCGGCAGCAGAATCTGCTATAAAGAATGCTGCTGCAAAGAAATAAGCGCCGTCATCAAACTTTAACAAAACTTATGTTTTAATATCAGCTGAAAAATTTCTCTCAAGTCTGCCGCTGTGGAGTATGTCCCTTGCCAAATAATCCAGTGTTGAATCACCATATTTCTTCGCAATTTAATGAAGATCTGCAGGGGGTGAATACTAAATTTATGACCATGGGCGGCTTGGTAGAGCAGCAGGTAGCGAATGCGATTCATGCGCTGCTGGACACCGACGTTGCGATGGCTGTGGATGTACAGTTTCAGGATAACGTGGTCAACCGCTATGAAACTGAAATTGATGAGGCGCTGACGTTGATTTTGGCACGCCGCCATCCAGCTGCCATTGATTTGCGCATGGTGATTGCGATGTCTAAGGCCAATACAGACTTAGAGCGCATTGGCGATGAAGCGGCTAAAATTGCCCGTATTGCGCAAAGCTTATGCGAAGAAGGCGGTTCACCGCGCGGCTATATGGAAACCCGCCATATTGGCAACCAAGTTCGGGTGATGATTCATGATGCCTTAGATGCTTTTGCACGCTTAGATGTCGATCAGGCGCTGAAAGTACTGCTGGCGGATGCGGATATTGACCGTGAATATCAGTCTGCTACACGCACATTAATGACTTATATGATTGAAGACCCGCGCCATATCACGCGTGTGATTAATGTCTTGTGGGTATTGCGCTCACTGGAGCGTATTGGTGACCATGCGCGCAATATCTCTGAGCAGGTGATTTATATGGTCAAAGGCTTGGATGTGCGCCATACCAGCGTAGAAGAAATTGAGCAGAAAGTGCAGCGTTAATGTGTAGCTAAGATCCAAAGCCTATCTCTTGATAGGCTTTTTTATTGCCATCAGCTTTTGTACATCAGCTATGGGTCTCTTCTTCTGCATCATCCTCAAAGGTTTTGGCGATTTTTTCAATATTCAGGCTCTTGGCCATCGCGTCAAAAATCTCCTTATACACCCCATCCTGATGATACAGCGCGTCATGCTCGCCATGTTCGGCAATATAACCCTCTTTCATCACATAGGTATAATCTGCATCAATAATTTGCGAAAGGCTGTGCGAAATCATAATCACTGTACGGCCTTGCTTAATCTCATCCAAACTCTGCTTGATTTGTTCTGTCGCAATGGCATCTAAACTGGCTGTGGGTTCATCTAAAAATATAATGGGCGGGTTTTTTAAGAACATGCGCGCCAAAGCAATACGCTGCTGCTGACCGCCAGACAGCATCAGGGCATCCGCTTCATAGCCATGCGGCAGCTGCAGGATCTGTTCATGAATAGACGCTTTTTGAGCGGCAATCACCACATCTTCTAAGCGGGCATTGGTTTTGCCGTAGCGGATATTTTCAAAAATAGAGCCTTGGAAAATATGATTCTTCTGCAGCACCAGACCTATATGTTCACGCAGATAATGTGTGTCGATGTCTTGAATATCAATGCCGTCAATTTTAATCACGCCGCGTTCTGGCGCATAAAACTTATCCAGTAGACTGATCAGCGTCGACTTGCCAGCGCCGGATAAGCCTACCAGTGCAGTGATCTTATTGGGTTGAATCACCATGTTGATGTTTTTCAGCGCGTGGTGGCCATTGGGATAATAAAAATCAACATTTTCCAGCTGAAACTCGCCACGAATAACAGGCTTTTGCTGGCCTGTCGATTCAATTTCATCATCCGCTTCCAATATTTTGAAGAAGCTTTCAGAATAGATCATTGCATCATTCACTTCATCATAGATGCGGTGCAGGGAACGGATGGGCGCGGACACATTGTTGAACAGCAGCACGTGGTACATGATCATACCAATGCTCATTTGCCCATCCAGCACAAAATATGCCGTTAAAATAATAATCAGCACAATGCCGATTTGTTCAATAAAAGTTTTCAGTCCGTCAAACAGAAAACTGACTTGACGGGTTTGCATCTGGTTGTCGGTCAGTTCTTTTTGCAGTTTGAGCTGTTTTTCAGATTCAATACTTTCGCGGTTAAAGGATTTGATCACGGTAATGGAGTTGATAATACCGAGAATCCCTTGGCTCTTTTTCTCACGTCCATCACGCAGATTTCTGCGCCAGCCGCCCAGTTTTTGCGCCTGCTTATAGGTCAGCCAAAAGTAAATGGGCACAATGCATAGCGCCACCAAACCGACATAGAAATTGGCGTAGAACATCAGGCCCAGCGCCACAAGCGCGCTGGTAAAGAGCGGTAAAATATCAATAAAAAAGATCTGTACTAAGCGGGTTAAAGAACCGATGCCGCGGTCGATCCGCGTCTGCAGTTTGCCCGCTTGGTTATTTTCTTCATTAAAAAAACTCAGGCGGTAAGTGAGGAATTTTTCAATAATGCCTTGCGCCAAATCTTGCGAAACAAAAATCCGCAGTTTTTCGCCGTAAAATTTTTGTCCAAATTGCACAAAGGCGTTGAGGATTTCTTTGCCCAGCAAAATCGCGGAAATGGTGATGAGAATGTGCCAGCCGGCAGAGAGGCCTTGACCCGCTTCGACCAGTTTATTGATGCTGTCGACGGCATATTGCAGGGTTAGTGCATTGACCTGAGCGGTTAAGGAACCGATTAAAGTCAAAATTAAAGTTGCGATGACTAGCAGCCGATAGGGGCGGACAAAGGGGCGCAGCTTTTGGAAGACATGCCATAAATTCATAAGCATTTATTTTTATTGTGAAAGTTGTATCTGAGTCTAAGCCTGAAAAATTCATGCGACAAGCTGTGGCATTGTATTGATTTGTGAAGCTGGAATTTTCGCTACACTGGCATAGATGAATGGAGAAATCCCAATGACCTTAGAGCTGTTTGAACCTGAAAGCCAAGACAATCTGCTGCCTTGCGACGGTGTAGTTCAGAATTGCGGCTTAATTTTGAATGCAGCTCAAAGTGATCAATACCTGCGTTATTTTTTGCAGCATTTGGCTTGGCAGCCCGATGAGGTCGTGCTGCATGGTCAGTACTATATTACCGAGCGTAAAGTGGTGTGGTATGGCGATGAAAATTATCAATACCGTTACTCAGGCAGTTTAAAGCAGGCGCATGTGTGGAATTCAGGCCTATTTCGGCTTAAACAGCATATTGAACAGGTAGCGGGTCATCCGTTTAATTCCTGCCTTGCCAATCTGTATGAAAATGGTCAGCAGGCAGTGGGCTGGCACAGTGATGATGAGCCTTCATTGGTCTCTAGAGACGGATATGAAACCGTGATCGCGTCTTTAAGCTTTGGTGCAACACGGAAAATGAGTTTTAAGCATAAACGGCTGGCGCTTAAAGCGGATGTGATGCTGCAAAGCGGTCAGCTGATTGTGATGCGCGGACAAACGCAAAAATACTGGAAACACTGCATTACCAAATCTGCCAAAATTTTAGAACCAAGAGTTAATCTGACTTTCCGTTATTTTTCCCCAGCCTGAAAACAGCAAATTTCGGACAAGAAAAAAGCCCATGAAATACATGAGCTTTTACCTTCTGAGGGCTGTCTTCGTGTCGTTGCCAGCATGTCATGGAACACAATGGTATCGAAGAACAATAATCATATTATGAGAATTTAAATAAAAACACAATGCATTTTTGCGATGGCTTTAATCTATGCTGCGGGCTATTTCAGCATCTTCATCTTCAGACAGAGTCATAAATTTCTTTTCTATTAACGCTGCATTTTCCTGCAAAATTTCAATTAGTTTTTGCAAGTTAACGAATTCAAAGCGGTTTTTAGAAGCCAGCAGGGTCAGCGCTAGAGGCGGTTCTTTGCTGGAAAATTTGACTGGAACAGATACGCCAGCAATATTCGGGTCTAATTCACCATTTGAGAAATAATAGCCTTGCTTCTTAATTTTTTTCATTTTGACTAAGAAATCAGCTTCATCATCGGCAAAGCCAACGTCTTTAAGCTGCGGTGCATAACGCTGGTAGTAGTCTAGAATTTGCTGTTTCGGCAGATAAGACATCATGATCTTTGCCGAGGAACCGACAAATACAGGGCGCGGGCAGCCGCGGCCATAAGAAAGCAGGAGCGTATTCTTAAAGACTTCATCATGCAGGTCGATACAGGAATCGTGATTCAGATGTGTCAGCAGGCAAGAAAACTCTGTACGTTCGACAATTTCCTGCATAAAGGGAATGCTGATCTGCACCAGCGGATCGGTGGTGCGGGAAATGTAGTCGAGCACTGCAATTTTAGAGCCCAGCGTATAGTCACCAGATGTGCCGCTGAGGCGCTGCAGCAGTTCTGCAGAAACCAGTTCTTTGAGATAGCGGTAACTTGTCGGTTTGGATAAACCCAGTTCTTCACTGATGGTATCTACATTGATCACAGGGCGTGATACCGAAAATAAATCGAGCACTGTGAGAATTTTACCGAAACTGGAGAGCGCCATAGAAACCTGCTTGGATAAACTGAAGTTCAGAAAACTAAATGTAGAGTTACTTTATAACAAAATGCAGAGGATTCTGCAGAGTTTTTATAGGCTTAGTGTTGCAAATCTCGGCATTTAGTGAGCAACAAAAAATGATAAAGCGCTCAAAAAAATGAACACCCTTAATAATATTTATATTAAAATTATCATATATGGATATTAAGGTTGACATAAAGTGTTTTTTTTGGAAAAATTACCATAATAAATATCCAATGGTGAATAAACAGTCAAATATTTTTGATTTTAATTTTGCCGAAGTAGCCGCTCTAAGCGCCGCGTTGACGTGATGCGGCCTAAAGCCTCCATCTTTGCTGTTTGAATGTCTTTTTTCTTCGCTGATAGAGAATGCATCCGCCGTAAACGTTCGTTCATGGCGCGCTGAAGTCATCCCAAAAAAAGTATTTATTGATTCCAGAGACACTGCATGCTGCTGATTAAGCCTTTACTCGCATTTCGTCCAAATAAGATGGATTGGATTTTTGCATCTAAAACATTTGCAGCTGGACTGCTGGCGCTGTATGTGGCGTTTGAGTTGAATCTGGCCTATCCCATTTGGGCGATCGGCACAGTTTTTGTGATCGCCAATCCATATTCAGGCATGACTTCATCCAAAAGTATTTATCGTGTTTTGGGGACATTGATTGGCGCGATCGTATCAGTCATTGCGACCCCCGCACTGATGAATACGCCTTGGCTGTTTACCTTGTTTTTGGCGGCTTGGGTGGGCTGGTGTCTTTATTTATCGCTGCTGGACCGTACACCGCGCAGCTATGTATTCATGCTGGCAGGCTATACCACCGTCATTATTGCCTATAACGCGGTTTACTATATCGACACGGTGTCTATTTTTGATATGGCGGTCGGCCGCTTTCTGGAAATTACTGTGGGGGTGGTCTGCAGTGCGATTGTGACCACAACGGTCTTTCCAATGCATATCGGCCCAGCCGTTAAAGTGCAGGTCAATAAAACCTTTCAGGACACGCAGAAGATTTTCAATCAAATCTTATTAGAAGAAAAACATCAAAACGATTATGCCCAGTCATTGGGAAATCTGGCGCGTGATATTGCGGATATTCATGTGATGGCTGTGCATCTGAGCTATGAAAAGTCGACTTTAAAAGGCATGACCAAGCCGCTGCAGGAAATGCTGCATCAAATGACCATGCTGCTGAGTAATTTGGTGGCGATGTCAGAACGGATGAATCAGCTGAGTCAGTGCAGCAAAGATGAGCGCTTTCAACACAAGATTATGCTTTTGCATGAACACATCTATGCATTCATCAAAGATTATCGGGAAATTCAGGAGTCGGATCTCAATCTGCTGCCAGCCGAGTTTGATGCAGATTTTGAGGCGCTGATCCAATCTGCGGCACAGGATCAGCGCACGGTTTTGGCTGGTTTGAAAATGGATATCCGGCATTTTATTCAGAATATCCGCGCCATTAAATTAATTTGGCAGCGCATCAATCATGGCGATGCGTCTTTGCCGGAAGCGGTTACGCCATTAACCACCAATTATCCCAATTTGCATCGAGATCATGGCGTTGCAGTGCGCGGGGGGATATCGGCATTTTTCATTATTTTGATTGCGACAGGCTTTTGGATACTCAGCGGCTGGAAGGCCGGCTTTATGATGGCAGAGATGGCGGCCATCAGCGCCTGTATTTTGACGTCACTGGATAATCCTGTACCTGCCTTAAAAATGTTTATCCGCGCCAATATTTATGCGGCAGTGGCTGTATTTATTTATGCCTATGGCATTTTCCCGCATGTAACTGAATTTTGGCAACTAGGGCTGGTGCTGGCGCCTTTTGTCATGTACTGCCTGATGCTGTTTTTACATCCGCCTTTGGTGGGCATTGGCTTGCCGCTGCTGATGGGAACGGTTATGGGGCTGAATTTGCAGAACCGTTTTAACCTAGATCAAATCATGTTTTTTGACGCTTCGATTGGCACGGTGATCGGCCCGATCATTTCGGTGTATGTGATTCATTTGGTGCGTGCAATGTCACCTGAAATAACGGTGCAGCGCATCTTGTCCTTGCATTATAAAGCCATCCGCCAAGCACTTTATATTCCTTATGGCGTAGCTTTCCGTATTCATCTAAGCAGTATGCTGGATCGGATTGGTATTTTAAATTCTAAGGCGGTGCAGTCTGAAAGTTTAAAACACAAAATTAATTTGGCGCTGATTGAAGCCAGCGCTGCAGTGGATTTAACCCGTTTGCAGGAGCTGATGCAGAAATTGCCTGAGCAGGCTGGTGCACTAGAACAGTTGGAGACGCTGATGCAGCTGCTGGATGATTATTTCCGTGCCAAAGAGCTGCAGCAGCCAGAACATACGCTTCAGGCAGATATTCTGCAGGCTATCGCGCTGCTGATGCAGCAGAGCAGCGAACTAGAGAATGCTGAATTGGCGCAGCGTCTTCGCATCTCCTTAAATAATATTCGAAGCAGTTTATGCCATGCGCCAGCGGATGTTTCTGAGCCTGCGTGTGTCACGGCGGGAGTTCAGCATGGGTGAAATGAATGTTTATGGCGTGTATGTGCCCATGCTGCTGGTGTTGGCTGTTGCGGCATATGCAGCGTTGCGCGTGCTGATGCTGTTTTTAGACCGCTGGGTAGAGCAGGGCTGGATTGCCATGCCAAGTGTGTTTTATCTGTGTCTATACATCATTCTGCTGGGCTGCGGGCATTGGCTGTATGCCGCTGTGCTTTAATTATTTGAAATGTTGAGGTGAAAAATGACATCTGCTGATGCGCGTAAATATGTTCGGCCTATCTTTCTTCTAGCTGTGGCGATCGTGGTGCTGCTCGTGGTGCGCCATATTTGGAATTACTACAATTCTGAGCCTTGGACTCGTGATGGACGTGTGCGCGGTGATGTGATCCAAGTTTCATCGGATGTTTCTGGTTTGGTGACAGACGTGCTGGTGCAAGATAACCAAACGGTAAAAAAAGGACAGGTGCTGTTTAAAATTGATGTGGCGCGCCAGGCTTTAGATGTGGAGCAGGCAAAATCAGATTTATTTAAAGCAAAAGCAGGTTTAGCTGAGGCTGAAGCCGCATTGGCGCAGTCTAAAGCCAATTTGGTGAAATCACAGGCCAATATTAACTTGGCAGATAAAAATGCGGCCCGCTATGCAAACTTAATGGATGGCGCGATTTCTAAACAAGAACAAGACCAGATGTTTGCGGCGCGTGATGAATCTCATGCAGAGCATCAGCAAATGGGTGCGGCGATTGAGCAAGCTCAAGCCAATATTGTGCAGCAAAAAGCATTGATTCAGGCTGCCAACAGCAATCTGCATTTGGCACAGCTGAATTTGCACCGTTCAGCAGTGGTTGCTCCTGCTGACGGCACTTTATCTAATTTTGAATTGCAGGAAGGCAACTATGTCAAAGTAGGCCAAGCTGTTGCGGCCTTAGTGGACCGTCAAAAATTGTATATCGTTGGCTATTTTGAAGAAACCAAGTTGGATAAAATTGATGTAGGCGCCCCTGCAACGATTCAGCTGATGGGCAGTTCAGAAAAAATAAAAGGCCATGTGCAGGGTGTAGCTTCTGGTATTGAAGACCGTGAACGGACATCTACGACTGGATTGCTGGCCAATGTGAGTCCAACTTTTAGCTGGGTGCGTTTGGCGCAGCGTGTACCTGTAAAAATTATACTGGATGAAGTGCCAAAGAATCAGTTGGCCTTTGTGGCTGGGCGAACAGCAACAGTGCATATTGAAGCAGAGAAAAAATAGCCTAGGACTCAGCATTTCAAAAAAATAAAAGCATCCCTGTGGATGCTTTTATTTTTTATAGATCTGTAATGTCAAGCCTAAGGAGTTATACCTTCCGGATTACGGTACCAGCTTTCGATAAATAAAGCCGCAGCGATACTGTCCGCTGCCAATTTTTTTCCTCGGCCCTGAGACTGATATTGTTCCAGTTCACCGCGGGCTTCACGTGTAGTGAGGCGCTCATCGACCATGAGTGTTTCAATATTGGTCTGATGGCGCAGGCGGCGGGCAAATTTGCGTGAGCGGGCAGAAAGTTCAGATTCTGTATCATCCATGTTCAGTGGCAGTCCCACCAAAAACAGGTTTGGCTGATACTGTTTCACGATTTTCAGCAGTTCATCCCAGTTGGGAATGCCATCTTTCATCGGAAACAGCGCCAGCGGATTTGCGCTTTCAATCATGGACTGGCCCACGGCCATGCCCATTTTCTGTGTGCCAAAGTCAAATGCCATAATCATTTGAGGCGAATTTAAATCAGGCATGTCCAATCTCTGAAGATAACCAAATACGGTCTACCCCCATTTTTTTATAGGCGGCATCCCAGCGGGCATCGTAAGGCAAATTAAAAATCAAATCCATGTCTGCATCGCAAATCAGCCAATCTCCGCGCGAAATTTCAGCTTCCAGCTGATTTTTATCCCAGCTGGCATAGCCAAGCGCCACTTGATAGCGGCCTACGCCTTCATTATGCGCAATGGCATCTAAAATATCTTTAGACGTGGTAATGCAGACATTTTCACCAACAGCAATAGAGGAATGCCAAGTGGGCTGTCCAGTATGCAGCACGAAGCCTGCTTCTGGGCGCAAAGGGCCGCCCTGCAGGACTGCATGCGGGTTGACATTGTCCGCATCAATTTCAAGGTCGTTGAGCAATTCTTTAATTTGGATGCCTGAAGGCCGGTTAATGATAATGCCTTGCGCGCCGTCATGGTCATGGCGGGCCAAATAAATGACGGTATTTGCAAAAAAGTCATCTTGCATATCAGGCGGAGCAATCAGGCAGCGATGCGTCAAATATTGTTTAGACACCTAGGCCTCTCTCCTTATCTTAAACGGATGAATATTAATAATTATGTATTTATCAACATACTAAACAAAATCTGATTCAACAATGAGTTTTTATGCAAAAAGATACATTTGACTTCATCCTCACTTTATTGGGGGCAGCGTTGAGCATATCGCTCATGCTCAATATTGAACTTTATTGGATACAAGACGCTGTTGGGATTTGAATAGAATGTGCTTATTTCTAAAGATAAAATTTTGCTAAAATTACTTAAGTCTTAAAAAAAAGCATAATGATCAAGGATAAAAATGAAAAACACCTATAAATTAATCGTGATGATCCTGATTGGTGCGGCTTCTCCTTTAAGTTTTGCGAATGTACAGCAGTTAGAGCAACAAGAAATCCAGATACTGCAAAAATTCAAACAGCAGAATTTTTATGAGGTAAATAGCGATATTGAAAATGCAGTTGTAGACATTATTTCGAATGATAAAAACAGCTTTAACTATAATTTTCCCGCTTTAGTCAAACAAGGCTATGTACACGTGCAGTATTCACCTGACAAGAAATTGAAGTTTTATAGCTTTGATGTTTCTGGTGGCGGTACGATGGGCGAGTGGGACAGCTATGTGTAATATTACACAGGCCAAACTCAACATTTTGATGAATTTAATTCAGGCTGGATTAACCAAATTCAGCCCGTTCGCATCCAAAATAAAACAGTGTATTTAGTGCGCAGTTATTACAAAGGGGATAGCTGCACGGGGATGCATCAGGTGCGTGCAGTTGAAGTTGGCCCGAAGCAATTACTCAAATCTTATATATTTCAAAACAAACAAAAGAAGCTGGATGAAATTTCGGTCGATTATGATTGCCATGACGATATAGACCGCAGCGCTAGTCAAAATTACTTAAAAGTTGGGCCTAAACATGTCGATGTCATGCTTTTAAATGCGCAGTATCGGCCGCAAAATAAATACTTGCGCTATGCCTTAGGTGCAAAAGGTTTTGTATACCAAGGCATCGTAAAATAGTTGCAGGTAATCAAAATCAATATGACACGCTTAAAAAAGCCTTTGAGTGGCTCAAAGGCTTTAATGTTTTAGGCCTTAGCATGCTGGAATTTCAGTTGGCGCAGCTGACGCGCATGCTGCAGCGTCGTTTCATTAATCTCAACACCGCCAGTCATGCGTGCCAGTTCCTGAATACGGCCATCTTCTGCCAATTCAAAAATAGTGCTGCTGGCTGGATCAGTCTGTTTCTTTTGCACAAGCAAATGCTGATCCGATTGCGCTGCAACTTGCGCCTGATGGGTAATGCAGAGAATCTGCACATGTTCCGCCAGGCCTGCCAGCAAACGGCCAACAATTTCTGCCGTGCCGCCGCTGATGCCGACATCAATTTCGTCAAATACAATGACTTCGGCATCGGTTTTTTCAGCATTCATCACTTGCATCACCAAGGCAATACGCGACAGCTCACCGCCAGAGGCGACACGCGCCAGTGGCTGCGCAGGAATGCCTTTATTGGCAGTGAATAAAAGCTGAATAAAGCTCAGACCTTCGCTGGATACTTCATCCAAAGGCTCAAATTTAAATTCGAAGTACGCTTCTGGCAGTGCGAGCTGTTTCACCTGTTCGGTCAGCTGTTTGGCTAGCGGTGCGGCTGCTTCACGGCGGATATGATCCAAATGCTGCGCTTTTGCTAAGAAGTCCTGATGTGAAACTTCAACTTGTTCCGCCAGTGTTTCAGGATCTTCCAATTCATGCAGCTGCTGCAGTTCAGCCTGCCATGTTTCATATTCTGCTTTCAGCGCTTCGGGCTGGGTGCGGTATTTGCGCGCTAGGCGGTGGAAGACTTCCAATTGCGAATTCAGATCTTCCATGCGTTCAGGATCAAAGCTTTGACGATCCATAAATTGCCGCAAATTGGCAGTAGCATCTTCTAATTCGCTTTGTGCATTCAGCATGGAGGTGTAAATTTCAGACAGCTGTTCACTGCGTCCGGCATGCGACTCGATGCGCCGTAAAATGGATGATAGTTCCTGGTTAATATTCTGTTCAGCATCATCCAGCGCGCCTAAGCTGTAGCTGCAATCCTGCATGATGTGTTCATGATGGCTGAGGCGGTCAAACTCTTGCTCAATGTCTTTATAGTCCATTTGAACCATTGGTTCGAGTTCTTCCAGCTGCAGTTCCAGTGTGTCAATACGCTGTTTGCGGGTGGCTTGGGCATCCAATGCTGCCTGATGCTGGCGGATATCTTTTTGCCATTTGCTGTAAGCGTCACGGACTGCTTGTGCAGGCGCATAAAAGTTGCTGTAGCGGTCTATCCAGCGTTTAGGATAGGGTGGTTCAAGCAGCTGCTGCTGGCTATGCTGACTATAGAGCTGAACCAGCAAACGGCCAATTTCTTTTAACTCCGCTAAACTGCTCGGACGGCCATTAATCCAAGCTTTACTGCGGCCTGTTGCAAAAACCACGCGGCGCAGCAGCAGCTCGCCAGATTCATCGTCCAGTTCCTGTTCTTTGAGCCACAGCGCTTCAGGAGAATTGGGCTGATAGCTGAATGTGGCAGTGACGTCTGCCTTTTCTGATCCGAAGCGTACGTAATTGGTATCGGTACGTTCGCCTAAGCAGGCTGAAAGCGCATCCAGCAGCAAAGATTTACCTGCGCCGGTTTCGCCGGTTAAAACGTTGAAACCTTGTTCTATATCAATGGCTAGGTGTTCGGCTAAGGCAAAATTGATCAGAGTTAAATGTGTCAGCATAAACGCATCCAAGCTGCGAGAAGTTCGAGTTTAAGATAGACAAGTTTTGTTTTTGCCACAAGACGGTTTTTATTTTTAAATCACCGAAATTAGAGTCATTCTAGCGCAATTTTTCAAGAAAAATACAATTCAGCGCATTCTATGGAAAAGTTATCAGAAGTGGGAGCCGACCAGCTTGTTAAAAGCAGGATTTATTTTTTAATATCCATTGTCAGTTCTGTTCTGCAGTATGCCCCCTCCGAGCCTGTATCAAAAATCATTATTGAGCAGCGTGAGGCACTGTTTTTGCATACTGAATAGCGGTTGTTTAGCGGTACAGAGTTTGAATATTTTCAAGCTTTTCCTGAATTTTTGAGCTGAAGCCAAAAGAAATTTGTACTGGCTAAAAACTTGATTTAGACTCAATCGCCACGGGGAATAAAATGCCTAAAAAAACGGCATTTTTGTGATGCCATCGGGGCTTCTTAATCTTTGGTCGATCTGTGCAAAACATAGATTGATTAGTTGAGGCAGCGCTATTAAACTGCTTCAAGCAAATACTATAAATACGCTTTATCTGGAGAAAATACGCATGTCAGCTCAGTTTGATCATGTATCAGTCATCAAAAAGTCAAATGTATATTTTGGCGGTCTTTGCATTAGCCATACAGTTCAATTTGAAGATGGAACTAAAAAAACATTGGGTATTTTACTTCCAACGGAAAAGCCTTTAACTTTTGAAACACATGTTCCTGAGCGCATGGAAATTATTTCTGGTGAATGCCGCGTACAAATTGGCGACAGCACAGAAAGCGAACTGTTCCGCGCAGGCCAATCTTTCTATGTGCCAGGCAGCAGCCGCTTTAAAATTGAAACAGATGAAGTGCTGGACTATGTTTGCCATTTTGAAGGCTAATAAGGTCTAAGTAGTGAACTGTTTTTTAGGCCAAGAATTTTCTGTCTAAATCAGTTAAACTAAGCATTAAGCATCAATCCTGTAAAGTCTGCTTTACAGGATTTTTCTTTTGAAAAATCCACTGAAGTTAGAGGCCGTTCATGGCAAAACCTGAATATTTTTATGGCGTACATTCTGTAGAGTCATTATTGGAACTTGAACCTGAGCGTGTTTTAACTTTATTTGCTTTAAAAGGCCGTGAAGATCAGCGTTTACAGCGTATTTTTGAACTGGCAGAACCATTTGGTGTCAGCATTCAAAAAGCCAGCCGCGATACTTTGGAAAAGCTGGCGGGCTTACCCTTTCACCAAGGGGTGGTTGCAGCGGTGCGTCCGCATCCAACATTGAATGAAAAAGATTTAGAAGAATTATTGAGTGCTTCAAGTCAGCCTTTATTGCTGGCTTTAGATCAGGTGACAGATCCGCATAACCTTGGCGCATGTATTCGTACAGCAGCGGCTATGGGCGTAGAAGCCGTGATTGTACCGCGTGACCGTTCTGCAAGCTTGACCCCGACAGCACGTAAAGTGGCTGCTGGCGGTGCGGAGAAGGTTAAATTCATTCAAGTAACCAACTTGGCGCGTACATTAGGCCAAATTAAAGACCAGTTTAATGTTCAGGTGGTTGGCACTATGCTGGATGAACAGGCTTTGCCTATTCAGAAATTTGATTTTACCGGCTGCGCCATCTGTATGGTGATGGGAGCCGAAGATACAGGTTTGCGTCCAATTACCCAAGCGCAGTGCGATCAGAAAGTGTATATCCCTATGGCGGGTAACCTGCAAAGCTTAAATGTCAGCGTGGCGACAGGCATGGCATTGTATGAAGCTTGCCGTCAGCGCAATCAATAATTTTTAATTTACCCATAAGCTGAGTGTAATGTCTCCAAAGCAGCAAGGTTATCTTTATGTCCTCATTACCATGTGTATTTGGGGCGGGTTTACCCTTACCGCACGGCTGAGTGCCAATTGGGGGATCAGCGCTTGGGATTTGACGGCCTTACGTTTTGTATTGGCGTTTTTTATCTTGATGCCGATTCTGATTTATAAGAAAGATACGGCATTTTTGTGGAAAAAAGAGCCCTTGATTTTGGGGCTGATCGGTGGAGTAATCTATTGCTTGACCGCCTATAGCGCTTTTCACTATGCGCCAGCAGCGCATGCGGCCATTTTTCTGAATGGGTGTATTCCTTTGTGTACTGCTGTGGCGGCCTATCTGCTGTTTCAGCACGCCTTTGACCGTCATACTTGGCTTAGCTTAGGCATCATGCTGTTTTCCTTGGCTGCGATGTGCTACTTAATGTATCAGCAGACAGGGCAGGCTTTGGGCTTGGGTGATTTACTGTTTTTCCTCAGCGCAATCTGGTGGGGAATTTTTACGGTTTTACTGCGCTTTTGGAAGCTTTCTGCATGGCATGCTATGGCAGGTGTTGCGATTTGGTCCGCAATAATCTATATACCGATTTATCTGCTCTTTCTTCCCAAACATTTCACTGAGCCAGATCCTGTGCATTTAATTTCGCAGGTTCTTTTTCATGGCATATTTGTGGTGATTATTGCGACTTTGACCTATGTTGAAGCCATTAAACGTTTAGGCGCATTTAAAACAGGCAGTATTGTCACTTTGGCGCCATTTATTGCCGCCATTATTGCGGTGCCGCTGCTGAATGAGCCGCTGAATTTTGCGATTGTGTGCGGATTGATTGGTATGGGGGTTGGCGCGCTGCAGCCATGGCGCTGGTTCACGCCGCAGTCTTCATAGCAGTTATTGAATAAAAAAAGCAGTCTTTATGAGGCTGCTTTTTTATGCATCAAATTTATATGCTGGATTCGTGTGCAAAACTTAAATACTGCTTATGCAGCGGCATCAAATGCTGGTAGAGATGATCTAGATAGCCGTCATTCAGCACAATATCATCCGCCATTCGCTGTTTTTCAATACGCGGCATCTGCGCTGCAATAATTGTTTTAATTTGATCGGCATTTTGTCCATCACGTTGTGAGGCGCGCTGGATTTGCAATTCTTCGGAGGCATCGATCAGCAAAGTACGCTGTGTCAGCTCATGCTGATTCGTTTCAAACAGCAGGGGAGAAACTAAAATTGCATAAGCGCTTTTGGCTTGTGCCAGCTGCTGAATAATTGAATTGCGGATAGCAGGGTGGGTAATGTGTTCTAATGTTTTACGGGCTTCAGGCACTTTAAAAATATGTTCCCGTAAAGCGCGGCGGTTTAACTCACCGTCAGGGAGTAAAACCCAGTCGCCAAAGGCCTGCTGAATTTGATCTAACGCTGCCTGGCCTTTTTGCACCACTTCACGGGCGACGATATCTGCATCGACTACGACAATGCCTTGAGATTCAAACCAAGCACTGGCCGCAGATTTTCCGCTGCCAATACCGCCCGTTAATCCCACTACAAAATCCATGCTGATTCCTTATTGCCCTAAATAAATCTTCATAATTTGATCACCCCATAGGAAGGCGATCCAGCCAGCAATAGCAATATAAGGGCCAAAAGCGAAAGGCTGATTTTCCTTACGGATCCTGAGCAAAATAATGCCGATAATTGCACCGACCAATGATGACAATAGTACAATCAAAGGCAACAGCATTGGACCCATCCATGCGCCTAAGGCTGCGAGCAGCTTAAAGTCACCATAGCCCATGCCTTCTTTGCCTGTCACAATTTTGAAAATGTAATAGACAATCCAAAGGCAGAGGAAGCCGATGATATAGCCCCAGATGGATGCTGTCGGGCTGGTGTAAACAGCATAGCTGTTGATGCCTAAGCCTAAGGCAGCCAAAGGCAGCGTATAGCGGTCTGGCAATAACTGAGTATCGAAGTCAATAAAAGTCAGTGCGATTAAGATCCAAGTCAGGACTAAGCCGAAGAGCATTTGTACTGTAGGGCCAAAAACGGCCACGATAATCAAAGAGCAGACTGCAGTCAATAATTCAATTAAAGGGTAGCGGATGCTGATTGGATTTTGACAGCTGCCACATTTGCCTCGCAACAGCACCCAGCTGATGACAGGAATATTTTGGTACCAGCGGATAGGGGTGCTGCATTTAGGGCAGGCAGAATCTGGTTTGCTCAGCGTGATTTTGGATTCATCGATAATCGGCTGCTCAGGATGAAGCAGAAATTGGCAATCAGTGCGCCATTCCTGCTCCATCATTTTAGGCGTTCTGTAAATGACGACGTTGAGAAAACTGCCGATGCACAGGCTGATTAATCCAACAGCCATATAATGCGCTGTTGGATTTTGGATTAAATATTGAATTAGTTCGAGCATTAAACAACAGAACCCATTTGGAAAATTGGCAGGTACATTGCAACAACTAGGCCGCCTACAAGCACACCTAAGATAGCCATGATCAGGGGTTCCATCATTGAAGTTAAACCATCTACAGCATTATCTACTTCGTTTTCATAATGCGTTGCAACTTTGTCTAACATTGCATCTAGAGCACCAGACTCTTCGCCAATGGCGACCATTTGCACGGCCATAGATGGAAATTTATTGGTGACACGCATTGCAAATTGCAGCTGTTGACCTGTAGCTACATCTTCACGAATTTTCATGACTGCAGTTTCATACACCACATTATTCGTCGCGCCTGCAGTAGATTCCAGTGCATCAATCAGCGGAACACCAGCGGCAAAGGTAGTTGCTAATGTACGGCTGTAGCGGGCAATAATAGCTTTATAGACCAAATCACCAAAAATCGGTGCCTTAAGAGCTGCTTTGTCTAGGAAATCTTGGAACTTTTTACTGCGTTTTTTTGCTTCTAAAAAGCCTGCGATCGCGATAGCAATTCCGATAATCAAGATAAACCAATATTGCTGCATCCAATTCGACATATTAACAACCATTTGAGTGAATGCTGGCAGATCGGCTCCAAAGGAAGAGAATAAGTCTTGGAAAACAGGCACAACTTTAACCATCAAAATAATGGTCACAATAATGGCAACCACAATAACCGTTGCTGGATATTTCATGGCCTTTTTAATTTTTTGCTTTAATAACTCACTTTTTTCTTTATAGATAGCCACGCGGTCCAGCATGGTTTCCAGTGCACCTGACTGTTCGCCTGATTCAACCAATGAGCAAAATAAGTTATCAAAATACTGAGGATATTTACGCAGTGCGCCAGCAAAGGTATTGCCGCCTTCTACTTCACCCTTAATACCTAGTACAACTTCACGCATAGATGGATTTTCCAAGCCCTCAGCAACAATTTCAAAACCCTGCACCAAAGGTACACCTGCTTTCATCATTGTTGCCAATTGGCGCGTGAAAATAGTGATATCTAAAGTGGTCACTTTTTTCTTCATGAAGCCTTCGAGAATATTTTTGCGTTTTTCCCGTATGGTCTTGATGGTAATGCCTTGCTTACGCAAAGTGACCTTTGCAAGCGCCATGTTGCGCGCCGGCATTTCCCCTTTAAGTTTAGCCCCTTTACGGTCAACGCCTTCATAACTGAAGGTTGGCATCATCTGCGCTTTTTTGACAGCCATGAATTTATCCTTATTTTAAATATGAAATACTGCAATTATTCACTGGTTACACGATTGACTTCCTGTAAAGAAGTCACCCCCTGCATAACCTTAACTAAGCCAGAACGGCGTAAATTGTTAAACCCAGCTCTATCTGAAGCATCTGCAATCTGAATCGCGTTGCCATCTTCCATGATAATACGGGAAATTTCTGGCGTCACTTTCATCACTTCATAAATACCGACTCGGCCTTTATAGCCTTCGCGGCATTCTGCGCAGCCTACAGGCTGATAAATTTGGAAGTCTGGATTCTGCATATCTTCTTCGGTAAAACCCATTTCCAGCAGGCTTTGCTGCGGAACTTCAACAGCTTCTTTACACAGCGCGCATAAACGTCGAGCTAAGCGCTGCGCAATGACAAGATTTACCGATGTTGCAATATTGAAAGAAGGCACGCCCATGTTGCGTAAACGGGTCAATGTTTCCGGCGCACTGTTGGTATGCAGGGTAGACATCACCATATGACCGGTTTGAGCCGCTTTAATGGCAATTTCAGCAGTTTCCAAATCTCGAATCTCACCCACCATGACAATATCAGGGTCTTGGCGCAGGAACGATTTCAGCGCTGCGGCAAAAGTCAGGCCGACTTTATTGTTGACGTTCACCTGATTGATGCCTTCCAAGTTGATTTCGACAGGATCTTCTGCTGTTGAAATGTTGGTGTCTTCACGGTTCAGAATATTCAAGCCAGTATACAGCGATACCGTTTTACCAGAACCGGTCGGGCCTGTGATCAGCAGCATGCCTTGCGGTTTGTCTAAGGCCTGCATAAATAATTCTTTTTGTGCAGGCTCATAGCCGAGCGCATCAATGCCGAGCATGGCGCTGGAAGGATCCAGGATACGCAGTACGAGTTTTTCGCCAAATAAGGTAGGCAGTGAGTTGACACGGAAATCGATCGCTTTGCTTTTTGACAGTTTAAGCTTGATACGGCCATCCTGCGGAACGCGTTTTTCAGAAATATCCATTTGTGACATGACTTTTAGGCGTGAAGCTAAGCGGTTTGCCAGCTGCAGCGGCGGATTGGCAATTGTACGCAATACACCATCGACACGGTAACGGACGCGGTAGCTTTTTTCATAAGGTTCAAAATGCAAGTCCGATGCGCCCATGCGGATGGCGTCAACCAGCAGTTTATTGATGTATTTGACAATTGGCGCTTCTTCACCTTTTTCCTCTTCACTGTCGTCATTATTTGAAGAGGGGTCTGAGGCGGTTTCAATATCGAGATCAAAGTCATCATCAAAATCGAAAGTGCTTTCTTCCGCAAACTGCTGTTCAATCAGCTTTTCAAGCTTATTGTATTCAACAATGATTGTCTCAGTGTTCATTTTACTGCTGAAACGAATCGCATCGACGGCTTCAATATTGGTCGGGTTGCTGGTGGCAACATACAGCACATTCGAGTGTTTGAAAATCGGCAGAACGCGATAGCGCGTAATCAGCTTTTCATCTATATCTTCACGAACAATGAGATTTGCGTCATAGGCAGCAATATCAAAAATCGGTTCGCCGAATTCTGCAGAAATTGTTTCCGCAATCGTCAATGAGGATAATTTCATCTCGTTGATCAGGTAGGCGACGATATCTTGATTGGCCTTTTTTGCATTTAAAATCGCATCGCGCATTTTATCGGCAGATACCTGTCCTTCTTCGACCAGGCGCCGAATAAATCCTGTAAATCTTGGAGAACCTTGTAGTGCTGTCATGCTTCAATATGCCTATGCGTCAATTTGTTTATAATTGGTATGCTAAAATTATACTTTTGTTATTTAAAAATACCATATCTTAAAATGTTGTCACTACCTAAGTATTGATCAAAACTTTGAACTAGTCCTTAAATCATCAGGAATTTTTTGAAAAAAGCTATTAAAAAAAGAATTCAGCCTTTTTATATTGAAAATAGCATGAGGAAAACTATCATCAAAATTTTCAATTGCGTGTAGAATGTGCCGGTTTTCATCTATTAGTTTCTGCAGGTTATTTATGTCGGTTCCGGCGATTACACCTTGGGTTGTGGGCAATTGGAAAATGAACCCAATGCAGGCAAGTGCCAAACAGTTAGTGCAAGAATTAAAACAATTGCTTCAAAATCAAAATATTGAAGAATCAGATTGTCATATGGGTGTCGCGCCAATTGCTTTGGCATTGACCGATATACGTGCGCAATTGCATGACAGCAGCCGTACAGTTTATACCGTAGCGCAGGATGTTTCCCGTTTTGCAGGCACAGGGGCATATACAGGTGAAATCAGCGCTGAATTGCTGCAGGACAGCGGAATCGGCTTTGTACTGGTTGGTCATTCTGAACGCCGTGAATATTTTGCTGATACGCCAGCGATATTAAATGAAAAAATTAAAAATGCATTAAATGCCAATTTAAAAGTCATTTATTGCGTAGGTGAAAGCTTGGAACAGCGTGAAAACGGACAGGCTGAGCTTACGGTGCTTCAGCAAATCTGTGATATTGCTGCAGTTGTACAAGCTGAGCAATGGAACAATATTATCGTTGCTTATGAGCCGATTTGGGCGATTGGTACAGGCAAAACCGCGTCTCCGGAAGATGCGCAGGCGATGCATGCTAAAATCCGTGAAGGCCTGAGTCAAATCACCCCTGCTGGCAAAACCATGGCTATTTTATATGGCGGTAGTGTAAAGCCTGAAAATGCAGTAGAGTTAGCAGCCTGTCCAGACATCAATGGTGCATTGGTTGGCGGTGCATCATTAAATGCAGAGTCGTTCTATAAAATTGCTCAAGCATTTGCGAATACAAAATAATTAGGAGTGCAGCATGCAAACTTTTGTGCTGGTAGTACATATTATCTTAGCCGTTTTGATGATTGTTCTGATTTTAGTTCAGCATGGCAAAGGGGCGGATGCGGGCGCATCTTTTGGCGGCGGCGGCGCGGCAACAGTGTTTGGCGCCTCGGGTTCAGCTAATTTCTTAACCCGTTTAACCGCGGTGCTGACAGCTTTATTCTTTGTGACCAGCTTAACGCTGGCCGTGTATGCGAAGAAGCAAACGACAGATGCATACAGCTTGAAATCGATTTCTTCAGCGCCTGCAGTTCCTGTAAAAGCGGCTGAAACTTCGCCAACCGCACCTAAAACAGCCGAATAATATTATTTAGCTCTTTCTTTTTTTGGACTGTGCGTCTAGAATGCGTCACTGCTGCGGTGGTGGTGGAATTGGTAGACACGCTACCTTGAGGTGGTAGTGCTTTCGGGCGTGGGGGTTCAAGTCCCCCCTTCCGCACCAACTTGTTATCCAGAAAATATAAGTTGGTGTTAGCGGCAAATCTGTTGATGCGGGATGGAGCAGTCTGGTAGCTCGTCGGGCTCATAACCCGAAGGTCGTTGGTTCAAATCCAGCTCCCGCTACCAATCAACTTTATTTAAGATGCAACTTAAATAAACAGTTTTGAAAAAAGCTGAGATAAATTTGCACTGTTGATGCGGGATGGAGCAGTCTGGTAGCTCGTCGGGCTCATAACCCGAAGGTCGTTGGTTCAAATCCAGCTCCCGCTACCAATCAACTTTATTTAAGATGCAACTTAAATAAACAGTTTTTTTGAAGCTGAGATCATTTTGCAATATTGATGCGGGATGGAGCAGTCTGGTAGCTCGTCGGGCTCATAACCCGAAGGTCGTTGGTTCAAATCCAGCTCCCGCTACCAATTCTGATTAAGGTGCAACTTAATCAGGTACAGTTGATCAGTTTTCATTGAAAGTGATTAGCATTTTGTATATAATTTTTGCACGTTGATGCGGGATGGAGCAGTCTGGTAGCTCGTCGGGCTCATAACCCGAAGGTCGTTGGTTCAAATCCAGCTCCCGCTACCAAGTTTCTAAAAGAGGCTCACAACTAGGTGGGCCTTTTTGCACAGTGGACTATGGTTTTCTGTGCATAATTGGGGCGATTACGCCCTTTTTTATTGGCTATCGTGTAGTGTCGGCATAAATTTGGTCAAATCGTCATGTTTCACTACTACAATAGTTGACATTGGTCTGTAGTGGTCATTTCGGCCATCAAATCTCATAATTTTGACGAGAGTAAATGAAGCTATCAAATAAAACTCAAGCACTTCAGGACTTAATTGCACCGGCTGTGCAGGCATGTAATGTGGATCTTTGGGGTATTGATTTTGTGCCTCAAGGCAAGCGTTCGCTATTGCGTATTTATATCGACAAACCGGTAGGCGAAAACGCAGCGCCAGTCATCAATCAAGATGGTGAAGAAGAGCAGGGCCGCGGTATTGGCGTGCAGGACTGTGTGCGTGTAACACAGCAGGTTGGCGCGATTTTAGACGTACATGACCCGATCTCAGGTGAATATGCGCTGGAAGTGTCGTCTCCTGGCTGGGACCGTCCGTTTTATACACTGGATCAAATGTCTGGCTATGTCGGCCAGCAAGTTGCATTGCGCCTTATCAGTGCTGTAGATAACCGCCGTAAATTCCAGGCAAAACTGGTTGCAGTAGATCTTGAAAATGAAATCATTCAGGTTGAAGTTGAAAAGCAGCAAGTACTGGAAATCGACAGTCACAATATTGATAAAGCAAATTTAATCTTCCAAGATTAATTCAATAAATAAGAATCTTGACGAATAGGTGACTTATGGCACGTGAAATTCTTACCGTAGTAGAAACGGTTAGTAACGAGAAAGGTGTACCTCGCGACGCAATTTTTGAAGCGCTTGAACAAGCTCTCGTTGCTGCGACTAAAAAGAAATTCTACGAGGGCACAAATTCTGAAGAAGCGCGCCTTCGTGTGGAAATCGACCGCCGTACAGGTGATTACGCGACTTTCCGTCAATGGGAAGTGGTTGCAGATGAAGATCACGAAATGCCTGCTTGTCAGGATGCGATCTCTGATGTTGATCCTGCGAAATGGTCAATTGGCGATATCCGTGAACTTGAAGTTGAATCAATCGACTTCGGCCGTATTGCTGCGCAAATTGCGAAGCAAGTCATCGTGCAAAAGATTCGTGAAGCTGAACGCGCTTTAATCGCTGATGCCTATGAGTCTAAAGTGGGTGAGCTGATTTACGGTGAAGTGAAGAAGCAAACAAAAGACGGCTTTATCATTGACTTAGGTGATAATGCTGAAGCGTATCTTGCACGTGAAGAAATGATTGCAAAAGAAATTTTGCGTCCTAAACAGCGTGTAAATGCCATTCTTTTCAATGTCAATCGCGAAGGCCGCGGCGCTCAATTGCAGCTTTCCCGCGCTAAATCTGAAATGCTGATTGCATTGATGAAAAAAGAGATTCCAGAAATCTCAGAAGAAATCATTGAAATTAAAGCTGCTGCCCGTCAACCGGGTGTGCGTGCTAAAATTGCAGTGAAAACGAACGATCACCGTATTGATCCAGTAGGCGCTTGTATCGGTATGCGCGGTACGCGTATCCAAGCGGTACAGCAAGAACTGAATGGCGAGCGCATTGATGTTGTGGTTTGGTCTGATGATCCAGCACAATATATCGCAAGCGCATTAGAGCCTGCTGATGTATCTGGCATTGTGATTGATGAAGAAGAGCGTACAGCTGACATTATCTTCGCAACCAGCGATCAATTGGCGCGTGCAATTGGCTCTCAGGGCCAAAACGTACGTCTTGCTTCTGAATTGACTGGTTATAAACTGAACATGATGCTTGAAGATGAGTATCATGCACGTCAGCAAAACGAAGCACAGCAATATTTAGACCTGTTTGTTTCACGTCTGGATATTGAAGAAGACCTTGCGATGGCATTGGTTGAAATGGGCTTCACATCAGTAGAAGAAATTGCTTATGTTCCTGCAGAAACATTCGATGAAATCGAGTTGGATGCGGAAACTGTAGAAGCGCTTCAAGGCCGTGCAAAAGAAGTTGCATTGGCAGATGCGTTGAAACAGCAGGAAAATATTCAAGAGCCGAGTCCTGAACTTGCTGCAATGGAAGGTATGACTCAAGAGATCGCGTATGCACTAGCTGCCCGCGGTGTGATTACAGTAGACGACTTGGCTGACCAAGCGACTGACGATATCGCAGATATCGAAGGTTTGGGTACAGAAAAAGCAGGTCAACTGATTATGAAAGCGCGCGAATCATGGTTTAACTAGGAGGTAATATATGACGGACAAGTCGATTAAAGAGTTGGCGCTCAACGTGGGTACCCCGGTTGAGAAGCTGCTGGAACAGGTTCGTGATGCAGGTTTGCCGCAAGGTAAAGCTGACGACATTATTACCGCCGAACAACAAAATGTGCTCGTCAACCATTTGAAAAAAATTCATGGTCAAGATGATGCACATGCAGGAAAGATCACGTTGAAACGTAAAACGACCAGTACAGCTAAAGTAGCAAGTACATCAGGTAAGGCTAAGACTATTAACGTAGAAGTTCGCAAGAAGCATACGTTTACTAAGCCAGATCCAGAACAGATTAAAGCTGAAGCTTTAGCGAAAGCTCAAGCGGATCAAAAAGCGCGTGAAGCGGGTGATAAGCCAGCTCAAGCGCCAGTTCAAGGCGACTCTAAAGCGAAGCAAGCTTTAGATGCAATGCGCGCAGCTGCTAAGCAAGAAACTGCTAAGCAGGAAGTGCCAAAAGCTGCCGTTGTAGTGAAGCGTAAATCAACCAATAAGCCGATTGTGAAGCAAACGGTTAAAGTGGTTGAAACCGCTGAACAGAAAAAAGTGCGTGAAGCGCAAGCAGCGCAATTAAAAGCGACTGAAGAAGCAGTGCGCCGCAAGGCCGCTGAAGAAGCGCAGCAGCGTACGCTTGAGCAAATGCGTCAAATGGCGTCTAAGTATTCTTCTGAAGATACGACAGCGACAATTCGTGTTGTTGATGATTCTCCATTGGCAGCTGGTCTAGTTGGCCAGGCGTATGAAGACTCGTTTGCAAAAGAAGACCGTGAAATTAAACGTGGTACAAATACCCCGAATACGCGGTCATCTAAGAAGGGCGGCCGTCGCGGTGAAGAACAGTCATTCCGTGATAACTCACATAAACGCGGTTTAAAAACAAGTCAATCGAACAAACATGGCTTCGAAAAACCTGTTAAAAAACAAGTTTATGATGTGGAAATCGGTGAAACGATTATTGTGGCTGACTTAGCTGCAAAAATGGCGATTAAAGTTCGTGAAGTGATCAAATCACTGATGAAAATGGGTGAATTGGTTACTCAGAACCAAGCGATTGAGCAGGAAATTGCTGCGCTTGTTGTTGAAGAAATGGGCCATAACCCAGTATTGGTATCTGAAACTCAAGCGGAAGATAACCTGCTGGAAGCGGCTGAAGAAGCGCGCGGCGCACAAACAACGCGTCCGCCAGTTGTTACAATCATGGGTCACGTAGACCATGGTAAAACATCGCTTCTTGACCGTATCCGCCGTGCGAAAGTTGCACAAGGCGAAGCGGGCGGCATTACGCAGCATATCGGCGCTTACCATGTGAAAACTGAGAAAGGCATTATTACTTTCTTGGATACTCCGGGACACGCAGCGTTTACTGCAATGCGTTCACGCGGTGCAAAAGCGACAGATATCGTGGTATTGGTTGTTGCAGCAGATGACGGTGTAATGCCGCAAACTGCAGAAGCAATTGACCATGCACGTGCAGCAGGTACGCCAATTATTGTTGCGATCAACAAAATGGATAAAGAATCTGCTGATCCAGACCGCGTATTGAATGAATTGACAACCAAAGAAATCGTTCCTGAACAATGGGGCGGTGACGTACCAGTTGCAATGGTTTCAGCGCACTCTGGTCAAGGTATCGATGAACTTCTTGATTTGATTTCAATTCAAGCGGAAATGCTTGAGCTGAAAGCGTCTGAAGAAGGTGCGGCTCAAGGTGTTGTAATTGAAGCGCGTGTTGACAAAGGCCGCGGTGCTGTTACTTCGATTCTTGTTCAAAACGGTACATTGAAAGTAGGTGATCTTGTTCTTGCAGGTGCATCTTACGGCCGTGTACGTGCGATGACTGATGAAAATGGTCAGCGTATCAAATCTGCGGGCCCTTCAATTCCTGTGGAAATTCTGGGTCTTCCAGAAGCGCCAATGGCAGGTGATGAAGTTCTTGTTGTTGATGACGAGAAAAAAGCGCGTGAAGTTGCTGATGCGCGTATGGATCGTGAGCGTCAAAAACGTCTTGAACGTCAAAGCGCTATGCGTCTAGAGAACTTAATGGCATCTATGGGCAAGAAAGATGTTCCGATTGTGAACGTTGTGCTTAAAACAGATGTACGCGGTACTTTAGAAGCATTGCATGTTGCGCTTGCAGAGCTTGCAACTGATGAAGTTAAAGTGCGCGTAATCAGTTCAGGTGTTGGTGCGATCACTGAATCTGACGTGATTCTTGCAGAATCTTCAGAAGCGGTGCTTCTAGGCTTTAACGTTCGTGCGGATACCGCAGCGCGTCAAAAAGCTGATGCAGATGGCATTGATATCCGTTACTACTCAGTAATTTATGAACTGATTGATGACGTGAAAGCGGCAATGAGCGGCAAGCTTGCGCCAGAACACCGTGAAACAATTCTGGGTGTTGCTGAAGTGCGTGAAGTATTCCACTCAAGCAAATTTGGCGCTGCAGCAGGCTGTATGGTTCTGGAAGGTGTATTGCACCGCAACAAACCAATCCGTGTATTGCGTGAAGATGTAGTTGTCTTCCAAGGTGAACTTGAATCACTTCGCCGCTATAAAGAAGTGGTTGAAGACGTTCGCGCCGGCATGGAATGTGGTCTGGCAGTGAAAGGCTATAAAGACATCAAAGCGAAAGACAAGATCGAAGTTTATGATGTTCAATTGATTAAACGGAGTCTTTAATGGCGGGTAGTCAGCGTCTTAAGCGTATGGCAGATACAGTTCAGCGCGAGTTGTCTGAACTGATCCGTCAGGAGCTTAAAGATCCGCGTTTAGGTGGTCTGGTGACCATCTCTGCGGTGAAAGTCAGCCCAGATTTAGGCTATGCTGAAGTTTATGTCACTGTAATGGGGCGTGAATTAGGCGATGAGCAAAGCGAAGCGGCGAATAAGGAAACTTTGGAGGTCTTGAATAAGGCTTCTGGTTTCCTGCGTCATGAGCTTGGCCGCCGCATTAAGACACGCATAACGCCGCGTTTGCGTTTCCACTATGACAAGACCAATGCGTATGGCAACTATATGTTTGGCCTGATTGCTGAAGCAGTGAAGGATTTACCTCCTGAAGAAGCAAAAAAAGATGATGAATAAGTCCTGACTGGACATTAAAAAAGCCACCTTCGGGTGGCTTTTTTTTGCTGGAAATAGTAAATAGTCTGGATTAGAGCTGTTTATCCGTATCTTCACGCTTTTGATAAAAAGCTCGGCGGCGGGTGCGCTGCCAAGGTAAAGGGCGGTTCAGCGTTTCAGGCACTTCACCGCTAATAGAGCGTAAGCGCAGGTGCAGTGCGGCTTGCGCAATTAAATTAGCTGATACTGGGGCGGTAATGAATGCTAAAAGTGTCAGCAGCAGTTCGGCAAAGCCAAAGCGCCCCTGAAAAGCTGAGTAGATGATGGAAGCGATCAAAAAGCTGCCTAAGCCTAAAGTGCTGGATTTAGTCGGCGCATGCAGGCGCATGAATAAATCTGGCAAGCGCACCATGCCAATTCCGCCGACCAGCATAAAAAAGGCGCCGATGATGAGGAAAATTGAAACGGCAATTTCCATAGCAAGCTGCATTGTAAATTCTCCTAATCAATCACATGGCCGGTGGTGAAGTAGCGCGCAAGAGCGGCTGTCGACACAAAGCCCAGCATGGCCACCAGTAAAGCGCCTTCAAACATTGCGGTGCTTGCCCAGTAAATCCCTAAAATAACCACAAGGCAGGTGGCATTTAAAAACAGGGTATCTAAAGCCAGCAAGCGGTCTACAATCGATGGGCCGATAATCAGGCGTATGAGGCACAAGATCATAGAAATAGTAACGGCGCCCAAACAGAGTGCCAGAGCATAAGGCAAGATAGTCATGATTGCGCTCCTGATTGAACACCAAAGATCTGCATCAGCGGTTTTTCATAGCGGTTTTTAATGTTTTGAATTTCCGCTTCAGTGTCTTCAATATTTAAAGCATGAACCAGAATGTCACCGCGGTCTTGATCGATACCTGCAGAGACTGTGCCTGGTGTCGTGGTAATGATCATCGCAAGCAGGGTATTCACTTCTTCATGCTGCGTATCTAAAGGCACGCGGAACCATTTTGGATGCAGCTTATGCGTCGGTCCTAAAACCAGTTTAGCCACTTGTATATTGCAGACAATGATGTCCCACAGTACTGAAAAAAATAAGCTGACTGCAGGTTTCCAGTCAATATTTGGTGTGCGCTCAATAAAAGGGCGCACGAGACGCGGAATAAATACGGCCAGAATGAGCGCCATTATGATGGAGCCAGAGTCTAAACTATGGCCCAGCATCAGCCAGCTGGCTCCGACAATGACTGAAACCAGGGGATGAGGGAACCAGCGCTCTAAAAGAGATGCAACTTTCATTTAAGGCTCCTGCACAGGTTTCAGTTGAGTGTCTGAATTGGACTGCTCCTCAAGGCTCTGCATCTGAATCTGACGTTTTTTATAGTCAGAGATATGTTCGCCATTCAGTGTCTCAGGCGCAATCAGCTGAGGAATAAGATGCGCATTTTGATCGGCGGTTTCGCCGCCATATTTGGTTTCTGGCAAATAAGCAGAATCAAATGGCTGAACACTGATAATAGTGCCATCTTCATCTTTTTTCAGCAGGGTGTCTTCATACAGCGCATTGTTTTGAATTTGCACAGCTGTACTGGAGACGTAGCTGTAAATGGGTGCAGCAAAGGCCATATAGGCGATCAGCCCAGTCAGCAATAAATAAATGACTGTGTCATTGCGCTTGGGGGCAGTGGCCGGCAATGCCTGATAGCGTGCATATTCTTGCGTTTCAGGATTATCTTCCGGCCGAGTGGCGCGCCAAAACAGAATAAAGCCAACCCGTGTCATGGCAATAATGCTGAGCAGGCTCACGGCTAAAACCGTTAAAATAATCAGCAGCTGGTAAGGAGATGATGATGTTGCCTGCAAGATGAAGACTTTACCCAGAAAGCCGCTGAACGGCGGCAAGCCTGCCATCATCAAAGCAATAATAAAATAAGTGATCGCAACGGTTTTATGCTGCTTCATTTGCGGTGCAGCTTTAAAGTGGTCTTTAAATTCACCGCGCTGTGAAGTGATCCAGCCGCACAGGATATAAAAGGCTGCGCCTGCGACAGTACTGTGGACTAAATAATATAGGCCAGCTGCCCATGCCTGAGCATTGAACAGCGAAATCGCAATTAAAATGGTACCGATGGATGACAGGATCATAAAGCCGACAAAACGGCGCAGGCGTTCTGCACCGATCGCGCCAATCACGCCATATACAGAGGTAATTAAGCCAATCGGAAGCAGCCAGCTTTGCAAGATTTCACGGCTGACCGTATCATCAAACACTGTACCATTGATGCGCAGGATAGCGTAAATGCCGACTTTGGTCATGATGGTAAAGATGGCTGCAACTGGCGTGGTTGCGACTGCATAGGTTTTGGGCAGCCAAAAGCCGACAGGCAGCATAGCAGCCTTAATGCCAAACACCACGAACAGCAAGAGTCCGCCTGCAACCGCTAAGCGGTGCTGATCTGCTTCCAGCAGCGGCATCAGGCGCGCGACATCCGCCATATTCAGGCTGCCGACACTGCCGTAAATAAGACCGAGGCCAATCAGGAAGAGCGCAGAGGCGACAAGATTGATCGTGACATAATGAATGCCGAGCTGAAAGCGCGCTTTGCCTTGACCATGCAGCAGCAGGACATAAGAGGCCATCAACAGAATTTCAAAGAATACGAACAGGTTAAATAAGTCACCTGTTAAGAATGCGCCGCACAGCCCCATCAGTAAAAAATGGAACATGGCATGGAAGTAGCGCCCGCGTTCATCCCATTCTTTGCTGGCATACCACATAATGGGCACTGCCAAGCCATAGGTCAGCACCAGCATGAACGCTGAGAGTCGATCCAGCACTAAAACAATGCCGAAAGGCGCTGCCCATTCACTCAGATTGTAGACACTGATTTGCCCTGAACTGGCAAAAATCAGGTAGCTGACTGCTGTGCCCAGGCCCAGCAGGGAAGATACAAAACTGATGCCGCGCCGCCAAGGCTGACGCCAGTCATGCGCTAAGGAGCCAGAGCCGGGATTGCCCAGCAGCACCAAAATAAATGCAGTGAGTGCAGGAATTAAAATACTGAAAATGGGCGTATGCTGTGTCCAAAATTGGATGAAATCATTCATTATGGCTCATCCTCCCGCGGGTCAATCTGCGGTATTTCTTCTTTTGAGTCCACGTGATCTGTTCCAGATTCAAAACGGCTGCGTAAAGCCAGCTGTACAATAAAGGCTGTAGTGGCAAAACCAATCACAATGGCGGTCAGCACCAGCGCTTGCGGCAGCGGATCGGTTGTTTTGGCCGTTTCTGTTAAGACTGCTGGCGCATTGATTTGAATGCGGCCCATGGCAAATAAAAATAGATTCACCGCATAGCCGATCATCGCTAAGCCAAGCACGACCGGGAAGGTACGCGCACGCAGGATCAAGTAGATGCCTGTTGCAGTCAGCAGGCCAATGGCAGTGGTCAATAATAATTCGATACTGATCATGGCTTATCCTCTTGGTACTGGGCCAGACATGCTGGTATGGCGGGAGTCACCTAAAACTGAAATCATCAGCATGGTTGCACCGACTACAGTCACATACACCCCGACATCAAACAGCGCCGCGCTGGCCAAATGCATATCTCCTAAAATGGGCAGATGCATGTGAATATGCGCGCTGGTGAGAAATGGTCGGCCCCAGAACCATGAACCTAAGCCTGTTAAGCCGGCAATGACTAAGCCTGTGCCAATCCAGATTTCATATAGGCGGCCAGATTTTGCGCGCAGCAGGCGTTCTGCTTGATCTTGACCGAGCGCGATATATTGAATGACCAGCGCCAAGGAGGTAATTAAGCCTGCGATGAATCCGCCGCCTGGCAAGTTGTGACCGCGCAGGAAAATGTAAAGACTGACCACCAGCGCCAAAGGCAATACCCACGACGCAGTGATTCGGAACATGAGCGGAGACGGGTTAAAGCGGTAAGTCAGCCCTTGGGTAATGGTGGTGCCATGCGCGCGCATGCCATCCATCATGCAGAGTGCGCCAATGGCAGCAATGCCCAGTACGGTAATTTCACCAAAGGTATCGAATCCGCGGAAATCCACCAGAATCACATTCACGACATTGGTGCCGCCGCCCAGCGGAATGGACTGCTGTAAAAAGAACCATGAAATGGAATTATGGTCACGGGTCAAAATCAGCCAAGTAATCCAAGCAATGCCAGCGCCGCCAGCAATCGCGATTAAAGCATCGCGCCAGCGCCGAGAAATGCTGGATTCATACGGGGTGAGCTGAGGCAATAATGACAGGCTCATCAGCAGCAGCACCGTTGTTACGACATCGACTGTAATTTGCGTTAAGGCTAAGTCTGGCGCAGAGAAACAGATGAACACCATGGTGACCACAAGGCCGACCGCGCCGCTGATCAGGACGGCTTTAATGCGTTCATGATGGAACCACAGCATCATCCAGCAGGCAGAGAACAGCAGCAGCCATAAAACGATAGCCATTGCTGGCGCATGCGTCAGTTCACGAGTGCCTGTTCCTATGCCTTGGGAGGCTAAAGGCCATGCAGTGAGGGCGATGCTGAACAGGACAATCCACATCAGATAACTTTGCAGCGAGCCATTTTCGGTTGCGCGTTTGAATTTTCGAGAATTCAGCAGCAGGTGCTTTAAGAACAGGTCAAATAAAATCCGGCCTTGAAACTTTCCAAGAACAGGATCTAAATCAATATGGCGGATGCGGCTGCCTTTGGCGAGTGAAAAATAGAAAGCGATACCGCCCAGCAGCGCAATCGCGCTCATCAGCAGCGGAAGATTAAAGCCATGCCAAAGCGCAATATGCACGCCTTCGAAAGCAAAGTTTTGCGTGCTGGCCTGCGTCGTGCTGTTGACAATCTTTTCAATCAGCAGGGCAGGCAATATGCCGACTAGAATGCACAGTACCGCCAGCAATGCAGCTGGCGCACGCATGCCGAAAGGCGGTTCATGCGCATCTTTATTGGGCACATCTTTACCGATCGGGCCATCAAAAAACACGCCATGCACCAAGCGGATAGAATAAGCCACTGCAAAAATGCCGGCAAAAGTTGCGGTCACGGCTGCGCCGATCATCACGGGTCCACTGAGATTGGCCAGTAACTCGGTAAAGAACATTTCTTTGGAGAGAAAACCATTGGTCAGCGGTACGCCAGCCATCGAGGCAGCGGTGATCATGGTCAGCGTAGCGGTAAACGGCAGCAGCTGCCAAAGTCCGCTGAGCTTGCGCAGGTCGCGTGTACCTGACTCATGGTCAATAATCCCGGCAATCATAAACAGCGCAGCTTTAAAGGTTGCATGGTTAATGATGTGGAAGATTGCTGCGGCAACCGCCAGCGGTGAACCGATCCCCAGCAAGCAGACAATTAAGCCCAAATGGCTGATGGTGGAATAGGCCAATAAGCCTTTTAAATCTTCTTTAAAAATGGCAAAGAAAGCTGCCATGCATAAGGTAAACAGGCCGACAAAAGTCACAATATTATGATAAAGCGCTGCGCCGGCAAAAATCGGCAGTAAGCGCGCCAGCAGGAAAATGCCTGCTTTGACCATGGTCGCAGAGTGCAAATAAGCCGATACGGGGGTTGGCGCGGCCATCGCATTGGGCAGCCAGAAATGAAAGGGGAACTGCGCGCTTTTGGTAAATGCGCCCATGAGGGTGAGCAGTAAAATTGGAACAAATAAAGCATGGCTTTGGATCTGTTCGCGCATGCCCAAAATCTGGTCTATTTGATAGGTGCCAGTGACTTGTCCAAGCAGAATGAATGCGCCCAGCAGGCAAAGCCCGCCCATGCCGGTAATGGTCAGCGCCATGCGTGAGCCGCGCTGTGCCGCTTCGTAATTGCTCCAATAGCCGACCAGCAGGAAAGACGAAATACTGGTGAGCTCCCAAAATACCAACAGCAGCATTAAATTATTGGATAAGGAGATGCCGAGCATGGCGGCCATAAACAGCATCAGCAGAAAATACAGTTTGCTGAGTGAATTTTTAGGGCTGAGATAAAAGTACGCGTAGATGTAAATCAGTGTGCCGATACCGCTGATCAGCAGTGCAAACAGTAGGCCAAGCGCATCGAGGCGGAAGCTGAAGTCTAGGCCCAGCTGAGGAAGCCAAGTCCACGTTTGTATGACTGTATGACCATTAAAGACCTCTTTTGCTTGAGTCAGAAGCAGGGCTAGACTGCTGATGCTGACTCCAATCGCCCCTAAGGCGGTTGCTCCGCGAGAGAACTGCTTGAGCCAAGAGACTAGAAAAGTCCCAAGCACCAGCGGTAAGAAGATAATTATCGGCAGCACACTCGTATCCATTGTCGTGATTAGGCTCTGCGCCTAGAGTGAATCTTTATCTTTCAAGGATTAGAGGACAGCAAGGAGCCATCCAAAATGTTCAATCTTGAAAGCCAATGTGTTTTAAATAAAAAACAGCTGTGTTGCGCAGCATGTATGTGATTGCAAAATCCGATTTTATTAAGAAAATTGCAAATAAAACCGATCATATTACAGGCAAGGCGCAACATCAATCTTTTTTGTACATTTAGCGGACATTATACGCCTGCGGCAAGAGCGCAGGTATTTCAGTCTTGGATCGCCTGAGCATGCATTCCTCAATTGATTAGGCAGGTCTGCTTAGAGTAAGTGATTCGGGCTTTGATTTGGATGATTTTCATTCAGCAGCTGAATCAGCTCCTGCTGCTGCGTTTCACTCAGCTGTGCTTGAATCTGTTGAAGCAGTGTTTCTGCTGTTGGTGCGTCGTTGACGGGTTCCTGCAATAGGGCAGGCTGCGACTCGGTCTCCGCTGTCAAATCCTGATCTGCGCTGTATAGCGCTGCGTAAATTTCATCAAACTGCATTTGGACTGAATCAGGCAGTATCGGGGTCAGCTGCTTATTTTCCAGCTGCAGGCACTGATATTCGGCTGCACGATCCAGCAGCTCACTGCGGTTGCCTGTGGCAAGAATCTGCAATTGCGGAAAAGCCTGATGCAGGCGAGGCAGAATGTCTTGCGCCATAGTTTGATCTAATTGATGATCAATGGCATCAATCAGCAATACACCTTCACCTTCTTCGCAAGGATATAGGCTGGCTGGATTGAGCAGGCACATGCGCCGCACAATATCGCCAATGAGCGCCGCCAGATTGCGGATACTGTTGGACAGCTGCATAAACTGCATGGTCTGACCCTGATAGGTCACCATCAGCATCAGTTTAGGATGATACTGCAGGAAAATATTGCTGAACTCCGGCAGCACAATGGCCAGCGCGCGTTTTAAGGATTTGAGCGCAGGGGCGTGAATGTGCGCATGAGCCTGAGCAATGCGGCTGCTGAGAAAGTCCGCTGTCTTCTGTTCTGAGGCCAGTTTGTTTTTATGCAGGATTTCTTGAATCAGCTCGGCGCTTTGCGCATTTTCAATATCGCAGACTTCGCGGAACCATTCAAAAAACCGGCTAAAGGTGGTGAAAGGAATGGCTGAAATCTCGTAAGCATAGGCGGGCTGGAAAATGGCAGGGTTATTCTTATTCAGTACATTGACTTCATTGACGAAGCGTTCTGCAGGATAATAGGCAATCAAAGGCATGCCCATCAAGGGATCATCAGTTAAGGCGCGCTGATAGCGTGCAGTTAACTCTTCAAGCTGCTGTGTTTCGGCTTTGCTGATGCCCATGCCTTGCGCATTCAGGGTTTTATAAAGTTGCCAAGCGCATTGATAGCTTTCCGCCTGAACATCGGTCTGCTGCGGCATTTCTTCTGAGGCGGTTTCTTTCTTGCTGGACAAGACGCCAATTTCTGCTGGGTAGCTGATGCGTATATCAATTTTAGACTGCAGGCGGTTCAGCATAATGTCGTGGTCCAGCATGACGACACCTGCGGTACGCAAGTCTTTGTAGCGGGCGGCAAACCAAGTCAGCGCTTGATAAGTAAAGCGCAGGATGGATGTTTTCCCTGTGCTTTGATCGCCTAAAATCAGGGTGATGGGCGCATTTTGATAATTGAATTCTGCATGCAGGTCTGTGAAGTGCAAGGTATGTTTTAGCTGGATTGATTCGACTTTCATAACTCACCTTCAGCCTGATATTTTTCTAATGAATTGGGTGAACGGTTCAACTCACCGCTTTGCGCAATGACTGCGGCATTTCACGTTTGAGCTGCTGCATCAAATCATAAATATGATGGATATTTAAACTTACTTTAGCACGTGTGCAGGCCACGTAAAGCAATCGTAACTCTTCGTCACTAATCTTATAGTCTTTCTCGTTCAGTCTGAATTGGTAATCATCTTCAATGTGCACGCGTTCCCATTCCAAGCCTTTGGCCTTATGTGCAGTGGAAATGATGTAGTCGGCTTGATCAATCGGGGTGATTTTGGCCAGCGCGCGCTTGAGTGGATCGGTGCCGTGATCATCCACCAGTTTCACCAGCGGCTTAATGTCGCTGCCGTCATTGGTTTCACAATATTCATGCACATCATGCCAAGAGTTAAACCAAGCCAGTTCCGGCACATCGGTCACGCGCTTGCCTTGTTTCAGCATGGATGCGGCATCAACAAAGCGGTTGAGTTTTGCATGATCCGCCTGCAGGCTGACTTTGTCGCCCTGCACTAAACCTGATAGCAGCAGCTCCATAGCGCGTGCATTGGTGCGGCATAAAATGGCGTCACGCTGCTTGGTATGCGGTTTATTCACCACCTTGGAATTCATCAGCGGATTGCCCAGCAGCGGCACGGTTTCATTCAGAGCGCCCAAAATGGCATTGGCGTTCAGCGCAATTTCTTCACCAAAACGGAAAGAGGTGGTGAGGCGTGATTCAGGCAAAGGCAGCTGCTGCATGGCGTTGACTGCACCGCGCCAAGCATAAATCTGCTGATGCGCATCGCCGACATAAATGACTTGCGTGCTGCGCTGTTTCAGCAAAATGCCCAGCATCAGCGGATCAGCATCCTGCGCTTCATCAAACAGCACATAATCGGCTGGAATATTCGGTTCAGACAGCGCCCACAGTTTGAGATAGATGTCATGTCCGATACCTGCTTGATGATGCGGGTCAATGGATTCCAGCCAGCGGCGCTCAATTGAGGGGTAAAGATGTTTTTGCAACGAATCGATATCGTCAGGATGCAGCCAGCTGGGCGCCTGTAAATGGCGAGGGGCAGGGTATTGTGAATTTGTTGAACAGAAGTAGCTGACGGCATTGGCCACGAGGCTGGCCAAGCGTGACGGCATCAGGACATATTGTTCATAGCGCCCGCCCATCATGCGGCGCAATGTAATGGGCGTTAAGCGGTATTCTTTGGCCATGAAGCTCGGGCTGAGCCTTGGCAGGCGCAGCTTGTCTGTGACTCCACGTGGAACGCTGCGGTAAGCCAGCGAGTGGAATGTCCGACAGTCTACATTGCCGTGAAATCGCTGCTGCGCTTCAGAGGCAATGGCTTTGTTAAATGCCAGATACATGCCGCGGCGCTGAGGCATGGCATCGCTGATCATTTGCAGGGTCGTGGTTTTACCGGTGCCTGCATAGGCAATGACTTTAAAAGATTTGCCTAGGCGAGCGTTATCGATGGCAGTGGCCTGCTCATAGGTTGCGTTCGGTTTTTTCTGATCAGTCACTGCTGTGTGCTGGCTTAATGCGTACGGTTGGCTTTTTCAACTAAGCCAGACAAACCTTGACGGCGTGCCAGCTCATTCAATACCAACTGTGGGTCTAGGTCGAAATAGCCTAGCATCACAATGGTATGGAACCATAGATCAGCCACTTCGTAAATTAAATCGTTTTTGTTGTCTTCATTGGCTTCGTTGTCAAAATCTTTGGCTGCAATAATGGTTTCAACGCCTTCTTCGCCAATTTTTTCTAAAATTTTATTGAGGCCTTTGTGGTAAAGCTTTGCCACATATGATGATTCAGGATCTGCCACTTTACGTTCAGCCATCATCTTGCCGAGATAGTCCAGCACTTCAACTTGTTCAGATTGAGCATTTGAAGCATTCATGGCTGCTGTGTGTGAGTTTGTCGATTTTTCGCCGTAAATTGCAGATGGATCTTTGAGCTGTGCATCCACAATTTCCCAGCCATTTGGGGTAAGTTTACGGTAGAAGCACGACTCACGGCCTGTATGGCAGGCAATGCCGCCATGCTGTTCAATCTGCAGCACAATTACGTCTGCATCGCAGTCCAGACGGATTTCATGCACAGTTTGAAAGTGGCCTGATTCTTCGCCTTTGTGCCACAGTTTTTGACGCGAGCGCGAGAAGTAAACCGCCTGATTTTTTTCCGCAGTCAGGGCTAAAGCTTCACGGTTCATCCACGCTACCATCAAAATACGGCCTGTTTGATGATGCTGTGCAATAGCAGGCACTAAGCCTTGTTCGTTAAATTTTACTTCATCGAGCCATTGCAGATTGTTCATGTGGATTGCACCCAAAATTTGTTCATAAAAAAAATTGCAGCTGAAACTGCAAGTCATAGTGTACGGCATCAGGCTGGAATAGAGGAACTAAATCTTAAGCAAATTTATGAAAGGCACGTTCAATGGCCTGTACCGTTTGCTTTGAATTTTTCAAGCCATAAAAAAATAAGCCCGGCAAAGGGCTTATTTTCATTTGGAGTATTGTGTGTTTATCACCAATGCTCACCTGGGAACAGGCGGGCATAGGCTTTCTGTACCCAGTTCAGTTTTTGCTGCTGCCCGACAGAGGCAGAAGAGCTTGGGAACAGGTTGTAGCCAATCGACATCAGTTTGTTATTGATGTCTGGCGCAATAGAATAGGTGATAGACGCAAGGCGGCCCAAATTGGTTGCGACTTTTTTCGGGCGCTTCACAATCGCGTAAGCAATGAGGTCTGCAGCCTGCTCTGGCGACAGTGTTGGCACGTATTTGTAGATTTTGGTCGGCGCAATCATCGGGGTGCGCACCAAAGGCATATAAACAGAGGTAATGGCAATTTTATGCGAATGCACTTCTGCAGATAAACAGCGGCTAAAGGCGTCTAATGCAGCTTTAGATGCCACATAGGCAGAGAAGCGCGTCGCATTCGCCAATACGCCAATTGAGCTGATATTGATGATGTGGCCGTCACGGCGAATCATCATTTGCGGCAAAATATTCATGACTAAACGGATCGCGCCGAAGTAATTCAGCTGCATCGTGCGTTCAAAGTCATGGAAACGGTCTGTGGATTCATGCACTGCGCGGCGGATTGAGCGGCCGGCATTGTTGATGAGGATGTCAATATGATCTACAGAAGCCAGGATCTGTTTAGACACTTCATCAATCGAATCCATATCATTCAAGTCGCATGGAAACACTGAGGCTTGTCCGCCTTTGGCTTCAATTTCCGCTTTGACTTCGTCTAAAGTTTCTTTGGTGCGGGCCACCAGCAGTACATGCGCGCCAGCATCCGCAAGGCGGTGGGCTGCAGTTAAGCCAATGCCGCTGGAAGCGCCAGTAATGAGGACGACTTTGCCATTCACTTTTTCTTGAAAGCGTTTTTCTAATCTTTGTTTCACGGTGCGTTCCCTGATCTGAATGAAGGTGATTCAGTGCGTTTGTTTTTATTCATCAGCTTGATATTCACGGAGTGAAAGTCAGCCGTATTCAGCATGGTTATGATAGCGTATTTGATGGGAAAATCTATAAATTAACTTATTGAAATTAAAAATTATTTTAGAGTAAAAGCTCTAAAATTAAATGGTCTGCATAGTTAATTTTTACCATGAATAAAAAATAAAGCAAGGGAATGCTTAAGAAAAAAATTGGCCAATAAAAAAGCCTTCGCAATGAAACAGAAGGCTTTGTAAGGGGGAGCGGAATTTAACGTTAAACAGCAGCTAAGGCCTGTTCCAAGTCTGCGATCAAATCATCAATATGTTCAATGCCTACGGATAAACGGACCATATCTAGGCTGACGCCGGCAGTTTTCAGCTCTGCTTCATTCAGCTGGCGGTGTGTGGTGGTAGCGGGGTGGCACGCTAAGCTTTTGGCATCGCCAATATTGACCAAACGGGTAAACAGCTGCAGGGCATCAATAAAGCGGGTGCCGCCTTCACGGCCATCCTGTACGCCAAAAGATAAAATTGCGGACGGTGTGCCTTTGACATATTTTTGCGCCAAAGCATGCTGTGGGTGATCTTTTAAACCTGCATAGTTGACCCATTTGACTTTGGGGTGCGCCTGCAGATATTCCGCCACTTTCTGCGCATTATAGGTATGGCGCTCCATACGCAGATTGAGTGTTTCCAAGCCTTGCAGGATCAGGAATACACTGAGCGGGCTGATCGCAGCGCCGGTATTGCGCAGGGGCACAACGCGGGCGCGCGCGATATAAGCCGCTTCACCCAGAGCTTCAACATAATTGACGCCGTGGTAGCTTGGATCCGGAGTATTTAATACTTTAAAGCGTTCAGGATATTTACCCCAAGGGAATTTGCCGCTGTCGACGATGGCCCCGCCAATCGAGTTGCCGTGACCGCCGATGTATTTGGTGAGGGAGTGCACCACAATATCTGCGCCATGCTCAAAAGGCTTGAGCAGGGCAGGCGTAGCAACGGTATTATCGACAATGACCGGTACGCCATATTCATGAGCAATTTTAGCAATGGCCTCTAAATCAATAATATTGCCTAGAGGGTTGCCAATGGATTCCACAAAAACCAGTTTGGTTTTTTCATCAATTAAATTACGTAATGCTTCAGGATGTTGATAGTCGAAAAAACGCACTTCAATGCCTTGCTTCGGCAATGTATGGGCAAATAAGTTATATGTGCCGCCATATAGCGTTGAAACCGATGCAATATTGTCACCTGCCTCTGCAATGGTTTGAATTGAATAGGTAATCGCCGCCATACCTGATGCGAGCGCCAAAGCGCCGATACCGCCTTCCAGCGCAGCTAAGCGCTGTTCCAGCACGGCGGTGGTTGGGTTCATAATGCGGGTATAAATGTTGCCTTGAACTTTTAAATCAAATAAATCCGCGCCGTGCTGTGTATTGTCAAAAGCATAAGACGTGGTTTGGTATATCGGAACTGCAACAGCCTTCGTGGTTGCTTCAGGACTGTACCCCGCGTGAATCGCTAAAGTTTCATCTTTGTAAGTCATTTTTGCTTCAACTATATTCGTTAATTTTAAGGTGGTTATTTAATCACTCTATCATTTTTGAATATGAATAAAAGTGAATATTTATAAAAAACAATTCTATTTTCTTCATATATGCACTGTTGAATTATCTTAAATCAGCGCCATTTAATTGTGTAATGCAGTGGTTGAAAAATAAACACGGCCTTAGTTGTAACAAACTATGGAAGTTCTTCAGCATTTCTTATGTTTTCGGCGCTTTTATCGTATAATGCCCCGATTGTTTTTTTGCTCATTTGAGCTGGGGCATGCTGGTCATGCCCCGCATCTGCTTTTTCTATTGAGGAGTCCTGCGTGGCCCAATATATTTACACGATGAACCGTGTGTCGAAGATGGTTCCGCCTAAACGCGAAATCTTGAAAGACATCTCTTTATCATTCTTTCCAGGCGCAAAAATTGGTGTGCTTGGTTTAAACGGTGCGGGTAAATCGACCCTGCTTCGTATTATGGCTGGCGTAGATAAAGATTTCTCTGGTGAAGCTCGTGCACAGCCGGGTATTAAGATCGGTTATCTAGAGCAGGAACCGCCGCTGGATCCGAATAAAGACGTTCGCGGCAACGTTGAAGACGGCTTGCGTGAACCCCTAGATGCTTTAGCGCGTTTGGACGAAGTATTTGCTGAGTATGCTGCTGAAGATGCTGACTTTGATGCGCTTGCAAAAGAGCAGGAAAAGCTTGAAGGTATCATCCATGCTTGGGATGCGCACAACATTGTGAACCAAATGGATCAAGCTGCTGCGGCGCTTAATCTTCCAGCTTGGGATGCAGATGTAACTTTGCTTTCAGGTGGTGAACGCCGCCGTGTCGCATTGTGCCGTTTATTGCTTTCTAAACCAGATATGTTGCTTCTTGATGAACCGACGAACCATTTAGATGCTTCATCTGTGGCTTGGTTAGAACGCTTCTTGAAAGACTTTGCAGGTACAATCGTTGCGATTACGCATGACCGTTATTTCTTGGATAACGTTGCAGAGTGGATTCTTGAGCTTGACCGCGGCATGGGTATTCCTTACCAAGGCAACTACTCTTCTTGGTTAGAACAGAAAAATGCCCGCTTAGAGCAAGAGAACAAGCAAGAAGAATCTTTTGCGAAAGCATTGAAGAAAGAACTTGAGTGGGTTCGTTCTAATGCGAAAGGTCAGCAAAAGAAAAACAAAGCGCGTATGGAGCGTTTTGAAGAGCTTAACTCGCGCGAATTCCAACAGCGTAACGAAACTTCAGAAATCTACATTCCACCTGGCCCGCGTCTAGGCAACAAGGTTGTAGAGGTTGAAGGCATCAGCAAATCGTTTGATGGCCGCACCTTGTATAAAGATTTATCATTCGTTGTACCGCCAACAGCGATTGTAGGTATTGTCGGTGAGAACGGTGCAGGTAAAACCACGCTCTTCCGTATGATGACAGGCGATTTACAGCCGGATACAGGTACTGTCGTACTGGGTGAGTCGGTTAAAGTGGCGTATGTTGGTCAGATTCGTGACACATTAGATAACAACAAAACGGTTTGGGAAGAAGTTTCTGGCGGTTTAGATATCTTAAAGATTGGCGAATACGAAATCGCATCTCGTGCGTACATCGGCCGCTTTAACTTTAAAGGCCAAGATCAGCAAAAACGTGTAGGTCAGTTGTCAGGCGGTGAGCGTAACCGTTTACAGCTGGCGAAAATACTGCAATTGGGTGCAAACGTAATCTTGCTCGATGAACCGTCAAACGACTTGGACATCGAAACTTTACGTGCACTTGAGGATGCAATTCTGGTCTTCCCAGGTACAGTGATGGTGATTTCGCATGACCGTTGGTTCCTAGACCGTATTGCAACGCATATCTTGTCATTTGAAGGTGAAACACCTGAATTCTTCGACGGTAACTATACTGAGTTTGAAGAATATCGCCGTAAGCGTGATGGTGATGATTTGGTTGCTAAGCGTCAAAAATACCGCAAAATTGGTGCTTAATCTCCAATCATGATGTGAAAAAAACCAGCTTTTGAGCTGGTTTTTTTATATCTTATGTTTTATGAAAAGGCGATTTGCTGATAAGCCTGATTAAGCGTATTGCTTGCTAAAGGATGCCCTTGAGCCGCGGCTTTTTTTAACCATGCTTCAGCTTGACTAAAGTTCCGCTCTAAGCCAAATTCACCATTTAAATAGGCTACCCCAAGCTTGTATTGCGCCTCACGGTGCCCCCTGACCGCGGCGTTTAAAAAACTCCACATTGCGTTGCGGCTATCGACCAGAGATGAGTCGGCAAGCCCATCTGAATGGTGTAATAGGAACTCTTGATGGTGCTGTGCTGCCAAGTGTGCGAAGTATTCTCCCTGCGCATAGTTGTTGTTTGCTTCCTGAATAAGCGAGTGCGTTCCATATGCACTCTGGTCAGAAAGTTTAGATAAAGCAGAACTGATCATTTTTATAATTTGTGTGATCATCTTGTACTCCTTTACAGTGGGTGTACTTTTGCTGGCAATATTAATTTTATAGTGATTTGTATAACACTTTCCCGTTTATTTTTTGTTAAAACGGGTAAGTATTATTCATGAAAACTAACATGAATAAAATAATAAAGTAAGTCTGGCGGAATGTTTTTTCTTAGATTAATAATTGTGAAAACAGTGCTATATAAGCATTTAATTGAATAAGTTGTCGATTTTCATGGTGTAGGCCGGTTTGTTAGATTGTGAAAAAATAAAAAATACTAATGTGATTTTTTGTAATTGATGTTGAAAACGGTCGTGATTGAGCGCGCAATGTAATTTTCTTAAGAGACATTAATTTCCTACTAAACTGAAAAATAAATCAATTCTGTTTCAAGTATTGAGGTGAATATGGGTGAGGGCCATGACCACAGCCACGCAGTTGTGACTGAGGGCAATAGTAAAAAGCTAAGTTTCGCATTAATGCTGACCGTTGCATTTTTAGTGATTGAGGTGATTGCGGGCTTTATGACACAAAGTCTGGCCTTATTGTCAGATGCGGCGCATATGTTTACCGATGCCGCCGCTTTAGCGATTGCTTTGGCTGCTATTAAAATCGGCAAATTGCCAGCCGATGACAAGCGCACCTTCGGCTATCAGCGCTTTGAAATATTAGCTGCGTTGTTTAATGCTTCGATGCTGTTCATGGTGGCCATTTATATTCTGTATGAAGCTTATCAGCGCTTTAGCCATCCGCCTGAAATTCAAAGCATGGGCATGCTGATTGTCGCGGTGATCGGGCTGATCATTAATTTAATTTCCATGCGTATCCTCTTTTCCAGTTCGCAAGACAGCTTAAATGTGAAAGGCGCGTATTTGGAAGTGCTGAGTGATGCTTTGGGTTCAGTTGGAGTCATTATAGGTGCTGTGCTGATCTATTTTACTGGCTGGATGTGGGTGGATACGGTTATTGCGGTGCTGATTGGTTTTTGGGTGCTGCCGAGGACATGGATTCTGCTGAAGCAAAGTATCAATATTTTGCTGGAAGGTGTTCCGGAAGAGATTGATATTGAAAAATTGCGCAATGATTTATTGGTTTTAAAAGGGGTGGAGAGTATTCACCAATTAAAAGTCTGGGCAATTACCTCAAAGAATATTCATCTGACTGTGCATTTGCTTGCCCCAGATGCTGACCGCAATGTCTTATATCAAGAGGCTTTGGAGATGCTGAGCCATGTACATGGCATTCGCGAGATGACGCTGCAGATTGAAGACGATGCCTGTATTGCGCATGAACATTCTCATGAGCATCAAGACGAAGGGCATGATGATGCGCATCCGCATCATCATAGCCGTTCACATCAGCATTAAACAGGCTGAGCGCGAGGGTGTGCAGGAATTAGATTTCCCATTCGTGACTGCATTCACGGCATTTCCATTTTTTTTGCGATTGCATAAAGCCCTGCATAGAAATTTTAAAATCTGGCAGATCGCGGTAGAACAGAAATCCTGCAATCACACATACGACAAATACGGCAACTGTTGCGGTTTGCAGTGCTGTGCCTGCGCCATCACCAAAAATCCACATTGCAATGCTGATAATGACTAAAAGCAGCAGAATAAAAACAGCGGGAATAAGTAGAACAAGGCTTTTAGGTACTACTGGACGCGCTGCAGGTTCACCTGCTTGAGCAACAGGCATTATTTTAGGGCTTTGGCATTTTGGGCAGCGGTATTGCATTGCAACTCCATAATTTTAATCTATGGGGTATTTTAATCTGAATAGCGCAGAATGCAAAAGTAAGCTGAGTTAAAGTGCTGTTTTTATGCAAGACGATGAATGTGCAGGCAATAAAAAACCCAAGTCATAATGCTTGGGTTTTTTATCATATAGCTTGAAGCCATATGGAATATGGCGTCCCTACGGGGATTCGAACCCCGGTTACCGCCGTGAAAGGGCGATGTCCTAGGCCTCTAGACGATAGGGACAAGTGAGGCATACACAGGTAAAACGAAATTTGGTGGAGTCAAGGAGGATCGAACTCCTGACCTCTACAATGCCATTGTAGCGCTCTACCAACTGAGCTATGACCCCAGTCTGTGTGAGCGCTATATTATGGATATAACACCCGCACGTCAACTAAAAAATCAGTTAAGCCTCATCAACTGCATCATTTTTCGGCAATTTTAGGCTTTCGTTGAGTTTTTCCCACACTTTTGTTTCTTTCTTGCTTGGTCCGCCGACAATTTCCAGCGCATGGCGCAAGCGAGCAAAGGTCAAATCAGGGCCAATGGTGACCATCGACTGCATGACTGGGGTAGATGATGTTGAACCAGCAATCGCAATAAAGAAGGTAGGCATGAAGTCACGGAGTTTAATTTCCATTTGATTCGCCAAGTCCATTAAAGTTTGGCTTACCGTATCATTATTCCAAGTGAACATGCTTTCAAGGCGCCAGATTGCAAATTGAAGGCTTTGACGAACTTGTTCTTCAGTCAATTTCTTACTTTCAAATTGTTCTTTGCTCAAGCTTGGGAACTGATTGAAATAGAATCCAGCCCAATTCACTGCTTCAGACAGCAAGTTAATACGCGGCTGAATAGCAGCAGCAATTTCTTCAAGGGTTTGACGGTCTGCTTTCCATGCCAATAAGGTGTCGAGCAGTTGGCCAGGCGTTAAGCCTTTAATCCATTGACCGTTTAACCAATTGAGTTTTTCAACATCAAAAATTGGACCGCCAAGAGAAACACGCTTAATGTTGAAGTTTTCGATCATTTCAGCCAGCGTAAACTTCTCGCTTTCATCCGGCATTGACCAGCCCATGCGGCCTAAGTAGTTCAGCAAAGCTTCAGGCAGCACACCGATGTCTTTATAATAGTTAATAGAAGTTGGATTTTTGCGTTTTGACAGTTTTGATTTATCCGGGTTGCGCAGTAATGGCATGTGGCACAGTACTGGCATGTTCCAGCCAAAGTATTGGTACAGCAATTGGTGCTTCGGCGCAGAAGGAATCCATTCTTCACCGCGGATCACGTGGGTAATTTCCATCAAATGGTCATCAACAACGTTCGCTAGGTGATATGTTGGCAAGCCGTCTGTTTTTAACAGAATTTGCATATCGACTTGCGCCCAAGGAATTTCAACTTCACCGCGCAGCATATCTTCAAATGTGCAAATACCTTCAGTTGGCACTTTCATGCGGATAACATGCGCTTCGCCAGCAGCAAGGCGGCGCTGTACTTCTTCTTCTGACAGTAATAAGCCGCGGCCGTCATAACGCGGTGTTTCACCGCGCGCTTGCTGTTCTACACGCATCTGATCCAACTCTTCAGCGGTTGCGAAACAGTAAAATGCATGGCCTTTTGCAACCAGTTCTAAAGCATATTGCTTGTAAATGCCCATACGTTCAGATTGGCGGTAAGGCGCATGCGGGCCGCCCACGTCTGGACCTTCAGACCAGTTCAGGCCTAACCAGCGTAAAGAATCTAAAATCATTTTTTCAGATTCAGGCGTAGAACGCAGCTGATCTGTATCTTCAATACGAAGGATGAATTCGCCGCCATGCTGCTTTGCAAAGCAAAGGTTAAACAGGGCGATATAGGCAGTTCCTACATGAGGAAAGCCAGTAGGAGAAGGTGCAATACGGGTACGGACTGTCATAACTGGATATTATTCAGAATGTAAATTGGAACTATTATAACGAAAAAGCCCAATCACTTAATGCTTAATTCAACATTCGGTGATTGGGCTGTGTTCAGGCTTCAAATAGGGGGTGAAGCCTGCTGCGGATCAAGATTGGTTTTGCATAAACAGCGATTGAATAAAGCGCGTAAAGCTTTGGTTTTGTGATGCAAAGAAATTTTGGGTCGGTTCAGCCTTAATAGATGTTAAGACTTTTAAATTGTCATCTGACTGCAATTTATTTTCATTTTTTTGCTGGTTCAGCGCTTTTTCAATTGGCGACTTTTTGTCTGCCGGCATTGTTACCTTGCCATTGGCTGGTTTGCTAATAGCGGCTGAATGTCCTGACTGCACTGTAAATGCTAAGCCAATGCTTAAGCACAATGCTTGAATTAAAGGTGATTTCATGTTCAAACTTCCCCCTGAATTGATATTAAAACCATTCTAGTTTGGTTGTTTTTAATATTTGTACAACGATTAAACCATCTTTTGCAATAAAAAAGTAGAACTGCGTCACACTTTTTACAAAAAATATAAATAACCTTCAACTTGAGTATACCAAATTGGTCAGATTTGTCCTTACTTGACAGTATTTGTAACAAATAACTGTGGAGACAGCATGGAGAAGCGCTTATTAGCACGGGGTTTAGCAGAAAACCGGCAAATGTGCAGTAATTTCTGCATATCTTTAAAAGAGATATGCACTGGATTTAATATTATAAGCAACTGATTGTTAAATATATTTTTGCTTTATATAGTGCATTTAATAAACTATTTGAGCAAATAGCATGAAAAAAACAATATCAGCTGGAATTTTGGCGCTTTTGGCGGGTGCAGGGGCACAGGCTTATGCGGCCAAAGAATTTTTAAATGTATCGTATGACCCTACACGTGAATTTTATCAGGAATATAACCAAGCCTTTGGCGCTTTTTGGAAACAGCGTACGGGTCAAGAGGTCGATTTTAAGCAGTCACATGGCGGTTCGGGCAAGCAGGCAAGGGCGGTAGCGACAGGTTTGCAGGCCGATGTGGTGACTTTGGCGCTGGCCAATGATATTGATGAAATTGTAAATAGCGGTCAGATTGATAAAAACTGGCAAAAAGAATTTCCGAATCATTCTGCGCCTTATACCTCGACCATTGTGTTTTTGGTGCGTAAAGGCAATCCTAAAAATATAAAAGACTGGAATGATTTGACCAAGCCGGGCGTAGAAATTATTACCCCAAATCCGAAAACAGGCGGCGCGCCGCGCTGGATTTATCTATCGGCTTGGGGCTATGCTTTAAAACAGCCGGGCGGCAATGATGCCAAAGCCAAAGCGCTGGTTAAAAAACTGTATGGCAATGTCAAAGTGCTGGATTCAGGCGCGCGCGGATCATTGACGACATTTGCTGAACGCGGCATTGGCGACGTGCTGCTGTCTTGGGAGAATGAAGCTTTGCTGGCGACACAGGGCCTAGGCAAAGATAAATTTGATGTGGTGTATCCATCAATTTCAATTTTGGCAGAGCCGTCAGTGGCTATTGTAGACAAAACCGTCGATAAAAATGGCAATCGCAATTTAGCTAAAGGCTATTTGAATTATTTGTATTCGCCTAAAGGGCAGGAGCTGGCTGCAAAATACCATTTCCGTCCGCGTGACTCCAAGGCCGCTGCTAAATATGCTGCGCAATTTCCAAAAGTGAAAACGTTTACGATAGATCAAGTGTTTGGCGGCTGGGCCAAAGCGCAGAAAACCCATTTTGTGAATGGCGCTGTCTTTGACCAAATTTACAGTGAAAAGAATAATTAAAATTGCTTTATGTGAAGTAGCGTGCAAGGTGGATAATTTAGGTTATCCATTTTTGTGATATATAAAGAATAAAACCGGATATATAAAGAAAAAGTAAACTGTTTTGATATTTTATTTAATAAAACAATGTATTAAATTTGATGTGGTTGATTTTGCTGTACTTGGTCTGGCATTGAGTGGATTGAGCTTTAACGCTTTCTTTTATATATTTAGCAGTATTAATGATAAATGTTTTGTACGGCTATGAAAAAACAATTGAAAGTATTCTTCAGCGCTGCGGTGCTGTCAGCAGGTTTTGCACTCAGCTCGGGTGCTGCGCATGCGGCAGACCGTGAATTCTTAAATGTCTCTTATGATGCAACGCGTGAATTTTACGATGAATTCAACAAATCATTTGGCGCGTACTGGAAAGCGCGTACAGGTAAAACTGTGGACTTTAAACAGTCACATGGCGGTTCAGGCAAGCAGGCCCGCTCAGTTGTGGATGGCTTAAAAGCAGATGTCGTGACTTTGGCGCTGGCCAATGATATTGATGAGATCGTGAAATCTGGTCAAATTCAGCCGGGCTGGCAAAAAGAGTTTCCGCATAACTCTGCGCCGTATACCTCGACAATTGTATTTATGGTGCGCAAAGGCAATCCTAAGCACATTAAAGATTGGTCAGATTTAACCAAGCCGGGTGTGCAGATTATTACACCTAACCCGAAAACGGGCGGTTTGCCGCGCTGGGTGTATCTGTCTGCATGGGGCTATGCATTGAAGCAGCCGGGCGGCAATGATGCGAAAGCCAAAGATTTTGTCGGCAAAATGTACCATAACGTGAAAGTGATGGACTCGGCAGCCCGCGCATCGATGACAACGTTTGCAGAGCGCGGCATTGGCGATGTACTTTTGACTTGGGAAAATGAAGCTTTAGTGACACAAAAAACACTGGGCAAAGGCAAATTTGATATTGTGTATCCTTCTATGTCTATTTTGACAGAACCATCGGTGGCAATTGTGGATAAAACGGTTGAAAAAGATGGCAATAAATGGCTGGCAAAAGGCTATATCAACTATTTATATTCGCCTTTAGGTCAGGAAATGGCAGCTAAACATTTCTACCGTCCGCGTAATGCAGCCGTTTTGGAAAAATATAAAGCGCAGTTCCCGCCATTAAAGACCTTTACCATTGATGAAGTGTTTGGCGGCTGGGCCAAAGCGCAGCAAACGCATTTCGTAAATGGCGCGACTTTTGATCAGATTTATAACACAAAGCGTTAATCGCAAATTATGTGAAAAGCCAATCTTCGGATTGGCTTTTTTTGTATCAGAAAATATTGCTGATTTTCTGAATTGCACTTGCGGGGATATGCAGTGGTGCAATTCTTTAATGTTGGAAAGGCAGTGATTACGAACTGCAGTCAGAATTGAAATTTCGGCATCATGCATACTTTATAAATCTCAAATGACGATAATGCGGTGCCGTTGATCATAAAAACGGTTTTCCCCATGAAAAATAATATTTTCCAACAAAAAGTCGTTTGGAGCTTTATTAAAACAAGGTAATAATATGCAGTTACTTTTTTACGTGCTGAAACCCTCTATATGTCGCATATTTCTGTATTACTTAATGAAACCATTGATGCCTTGCTTGCAGGGCGGAATACAGGAATTTATATCGATGGAACTTTTGGCCGCGGCGGGCATACGCGCTTATTGCTCTCAAAGTTAGATGAAAATTCACATGTTTATGCTTTCGATAAAGACCCGCAAGCTTTAGAAACAGCAGCCGTTTTAGAAGCGGAAGATTCACGGTTCACCATTATTCATGCCAGCTTTGCAGATATGCAGCATGAGCTGAATGCGCGAGGCATTGAACTGGTTGACGGCGTCATGGCGGATTTAGGTGTATCTTCTCCGCAATTGGATCAGGCAGAGCGCGGTTTCAGCTTTATGAAAGATGGTCCGCTGGATATGCGCATGGATAACTCGCAAGGGCCGACTGCTGCACAATGGCTGGTCGATATTGGCGAAGAAGATTTAGCGAATATCATCTTTAAATATGGTGAAGAGCGTTACAGCCGCCGTATTGCCAAAGCGATCAAAAATGCGGGCTATATTGATACAACAGCGCAATTGGCGGAAATTGTAAAAGTCGCGCACCCGAAATGGGAAAAAAATAAACATGCTGCAACCCGTACATTTCAGGCAATTCGTATTGCCATTAACAAAGAATTAGATGATATTGAAGCTTTCTTGCCTCAAGCTGTGGAGGTGCTGAAGCCGAAGGGAACTTTGGCGGTGATCAGTTTCCACTCGCTGGAGGATCGATTAATTAAACAATTTATCCAAAAAGAATCTACCTTAGCTGAAGACACTGGCTGGGGCTTGCCGCAAAAACGGGAAGATACCCGCAGACTGAAAAAGATTGACCGCGTCCGCGCCAGTGAAGAGGAAGTGAAAGCCAATCCGCGTTCACGCAGTGCTTGGCTTCGCGTAGCGGAACGTTTAGCTTAATAGGCGAATAATGAAAACCGAAGCAACTGAAAAAGCGCCAGATAATTTAAAACTGAAAAAAGCTGTGACTTATGCCATTTTACTCGCGCTGGTGTTCTTAAGCGCAGTTTTTGTGGTGTTTCAAGTCTTTGAATACCGTCAGGATTACCGCAAGCTGAGTACCTATGTGCGTGAACGGGATGACCTGAACGCAGAGTGGGGCCGCTTGCTGATTGAACAGCAGACTTTTGGCGCAACAGCGCAAATTGGCACACGTGCGGTGACGCAGCTGCGGATGTACTCACCGCCTGTGGCGCAAACGGTTGTGATTTCTTTACCGCAGACTTCAGAAGAGAAAAAATAAGGCTAGCTGTACCATGGTTGATAAGAAAATTAAGCAAACAGTACGGAAAAAGCAGCAGTCAGTGACAGAGCGAAATGTCATTAGTGTTGAAATGTGGCGCTTTTACCTCATGTGGGGTGTGGTGCTGCTGTGCTTTGTGGCCTTGGTGGGGCGCGCTTTTTATGTGCAGGTCATCAATAAAGACTTTTTGCAGAACAAAGCCAATGCCAATATTTTAAGAACTGAAAAAGTAAAAGCCATGCGCGGCGTAATTTACGACCGTCATGGGGTGCCTTTGGCCATCAGTACACCCGTCATGAAAGTGGTGATGGATCCGCGCGATTATTTTGACAATAAAAAACTCTATGAAGAAGTCAGTGCGCAGCTGGAAAAAGAGCCAAATAACCGCAAGCTGAAACGCCAGCTGCCGGATAAAAACCTGAATTTAGATGAACTTGCAGATGCAGTCGGGATAGACCGCGGTGATCTGCGTAAAAAATTAAACGACCGCCCGCGTTCGCGCTATTTGGTGCTGCAGAAAGAAATTCCGCCGCAGCAGGCTGAATTGATTCTGAAACGTGATTTTCAAGGCGTGTACTTAGAAAAAAACTATAAGCGCTACTATCCTCAGCCTCAGCCCAACTCGCAAATTATTGGCTTGACCAATAGTGAGGGCATGGGAATTGAAGGCTTGGAAATGCAGCTGAACAACCGTTTAGCGGGCATTGATGGCGAACAGCAAATTGTCCGGGACAAAAAAGGCAATCGGGTGAAAGATCCGGAAGTCGTGAAAGCGGTAGAACCGGGTGAAAATATTACCCTGAGTATTGATTCGCGCCTGCAATATATTATGTACCGTGAGCTGACTGCCGCAGGCGTAGCGAATAACGCGCGTTCAGCCACAGCTTTAGCGGTAGATGTGAAAACGGGTGAAATTTTAGCGATGACCAGCTGGCCGTCGTATAACCCAAATGACAAAAACAGTTTGGGCAATAAAGATGCCATGCGTAACCGCGGTGCGGTCGACTCTTTTGAGCCGGGTTCAACCATGAAGCCGTTGACCGTCTCTATGGCGCTGGAAAGTGGCAAATACATGCCAAATACCGTGGTGAATACGTCACCGGGGTCAATGCGCGTCGGCAACCACACCATCCGTGATACCCACAACTATGGCGCGCTGACGTTGGGCGGCATTATTCAAAAATCATCAAACGTAGGTGTGGCGAAAATTGCGCTGTCGCTTCCATATGCAACTTTACCGACTTTCTATCAGCGTCTAGGTTTTGGCCAGCGTTCTGCGGTGAAATTCCCCGGTGAAAGTGCCGGCTTGATTTTGCCTAAAAACAAATGGAATGTGTCTGAAGTTGCAACCATGGCCTATGGCTATGGCTTGAATGCCACTGTACTGCAAGTTGCAGATGCCTATGCCATGATTGCCAATAAAGGCGTTAAAATGCCATTAAGCCTGTATAAGCTGGAAGATCAGCCCAAAGGCGAACAGATGATTGATCCAAAAATTGCAGACCAAGTGCTGCTGATGATGGAGTCTGCAACCATGCCAGGCGGTACGGCAACCCGAGCGAATGTCTCAGGCTACCGTGTGGCGGGTAAAACGGGTACAGCGCATAAGCTGCGCCCAGACCGCAAGGGTTATTCAACCACAGAATACCGTGCGCTGTTTGCAGGGGTTGCGCCAGTGAGCGATCCGCGAATTGCAATGGTGGTTGTGGTCGAAAACCCGAAAGGCGCCTATTTTGGCGGTACAGTGTCTGCTCCTGTGTTTGCACGGGTGATGCAGGAATCTCTGCGTCTGATGAACGTGCCTTTAGATAAACCTTTAGATACTCCGAATGTCCAGTAAATAGGTGATGAATGTCCATTACATTTCAAGATCTCTACACCGTTGAACAGCCGGCTGAATGGATGTCACAGTCCTTCAGCGGGTTCAATCTGGATAGCCGAAACGTGACAGCAGGGCAAATTTTTATTGCCCTGACTTCATTTTCCCAGCCTGAAAAAACAATTCAATTTGCGCAAGCAGCGTTAGAGCGCGGCGCGCTGGGTGTGATTTCTGAAACTGATCTCGATTTAGAACAAAGCTTTACCGTTGCCAATGTCCGCCATGTGATGGGGCAATGGCAGAAACAGTATTTACAGGCTGCTGAGCCTGTGCAGGCTGCCCGAATTATTGCAGTGACAGGCACCAACGGTAAAACCACCATTTCGCGTTTAATTGCAGAGCTGCTGATGCTGCAAGGCAAAAACTGCGCAGTGATGGGCACTACAGGCAATGGTATTTTACCGAATTTAGAATCGTCTTCGCATACCACATTGGATGCGCTGCATATGCAAAATGCACTGCATCAGTATGCGCAGCAAGGCGCAGAATTTGCGTCGATTGAAGCCAGTTCTCATGGTTTGGAGCAGGGCCGCTTAAATGGCTGCGCGATTGAAATTGCAGCCTACAGCAATCTGAGCCGTGATCATTTGGATTATCACAAAACACTAGAAGCTTATGCCGAAGCAAAATCACGTTTGTTTCAGTTTGCGTCATTGAAATCGGCCATTATCAATATTGATGATGAATATGCTGAAATGATGCTGAAAGCGGCTCAAGCCAATCCTGCACAGCCGAAAATTTTAACCTACTCGACAACGCAGCCAGCGGATTATCGTGTTCAGAATATTCAGTACAGTCTGGATGGCGCACAGTTTACATTGCAGACAGCGCAAGGCGAATTTAATGTCTGCAGTCCGTTGCTGGGCCATTTTAATGTCGAAAATATTGTGGCCAGCCTGATTGCTGCCGAGCAGGCAGGTTTTGCGTTGCAGGATTTAATCCAGACTGCGCCGCAGCTGAAAGGCGCGCCGGGCCGCATGCAAGTCATCCGTGATGCAGAACGCTTATTCATTGTTGATTATGCACATACCCCTGATGCATTAATTCAGGTGCTGCAAACTTTGAAGCGTCATGTCTCACATAATCTATGGGCTGTATTTGGCTGCGGCGGAGACCGTGACCGCGGCAAGCGCCCGCTGATGACACAGGCGGCTTTGGATCATGCAGATATTGCGCTGATTACATCAGATAACCCGCGCACAGAAAATCCAGAACAGATTTTTGCCGACATGAAAGCGGGTGTTGATTTTGCTCAGCATCCAGTGCATGAAATTCATGACCGCCGTGAAGCGATTAAATTTGCCGCAGCGCAGGCTGTAAATGGCGATATTGTTGTGATTGCAGGCAAAGGTCATGAAAATTATCAGGAAATTGATGGTGTACGCCATTGGTTTGATGATGTTGTTGAGGTTCAATCTGCATTAACCGCACAGCATCACAGCACAGATTCAGCTTATCCAGCGCAATAGGAAACAACATGCATACCTCTACAACCAGTACGGTGCCTCTAGAGCCTTGGACAGCAGAACAATTGGCAGAGGCCACCCAAGGCCAGTGGCATCAAGGCAAAGCGCCGCAAAGCAGTATTAAGCGAATTTTAAGCGATTCGCGCCATGCCGAAACAGGCGATGCATTTTTGGCGCTGAAAGGTGAGCGTTTCGATGCGCATGACTTTATTGCGCAAGTTGCGGCAAATGGCTGTGAAGTGGCGATTGTCAGTCATCCTGTCGATGCCGATATTTGCCAGCTGGTGGTGAAAGATACCCGCTTAGCTTTAGGTCATTTAGGCGCTTACCGCCGCGCAGCCCATCCGCAATTGAAAGTGATTGCATTGACTGGCAGCAGCGGTAAAACCACCACCAAAGAAATGCTGGGCAGTATTTTATCCCGCCTTGCGCCGACCTTAATCACCCGCGGCAACCTGAATAATGATTTAGGTGTGCCAATGATGCTGCTGGAGCTTCGCGCTGAGCATCAATATGCGGTGATGGAATTGGGCGCCAGCCATCAAGGTGAAATTGATTACACCTCAAATTTAGTGCAGCCGCATGTCGCAGGCATTATCAATATTGGTACTGCGCATATGGGTGAGTTTGGCGGTCGTGACGGTATTTGCCGCGCCAAGTCGGAAATTTATGCACATATTGCTGAAAACGGCACCTCAATTCTGCCTGCTGCAGATGATTTCAGTGAAGCCATCCGCAGTGCTGTGCAGACTGAAAAGGTCATGAGCTTTGGCGCAGGCGGCGATGTATTTGCGACTGATGTTGCGCTGCATCCACAGTCTTCAAGCTTTACGCTGAATACGCCGGATGGTGCACGCCATGTCGATTTGCCTTTTGCAGGCGAACATAATGTGCAAAATGCCTCAGCGGCCGCAGCTTTTGCTCTGTCCATTGGCGTAGCGCTGGATGATATTGTTGTTGGGCTTGAACACGCTCAAGGCGCTAAAGGCCGCTTAAACTTTATTCAGCATAAAAATCACTTATTGATTGACGATACTTATAATGCCAATCCAACCTCCATGCGTGCAGCAGCTGAAGTGCTGGCGCAGCAGGACGGTATTAAAGTCATGGTGATGGGGGATATCGGTGAGCTGGGCGACAGCGCAGCGCAGCAGCATTATATGCTGGGCCGTGATCTTGTCTCTGTAAAAGGTGTAAACTTTGTTGTGGCAGTGGGTGAGTTTTCACCTGCAGTGCAGGAAGGTGCGCGCAGCACGCAATACGGCAAAAAATTGCAGGCGTTTTTAAACCAAGATCAGGCCTTGCCGCTTTTATTAAGTCTAGTCGAAACACATCAGCCTCAGTCCATGAGTTTCCTGTTTAAAGGTTCTCGTTATACCCACATGGAAACTCTGATGGCTGACTTGATGGAGAAACTCTAAATGTTGTTATGGTTATTTGAGCAACTTGCGGGCTATCACAGTTCGTTCCAAGTTGTTCGTTATTTAACATTGCGCTCGCTGCTGAGTGTACTCACTGCACTTACGATCGGCTTGGCGCTTGGCCCAGTCATGATCCGCAAGCTGCAAGCGTTAAAATACGGTCAGGCAGTCAGCTCTTATGCGCCTGAAAACCATGCCAAAAAAATGGGTACGCCAACCATGGGCGGGATTTTAATCCTGCTGTCTATTGGCATATCGACTTTGCTGTGGGCAGATTTATCCAATCCTTATGTATGGATTGTATTGGCTGTAATGGTCATCTTCGGCATGGTTGGCTGGGCGGATGACTGGATCAAAATCCGCTATAAAGACAATGCAGGCCTGCCCGCCAAGAAAAAATTCTTTTGGACGTCTGTCGGTTCAATCGGCGCAGGCATTGCGCTGTATGTGATTGCAAAACAGCAGGTTAATCCAATGCATACGGCAGATATGCTGGATGTGCTGATTCCATTCTTTAAAGAAATCAGTATTCCGCTTTCGGCTATCCCGCTGGGCATCGGCTTCATTATTTTCACGTATTTGGTGATTAATGGCGCATCCAATGCCGTGAATTTAACTGATGGTTTAGATGGCTTGGCCATTATGCCGATTGTATTGGTTGCGGCAGGTCTAGGCGTATTTGCGTATTTGGGCGGTGATGTGCGCTTTGCCAATTACCTGCATATTCCATATGTCAAATATGCTTCTGAGTTGGTGGTGATCTGCGCGGCGATGATTGGCGCGGGCTTGGCTTTCCTGTGGTACAACGCGCATCCCGCGCAAGTATTCATGGGTGATGTCGGCGCACTGTCTTTGGGCGCTATGCTGGGTACAATTGCGGTGATGGTCCGTCAGGAAATCGTATTTGCGATTATGGGCGGTGTGTTTGTAGTGGAAGCGATTTCGGTCTTCCTGCAAATTGGTTCACTGCGCATGCGCAACAAGCGTGTATTCCTGATGGCGCCATTGCACCACCATTATGAGAAAAAAGGCTGGCGCGAAACTCAGGTCGTCATCCGTTTCTGGATTATTACAATTATGCTGGTAGTTTTAGGTCTAATGACTTTAAAATTGCGTTAAGCAAAATTGAAATGAAAAGCCGGTCGTTTGCCGGCTTTTTTAATGCCTGAATGGCTTTGGAGAAAAAGATGAATCTGCTGATGTGTCCAGTTTGCCATGAGCAATTGCAGCTTAAGGATAAAACTTGGCGCTGTGAGAATAATCATAGTTATGATGTGGCGAAGCAGGGCTATGTCAATTTGCATGTGGTGCAGCATAAGCACAGTAAAAATCCGGGAGATACGCCTGAATCGGTGCAGGCGCGCCGCGCATTTTTAAGTGCGGGCCATTATGCGCCTTTACAGCAGGCTGCAGTGCAGAAAATCCGCGAGCTGCGTATTGAAAATCTATTGGATATCGGCTGCGGTGAAGGATACTACACCACTGCGATGAGCAATGAAGTATTGCAGTGTGTGGGCGTAGATATTGCCAAAAATGCGGTACAGGCAGCATCTAAAACCAATCAGAAAGTCACTTGGGTTGTGGGTACAGGTTCAACTTTGCCTGTGCTGGATCATTCCATTGATTTATGCACCAGTTTATTCAGCCCGATTCCAAAAGCGGAAATTCTGCGTGTGCTGAAGCCGCAGGGTTATCTTATGGTGGTAACCCCAGGCCCGCAGCATTTGTTTGCGATGCGTGAGGCGCTTTTTGAAGAAGTGCAGGCGCACGAGCCGCATAAATTTGTGCAGCAGCTTGAGGATGCATTTGAGCTGTCGGAGGAGTTGCTGATTGATGCACCTTTAACGCTTTCGCAGCAAGAGCTGAAAGATCTCATTGCAATGACGCCGTATGCTTATAAAGCAAAACAGGAGCGTAGAAGTGCATTGGAAGAAAAGGCGCACTTTGAATTGACAGCGCAATTTCAAATTTTTGTGTTTAAAAAGAAATAAATCGATTCAAGCAATAAAAAAAGCCCTCTTTAGAGGGCTTTTTTTATTGCTGATTTAATGCAGCCTCACTATTCCACCTGTTCAATGAGGCTGCTCAGAGCGTCTGGCTGCGGTTTGGCTGCGGGCTGCATTGAAGGAGGTGTATTGCTTGCTGGGACTAAGATGTCCTCACCAGGCAAATCTTCAAAGTCATTTTGTGCAGGACGGGTGATTGGCGCTGGCGGTGCAGGGCGGTAAATCGGCTGCGCCAGCGGAGGCGAGGCACGGTCACGTAAAGGCTGAGTTTCTTCAGCTGCTGGGTTGGCTTGATTGCGGTCTAGCGGCGCTTTGGCATTTTTGTCTAAACGCACCCAAGACTCCGGTGTGTCTTTCAGCGCATTCGCCATAAAATTGGTCCACACGGGCAGGGCTGCGACACCGCCGTATTCTCGGCGCCCCAGTGTAGACGGCTGGTCAAAGCCGACCCATGCAATGGCAACCAGTTTTCCATTAAAGCCTGCAAACCATGCATCTTTCGCATCGTTAGTTGTACCTGTTTTGCCGCCAATATCATTGCGGCCAATTCTTAAGGCTGCACGGCCTGTACCATGCTGAATCACATCACGCAAGATATTTGCCATGTCAAAAGCTGAGCTGGATTTTAAAATACGTGTAGCTTGACGGTAATCCGCCGTATCAATATTTTCATCTGTCTGCATTTTTGACATGCCGGTCATAAGGAATGCTTCATCATCCGGTGTAGCAGGCGCTCCTGCATCCATTGGCTGCTCTTCTTCATTGATGCATGGGATACACGCATAGTCTGGATTGGATTGATAAATCACTTTGCCATAAGCATCTTCAATGCGGTCAATAAAATGCGGCTGAATGCGGTAGCCGCCATTGGCGAAGGCTGCATAGCCCGTTGCCATCTGTACCGGCAAGACTTGCGGCGTTCCTAAAGCAATGGTGTAGTTGCGCGGAATTTGATTTTCCTGCAGGCCAAAATCCATAAACAGCTGACGGGTACGCTCAATGCCCACCATTTGCAGCAGACGTACAGATACCGTGTTACGGGATAAGTACAGCGCACGGCGCAATGGAATCATGCCTAAATAGCGGCCATCAGAGTTTTTGGGTGTCCATTTGCCAATGGTAATTGGACTGTCGTTGACCATGCTGAAAGGAGTCATGCCGCGCTCTAATGCTAAAGCATAAACAAAAGGCTTGATCGTAGAGCCAGGCTGGCGCCAGCCTTGCAATGCGCGGTTAAATTTAGACTGATAAAAGTTATAGCCGCCCACAATTGCTTCAATTGCGCCATTGTTTGGGTTTAAGGCAATGAGCTGGCCTTGCGCTTTAGGAATTTGAATCAAGGCCCAAGAGGTTCTGTCCTGATTTGGACGCAAACGGATAATATCTTTAACTTTGACAATTTGTGAAGCTTTTGACGGTGCATTGCCTACACTGTTGGCGCTGCGGTAGGGGCGGGCCCAAGCCATGCCAGACCAAGGAACGGTGACTGTTGTGCCATCCTGCATCAAAGCTTCAAAACTGGAAGGATTTACTTTGGTAACTTCTGCTGGGAAGGTATTGGCATAGGCCATAAAGTCAGAGAGCGGTTTGTCATGCGCTTCTGCACCTCGCCAGCCGTGGCGGCGGTCATAATCTTCTAAACCTTCTCTAACGGCATCTTCAGCATAAGCTTGGCGGCGGCTATTAATGGTGGTGTAAACCTTATAGCCGGAATCAATGGCTTGTTCACCTAAGGTTTGCACCAGTTCACTGCGCACCATTTCACCTACATAGGGATATTGAGTGCTGACCCCGCGTTCGGGCATATCCAGATTAATCGGTTCTGCAATGGCTTTTTGATATTCAGCTTGAGAAATATAGCCGAGCTGCAGCATGCGGCCTAAAATCCAGTTGCGGCGCTCAAGCGCGCGCTTAGGATTGGCGACAGGATTGTATTTAGACGGCGCTTTCGGTAGACCTGCAATCATGGCCATTTGCGCAGTGGTCAGCTCATCTAAATTTTTGTTGTAATAAATTTTAGCTGCCGCCGCGATGCCATAGGCATTTTTACCTAAGAAAATTTTATTGACATATAACGTTAAAATTTCTTCTTTTGTTAGATTTTCTTCAATCTTTCGGGCTAAGAAAATTTCTGTCAGTTTGCGCTTTAAAGTCCGTTCCGGGCTTAAATAATAGTTCTTCGCCACCTGCATCGTAATGGTGGACCCGCCCGTTTGCACATCTGAACCCGTAATGCTTTCACTGACAGCCCGGCCAATGCCTTTAAAGCTGATGCCGCTATGCTCAAAGAACGACGAGTCTTCTGCCGCCAGAAAACCATGAATAAAGGTTTGCGGTATCTGACTGTACTCAACAGGCACAGACAATTTGCCGCCATACTCGGCAATCAGTTCATTATCTGCACTGTATACTTGTAAAGGCTTCAATAAAGGAGCCTTTTTTAAAGTGGACATTTCAGGCAAAGATGGCGCAATATAGAGATACATGCCATAGAAACCCATAGGAATTGAGACTAAAATAATAATTAGGATCAAAAAAAATGGATGAACTAGGCCCGAACAAGATAGCTTTTTCATAACAAGTAAGTTTTAATAAGAGCTAATGGCAAACTAATTAGCGGTCAGTATATCCTTAAGACGTGCAGATTGTTATATGGTATCTGTATAAAATTATAGACCTATTCTAATTAGTGAGTTACTTTTTGGGGATAAAAAAATAATAGGAATTATATTGTGCTCAGGTTATATCGTAAGCCAAATAAGGGGTTAGTGGGAGTTGATATTAGTTCGACTTCTGTTAAGGTTTTGGAACTTTCTGTAAAAAGTGGACGGTATTGGGTAGAAAGCTATGCTTTGGTGCCTTTGCCGGAAGGAAGCGTTGTTGAAAAAAACATATTAAATCCTGAAGCTGTAAGCGATTCATTAGAGCGTGCGATTAATTTAGCCAATACTCAAACAGTGAATTCAGCCTTAGCGATTCCAACCTCGATGGTGATTACAAAAACCATTGAGATGGATGCAGATATGACGAGTGATGAGCGTGAAGTTCAGATTCGTATGGATGCGGAGCAATATATTCCTTTCCCGCTAGACGAAGCGAGTCTAGATTTTGAAGTTCTCCCAGACCGTTTGTCTAATCCAAACCGTGTTAATGTGCTGCTCGTGGCAACGCGCATTGAAAACGTAGAAGCGCGTTCAGAAGTTTTAGAGTTAGCGGGCTTATCGCCTAAAATTGCTGACGTTGAAAGCTTTGCTTTAGAAAATGCATTTAAAGTCTTTTCCGATACGTTGCCGATGGGTGTGAAAACAGTCGGTATCTTAGATATCGGCCACAGCATGACAACCTTGTCAGTCATGCAAAATAATAAAGTGATTTATACGCGTGAACAGGTTTTTGGCGGCAAGCAGCTGACACAGGAAATTCAAAACCGCTATGGTTTGTCTTTTGAAGAAGCTGGCCGAGCAAAGAAAACCCGCGCTTTACCTGATGATTATGATATTGAAGTGCTGGAGCCGTTTTTAGAGGCGGTTGTGCAGCAGGCGGCACGTTCACTGCAATTCTTCTTCTCATCCTCTCAGTTTAATGAAATTGACCATATCCTGCTGGCTGGCGGTAATGCCAATATCCCAGGTCTGGCAAAATTACTGCAGCAAAAGCTGGGTTATCGGGTCACTATTGCCAATCCATTCCTGCAAATGGGTTTTTCACCTCAAATAGATATTAAAAAAATTGAAAATGACGCTTCATCGCTCTTGGTGGCATGCGGTTTAGCATTGAGGAGTTTTGATTAATGGCAAAGATTAACTTACTCCCTTGGCGCGATGGGCTAAGAGAGAAACGAAAAAAAGAATTTATTGCAATTTGCATTGGGGCATTTCTTATTGGGGTTTTAGGCGTTGGCTTAACTTGGCTGTATTTTGATAATAAATTTCAAGACCAAGAGCAAGCGAACCAGCTTATTGTCAGCACCAATCAAAATCTGGATGTTCAGCTTAAGTCATTAGAAGGTCTGCAAGAACAGCGCAATGCGATTGTTGAGCGTATGAAGCTGATCCAGGGCTTGCAAGGGCAGCGTCCAATTGCGGTGCATCTGGTTGAAGAGCTTGTGCGGGTTATGCCTGATCAGATGTACATTACGAAGTTCAGCCGCGCAGGCGATAAATTTACGCTGGAAGGTAAAGCTGAGAGTCCAAATACTGTCGCCGAGCTGCTGCGTAATTTGGAAGCTTCCCCATGGTACCGCAACGCGTTTATGAGTTCATTCTTGGCAACTGAAGAGAAAAAAGACCAAACGCCAAGCTCTATCGTACCGCGTGTTGAAGATGGCTATGGGACGTTTACAGTTACTGCTGATCTGGATGCTATCGCGCAGCCAGAGTTAACAGGTGCAAAAGATCCTGCTGCGCAAACTGCTGATGCTGCGAATCAAAATGCTCCTGCAACTTCTGCACCGGAGGCTGCAAAATGAGTCGTGAAGAATTTGAAGAATTAAATGAAGTCGCTGTGGCACCAAAGAAAAAAATGACTTTGGATAAATTCCTGCAGCAATTCAATACGCTGGATACCAATAACTACGGCAGCTGGCCTTTATCGGTAAAAATTACGTGCTGGCTTTTTATTATTATTTTTGTACTGGCTGCAGGCTATTTTCTGGCGATCAAAGGCAAGATGGATGACATTGCCAATGCCAATGCGCAAGAACAGAATTTGCTGAATGAATTCCGCGAGAAAGATTCAAAGCTTCGTAATCTGCAGCAATACCAAATACAGCTACAAGAAATGGAAGCGCGTTTTAATCAGCAACTGGAACAATTGCCAAAAGAAACAGAAATTCCTGGTTTGGTTGAAGATATCAACTTAACAGGGGTAAATTCAGGTCTGAAATTTAAAAATATTCGTTTAGAGCCTGAAGTTAAGCAAGAGTTCTTTATTGAGCAGCCGATCGCGATTGATGCAACTGGCGATTATCACTCATTTGGCGCTTTTGTCAGCGGTATTGCTGGCCTTTCACGAATTGTGACACTGCATGACTTTGAAATCATTGCAAGCGACAGTAAAGATGATAAGAGCGACATTCCAAAGGTGGATTACAGCTTAAAAGCAAAAACATACCGTTATGTTGGAAATAGTGATGCAGCTGCTGCTGGCGCAGAAGGCGCTCAAGAGAATCAGGCAGCATCAGCTGGAGGGGCAAACTAATGAAAATGCAAAAGCTTTCTTTGTTTGTAATGTTGGGCGTTGCTTTAGCTGGGTGTGAATCACGAATTGATGTCGTGAATCAGGAAATGGCAAATATCCGCAACCAGCCGCCGGTTCCAATTGAGCCTGCACCAGATTTTGTGCCTGTAGAGTCATTTAATTATGGCGCTCAGCAGCTGAGAAGCCCTTTCATGCCAGGTTCACTTGCGTCTGAACTGAAAATTATGGCGGGCAAGCGGGTTTATCCGAACTTCAATCGTCAGTCTCAGCCATTAGAGAGTTTTCCAATTGAAAACTTAAATATGAAAGGCAGTTTACTGAATCAATCCGGCAAGATTATGGCGTTGATCCAGACACCTGATGGGCAGGTTGAACGTGTACAGGTAGGAAACTATATGGGCTTGAATCAAGGCCGCATTGTGAGAATTTCACCGACACAAATTGATGTAGTGGAGATTATTCCAGATGGGCGAGAAGGTTATGTTGAGCGTCCTAGAAGTCTTATATTAATTGGGCCAGCACCTTAAGTTTAAAGGAATAAAAATGAAAAATAGTAATAGTGTAAATGATTATATTTTTGGGGATGGCAATACAATGAATCAAGTATTTCGTCAGTTTTCAATGGGTGCCGTTGCAATGGCTGTTATGCAGGTTGCAAGTGCGCAAGTGAGTATGACCAATATCGTGCCTATGCAGATCCCTGGTCAGGGTACTGAAATTCGTGTGATGTTTAATGGTTTGCCGCCACAGCCGCAGGCTTATCAATTAGAGCAGCCTTCCCGCTTGGTTCTGGATTTTGATAAAGCAGATCAAAAAATTAAACAGAGCTCAATTCCAGTTGCGACTGATGAAGCGACTTCAGTTGATCTTAGTTCAGATGCTCAGCGTTCACGTTTGACTGTAAATCTAGCAAGCGCTGGTACATTTACTACACGTGTTGAAGGCAATACCTTTATTCTGAAAATTAATTCTGCTGGAAATTCTGTAGCTCAGCCAGCCATTCAGGCGCCTGTACAGGGAATTTCTAACATTGGTTTTAATCGCGGTTCAAATGGTGAGGGGCAGGTTGTCGTAGATCTGCTTGGCGGCAATACGCCTGTCGATGTACAGCAGCAGGGCAGTAAAATTGTGATCCGTACTTTAGGCAATAAAGTGCCTTCACATTTAACTCGCCGCTTAAATGTCAATGATTTTGCAACACCTGTTTCAACCGTAGATGCCCATAATGACGGCACGAATGGTGTGATTACGATTCAATCGTCAGGCAATTTTGAATATATGGCTTATCAGACGGATAATAAGCTGACTGTTAGTCTTAAGCGTCCTGAAGATAAGAATCCTTTACGCCCAAAAGCATCCAATCATTATACAGGCAAAAAGATTTCACTAGATTTCCAAGATATTGAAGTACGCCGTGTACTTCAATTGCTGGCTGATTTTACTGGCATCAATATGGTGGCGGCAGATACTGTGCAAGGCAATATCACGCTGCGCTTAAAAGATGTACCTTGGGATCAAGCGCTGGATATTGTTCTAAAAACGAAAAACCTGGATAAGCGCCGCAATGGCAATGTGATTTGGATTGCGCCAGTGAGTGAGCTGATTAAGGCTGAAGAGGAAGAAGCTAAGGCTATTGCGCAAAGTGTTAAATTGGCGCCGATCCAAACAGAATACATTCAATTAAGTTATGCAAAATCTGCGGATGTGCTGAAACTGCTGGAAGATTCTCGCAACAGCAAAGGTGCTGAAGCGAATGGAACCGCTGGAACAAACTCATTGGCATTAGAAAGCTTACTGAGCCCCCGCGGCAGTGCAGTATCAGATACAAGAACAAATACATTAATCGTGAACGATACGGCTCAAAATATTGATAAAGTCCGTAAAATGATTGATTTGCTGGATGTTTCAGTCAAGCAGGTCATGGTTGAGGCGCGGATTGTTCGTGCAACAACAGACTTTACCAAAGAGATGGGGGTTAAGTGGGGTGTTCTGTCACAAGGTATAACCAATAATAATAACTTATTGGTTGGCGGCAGTGATACGACATTATGGGATTTACGCGATCCTGATGATGAGGGTAAATATACGATTCAGCGCCCTGATAACCTGAATGTTGATTTGGGCGTAACTTCAGCTGGCGCGAGCAGAATTGCTTTTGGCCTGATCAGTCTATCTGACTTTATGCTGGACCTTGAGCTCTCTGCTTTGCAGTCTGATGGCTATGGTGAAGTAATTTCAACACCAAAAGTCTTAACTGCAGATAAACAGCCAGCAAAAGTTGCGTCAGGTCAACAAATTCCGTATCAAACGACTTCGACAGCTGGCGGCACTGCAACAGCAACCACGGAATTTAAGGATGCATTGCTCAGTTTGGATGTAACACCGAGCATAACACCAGACGGTAAAGTTCAGATGAAGCTGAATATTAAGAGCGATTCGCGTGCAGGCACTGCGCCGAATGGTGAGATCATTTTGAATAAAAATGAAATCAATACTGATGTGTTAGTGGATAATGGTGAGACAGTTGTTTTGGGCGGAATTTTTGAACAGCAGTCGACGAATATGCAAACAAAGGTTCCATTCTTAGGGGATATTCCATACATTGGCCGTTTATTCCGTAAAGATGTGAAGTCTGAGAATAAGAGCGAGTTGCTAATTTTTGTTACACCACGAATTGTTAATGACAGTGTTACCAGAAATCATTAATATATTTTGAATTTAACAAAATAAATAGGTGACTCCTTGCCAAGCAAAGAGTTTGAAACCCTGCCAAATATTTATTTGGTAGGGCCGATGGGGGCTGGTAAAACAACAGTAGGTCGGCATTTGGCTGAGTTGTTAGGACGTGAATTTCTTGACAGCGATCATGAAATTGAACGTAAAACAGGCGCTACGATTCCTTGGATCTTTGAGAAAGAAGGTGAGCAAGGATTCCGCAGCCGTGAAACTATTGTGATTGATGAGTTGACTGCACGGACACAGCTGGTTTTAGCAACTGGCGGCGGTGCGGTTACTCAGGCCCCTAACCGAGAGTTTTTAAAACAGCGCGGCATTGTTGTTTATTTATATACTCCAGTAGAAATTCAGCTTCAGCGTACCTACCGAGATAAAAACCGTCCTCTTTTACAAGTCGAAAATCCAGAAAAAAAATTAAAAGACTTGCTCGACATCCGTGATCCGCTTTATCGTGAAGTTGCAGATCATATCATTGAAACCAATCAAGGCGCGGCGCGTGATTTGGCGCAAAAAATCCTCAATTTGATTATTTCGCAAAATGTTCAAAAGTAAATACACTGGTTAAAGTCATGCAAACCCTTCATGTTGAACTCGGTGATCGCCGTTATCCTATTTTTATTGGCAGTCAATTGGACCCTCAAGCGCTTTTAGCGCCATATATTCATGGCAAACAAGTCATGATTGTGACCAATGAAACGGTTGCTCCATTGTATTTAGCGAATTATCAGCGCGCTATAGAGGCGCTGGGGAAAGCAGTTGCAGTTTGCAGTTTGCCGGATGGCGAAAAATATAAAAATATTGAGCATTTGAATTTGATTTTTGATGCATTGCTTAAAGCTGGATTTAACCGGGACTGTACGGTTTTGGCTTTGGGCGGCGGTGTAATTGGGGATATGGCTGGCTTTGCCTCAGCGTGTTTTCAGCGCGGTGTTTATTTTATTCAAGTCCCAACCACATTGCTTTCCCAGGTAGATTCCAGTGTCGGCGGCAAAACAGGGATTAACCACCCCTTGGGTAAAAATATGATTGGCGCCTTCCAGCAGCCGCAGGTGGTGTTGGCAGATATGGTGCAGCTGAATAGTTTGCCAGAGCGTGAGCTGTCTGCCGGCTTATCCGAAGTAATTAAATACGCTTTGCTGGGGGATATTGACTTTTTAAGCTGGCTTGAAGACAACATGGATGGTCTTGTTCAGCGTGATCCTGCTTTGCTGGCAGAAGCGGTTTACCGTTCTTGTGCGCACAAAGCACGCATTGTTGCCAATGATGAAAAAGAGCAGGGGGAGCGTGCGCTGTTGAATCTAGGCCATACTTTTGGTCATGCCATTGAATCTTATATGGGATATGGTGTATGGCTGCATGGTGAAGCTGTAGCAACTGGCATGGTGATGGCTGCTGATTTATCGCAGCGCATGGGCTGGATTTCGCTAGAAGATCTGGAACGTACAAAAAAAATCATTTTACGCGCCAATTTGCCAATCAGTTGTCCTAAAATTCCACTAGAAGATTTCTTGGCTTATATGGCGCACGACAAAAAAGTACTCAATGGTCAATTGAGACTAGTCCTAATGAAACAATTGGGCCAAGCTGTGATTACCAAAGAGTTTGATGTCGAGTTGATGAAACAGGCAATTTTAGCCAATCAACAGTAATGAAGAAGGAATAGATTGTGGCTCACCGTTCGCATTGGCAGCAGATAAAAAGTTATATTTGGCTTGTGTTCGGTGGTGCCTGTCTATTTGGCGCTTTGGTTTTTTGGGCAATTACAGATAAGCAGGAAGATCTGGTTGAGGTCGAAAAAAAGGCGGAAACAGAGGTCGAGCTGCAAATTCAGCCAGAGAAACTTTCAACAATGAACCATCTTGGTGCATTATTGGGTGAAGTCAAACCTTTAGATATGATGACACGCGCTGTGGTTACTGCTCAGCATGAGTCTGAATTTCGGGGCAGCAAATTTATTGCTGATGAAAAAAATGCATATGCGCTGGAACTGTTTCGGGTTTCAGACGAGGCGATTTTAAAGAATTTTTTAAAGAAACAGGCAGATAAATCTAAGTTGAGGTATCTGAGATTGTCTGGAGAGGATTTTCCAGAGCAATATGTGCTGCTTTACGGACTGTATAGAAACGCTTCTGACGCAAAACAAGCATTGGCAGATTTGAAAATTGCATTGCCGCCTTCTGTAAAGCCTCAAGCGGTTGAAATAGGCGAATATCAGCCCTATGTCAATGATTTAGGCTCTGACGAACTAAACATGAATGCAAAATTGTATGCAGTTCATTTAAAAACAGTGCCGCTGCCTAGAGTGGATGAGGCGCAAATTGCAGCGAAGCGTGCAGAGGCTCAGGCAAGGCAGGCTGAGCTGCCAAAAGCGTCTACAACGACAACAACAGTGACGCGCCGTGATGCGGAAGGCAATGTTGTGAATGTTCAGCAATCACAAAGCAATGCAGATGGCGTACAGCAAAAAACACCTGCAGCACAGCCAGAAGTGACGGATCCATTTAACTGATTGGTCCAAAATAAAGCACTTTTGTGGGGCTGTGGCTGCATTGAACCATTATGGTGCGATTTTTATGTGCTGATTCAGGTGTTGATCAAGATAAATAATGATAAATTTATTATAAAACATTAATTTAATATGAACTAAAGATGCGATGGCATGATTTTTGCTTAAGTGGTGCGTGAATTGAATTGATCTCCCTATTTTGGCGCGAAAATGATTCGATGAGTGTGCGAAACAGTCATGCAGTGAGACTGAACTTTGACAGAAGCAATTTGTTTCTTGATATTCAAGCACAAAAGGTAAATTAGGTTTATCTTAGGTGTGCGAAGAAAAGGAATTATTTGCTCAGTATCACAATTCATGTGAGTGGATTAAGACTAAATCGCAAAAGAAATTAGTTTGTTAGTGGCTCGAAAGAGCAGTGTAGAAAAGAAGGGTACGCTATGCACATGCCATCGCCTAATACTGTAGCTCCCGCTCAAGGTTTATACCAACCGGATGAGTTTAAAGATAACTGTGGTTTCGGTTTAATCGCCCATATGCAGGGTGATGCAAGCCATGATCTGCTGAAGACCGCTATTCACAGCTTGAGCTGTATGACCCACCGCGGCGGTATTGCTGCCGACGGTAAAACGGGGGATGGATGCGGCCTGCTTTTGGCTATGCCTAAGCAATTCTTCCGTGAAGAAGCGAAGAAGATCAGTGATATTACCTTAAGCGAAGTTTTTGCTGTCGGTACGATTTTCCTGAACCTTGATCCAGCGATTGCCGCACACTCAAAACAAATTTTAAGCAAAGAAATTGAAGCTGAAGGCTGTAAAGTCTTGGGCTGGCGCGTCGTGCCGACCAATAACGGCGCTTTAGGTTCAATTGCGATGCAGTCACTGCCTGGCTTTGAACAGATTATTGTCAATTGTCCAATGGGCGTGACCGAGGTTGAATTCAACCGCAAACTGGTTATGGCCCGCCGCCGTGCAGAAGAGCAGCTGACTGCTGACCCGTACTTCTATGTAACGACTTTGTGCTCAACTGTGATCAGCTACAAAGGCCTGATGATGCCTGCATATATTGCAGACTTCTATACAGACTTGGCTGATGAGCGCTTAGAATCGCATATTGTGGTTTTCCATCAGCGTTTCTCTACTAATACATTGCCGCGCTGGCCTTTAGCGCAGCCGTTCCGTTACTTGGCGCACAATGGTGAAATCAACACCATTACTGCGAACCGCAACTGGGCAATGGCGCGTACGCCAAAATTTGAAAACCCGTTACTGCCGGGTGTAACAGAACTTAACCCAATTGTGAACCGCACAGGCTCTGACTCTTCAAGCTTAGACAACATGCTTGAATTGCTGGTTGGCGGCGGCATGGACTTATTCCGCGCGCTGCGTATGCTGGTTCCGCCAGCATGGCAGAACGTTGAAACTTTGGATGCCGACTTGCGCGCATTCTATGAGTTCAACTCTAAGCATATGGAAGCTTGGGATGGCCCTGCAGGCCTTGTAATTCAAGACGGCCGCCATGCGATCTGTATGCTTGACCGTAACGGCTTGCGTCCTGCGCGCTGGGTGATCACTAAAAATGGCTATATCACTTTAGCGTCTGAAATTGGCGTATGGGGCTATGAGCCTGAAGATGTAGTGTCTAAAGGCCGTGTAGGTCCAGGTCAAATTCTGGTGATTGATACGCACACAGGTAAAATGCTGGACACCAATGATGTCAGCAACCACCTGAAACGTATGCGCCCATACCGTGAATGGCTGCGTGAAAACTCAGTACGCATTCAAGGCAGCCCAGAGCTGGAAGAATATTTATGTGAGCAGGGCTTGAAAGGCGATGACCTGAAAGCTGCGCAAAAAATGTTCTTGGTGACTTTTGAAGAGCGTGACCAATTGCTTCGCCCAATCGCTGAAAGCGGTCAGGAAGCAGTCGGTTCAATGGGGGATGATACCCCAATGGCAGTCTTGTCTCGTCAAGTGCGCCATGTCTCTGACTACTTCCGTCAGCAGTTTGCTCAGGTAACGAATCCGCCAATCGATCCATTGCGCGAATCCATTGTAATGTCTTTGGAAACATGTTTTGGCCGCGAGCAAAACGTGTTTGAACAAAGTCCAGAGCATGCTGACCGTTTGATCGTGTCTAGCCCAGTACTGTCTAATTCAAAAATGCATCAAATCCGCACGATTGGCCGTAAAGGCTACGAGATGGCGGATATTGATCTGAATTATGCAGAAGCTGAAGGTCTTGAAGCTGCAATTAGCCGTATCTGTGAAGAAGCTGCGCAAGCGATCCGAGACGGCAAAACATTGCTGGTGCTGTCCGATAAGAAAATCCGTGAAGGTTACCTGCCTGCAAATGCATTAATGGCGACTGGAGCAGTGCATCACCATTTGATCAATGCTGGCCTGCGTACAGATGCCAATATTATTGTAGAGACCGGCCTTGCCCGTGATGCGCATCAATTTGCCGTGATTCTTGGCTTTGGTGCGACAGCGATCTACCCATACTTGGCATACGATGTCATCAATGACTTAATCGCAAAAGGTGAATTGCTGGGCGACCCAATTCATGCACAAGCAAACTTCCGTAAAGGTATCGAGAAAGGCTTGCTTAAAGTGCTTTCTAAAATGGGTATCTCTACTGTAGCGTCTTACCGCGGCGGCCAATTATTTGAAGCTGTGGGCTTGTCTGACGAAGTCGTTGGCAAATGCTTTACTGGCGTTCCAAGCCGTATTAAAGGCGCGACATTCGATGACCTTGAAAATGACTTGAAAAAATTGGCTGATTTTGCGTGGAAAAACCGCAAGCCGATCGATCAAGGCGGTATGCTGAAATTTGTATTCGGCAAGGAATACCATGCATTTAACCCAGATGTGATTAACGCGCTGCATAAAGCAGTCCGTTCTGGCAATTTTGCAGACTTTAAAGAATATGCAGAATTGGTGAATCACCGTCCTATCGCGACAATCCGTGATTTACTTAAACTGAAAACTGATAATTCAATCGCATTGGAAGAAGTTGAGTCTGTAGAAGCAATTCTGCCGCGCTTTGACTCTGCGGGCATGTCTTTGGGTGCTTTGTCTCCTGAAGCGCATGAAGCGATTGCGATTGCCATGAATACGATCGGCGGCCGTTCAAACTCTGGTGAGGGCGGTGAAGATCCTGCGCGTTACGGTACAATTCGTAACTCGAAAATCAAACAAATTGCATCTGGCCGTTTTGGTGTTACTCCTGCGTACTTAACTTCAGCAGAAGTGCTTCAAATTAAAGTGGCGCAAGGTGCAAAACCAGGTGAAGGTGGTCAGTTGCCGGGCGGTAAAGTGAATGGCTTAATTGCGCGTTTACGTTACTCTGTACCGGGCGTAACGCTGATTTCTCCGCCGCCGCATCACGACATCTACTCAATTGAAGATTTATCACAGTTAATCTTTGACTTGAAACAGGTTAACCCACAGGCGATGGTGTCAGTTAAGCTGGTTTCTGAGCCGGGTGTCGGTACGATTGCGGCAGGTGTAGCCAAAGCGTATGCCGACTTCATTACCATTTCTGGTTATGATGGCGGTACAGCGGCTTCTCCACTTTCTTCTATTCACCATGCTGGTTCTCCTTGGGAGCTTGGCTTGTCTGAAGCGCATCAAGCGCTTCGTGTGAATGACCTGCGCGGTAAAGTGCGTGTTCAAACGGACGGCGGCTTAAAAACGGGTTTAGATGTTGTGAAAGCAGCAATCTTAGGTGCAGAAAGCTTCGGCTTCGGTTCTACACCAATGATCGCATTGGGCTGTAAATACCTGCGTATTTGCCACTTGAACAACTGTGCGACCGGTGTTGCGACACAGCAAGATCACTTGCGTCAGGAACACTATATTGGTGAGCCTGAAATGCTGATCAACTTCTTCCACTTCATTGCGGAAGAAACGCGTGAATGGCTGGCTGCACTCGGTGTATCAAGCCTGAAAGATTTGATTGGCCGCACAGATTTACTGGAAATGCTGCCGGGTGAAACTGAAAAGCATGCGCATCTTGATCTCAGTGCATTGCTGCAGTCACATCCATCTGCAGAAGGCAAAGCGCAATACTGTCAAGTTGAAGGCAATGCGCCGTTTGACAAAGGCCTGCTGGCTGAAAAAATGGTTGCAGAAATGCTGCCAGCCATTGAAGCGGGTACGAGCGGTGAATACAGCTTCAATATTGGCAACTGTGACCGTTCAATCGGCGCGCGTATCTCAGGTGAAATTGCAAAACGCTATGGCAACTTGAGCATGGAAGCGCATCCTGTAAAAGTGAACTTGAATGGTACTGCCGGTCAGTCACTGGGTGTGTGGAACGCAGGCGGCTTGCATATCAGTCTTGAAGGCGATGCAAACGACTACGTAGGTAAAGGTATGGCTGGCGGCCGTATCTCGATCTTCCCGCCGAAAGGTTCACCTTTCCAAACGCAAAATACTGCAATCATCGGTAACACATGCTTGTACGGTGCGACTGGCGGTAAGCTCTTCGCTGCAGGTACTGCGGGTGAACGTTTCGCGGTTCGTAACTCTGGCGCGTTTGCGGTTATTGAAGGCGCAGGCGATCACTGCTGTGAATATATGACTGGCGGTATTGTGACGGTTCTTGGTAAAGTAGGCCACAATTTCGGTGCAGGCATGACAGGTGGTTTTGCTTATGTACTGGATTTAGATAACGACTTCGTTGACTACTACAACCACGAATTGATCGAGCTGAACCGTATTTCAACTGAAGCGATGGAAGAGCACAAAGAATTCTTGTGCCGTATCCTCGATGAGCATATTCAAGAAACAGGTAGTGCTTGGGCGTATAAGATCCGTAATGAGTTTGATTTCTACAGCCGTAAATTCTGGCTGGTGAAACCAAAAGCTGCGAATTTGCAGACTTTGTTGAAAACAACTCAAGCTGATCCTCAATAATTCCACTACTCATATTTTAGGTAGGTGTGGATAACTTTCAACTTATGCACAAGTTGATCAAGAGATAAAGGTTATCCACGCTCACCCACGGAGAGAGACATGGCAGAACGCCTAAACAATGACTTTCAATTTCTGGATGTAGCACGCCAAGATCCAGAGAAAAAAGATCTCACTGTCCGCAAAGCTGAGTTTGTGGAAATTTATAAGCCATTTACAGCTGAAATTGCAGCCAACCAAACACACCGCTGTTTGGGCTGCGGCAACCCGTACTGTGAATGGAAATGCCCAGTGCACAACTACATTCCGAACTGGCTGAAACTGATTGCTGAAGGCCGCATTTTCCAAGCGGCAGAACTTTGCCATCAGACCAATACATTGCCTGAAGTCTGTGGCCGTGTATGTCCGCAAGACCGTTTGTGTGAAGGCGCGTGTACGCTGAATGACGGTTTTGGCGCAGTGACCATTGGTAATGCAGAGAAATATATCAACGATACCGCTTTTGCTTTAGGCTGGCGTCCAGATATGTCTTCTGTGAAATGGACAGACAAAAAAGTTGCCATCATTGGTGCGGGCCCTGCAGGTTTAGGCTGTGCGGATATTCTTGTGCGTAATGGTGTTAAACCCGTTGTATTTGATAAGCGTCCTGAAATTGGCGGTTTGCTGACTTTTGGTATTCCAGAATTCAAAATGGAAAAAGACGTGATGAAACGCCGCCGTGAAATTTTCACAGGCATGGGCATTGAATTCCGTCTAAACACTGAAATCGGTACAGACGTTACTATTGATCAATTGCTTGCAGACTACGATGCTGTGTTCATGGGTATGGGTACTTATACTTACATGAAGGGCGGTTTTGCGGGTGAAGATCTGAATGGTGTAGTTGATGCGCTAGATTTCTTGATTGCCAATGTCAACCGTACCCAAGGTTGGGAAAAAGATCCAGCTGATTACATCAGCATGGAAGGCAAAAAAGTGATTGTATTGGGCGGCGGCGATACAGCAATGGACTGTAACCGTACCTCAATCCGTCAAGGTGCAGAATCTGTAGTTTGCGCCTACCGCCGTGATGAAGAAAACATGCCGGGTTCGCGCCGCGAAGTGAAAAACGCGCGTGAAGAAGGCGTTGAATTCCAGTTCAACCGTCAGCCAATTGAAATTGTGGGTGAAAACGGCAAAGTAACTGGCGTTAAATTCGTAACGACTCAATTGAGCGAACCGGACAGCCGCGGCCGCCGCAGCCCAGAGCCCATTCCAGGTTCTGAGGAAGTGCTTCCTGCAGATGCAGTTCTTTTGGCATTCGGTTTCCGTACCAGCCCTGCAGATTGGTTTAATGATGTGAAAATTAACTTGGATGGTTCGGGCCGTGTTGTTGCGCCAGAACAGCAAGAGTATAAATTCCAAACATCGAATCCAAAAATCTTTGCGGGCGGCGACATGGTGCGCGGTTCTGACCTTGTGGTCACTGCGATTTGGGAAGGCCGTCAAGCTGCTGAAGGCATCTTGGATTACTTAGATATCTAAGTCTTGATGATGCTGTAAAAAACCCGCTTCGGCGGGTTTTTTTATGGCCTGCACTATCCTTAAATGACAAGAATGATGCATTTGCAGATAAAGAGTCTGATTTATGGTAAGACAACGCGCAAAAATGAATGATTATGCAAGCCTGCTAAGCACAATTGCCATGGGTGCTTGTATTATTCCTGTCCATACTGAGCATCTGTATTTTAGGCAAGAGATACTCAGATGACTCACGTGACGGCAGAAAAAACATATCAAAATCGTCCCAAAGCCATTGGCATTACTGTGCGCAGGCCGCAATTCAATCCGAAAGCGATCCGCCGGCATTATTTTGCCAATTCACCAGTCATGTCGCATTTATTGACCGCTTTATCTTCGACATTTCCCATTGGTGAACAATTTTTTGTGCATAGTGTGCGTAATGTCCGCGATAAAGTGAAGGATGAAAAGTTGCAGGCGCAGATTGCGGCTTTTATTGGTCAAGAAGCCATGCATTCTAAAGCGCATGCCGAATTTAATGATGCATGGCGTAAGGAGGATTACAATCTTGACCGCTTTCAAGCTTGGCTAGGGCGTAAAGACCATTATGTGAAAAACCTGCATCCTAAGATACAGCTGGCCATTACCTGTGCATTTGAACATTTTACGGCATTATTGGGCGGCTATATTTTGCGTCATCCTGAAGTGCTGAGCACCTTGGATGATGATGCGGTCAAACTCTGGGTGTGGCATGCCATAGAAGAGATAGAGCACCGTTCAGTGGCATTTGATGTCTATCAGGCGGTCTATGGTGATGACAAAATCCGTAAAATGATTATGCGCAGCGTGACGACGGGTTTTGCCAGTCTGACTTTTTATTCGGCCTCACGGCTCTTTATGCAGGATCGGAAAAAAAGCCTGCCTAAAGTAGGCGGAAACTTATTTGGCGGCTATTTGTTGGCAAAAATGTTGTTTCAGATGCTGCCAGAATATTTGTCTTATTATAAAAAAGATTTTCATCCTTCAGACGTTGACTACACAGAGATTGTGCAATATTGGAAAGTGCGTTTGGCTGAGGATTATCAGCTGGATAGTTTTCAAAAGGAATTAATGCCTGCGCTGTATAGCTGATACCTGTGTAAAAAGTCCAATAAAGTGGGCTTTTTTTATGGCTGGAAAATTATCAAAAAGATACATATTTTCAAGAAAATGCCGTTAGAATGAAAAAATACATAAACAAATACAAATAAATACTCGAGGGTAGAACAGATGAACTTTATGAAAAACAGTGCATTGGCTATCGCTTTAGCAAGCACGCTAAGCCTTACAGGCTGTGGTTATAATACCTTACAAGTCAAGGATGAAGCGGTTACGGCATCATGGTCTGAAGTGCAGAACCAATATCAGCGCCGCGCGGATTTAGTGCCAAATTTAGTTAATGTAGTGAAAGGCTATGCCAAGCATGAAGAGCAGGTGCTGACTGAAGTCACTCAAGCGCGCGCCAATGTTGCAGGATTAAAAGTTGATAAAGCCGTCTTGGAAGATCCAGCTTTATTCCAAAAATATCAGGAAGCGCAAGCGCAGATGACCAGCGCGCTGTCCCGCTTAATTGCTGTTTCGGAAAATTATCCTGATTTAAAAGCCAATGAACAGTTCAAAGAACTGCAAGTGCAATTAGAAGGCACTGAAAACCGTATTGCTGTTGCGCGTAACCGTTATATTGCCAGCGTACAGGACTTTAATAGTTATGCACGCCAATTCCCGCAAGTGATGACCGCTAAAGTGATTGGCATGGATACTAAACCAAACTTTAGTGCGGAGCAGGGTGCTCAAACAGCACCGAAAGTTTCCTTTAACTGATTGAATACCCTGATTCTGAAAAGGAGAGGGAATACTGATGCTTTCATTGCTTAAATTGCGTCATACAGATGATTCTGGCATTTCTAAGAAGTGGGTACAGCTGTGTCTATTGTTTATGCTCAGCATCAGCATTTTACTGTTAAGTGCGCATGTCAGAAGTGAAACTGCGACAGCTTCAGATGATGCAGAAATTATTGTTGCCGGTAAAATTATTCAAGATCAGCAACAAAATACACAAGCCAGCCATACTTCAACTTCTTCTGATATTGCGGTGGGAGCTAAACCCGCGCCAGAGGTAGCAAATGATCTCGCTGATGGTGAATCTATACGCAGCTTGCCAACATTAAATGAGCCTGTAGTTGATCAGGCGAATTTGTTGAGTCCTGCAGAGAAACAGTCAATCAGTCAGCAAATATTAAAATTGCATGAAACAGGCAAAGCGCAAATAGGCGTTATTATTGTGCCGACCACAGGGCAGGAAGATATCTTTGGTTTTGCTATGCGTGCGGCAGAACAATGGAAGCTGGGATCGGCAAAACAGGACAATGGCTTGCTGATGGCAGTTGCTGTGAATGATCGCCGTATTCAAATCCTGAGCGGTTATGGTCTGGAAGGTGTATTGCCTGATATTGTGCTCAGCCGGATTATCCGCAATCAAATCACACCCTATTTTAAACAGAACCAATATGCACAAGGTGTACAGGCGGGACTGAGTGAAATTGAAAGGATCTTAAATATGGATCCTGAAGTCGCAGCCAAAGCAGCACAGGAGCTTAAAGAGCGTCAAGAGCAGGCCTTGCATGAACAGCAAGCCAAGCAAAAAACCATGACGACAGCACTCATTATTTTGGTTGCTGGCATTATTGGTTCTTATGTTGTTGGTAACCGTTTAAGCGCTGCGACTGCTGCTGTAGCGGGTACAGTAGCAGGGTTGGTCAACGGTGCGGGTCTAATCACCAGTTTATTGATAGGTTGCGGAATTTTCTTTTTATTGATTACAGCTTTAGCGCAAGTTATCTTTCAGGCACTCTTGTCAGGCGGGGGCCGTGGTGGAGGTTCGGGTGGTGGATATAGCGGCGGCGGTGGTGGTTTTGGCGGGGGAGGCGCATCAGGCTCATGGTAACGAAATCTGAAACAACAGAAATTTTGACACAGCCTAAATTGAGTGAAATCAATCAGCCGAGTTTTAAGCGCTGGCTAAAGCATTTTTTACATTTACCTGCAGCTAGACGTTATTTTAATAAACAGGATCAGCAGGCGATTGCACATGCCGTTGCTCAAGCTGAGCAAGGGCATGTAGGTGAAATTCAAGTGGTCATAGAAGGGCATATTCCAGCCAATCAAGCTTATTATCAAAATACGCAGGGGCGAGCGCAGCAGCTGTTTGCAGAATTGGGTGTGTGGGATACGGAATTTAACAGCGGTGTGCTGCTGTATTTAAATCTCTGTGAGCGTAAGGTTGAGATTGTGATTGATCGAGGGATTAAGGGAGCAACACAGCAAGTGGTATGGGATGCGATTTGTGCGAATGTTATCCAATTGATGCAGCAGCAAGCGTACCGTCAAGCTGTAGTTCAGGGTGTGTTTGAGGTGGGTAAGGTATTGACCGGCTTCTACCAGAATGTGATGCATGATTCTAAAAATGAATTAAGTAATGCGCCGGTCATTTTAGATTAGTAAATGCTTGGGAAATAAGTGACACTAATCGTCACTTTTAAGCACAAAAAGAAACATAAAGCACATAAAAATAAAAATATTTTTTTAAAGTGCTGTTTTTTTTCACAAAATAAATATAATAAATCTTGGCATGATAAGTGCTATTTATAAAACAAGCTGAAAGCTTAATAATTAAATGAAATAAACATTTGTGGAGAATGTTATGAAATCAGTTCAAAAGGGTTTCACCCTTATCGAATTAATGATCGTTGTTGCAATTATCGGTATTCTTGCTGCGATTGCGATTCCTGCTTACCAAGACTACATTGCTCGTGCTCAAATGTCAGAAGCAATGACTTTGACTAGCGGTGTCAAAGGTGCGGTTTCTGAAGTGTTTGCACAAGACGGAACATGCCCTGCTAATGGTACAGCAGCAACAAATGGTATTGCTGTTAAAACAGGTATCACTGGTAAATACGTAGCGAATGTTGAAACAGCTGGTACAGCAACAGCACAAGGTGCTTGTACAATTGTTGCGACAATGAAAACATCGGGTGTTTCAAAAGGCTTATCAGGTAAAACATTGACATTAACATTGTCTGGTGCAGATACTGGTGCTAATAATTGGGCATGTACTTCTAATGCTGCACAAAAATATTTACCAAAATCTTGCATTGGTTCTGGTACTTAATTTTTTAAAATAAAAAGAGAGCATATGCTCTCTTTTTATTTGTTAATATGAATAGATAAAATGAATTATAGATATGTGCTGGTATATTTTTTATATATAAATCTTTTCTTATTTATTTCATCATTTTATTTTGGTTTGGGGCACCAGTTCCTAAATTTAGACTATTTATTTCTGCTCATTTTTTGTTGTATTCCTAAAAATATTTTTACATCTATTTTGTTGGTTGTTAGTTATTTATTTATTTATTTTGTAGATATTCTGCTTGTAGTAATTCAAATTTTTCCATTTGTACGCCTAATGGATATAGTATATTTAAGTAATTTTGTATTTTATGGTCCTGTTTTATATAGGATTTTATTGTGGGTTGTTTTAGTTAATGCTTTAATTAATGTATTTTTAATTAAAAATTATTTTTTTAACAATATAAATTTAAAAATAAAACATTATTTCTATATCGTTTTAATAGTCGTCTTTACGTTAATTGCAAATCAATTTTTGCCGTCCCAAGTTAAGGGGGCAGTTCATGCTCGTATTAACGAAGAGTTGGTAGGCAGTCAAGTACTTTTCTTCATAAAAAATCATCAATCTACATTTGTACAAGCGGCAGGAAAAGATGTAACTAAATTGGAACATACGCATTATAAAAATGCGACACTTCAATTGTTTTCTCAATTAAATGAATCAAAGACGACCACGAAAAAAATTTTAATGATTGTTAATGAGTCCTGGGGGGAGACGGCTAATTCAGAACACCAAATGGCCATTTTAAGTCCAATATACAGTAGAAAAGAAAAATTGGAATATATTAATCAAGGAGCTTTTAATTTTATAGGAGCAACTGTTGCAGGGGAGTTAAGAGAGTTATGTCAAAAACAGTCTAGTACGTTTAATTTAAAAGATGTAAATAATGAAGAGTTTAAAGATTGTTTGCCAAATAAATTGAAGCGAATAGGGTATAAAACATATGCAGTACATGGTGCGATGAGTATTATGTATGATCGATCTAGCTGGTATCCTAAAGCTGGATTTGATCAATTTTATTCTTTTGAGCAATTAAACAATGCAGGAGTATGTTTTTCGTTTTCAGGACGCTGCGATATTAAAATTATTCCTTATATAAAGAGTTTTTTATTAAATAGCGATAAAAGTTTTGTTTATTGGCTTACATTAAATTCACATGCACCATATGATGATAGAATATTTTATGAAGGGTTTAATTGCAAGTATCATGGAATTAAAGCTGGTACAGAGACGTGTAAAAATTTTCGTCTTCAGTATCAATTTTTTTATTCTTTAGCTACCCTGATTGATGATCCAAAAATGTCAGGTGTAGAAGTATACGTTGCTGGTGATCACTCGCCACCAATTTTTGATATTGGTGAGAACTTTTTTAGTTATAAAAATACAGATGTAGCTTGGATACATTTTAAGATTAAATAATTTTTTCAGTATAGTTAATTCTTAAAATTGAAAATGAAAATCCGATAAAAAATAGGGAAAATGTGTAATATACAACTCCATCAAATAGTCCTATGAGAAAATAGTTAATTAAAATTGCAATAAATAATTTTTGGTCAGAATTAATGTTGGTGTTTATGTTTTTTCCGTATTTATATAAATTAAAAATAATTAGAATAAAGCCGATAACTCCAAACTCAATTAAAATCTGTAAAATAAAATTATGAGCCTGATAGTAGTTTCTTCCATAATTATTCATTATTAGACTAAAAGAATCAGCGCCGTAGCCTATAAAAGGTTTATTTATAATATGATTTATGGTTTCTAACCATATTTCTGTTCTACCTGAGCTTGAATAGTTTTGAATTCTCTGAACTCCAAAAATATTATTTTTAACTGATAATAGTAAAGATATTGCTATTGAGCTTAAGAGAATTTGTGTAGTATTACTTATATATTGAATTTTTTCTTCAGAAAAATAAAAAAGATATAAAAGTACAATAAACAGACTTATATATGAAGAACGACTACCACTCCATAAAATAAAGCTTAGGAAAATTATGGCTGTAAATTTGTAAAAAATATTTATTTTTTGTTTTGAGTTTAAGCTTAAATATAACGATATGATAAAAATAACTGTTAAGAAGCTACTAATATGTCTTATATTTCCGAAAGGGAAACTTGTTGAAAGATTAGTGTTTTCTATCCTATTGAAGATAATTATATCAGTAATAATTGAAAAAATATGTATTAATCCAATAAATATAAGAATATTGAAAAAAATAATAATATATTCTTTTTTTGATCTAAAGAACAAGAATATGGAGCAGTAAAGTAATAGTAGACTTGTTAAATTTACTACTCTTAACCAGCTCTCAATATAATAATATGTAATTGAATATACTGTTGATATGCAAAAAAATAAACCTAATAAAATAAGTGTGTAGTTTTTGTGGAATTTAATTTTTTTTATATTTCTTAATATAATAGGAATGGAGAATAGTAAATAAAAAATTCCTTGAATGCTATTTTCGATGGAAGCTCCTGAGCTTCCAAATGATAAAAAAAATGTGCAAATACAAAATATAAAAAAATATAAATCATCATTGGACAGTTTTATTTTTAATGAATTTAACATGGATTTATGATATTTAAATATATATTTCTTTATATTATAGCAATTAATTTATATTCCAATACAAGATTTAGGTAGATATTTTTGCTTTATATCCGTTGAAGAACAACGCCAATTTGCTGAGCCTAAATTGGCAGTTTGGCTAATCAAGGCAATTGCTAAATGTTTACCTTGTAAGCCTTGAGATATACCAGAACTTTTAAATGTTAATTCAACAGCGCATATAGCCCCTGTTGGAGTAGCTATATCAACTGACCCTACATACTTCCCACTTGCTGCTGTTGGGGATGATAGCCCTAATTCTGCTAAGGTTGGGCAGCTGCTACTTTGACTGTATGTCTGACTGATCGCAATTTTATACTGTGATGATAGGATCATTGCTTCTGATACTTGAGCTCTGGCGATATAGTCTTGATAAGCAGGAATAGCAATTGCTGCAAGGATGCTAATAATTGCTACGACGATCATCAGCTCTATTAATGTGAAACCTTTTTGCATGATTGTTACTCCTGAATAACTTATATTGTATAAGCAAATCTCATGCCACTATATTTTTTTAATAAAAACATATATTTATATTTATTCATTTATTCAGGGTGACAATTTTTGTTAAGTTTATCCTAAAGATGTAATATTTTAAAGTTCTAAAATTTTCAAAACTATAGATGGTTTAGAGATAAAAAACCCGCATCTGCGGGTTTTTTATTACATCTGTTTTTAAATCTGACTCTGAATATAATTCTCAACACCTACAGTTGCAGCTAGATCCAGCTGTGTTGTTGTCCAGTCTAAGTACTCTTCTTCTTTCTCTAAAATTTCTTGGACTAAATCACGGGTAACGTAGTCAAGCTGCTCTTCAGCAAGCGCCACAGCTTTCTGAATGGCTTCTATGTTCTCTTTGACCTTACGTATATCACAGTTTAAAACTTCAAGCGTATGCTGACCAATATAGAGCTTACCTAGATGCTGCAGATTAGGCAGTCCTTCTAAAAACAAAATACGTTCAATGATTTTATCTGCATGCTTCATTTGACGGATTGATTCTTTATATTCGGCAGAGCCGAGCTTCTCAATGCCCCAGTCATTAAACATGCGTGAATGCAGAAAATATTGGTTGATTGCAGTTAAATGATGATAAAGCACCTGATTTAACTGATTAATTACATCACGATTGCCTTTCATTGCATTGCTCCATCAACAAACTTGCCTAAAAATACAGGCAATAAAAAAGTATTAAAAATATCTTAAACAAGATAGCCGCGTATAGCGAGTAATTTCTTGAACAGCAAATGAAAATCGCAATCAAATACACTTGAAACGCAGACAATAAAAACCCGCTTAGAGTCGAAGCGGGGGAGGAGGAATGGCCATCAGGCCATTGGTTTTATCATTATGGTTATTTTTAAAAATTTATTTAAGCGGCAATCGCAAGGCGTGCTGCCAGTTGTGATACTTCTTCACTGATAATTGCACGCGCTTCTGGAGCGCAGCGGCCACAGCATGTGCCTAGATCCAGCATATCGCGGACTTCGCGGTAGCTTTCAGCGCCATTGGCAATAGCATCTTTAATGTCTTGATCAGTAATACCGCGGCACAAGCAAACGTACATGGATTTACAGCCAAAAAAGTTTAAATACGATAAGTGATATTATTGATAATTATTATCGTTTGTCAATAAAAATCATTTAAATTAGCTTTAATTATAATTGGAATATTGAATAAAAAAACACCGTCTAATCGACGGTGCTTAATGAAGTTCTATAAATTATTGATTAATAATGACAATGCCATCCATTTCAACCAAAGCGCCTTTTGGCAGGCTGGCAACCCCTAATGCTGCGCGAGCAGGGTATGGCTGGGCAAAATATTCGCCCATAATTTGGTTAACAAGCTGAAAGTTCGATAAATCTGTGAGGAAAATATTGAGTTTTGCGATATCTGCCAATGTGCCGCCTGCAGCTTCACAAACAGCTTTTAAATTATCAAAAACACGGCGGATTTGAGCTTCAATACCTTCAACAAGTTCCATGCTGTATGGGTCTAAACCAATTTGGCCTGAAAGATACAGTGTATTGCCAACTAAAATTGCTTGAGAATATGTACCGATTGCAGCTGGCGCATTTTCAGTGTGGATCACTTGACGTGGCATTGATTTCTCCTTTTATCTTATTTCAATATCATACCTGATCTCAGGACATCCGGTATGTTTTATCGAAATAATTAACTGGCAATAGGCGCTTCAGCGGTATTCAGCGGCTGAGCAAGGCGGGTAATGCGCGGGAAGCCGAAGTGCATGCGCAGATTGCGGATCACTTCTGCAATCTGTTTGCGGTTATGTACCACGATGCTGACATAAGTTTTGTTCTCATGCGAGCGCACGGACTCAACGCCGACTTTCTCTTTACGGCATTGATAGATCAGCTCAGATACCTGTTCATCATTCAGGCTGAGATTCAGGCAGAGGTAAGCGCTGAAACTGATTTCATCCGTATCTTCATCATTCCAATGTAGGGGCATGATGTTTTCGGGATGCAAATGCTGTTCGTGCAAAAGGTTATGGCAGCGAGAACGGTGTACGATTAAACCGCGGCGTGATAAGTGGCCTTGGATGGCATCTCCCAACACAGGATTGCAGCAGTGCGCATATTTTACATCGACACCTTCAGTACCCTGAATCAATCGATCCGACTGCACAGCTTCCTGCGGCGCATCTTGAGCGAATAAGTGATTGGCTACCAGTTGCGGCAGTAAATCACCCACAGCAATCTGTTCATATAGATTGTTCGCAGAGTTGATATGGCGCCATTCTAAGACTGTTTGCCAATGCGCTGGGGTTAGATCCTTCACAGATCGGTTAAAGAGCTTTAACGCGCGGTTTAGGGCTTGCTGGCCGACAAGACGCTGTTCATCGATATCCTGTTCGCGCAGGATGTTCTGCAGTGCGCGCCGCGCTTTTTGCGTATTGATGAAGCTGAGCCAGTCTGGATTTGGAGTTGCCAGAACATCGGTGATGATTTCGATGACTTGCCCGCTTTGAAGTGGTGTGGACAAGGGTTTTGTTTCGCCATTAATTTTTGCGCCAACGGCATGGTTGCCTAAAAATAAACTGGCGGAATAGGCAAAATCTACAGCTGTTGCGCCCTGCGGCAGTTCGTGTAAATGCCCGTGCGGGGTGTAGACCCAAATTTTTTCTTGATGCAGATAATCCAGCAATTCATTAAACGTGGTTTTGGCGCATTCGCCGTCAATCAATACGTTTAAATTCTGCATGGAAGCTTGAATGGCGGAGCGGCAGGCTTGAGGCGCATTTTCGCCCAAGACCACCCCAAAGCGCGCAGCTTTGCGCATTAATTCGGTCTGGATGGTCAGCGACAGTGTGGTTTTTTCACCTTTTAAGCGCATCATCAGAGATTGATTGCCGCCCGGCAGAGGCCGGCGGATATGATCTTCATAATGCTGTATTTGGAAGCTGCCACTCAGAATATCCGCAAGGCGGTCACAGTCGGCAATGCTCTGCAGAATAATTTCAAAGGCGTGGCTGTGTGTGAGTTCTTGCAGGTCGATATTGTTTTTTACGAAGTGGCGCAGCAGTTCAATATTGTTGTCTTTCTTTTTGATGCGGCCGGCGATTTTATTTTCTTGCAGCAGGGCAGTGAGGTTGTTTTCCCACTTGGTTTGATATTCACAGCGTTTAGGCTTGGTTTGCTTGAGTGCATCTTGAACATTGTTATACATGTCTAAATCAAGATTTTGATAGCACAGATGCTCAAGGTTGTCGCCCATTTCATTCATGCCGACTAAGCGCGCCATAGGGACAAAAATTTCAAAAGTTTCCTGAGCGATGCGGGCGCGTTTGTCTGGGCGCAGCGCATCCAGTGTCGTCATATTGTGGTAGCGGTCGGCTAATTTAATAATAATGACACGCGGGTCCTGTAGAGTCGCCTGCAGGATTTTTCGGAAGGATGCGGCTTTATTATATTCTTTATCACTGGAGTGGCTGAGTTTGGTTACGCCATCCACCAGCTCCGCAACTGTTTTGCCAAATTTATCGCTAATATCTTCTTTACTGAATTCGGTATCTTCAATGACATCATGCAGCAGGGCTGCCATGAGCGTTTCTGCGTCCAAGCGCATATGCGCCAAAATGCAGCTGACTGCAATCGGATGCAAAATGTAGGGTTCACCGCTTTTACGGGTAATGCCGTCATGCGCGACATCGGCATAGTCACAAGCGTCAAGCACACGTTCAACATCGCTTTCGGTTAGATAAGCGTCGATAATAATTTTGAGCTGCTGCTTGGCTTGACTGACCTCTGGGCCTGGCATAGAACACCTTTTACTGCTGGAATTACAAATTAAACGGGTAATCCTCTAATGAAATGCATATTGCATGACTTGTCAAATTTTTCATTTAAAAAAGTGAAAAAAAATTAGTAAGAAAACCAGATTCTGCTCTACTTTATAACTTTTTTGACATAAAAATAATAGTCTGGGCAATAAAAAAGCCTAGTCTTAAAACTAGGCTTTTTATTGCGGTTTCAATTATTGAAAAGAGAAACCGTCTAAGTTCAAATTGTTTGCAGAAAGAGCAAGATCTAAGCTAGAAGTTTGGTAGTCTTGATCGCGCTGCTTTAAGATATCTTTAGATACATGACCTTCAGCAATTTCACGCAATGCAACCACTGTAGGCTTGTCATTGTCCCACTCTACAGTTGGTTCAATGCCTTGACGTGCCAATTGACGCGCGCGTTTGCTTGCCACTAGTACAAGCTCAAAGCGGTTGTCTACATGGTCTAAACAATCTTCAACGGTTACGCGTGCCATAAGAATTCTCGTTTGAATAGTAAATTTTAACAGACTGCACAGTATAAAAGGCTTTGCCTGCAGACTCAAGTTTTAATCACAAAACATTGGTCGGGGTAATTAATTTCTGGATCAAATCCTGATGGCGATCAGCTTGCTGTTTCAGCACGAGGCGGTTGGCAATAATCACCGCTTCAAGGTCATGCAGCGCTTTATTGAAGTCATCATTGATAATCACAAAATCAAAATTCACATACTGCTGCATGTCTTCAACAGCGCAGCTTAGGCGGTGTTCAATGACCTCTACGGTATCTGTACCGCGGTTAGACAGGCGTTGACGTAAGTCAAACTGGCTTGGCGGTAAAATGAAAATTTGTTTTGATTCAGGAAAAAGTTTGCGGACTTGCTGTGCGCCTTGCCAGTCAATTTCTAGCAGCACATCATGACCTTTGGCCAGCTGTTCTTTTACCGTACGCTGCGCAGTGCCGTAATAGTTGCCGAAAACTTCTGCGTATTCAATAAAACCGCCTTCTTGGACCAAAGCCAGAAAGTCTTCTTTTGGGGAAAAATGATAGTGAACGCCGTCGAGTTCGCCAGGCCGCTGGCCGCGAGTCGTATGGGAAACAGAAACATGTAAATTGTTAACACGTTCAAGTAGGGCTTTAACAAGTGATGTTTTGCCTGTTCCTGATGCTGCAGAAACGACAAACAAGAGACCCGACATGATATTTTTCCTGATATGATAAAATATCTTCTCTATTTTAGAGCAGACGACCCGCAAACAAAATAGCCAAGTGTCTTTTTTGTGGCATTTATTTTAAATCGTCTGCTGTTTTCCATGAATATTCCGAGGGCGCTATGGAAATTGTATTGGCCAATCCACGTGGTTTTTGTGCAGGGGTAGACCGTGCTATTGCGATTGTGAATCGCGCCCTTGAGTGCTTTAATCCCCCGATTTATGTGCGTCATGAAGTGGTGCACAATAAATTTGTGGTGGATGATCTGCGTCAGCGCGGCGCGATTTTTGTCGATGAGCTGGATGAAGTGCCAGATGACAATATTGTGATTTTCAGCGCGCATGGCGTTTCTAAAGCTGTGCAGCAGGAAGCTGAACGCCGCGGGTTAAAGGTTTTTGATGCGACTTGTCCTTTGGTAACGAAGGTGCATATCGAAGTGACTAAATATGCGCGTGAAGGTGTCGAAGCAATTTTAATTGGCCATGAAGGCCATCCAGAAGTAGAAGGCACAATGGGGCAGTATGACACCAAAAGCGGCGGCTCTATTTATTTGGTGGAAGATGAGGAGGATGTTGCTGGGCTGACTGTGCATAATCCTGAGCAAGTGGCTTTTGTTACGCAAACCACTTTATCGATTGATGATACTGCCAAAGTGATTGATGCGCTGCGCCAGAAGTTTCCATTAATTCAGGGCCCGCGCAAAGATGATATTTGCTATGCCACGCAAAACCGTCAGGATGCTGTACGTGATTTGGCTGCGCAATGCGATGTTGTATTGGTAGTGGGGTCGCCAAACTCATCAAATTCAAACCGTCTGCGAGAATTGGCGGAACGCATGGGGAAACATGCGTATTTGGTCGATAATGCAGATCAGCTGGAACAGGTATGGTTCAATGAAGATGCAAAAATTGGAGTGACCGCTGGCGCTTCTGCACCCGAAATTTTAATTAAGCAAGTCATTCAGCGTTTACAGGATTGGGGGGCTGCGGCGCCGCAGGAGTTGGCAGGGCGTGAAGAAAATATCACATTCAGTTTGCCAAAAGAGTTACGTATTCCCGTAACTCAGGCATAAAGTGTTGATTGCTTAACATTCTGATATTTTTAAAAATTTGACAGATAATTGCTTTTTGGCAATTATCTGTTTTTTTATACCTTTTATCTCTAATTGTGTTTGTTTTGTAAGAATTGTAGATATTATTTTAAATAGGAAAAGTCTGTTTTGGGGAGGCAGTATGCGTAGGGGTAATGGATTCACATTAATTGAGCTTATGGTGACGATTGCTGTGCTGGCAATTGTTGTAACTTTAGCTGCGCCTTCTTTTAGCAATTTATTGATTAAAGAGAATCTTAAAACTACGGCTTTTAATATGCGGGACACTTTAAAAGAGGCCCGCAGCAGAGCATTGCTGAATCGCGCATCTACTGTAGTATGCACCTCGCTGAGTAAGTCTGCATCTGCTGTAACTCAAGATGGGTGCGGTGCCAATTTGACAAACTATGTAACGACTATGTCGACTTCATTAAAAAACGATAGTGTCTTTATTGTAAATGTTGAAAAAAAAATAAGTGTTAAAGGCACGTCGAGTGACAGTTTTGTATTTTCTCCTCGCGGAAATTTAACGGCTGCGCAAACAATCACTTTTTGCTCTTCTACTGGATCATATATTTTAACGGTTGGCATCCCTGGAACAGTTGAAATTACACAAGGGGGAGTCTGCTCATGATTGGTGTTTCCAGCCAAAAAGGCGTTGGGTTGATGGAGGTTTTGGTTGCGATGTTAATCCTTGCTATCGCAATCTTGGGCTATGCGGCGCTGCAAGTCAGAGCAACTGCAGCGACAGAAGAATCAATTAAAAGGGCTGATGCACTTATTTTATTGAATGGACTTGCAGAAAAAGTAAGGCTAAATCCGACAGGTGATTATAAGGCAGCTGTACCGAGTTCTTTGCCTAACTGTGATAGCGGCTGTAATGCGGCGAATCAGGCGCTTTATGACTTAAAACAATACAGTGATGTTGCGGTATCAAAAGGGATGAAAGTTGGCGTAAAGAATTGTTTGAATACTTCGGCTAGTCAGGAGCGATTATGTTTAATTGCTGCTTGGGGAGAAACACAGCCAATTACTGATGCTAAAGCTACTCCAGATGCTCCCGCAGTTCAAAATGCATGTTTAAAAGCAGATGGTAAATATGTCGATGATTCTAGTTGCTTGGTGCTGGAGGCATATTAATGAAAACATTTAAACAGGCTGGTTTTACACTTATTGAGTTAATGATTGCAATCACATTGGGCCTGATATTGGTTGCTGTGGCAATTCAAATGCTTGTCAGTGGGCAGCAAAACTATCGGATTCAATCTTCCGCTGCATCTTTGCAGGATAGCGGTTTATTTGGGATTAATTACGTCACGAAAAATATTCGTTTAGCAAACCATGGCAATGCCAGCATTATTAATGATGCATCATTGTATGGCGGTATTGTGTTAAGCAATCAAACAAGCAGCTCAGCTACTCCTCCTGCAGATGGTAATTTAAAAGGTTTGAAAATTGGAACTGCCTTGCTGACGGGTAATAACTTAGTATCAGCAAGTGTGAATAATGACAGTGCATTTAGTACTTTTCCAAAAAGTGATCAGCTGGTCATTATGTATCAAGCGCCTATGGATACTTTCACATGTGATGGTAAAAAAGTACGAGGGCCAATAAAAACCAGTACCACTTATGCCAAAGGCTGGTATGTCATTGAGCGTTATTACATTAGTAAGGATAGTACTAAAAGTGAAGCAAATCTGAATTGCTCATCCAGCATGTTTATTGCAGATGGTGAAACTGTTCCACAGACTTATGAGTCTCAAACTATTGTTGCTGTAAATACACTGACAACAAGCTATGCAGCGAATGCTGGCGAAATTATTGCAAAAAATATTGAGTATATGCGAGTGCAATTGGTTGTTCGTAATACCAATGGTACTACACGTACTTTAGGTGTGAATGACTATAAAGCAATTACGACATTGCCGCGCCCAGCGGTAATTGGTGTGAATTTAGGCTGGCTTGTACGTTCTTCAGAAAAGGTCGCAATGGCTGAAAAAACAGAATTCAAAGTTTTAGATCAGACAATTACTGCGGCAAAAGACGGTTACATGCGTCAGGTTTACACCACAACAATTGCAATCCGTAATGGTGGATTGGGGGATATCTAATGATAAATCATTCAAAACACCAACAGGGTGTAACCCTTATTACAGTATTGATTTTACTGATATTAATCACAGTTGTTGGTTTGTATGCTATCCGCAACAGTATTTTTAGCTTAAAGCTGGCGACAAATGCTCAGGTACAAACCTTATTAATGCAAACTTCTGACGTGGCATTGGATCATTTAGAAAAAAACTTTAATGCCAATGAAAGCACGAATTTAGCGGGTACACCAATTGGGCAAGTTTTATTAGATGGCAACCAAGGTAAGGAGCTGCAGTTTTGTTTTAAACCAACAGAAATAGAAAGCAGTGCGGCTAAAAATAACATGTTCTTTAATCTTGGCGACTTTCGAATTATTGAACGGGCGTCAGCAACTGCGGCAACTGGTGTGAGCGCGGCCCTTTCAGGGGATATTGATGCGGTTTGTAATCCAGCGACGATGTTTTCTATCAGCCGTAAAGCGATTGTGACGCAGGTTTCTGTAGTTAATCCAGATGATCCTGCAGTGGAAATGCGCAAATTTGAATTGACCAATAAAAATACAGATTTAAAGGCTGATGTGGATACGAAACGTATCCGTGTGGTTGCAACATCGTTTGCTCCTGCTATGGCGCCGTCTGTCACTTTATCGGATATGAATACGTGTTTGAGCGGGCGTGTAATGGATGATTTGCTATTGAAGAACCGTGCAAATAGTTCTACAGGCCAAGTTAAGGTAGAGACTTTGCATGAATGCCTAAATCAGCTGGGTGTGCCGCTGAATACGCAAGTTGCAGAATATGTAGTCCGCTTAACTGAAGAAAAAAATTAAGCACTGGAAGATCGGGAGAAGAGAAATGAGATTAAAAACCCTTGTAATAATGATGGCCTTGCTTCCAGTGATGGCGGTGCCAACAAGTACAGCAGTCCTTGCGAGTGACTTGAGCCTGTATAGAGGAAATACGACTGGAAAGACGTCTATTCTGTTAATGCTGGATACATCAGGAAGTATGGGAATTAGTTCGCTTGTACTGCCGAAAAATAATACTTATGGCAGCCCAGGTGATGTTGATAGCTCTTTGTGTTCACAAGTTGATGTAAAAGAATTTAAAAATGATTACAAGGACTCCACGGCAGTCAACTTTAAAGAGTGGGCCTATAATTTAAGAGATACTGCAACTAATAGAACATCAATCCAAAAATCAGTGACTATTGGTACGACTACCATAACTTACTACGTTCGCGGATGTACTAGTAACGGTGTAACTCAATACGATCGACTATCTCGCCTCAAGGATGCGATTTTACCCTTGTTGGCAGAAAGTCCAACAACAGGATTGTCTGATAGTGTAGTTATGGGACTAGGACAGTTTTCATCTAGAACAGAGTTGACTATTGGTAATGTGCCTACAAAATTAGTCGATGGTCATTCAGGCAGAATTGTTGTGCCAAATGCTCCGTTGACAACAGCGCAGCGTATAAAAATAGCTCAAGCTTTAGCAGCAATTAAATCCATTGATACATCAACAAATGAAGATGGAACCTCTAATACTAATTTAAAGATTTCCAGTCAAACCTATCCAGATGTAATTAAGGCAGCCAGCGGTACGCCAACAGCGCATGCTTATGCAGAAGCGGCGGCATATATGATGGGTACAAATACTGGGGGAAGTGCAACATCCAGTAGTAAAGTTGGCTATATTTATGATGGCTATATGTTGAAGCAAAAAGGCTCGGAACAGGTTTATTTACTTTGTGCGACTTCTGGAGGCGGGACAACCTCAGCATTAGGTGCAACTGTAAAACAGTGCCCAAGCGATTGGCCTGAATGGAACAATAGTGACAAGACAGTTCAAGGCACAACTATTTACAAACCTTATGATGGCTCATGCACTAAGGCAAACTCACCTAATCAAAACTGGTGTACGGTGAGCTTTAGTAGCTTTAAGACAGAAGTTGGCGGCGGAATGTCATCGCTATGGGATGCGTATAAAAAACTTCCTGTTGGCTGGCGCTTTGACGGTTGGGTTAAAGTGCCTACAGAACCATTGGATATTGAACCGGTTGTTGGTACGGTTTGGGGTTATCCTGATAGTATTAATGGTTTGGTTTCGTATCGTACTAATCCTTTTTCACTGGATGGGACAAATGACAATACGGTTGGCGGTTTTGCGTATTCAGTGGCTGAATCGAAGAATGGCAACAACTATATAGCTGGTGGTTCAACGAATAGCTGTGATGGGAACGGTATTTATTTCTTAACGGATGGTGCGCCAAACTCGACTAAAGATGACATGGCGAGAACAATCTTAAACCGCTCATTAACGGATACTTATAAATTTTCGGCAAAGCCAACTGGTACGGGAGTTTTAGTTTCACCGACTTTAAAGTCTGATTTATTTGCAGGCGAAACCGGCGGCTGGGAATATATTGGTGAATATGCCAAAAAAGTGCGTAATAGAACAGAAGAATCTGATACGCAAAAGAACCCTGCTGATATGAATATTAAAACAGCGGTTGTTGGTTTTGGCGCTTCTTTTGCAGGTTTAACTAAGAATACAGATGGTACATATAATTGTGCGAGCGCACCAAATGATGATGCTAAAAATGCGTGTTTGTGGGGGAGTAAAGCATATGGAGATGGCGGTTTCTATTATGCAGAAAACTCAGCAGATATTAAAAACAGCATTAGAAAATTTGTTAACGATGTGTCAGTGGGTTTTACTCCGTCAAGTTTAGGCGCAATCTCTGTGCCGCGCGATCCATTAGATCAGACAAAATCTATGACTGAAGGGTTTTTTCCAATGATTATGCCAATGGAAGATTCTACCTTCCGTACATGGACAGGAAACTTAAAGAAATATAAAATTCTGGGCGGTACGCTAAAAGACAGCAGCAATAATGCGATTTATAAAATTGAAAACAATCAGCAGATTATTAACTCATCCGCAAAAGATTTATGGTCAAACGCAGCTGCTGGTTCAGATCATTCATTAATTAATAGCGGTGGTGCATGGAATAAAATTCCTGTTCCATCTACAGCTTTGGCTGCAGCAGACTCAATCAGCAATGTAGATAGCGAGCGTAAAGTCTACATCTTAGATGGCAGTTCTTTAAAGAAAGTGACTAAGACAAATCTGGCAACGGATACTACTGGTACAGATGCACTGAGCGGGACTTACACAATTAATCAGCGCTTAGCTTTGTTGAATTATATGGGTTATAAAACTGTATTCCCTGCAGCAACGACTCAAACAACTTTAACTTCTACAGAAATTAATACGCTTGCAGTAAATCCAGCTAGCCCATATAGATTCCTTGGCGGGGTTGTACATTCAACACCTTTAATGTTGACTAAAGAAGCGACAGTAAGCGGAGCTAACGCAGCAGGTACTCGTGATGAATACACTGTTTATGGCTCAATGGATGGCGGCTTGCATATTGTGGATGCTTCGACAGGTAAAGAGCAGTCAGTATTTGTGCCGCCAGAAATTATTTCTAATCAATATGACACGTTGGCTGGTAAAGATTCAAAAGGGGTGGGTAGTCTGTCGGGTATAGCTTATGGTGTAGATGCGCCATGGGTAGCGGACAATACCTTTAAGGTGCAAATTACTAAGTCTGGTACGACTGCAACCACAAAATATGTTGCCAATAAAATGAATATTTTTGGCGGTTTGCGTATGGGCGGAAGTGGACTTTATGGATTGGATATACTTAATCCAGCAAGTCCGAAGCTGTTATTCCAAATTAAGCCAACAACAACGAATGAATTTCAGCGCATGGCTCAAATCTGGGCTAAACCGACTATTGCTGAAATTCGTGTCAAAGGCGAACGTAAAAAAGTCTTAATTTTTGGCGGCGGTTACGATGCGGCGGCATATGAGCAAGCGAATGCTGCAAATCCAAGCTCAACTTATGGCAATGCTTTATACGTTGTAGAGGCTGCAACGGGTAATTTGATTTGGATGAGCAGTTCTGATACTTCAGGTGTTTCTACTGCGAATAGTCACAAACAGACTGTAAATAGCGATATGAATTACAGTGTTGTAGGGCAGCCTGTAGTGCGGGATTATGATGCGGACGGCCTTGCAGACATGATTTATTTTGCAGATTTGGGCGGACAGGTTTTCCGTGTAGATTTGAATAACAATAATCAAATGTCTGCAACAACAAATACGAATATTGCAGTGCGTGTGAAAACCTTAGCGAAGTTGAAAGATGGTACATTTGTACCGCGTTTTTATGACCGTTTATCTACGGCTGTCTTTGATGATGGGCAAAACCGCTTTGTATTGGTGACAGCGGGTTCTGGTAATCGCAGTTTTCCTTTGGAAGCAGAAGTTGGCGGAAAAAACAAAATCTACGGTTTAATTGACCGTGATGCAGCAGCCAATGGTTTGGAAAAATCGAGTTTTACATCTGCTGCGACTATTTTGCCAGCGAATTTGGCTAATTCAGGCATACTGGGTAAAACGGTTACTAAGCAAATTTCTGCTGCCGACATTGCTAAGATGAAGTTAACAACAGGCAATACGATGCTTCGAGGTTGGAGCTTTGAACTTCGCTCTGTGGACTCTGGAAATTATGCGCGTGCATTTGAAGAGTCGCAGCTCATCACTGGTGATTTATATGTGAGCTTGTATGATCCGAAAGCGACATTAACTGGAACCGTGAGCGGCTGTGGTGGCGGCGTGACAGGTATTTCTACGACTCACCGTATTTGCATGCCGTATGGTGACTGTGCAGCATATGTCAAAACCAGCTATCAAGGTATTAATGGCCCTGCCTTTGGCGCAGTATCATCTACAGATCCAAGAACAACCATGTTGGTTGGACCTGTTGCGGAGACACAAGAAGCTTGTGTGGGAAATTGCCCAACTGCAAATACAGTTTTAACCAATAAAAATCTGTATACATATAGTCAGGCACGTAAGATTAAGCCTGTCCGCTGGTTTGAGTGGTAAGGGAAGCATGTATGGGCAAAATTCAAAAAAATACAGCAGGCTTTACCTTGCTTGAATTGATGGTTGTTGTGGTGATAGTTGCAATTTTTGCAGCTATCGCTATACCCAGTTATCAAGCATATGTTGCTAGAGCGCATAAATCAAAAGCACAGTCAGAAATGCTCAAAATTGCTGAACGGCTGGAAAATTATAAAGGCAAGCAATTAAGTTATGCAGGCTATGTTCCAGAGCATCAAACAGCGAATAAGGGTGAAATTAATATTCCATATGATTCAGGAACTGATTTTGATTATCAAATCAAATTAGTCGATATTAATGATTCAACCATTGCCTTGGAAGATTCTGCTGTTGGACAAGGGTGGAAAATGATTGCGGTTCCAAATCAATTAAAAGGAAATGCACTGAGAGCTTCTCAATATTTATTATTGGATTCTCGCGGGGTGAAATGCATGACTAAAGATGCATTAACAGTTTCCAGCACCAGCTGCACGAATGGGGAAGATTGGAGATAGTATGAGAGGATTTAAAGGATTTACTCTTGTAGAGTTGCTGATTGTCGTTGTTATTATCGGAATATTAGCAGCAGTCGCATTGCCTTCATATCAAAGTTATGTGAAAAGAAAAAATCGCGTAGAGACTCAAAGTACAATGATGGAAATTGCACAAAGGCTGCAGTCCTATAAGTTGGCCAATGGAGATTATGGGGTAAGTAATTCTACGTCGAGTTATGCGACTAACCCATTAAAAAATCCAGCTATTTATGGGCAAACGGTATCCCCAAGAAGTGGTCCTGCATTGTACAATTTAACGATAACAGCTTCTCCAAATGCATCTTGGACAATGATAGCAACACCTATATCAACAGGAATGCAGAAAAGTAACGGAGCTCTGACTTTGACACATTCTGGAACACAGTGTTGGTTTAAAAAAGATGATGCTACCGGCAGTTGTTTAAGCTGGGCCGAAAAATAAATTCAAAAATGTGGATAAACAATTTTTGATCTTTCATTCGGGGCAAATTTCACGTAAAATATTGCCCTCTATGAAAGGGGTTTGAAATGTATCGATGGTCGGTACAGGGATAATCCGTAAAAACTATAAGGTTCTATCATGGTTGTTATTCGTCTTGCACGCGGTGGTGCTAAAAAACGTCCATTCTATCAAATCATTGTGACTGATAGCCGCAATGCGCGTGATGGTCGTTTCATCGAACGTATCGGTTTCTTTAACCCAACAGCTCAAGGTAAGGCAGAAAAACTTCGTTTAGACGCTGACCGTTTTGCTCATTGGGTTGCACAAGGTGCTCAACCTTCTGAACGTGTTGCTTCTTTGGCTACTCAAGCTAAAAAAGCTGCAGTTGCTGCATAATTTTTTGAAAATTAAAGTAGCAGGCAACCCATGACACCAACACAGAATGTGCCCGAAGATCGAATTCAGATTGGACAGCTGCGTTCAGCATATGGATTAAATGGGTGGCTCTGGGTCTATTCCAATACAGAACCTATGAGCAACATCTTTGACTATCTGCCTTGGTACATTGAGACCAAAGCAGGTTGGCAAACAACAGATGTAAAACGCTGGAAACCGCATGGCAAAGGCTTGGTTGTCGCGCTGAAGGGGGTCATTGACCGTACTGCAGCAGATCAGCTGGTCGGCGCCAATGTATGGATATCTAAATCGCAGCTGCCTCAACCGGGCGTGGACGAGTATTACTGGACAGATTTGAAAGGCTTAACAGTGTTAGGTCTGAATGATGAAGAACAGGAAGTGAATCTCGGTCAAATCCATGAACTGTTTGAAACAGGCGCTAATGACGTGATGGTGGTTCGCGCTACCGCTGACAGCGTTGATGGCGAAGAGCGGATGATTCCATGGCATAAAGATGTGGTACAGCGTGTTGATCTCGAAGCTGGTCGTATCTACGTGAATTGGGGCGTAGATTATTAATCCTTTCAGGGTTAACGCAGCAGGAAAATAGAGGAGTCTGCGGTGTTTTTTGCAGTCATAACGCTTTTTCCTGAAATGTTTGAAGCGATTACAGCCTACGGTATTAGCGGGCGCGCGGCAAAAAAAGAGTTGATGCAGCTTAGCTGCATCAATCCTCGAGATTTTGCTGAGGGCAACTACAGACGGGTGGATGAACGTCCATTCGGCGGTGGCCCCGGTATGGTCATGATGGCTGAGCCTTTGGCGAAAGCAATTAACCATGCCAAACAGCTTGCACAGCAAGCAGGTGCAGTTCATGTTCCAGTGGTGTATATGTCACCGCAAGGAAAGACCTTAAATGAACCGGCGGTACAGCAATTTGTCGAATATGACGGACTGATTGTACTGTGCGGGCGTTATGAAGGTGTTGATGAGCGTTTGATCCAGAAATATGTTGATCAGGAATGGTCAATTGGAGATTACGTATTATCGGGTGGCGAGCTTCCTGCGATGGTTCTCTTAGACAGTATTATTCGGAGGCTTCCGGGTGCGATGTCTGATGAGCAGTCACATGTGCAAGACTCATTTGTGGATGGTCTTTTAGACTGCCCGCAATATACCAAGCCAGATCATTTTGAAGATTTGGATGTGCCTGAAATTTTAAAAACAGGGCATCATGCAAATATTGAAAAATGGCGGTTTTTGCAGCGTTATCAGCGCACTTTAGCACGCCGGCCTGAGCTGGTCGAAAAAGTCGAGCTGACTAAGCAGCAGAAAAAATGGCTTAAAGATTCGCAAGGGAAATAATATTTATATTATTTTCTAAGCAAAATTCGAGGCTTAGCTTCGAATCGGTACTTAATTTTATGTTAAGTATTCTTTAATAGGCTTTTTATGCATTGAAGTGGTCAATCGTAAAAAGAAAGATAATCGGGTGTATGCGCTTTAGCCTCTATACCCTGCGATATTCAGACCTCTTCTGACTCGCATTTTGGAGATACCCCATGAGCGGTAAGCATCCTTTAGTACAAGCTGTTGAAAATGCACAATTAAGAACTGATCTACCTGCGTTTGCACCTGGTGATACAGTAATTGTTTCTGTAAAAGTTAAAGAGGGCGACCGTGAGCGTCTTCAGGCTTTTGAAGGTGTTGTAATTGCGATTAAAAACCGCGGTTTAAACTCTGCGTTTACAGTTCGTAAAATTTCTAGCGGTGTTGGTGTTGAACGTGTTTTCCAAACACATTCTCCAATCGTAGCTAAAGTTGAAGTTAAACGCCGTGGTGATGTTCGCCGCGCTAAACTTTACTACCTACGCGAATTGTCTGGTAAAGCTGCACGTATCCGTGAAAAATTGCCAGCTCGTAAAGTTAAAGCTTAATTTTAAGTTTTTACTCGAGTTAAAAAATGCGCCTTATGGCGCATTTTTTATAGCTGAAATTTATTGGTTTATAGCTGAAGAATCAGAATCTATCAAAGATAAAATCTTGACATATAGATAATCTGCTGTTGATACATCTTGCTGCCTTACTCGATTGGCTGTCTTTCTAAAGACAGCAACAAGCTCCAGCGCTAAAAAGCTCTTTAGACCAGACAATTGGGTAACTTATTCAATACGGTTTCATTTGTAATCCTTATGGATGGTCAGCTTAAGCTTAGCACTGCATTTTCTGGCTAAACCATCATTTGGCTGCTCACTGAAAGCAATACTCTTCTTTGCTGTGAAAACTATATTCGGACAAGTCAATTTGTACTGTTAGTGTTCTCTGTTCTGGAATAGAAGTGAATGATGCTGCGGCATCATTGGTGTTTGTATATAAATGACTGAATAGAGGGCTTATATGATGAGCAAAGCTGCATTCAATGGGTTCGTCAGTTCCTGTCATACAGCTTAATGACAGGAACTGAAAAAAATTATAAACCTTGAAGTTTTAAACGGTTGGCGTGCTGACGATAAACATCAACAGGGTCTGGCGCAAATAAAGCTTTCAAGCCAAGGACTTGGTTGACTTCATCGAGGTGGTTCCAGTTGTAATCATCGCGGATGGTTTTGCCGAATTTTGCGCTGCATTTCGGTACAAGGCCATCGTTATTTTTGCCGCCATCAATCAGCAGGGCAGTGACTTTAAGTGCAGAATCCAAATCCAGAACATTGGTAATTTGACCTACGCCAGTAAATGAATAGTTGTAAACGCCTTGATCTACTGCTGGACCATCACCGCAGGCAGTTGTTGGCATGCCGAGCGGGAATTTGGCATTGTAAAGCGCCGAGCCGGCTAAGGTCAGGCTTTTACCGCCTGCCAAGGCATCATGCGGATAGCTGTTCGGATCTAGACCTTGCGCCCAGGTAATCGCTTTGGAAACAAAGTTCACCAAGCCAACAAGCGGGCCTTCAACAAATGTGCCTTCAGCTTTTAAGATCAGGTCAGCAACAGGTGAGCCTTTGTTTGGACCGCCAACACTGGTTAATGATGCGACAACATCAGGACGGACTCCTGCAACATAGCGGATTGTTGGGCCGCCGTGTGAATGGCCAATTAAATTGACTTTGCTCGTTCCTGTTAAAGCGCGGATTTCCAAAACTTGCTGCAGCAGCTGTTCACCGCGGATTTCACTTGAATTAAATGGAGAAACGCGGGTTGCCCAGACATTGGCGCCATTACGCGCTAAATCCGGCAAAATTTGATACCAGTAATCTAAACCGAGGGTATCTGTACCAACCGTGATGAAACCTGCCATGCCGTGTGCAAAAACCACTGGGTATTTGGTTTTAGCATAAGTGCTTATAGCTGTTTTTTTGACTTGTTCGGCTTGAGTTGCGGCCTGTGCTGAAGCGAGTGTGCAGAAGCCCAATAATGCGGCTGTAAATAGTCCGTATTTCATGTTGATTCCTCAGTTTTTATATCGTTTTTTTTGTACTGACAATATAAGTTGTCATCTCTATTATTGCTGAGGAAAGAGTGAATACAATCAATAAGTGATTAGTATCTGTGCGATATGTAACAAATATTGTTATTGTAGCAGAGTGTAAGCTGCTTTAAAAAACAGGCATAAAAAACCCATAAGCTTAGGCTTATGGGCTGGACGGGTTACAGTCCTTGAAGCTTTAAGCGGTTTGCATGCTGGCGGTAAAGTGCAACAGGGTCCTGTGCAAATATGCCTGTCAAGCCAAACATCATGTTTGCTAAGTCGGTATGGTTCAGTTTGTAGTCGTCACGGATCACTTGCCCCATGTACGCGCTGCAGCGTGACACCATGCCGTCATTGTCTTTATTGCCATAAGATAATGGGCCTAACTGCATGAGGATCGTGTCGATATCCAGCAAGTTCGTGGTTTGCGCTACGCCAGTCCAAGAGAAGTAGCGGATGCCTTTGCTGTCAGTTGATTTTAAGCTCTTGCTGCAGTTTTCTGTTGCCGCAAGAACGCCGTCTTTCACGGCAGTTTTAGCAACGGTAGCATTGAAATTGGCAGAACCTGTTTGAGATAAAGACTTCATCGAAGCGTCAAAATCAATGCCCAATTCTGGTTTTGCCTGCGCCAAAGCAATTAATGGCCCAATAATATAATCGCCTAAAATATTGAATGCCGTTTTAGTCAATTTATTGTTTTGGATATCATCCGCTACTTTTGAACCGTGGTAAGTGCCTGCAACACCTGTAATTGACGCTAAATATTGAGGTTTGGTTGATGCGACATAAAGTACTGTCGGGCCGCCGTGTGAATGGCCGATCAAGTTCACTTTGTCTTTGCCCGTTAAGGCAAGAACTTCTTCAACTTGAGTAATCAGCTGCTCGCCGCGGTAGGCAGTGGTATTTGCCGGTGAGAGCTGAGCAGCAAACACCGTTGAACCATTGCGCGCCATATCCGGCAAAATTTGGTACCAATAGTCAATGTTCAGCGATTCATTGCCGATACGTGACCAGCCTAACCATCCGTGTACCATCAAAATCGGGTACTTGGTTTTAGCATAATCACTTTTTGCAGTTTCTGTGACTTTTAAAACACCAGCCTGAGTGCTTGCCGATAATCCAATCGCTAAGCAAGCCATAACGCCGAGAGCGGCAGTTTTGACTTTGGTTGTTAAAGTACGCATATGCATTCCTTTGTTTGGTTTGTTTTTATTACTGTTTTTTTAAGGTAAAGCAAACTCTCCGGTGCATCTTTGTGTGAATATTCAATAGTTCCCTGAAGAAATATCCATGTTGTAGTTTAGAGAGTGAAAATAAAGCAGATGCCCAAGTATTTTTTCATGACACATGTTTATTTCCATGTCATTTCAGGCCACCAACCATCAAAGAATGTCACTAATTTGTAATTTAACCGCCTTTTGAGTTTAAAAAATGACTAAAAGTGTAACGTGGACGGATGCTGAATTTTGATTTTTTTTGAGTGATAAAATATTAAAGGACGCTTAGGCGTCCTTTAAATGTGAAACAGATCATTAAATTACTCAGGTCTTTACACAGCAGTAAAAATGCATGCTGCCTTAGCTGGTTTTATTCACTGAAGGGCAGTTTTTCACCTTGATCATGCAGCGTCTCAAAGGTATTGACCCGCAGCTGATCTTCTTTGGCTTTAAAATATTGTCCGCGAAGCTGATTGACTGCTTTTTGTTTTGCATCATCACCCATGCCGCTTTTCATGATGCTGTCACGTTCTGATAAATAGCTGTTTACATTGCTCTTCCAGTCAGCGCGCTGTGTATCGAGCTTTTCTAAACGCTGCGTTGCTTCAGGTCCAACCAAATTTGTACGCATTTGATGAATTTCTTCTGCTGAGCCGCCGCGAGCTTTTATGTCTGCTGTGAGTTTGCGTAAATCTTCCAGTTTATTAATTTGCTCTAAGTTTTCTTTCCATTCTGCTGGCAGTTCATCAAACAGCGCTTTTAATTTTTGCGCCTTTTCCTGTTCGCTCAGGGATTTATCATTAATCACGTCTAGGCGTTTTAAGGTATAAATGTGATAAGTGTTTTCCGCGCCAAATAAGCCTTCAATTTCATAATCTGAAAAGAATTGCTTACGTATATTTTGAGTGCTGTTAAACACTGAGCGGTAGTATTGAGGATCATCCTGACTCAAGTTAGGCGCTTGCAAGCTGCCCAGCTTTTCACGATAGTCCATATAGCGGTTCCACAAGTCTAGAATCTGTGACAGCGCAGGTTCTTTGTAGTCTTCATCAATATAGGTTTTAAAATCTTTCCTGATCTGTTCAATTGATTTTTCGCCGTATTGGGTAATGAAATACTCAAAACAGTTTCGAGTTTGTTCATTCACAATTAAGCGGTTGGAGCTGTCCAGCTTCATTTGGCAGTTGATTTCCGTATCTTGCTGGCTTCGGCTGCTGAAAGAAGTTCCGCCAGTGCTGGCGGCCTGTGATGACGCCATTTCGCCAGCGGCCAGAGTGCTTTGCTGATCAGTATTTTCTGCAGCAGGCGTGCTGCCTTTATTGGGTGACAGCCAAAAAATTAATGCGCCAATCGCGATAATGACTGCAGCGGCTAAGATCCATAGTTTGTTTTTCTGCATATCCTCATGCGCCTTTTTTAGATTTTATTTGTTATCAATGATGCAATGGGTCTGAATATGCCACAGCTGAAAGACAAAATCACAGAAAAGTTGTAAAGATTCAGTTACCATTGCGCAGTATTCTTTTGCTTATTTTTGCTATGAAACCATCTGCCAAAAAAATTCAGCGCCGTCATATTAGCGGTGTTTTTTTATTAAATAAACCGCTAGGCATCAGTTCTAACGGTGCTTTGCAAAAAGTGCGCTGGCTATTCCGCGCGCAAAAGGCAGGGCATACCGGCGCCTTAGATCCTTTGGCTTCAGGCTTGCTGCCGATTTGCTTAGGTGAAGCGACTAAGTTTTCGCATTATTTATTAGATTCTGTAAAGCGTTATGAAACGACGGTTTTTTTAGGGCACAGCACAACCACGGGTGACACTGAAGGTGAAATGCTGATGGAGCAAACGGTTCCTGTGCTGAATGAGGCTAAAATTTTAGAAGTGCTGCAGCAATTTACCGGCGATATTCTGCAAGTGCCGCCAATGTATTCAGCGTTGAAAAAAGAAGGCCGTCCGCTCTATGAGTTGGCGCGCAAAGGCATTGAGATTGAGCGTGAAGCGCGTCCGATCACTATTGAAGCCATTCAATTGCTGTCTTTTACAGAAAATAGCATTACGCTGGATGTGACCTGTTCAAAAGGCACGTATATTCGAGTTCTAGGTGAAGATATTGCTAAAGCGCTGGGCAGCTATGGGCATTTGACCTATTTGCACCGGATTCAAACGGGGCAGTTTCAGCTGATTCCAAGCCATACCATTGAATATTTGGAAAGTCTAACGGAGCCAGAGCGAGAAGCGCTATTACTGCCGGTCTATGCTCCGATTGATCACTTTCCCAAAGTGCAAGTGCCGGAAGGCCGAGCTGAATTTTTCAGCCGCGGTATGGAAAGCAATATTGAGCATGACGCAGTGCCGGAAGCGTTGGTCTTTGATGGCGAGAAATGTTTAGGCTTGGCGGAAATCACTGAGCATAAACGTCTGGTGCCGAAACGTGTTTTAAATCTTTAATCCCGATTCTTAAACTTTCATTCATTTAAGGCCCGTACTGTGGAAATTGAAATTATCTTAAGCCTGCTGTTTTTTGCTTTCTTTGCTGGGGCGATTGATGCTGCAGTAGGCGGCGGCGGGCTGATTCAAATTCCAGCCATTATGAATGCCATGCCGCAGCTGTCGCCGGCGACAGTATTCGGCACCAATAAACTGTCTTCCATTTTTGGTACAGCTTCGGCTTCTTATTCTTTTTTACGCCAAGTCAAACTGCGCTGGAAGCTGCTGGCAGTCATTGCTGCCTGTGCGTTTGTGGCTTCATTTGCAGGCGCTGCCTGTGTGTCGATGGTGCCAAAAGAAGTCTTGCGGCCCTTCGTACTGGTCATGCTGATCGTCATTGCGATTTATACCTTTATGAAGAAGCAGTTTGGACAGGTGCATATCCGCCAAGAGCTGACGCCAAAGATTTTACTGCTGGCGGCAGCAGGCAGTCTGGCCATTGGTTTTTATGACGGTATTTTTGGACCCGGTACGGGCAGTTTTTTCATTTTCTTTTTTATCCGCTATTTAAAAGCAGACTTTCTGCATGCTTCTGCGTTGTCTAAAATTGCCAATCTCACTACAAATTTAGCGGCATTGAGCTTTTTTGCCCCGACCGGACATGTCCTGTTTGCCATTGGCGGCATGATGGCTGTAGCGAATATTGTCGGTTCAATTGTTGGGGTGAAGGCTGCTTTGAAATACGGCAGCGGCTTTATCCGTATTTTGTTTTTAATTTTGGTCAGTGTGCTGATTATCCGCTTGGGTTATCAAACCATTACAGGGCAGAGCTGAACAAAATTTAACAGAGTGTTATAGCGCTCTAATGCTGATTGCGATAGGCTGAAACACAGCCAAACTTATTTTTTAGAAAAATAGGGTAAGTTTGATGTCTATCCAGCTCAAGCATTTAGAGGCCATGATGAATATCTTTGAAGCTTTACGCCAGAGTCACGAGAAACAGCGGGAACTTGCAGCGCAGCTGCTGAATACTTCAGGTGATACGCCAGACCGCAGAAATTTATTTGAATTGCTGAAAAATGAATTATTCGCGCATGCCGTGGGTGAAGACCGCTATTTATATATTCCACTCATGATGACGGATTCGGGGCTGAATATCACCCGTCATGCATTAGCTGAACATCATAAAATGGATGAGCTGCTGGAGCAGCTGACTGAGACTGAATTCAGCAATCCAGGCTGGCTGGCGATTGCTAAAAAATTGTCAGAAACGGTACATCATCATTTAAAAGAAGAGGAGCACGGTTTTTTTCAGCAAGCGGGAAAAATTTTAACGCAAGCGCAAAAGTCGGAGTTAGCTCAGCAATATTTGGCTGAATACACAAAATATAAACGCAAAGAAAAAGACAGCTTGGTGGAATAGGCTGTCTTGATTTTTGAAGATGCAGAGCTGCGTGACTCTATGCTTGCTCAAGGTCTAAGCCGATTTTGCGGATGAATCCTGCGATGACTTTAAGGTCACACCTATAGATGCAACCATGACGCAGAACAGCGCAGCCCATTGCAGTAGGCCAATTTGTTCGCCCAGCAAGACCAGCCCTGTCAGCGCTGCCAGTGCAGGAGAAAGGCTGGATAAAGTGCCGTAGCTGAGTTTATTCAGCTGTTTCAGCGCTTTTAAATCTAAAGCATAGGGAATGGCTGTGGCTAAAATAGCAATCGTAAGGGCTTTGCCCCAATACTCAGTGTGCAGCAGTGCGGGTGCATCACGGTAGAGCCCGATCGGCAGCAAGGTCAGTGCCGAGAGCGTAATGGCAATGGTCAGCGCATGCATGCCGATATTTTGATGCACCACCTTTTGCCCGAAATAAATATAAAATGCCCAGCACAGACCTGCGCCCAGCGCACAGGCAGCGCCTATCATTGAAAACTCAGCGCTGGCGGTTTGTCCCCAAGGCACCATCAAGGCGATGCCTGCGATCGCCAGCAGTACCCAGACGTAATCGCTGCGCCGCTGAATGGACAATAAGGCTAAGCCCAAGGGGCCAATAAATTCCAATCCCACTGCAATACCTTGCGGCAATTTACCCAAAGACATATAGAACAGCACATTCATGAGGCACAGTGAAGCGCTGTAACATAGCAGCTCACGCCATCTTAAATAGGGCAGCCGTTTGACAATTTGCCAAGACCGGAACATCAGGCAGACAATAACCGCTGCAAAGCTCAAGCGCAGAATGGTCACGCTCAGCGGATCCAGTACAGTAAACAGCTGTTTGGCAAAAGATGCGCTGATTTGATATGACACCATGGACAGGATCATATACAGCACGGCAAGCGCTTGAGCATTCGGCATAAAATAGACAGCAGGATTTAAATGGGCAATGTGCTGAATTATAGCGCACTTGCTGAATGAACAGTGTTTGGCAGCGCATTCATGCCTTGCTGTTCATGTGAATAGTGCGCTGTATTTGATCTCAATATAAATAAAAACAATAATGTGCGGCTTTTGGTGCGTCTTATTTTAATAAAGAGTAATAATAATGATATTAAAACAACAGTTTCAGGCCATGCTTGCCGCATGTGTTTTAACAGTGCCGCTGATTGGATGCGGATCGGGCAATGACTCCAATACTCAGCCCTCACAAACAGAAGTTACGGTTGAAAAAGCAGTGTCTGCTTATGTTCAGAGCGCTCAAGGCACTGCTCTGGCAGATGTAACCATCATGATAGCAGGCCAGACCTTTAAAACAGACAGTAATGGTTTGGCTTCTTTTAAGGTGAAAATTCCTGCATCTGCTAGTTCTGTAGCCGTGCGTTTAAGCCGTTCAGGATTTATTAACCAGTCTGTTAGCATTAATGTTAAAGACTTAGCAAATATCACGGCAAATATGCTCGATATTAAGCAAGTGGTGAATGTTGCTCAAATTGAAAATGCGCAAGTTATTGAATCTGCTTATAGCCATGCAAAAATCACCATTCCGGCAAATGCATTTGTATTGCCCAATGGCCAGCCTGCCACAGGTGCGGTCACTGTGGAGTTCAGTCCGTGGGATATTCAAAGCAGTGATTTAAATGCCATGCCTGCAAATGGCGTTGCAATGACAGCCAATGGTCAAATCACCAATCTCATCAGCGTGGGGATGATTACAGCGACCTTTAAGAATGCGGCTGGCGAGCATTTACAGCTCGCTAAAGGAAAAACAGCTGATATTCAAATGGATTTGCCGGTCGATAGTATTAATAACCAAATTTTAAGCGCTGGATTTAAAATTCCAATGTGGCATTTTGATGAAGCCAAGGGCTTATGGGTAGAAGAAGGTGAAGGACAAGTGATTTCGTCTCTAAGCTCTCCTGTAGGTCTTGCAGTGCATGCAACAGTATCGCATTTTTCGACTTGGAACTGGGATTTCAAATTTGAAAATCCAGGTTCAGTCAATGTGAAATGCCAGTCGGCCAATGTTTTTGTACCTTGCAACATCACCGCACAGGTTATATTGAAAGACCTCTCTGTTTTAACCAAAACCAATGCGATTTCAGCAGCTGGTGTAGATATTATTAATATGCCTTCTGAGGGGCAGATTCAATGGACTGCAAAAGATAGCTCTGGCACTTTAATCGGCTCAAAAACGTCGATGCTGCCAAATGACAAGAATGTGGTGATTGATTTAGGTGCGCCAACGACCAATAACTTTGTGAAATGTGTAACCGTTGACAATAAGGCAGTGGCCTGTTCCGGGCAATTTAATGGCGTATCCTTTGCGGTGCCTGAAGAAGGCGGCCGAATTATTTCAGGCTTGAAAAATGCGGCGCACTTAACTTGGGTCGCGGCCAGTGCTCAATATGAACAGGGCAATGCTGTGTATCAAGCGACTGGTACAATGACATCGGGCTTGACAGGCAATGTCACGATTAAACTCAGCAGCGTGACGAAGCTGTTTGATCAGCATCAGGTGAATCTGCGCTGTAAGTCTTCAGAAGCTGATCCGTCGTATTGCATGGTGTATTTACGAGGAAACTACGCGCGGGTAAATACCCAGACTGAGCAGCCGTCATTTTATAAACAATACCGTTTGCCGTTAAACCAAACCTTCAGCGCATATCTTCCAATCCCTCCTCAGGCTGAAACAGATTGGGCATGGGTGAGTGCAGATGGGGTACTGGAGAAAGGTGATCTGCAGAAACCAGACTATTGGTCTTCGGAAAATATTTATGACAGCAGCTTAATTGAATTTGATTTCGATCAAATTGATTGGTGTGATGCATCAATGAATAATGTTGAAATTGATCCAAACAATCCGCCTGCATTAATGTATCCAACTTGCTGGATAGTCTCCTAATCAATCAGCTAAATAAATAAAAAACCGCACTTTGGTGCGGTTTTTTATTTCATATGAATCAATTACTTTCTCGCTTTCTGCGTGGTGACAGTACAGCCGATGGATGCTGTAATAATCACCGCCAGCGCCAGCCACTGTGTCCACAGCAATTGCTCGCCTAAAAATACAAATCCAGACAGCGCGGCAATGGCGGGTTCTACACTCATCAATGTGCCAAAACTCAAGGCAGATAAATTGCGCAGCGCAATCATTTCTAGAGTAAAGGGCAGGGCGCTGGCCAAGACTGCCAGCGCAATAAAGTAAATAAAATTCGATGGCTCAAAGGCTGAGGTAGGCATGCCAATCAGCAGCGCAAGCGGCATCAGGCAGAGCATGCCGACAAACATGCCGAGGCAAACGGTATGGTTGCCCGACACACCAGACGGTTTCTGACCTGCCACAATATACAGCGCCCAGCAGGCGCCTGCGCCTAGCGCAAATGCAATGCCAATTGGGTCTAAACGTGCAGAGGCTTGATCAAATGGGAACAGCAGCACCAAGCCTAAAATGGCTAAGCCGACCCAAATAAAATCAAATTTTTGCCGCGCATAAAACAGTGCGACACTGAGTGGCCCAATAAATTCAAAAGATACCGCAATCCCGAGCGGCAGCCGATTAATGGATAAATAAAACAGCGCATTCATGCCTGCTAAGGCGATACCGTAACTGGCAATCGCTTTCCATCTCACCTGTTTGAAATTGACCTGCCAAATACGGAAAATCACCGCCAAAATCAGTGAGCCCAGCAAAAGGCGTAAGCTGGATACGGTCAGAATCGGAAATTGATTGAAGAGGATTTTGGCCAGCGAGCCGCTGCTTTGCATACTGATCATTGCAATCAGCAGCAGCAACAGGGCGTGCACATGGGGCGTATTTTTTAAATTCGGCATGCGCTGAATATACTAAATTTGTTTCGATTTCTCGATAGCGGGAGAGTAAAGCAGAAGCTTAAAAAACAAAAAAGCCACAGGCCGCAGCCCGTGGCTTTTAGCGCAGTACTTAGAACAATACGCGTACGCGGATTGTACCTTCAACTGCATGCAAAGTGTCTAGCGCTTCTTGAGATGCAGTAGCGTCTACATCCATAACCAAGTAGCCCACATCGCCTTTAGTCATTAAAGACTGGCCAGAAATGTTGATGCCGTGCTCTGCAAACAGGTTATTGATTTTAGACAATACACCTGGAATGTTTTTGTGAATGTGCAGTAAACGGTGCTTGCCTTCAGTTAAAGGAAGCGCGATTTCTGGGAAGTTCACAGCAGATAAAGTCATACCTTTATCTGAGTAAGCAACAAATTTTTCGCCTACTTCTAGGCCGATGTTTGCTTGCGCTTCCATAGTCGAACCGCCAACGTGAGGTGTTAAAATCACGTTTGGAAGGTTGCGCAGTGCAGAAACAAATTCTTCACCATTCGCTTTTGGCTCTTTAGGGAATACGTCAACCGCTGCGCCAGCAATGTGGCCAGATTTGATTGCATCTGCAAGATCATCAATCAGAACGCATGTGCCGCGCGCTGCATTAATGAAGATCGAACCTTCTTTCATTTGAGCAAATTGATCTTTGCCCATGAAGTTGCGAGTAGACGGTACATCTGGAACGTGAATAGAGACGACGTCAGCATTGGCAAGCAGTTCATTTAAAGAACCCACTTGACGCGCATTGCCTAGCGGCAGTTTAGTCACTGCATCATAGTAAATCACTTGCATGCCCATGCTTTCAGCAAGAACAGAAAGTTGAGAACCGATAGAACCGTAACCGACGATACCTAAAACTTTACCGCGTGTTTCGAATGAACCCACTGCAGATTTGTTCCAGCCGCCCGCATGTGTATCTGTAGATTTTTCAGGTACACGGCGCAGAAGAAGGATCGCTTCAGCAAGCACTAACTCAGCTACCGAACGGGTATTAGAGTATGGCGCGTTAAATACAGGAATACCGCGGATCATCGCAGCATTTAAGTTCACTTGGTTTGTACCAATACAGAAACAGCCCACTGCAATCAGTTTGTTCGCTGCTTCAAACACTTCTTCAGTGAGTTGAGTGCGCGAACGAATACCGATGAAGTGCGCATCTTTAACCGCTTCTAGCAGCGCTTCGCCTTCCAGCGCTGTTTTACGGTAATCGATGTTGGTGTATCCGGCAGCATTTAAAGTGTCGACTGCGTTCTGGTGAACGCCTTCTAACAACAAGAAACGAATTTTATCTTTAGGCAGTGAAAGATGTTGGCTCATTACGGCTCCGCTACAAAGGCCAAATTTAGTGCGCATATAATAGCATAGGAGTACAGGCGATATACATTTCCTTTATGACAGCAGAGTAAGGTATTTTTGCAAAATATGGTGCAGCATGATTCATTAGGGGTTTAATTAAGTCCGCAATTTCAAACGGATGATTGTAAAAACAGGATTTTCTGCGGGTTTTGCCTAAAAATACTTTATAATATCCATCCGTGAAAAAAGATCTCTAGTCTGATTCTTTTATCTTCACGCCTGCCTGAATTTATTCATGCGCCAAGCTATGCGCAAACGAATGATTTATAGGCTATTTACAACTTGTTTACTTCTTGCAAGGTCTGAAAACGATGAATGCTCCAGTCGCTTTAACCCCAGAGTTATTAACCCAATTGACCGCTATCGTCGGTGAAAACCGTATTAAAACCGATGCGGACAGCCTAGAAAATTGGGGACGTGACCATACCAAGCACTTCGATCCAAACCCGTCGGTCATCGTTTTCCCATCATCGACTGAGCAAGTGCAAGCCATTGTTCAGCTTGCGAACCAATTTAATGTAGCCATCACACCTTCTGGCGGCCGTACTGGCTTATCTGCTGGCGCAGTAGCAGCCAACGGTGAAATCGTGGTGAGCATGGACAAGATGAACCAGATTCTGGAGTTCTTCCCTGCAGACCGCATGGTGCGCGTACAGGCGGGTGTGGTGACTGAACAGCTGCAAAATTATGCAGAAGAACAGGGTATGTATTACCCAGTCGATTTCGCATCTGCAGGTTCATCACAAATTGGCGGCAACATTGGCACCAATGCTGGCGGTATTAAAGTCATTAAATACGGCATGACCCGCAACTGGGTGCTGGGTTTAACTGTTGTTACAGGCAAAGGCGATGTATTGCGTTTAAACAAAGGCATGATTAAAAATGCAACGGGCTATGCGCTGCAGCATTTATTCATTGGCGGTGAAGGCACTTTAGGTTTAGTTACCGAAGCGGAAATTAAATTAGAGCGCCAGCCGCAAGACTTGCAAGTGATGGTTTTAGGCGTTCCTGATTTTGATGTCATCATGCCTGTGCTGCATGCGTTCCAAGCGAAAATTGACCTGACTGCATTTGAGTTCTTTGGTGAATTGGCGATGCAGAAAGTCTTGGCCAATGGCCATGTACAGCGTCCGTTTGAAACGGCATGCCCATTCTACGTATTGCTTGAATTTGAAGCGCCATTTGAACCGATTATGGACAAGGCGATGGAAATTTTTGAGCACTGCATGGAGCAGGGCTGGGTGCTGGACGGCGTGTTAAGCCAAAGCCTTGAGCAAGTTGAAAGCTTATGGCGCCTGCGTGAAGATATTTCGGAATCAATTGCGCCATTTACGCCGTATAAAAATGACATTTCAGTATTAATTACGCATGTTCCTGCGTTTATTAAAGAAATTGATACGATTGTGGCAGACAACTACCCAGATTTTGATATCTGCTGGTTTGGCCATATTGGCGACGGCAACCTGCATTTAAATATTTTAAAACCTGCGGACTTAAGCAAAGATGAGTTTTTTGCTAAATGCCAAGTGGTGAATAAATACGTATTTGAAACTGTTAAAAAATATGACGGTTCGATCTCTGCTGAGCACGGTGTGGGCATGACCAAAAAACCGTATTTGGATTACACGCGTTCTGCAGAAGAAATTGAATACATGAAAGCGCTTAAGCAAGTATTTGACCCGCAAGGCATTATGAACCCTGGCAAATTGTTTGATCTTTAATTTTCAAACGATTTAAGATTTTAAAAACGCATCTTCGGATGCGTTTTTTATATCTGACGCTCTAAGACTTACATTTGCTAAATAGTGTTAAGCATTCAAAAAAGGCAATATATGCACAGTATTTTAGAAGTTTGGATCAGGATTATGTTCCGTATGATTGCTGCCGCAGCTGTATGCGCAGGTGTTTTGTCTGGCTGTGCCACGACACAGAAAATTGTGAATAAAGTTGGCCGTTCAGAAACACCGCTGGCGCAGGTACTGCACGAGCGCCCAGATTTGCGCAAGGACTTGGCAACAGTTGAAATCCGCCAGTACTTTAACAGTGTAGAGTCACCGACAGCAGCAGAAGTAAAAGTGACTGAAACAGGCTTGCTGGATGATTCGGTTCGTTCAATCCGCACCGTATACCGCTTTAAGCAGGTCGATGGTGACTGGGAACGTACCACTACACAAAAAGAATATATGTGCCAGCGCGGTAAAAATACCAAGACTTTCCAAACAGCGAAATGTTCTTAATAAATCTTTGATTTATGATTGTAATTTAGGCAGTGATGCCTCATAAAAAGCGTATCGATTGATGCGCTTTTTTATTGGGAATAATTAAAATGGCAATCCATTATCAAGGTTATTTATTTGATTTTCAATAAATAATTCAATCTCATGGAAAATTGCAGTTCTATCTTCAAATGACAGCATTGGCTCCCATTTAATGTTGAATGAATCTCTTGTAAAGGAAATTCTTTCAACATCATTTTGGTAGTTTCTCCATGTATTTCTAGCAATTTCCTCTTGGTCGGAAAAGTTTAATTCTTTTGAAAATTTTACCGTTGAATAGTTTGTGGAGTTATTTATTTTGTTCAAAGTAAGCAATTTTTGATCATCTAAATTTTCATTTAAGATGCTTACTTTATCGAGGAGTTTTTCAAGTGCCTCAGTTGAACCAATGGTTTGATTATCTATTGAAGAAATTGTAAAACTGCCAAAGTGGCTCAAAAAGGGTTGGTAATTATCTGATATTGATTTTTCATAAGTTGCTTTAATTTTTTGAGCTAAAGAGTTTATAAAGGTTTCAATAGTGTTAAATCTCAAATCTTTACGGTATCCAATATGCTCAATATTGGAAGTATCAAATGAATAGCTTGTTAAATCATCTTTTATAATGACTACAGGTTTATTAAATGCAAGCCTCATTCCTAGTTCAAACATTACATTGGCATTTTTTCCACTTACATCGCAAATAGTAATAGGATTATTATAAATATTTTGAATAATTGATTTATGAATGATAGTTGCATCGTCTGATTCACTAACCATTCGCGGGGTAAAGCCAGCTCTTTCAACTGCCCGATTTATTATTGAACGTATATCTACCCAATGTTGCTCAGGATATTCTGAACCCATTGATGCAATTGGCATAATAATTCCACAGACCAAAGAGTTTTCTTTATTCATTTTAATGTACTAATTTTAAAAAATTATTGGCTAATTATTGTCTAAAAAATAATAAAATGGCAAGTAAAACAGAAATTAAATGATGGGTTAGAATATTGAAAACACTAGCTTTTATCTATAAAACCACATTCCAATCCGCTGTAGGTGACTTTTCCCCAGTCACCGCCGTATTTTCTCACTATGAACTGGGAAATACCGTTTCACCATTTCTACTGCTCGACCATCTAGGCCCCGGAATACTCAAACCCACCCAGCTGGGTAAAGGTGTAGACGAACACCCACACCGCGGTTTTGAAACCGTCACTATTATGTTTAAAGGCTGAATAGAATATCAAGACGAAACAGGTGATGGGGTGATCCTATAGGGTGACGTACAAAGGCAGAAATGATAAAATTATTGAAATGCTAAATTGGACATTTATATTTTCAATATTTGAATACTTCCTGACAGAATTTTAAATCCTGTCAGGAAGTATTAATAATTATTCAGTCACTTTAAACCAATAATTATAGTTCGTCGCAACACCTTTAACCTTCACGTTGCTGACTTTCACATCATAGGTCGTGTTATAGCTTAAAGTATCAAAGTTAAACTGGATGCTGTTTGGCAAGCCAGAACCTTTATTATCAAAGGCAACTTTGGTAATGGTTTGCAGCGCGCTAGAGCTGCGTTCTGTCACCTGTAGTGTTGCTTGAGAGTAGTCCACATTGCTGTTGTTCCATAGCGCTTTCTGATCATAGAAAATAGACATTGAAAGCGGTACATTTTTCTCAAAATATTTTGCTGGATAATTCTGATAAGGATAAGCAATCAGTCCAGTCGTATTGGTGGTGGCTTTTATGCTATCCGATGGATAAATCACTTTCATCGCCGAACCTTCCTTAAAAGGACTGCTTGAACTTATGACTGCACCTACGGCAACCTTGGTTAAGAAAGGGTTCAGCAGCCAGCGGCGGTGGCCAATACTTGAAGAATATTTCTCCGTCATGGCGCTAATCACTACATTTTGAATATCGCTGAAGTCATTTTTCCATACAATCTGACTTGAGCTCCAGCGCAGGCCAATATTACTGGTCTGAGATGCTTTGTCCCCAGCTTCTGTATAGCAAGGCAGGGTTTTTTCAGGATAATGCGTTAGGTCATTTTTCGGGTTTGCCGCTGTAATGAGCGCTGCCTGCATGACTTCATCATCACGTGTGTAGTCATAGGCCACAGGCTTTAGCCCATGCAGCGCCCGTATATCATTCAGTGTATTCAGCGCCTCAGTTTTGTATTTTTGCGCTAATACACCCGCCTGACAGGTATTAATATTGGTTTGAGCCGCCTGTTCAGCGGTATAGACAGGAATAGTTTTATTTTCTGCTACAGGCGCATAAGTCGTATTGCCTGCTTGGCTAAATTCTAAGGTACAGCTGCCATTATTCAGCGCTTGAATTTCAATGCCCGACACACTGCAGATGGTTGGACTCAAACTTTTAATTGAGACTGCTAAATTTGCAGAAGATTTGAATTCTAAGTCGTAAAGATTCCCTATCACCATATAGCGTGTATATAGTGCAGGAATAGTTTGCTTGGCGCGGGTTTCACAAGATGCAGGATTTGCAGCGCAGGCATCTGCGGGCGGTTTTTCTGCCGCTGGAGGAGGTGCAGCCTCTTCCGGATCTGCAGGAACGACAGGTGTAGAAGGTTCTGCTGGAGTGGCTGGATTATTTGCAGCATCAGCAGGCGGATTAGCCGCGGAATCACTGCCGCTTCCGCCGCCGCATGCAGTTATCAGTAAAATACTGCTGAATAAACAGGACAGCTTAAAACCCGAACTTAATATTGTCTGCGCCATGCATTTCCCCAAATAAAAATATACTCATGCACTATGCCCGTAGTGTAGAGTGTAAAAAAATGATCGTTTCTATGCGTTATGTCATTAAATTCCTCTTTTTTGAGGTGTGCATAACGGTCTAAAGTGCATATATCTTATTGATTTTACATTAATTTTATAAATTAAAAATCAAAAAATAAAAAGTTATTTTTCAACTATTTAAAATATTAACAAATCCATCCATTGGCTCGGGAAAAACGGTAATGAAAACTCTGGCTTTTATTCATAGTAATAGTACGCAAACGGCAGTAGGGGACTTTGCGCCTGTAACTTCCGTGTTTTCACATTATGAATTGGGCAATACCGTGTCGCCGTTTTTGCTGCTGGATCATTTAGGGCCAGGCATCTTAAAGCCGTCAAAATTGCGCAAAGGAGTTGATGAACACCCGCACCGCGGTTTTGAAACCGTGACCATGATGTTTAAAGGTGAGCTGGAGCATATTGATTCGACGGGCGGCGGCGGGATTATTGCAGCTGGTGATGTGCAGTGGATGACCGCAGCCTCTGGGATTTTGCATAAAGAAGTGTTCAGTCAGGCATTTTCAGAAACAGGCGGCCCTTTTGAGATGCTGCAGCTGTGGGTGAATTTGCCGGCTAAGGATAAAATGAATGCGCCGCGCTATCAAAGCCTGCGCGCTGGCAGCATACCGAAAATTAATTTAGCGCAGGATGCGGGATGGCTGAGAGTCATTGCGGGGGAGTATCTCGGGCATACTGGGCCAGCCAAAGTGCATTCTCCTATGCAGGTTTATGATGTGTTTATGGCGCAGGGCCATACGGTGCAATTGCCTGCACAATCTGGCGATACCACACTCATATATATGCGTTCAGGCCGCGCCGCTTTTCAGCCAGACGATGAGCAGCTGCAGGATTCAGGTTTGGCTGTGATGTCCAGTTTTGGCGATGATGTTGAACTGACGGCGCTGCAGGACTGCTCCATTTTATATCTAAGCGCTGCGCCATTTGCAGAGCCTTTATATGGGCGTGGCTATTTTGTGATGAATCATTACGATGAAGTTATGCAAGCCTATGAAGACTTAAAAAATGGCACATTTATCCAAAGCGCCGCGCAGGAAGAGGGGTCAGAAACTGAACTGTAAAATTTTAATTGCCGCGCCGTGTCGCATAAAGCAGCAATACAAGCGGCTGCAAGCTTGCTAAAATAAGCTGTACATGGCTTAACGCCTCTTCATTATTTTAATTCATCCGCATTATGCTCATGTGCGCCGAGTGCATACGGCGCATTTTATTTTATTAAAATTTATTATTTACAGTGCTGATTTTGGGCTGCTGTGTTTCTCTGCATCTGCAGATACAGCTCAACTCTATAGCGCTCTTGCGTAGGCCATCATGCAAAACATACAAACTGAAAAGCTCAGCCGCGCGACACTCATGTTTCCTTTGGCGCTGGTGCTATTCGAATTTTCTGTTTATATCGGCAATGATCTGGTTCAGCCAGCCATGCTGGCCATTACCAAAGAATTTGGCGTCAGCAGCGCTTGGGCACCATCGTCCATGTCCTTTTATTTGCTGGGCGGCGCCTGCGTGGCAGCGATACTTGGGCCATTGTCAGACCGCCTAGGCCGCAAAAAAGTTCTATTGGGCGGCGTTATCTTTTTTACGTTGTGCTGTTTGGCTATTCTGCTGACGAAAAACATTGAGTCCTTCCTCACGTTACGTTTTTTACAGGGCTTTGGCCTGTCGGTTATTTCGGCAGTGGGCTATGCCGCGATTCAGGAAACTTTTGAAGAGCGTGACGCCATTAAAGTGATGGCGCTGATGGCGAATATTTCTCTGCTGGCGCCGCTGCTTGGCCCTGTGCTCGGCGCATTTTTGATTGACCATGTGTCATGGCATTGGGGCTTTATTGGCATTGCTTTGCTGTCTGGTCTCAGCTGGTTTGGACTGAAAGCCAAAATGCCAGTGCAGCGGCGCAGTATACCCAAACAGCCGATTAGCTATATTTGGCATGATTTTAAACAGGTCTTTAAAAATCCGCGCTTTTTAGCCCTGACCTTGGGCTTGCCTATGGTGGCGATGCCGCTGATGCTGTGGATTGCGCTGTCGCCTGTGCTGCTGATTGAAGAGCTGGGCCTGAGCAGCATGCAATATGGTTTGGCGCAGTTTCCTGTGCTTGGCGGCTTAATTCTCGGCAATATTGTACTGCTGAAAATTATTGATAAATTGCCTTTGGGCAAAACTGTGCTGATCGGGCTGCCTTTAATGCTGGCAGGTACAGGACTGGTGCTGCTGGGCACTTTTATTCAAAGCTATTATCTGATTTGCCTGATTGCCGGTATGACGCTGGTGAGTTTTGGTGAAGGCATCAGCTTTTCAGTGCTGTACCGTTTTGCCTTAATGTCCTCTGAAGTCTCTAAAGGCACTGTGGCGGCTTCGGTATCAATTTTGATGATGTTCAGCTTTTTCTTCATCCTTGAAGCGGTGCGTATACTGTATGAATATTTTCATTTATGGGCTTTTGCGCTGTCGTGCTTCGCCTTAATTGCGCTCTGGTTCAGCTTTCCCCGCAGTACGCTGCAGTCGATTTTGCAGCAAAGAAAAAATGCAGGCGAATTTTGAGTGAATGTTTAAGACATAAAAATCCCCCATCTTTTGGGGGATTTTTATTGGATATGTACTTTAAGACTGAAGTGCAGGCGCTTGCATCTTTTTCAGTTTGGCATCAAAGATAAATGGGCCGAAAGGCAGGATTGATGCGATCAAGCCCATTAAAAACATTGTCAAAGACCATTTTTGCTTTTCACAGACCACAAACAGCACCACTAAAAAGGCGATAAATAAAACGCCGTGTCCCATGCCGACATATTTGACCAGAATAGGATTGCCTAAAATGTACTTCATTGGCATGGCGACAAAAAGCAGCAGGAGAAAAGAAAGGCCTTCAAGGGCGCCCACAAGGCGTAAATTTTGAATAGTCATGGTCACTGTTTCAATGAGAATGATGGGAGAGTGTACCTGAAATCCAGATGGAAAAATAAACTAAATGTGTAATTAAAAGATAATAAAATCAAAGGTTAAAACCAAGTCTTTAACTTGGTTTTAATTATATAGCACTCGAATCTTTGCTATTTTATGTCCTGCCGCAGCAATGCTGTACGCAACAGCAGCAACTCAGGCAGGGTTTCCAATAATAGGCTGATTTGTTTGAGCACCAGCTGCAAGTGGCTGCCCAGCTGTTCCTGCGTATTCAGATTCTGAATCTCGAGCAGTTTTTGCTGAATTTCCTGTTCGGGCAGAGGAAGTTGATCCTTCAAAACCTGAATTAAGGTGTTTTTACACCACAGTAGAAGCTCTAGAACTTGAGTGTCCTGTACTTGCGTGCGGTGACTGCCCAAAGCGGAAATATAGCTGAGCTGGCTATGGCTATAAACCAAATAGCGGAAGGCATGATGGATCAGCTCAGGGTTGGGATTAGGCTCTGTACTCAGGCTGGAAATCATGCTGGCCAGTTCAGTTTGCGCATTATGCGCAGCCCGACGTGCACGGCGGTAATCAATGCTGTTGTCCTGCCCATGCAGGTATTGTTCTGTGACTGCATCAAAATAATTGAGCGTTGCATTGGCGCTTTTTTTAATGGTGGCGGAAATATTGCGGAAGTCCCAATCAGGCCAAATAAAGCTGACCGCAAACCATGCAATCAGGCAGCCTAACAGTGTGTCCATAATGCGCGGTAAAATAATGGCGTAGCCTGCGCCTTTTAAATTAAAAATCAGCAGCACCATTAAGGTGGCCATCAGTGTTGCCATGGCGTATTTTTTGGCGCTGAGGTAAAAAAAGCACACGCCAAAAATCACGGTCAGAAGCAGCTGGCCTTCAATGCTGGGCACAAAATATAAAATTGGCACACCTAAAATCACACCGAGCACTGTGCCCAAAGTCCGCATTTTTAAGCGGCTTTTGGTGGCAAAATAACGCATCTGGCAGACAAATAAACTGGTCAGCAAAATCCAGTAGCCGTTTTTGGCAAAGGGCAGCAAGGAAATGCCATAGCCCACAGCAAAAACAAAGGCAATGCGAACTGCATGGCGGAATAGGGCTGACTGCGGTGTCAGATGCTGCTGCAGTTTCAGCCATAAATCATGCCAGCCGTGAATGTCGTCATCGTATAAATTCAGATTATCGATATGCTGCTGATAGCGCTGTTCCTGACGGTTCTGCAGCTCATTCAGATGCAATAAGCGTTCATGCACACTGTCCAGATTGCGCACAATCAGCTGCAGATTTTTCACATCCATATTGTGTGGATTGTCATGCACCCAATCTTGCATGGAGCTGTGCAGATTGTCTAGCGCATGCGTGGACGAGGCGCTGGGCTGATAAATTTCATTGCGTAAAATGCACTGCGCCAGTGTTTGGCAGGCAAGGGCCTGCAGGCGCAGATTTTTCTGAATGCGGAATATCAAATCGGTGCGGCTGAAATTTTGATGAACCTTTTCATAATGCAAATAATTCGCGCTGGCCTGTTCGTGAATATCCTGCGCCAGAAAATACAGATTCAGCCAGTAAATGGTGTGGTGATTGGCGCGTGAAGCTTTTAAACGAGTCAGCAGAGACGCTTTAGTGAGGTTAAAGCTTTGCACCACTGTGCTGTTCTGAATGGATAAATCATAAAGCAGGGTTTCGACATTGTCTTGATTGTCTGGATCAAACAGCCGGGCTTTGGCATTCAACAGATCGGCAATGTGCATAAAGCTGCGCGACAAATTGTCCTGTACAGCCAGTGTGGGTTTGATCAGATAAAACAGGATGGCGGTTGCGCCGTACCAAAGTGCGCCCAAGACAAAGCAGCTGGGCTGAAAATACCAGTGATCATATTCGCCTAGGCCAAACATAGTGTAAATAGACAGTAAAATTGTGCCGAATGAAATGGCTGCATAGCGCTGGCCTAATGCGCCCATTAAAATAAAGCAGGCGCTGGACAGTGATAAATATAAAATAAAAAAGAATTTATAAGGATGCAGAAAATCTAAAATACTGCTGACACCGAAAAACAGCACGCAGACATAGGCCAAATTACGCAGCCGGATGCTGAGCCGGTCATCAAAATCAGTCAGAGCGGTGGCAATCGCGCCCAATGTTGCAGGGACAATCAGCTGATCAAAGCCTAAAAAATACAGTCCGAGCGTTGTGCCGCTCAAGACGATACATATTTGCAGGCAATAAATGGCAATGGCATTGGATTGGAAAGGCTGAAACCACTGGCGCAAACTGTTCATAAAGGCGAATTGAAGCCGAGTTTTAATTATAGGTTTAGCCTGAACTTTTTTTACAAAGCTGTCAATTTGAGGCGCTTGAAAAGTGGATTAAGCGTGTATTTTTTTATGTATGGATTGAGCCGTACTTTAGGATAAAAGCCCAGCAGAATAGCATCTGCTGAGCGCTGCGGATAATTACGCATAACTGTGCATAAGCCAAGACTTATCCACAGTTTTTGTAGTTTTCCACAATATTGTTTTCCACAATGTTATTTAATGATGCCGCACGCAATACGGTCACCGCCGCCGCCAAGCGGTTTTGGATCATCTGAATAGTTGTCACTGCCTGCATGCACCATAATGGCAAGGTTTTGTATATCTGCCGCTTTTACACGCGGCGCAATCATCGTCACTTTAGCCGTGCCGTCTGCTGCAACATTCAATAATGGCAGGTCGCCTAAGTGTCCAGTAAGCGGTGTGCCATGGTGCGGCGCTTGATTAGGATTGTAATGGCTGCCAGCAGCAAGGGCTGCACCCATCTTGCCATCTTTTTCAGCAGGGTCGCATGAGCCTTTTTCATGAATATGGAAGCCGTGCGGGCCAGGCGGCAGCTGACTTAAATGGGTGCTGATCACGAGACCTGCAGCGCTGTCACGAAAAGCGATTGTACCGATCTCCGCGCCTACACCTGCAGCGCTGACGGCATTCACTTTAATGGTTTGTTCATTACCCGTGCTTGGCAATGTTCCAGTCGTTGAACATCCTGCAGCAAAGAGCGCTGTCAGGGTGCAGGCCGCACTTAGCGTTAGCTTTTGCAATGAGTTTGTCATTTTATGCATCCTATCTGTTTGAACTAAATTATTGAAACAGATAGAAAATCGTATTGCCAGCAGCTTTAGGTCGGTGCTTTGTAACTCGATGCTGGCTTTTGCTGCGATGGGTTTACATCTTCGGTTGCGCGTCTGTATCGTCTGAATCTGGCCCTAAGTCATGCACCATAGAGGCTTTTGGCATCATCACGGGTTCTATCTGGGTTTCATGCAGCCATTCACGCCAAATGGCCAGCAGTACCGCAAGAATCACGGGACCGACAAATAAGCCAACCATGCCAAAACTTGCCAAGCCGCCGAGTACACCAAACATGATCAGCAGGAACGGAATTTGAGTTGCGCCAGAGATCACCAGCGGGCGGATCACGTTGTCAGCTGTGCTGACTACACAAACGCCCCAAGCCATGACGCCAATGGCTTCAATGGTTTGACCTTGCGAAAACAGCCAAAGCGAGATTGAGGTGTAAGCGATGGGAGGGCCAAAGGGAATTAAGGCCAAAATAAAGGTGACAATGGTCAGCAGCATTGGATTAGGCACGCCAGCGACAAAATAGCTGATGCCAGCCAATGCTGCTTGCGCGATTGCAGTTAAGCCGACGCCATAAACCACTGCGCGGGTTGTGTCGGAAATGGTGGATAAATAATGGTGTACGCGAGGCCCAATCACCATTTCCAGCGCTTTGCTGACTTGGCTTAAAATGGTTGGTCCGTCACGGTAAAAGAAGAACAGCGACATGACGGCAAAGCACAGCTTAAAAATATTCTTACTGATTTCATTCAGTAAAATTTTGCCATAGTTTAAATGGCCTTGAATCCAAATTTGAATCGACTGGATAATACTGTTTGGATCATTATTCAGTTCGCGTAAAGTGCGAGACACTTCTTTGCCGATAAAGGGCAGCTGGCGGATAAAATCAGGGACATTGACATGGCCAGAAAAGACCTGCTTTTGCAGTTCATAATATAAATTTCGCCCTTCATGCTGCAGCAGGAAAATCGCAAAAATGAGCGGCAGGCCAATGATCAGCATCACGGACATAATCATCAGTGTTGCGCTGAGTGTTGAACGGTTATTGCACATACGCTGCACGCGCTGATACAGCGGCCATGTCATATAGGCAATAATAGCCGCCCAAACCACAGGCACAATAAAGTATTTCAGAACGCTGAAGCTCAGAAATAATAGGGCGAAAAACAGCCCGAATAATAAGACTTTCTGTAAAGTAGGCGCGTACTGATGCACTGAATTCATGGTCACTGATCGGGGCTGTTAAGCCATATTAACTGAAATTTAAGCAGGCGAACATGCAAGCTTAGTAAGTATTGAATGAATTGCGCAACTTTTTTTATGCAGTTTAAATGTTCATTAAAACCAATTGCTTGGGTCGTCAATAATCGCATTTAAAAGCGGCTGCCATTGTGTTTGCATGCCCAGATAATTTTTCTGGGTTTTATCAAAGACACTTAAGCCCTGCATGGCCAGCTGTCCATAGGCTGTACGTTCAGAAATCCATGCCGCAGGTTCCTGTTCAATTTTATTAAAGAAGTCCTGAATATCTTTAGAACTGGACGAGTTCGGCTTGACGCGGTTGGCCAGCAGTAAAATCTGCACTTTGCCTTTGCGGATGCGCTTAATATCTTGCAAATGCTTCAGGAAACGGCGGGTCGAATCAATATCAAAAAAAGACGGCTGCAGCGGGGTAATAATGGCATGCGCTTCACTGATCAGCTGTTCAGCGTGTTCGCCTGAAAGCGCGCCAGGCGCATCGATAATTAAATATTCAGTATTTTTCGAAGCGTCGCCAATGGATTTTTCATGGCGCCAATCCAAACTTTGAATAGGCGCAGCTGAAGCAGGGCGCTGTTTCAGCCACTGTAAAGCAGATTTTTGAGTATCTGCATCGGCCAAAGCGACTTTGTAGCCTTTTTGCGCCAGCGCAGAAGCCAAATTAATGGCTGTAATCGTTTTACCGCATCCGCCTTTTTGATTGGCAACTAAAATTGTTTTCATGACCCTAAATGATTTTATTCTGCTCGTCCCTAGCATATCATTCTTTTCTGCGCTGAATAGGGCTCAAAACAAAAGTCGCAGCGCAAATTAAAAGACGCCCGCTTTAACTTAGGAAGATTGAATGTCTGTATGGATGGCAATGCTGATCGGCGCATGCATAGGTGTGGTGCTGACGACAATGGTGCTGAGCAATACTCGAAATGGGCGTATCCGGGCAGAGTATGAAAAGTATATTGCAGAGCTGGAGCTGGAGCATCAGCAGAGTTTGAGTGCCGCGCAAAAACGCAGTGTCAACACCAGCCGCGCCGTGCTGAAAGGCAAAATGGCCGAGCAGCTGGCGCCGATTTTGCCGGAGTTTCAGTACTTGCCGAGTGATGCCAAGTTTTTAGGCGATCCTGTGGATTATATTGTCTTTGACGGCTATACCGATTACCGCGATGGAGATGGTTTAGCAGAAGATATTGAAGTGGTGCTGATTGATATTAAAAGCGGCGGCGCGCGTTTGACCAAAGGCCAGCAGGCGATTGCGCAGGCTATCTCGGAAGGGCGGCTGCGTTTTGAAACCATCCGTATAGATTTTGATGATGTTTAATATTTAAAGCGGAGACTGTTGAAATGAAACCCTTAATTTTAACATTTGCCGCTTTAGCGCTGCTGATTTGGGGGTGGAAAGAGTATTTCAGAGAAATTCCGCATTTGGAGCAGGCTGGTGTTTTAAAAAACTTTAAAGTTGACACGCGCCGTGAATTTTCAGGGCACTTTACGGTTGCCGCAGAACGCTTTTATACGCCGCAAAGCAGCGTGCTGTTTAGGGCCTCTGCGTGGGTGGGCGAATTTAATGATTTGGCTTATTTAAGCAACGTCGATGTATTGCTGGCTCAAGGCGAACTGGCCGATCCTCAGCGCTTGAAGCAGGTAAGTTTTGACCAGCACAGCCGCTGCTATGAATTTCAGCTGCAGCCCAATTCCAGCCTGAATGCGGAGGCGGTTCGTGCAGACAGCATCAATATTAGCGCGATTGCGCCAAATGCGCAGATTGCAAAACAGCTGCGCCGTTTAAAGGCAGGGCAGCGTGTAGAGCTGCAGGGGCAATATGTCGATGTCCTGCAACTGAAAACGCAAAAGCATTTTGTTACTGGCATGAGCATTCCACAGCCTAGACCGCAGTGCGCTATTGTACAAATCAAATTTATACAGGTTTTATCGTAGACCAAGATTGAGCGTAAGGCACTCAGATATGCACCTTAGCGCTTAACGGCCCGTGCCAGCAGCATGCGCTGGCCAATGCTAGGAATACCTTCTGCATCAAAATATTCTGCTTCAATTAATTCCAATTCTGCATCTTTTAAGGCGCGTTCAATATTGCGGTTGAGGTGGCAGCCATCTGCCAAACGCTTTTGAATCGGAGTCAGCAGACTCTGCAGCCGCTGTATGGATGGCTTTTCATTATGCAGCACATGCTCAACCACATGAAAAGTGCCGCCGACTTTCAGCACACGGTAAACCTCATCTAGCGCTTGATCCAGCTGTGCAATGCTGCAGAGTGTCCATGTACTGACAATATGGTCGAGGCTGCTGTCTGCAAAAGGCAGTTTTTCTGCGCTGGCTTGAATGTGCTGAACAAGAAAAGGCGCTTCATGCACTCTCTGTACAGCCAAATGGTAAATATCTGGATTAGGCTCTAAGGCATAGAGGGTATCGACTTGCTGATAAAAGGGCAGATTCAGCCCGGTGCCAAAACCTATTTCCAATGCTTCGCCTGAAATGGGCAGCAGCAGTTCTCGGCGTTTGTCCATAAGACTCGGGGTTTGCATCACTTGATTCAGCAGATGCGGAAAAATACGCTGCTGATAAAACTTATAAATCATTCATTTCAATTTTTATTGCTGTTTGCCACAGCTTAACTGAACAGGGCCTTAAGGTTAAGTGTTGAACGGACAGATGATCGGTCTTTGTTACCAAGACGCTAAGGTTTCTTCAGATTTCTTGCGTAATATAGGGTTACAACTGTCGAAATAATTTATTTAAGCTGTATTTAATTTTGCAGAGATAGGCTGGGTCAAAATGCGGTTCCCAGTACACAGCAATGCTTAAAGCTGCATTTAAATACATACAAAGAAAGAGGTAAGCCGATGATTAAGCGTATTTTACTCAGTGCGGTGGCTGCTGCGGCGCTGCTGAATGCGGGAGCACATGCATCGGCAGACTACAATATTGCAAAAGGTTTGGCGCCAACGGCCAAAGATCAGTCGATTTCTGTATTGCAGCCCTTTAAAGGCGATTTCCGCATTTTAGGCTCGAAAGAATACTCAGATGATGAGCAGGCTAAATTTTCCCCGATCGATTATGCCGTGAGCTGGGGCTTATTTGCAGAACCTGAAATTGCCCGCCACATTAGCGTGAATCAATATGACCGCTATTTAAACTGGAAAATGGATAAAGTGCCTGTACCGGAAAAGCAGGCGATGATGATGGTTTCCAATATGCACATGATTCCATCTAACCCTAAAATTGCGAAGCAGATTAAAACCGTAAAACGCGGTGATTTAGTGCGTTTGCAAGGCAGTTTAGTCGAAATTAAGGACAAAGATTTGGTGTGGACCTCGTCATTGACGCCCACAGATACTGGCGATGGCGCATGTGAAGTATTCCGTGTAGATTCAATCCAATGGATTGAGCGTGTAAAAAGCTAAGCAATAGGAACTGAAGACATTTAGGTTAAAAGGATGAAGATGAAAGTATTAGGGTGTGCACTCCTTTTGGGTTTAGGGCTTAGCGGATGCAGCAGTATGAATTCTACGGTCGATGGAAAAACACATATTTTTGTCGGCAATCAAACCTGTCCTGCACTGCTGGAAATGGACCGCGGCCAGACCCTTGAAGTGATTTTGGATGAGAACCCGAGTACAGGCTATGTTTGGACTGTGGCGGAGAATCCAAAACTGTTTAAGATTGAAGAAATTTACGAGTCAGATCAGTCTAAAACTGAAGTGCCGACGGTAGGCAAAGGCGGTCAGAAAATTTACCGCTTTACAGCTTTGCAGGCGGGCCAAGAGCAGCTGCATTTGAAGCATGCGCGCGCTTGGGAAAATACCGCAATTGATGAGTGGAAATGCCGCGTTCGAATTTCTTAATGCTTTTTGTTGGGAAAGCATTTTAAATTTAACGTTAGGTATTTGGGACGAGTAGGCCAGCAGGACGCTGGCCTTTTCCTGTGATGCAGGGATGCATCATCAGGAAAGAAGGGGGTTTTGCTTACTTTTGCCTAGTCAAAAGTAAGCAATGCCATATTACTGAGCACGTCCATTGAGGCTGTGCCAATCTAAAAAGCAATATTCTGCATATGAGATTTTTAGATTGAACAGGCTATTACTTCGCTGTCAGCGCTTGACCTTCAAATTGAATGCCATCCCAGCCATTTTGCATAAATTGACGGATATTTTGATGATCCGCAGCGTCTGGTGTTGCCAACACTGACGCATAGTGTTCTGCAAATAAACTTAAAGTCTGCGCTTGGTCTAGATCATTCAATTGAGCAAAAGAAAACACTTTTGCGCTGCCTTGGTTTTCATTGGCGCCATTGGCTTGCTGGCCATTTTTGAATGCTGTAGGCGTATGTGTATAACGTGCTTCAATAAATGCAATCACATCTGCAAATTTAGCTTCGCCTGCTTGAAGCTGGTTCAATAATTCTTGAGCCATGAGTTTCTCAATCCATAGAATAAAAAAGTGAAAACGCAGGCAATATAGCAAGTTTTAGCCTTGAGATTCATTAGAAATATGATGATTTTTTGCGTTATAGTGAGGCAAAGCCTGCAAGCTGGGCGCAATAATTTTATTGAGAAATTGGAATCTGCATGAATTGGCTTTTGGTGGCGTGCGGCGGCGCAATTGGCGCGTGTTTCCGCTATAGCGCAAGCGTTTGGCTGCTTAAGCCAAGCGGACTGTTTCCGTGGACCACTTGGTGGGTGAATATCCTAGGCTGTTTTCTGGCGGGTATTTTCTTTGCATTTACTCAAAAATATCCCGTGCTGCAGCAGGAAGCTCGATTATTTTTAATGGTGGGTATTTTAGGTGGATTTACCACCTTTTCCAGTTTTGGCTTGGAAACTTTCCAATTGCTGCGGCAGGGGCAAAATGGCTTGGCACTGAGTTATGCCTTTTCCAGCCTCATGGTCGGCGTCATTGTGTTAAGTCTCGGGTTTTATCTCTTTCAGGCTATATTGAAAAATTAAAACAAAAGCTATGCCATTTTTTAAATGCACATGCCTCAGGCCTTAACGACCTAAAAGAATAAAATTGGCATAAAAAAAGAAGCCTAAGCTGGAGGAGGGGGTCTTAGGCTTCTCAATCGTTTTACTTTAAAAGCAAAACCTTAACTGAAAATGAACTTATTGTGAGCGTTTGAAACGTGCGAAGCGTTTATTGAAACTTGCTACACGGCCTTCATTGCTGGCTTGACGCTGTTCACCGGTATAAAACGGATGTGAAGCACTGGAAATATCCAAAGTCACATAAGGATAAGTTTTGCCTTCATGCTCACGGGTCTGCGCCGTTTCTAAGGTGCTGCCAATAACAAAGAATGCATTGGCATTGGTGTCATGAAACAGGACTTCACGATAGTTCGGATGAATGTTTGGACGCATGTGAATTCTCCTAATTATTTTGCATAAATGAAATGTTATAATATAACAATTGGAAATGCAAATTTTGCCCAGTACATTTTCTGTAACTGGGCATCAATCAAATCCATTTTTATGAACGCGGCGGAATCAGCTCTTCAAAAATATCGGAAAGGTTATCCTGCATTTTTAAATGAATCATGTTCCAGTAATGTCCTGACACGGTACGGTTGACCATTAGCGTATCTGGCGAAGGCTTAAACACATCCCAGTATTTTAATGACGATTTCACCAAAACAACGCCGTCATGGTGTGCGGAGTTTTCGGCAAAATCATAATGGGTAGTCAGCGGGCGCATCAGCACTTCTAGCCAAGCTTCATACAGCTCTGCGGGGAACTTGCCTTTTTCAGACATGGAATGCAGTGCATCCAGCTGATTTTCCATTTCAGCAATATCACTGGCGCGGGCTGCATGAATCAACTCTTTAAAGTGGTGCACAATCTCATTGGACAGGGTTTTTACGCCGCCAAAATCGTAAATAATCACGGTGCCGTCTTCCCGAAATGCGAAGTTGCCGGGATGCGGGTCACAGTGAAAGCGTTTGAGGAAAAAGATTTCTTGTCCCATTGCGCGGAACAGCCTTCGCCCTAAGGCATTGCGGGTTTCCAAAGGCCACTTGCTGGCGGTTTCAATGCTTTCGCCTTGTTCGAGGCTGAGCGCAAGCACATGGCGTGAAGAATATTCCTTAAACACTTGAGGAATAATAATTTTAGAGTCGAGCTTTTCATGGAATGCGCGCGCGACTTCTAAGTTTTGCGCTTCGATTTGATAATTCAGTTCATTGTCCAAACTTTCCTGAATTTCATTAAATAAGCGGTCTTGCAGCTTGCGGTCAATTTTTAAAACCCCCATCAGGCGCAGCGCCAGACGCACTTGCTTGAGGTCGCTTTCACAGGCTTCATCGACACCTGGATATTGCACTTTGACGACCACTTGCTGGCCGTTAGGCAAAACGGCTTTATGCACTTGACCTATCGATGCTGCTGCAAAAGGAGTTTCATCAAAACTTTTAAAAATATTCAGCAGCGGCTGACCGAGTTCTTTTTCAACTTGGGCTTTAATTTCTGCAAAAGGCATTGGCGGCGCTTGGCGCTGCAGTTTGCCAATGGCTTTAGCCACTTCTGGCGGGAAAATATCTTTGTACTGTGAGGCAATCTGTCCGACTTTCATGACAGCGCCTTTCATTTCACCTAAGGTATCGGCAATTTGCAGGCCAATGTCTTGAAACAGCTTGCTGCGAGAGGCGTTTTTCTGCTCTTCATCGGCAGTTAAGTTTTTAATGGAATTGGAAACAGTCTTGCTTGCAATACTTGCTGTCATACTGGCAAGTTTCATAAAGCGGCGGCCGGGTGTACTTGCCGTTTTTGCCATGGGTGATGCCTCAAGTTTGAATTTTAATCTCTGCATCTGATCATAGGCGCTTATTGTTCAGCTGCCTACTTTAAAATGTTAAATCTATGTTTCTATTTGGTTCTTTGTGCGCAGATTAAGTTTTTTCAGTTCTGTACTGCATATTTTTCATGATTTGATGTTGGATTCTGGCCTAAAATAAACATCAGCATGCAGCAAGTGAATGACAGATGAAAATCTATAAATATTTAACAGGGAAAGATGACGTGAATTTTTGCGCCAGAGTGACCAAAGCGCTCAATGAGGGTTATGAATTGTATGGTTCGCCCACCATGACTTTTAATGGTACGGATGTCATTGTGGGGCAGGTGATTACCAAAGAGGCTGCTGATGAATCAGAACTTCCGCAAGGACTAAAACAAGCGCTAGCACAGCTTCCTTAATCTGATTGAAACAGCTGAATAAACATCAGCTGCAATCTTGAAGTAAAAAAAGGGGGCTGAATATTCAGCCCCCTTCGGTTCAGCTTTATTGAAGGCTGAGGCGTTTATTCATCATAAATAGGCGGGTCAGCAGCAGTACACAAGCCACACTTAGTCCAACGATCAAGCCAACCCAGACACCTGCAGCGCCCATATCGGTATAGCGCGACAAATAAATCCCTACAGGGAAGGCAATCACCCAATAGGCCAGCATGGTAATCCACATTGGGCCTTTGGTGTCCTGCATGCCGCGCAGGCAGCCTGCCGCGCTGACTTGCCAAGCGTCCATCAGCTGGTAGCCAATGGCAAACAGCACCAAATACACCGCCACAACGGCAACATCATAGTCACCTGTATACAGTGAAACAATGTCATGGCGAAGCAGCCAGAGCAGGGTCATTGTTGCCAATGCCAGCACGGTTGCAGTCAGCAGGCCTAAATGCTGGACTTTACGCATTGCCGCCCAGTTTTGCTCGCCATAATAAGTCCCGACCCGAATGGTCAAAGCAATGGCTAAAGACATGGGGATCATAAACAGCTGAGAGGTAATTGAAATTGCAATTTGATGCGCAGCTACAGTAATCTCACCCAGCGGGCTGAGAATAATAGCAGCGGTGCTGAACACACTGACTTCAAAGAAAATAGCCAAGCCAATGGGTAGGCCCAATTTAAGAATACGCTTTACCCACACGCCATTAATACGCTCAAAGCTTTTAAGCGGCTGCGTCGCGGCATAGGCTGGGCTTTTTAAAATATAGAAAGCCAAAGCAAAGAACATGAGCCATTGCAGAATGGCAGTTGCAAAGCCGCAGCCCGCTGAGCCTAATTCTGGAATTGGACCTAAGCCGTACATAAAAATAAAATTCAGTGGAATCAGCGCCAGCAGTGCAATCAGACTGATAGCAGTGACGGGACGTGGATAACCCAAGGCTTCTGAATAACCTCGCAAAGCCGCATACATGGTGACTGCCGGCATGCCAAAACCGATGGCATGTAAAAACAGGCTGGCTTTGGGCAGCAAGGCTTCAGGCACGCCCAAGATGGGCAGCAGGAATGGCGCTATTTGTAAAATAAGGCAGGCAATAATGCCGAGAATTAAAGCCACCCACAGGGATTGGCGGGCAATGATTGCGATTTTTTCAGGGGTGCGCGCGCCATTGGCTTCGGCAACCAGCGGTGTGGTGGCAATCATGATGCCGCTGAACAGCAGCATAATAGGAATCCACAGCCCGACCCCGACAGCAATGGCTGCTAGATCATTGGCGGAGAGATGCCCTGCCATGATGGTGTCAATCAGGCCAAAACCCGCTTGGGCAAACTGAGTGACCAAGATAGGAATCATGAGGTGAAACAGCTTTTTTAATTCAAAAGAATTGCTTGCTGCAGTTGCTGCATTGGACACAAAAATTACTCATTTCATCATGTGCTTAGAATGATGGTTCAGCGTTGTAAAGTGAGAAGCACACCCGTAAAAATCACTACGCCGCCTAACAGGCGCTGCCAGTTGATGGAAGTTTTTTCGGTGCCGAGCAAGCCAAATTGGTCAATAATCATAGACATCACGATTTGCCCAAAAATAATCAGACCCGATAGGGTTAAAAAGCCCAGCTTTGGCGCTGTATAAATACTGAAGCTGATGGCATAGACGCCTAAAAACCCGCCAAGCCATAAAAACCACGGAATCTGTTTCAGCATTTCGAGGTTCGGCTTTTCTACAGGCTGAAAAAACACCAAGACAGCCAGCGCTATTGTACCAACCAAAAAGGATAAAAGGGCAGCTTGCAGCGGAGAATATAAATATTCACGTAATTGGCTATTGATTGCAGTTTGGAAGGTCATGGCGATTCCGATTCCCATTGCGAGCGGAAGCAGCATCAGCAGTTGCGTGCTTATCTTCATTATATCTGCGCTTTTTTTGTTCAATTTTTTTCAGTTTAGCGGATTGGGCTGCAGAATGCATTAGTCTGTGACGCAGTCATGTTAAAATGCAGGCTGACTATCTTTCTCTTTTGAGCGCTGTCCTTGTCTGAATTAAATCCTGCACTGGTTCCACTTTCCTTATACATTCATATGCCATGGTGCGTACGCAAATGCCCGTATTGCGATTTCAATTCGCATGCTGTGCCTGATGGAAAACTGTCATTGGATTTGGAACAGGAATATTTACAGGCGCTGGTCGAAGATTTTAAAACCCAGCTCGATTTCGCTCAAGGCCGCGCCATTCACAGTGTATTTATCGGTGGCGGCACACCATCGCTGATCTCTGCCAAAGGCTATCAATGGCTGTTTGCAGAGCTTAAAGCGCTGCTGCCGTTTGAGGCGGATTGTGAAATTACGCTGGAAGCCAATCCGGGCACAGTGGAGCATGATCCGTTTGCCGGCTATTTAGAGGCAGGGATTAACCGCCTGTCCATTGGTGTGCAGAGCTTCAATAGCGATCAGTTGAAAAAACTGGGCCGCATTCATTCCAATAATGATGCGATTTCTGCGATACAGCATGCGCGGGAAGCTGGTTTTGAGCGGGTGAATGTCGATTTGATGCACGGCTTGCCCGAGCAGACTTTAGAGCAGGCGCTGCTGGATTTAAAACTGGCGGTGGAAAATGGCGCGACGCATGTGTCTTGGTATCAGCTGACCATTGAACCGAACACGGTCTTTTTCCGCACCCAGCCTATTTTACCTGTAGATGATGTACTGGAAGAGATTCAGGAACAGGGCGAAGCGTATTTAACCGCGCAGGGTTTTGTTAATTATGAAGTATCGGCTTGGCGAAAAGAAAAGCCGTCGGCGCATAATTTGAATTACTGGCAGTTTGGCGATTACTTAGCGATTGGCGCGGGCGCGCATGGCAAAGTGACCCAGCCAGATGGTGTGTACCGTTTTCAAAAAACCCGCTTGCCTAAAGATTATTTGGCCAAAGTGCCAGCCGAGCATTTGCAATTCAAAAAAATTGAAGCCGCAGATATGCCTTTTGAATTTATGATGAATGCGCTGCGCCTGAATCATGGGGTAGACGCACACCTCTATGCAGAGCGTACCGGCCTAAGTTTGGATGCTTTAGAGGATCTATTGGCTTCGCTGCGTCAGCGTCAATTGATGGTAGACAATCCAAACCGTATTTCGTGTACAGCGCAGGGGCATATCTTTTTAAACTCGGTGCTGGAAGAGTTTTTATAAGATCCATCAGGCGCATCGCCTTAAGATTGCAATTCAATAGCATTAGCGCACTTTTAGGTGCGCTTATTTTTTTACGCTAAATTTTAATTTATTCAGCTGCTTAAAAAACAATATGGGCTGTTTGAGCATTAGGGATGGACTTTTTAAATCTATTAATTGATAATAATTATCAATTGCAATAACTATAAAGGTTGAAAAAATGACGCAGTCCACATTAGCGACAGAAGCGATTCGCGCATATTTCACTTTACAGTGCCGCTGGCTGAATAATGAAGAGGTCTATCTAGAAGAGGGATGTCAGCATTGCGGTTCGGCGGCGACGTATCTGATTTATTATACCAATGCGAAAATTCAAAAACTGCTGCTGGATTTTATTAGCCAGCACCGCTGCATTGAAAGTAAACGTATCGATTGGAGCGATTTGCCAGATTTTGAGCAGCGCTATAATGCGTTTTTACAAATACTCGAAAAAGAAGTGAATACCTACGCATGTGAAAATCAACAGCTGGCGTGTTCAAAGCCATTTGAAAGCGTTGCGTCTATTTTTGAAAACACAGCTGAAACAATGTGCTGAGGCGCAGGGATTTTAAAAAGTTTGTTTCATTCAATAAAAGACTGCGATTGCGGTCTTTTATTTTATTCGTTTGGTATGCGGTGAAAGCCCGTTTGTAGCACTTTACTTAATCAGGACGTTTAAGCGACCAAACGATTAAGGCAAGAATGGCTGGCAGCAGGATGCCTAAACTCATAGGCAACGCACTGCTTGAGCCGCCAACAGCCACACAGCCCGATACAATAAATGCAATACCAAATTGGAATACGCCAAATACAGCTGAACCAGCGCCAGCGCGCTCTGCAGCAGCGCCCATCGCTAGAGCGATTGCATTGGAAGACAGCAGGCTGACAAAACCGATGGTAAACCAGAGCGGAATGGTGAATATCCAAATATTTTCTGAGCCCGATACGGCAGCTGTGATGCAGGCCATGACCGCATAAATAGGCAGTCCAAGGCTTAAAATTTTTGCAGGGCGGTAATGATCCAGCAGTTTTTTATTGATACTGCCAAAAATAAACAGCGATAAGGCAATAACGGCAAAGGCTAAGCCATAATTAAGCGCATTTAAGCCATAAATGCCCTGAAATACGCCTGATGAACCCGTGATAAAAGCAAACATGCCTGCCTGCACAAAGCTTGCAGTCAGGACTGGAATAATAAAGCGTCGTTGACGGATTAGAAGGGATGCATTTTGCAGTGCTTCCTTAAACGGTTTTTGTGTTCTTTTTTCAGTGCTTAAAGTTTCTGGAATAAACACTTGTGACAGCAGTAACGCAATCAGGCCAATCACAGTCATTAAGCTAAAAATAGTCCGCCAGCCGAATCCTGCATAAATCAGGCTGCCAAGAGTAGGAGATATAATCGGGCCAATGGTCATCAGCATGACTAAAACCGTCATATTTTTGGCCGCTTCCTGACCTTCATACAAATCAGTCACAATGGCGCGGCTGATCACCATGCCAGCGCACGCGCCTAAAGCCTGTAAAAAACGTAAGGCATTAAAGGCATGAATATCATGAGTAAAAATTAAAACTATTGAGGTGATGACAAAGACCAAAGTTCCCAGCAACAGTGGAATTTTACGGCCGTAGCCATCAATTAACGGCCCCATAATCAGTTGACCAATGGCTAAACCTAAAAAGAAAATAGATAAAGACAATTCAGCAGAAGCGGCATTGGTATTTAAATCCGACGCAACTGCGCCCAATGCAGGCAAATACATATCAGTCGCCAAAGGCGGGAAAATTGAAAGCAGAGCGAGCACTGCAATAATGAGTGTACTTTGAGATTTTGAGACCATCTTGCCGGCTACCGTTTAAGCACTGGTGGGGAGAACATTGCGCTTTATGTGTCAATACACATGAAGAATGGATATATTTTAGCATAATTAAGAGCTATTAAGATATATCTTAATTAGTGTTTGCAGTATGGAGGAAGCCAATTTTCCAGCCCAAAGCTCCAGTTCAGGCGGGCATAGAATTAAAGATTATTTTTCAGCTGAATTGACACTGCTGCGGTAAAAGCTATCTATAGCATCAACCATTTGAGCCAGTCCGGGCAGTTCTAAAGGGTAATGACCCGCATTTTGCAGTATCACGGTTGTGACTGGCACATGCTGAATACGGTTTAAAAAAGGCGTACTTAAGGACAGCGGTGTCCAGCGGTCTTGTTCGGGCTGGGTGAGTAGGATAGGGCACACATTAAAATCGGCAGCCTCCAGCTCTGGTTGATAGTGCAGATAAGAATCTAAAAAGCTTAAGGACACTGAATTTCCCGCTGAACTTTTATCTTTTAAAAAGACTTTTAAAGCCTGCTTGTTGTTGACCAAGGTATTCATCTTGCTGGCCAAATGCATAGGGATGCGAATCGAAGCCAAAGGTGTTTTGGCAGCCAGATGTGTTACGGGCGTGCCAACACGGCTTATGAACAAGTTTCTGGCGACGATGTCTCTAACATTAGAATTGCGGGTGTCTAAAAAAGTCATACCGCTTATGGCCTTTACCTTTCGATTTTTGGCTGCAATATGATAGCTCAGCATGCCGCCTGCGCTTAGGCCATACAGTACAATGGGGCGTGTATCGCGCTGCAGTTCTTGGTCGATTAAATCGCTGCCCGCCTGTACCCAGTCTTCATAGCGGATCGGGCGGTCTTTGGCGATTTGCGTCAGGCCATAGCCCGGCAGATCCACAGCAATAGTTTCATATCCGCGGTCAGCCAAGGGTTTGCCTAAAATCATGGTCATTTGACGGCCATTGGTGCCTACGCCATGAAACAAAATGACTTTGATTTTCGCTTGCGGGTTGCGGTAAGTATCTAAATGCAGTTGGTGTCCACGCCATGGCATCCACTCTTCCTGCGGCAGCTGCTCAGGTGCAATATGAAACTCTGGCGGTAAATACTGTTCAATGTCCCGCCAAGCCTGCTGGTCTTGATAGCTGGTGATGATGTTTTTAGCTTTCACCGTTTTTGTCAGACTGATCAGCGCAACGACCGCAAAGAATATTGTGATGCCGAATTTATGTAAAAACCTCATTAGGCCGCTGACTGCGGATAGGTGTTGATTAAAACTCATTTCTGGCCTTTATTTTTTTTAGCAGAAGTGAATTTATATTAGGACGCGTCAACACAGCATACCATGATGCATACGGACAATTTTTTGAGTATTTTTGGTCAATGGGCTGCTGTAGGACCAAGTCTAAATTAAAATGTGATGGTGCAGTTTGGATAGGGTTAGGCTGTGGTCTTGTCAGTATGAAAGTTTGAATGTCATGTATGAATCAGACCAAAAAAGAGCGCCGAAGCGCTCTTTAATTTAATTCAAACTTAGTAATCAAAGCTGAAATGCTCAGGCGCCAAAGAGGTCATGGTCTTTGATGGATTGACCATAGCTTCCGCATGGCCTTGAGTGCGCGGCAGCATACGTTCAAAGTAGAAATCAGCCACTTTAATTTTTGCCTTGTAGAACTCTGGTGTTTCCTGACCTTCGCCGGCCGCCAATCTGGCAGAAGCTACAGCTGCTTGCTGCGCCCAGAAGTAAGCCATCATCACGTAGCCAGAGAACATTAAGAAATCGACAGAAGCAGAAGACACGATGTCACGGTCTTTACGTGCAGCCAGCATAATGCGGACAGTCAGTGCATTCCACTGTGCGCAAAGTTTTGTTAAATCCCATGCAAAACGGCGCATATATTTGTTGCGTGCATGCTGTCCGCAGAATTTTAAAATTTCTGCTGTGTAATCACGGATCACTTTGCCTTTAGAGCTGAGTAATACTTTACGGCCAATTAAATCCAGTGCTTGTACGCCTGTGGTGCCTTCGTACAGTGTAGAGATGCGAGAGTCACGAACAATTTGTTCCATACCCCATTCTTTAATGTAGCCGTGGCCGCCGTAAACCTGCATGCCGTGGTTGGCAGCTTCGTAGCCCAGCTCCGTTAAGAAGCCTTTCAGGATTGGGGTATAGAAGCCTAAGTGGTCATCGTGCGCTTCAAATGCAGCGGTATCGCCGCGGGTTAAAGCATCCGCCATTTTGTCGGCAATTTGCGCTGCATAATAAATCATTGAACGGCCGCCTTCAGCGATCGCTTTTTGAGTTAACAGCATGCGGCGTACGTCAGCATGGTGAATAATGGCATCTGCAACTTTATCTGGATCTTTTTTACCAGACAGCGCGCGCATAGACATGCGGTCTTTGGCATAAGGCAATGCGCCTTGGAATGCCAATTCAGCATGCGCGATTCCTTGAATTGCAGTACCAATACGCGCAGTGTTCATAAATGTGAACATCGCGTGCAGGCCTTTGTTCGGCTCGCCAATCAGGAAGCCTTTCGCACCGTCAAAGTTCAGCACTGCAGTTGCAGACGCGCGGATCCCCATTTTGTGTTCGATTGAACCGCAAGTCACTGGGTTGCGTTCGCCAATTGAACCGTCAGCATTGACATTGAATTTCGGAACGATAAACAATGAAATGCCTTTGGTGCCGGCAGGCGCATCTGGAAGGCGTGCAAGGACAATATGAATAATATTGTCTGTTAAGTCGTGCTCACCCGCAGAGATGAAGATTTTTGTGCCGCTGATTGCATATGTGCCGTCAACATTGGCTTCCGCTTTAGATTTGACTTGGCCTAAGTCTGTACCGCACTGAGGTTCAGTTAAGCACATGGTGCCAGACCACGTACCTGCAACCAGATTAGGCAAATACAGATTTTTTTGCTCATCTGTACCAAACTGCATGATGGTGTTAATACAGCCTACGCTGAGGCCCGGGTACATCTGGAATGACCAGTTTGCTGTACCCATCATTTCTGATTTAATCAGGTTCAGCGATTGCGGCAGGTTTTGACCGCCAAACTCTTCAGGGAAAGAAAGACCTTGCCAGCCGCCTTGCACGAACTGGTCATATGCTTCCTTAAAACCTTTTGGCGTTTTTACATCGCCATTGTCAAATTGGCAGCCTTCTTCATCGCCAGTTTGATTCAGCGGAGACAGAATATTTTCACAAAAATCCGCTGCGCCTTCCAAAATCATGTCGACAGTATCGGCGTCAGCAGCATCACCGTTTGATAAAGTTGCGTAATGCGCAGGGTAATCAAGCACTTCATTCATTAAAAAACGAATGTCGTGTAAAGGAGCTTTATAAGCAGGCATAGTGTTAATCCTAATTTAAAAATAGTTTTGGATTATTCGGGTCGATGATTTGATTATTCACAATAATGATCAAATTACATTGATAGCACAGCCTGAGAAAAATGTCAGAAATGCGAATTTGGAATTTAAAGCAATCTGATTTTTCATCATTATCTGATAAATTCAATGTAGGTCTTTAGATCAATTTTTACAATTAAACTATAAATAAACTGGGTGTTAAAACAAATTATGCGTCTGAAATATTTAACTCTTTGCCTGCTCGGTTTGAGCTTAAGCGCTTGCACACAACATGTCATAAAGTCCACTCCAGCCAGCAGCGAACAGCTGGGAGCATCGGCGGCCAATGGCATAAATGCCATACTGGAGACATCCAGCTATGATATGGCGGGTCAATTTTCGTTGCAGACCACACAGCATCAAAAAATGGAAGCGGATACACCAGCTAAAAAGCAGGCCGCGAAGAGCTTAAATGCGGATCAGAAAAAACAGATTGATCAGGCGCTGAAAGTCAGCAAAGTCCAGCTGAGCCAGAAAGAAAAAAATCAGCTGTATGATGCCGTGGCTATGGAGCTGGATCCTTATGGTTATTTTCTTGGAGCGCGTGAAAGTTCAAGCGCCAGTGCAGGAGAAAGCATTTTTGCTGTGCTGAATGATGTGCAGTTCAGTTATGACGGTTCGGTGAATTACCGCCAAAAATTGGCTGCCCTGAATTTTAATTTAAAATATTTGAAACCGACGCTGCAAGTGCAGGCGCAGCTGCCATTTATTGTCGATTTTAATGAATTGAAGCTGTATACCAATTATTTTGCGTTTATGCCTTTTTTAGTGAACCGTGAAAGCCAGTCTTCCTACGCTTATGTGGATTTGTCTAAATATAAAGATGAATTTAATCAGATTAATTTTAAAAACCTAGCCGTCTATTTAAAGCAAATGAATGCCGTGCCTTATGCATTGGCAGAAAGCAATCAGCTCAGTCTCTTGCCCTTGACGGCACAGGATCAGCAGCAGGGGCTGACGCGTAAAATCCGTTATCAGGGCACATTGCAGAATGTATTCTTGCAAATGGGCCTGTTTGATGTGGTAAACGAACCCTATTATACGGAGCAAGTGAAAGGTCAGAAATTCAGCCAGCAGGATGCAGGCGCAGTTCAGGCGGAATATGCAGAAGAAGCTCCAGCGCCTGCCAGTGAAGATGCTGACGTCGAAACCGGATCTGCCGAGGAGCAGCTGGAGATTGCAGCCTATAAGTCTGCAGCGCGTGTAGATGAGCTGGTGCAAATGAAAGCGCACGCAGATATGTACCACAGTGACGAGCAGGAAGCAGAGGCTGAGGACGTAGTAGAAGCTGAAGATGCAGGCGAGGGATATACCGCAGCCGATGCCGCTGCTGCAGCTGCTTGCGCAGCAGATGAATGCGATGCTTACAGCAGTTCTGAGTCTAAAAACGGTCCCGTGGATGCTGCAGCTGAAGCAGAAGAAACTGATCAGGAAGCTGGCGGGATTTCTGATGTAGCCTGCAAGGCTTTGGTAAACGCGGCTAAAGTGCCGGCAGGATACTTTACGCTTTGCCGTGAGTGGTATGGGATTGACCTATTTAAAAAGCCAGCTGCGGCTGAAGGTGATGCATTACGTGAAGGCGCTGTTGCAGATGCGGCGCAATTGTCCGCTTTTGAACAGCTGAAGCCATTGTTTTTGGCAGCGCAGTCACAGCAATTGACGGATGCTCAGGGCTTTAAAGAGCTGTGGCAGAAGCATCAGGCAGAAATTCAGCTAGCGCTGAAAAAGGATCAGGAATATAGCATTCCACTGACTATCGATGTCGGCCTAGATCAGGCCGGACGTTTATTGAGTCTCGATTATGCTGTAGTGAAACAGGATGATCGATTTGGCGAATTCCGTTTCAGCAGCACCAACCAAATCAGTAATTATGGGCATGCCAAAGCCATTGACCGCCAGCTGATGAAAAATGCTAAATCAATTGAAGAGGCCTCTAAAGGTTCATTGCTAGAACGCCTGTCTAAAGATCTGCTGGGGACGTTAGGTGCAAGTTCATCTGCTGATGCCGCGGTTGAAACTGTGCAGAAAATGCAGGAGCAGAAAACAGCGGATGAGCTATTAAGTCAAATCGCACTGGACACGTATCAGAAAACGGATTCTTGGCTCAAAACTTATCAAGCTGTGTTTGGTCTATATGCAGTTGTTAAACAAACAGAGCTGGGCAAGCACTATACGGCAGCTGAATTGAATGAAATTGCAGAATTGTCTGCCTATCATTTTAATGAAGACTTGAGCAAGCCGAAGGGCGCTGCCTTGGTGCGTTTAAATCAGCTGGCGGATAAGCATCAGCTGAAAAATAGTGACAGTTTTGCGTCTATGGGCTATGCGGTAAAGCAGATTGTTGATGACGCAACGGAAGACTATTTAGAGCAGCGTGATTGGACCAAGCACATTAAACAGCATAAAACCCGTCAGGCGGTATTTGCTGTGTATTATGCAGAGCGTTTTGCTGATGAATATGAGCTCAGCGCTGAGCAGAAACAGCAGCTGCCGAAAGCTGCACAGATTGTGGCGCAGGCATTTACAGATGATCTAAATAATAAATTATCTGAGCAGTCTCTGCGTAATCTGAGTGCAGATGATACGGAGTTATTTGATCAGTCTATTTACCGTATTGTGTATCGCGATGTGCTGACACATATGCCGAAATAACTGGGCATGGTTTCAATATTTTGAAATAAAAAAGAACCTTCTCGGAGGTTCTTTTTTTATGGCTAGACTTAAAGGAACTCTTTTAAATTGGGTTTGACACCATTCCAGATTCGGAAAGATTCAATGGCTTGACCAACCAGCATGCCAAAGCCTTCTGAGGTCGGTACAGCACGCGCTTTGGCTTGATCTAAAAAGCTGGAAGGTTTGCCATAAGCCATTTCATAGGCCTGTTTAAACTGTAAGGCAATAGGCAGTTCTAGTGCATCTCCGCTTAAGCTGGCAGATGTGGCATTAATGACAATGTCAAAATTGCCTTGCAGCTCATTAAGCCCAATAGCGCTAAGTTCTGCCTCTGGAACAGCATCTTTTAAATCTGCAACCAGCTGTTCAGCACGGGCAAGGGTACGGTTGGCAATCACAATTTTTTTTGCGCCCGCTTTGACTAGTGGATAAATCACACCGCGGGTCGCACCGCCAGCGCCAATAATCAAAATATCGGTTTGACTGAGATTCCAGTCCAGCGCTTGAATGGCTTCGACCAGACCTTGCCCATCAGTATTGTCGCCATGCAGCTGTCCATCCTGCATCCACAGGGTATTTACAGCTTTGGCAATTTTAGCCCGTTCTGTCAGTACCGCACAGGCAGCAAACGCTTGTTCTTTGAAGGGAACTGTGACATTCATGCCTGAGCCGCCTTGGGCAAAGAATTCCTGCATGCTGGCATCAAAGCCATCGATGGGCGCTAAGCGTTTGCTGTAGTTCAAATCAATGCCGGTTTTGGCTGCAAAAGCGTGGTGCAGTTCAGGAGAGCGGGATTGTTCAATGGGGTTGCCTATTACGGCAAATTGCTTGCTCATCGCACAAGTTCCATGTGGAGAAATGTGCATCAATATACGGCAAATTGCGGGTGCTCTAAAGCGCTAATCTAAAATTAAGGCGGGGAATTTTTGAGTTTGAGCTGCGATTAGGGATTGCATACAGCCAGTACGGCATCCACCATGAGCAGTGCGGTGCTGATGACAATACCTGCGCAAGCCAGCACCATCATGCTGAACGCAAAATTATCATTAAATGCGGTTTCTGAAAAAACTGCTGTGCTGATTGCACCCAGTAAAGTAGCGGCGAAGCTCCAAAATAGCAGTGCTGTCAGGCTAATTTTTTGAGTATTCATGGGCTTGCACCTCATTGGCTTTCAAGAGGGAATTTGCAGAGTGCAGATGTTCTTTCTGCGGCTGTAATGATCTTACACGACCCATGGCGTAAAGGGTAAATTTCTTGAAAAATTAATAAGCTATCAAGTCATATAAATGTCAGGAGACGTTAAGTTTTGCAAATGGATTTCTCAATCATTGATTAAAATGTGACGCTATGCAATAGGCGCTAAAGTGCTGGATCAATTGAAAAATTAAATTGCTTGATGGATGAGGCCGGAGAGTCTGATGTCAATTTTTAGTCACATAACATTAAAGCTTCTCGCAAAATAAAAGCCTCCAGAAGAAGGCTTTTTAAATATAGAGAACATAATCCCAAAATGAATTGACGGCTTATTTTAGTTCCTTCAGCCAATCCAGCGGTTTGAGATAATAATCAGTCAGTTTTTTCTCTGCCGATTGCGCATCCCACTCAGGACGGTAAGACCAGCCCGCCAGCGGCGGCATACTGACTAAAATGGATTCAATGCGTCCGCCTGTTTGCAGGCCGAATAAGGTGCCGCGGTCATACACTAAATTGTATTCGACATAGCGGCCGCGGCGGTACAGCTGGAAGTCACGCTGTGCTTCGCTGTATGGCTTGTCCTGATTGCGCTGGAAAATAGGCAATATAGCCTCTAAATAACCATTGCCTACCGCCTGCATATATTTAAAGCAGGTTTCAAAATCCCACTGATTCAAATCATCAAAAAATAAGCCGCCAATGCCGCGCTGCTCATCGCGGTGCTTTAAATAAAAGTAGTCATCACACCATTTTTTATGTTCTGCATAGACTTCATGGCCAAACGGGGCACAGAGATCATGCGCCGTTTGATGCCATGAAAGCACATCTTCATCATTCGGGTAAAAAGGCGTTAAATCGAAACCGCCGCCAAACCACCAGATTGGGTCTTGGCCTTCTTTTTCTGCCACAAATAAACGCACATTGGCATGTGAGGTGGGTACATTCGGATTTTTCGGATGAATGACCAGTGATACACCCATAGCCTGCGCTTTAGCGCCGGCAATATTCGGGTGGCGCGCTGTGGCCGAGGCTGGTAATTTTGAAATGTTGATGTGCGAAAACATCACGCCGCCTTTTTCAATCACTGTGCCGTTTTGCAGCACACGTGAACGTCCGCCGCCGCCTTCCGGGCGCTCCCAGTCATCAATGATAAATTCGGCTGTGCCGCCGCCTGCACGTTCCTGCTGTTCCAGCGCGGCGCAAATACGGGCCTGCAAATCTGTGAGAAAGTCGTGAACGCGCTGAATATCAGCTGAAGTCGGGTGCTGCATTTGAACCTGCAAAAAAGAAAAATCAAAACTGTGTCCATCAAAGCATAGATTTTGTAAAAACTTAAGGGATTTTTCCCGATCGCCATCATTGGCTTTTTTATGCGGCCTGTATCAATTGGGAAGCAACTTTGGAAGTATCCCGACCAAAAGGCTAGGTTGAATTCAAAATTGAAGCTCCGCAAAATAGCAGGCAATTGATCATTTAATGCAGATGGGGCAGTGCGTATGCAGCAGGCAAAATCGCTTATTCAAAAGTACAATGTGCCGGGACCGCGCTATACCAGTTATCCGACTGTGCCGTATTGGGACGAACAATCCTTTTCTTTGGATATTTGGAAGCAGACGCTGAAACGCTCTTTTAATGAATCTAACCGCAGTGAAGGCATTAGTCTGTATATTCATCTGCCATTTTGTGAAAGCCTCTGCACCTTTTGCGGCTGCCATAAAAAAGTCACCAAAAAGCATGACATGGAGCAGCCCTATATTCAGGCCGTGTTAAAAGAATGGCAGCTGTATTGTGAGCTACTGCAAGACACGCCGGTGATTAAAGAAATTCATCTGGGCGGCGGCACGCCAACCTTTTTTGCACCAGAGCACTTAACCCAGCTGATTCAAGGCATTCTGAGCAAAGCCGAAGTTGCGCCGCAGCATGAATTTAGTTTTGAGGGGCATCCCAATAATACCAGCCGTGAGCATTTGCAGGCGCTGTACGACTTGGGTTTCCGCCGTGTCAGTTATGGGGTGCAGGACTACAATGAAACGGTGCAAAAAGCCATTCACCGCATTCAGCCTTATGACAATGTAGAGCGCGTAACGCAGTGGGCGCGCGAAATTGGCTATACCTCTATTTCGCATGATTTAGTCTTTGGCTTGCCATTTCAAAGCTTGCAGGATGTGCTGCACACCATTGATCAGACCAAGCGTCTGATGCCAGACCGCTTGGCCTTTTACAGCTATGCACATGTGCCGTGGATCAAAGGCAATGGCCAGCGCGGCTTTAAAGATGCCGATGTGCCTAAAGATGAAATGAAACGCCAATGCTATGAAGAGGGCAAAGCGCAGCTGCTGGCGCATGGCTACCATGAAATTGGGATGGATCATTTTGCGCTGCCATCCGACGAAATGGCCAAAGCCTTTGCAGAGGGCAGCCTGCACCGCAACTTTATGGGTTATACCGCCTCAAAAACTCAAGTAATGATTGGGCTGGGCATGTCATCCATCAGCGACAGCTGGTACAGTTTTGCACAAAATGAAAAGAAATTAGAAGATTATTATGTGCGTTTGGAGCAGAACGAAATCCCGGTCTACCGCGGGCATGTGTTGTCTGCAGAAGACTTGGTGATCCGTAAGCATATTTTAAATTTGATGTGCAGCTTTCAAACGTCATGGCATGAGCCATCGCAGGCTTTCCCTGAATTAGGGCAAGTGCTGGAACAGCTGGCAGAGATGCAGCAGGATGGTTTGCTGCAGATTCATGAGAAAAATATTCAGGTGACTGAACAGGGCAAACCGTTTGTACGCAATACCTGCATGGCGTTTGACTTGCATTTAAAACGTAAAATGCCGCAGAGCCGGATTTTTTCTATGACGATTTGAATCTCCCCGAACCCCTCTTTATCAAAGAGGGGAAAAGCCTCCCTTTGTAAAGGGAGGTTTGGAGGGATTAATTTATGGAGAATTTCGAGGACTTTTAAAAATCATCCTTATCATACATATGCGACATGCGCTCATGTTTGGTTTTTAAATAGGCTTCATTGAATGGATTTAGACCAACGGTCAAGGCAACGCGATCTACAACATTTACACCCAGATCAGTCAGCGCTTTAATCTTTAGGGGATTGTTGGTAATCAGGCGAACGTCTTTAATGTGCAAATGATCCAGCATGATATTGCACATATCATAGCGGCGCGCATCAGCTGGCAGGTTCAGCATTAAGTTGGCGTCCACGGTATCATGGCCCTGATCCTGCAAAGCATAAGCGCGGATTTTATTGGTTAAACCAATGCCTCGGCCTTCTTGGCGCAGGTATAAAATTACGCCTTGTCCTGCTTCATTAATCAGTTTTTGCGTGGCCTGCAATTGCGGACCGCAGTCGCATTTTAATGATGCAAAGGCATCGCCAGTCAAGCATTCCGAGTGAATGCGGACCAAGACAGGGCCTTCTGGGGCTTTTTCCAGACCTTTAGAGAGTGCCACATGTTCTTCGCCAGTTTCAGGATCTTGGAATACTGTAATGTTAAATTCGCCAAATGCAGTAGGTAATCTCGATGTTGCGACAAACTCTATAGGCACTGTTAAACCCGTTTCTTCGTTCATAAATTGACTAAAGTATAGCGTAATGCTTGGACATTGGTAGAATAGCAACGATGAATTTATGCAGAACATTTTCTTTTTTGTATAAAGCGAACGATAATAGTTGATAAATAGTCAGATTATTCAGGATAATCTGCAACACTCTACAAACACCCAGTTTTGACTGCTGTTCAAAATTGCAACGCTAGAAATATGGCTGATTGCAGGTGATACAATCCGACAGTATGATCGGATATCCATTTGACCTAGCTTAGGAATTGCCAGGCTTTAGAAGGCTTTGCCATATTATGCTGTATACAGAAATACCGTCTCATCGTCCGAATACACCGCTGCTGGATACGATTGATCATCCGCAGCAGCTCCGTTTGCTTGAGCGCAGCCAGCTTGAGCAGGTGGCGGATGAACTGCGTCAATTCATTTTGTATGCAGCTGGACAAAGCGGCGGGCACTTTGGCGCCAACCTTGGCGTGATTGAGCTGACCGTCGCTTTGCACTATAGCTTTAATACCCCGCATGACCGATTAATTTGGGATGTGGGTCATCAGGCTTATCCGCATAAAGCGCTGACTGGGCGCCGTGAACAGCTGGTAACCATCCGCTCTAAAGATGGTTTAGCTGCATTCCCAGCACGTGAAGAATCAGAATTTGACACTTTTGGTGTTGGCCATTCGTCGACTGCTATTTCTGCTGGTCTAGGCATGTCTCTTGCGCGCCGTTATCAAAAAGACCCATGCGATGTAGTTGCGATTGTCGGTGACGGCGCAATGACCGCAGGCATGGCTTTTGAGGCGATGAACGATGCTGTTGCGCACAATGCAGACTTGATGGTGGTGCTGAACGACAATGATATGTCGATTTCATGCAGCACTGGCGGTTTTGCGAAGCACTTGGCTGCGCTGTGGGAGCGCGGTGAATCGATTAATATCTCTGAAGATGGTGAAGCTTTTGTTCAGCCTTATCCGGAGTGGAATTATAATTCCCGCCTGCACAGTTCTGCGACTGATGCGGCAGATAACTTATTTAAAGCAGTGGGCTTTGATTATTTCGGGCCATTTGACGGTCACGATGTACGCCAGCTGACACAAGTTTTTGAGGCGCTGAAAAAGCGTTCAGGCCCGCGTTTAATTCATATTTATACCAAAAAAGGCAAAGGCTTTGCGCCAGCCGAAGCAGATCAAATCAAATATCACGCCATCAGCAAAATCAATGCGCCTGCAGCAGTCAATACTGCGCCTAAATATTCAGATGTATTTGGTCAGTGGCTATGTGATGAAGCGGCGCAAGACGAGCGTTTAATTGCGATTACCCCGGCCATGTGCGAAGGCTCAGGCATGGTAAAGTTTGCTCAGCAATTCCCTGAACGCTATTTTGATGTGGCGATTGCAGAACAGCATGCGGTGACTTTGGCAGCGGGGATGGCATGTGAAGGTCTAAAACCTGTTGTTGCGATTTATTCAACCTTCCTGCAGCGCGGCTATGATCAGCTTGTGCATGATGTCGCTTTGCAGAATCTGGATGTCACTTTCGGTATTGACCGTGCTGGACTGGTCGGTGAAGACGGGCCAACGCATGCTGGCGCTTATGATTATGCTTACATGCGCACGATTCCCAATATTGTGATTATGGCGCCAAAAGACGAGAATGAATGCCGCCAAATGCTGCATACCGCATATTTGCATAAGGGGCCAGCAGCTGTGCGCTATCCGCGAGGCAATGGCTTAGGTGTGATAATCCAAAACCAAATGACAGCGATGGAAATTGGTAAAGCGGAAACCATTGCTGTATTCAATGAACAGCATGATGAATATGTATCTGTGTTGGCCTTTGGCAGCCGTGTTCAAGCATCGCTGCAGGCGGCTGAAGCCTTTGCGGCTCAGCATGATGTAGCGGTGCGCGTGGTAAATATGCGCTACGTCAAACCCTTGGATGAGCAGTTGATTGAATCGATTGCGGACAGCACTGTGCTATTTATTACTGTAGAAGAACATGCAGTGATGGGCGGCGCGGGCAGTGCGGTGAATGAATATTTAGCCAAAGCGCAAATTGTGAAGCCAATGTGCAATTTAGGCTTGAACGATGAGTTCCTGCATCAGGCGACGCATGGACAGATGCTGCAGCAAGCAGGATTGGATGCTAAAGGCATTGAAAATTCAATCGAACAGGCTTGGCAAAAGGCGCTGCACATCGCGCGCTAAGCTGGCCATAAATTTTAGAAACATTTTTTTCCCTAAAAGCCCAGATATTTGCTAAAATATCTGGGCTTTTATGCATTATTCTTTATCAGTGTCTTCAAATTTGTAGTGGGTGTTCAATGGAACCTATGGTGGTGATGGCTGCGCGTGCGGCTCAATTAGTTGGTCAAGAGCTTTTAAAAGCGCATCAAAATCGTCATAAACTCGATCTGCAAGTCGAAGAAAAAGGTATCGATGGCCCAGTCACTCGTGTAGACCGCTACATTGAGCAGCTGACAATCGATACACTGCGCAAAAGCTATAAAAACCACAGCTTCCTAGGCGAAGAGTTTGGTTTTCAAGAAGGCAAAGGTCATGATGCAGATTGGTGCTGGGTGATCGATCCGCTTGATGGCACACTGAACTTTATTAATGGTTTCCCTCATTTCTGCGTATCTATTGCTGTACAGCACAAAGGTGTAACACAGCACGGTGTCATTTATGACCCTGTAAAAGATGAATTATTCTCTGCAAGCCGCGGCCGCGGTGCAATGTTGAACCAGCGCCGTATTCGTGTGAATGTTAAAGACAGCTTAGACAATACCTTTATGGGTGTAGGCCATGCGTTCCGTAAAGTGCGCAATGGTGAAGTTGTCTCTTATGCAAAAAATCATTTTAATTCATTGCTGAATGTTACTGAAGCAGGCGCGCAATACCGCCGTTCAGGTTCTGCAGCGCTGGATTTGGCTTATGTTGCAGCGGGCCGTTTAGATGGCTACTTTGAACTTGGCTTAAAGCCTTGGGATATCGCAGCGGGCGAATTAATCGTGAAAGAAGCGGGCGGTACAGTGGTTGATGCGCGCGGCGGTTCAGATTCTATGGAAAACGGTCAAGTGATCGCTTGTTCTATGAAAATGCTGAAACCGTTAATGCAAGCAGTTGTACCTGCTTGGGGCGAAGCGGCTAAATAAGCCTTTGCCTGCGACGCAGTTCGAGTTTATAAGGAACCCTCATTATTGAGGGTTTTTTATGCTATTGAACATAATTATTGTATAGGCGGAGTGTATTAACTCGAATCCTAATTCAGGACCAGCAGGGGTTTTAATTGACGCAGTCAGTCATTTATATGATCTGGATGCAGCGTGATCATTCATTTAGCAGCCTGCGCTAAAAGTATTGCTGGCTCAAATGTTATTTTCTATATGGCTATGCGATGTCGGGACGGATGCTTCTTGAGGATAATAAAAAATAATGGAATTATAAAATAATGAGGTCTTTTAGCTATTTATCATGCAATCGCACGCCTGTTTAGGATAGAAACAGGAAAAAACAATAAAACTTCGTGACATTATTAAATATCCTGCTATAATCCGCCCACGCACTTAATTCGTTCATTACCTGAACATTCTCTTCTATATTGTGTATGCGCGTCCGGTCCAAAGAGAGGACAATTTTTCGCGCCCCACCCAATCGCTTAAGCGATTCCTTCAGGTTGCGGCTGTAATCATGTGTGCGTTATACGCATCGTCGTTCTCGGATCGCCGCTGACTCTATATTTTCAGCGTTTATTGCTGTGCCGCTTTTTGCCGATGTCCATCAGACCATATATTTAATGGAGCACCCACATTAGGGTGAATATCTCTATGAGCAAAACTTTTGCTGATTTTTCTTTAGACCTGTCTCTTCAACAAGCACTTGAGACGCTAGGTTTTACCGCTCCCACTCCTGTTCAAGAGCAGTCAATTCCTGCTGCTTTAGAAGGTAAAGACCTTCTTGTATCAAGCCAAACAGGTTCTGGTAAAACAGCTGCTTTCTTACTTCCAACTTTAAACGGTTTAGCTGGCCAAGAAACTTTGGTTTCATTTAAAGACCGTATGAAAGCAGTAACTCAACCGAATATTCTTGTTATTTCTCCTACTCGTGAACTTGCACAGCAAGTATGTCAAGATGCAATCGCTCTTGTACGTCACATGAAAGGTGTTCGTGTTGCTGCAATCATGGGCGGTATGCCTTTTGGTAAGCAAATCCAACAATTAAAAGGCGCGCAAGTTGTTGTTGCGACTCCAGGCCGTTTACTTGACCTTGTAAACCGCCGTCAAATCAAGCTAGACAATGTTGATGCTTTGATCGTGGATGAAGCTGACCGCATGCTTGACCTAGGTTTCTCTGAAGACCTTGAAGCAATCAGCGATTTGGCTGCAAACCGCAAGCAAACTTTAATGTTCTCTGCAACTTTTGCGCCGCGTATTATTAATCTTGCTGAACGCATGATGAATGATCCAGAACGTATTGCGATCGAAACTGGTCATTCTACAAATACTGATATTACGCAAACTTTGCATTGGACTGATGGTTTCGAGCACAAGAAAAAATTGCTGACGCATTGGTTGAATGAAGAAGACGTAGATCAAGCAGTTGTATTCGCTTCAACTCAAGAAGATACAGACATGCTGGCTGAAGAGCTTGCAGAAGCTGGTCTTTCTGTTGTAGCGCTTCACGGTGCTATGCCGCAAACTGTACGTAACCGCCGTTTACGCAGCATCCGTGAAGGCCGCGCAAAAATCCTTGTTGCTACTGACGTAGCTGCACGTGGTCTTGACGTACCAACGATCTCTCACGTAATTAACTTCGGCCTTCCAATGAAGAACGAAGACTACGTACACCGTATTGGCCGTACTGGCCGTGCTGGCCGTACTGGTAAAGCAATCACTTTAGCGACTTACCGTGAACGCGGTAAAATCCGTGCGCTAGAAGATTACCTAGATGCTCGTTTAGAAGTATCTGAAATTGAAGGCCTTGAGCCATCTCCACCTCCTGCACGCGGTAGTCGTGATGGCGGCGGTCGCGGTCGTGATGGCGGTGGTCGTGGTCGTAACGGCGGTGGTCGTGATGGCGGTCGTGGCGGTTTTGGCGGCGGTCGTCGTTTTGAAGGTGAATCAAACTTCAAACGCCGTGAAGGCGGTGATGATCGTCCACGTCGCAGCTACGATGATAAACCTCGTGGTGATCGTCCATCATTTGGTGGTGGCGAAGATCGTCCGCGCCGCGAATTTAATTCAGATCGTCCGCGCCGTGAAGGCGGTTTCGGTGACCGTCCGCAACGCTCTTTCGATGACCGTCCAAAGCGTGATTTTGGCGACCGTCCAGCTCCGCGCCGTGAAGGCGGTTTTGGTGACCGTCCGCAGCGTTCTTTCGATGACCGTCCAAAGCGTGATTTCGGTGACCGTCCAGCGCCGCGCCGTGAAGGTGGGTTCAACGATAAACCGCGTTTTAATTCGAATGATGACAACCGTGGCAACAGCGTAGATTACAAACCGCGCCGTGAAGGCAGCTTCGGCGACCGTCCAAAGCGTGATTTTGGCGACCGTCCAGCTCCGCGCCGTGAAGGCGGTTTCGGTGACCGTCCGCAGCGTTCTTTTGATGATCGTCCAAAACGTACTTTTGGCGGTGAAGATCGTCCGAAGCGTACTTTTGGCGGCGAAGACCGTCCAAAGCGTGAATTCAATGCGGACCGTCCGCGCCGTAAATTTAATGACTAAGTCTAGAATTTAGCTTTAAAGTAAAAAAGCCAGTGGAAACACTGGCTTTTTTTATTGCACACTTTATAGAATAAAATGTATACTGGTTCATATTTTTTGAGTTTTTTGATGATTATGGATACTGAATCTATTGAATTAAAAAAAACAGGTATTTCGCTGGCGCTGCGCTGTATTGGTTTGGCGCTGCTGATTTGCAATATTATTTATTACCTGTATAACAACTTTAACTGAACTTCATATAAAGTATTAAATTCTGCGGAAAAAATAAACAAAATACAGCCGCATTCCAGCGCAACTTATCGTTTGCGGTGGTAACATTTTATACGCTAATCCTTTATAGTATGCATGCTGAAAAAATGCAGGAAAACGCTCAGCTATGAATAACCAAATACCCCAGCAGGCTCAATCACTGATTGAAGTGAAAAATTTGAGCTTTAAGCGGGGCGAGCGCGTCATTTACGACAATGTCAGTTTAACAATCCGCCGCGGACAGATTACGGCCATAATGGGACCTTCCGGTACAGGTAAAACGACTTTATTGCGTTTGATTGGCGGTCAACTGACCCCTGATCAGGGTGAAATACTGCTGGATGGAAAAAACATTGCATTGATGTCGCGTGCAGAACTTTTTGCCGCGCGCGCGCGAATGGGCATGCTGTTTCAAAGCGGCGCTTTGTTTACCGATATGTCTGTTTATGAAAATGTCGCTTTTCCAATACGCGCGCACACTAAACTCCCAGAGCATTTAATTGCCGAGATGGTGGCGCTGAAACTGGAATCAGTCGGATTGCGCGGTTCAGAGCAAATGATGCCTTCTGAGCTGTCAGGCGGGATGAACCGCCGGGTCGCTTTGGCGCGTGCAATTGCATTGGATCCAGAACTGATTATGTATGATGAGCCCTTTGCCGGACAAGACCCGATCGTGATGGGGGTATTAACCCGCCTGATCCGTTCGTTGCGTGAAGCTTTGGACTTAACCACCATTATTGTTTCGCATGATGTGGCGGAAACATTGTCAATTGCAGACTATATCTATGTGGTTGCCGAAGGCAAAGTGCAGGGTGAAGGTACGCCTGAACAGCTGAAAACACATGCTTCGCCATTTGTCCGCCAATTCCTGACGGGTTCAGTTGAAGGCCCTGTCGATTATCAATTCAGTCATCAGCCGTATTTAAGTCATGAGGTGAATCAATGAATGCGATTGCTTCATTAGGCCGCCGCGTGATAGAGCGCGTGCGCGGTATAGGCACAGCAGCGCTGATGCTGCTGCAGGTGCTGTTTTCTTTGCCAACTTGGCTGGGTGTTCAGCTGTTCATTTACCAGATGTATCGTGTCGGTGTGATGTCACTGCTGATTATTGTGGTGTCAGGCTTATTTATTGGCGCGGTGCTGGGCCTGCAGATGTACAGCATTTTGGTGACCTTTGGCAGTGAAGCGATGCTGGGCGCTGCGGTGTCATTAACCTTGCTGCGTGAGTTGGCGCCTGTTGTTGCGGCTTTGCTTTTCGCTGGCCGTGCCGGTTCCGCTTTGACTGCTGAAATTGGCTTAATGAAAGCAACTGAGCAGCTGTCCAGTATGGAGATGATTGGTGTCGATCCATTAAAACGGGTGATTTCACCGCGTTTATGGGCAGGTATTTTCAGCTTGCCGATGCTGTCAGTGATTTTTGCTGCGGTAGGCATTATGGGCGGCAAAATGGTCGGGGTGGATTTCCTTGGCGCAGATGAAGGCTCTTACTGGAGCGGCATGGAAAATGCCGTACAGTTTTATAAAGATGTGTTTAACGGCACCATTATTAAAAGTTTTGTGTTTGCATTTATTTGCACGGGGATCGCGGTCTATCAAGGCTATGCCTGTGAGCCGACCTCTGAAGGAATTGCGACATCAACCACTCGGACTGTGGTGTATTCGTCGCTGTGTGTATTAGGTTTTGATTTTGTGTTGACTGCGGTCATGTTTGGAGGTGTTTAATGAAATCACGTGCAAGTGAACTGGCCGTCGGTATATTCGTAATCTTATTCGGTATTGCATTGTTTTTCTTAGCAATGCGCGTCAGCGGCTTAGTGGGCAACACCATGAAAGACCCGTATGAAATGACAGCCGTATTTGAAAATGTCAACGGCATTAAGCCGCGTGCGAAAGTGGCGATGAGCGGTGTGAAAATCGGGCAGGTCGATGCGATTACTTTAGATCCAGTGACCCGTTTAGCAACGGTGCATATTTCATTAGATGGCGGGCTGACCACATTTAATCCCGAACAATTGAAGCAAGTTCAGAAAGATGCATTAGAAGAACTGCGCTACAGCAGTGACTATACTGCAGCAGATCCAGCGCAACAAAAAGCAATGGAAAAGCAGCTATTAGATAACATGAAATCCATCACTAACATTGATGAAGATGCTTACATTATGGTTGCGACCAATGGCTTATTGGGCGAGAAATATTTAAAAATCATACCGGGCGGCGGCTTGAATTATCTAAAACGCGGTGACCGCATAGCCAATACCCAAGGTACGATGGAAATTGAAGATTTAGTGACGAAATTTGTAACGGGTGGTGCCGGCAAATCGTCAGAAAATAACAGCAGTGCATCAGAGCAATCTGACGAAGCATCTGCAGCGCCAGCAGATGCAGAACCTGCATTTACTGAATAATTTTTGAGGAGATTTTGCGTGAATACTTTATTTAAACAGACGCTTACAGCAAGCATCCTTTCAACAATGATTGCAGGTACTGCATTCGCTGCACCGTCTGAAGCACCTCCGGCTTTTGTTAAAAAAGTGGCGGATGGCTTAATTTCACGCCTGAAAGCAGACCATAATAAACTGCAGAATAACCCTGCTGCGGTAAAAGCGATTATTCGTCAAAACCTTGATCCGTATATTGATTCGCAAGCATTTACCCGCATTGTGATGGGCACTTATGCGACGAACCAATACAGCTCAGCGGCGCAGCGCGCTCAGTTTGAAAAGAACTTCCGTGAAACTTTAATTGAAAATTACGGCAGCGCATTTGCGAAGTTCAGCAATCAAACTTACAGCATGCGTCCTTATAAAGACACGGGCAGCAAAAACCCTGTTGTGACCATTGATTTCAACAACAATGGCGAAAAAATTCCAGTATCTTTCCAGTTGGCAGATAAAGGTTCACAGTGGAAAATCCGCAACATTAACGTGTCTGGGATTGATCTTGGCTTGCAGTTCCGCAACCAGTTCGCCGCGACAGTTAAACGCAACGGCGGCAACTTAGACAAAGCGATTGCAAACTTCAAACCGGATGCTGAAGCAGCGGTTGATAAGAAAAAATAAGACAGGCCTTATATGATTAAATTTGATCAGCAGGAATTGCAGCTTTCTGGAAAAATTGATTACAGCAATGCTGAGCAGTACTACCAGAGCGGTTTGAAGGCCATTCAGGCTCAGCAGCAATTTCCAATTGTGGTGAATTTAGCGCAATTGGAGCAAGGCAGTACGCTGGCACTGGCGGTACTGGTGCGCTGGCTGCGCCAGACGCCAAATGCACAAGGGCTGCAGTTTAAGGCGGTGCCTGAAAAAATGATGAAGATCATTCAAGCTTGCCACTTAGAACATGACCTGCAGCTGATTTAATATAATTGTTGTCTGTAAAAGAAAGCGCCTTCGGGCGCTTTTTTATTACTCCAAAATTTCCCTCTCCTTTTAGGAGAGGGTTAGGGAGAGGTTGTGTATAGCAAAGTTTTTACTGGTATTTCGGTTTCAGCGTATTGGGATAGAATTTATTACCCTAGTAAAGCTGATCTACTACCATAGAATCAACACGGTTCTGGAATTGGGTAGAAGGTGGTGTTCAAACCCAATTCAAATCCATTTTTTCCAGCGGAAATAAACCATTGGCCCCACCAAGAATGCGATGAGAATCAAGCTGACAATAATAAAGCTGGTGGTGCCATGCGCAAAGGGGAGCACGTCCGTGTTCATGCCATAGATACTGGCAATCAGCATCGGCGGCGCAAGCATGCTGGGCAAAATAGAGAATCGGCGGATCGTATCGTTCTGTTCGGTATTAATGAAGCCTGAGGTTGTATCCAGCAGGAATCGCACTTTTTGGAACAAGAAGGCGTCATGTTCGACCAGTGAGCGCACATCTTCACTGAGCTCTCGAATATCTGCATCGAAAATATGGCTGCCTAAAGCGCGCGGACGCGACAGGAAGGTCAGCACGCGGCGCAAGTCAATCAGACACAGCTGCGCTTTACCGAGCATATCTTCCAATTGCGCAAGGCGCGTGATCATGTCATCCAAATCTAAAATCATTTCACGGTGGCGGTTGTTCAGCACTTCTGTAGAGTATTTTTCTAAGTCCTTGTGGACATCTTCTAAGATATCCGCAAGCTCATCCAGTTTAGCTTCCAGCAGGCCAAGCAAAATCCAGGTTGGATCTTTATAGTCAATTTCATAGTCATTGCGGCGCGCGCGCGCGCGAAAGGCGCGGAAAGCCACCAGCTTTTCACCGCGCAGGGTAAATAAGCGCTCTTTATGCAGAATGAATGCAACTGTTTGCACCGTGGCAAGAATGCTGGAATTTTCTTCTGTTTCGCCATCGACCTGAAAGTTTTTATTTTTCGTTAAAAAATACGTACTGATATGCAAAATGCCGTCATCATCACGGTAGAATCGTGCTGAAGACGAAATGTCTTCCAGTGATTTTAATGTTGGCAGATTTTGATCATAGGCGTCCAGAATCCATTGCTGTTCTTCTTGAGAGGGCGCAATGAGATCGAGCCAGACCAATTCAGGATGTAAATCAAAATCACCATTAATGGTGGCATCTTCTAAGCTACCGCGCTCTGTGGCGTAAAAGGCTTCAAGCATGCCGTCTTTTCTCCTTTGCGCAGTATGTGTAAATGAATGCGTGTATTTTAGACAAGGATTTCAATAAATACACTGTTCGAATGGTTAATTTATTAAAAAAACTTGATGTAGTTTATTTTAGCGGCATGACAATTGAATAACAGGGTAATTGAACATGAAATCTATAGCTATTTTCTGCGGTTCTGCCTTAGGAACAGATCCCATTTTTTTAAAAACAGCTGAATTAGTAGGCCAGACACTGGCAAAACATCAAATCACATTGGTCTATGGCGGCGGCCGTTCAGGCTTGATGGGTATGGTCGCTGACAGCGCGCTGCAGGCGGGCGGCAAGGTGATTGGCGTAATTCCTAAGCAGCTGGTCGACCGTGAGCTGGCGCATCCGCATTTGACTGAATTGCATATTGTGGATGATATGCATGACCGTAAAACCAAAATGTCTGAGTTGTCCGATGGCTTTATTGCGATTCCAGGCGGCGCAGGCACACTGGAAGAAATTTTTGAGCAGTGGACATGGGCGCAGCTGGGCATCCATTTGAAGCCTTGCGCTTTTTTTAATGTCGCAGGTTTTTATGATGATTTGCTCAAGTTTATTCAGTTGACTGCAGACAAAGGTTTTACGCATCAGCGTTTCAGCAGCAGTCTCATTGCATCGAATGATTTGGACGATATTCTGTCGCAATTCGAAACCTATGTGCCGCCGCAGCCAAAATGGGGAATGGCGCAAGAAAAGCAGACTTTAGTGAAAAATATATGAAAGTGATTACCGTGGCTGCAGGCATTGTAGTGAATGAACAGCAGCAGATGCTTGTGGTGCGTAAGCGTAATACCGCATGTTTTATGCAAGTGGGCGGCAAGCTGGAACTCAATGAGCCGCCTGAACAGACTATTTTGCGGGAAATTGAGGAAGAGATTGGCTGTACCGCAACAATTCAGCATTACTTAGGCCGTTTTGAAACGCGGACTGCAAATGAGCCAGATCATCTGCTGGTGAGCTATGTCTACCATGTCACTTTGGATCGTGCGCCTGCTGTACAGGCGGAAATTGCGGAAATGAAATGGGTCGACTTGGATGATGCAGAAACCGCTTTGGCGCCGCTGACGACGGAAGTGGTTATTCCGTGGTGCAAGGCAAATCTGACCGCGTAGATAGCCGCCGTTTCGGTTTTCTGCTTTAGTTTTGGGCGGCAGCTAGGCAAACCGCATAGATCTGCCTGCAGCCCAGCTGCTCTAAGCATTGCTTTAAAGCATGAATAGAGCTGCCCGTGGTCACCACATCATCGACAATCAGCACTTTGCGGTAACGGATTTTAAGATCATCACGCGGCACAAACTGCTGATCGATATCCTGCAGGCGTTCTAAACGGCTGAGGCCTTTTTGTGAATACTGTTTCAGCCGCTGTACAGGCTGCCAAATAGGAAGCTGCAAATGCGCAGCTAAACCTTTGGCAATCTGCAATGATTGATTGTAGCCTCGTTCAGCCAGTTTTTCCAAAGAGATGGGCATGGGGACAATGGCTTGCACTTTTGGATATTTCAATCTACATAGCAGGCCTGTCAGCGCAGTTTGATACTGCAATTGCTGCTGATACTTAAACTGCTGGATGATGCGGTCTAGGGGATAGTCATAGCGGCAGGCGGATAAAATTTGCATCTCTTGCCTCAGCACAGGCTCTTTCATCCAAGGCAGGTTATTCCAGCAGTCTTTACATAAGCTGTAATTTCGCTGAGCATCGATGCCGCAGAGCACGCAGGGTGAAATGTACTGTAAGCCTTTTTGGGTGAGCTGATGGATCAATTGGCGCATATTTTATTCTTATTTTAATTTTGATATTAATGTTGCATAGTGTGATCGTGAGATCAATTAATTCCTTATAAAAAACAATTTAATTAAACGTGTAAAACCAGACCATGCCTTTTACTTTTTCTCATACCGCCGCGACATTGCTCTTTAAACCATGGTTAAAGGAACAAAAGTTATCTTATACAGGCTTAATTTTAGGATGTATGGCGCCTGATTTTGAATATTTTTTAAGAATGAATATGCAAGGCGATATGGGGCATCATTTTATTGGCATATTTTTGGTTGATGTTCCTTTGGGGCTTATTTTAGCCTTTTTGATCCATACAGTAATTCGTGATCCATTCATTGAATATCTGCCTCGCTTTCTCAAGCAGCGCTTCATCGTTTTTCAAAACCTCAATGGGTTGAAGTATCTGCTCAATAATTTTTGGAAGGTGGTCGTTTCTTTAATTTTGGGTATTTTGACGCATATTCTCTGGGATGCATTTACGCACAAGTCGGGATTTGTTGTGCAGCTTAGCCCTTTATTACAGCAAGTCATTCATTTCGGTCAATTCAATATTCCAGTATTCAAGATTTTGCAATATTTGAGTGGAGTGCTGGGTCTGCTGATTGTGATGATTTGCATTTATAAACTGCCTAAACATCCATCTCCAAATTGTCAAAATGAACAGCAGCATCAACTTCAGCGAATGATTCTATATTGGGGAATGACTTTATTGTGTTTTATAGGGTTATTTGGCTGGAAAGTGCAGTTTGATGCCATCTCAATTCAATCGCTCATCCATTATCTTGTTGTTGGGATTGCCTGTTTGTTCTGGAGTATATTGGCTGTATCTTTGGGCTTTAAAGTGATGAAATTAAAGCCCTAATATATTAAAGCTGATCTTCTTTTACACATACGCATATCTTGGCGCTTCCGGCAGCCAGCGTTTCAGCAGGGCATCAGCATTTTTCGGGTATTCCTTTAAAATTTGCTGCGCCACAAAATGCGCTTGATTCAGCAGATGATCATCACGTTCAAGCTTAGCCACTCGAAAGCCCATATCACCAGTTTGCTTGGTTCCAAGCAGCTCACCGGGGCCGCGGATTTCCAAATCTTTTTCAGCAATGATAAATCCGTCATTGGTTTCGCGCATGATGCGCAGGCGTTCCTGCCCATTTTGCGACAGCGGGCTTTTATACAGCAGGGCACAGAAGCTGGCTTTGGCGCCCCGTCCCACGCGACCCCGCAGCTGATGCAGCTGAGACAAGCCCAAACGTTCAGCGTTTTCAATCACCATAATGGATGCATTGGGCACATCTACTCCCACTTCAATCACGGTGGTCGCAATCAATAATTGCAGTTCATTATTTTTAAACTGCTGCATCACGGCCTGCTTTTCATCCGCCTTCATTTTGCCGTGCACCAGTCCAATATTCAGTTCTGGGAAGCGTTCTTTAATTTCGGCAAAAGTGGCTTCTGCTGCCTGAGCATCTAAGGTTTCTGATTGTTCGACCAAGGTACAGACCCAATAAGCCTGTTTGTCTTCGGCACAGTTGGTGGCAATGCGCTGTAGAACTTCTTCACGGCGGTCTAACGGAATAGTCACGGTTTGAATGGGGGTACGGCCCGGCGGCAGTTCATCAACCACCGAAGTATCAAGATCGCCATAAGCTGACATGGCCAGTGTGCGGGGAATTGGGGTTGCGGTCATGACCAGCTGATGCGGCGTCATGCCGTTGAGGCCTTTATTGCGCAGCGCCAAACGCTGATCGACACCAAAGCGGTGCTGTTCATCAATAATCACTAAGCCAAGTTTGGCAAAAGCGACATTCTCTTGAAACAGCGCGTGGGTTCCGACCACTAAATTCGCGCTGCCGTCTTGTATGCTCTGCTCAGCGGCGGTTCGGGCTTTGCCTTTTTGCTTTCCTGAAAGCCAAGACACCGTCAGGCCCAAAGGCTCAAACCATTTTTTAAAATTCAGATAATGCTGCTCCGCCAAAATTTCAGTGGGGGCCATCAGTGCGACTTGCCAGCCTTCCTCTAAGGCATGACAGGCAGCCACACCTGCAACCAGTGTTTTACCCGCGCCAACATCACCTTGAACTAAACGCAGCATAGGTTTGTTTTGTTTTAAATCTTTGGCGATTTCTTTTGAAACCCGCTTTTGCGCGCCGGTCATTTCAAAGGGCAGGCTGCCAAGCAGGGCTTTGGCGAAAGTTTTACTGGGGCTGAATGAAGGCGCTTCTATTTGCTGAATATAAGCGCGGCGGGTGAGTAAACTCACTTGATGCGCGACCAATTCTTCAAAAATTAAACGCTGCTGGGCAGGGTGTGAGCCTTGCGTCAGCTGCAGCATATTGGCATTTACAGGCGGATGGTGAATATAGTCCAGCGCTTGTTTCAGCGCATAGCCATTGGTAAATTTTTGCGGCAGCAGTTCAGGCAGGTCATCACTGTGATTTTCTAAAGCCTGCTTCACATATTCACGCAGTTTAGGCTGGGTGAGTCCGTCGGTTGCTGGGTAGATTGCAGTCAGCTGGGTTTGCGGCAGCGGCGTGTGTTCTGTAATCAGCTGCAGTTCAGGATGGTACATTTCCAGCCCGCGCGCACCGACACGGACTTCACCAAACACCCGCAGGCGGGCGCCCAGTTTGGCACGGTCGGTAATCCCTTTATAAATATGGTAAAAACGCAAGGTGACTTTGCCTGTGTCGTCATCCAGCAGCACGGCCATCGATTTGCGTTTACCCGGCGGAAAGTCGACACCTTTGACAATGCCTTCGAGCAAATAACTGCGACCAACGGTCAGCTGATTCATGGGTATAATGGTGCTGCGGTCTTCATAGTCACGCGGCAAATGAAACAGTAAGTCGTCGGTGGTGAAAACATTCAGTTTTTCAAGCAATGCGGCAGCAGCGTTTCCTACGCCTTGCAGTTGATGAACGGCAGCCATTTCCCCTCAGTCTGTTTTGGACAGATGTTAAGTCTGTGATTAGGTGCTAAATGCATATTTTATTTATAGGTTATGGTAAAACATCTCAGCGCGCGGCAAAACTGTTATTTGCAGCAGGGCACCAAATTACCACAATCAGTCAAAGCCCAAAAACCGATGCGTATGCCAATCATCTGATTCAGGACGTGCATCAGCTGGATTTAAGCGGCATAGCGCCTGTAGATGCAGTGTATGTATTGCTATCGCCCAATGAGTCCACTGTCGAGGCATATCAGCAGACCTATGTGGATAGCGTTCAGCCTATTGCTCAAGCTTTAAAAACGCATCCGATTCGAAGAATAATAGTGGTGTCGTCTACGCGGGTCTATGGTGAAAATGCCGGTGAGCGTGTGGATGATGACACGGTAGCTTTGCCAAGTGATGAGCAGGGCAGGCTGCTGTTGCAGATGGAGCAGCTATATCAAACCGCTTTTCCTGCACAGTGCGTGATTATCCGCCCGACTGGGATTTATAGCAGTGCATCAGCCCGAATGCAGAAGCTGGCAGAGATGACAAAAAGCTATCCGAATATTCAATGGTCAAACCGCATACATATAGACGATTTGGCGCGTTTCTTGGTATTTATGCTTCACGTGGAACATACAGAAAAATCATATATTTGTACCAATAATTATCCGCAGCCGCTTCATGAGCGGATTTTAGAGCTGCAACGTGAGTTAGGTTTGCCTGAGTTGGTGCTGCAAAGTAATAGCGAAACAGGGAAACGGATTTTTGCGGAGCGCATGCTGGAAACTGGCTTTCAGTTAGAGCATGATTGTTTTTGATATGTGCTGTAAAAATTAGGGGTACAGCAAAAAATTTATATATGCCTCGTTCCAGTGCGGCTAACGCTGAACTGGATTTATATAAATTATGGATTTGAAATGAACAAAATAGGTTGTTAGAACCGAATCAGTACGAAGACAAGAGAATGATTAACTGGATTGTATATTTCGAGGAAAAAGTTAAATTTCAATTACCTAAAAGCTCAAATATTACTACATCCTTTTTTTAAAATTCAGACTTTGGAAATTGAGTTCGATTTGCTATAGAAATTAATAATAAAGAAGGGATTGTGGATTATTATTCAACAAGAACTGTATCCATCAAAGCTTTTGATTCGGCTAAAGAAGATCGAATTTTTATTTGTCTTTCTTTTCCATTCGAAATAGAAAATATAGAACAAAGTTTTCATTCTTTGATAAAAGCTATGGCATAGGAAATGTTTAATTATTTAGCATAAAATCTTTATACGAAATCCCTATGTAAATCCAAAATAGAAATATCCATTTCCTTCCAAGTAAATAAAAAGGGGCAAGTTAAAAACTCGCCCCTCATTTTAACCTTCTTCCTGCATCAGATACGCAAGAAGGAAGGGTTTTACGATTACTTCTTCTTACGCTTTAAACGTTTCTTAGCTTGTTCCGCGGCCACTTTATCTAAAGTCTCTTTCAGCTCTTCATCACTGAAAGTGGTAATGTGCTGCAGCATTTGCAGCGTCACATCATCCAAGACCAAGTTGGCGTATTGCGCAACGTTTTTAAAGCTGTCATCAAAAACAATCGAGCCTTCTTCATTTTTGCTAATGTAGCCTTGCTCAGTCAGTACTTTAATAAAGCTTTGGAACAGTGCTTTATCAAAGAATTCTGGTGAGTTGAACTCATACAGCACAGAGAGGCGCTGACCGACTAAATGGCTGAGCTCTTCGACCTGACGGGTCGAGATATTGCCTGAACCGCGCTGGGTAATAAGCGCCAGTGTCATGTAGTAACGCTCTAGGCTTTGCATTACAGGTGCTGCCAGCACCACCAGCTGATTGTGATTTTCACTGTTCGGCAAAGGTGACAGCAGATTGCCTTCAGCATCTTCAGAAATCAGCTTGGCTTGAACCAAAGCATTGGCATAAGCGCAGATCTGATCTTTCAGCTCATCATCTTTCCATTTTAAGAACAGTTCTGCTTTTAAGAATGGATACAGTGTGCGGATCACATTGATCAAATCGCCGCGGCTGATCGTACCGTTATGTTCAACCAAAGCAGCAATTAATGATGGCAATACAAATGCATGCAGAATGTTGTTGCGGAAATAGGTCAGCAAAATGGCTTGATTATCAGCAATGGCAATAATATCGCCCAAGACATGCTTCACACGCTTAATCAGTTTCAGCTTCAAGCCATAGGCAATAATTTCTTTGCCCGATAACGGCGTTACTTGCATGCGTGCATCATACGGCAGGGCAGTCAATAGATTGCGGTAAGTGTCCAGCTGTTTCACACAGATTTCTTCATCCAGCGTATGCTTTGGTGTTGCCAATAATATGAGCGACAATAAAGAAACCGGATTGATTACAGCTGCGCGGTTAATGTTTTCTAAAATCGCATGCGCTGAGCTGTTGACTGCATCAGAAACTTCCTGCGGAATCGGCGCATCGTTGCTTTCTACCGTAATGTTTTCTGCACCATGCTGTTTCAGCATGTCATCTAAAAATACCGGTTCGCCAAAGTTCACATGCACTTTGCCAAAAATGCGCTCGATTTTACGCAAGGTTTTCAAAATGCCAAAAACTGATTCGCCTTCTTTAGGTTTGCCGTTCATTTCGCCGACATAGGTTGCGCCTTCCATCAAGCGTTCATAGCCCACATAGGTTGGCAGGAACACAATCGGTTTAGCGCGGCCGCGCAGGTGGCCGTGTACAGTCATGGCCAGCATGCCGGTTTTGGGCGGCAATAGACGGCCAGTACGCGAGCGTCCGCCCTCAATGAAGTATTCAATCGGCGTGTTGCGCGACAAAATGCTGTACAGATATTCTTTAAACACTGTGGTGTATAGGCCATTACCGCGGAACGTCCTGCGGATAAAGAACGCGCCGCCACCGCGAAGGATTTGCCCCACGAATGGCATATTCAGGTTATCGCCTGCCGCAATGTACGGCACCATGAGGCCGCGTTTATAAATCACATAAGACAGCAATAAATAGTCAATATGGCTGCGGTGGCATGGGGTATAGATAATCTCGTAATCTTTGGCCAGCTCACGCACGGTGCTGAAGTTATGCACTTCGACGCCGTCATACAGCTGCGTCCATAAGCGGGTCAGGGCCACATCGGCAAAGCGCACGGTAGAGTGCGAATAATCTGAAACAATTTCGTTCAAATAGCCAATCGCGCGACGCTCTGCTTCGACCATGCTGATTTTGCTGCGGATACTTTCACGGCGGATCGAATCCTGCACATCGGGCGCTTTGATCAGGCCATGCATGACATTGCGGCGGTCAGATAAATCCGGACCCAAGACCACTTCGCGTTGTGCATCTAAGTAGTCATTCAATGTGCTGGCAATATAGGTTGCAGGCGATGAATTTGGATGCGTATTTTTGGCAAATGCAATGAGGTCGCGTAAGGACTGGCCTTGGTGAAACTCAATATAAGTTTGGCGGCCATGCAGGCCAATATTCACCAGCTGTTTAATTTTGCTTGGTGTAGACCAGGTGTCGGTAAACAGCAGTTTGAGCCAAGAATCTTCTTTTTCAGGATCACGGCCCCACAGCAGGGTCACTGGAATCAGTTCAATATCTAATTCAGGCTGCTTTTCTAGGGCTTCAATCAGGCGCAATAAACGCGGCGGAAAGGCATGCGGCGGCGGATTCAGCAGATTGTTTTCATCACGGTGCTGTAAAAAAAGCACGGAAGCTTTTTCGCTATGCTGGCCTAAATTCAGCGCATTCAATGCCGGATGAAGTTTTAAGCGGCGGGTTTCGCCATCGACCACCAAAGCATTGCTGCGTGAATGGTTCAGCAGTACATAGCACACAATTTTATGAGGACAGCTTGTATGGTCATCGCTCTGAGTAATGACTGCCGGTTCAGCAGGAACTTCTCCCAGAACGTGCGGTGTTACGACAAGGTCAAGCAGCTTGCTGGAAAGCTTTCTATATATTTGACCAAAACCACTTTTGGACATACAAACTCCTAATGAAACGGCCTAAATGTATTTGCAAATCTGGCAGCCGGTTATTTTGTGTAATTGTACTGAAAAACAGCCAGTCATTTTCTGACAAATCACTGCTTAAGTGTAAGATTTTATCGTTAAAAAGCATTTTTTGAGCAATTTTTTCAAAAAATGCGCCGTGACAGGCCAGTCAGTAAAACTTTAGGGATTTAGTCAAGATTTATGCATTATAATTGCATTTAGAAATTCTGATCCTGCATTTCTGCACTTTCTGCCTGCTTCGGGCTATCCCACATTCATTGAAATAGGTTGCTTATGAACGCCTTAACACAGGAACTGGTCGAGTTACTCAGCTTAGAGAAGCTGGAGGAAAATATTTTCCGCGGGCAAAGCCGCAATTTAGTCGGCAAGCGTGTTTTTGGCGGTCAGGTGCTCGGGCAGGCCTTAAGAGCTGCATCTTATACCACGGACCGTCCAGCACATTCACTGCATGCCTATTTCTTGTTTGGTGGCGATATTAATGCACCGATTATCTATGAAGTAGAGCGCCTGCGCGATGGCAAAAGCTTCGCCAGCCGTCAGGTTCGCGCTATTCAGCATGGCCGCACGATTTTTACCGCAATGATTTCCTTTGCGGGGCCGGAAGAGGGGCTGAATTATCAAATTTCAGAACCTGAATTGCCTGCACCGGAAACATTGAAAAATGAGGCGGAATTAAAGCAGCAGATCATGTCTTTTGTGCCGGAAAATGTCCGCGCCAGTTTCATGCGTGACCGTCATATTGAAATCCGTCCGATTGATCCAAGCAACCCGTATCAGCCGCAGCCGGAAGCGCCCAACTATGCGCACTACCTGCGTACGCATGATGCGATTGCGCCAGAAGTGGATGACGTTTCCCTGCATCAGGCGATCGCTGCATTTTATTCAGACTTTACCCTCATGACCACAGCATTGCGTCCGCATGGCCTAAGCTATTTATCGCCAAGCCTGCAATGCGCCAGTATTGACCATGCCATGTATTTTCATAAGCCATTCCGTGTAGATGAGTGGATGCTGTATGACATGGATGCTACAGTGAGTGTAAATTCACGCGGCCTGAATTTTGGCAGGATGTGGCAAAATGGCGAATTGGTCTGCAGCACCACACAGGAAGGCTTAATCCGTCTGCGTGAGATTGAAACCCAATAAAGCCAAATCCTTCATTTGTAAATGAAAAGCCGGAAAAGATTTCGGCTTTTTTATGGCTTGAATCTATATCAGTATTTGGAACAAAGCGATTTGGACTGAAGCGTTATGACAGCCAGCCGGTATATTTAATGATTGCGCCTATATTGAGCAATGCCAGCGCGAGTGCGATTTTTGCCATGAAAAGCCTTTTCTATTGAACATGGATGGTATTTTAAAAGCAGGTTTTATGCCATTTAGAATTCGAATTGGCTAAATTAAATCCATTGCGGTGATTTGCTTTGCGTGATTAATGCAGAGCATGTGACAAAAAAATCTCGATTCTGCAGGTTTGGCATGGCATAGTGCCTGCAGGAAGACATAAAAAGCAGTTTGCCATGAGCTTGAATACACAGATTTTAATTGCCGCAATCTTGGGTGTGGCCTTCGGTTTTTTACTGAATCTTTTTCCGCAAACACAGTTCTTTGATGCCAGCCTGTATGGTATAGGCATCGTCAGCAGTGTCTTTATTGGCCTGTTGAAAATGCTGCTGATTCCGCTGATTTTCAGTTCGATTGTAGTCGGGGTATCCAATTTGCAGGCGGGCGGTCAGCTGAGCCGCACATGGAAAATTACCTTAGCCTGCTGTGTTACCACCACTACATTGGCGTTGATTCTTGGCCTTGCCTGCGCACATCTCTTTCAAGTCGGGAAGGGTGTGGATATTGTGATGTTTCAGGATGCAATGAACCAGCATCAAACGCCTGATACCTTAACGCCAGCCTCGTTTTTTACCAATTTTATTCAAAATACCTTAATTAATCCATTTAAGGCTTTCGCAGAAGGCAATGTGCTGGCGGTGGTGGTCTTTGCTTTATTCATTGGCGCGGCGCTGGTGAAGGGTGGAGATAAATTCCGCAGCGTGCGCAAACTGAGCCAGCAGTTCTTCGACATTATGATGCTGATGATTGGCTGGGTGATGAAGCTGGCGCCGCTGGGTATTTTTGCCTTGCTGGCCAAGCTGATTGCCACTGAAGACATTACGGTGCTCAGCCGCTTGGCGGAGTTTGCTGCCGTGGTCACGGGAACCACAATTTTTCATGGAGTCGTGGTACTGCCGCTGCTGCTGTGGATTTTTGGCAAAATGAATCCAATCACTTTCTTTAAAGGCACACGTGCGGCGCTCATCACTGCATTTGCCACCAGTTCCAGCTCAGCCACGATGCCGCTGTCGATGAAATGCGCACAGGAAAACCTAGGTGTGCGCCCGCAAACTGCAGGTTTTGTGATTCCGCTGGGCACACAGCTGAACATGGATGGCACGGCGCTGTATGAAGCGGCCGCTGCGCTGTTTATTGCCAATTTAATGGGCTTGGATTTAAGCTTGGGTCAGCAGCTGGTGGTTTGCGCCACAGCCATGATTGCCTCACTGGGCGCGCCGGGTATTCCAAGTGCAGGCATGGTCACCATGATTATGGTGCTTCAGTCTGTGGGCTTGCCAGCCGAAGCCATTGCGATTTTACTGCCGATTGACCGTCTGCTGGATACTGTGCGGACCGTGGTGAATGTGCAGGGCGATATGATGATTAGTGTGGTGGTGGACCGCCATACCAAAGATTTAGATGAACCTGTTTTGTCGGATTAAATGCATTTTTAATTGAGCTCAGGCCTTTAATCGAATTGTGGATTGTAGGTAATTTCCCAAAGGTGCCCGTCTAAGTCCTGAAAGTAGCCTGCATAGCCGCCATAGAAGGTGTGCTGTGCAGGTTTTATTGCTTTAGCCCCTGCCTGTATTGCTTGCTGCATAAGCTGATCAACTTCGGCAGGACTTGCAACATTATGGCCCAAAGACATTTGTGTGCTACAAAAAGCGGTTGCCACTAAACCAGTATCATGGCTCAAGCTGTTCTGCGGCCAAAGTGCCAGTTTTAAACCCTGCTGCAAATCAAAAAAGGCCACCGCGCCGTATTCAAACTCTGTCCCAATAATGCCTTGGCTCGCCAGTCCTAGCCCATGATGATAAAAATGATATGCGGCATTCAAGTCCTGAACAGCAAGGGTAATGACGGTGATGTGCGGGTGCATGGGCGCTCCTTGATTTTTATTTAATACGCCATCATAGCGGGTTTAGGCAAACCTGTTGCACTGAGTCTGTTTCAAATTTTATGGATGATTCAAGTACAAAAAAAGCAGGGTTTAATCCTGCTTTTTAAATTAGTCCGTAGAGGCTTAAGCGACTTTCAGCGCGGCGCGTTTGGCCGCCGGAGAGTTATCTAAGTAGGCAACAGCATCTTCTGTTTTTGCTTCGTGTACAGGGTCATACCAAGGCATTAGGTAGCCCAGCTGCTGTGAAACAAGCCATAGCGGGCTAGGCAGCAACTTATTGTCACGCTGAGCGACGGCATACCATTCACGCCAGATCCATGGCTTATATACCGCTGGCTGCATCGACTTAAAGCGCGGGTCCTGTTTCATAATATGCGCTGCGCCATCTACCCATAAGCCAAGGACGGCAATAATCACCACCACACTCAGATAATAGCGGGCTAAGTAACCGCCGCCTAAATGGCGATATAAATCAAACGCTACGGTGCGGTGTTCAATTTCTTCTGCGCCGTGCCATTTCACTAGATCCAGCATGGCGGGATCAGCGCCTAATTTTTCCCATTCGGTGTTATACAGCGCATATTTTCCCATCACACAAGTCATATGCTCAACCGTGGCAATAATGCCTAAGCGGAATAAATCCCATTGATGATCCAGCGCTTTGGGGATTTTTAGGCCCAGCGGTTCATCTGCCAGCATTTTGTTAAACAGAAAATTCATGAGGTCTAAGTTGCGCTGCACATCAATGTCACGCACAGTTAAATATTCTTTGTTGGCGGAGTTATGTGCCTGCGCATGCATGGCTTCCTGACGGATAAACGCCTGCACATCTTCTTTGAGCTTTTCATCGCTGATTTGCGGCAGCACCTTGTTGTACAGACGGCAAAACCAAAATTCGCCTGCAGGCAAAATCATATTAATTTCATTAATGAAATAGCTGACAAAAGGCTGATTAGGCACCCAGTCAATCGGGGTGTCTGTCCATTCAAATTTTACTTTTCGCGGCCGAATGCTGTAGCGGATAGATGAGCCGATTTTAGATTTTTTTAGGCGGGAGAGAAGCGTCATCATACTGTCCTTATTGTTGTGCGAGTCAATTCACATTTTTCATAGGATCAGTATGGAAAAAAAATCCTGCATTGTGATTAGCAATACAGGACATTTCACTATCTTTTCATGATGCTTTTTGTCTGACAAAACACATCACATCAAGATTTGCCTTCGTTGGGCTCAGCTGAATTTCCTGTTTCCAGCGGCGCAGCGTCTTCAAAATCCAAGGCTTCTTCGGAATCAAAAAGTTCAGCATCAGCATCAAACTCGTCAGTATCGTCATCATCCGCTTCAGCATCAGGAATGCTGTCCAAATCGAACTGTACAGCTTGTTCCAGCGTGAAATTGAGGCGTCCGCCCATTACGCTGGCCAGTTCCTGTAAGCCTTCTTTATTCAGCGATGAAAACAGCTGAATGGAAAACTGCAGTTTCATTTTTTTCAGCTGCGCTTTCACTTCCTGCAGCGCTTTAGATGCAGGTCCGCGGTTTAGCTTGTCTGATTTAGTCAGCAGCACATGCACGAACAATTTACGTGAATACGCCCATTCCAGCATCATAATGTCAAAGTGCTGCAAGGGATGGCGGATATCCATGAGCAGGACGAGGCCTTGCAGGCTTTCACGGTGAATCAGGTAATTTTCCAGCTCTTTTTGCCAAACAATTTTCATGGCTTCCGGCACGGCGGCATAGCCATAGCCTGGTAAATCGACCAAGCGCTGATCTGGATTGCCTAAGCTGAAAAAGTTGATCATTTGGGTGCGGCCAGGGCGTTTAGACGCGCGAGCCAATTGCTTTTGGTTGGTCAAGGCATTAATTGCGCTGGACTTTCCTGCATTTGAACGTCCGGCAAAGGCAATTTCATAACCGGTATCTTCGACGCACAAATTAAGTTTTGGCGCACTCATTAAGAACTCAGCTCTGCGCAACCAGTTTAATGCGCGTACAGAGTATTCAGTAATAGCAGGATCAACTTTTTTCTCATAGCTGATCTTTTGCTTTGGCGCGTTGGCCGTTTTACTGTTTCGAGATTTTCCTCTGTGCTGATGCATAACTTAACTTCAATGACTGATCTACAAGCAGCTATTATAAAGGAAGTCGTTCGGGCAAGCGAACTTTGATCGTTCAGATCGGCAGAACATTCGGAAAATGCGCGCTGCGGATTTAGAGATTGATCATCTGAATGGGGGATTGTGTGGTGTATTTTGATGATGGCGGCGTGCTCAGCACATCAGCCAGCGTATATTGGTCAAGGCTTTGATAAAACTGTTCTACCGCTTGGTCTAAAATGCCTTTCAGTCCGCAGTTGCTGCGCAATACACAGGGTGGGGTGTTACATTCTACGATTGGAGTTTCGCGCTGTAAAATGCGCACAATTTCCCCTAATTTATAATTCAGCGCTTGCGGATTAAGACGAATGCCGCCGCCTTTGCCGCGAGTGGTAATCAGCCAATCCTGCTTTGCCATAAAATGCACAATTTTCACCAAATGATTTTGCGAGACCTGTAGATCTTCTGCAATTTCTGCAATGGTGTAGGGCAGCGCTTTAGGCTGAGCAATGTACATCAGCAGACGCAGGGCATAATCGGTAAATTTATTCAGCTGCATGTTTGAAATAATGCTGGGAACAGGCGTTTAGTGTAGCTTGAAAGTGCCTTGAAAGGAACGTTCAAGCTACACAGACGCCTGTCATTCAGTTTAAAGCGGTGCAGAAACCTGAACGGCATCGCCTGCTTTATAGTGGCTGAGCAGAATGTTGGATACAGAGTATTCAGTATGGTTTTCTTCAGGTTTAACATCAAAAACAAACTGGTTGTTGCCTTGCGCTGCAGCGAATTTATATTGCTGCGGCTGTTCAATGCCGTGGCCCGGTACTTTCACTTTTACTGAAATATATTGACCTGCCTCTGCAGCAGTTACCGCTTGACCATCTTGTGCTGCCAGTGTGAAGCGTTTGCCAGCTTCAGTTTCTTCAACATTGCTGATGCTGAACCCGCGCCAGCCAGCCCAGCCGCCATTTTCAGCAGCAAGCGCTTCGTATTTGGCTTTTTCAACACCAATCAAAATATCTGCCAGCTGAAGGTAAGCCGCTTTCCAGGCTGCAATTAAATCTGATTCCATCGGTACATTCAGCACTTCGCTGATCGAGTGCAGCAGGTTCTCGCCAACAATTGAATATTGCTCAGGCTTAATGTCCAAGCTTACATGTTTAGTGGTGATGTGTTCGATCGCTTTTGCCAATACGCTTGGATTTTCAATGTGTTCAGCATATGCTAAAACTGCGGCAGCCAGCGCGCGCGGCTGACGTCCAGTGCTTTGGTGGTCAAGGTTGAACACGTTTTTAAGATCTGGATTATTGTTCAGCATACGGTTGTAGAAATAGCTGGTTAATGCAACGCCATTTTCACGCAGTACAGGAACGGTCGATTTAACAAGTTCGATGTGTTGAGGAGTCATGCTGAAACTTCTATGTAAGCTATAAGATGTATTTAAAATACATCTTTAAATGTGTATTCACAATACATCTTTTAATAAAACCTTAAAAAAATTATGGGATATAAAAATATCCCATAATTTTAATCAAATTGATTGAACTTTTAGATTATTTGCTGCCGAACAGTGAACCGAGCAATCCGCGGACAATTTTTTGACCTGTACTGCCGCCTAAGCTGCGGGCAGCGCTTTTGGCAAAAGTGCCAACGGTATCCTGAATCAGCTTTTCGCGCTGCTTAGCCGAACGTTCAGCTTCTTTGGCCTGTTCACGCGCAATGCGCTCCTGTTCCTTGGCTTGGGCTTTTTCGAGTGCGGCTTGTTCTTTGGCCTGCTGTTTTGCGAAAATTTCTTGCTCTTTGGCCTGCACTTTATCTTGTTCGGCTTGAACCGCTTGCTGCTGCCGGTCAGCGACTTTTTGCTGCAGCAGTTCAAAGGCGCTCTCACGGTCTAAGTGCTGCTCATAAATTCCAGCAACAATGCTTTGCGCCATTAAAGCTTTGCGCTCTTCTAGTGTGATGGGGCTAAATGAAGAGTAGGGCGGCATGACCCATCCGCGTTCTACGATTTGCGGTGTGCCTTGTTCATCTAGACAGCTGATTAGAGCTTCACCCACACCCAGTTCGGTAATGGCCTGATCGACCTTAAATTCAGGATTGGCGCGGAAGGTGTCTGCTGCAATTTTTACTGCTTTTTGATCTTTAGGTGTAAATGCACGCAGCGCATGCTGCACACGGTTACCCAGCTGACCTAAAACACTTTCCGGTAAATCCAGCGGGTTTTGCGTGACAAAATAAATACCGACGCCTTTAGAGCGAATTAGACGCACCACCTGTTCAATTTTTTCCTGCAGTGCTGCGCTGGCATTGTCAAACAGCAAATGCGCTTCATCAAAGAAAAAGACCAATTTAGGTTTGTCCATATCGCCGACTTCCGGCAGCTGTTCAAACAGTTCTGACAGCATCCACAGCAAAAAAGTGGCATACAGTTTTGGTGTGTTCATCAGCTTATCTGCCGCAAGCAGGTTAATGTTGCCGCGGCCTTGGCTATCGGTTTGAATAAAATCAAGAATATTTAAGCTGGGTTCGCCAAAGAACTGGTCGCCGCCTTGATCTGCCAGCGCCAATAAATTGCGCTGAATGGCGCCCAAACTGGCGGGAGACAGGTTGCCGTATTCCGCTTTAAATTCTGCGGCATGCTCAGTTACATAGCTGATCATGGCTTTTAAATCTTTAAAGTCAATCAGCAAAAGCCCTTGATCATCCGCAATACGGAACACTGCAGACAGCACGCCTTCCTGCGTATCATTCAGATTCAGCATTTGCGCCAGAAGCAGCGGCCCAATTTCAGAGACTGTGGTGCGAATCGGATGACCCTGCTGTCCAAATAAATCCCAAAACACCACGGGAGAGGCGGCAAAGGGAATGGACTCTATATTTAAGCTTTTAATACGCTCATCAAATTTAGCATTGCTTTCACCTGCCTTCGCAAGACTGGACACATCGCCTTTGGCATCGGCTAAAAACACGGGCACACCAATGCGGGAAAAACTTTCCGCCAATACTTTTAAGGTCACGGTTTTCCCCGTTCCCGTTGCGCCGGCAATCAGGCCGTGACGGTTGGCAAATTGTGAATGCAGCACAATATCCTGCTGCGTATTGGCGGTCTTTTTGGCAATGACGATTGGTGTGCCCATAAATTTTCCTATTCTTTCTGATTTATTCGTTTTGCAGTATTTTCAATTGTTTTAACGCGTTTTCTATATCTTGAATTAAATCTTGTGGATGTTCCAGCCCTATGCAGAAGCGGACCAATAATCCTTGTTGTAAATGTGTATGCTCCAGTGCGCGCATGCCTTTTAAATCGTAGAGCATAACGAGGCTGATAGGCCCGCCCCAGCTGAAACCCAGTTTAAATAAACTTAAACGGTCGCAGAAAGCGCGGACGGCTTTTAGGTCATATTCAGGCTGGAAAATCACGCTGACCAAGCCAGCGCTGTGGCCATTTGTACAAATCTCTTCCCAATAGGTATGGCCCGCAGAAGCAGAATCAGCTGGATGCAGCACCTGAGCGAATTCGGGCTGCTGCTTCAGCCATTGCATAAGCGTCAAAGCGCTTTGAGATTGATGTTCATAACGGACTTGCATAGAGGCTAGGCTGCGCTGCACTTGTGCGGCATCGTCGCCAGAAATAGCAATGCCTTGAATGGCATGCATGCGGAATAATTGATGATGCAGTTTTTGATCGCGGGTGACCACTGAACCCATCAGGATGTCGCCGCCGCCGCTTGGATATTTGGTCAGCGCATGAACCGTAATATCGACGCTTAAATGTTCGGCGCCAAAATCGAAGGCATTAAAAGCTAGGCCAGCGCCCCAAGTATTATCTAAGACTGTTAAAACCTGATGTGCCTGCGCTTTCTTCACCAATTGTGTCAGGTCAGGAAACTCTAGCGTGATTGAGCCTGCAGCTTCCAGCCAAATCAATTTGGCTTTATCAGAAGGCTGGAAAGTGGAGGCATCAATAGGGTTATATACCTTCACGTCTATGCCGTAACGCGTTTGCAGGTTGCGCAAATGCTCCATGTTTGGCCCATAAATATTGTTTGCAACCCAAACTTCATCGCCATGCGCTAAAAGGCATGAATTCACCAGATTGATAGCAGACAAGCCGCTGGGCGCCAGCAGGCTGTATTCACCGCCTTCCAGCTGCGCAATTTGATCGCCTAAAGTGAAGGTTGTGGGTGTGCCATGTGTTCCGTAGCTGTAGTCGTAGCGGTCTGTCCAATGGCGATTAAATAGGGCATCAGTACTTTCAAAAATAATGGTTGATGCACGAAATAAGGGAGGCTGAACAGTCGATATATATTGAGGGGCTTTTCGTGGTGCATGAATCAATGCGGTTTGGCGGTTTTTTTTCACAGCAAAGCTCTAAAATGGGGTCTATCTTGAGTTGAAGATTAAGTTATTGCGCTGTATTTCGCCACAAATTGTATGAATTGTTTAATAGAGGTATGCAAAACGCAAAGTTGGCTTCAATTTTGCAAAAGCATGGCTATAGCTACAACAATAGGTATGGCGCATGAAGTCGCATTTGAAAGTGCATTATTTTCAGCATATTGCTGGTGAAGGGTTCGGAAGCTGTTTTGCATATTTAAAAGAAATGAATGCGCAAATTACAGCAACAGAGTTTTTTGCATTGCCTTTGGATTTAGCCCTCGACATAGAAGCATTGCCAAATGTGGAAGATGTAGATCTTTTGATTATTATGGGCGGGACAATGAGTGTAAATGATGAAGCCAACTATCCATGGCTGAAAATTGAAAAGCGCTGGCTCAGGCGGTATTTGGCATTGGGGAAGCCTGCGATTGGCTTATGCTTGGGCGGACAGATGATTGCCAATGCATTGGGAGCGGCAGTCAGTAAAAATGCGCAGCAGGAGCTGGGGTGGACGTCAGTGCGCAAAATGAATTATATCCCTGACGGCTGCTTTGAACTGCCCGAGCATTTCAATGTGATGCAGTGGCATTCAGAAACCTTTGAAATTCCCAAAGGGGCGGTCCATTTGGCAGAGAATGAGGTCTGCCGCAATCAAATGTATCAAATCGGCAAAAATGTATTGGGATTCCAGTTTCATCCTGAAATCACCCCAGAAAGCCTTGCCCTATTCTTAGAGGATGATGAAGAGTTGGCGCTATTTAACGGGGCGCATGTGCAGAATGAAGCGGAGCTGAAGAAGACGCCAAAGGAGAAATTTTTGCAGGGAAATCAATTGCTCAATAATGCAATTGAGTACGTTTTAAGGAAAACGGCGTATTGATCAAAAAGCAAACAATGTTGAGGCGTGAGCAAATACAAAAAAAGGCTAAAAAAAAGAAAAGATATTTGCTTATGCATTAAACAATGGATATAATGAGCGACCCTTTATTGAAAGGGGGTTAACTGCGAGTAAGCAGCTTAACTATCGTGACAGTCGTGGCATCGATCATGACCTTAGTGATATTTCACTGCTCTTGACACTTGCTCCATATTTGGTGGGGTGGGATGCGTCATGAGTGATTCTTTATATTTTGGCTTGGAGTTAACTGGTATGTCTAACCAGAGAATTCGTATCCGTCTTAAGTCTTTTGATCACCGTTTAATTGATCAATCTTCTCAAGAAATCGTAGAAACAGCAAAACGCACTGGCGCACAAGTTTGCGGTCCAATCCCGATGCCAACTCGCATCGAGCGTTTTAACGTTTTAACATCACCACACGTAAACAAAGATGCGCGTGACCAGTACGAAATCCGTACTTACAAGCGTTTGATCGACATCGTTCAACCTACAGACAAAACTGTAGATGCGTTGATGAAGTTGGATCTTGCAGCTGGTGTTGATGTTCAGATCGCATTGGGTTAAGGCTTTCGGGTTAATTAACGAACTTTAAAAGTTAATTAAGTCGCTTTTTTAGAGGTTTATGCACATGGCTATTGGTTTAGTCGGTCGCAAGTGCGGTATGACACGTATCTTTACAGATGCTGGTGTTTCTGTACCTGTTACAGTGATTGAGGTTGATCCAAACCGCATCACTCAAATCAAAACGCTTGAAACTGATGGTTATCAAGCAATTCAAATCACTACTGGTGAACGTCGCGAATCTCGCGTAACTAACGCTCAGAAAGGCCACTTTGCGAAAGCTGGTGTTGCTGCTGGCCGTTTAGTTCAAGAATTCCGCGCTACAGAAGCTGATCTTGAAGGTCGTGAAGTTGGTGGTACTTTAACTGTTGACTTGTTCACAGTTGGTCAAATTGTTGACGTAACTGGTACATCTAAAGGTAAAGGTTTTCAAGGCGGTGTTAAGCGTTGGAACTTCCGTACTCAAGATGCTACTCACGGTAACTCACTTTCTCACCGTGTTTTAGGTTCTACTGGTCAAAACCAGACTCCTGGTCGCGTATTTAAAGGCAAAAAAATGGCTGGCCATTTAGGTGCTGAACGCGTAACTACACAGGGTCTTGAGATTGTTTCTATTGACGCAGAACGTTCAGTTCTTGTTGTTAAAGGCGCAGTTCCTGGTGCTACCGGTGGTGACGTAACTGTTCGTCCTACGATCAAGGCCTGAGGGGAAATAACGTGAATTTAAATACTGTTTCCGGCTCTGCTGTTGAATTGTCTGAAGTTGCTTTCGGGCGTGAGTTTAACGAAGCTCTTGTACACCAAGTTGTTACAGCTTACTTAGCTGGCGGTCGTCAAGGTTCTAAAGCTCAAAAATCTCGTGGCGATGTATCTGGCGGCGGCAAAAAGCCATTCCGTCAAAAAGGTACTGGCCGCGCACGTGCTGGTTCTATTCGTAGCCCAATCTGGGTTGGCGGCGGTAAAACTTTTGCTGCTCGTCCACAAGACTGGTCTCAAAAAGTTAACCGTAAAATGTACCGCGGTGCTATGCAATGCATCCTAGCTGAACTTGTTCGTCAAGATCGCTTAGTTTTAGTTGAAGAGTTTGCTGTTGCAGCTCCAAAAACTAAAGAATTGCTTGCAAAACTTAACGACTTAAATGCCACTCGCGCATTAATCGTTACAGATGCTGTTGATGAGAACTTGTATCTTGCTGCTCGCAACATTCCACACGTTGATGTGGTTGATGCTGCTGCAATTGATCCTGTTAGCTTGATTGCGTTTGACAAAGTTGTTATGTCTGTAGCTGCTGCTAAGAAAATTGAGGTAGAACTCGGATGAACAACGAACGTATCTATCAAGTCCTGCAAGGACCTGTATTCTCAGAGAAAGCACAAGTTTTAGGCGAAGCTGCTGGTGTTCAAGTTTTTAAAGTTGCACTTGATGCAAACAAGCTTGAAATCAAAAAAGCAGTAGAGCAACTGTTTGGTGTTCAAGTTGTTAAAGTTAACACAACGATCACTAAAGGTAAGACTAAGCGCTTTGGTAAAACATTAGGACGCCGTTCTGATGTTAAAAAAGCATACGTCACCCTGAAAGCTGGCCAAGATGTTGAAATGGCTGACTTGGGCGATACCGCTGAAAACGCAGCGGAATAAGGACGGAAATTATGCCTATTCAAAAATGTAAGCCAACGTCTCCGGGCCGCCGCTTTGTAGAGAAAGTCGTTCACGACCATCTTCACAAAGGCGCACCGTACTCTCCGTTGGTTGAAGCTAAAAAGCGTACTGGCGGCCGTAATAACAATGGTCACATTACGACTCGTCACGTTGGTGGTGGTCATAAACAGCACTACCGTATCGTTGACTTCAAACGTAACAAAGACGGCATCCCTGCTGTAGTTGAACGTATTGAATACGATCCTAACCGTACTTCACATATCGCACTTGTGCTTTATGCTGACGGTGAGCGTCGCTATATTATTGCACCTAAAGGCCTTCGCGCTGGTGATTCAGTTCAGTCTGGTAACGATGCTCCAATTCGTCCAGGTAACTGCTTGCCACTTCGCAATATGCCGATCGGTTCTACTCTTCACAACATCGAGCTTAAAATCGGTAAAGGCGCACAATTAGTACGTTCTGCTGGTACTTCTGCTCAATTGTTGGGTCGTGACGGTTCTTATGCAATTATTCGTCTGCGTTCAGGCGAAATGCGTAAAGTACACGTTGAATGCCGTGCTGTGTTAGGCGAAGTTTCTAACTCAGAAAGCAACCTTCGTTCACTTGGTAAAGCAGGTGCATCACGCTGGCGTGGCGTTCGTCCTACTGTTCGCGGTATGGCAATGAACCCAGTTGACCATCCACATGGTGGTGGTGAAGGGCGTAATAAAGGTATTCAACCTGTAAGTCCATGGGGTCAAAAAGCTAAAGGGTACAAGACACGTACCAATAAGCGTACGACTAAGATGATCATTCGCGACCGTCGCGTTAAGTAACAAGTAAAGGAATCTGACAATGCCTCGTTCTCTGAAAAAAGGCCCATTCGTCGATGCGCACTTGTTCGCTAAGGTTGAAGCGGCTATCGCGGCTAATAACCGTAAGCCGATCAAAACTTGGTCGCGTCGTTCGATGATCCTCCCGGATTTTGTTGGTTTAACAATTTCTGTCCATAATGGCCGTAACCATGTTCCAGTGATCGTATCTGAACATATGGTTGGTCATAAACTAGGTGAATTCGCGCCAACTCGTACCTATCGTGGTCACGGTGTTGACAAGAAGTCTAAACGTTAAGGTGCTATGATGGAAGTTACTGCTAAATTACGCGGTGCCGCTATCTCGGCACAAAAAACTCGTTTGGTTGCAGATTTAATCCGTGGCAAATCAGTTGCTCACGCGCTTAACATCCTAAATTTCAGCAATAAAAAAGCTGCAGTTTTGGTAAAAAAAGCATTGGAATCTGCGATTGCAAACGCTGAACATAATAACAGTTTAGATGTAGACGACCTTAAAGTTTCTACGATCTACGTTGATGAAGGCACTAGCCTTAAACGTATTTTGCCGCGTGCTAAAGGCCGTGCAGATCGTATTACTAAGCGTACTTGTCACATTACCGTTAAGGTAGGGGTTTGATATGGGTCAGAAGGTTCATCCAATCGGTATCCGCCTTGGTGTTGTAAAACGTCATAACGCCAACTGGTATGCGAGTCCGAAACAATACGCTGAATACTTGCTTAAAGATTTGCAAGTTCGTGAGTTTTTAACTAAAAAACTTAAGAACGCAATGATCAGCAATATTCTTATCGAACGTCCTACTGGCGCTGCTAAAATTACAATTAGCACTGCTCGTCCTGGTATCGTTATCGGTAAAAAAGGCGAAGACATTGAGAAATTACAACGCGAATTAACAGCCATTATGGGTGTCCCTGCGCAAGTTAGCATCAATGAAATTGATCGCCCTGACTTGGACGCTCGTCTAGTTGCTGAGGCTATTGCTTCTCAATTGGAAAAACGCGTTATGTTCCGTCGCGCTATGAAGCGTGCGGTACAAAACTCTATGCGTGCTGGTGCAAAAGGTATTAAAGTTGAAGTTTCAGGCCGTCTTGGCGGTGCTGAGATTGCTCGTACTGAGTGGTATCGTGAAGGCCGTGTGCCTCTTCATACGCTTCGTGCTGATATCGACTATGCTACTATGCGTGCTGAAACTACTTACGGTACGATCGGTGTTAAAGTTTGGGTATTCCGTGGCGAGATACTAGGTGGCATGAAACAAGTCATGAACCCTGCTCCTGCTGAAGAACGTCCAGCTAAACGCGGTCGCGGTCGTGGTGAAGGTCAAGAGCGTCGTGGTCGTCGCAATGATCGTTCTGCTGAAAAAGGAGAATAATCCATGTTGCAACCTAAGCGTACTAAATTCCGTAAAGTGCAAAAAGGCCGTAACACTGGCCTAGCGCATCGCGGCAGCTCAGTATCTTTCGGTACTATTGCTCTTAAATCACTTGAGCGCGGTCAAATGACAGCGCGTCAAATTGAAGCAGCGCGTCGTACAATCAGCCGTCGTATTAAACGTGGTGGTAAGATCTTTATCCGTGTTTTCCCAGACAAGCCAATTACTGCTAAACCATTAGAAGTTCGTATGGGTAAAGGTAAAGGTTCTGTGGAATACTGGGTTTGCCAAATCAAACCAGGTAAAGTCTTGTACGAAATTGATGGTGTTAACGAAGAATTGGCTCGTGAAGCGTTTACGCTTGCAGCTGCTAAACTTCCGTTTAAAACCACTATCGTGACTCGGACGGTAATGTAATGAAAACTAAAGATCTACGTGAAAAGTCGGTAGAAGAGTTGACAGCTTTGCTTGATGAGCAACAGCTAAACCAATTCCGTCTTCGTATGGCGAAAGCAACTGGTCAATTGGGTAAATCGCACGAAGTTGCGCTTACTCGCAAAACTATTGCTCGTATTAAGACCCTCCTTACCGAAAAACAGGGGAACGGACAATGAGTGAAAATACAGTCCGCACGTTAACCGGCAAAGTAGTAAGCGACAAAATGGACAAGTCTATTGTTGTGCTTATCGAACGCCGAGTTCAACACCCGTTGTATGGCAAATTAATCCGCCGTTCAACTAAATTACACGCTCATGATGAGAACAACACAGCTAAAACTGGCGATGTTGTAACTATCAAAGAAAGCCGCCCAATTTCTAAAACTAAGTCTTGGACATTAGTTGAAGTTGTTGAAGCAGCTGCTGAGTAATTAAACGTTCTTGCATCATCGGTTAATTTCGAGTACTCTTTGAGCCTTTCGAAATTGCGACCGGTGATGCTCGGTTTTGGAGTAGGGCAATGATTCAAACCGAAAGTATGCTCGACGTAGCAGACAACAGTGGTGCCCGCCGCGTACAATGTATTAAAGTACTTGGTGGCTCACATCGTCGTTATGCTTCTGTTGGCGACATTATTAAAGTTACTGTAAAAGAAGCTATTCCACGCGCACGTGTTAAAAAAGGTGACGTGATGAATGCTGTTGTTGTACGTACAAAGTTCGGCATCCGTCGTCCAGATGGTTCTGTTATCCGTTTCGACGATAACGCAGCTGTTATTTTGAACAACAACAAAGCGCCGATTGCAACTCGTATTTTCGGACCTGTGACTCGTGAACTTCGTACTGAACAGTTCATGAAAATTATTTCACTGGCTCCTGAAGTTCTATAAGAGGCGATCATGGCTAAGATTAAAAAGGGCGATCAAGTAATTGTGATCGCAGGTAAAGAAAAAGGCAAACAAGGTACTGTTTTGTCTGTTTCTAATGACCGAGTTCTTGTTGAAGGCTTGAACTTAGTTAAGAAGCATCAAAAGCCGAACCGTGCAACAGGTGCTGAAGGCGCTGTAGTTACACAAGAAGCTTCGCTTCACATCTCAAACGTGGCAATTTTTAATGCTGCAACCCAAAAGGCTGACCGTGTTGGTTACCAGACGATTGAAGGCGTGAAAACTCGCGTTTACAAATCAAATGGTGAATCAGTGGCGGTAGCGAAGTAATAGGTTGAAATAGGCAATGGCCAGACTTAAAACACGTTACAACGACGAACTAAAAGCTCAGTTACAAGAGACTTTAGCCGTTAAAAATGTGATGGAGATTCCTCGCATCACTAAAATCACGATCAACATGGGTGTTGGCGCAGCTTCTGCTGACAAAAAACTCCTTGATGGTGCTCTTGCTGATATGCAAGCGATTGCTGGTCAAAAACCAGTTCTTACATTAGCTCGCAAATCTATCGCTGGTTTTAAAATCCGTGATGGTTGGCCGATCGGCTGTAAAGTTACTTTACGTGGCGAACGTATGTATGAATTCTTAGATCGTTTGATCTCTATTGCGATCCCACGTATTCGTGACTTCCGCGGTTTTTCTGCGAAATCATTTGATGGCCGTGGTAACTACTCAATGGGTTTGAAGGAACAGATCATGTTCCCTGAAATCGATTTTGATAAGATTGATCGTATTCGTGGTATGGATATTACCATTACTACGACTGCTCGCACCGATGACGAAGGCCGTGCGCTTATGCGTGCATTCGGCTTCCCGTTCAAATAAGAGGTCGATATGGCTAAGAAAGGCATGATTAATCGCGAATTGAAACGCGAAAAAACTGTTGCTAAATACGCTGCAAAACGTGCTGAATTAAAAGCAACGATTGCAAATGTAAATGCATCAGACGAAGAACGTTTCGAAGCGATGATGAAATTTCAAGCATTACCGCGTAATGCATCTCCAGTACGTCTGCGTAACCGTTGCGGTCTAACTGGTCGTCCACATGGTTACTTCCGTAAGTTCGGCCTAAGCCGTAACAAATTACGTGAAACAGTAATGCAAGGTGATGTACCGGGCGTTGTTAAGGCAAGCTGGTAAGGAGCGCTATAGATGAGTATGCAAGATACCGTTGCCGACATGCTAACACGTGTTCGTAACGCACAAATGGCAAAGAAACAAACAGTTTCTATGCCTAATTCTAAGTTGAAGGTTGCTATTGCAAACGTTCTTCAACAAGAAGGTTATATCGCTGATGTAGCTGTTGCTGACAATGAAGGCAAAGCGACTTTAACGATTACTTTAAAATATTTCGAAGGCAAGCCAGTAATCGATACCGTTAAACGCGTTAGCCGTCCAGGCCTTCGCCAATACCGCGGTAAAGATGCACTTCCTAGCGTTAAGCAAGGTTTGGGTATTGCAATTGTTTCTACAAGCAAAGGCATCATGACTGATCGCGCTGCACGTGCTGCAGGTATCGGTGGTGAAGTTATTGCTTTTGTTTCTTAATAGGTGATTCCTCATGTCTCGTGTGGCTAAAGCCCCAGTAACTGTACCTAATGGTGTAACAGTTACTCAGAACGGCCGGCAGGTCGAAGTGAAAGGCAGTAAAGGTACTTTGTCTTTCAACCTGCATGCGCTGGTCGAGCTAAAACAGGAAGAAGGTAATCTTCAAATTGCTCCTGTAAAAGAATCTCGCGATTCTTGGATGCAAGCTGGTACTGCTCGCGCTGTTCTTAACAACCTTGTGAAAGGTGTTAGTGAAGGTTTCGAACGTAAGTTGCAACTGATTGGTGTTGGTTATAAAGCTGCGGTTAAAGGTAACATTGTTAACCTTAACCTTGGTTTTTCACATCCAATTGACTACAACCTTCCTGAAGGTGTAACTGCTGAAACTCCAACTGCAACTGAAATTGTACTTAAATCAGCTGATAAAGCTAAATTAGGTCAAGTTGCTGCAGAAATCCGTGGTTACCGTCCGCCAGAGCCGTATAAAGGCAAAGGTGTTCGTTATTCTGACGAAGTTGTACTTCGTAAAGAAGCTAAGAAGAAATAAGGCGCGAGGTTCTTATGAACGAAAAGAAACAAACCCGTTTGCGTCGTGCGAAAAGCACACGCTTGCACATCCGTGCATTGGGTGCGACTCGTTTGTGTGTAAACCGCACTCCGCGTCACATCTATGCTCAAGTTATTTCAGCAGATGGTGGCAAAGTATTAGCGCAAGCTTCTACTTTAGACGCTACTCTACGTGCTGGTACAACTGGTAATGTTGAAGCAGCTCAAAAAGTAGGTGCTTTAATCGCAGAACGTGCTAAAGCAGCTGGCGTTACTAAAGTTGCATTTGACCGTTCTGGTTTTAAATATCATGGTCGTATCAAAGCCTTGGCTGATGCTGCTCGTGAAAACGGCTTGGAGTTCTAATCATGGCTAAAGTTGAACAAAACGAAGGTCTTGTTGAAAAGCTGGTTGCCGTTGATCGTGTAGCCAAAGTTGTTAAGGGTGGTCGTATCTTCTCTTTCACAGCATTGACTGTTGTGGGTGACGGTAATGGTCGCGTAGGTTTTGGTCGCGGTAAAGCGCGTGAAGTTCCAGCTGCTATTTCTAAAGCGCTTGAAGCTGCTCGTCGCAACATGATTACTGTTGATCTTGTTGACGGTACTGTTCAGCATCCTATCAATGCTCGTCACGGTGCTAGCCGTGTTTACATGCAGCCTGCTTCTGAAGGTACTGGTGTAATCGCTGGTGGCGCTATGCGTGCAGTTTTAGAAGCTGTTGGCGTGCGTAACGTGTTGACAAAATGTTATGGTTCTACAAACGCTGCGAACGTTGTAAACGCGACTTTTAACGGTCTGCGCGATATGACTTCTCCAGAGAAAGTTGCTGCTAAACGCGGTCTTTCTGTAGAACAAATTCAAGGGTAATCAATCATGAAAACGATTAAAGTTACCCAGACTAAATCTGCATCGCACCGCTTGAAAAATCACAAGCTTAGCCTTAAAGGTTTAGGTCTGCGTCGTATTGGTCATACTGTAGAAGTTCAAGATACACCTTCTAACCGCGGTATGATCAACCAAGTCTACTATATGGTTAGTGTAGAGGAATAAGCCATGACTCTGCGTTTAAATACAATTGCGCCAGCAGAAGGCGCTAAGCGTGACAACCTTCGTCTAGGCCGTGGTATCGGTTCTGGCGTTGGTAAGACTGGTGGCCGTGGTGTCAAAGGTCAAAACTCACGTAAGAGCGGTGGTACACGTCCTGGTTTCGAAGGCGGTCAAACTGCGCTATATCGCCGTTTGCCTAAATTCGGTTTCACTAGCCAGTTGGCTTTGAAAACTGCTGAAGTACGTTTATCAGAACTTGCTAAAGTTGAAGGTGATATTGTTTCACTTGAAACTTTAAAAGCTGCTAACGTTGTACGTAAAGATATGTTGCGTGCGCGTATCGTACTTTCTGGTGAAATTACTCGTGCTTTCACTGTTCAAGGTGTTGCATTGACTAAAGGCGCTAAAGCTGCTGTTGAAGCTGCTGGCGGTAAAGTCGAGGAGTAATCCCCAGTGTCTATGACTCCTAGTTCTACAGGTCATGTTAATATGATGAAAGGCCAGCCATTTCATGTGAAATACCGTGAAATAATTCGCCGAATGATGTTTCTCATTGGTGCATTGCTGGTTTTTCGGCTAGGAGCGCATATTCCGGTACCGGGCATTAATAATGCGGCCCTTGAAAACTTGTTTAATGCAAACCAAGGTACAATCCTTGGTTTGTTTAACATGTTTTCCGGCGGTGCATTAGAGCGCATGTCGATTCTTGCACTCGGGATCATGCCGTATATTTCAGCGTCTATTATTGTACAGCTGATGTCTACAGTTGTTCCTTCACTCGAAGCTTTGAAAAAAGAGGGTGAGCAAGGCAAGCGCAAAATTAATCAGTATACGCGTCAAGGTACACTGTTTCTTGCATTGGTGCAGGCAGTAGGGATGTGTGCAGGCCTTATCAGTCAGGGGATTACTCTGAGTTCTGGTCTGGCTTTTTACGTTCCGGCTGTTACTTCACTGGTTGCAGGTACGATGTTTCTGATGTGGCTGGGTGAGCAAATTACTGAGCGCGGAGTGGGTAATGGTATTTCCATGATCATCTTTGCCGGTATTGTTGCTGGTTTGCCGAACTTGGTTCTGCAATCTTTATCATCTACAGATAATGGCCAAACAAGCTTAATCGGCTTGGCAATCTTTGGCTTATTATCTTTAGCTGTTTTGGCTGCCATTGTATTTATTGAGAAAGCGCAGCGTCGTATTCCAGTAAATTATGCGCAAAAACAGCAAGGCCGCCGCGTGTTTTCAGCTCAGCAGTCACATTTGCCATTAAAAATTAATATGGCGGGTGTAATTCCGGCAATTTTTGCCAGCTCATTGCTTTTGTTCCCTGCGAGCTTAGGTCAATGGGTGGGAAGCGCTGATCCGAATGCTGGTTTTATTAAGCGTGGCCTGCAAGATTTGGCACTCGTATTGTCACCTGGTCAGCCTTTATATTTGGTGCTGTTCGGTGCGTTGATTATTTTCTTCTGTTATTTCTATACTGCGCTGGTTTTCAGCCCGAAAGAAGTATCAGAAAATCTTAAACGCAGCGGAGCATATGTGCCAGGTATTCGTCCAGGAGAGCAAACTGCTCGTTACTTAGATCATATTCTCAATCGTTTGACGTTTATCGGCGCGATTTATATCACAATCATCTGTTTAATGCCGATGATTCTGCAAAGCTCGTTTGGGATTCCATTCAGCTTGGGCGGAACATCTTTACTGATCGTTGTGGTAGTTGTAATGGACTTTATGGCTCAGCTTCAAGCCCATTTGACTTCGCATCAATATGACAATCAATCATTAATGAGAAAAACGACTGCTCATCCTAAGGGATAAGCGCACTTAGAGGTTTCATCATGAAAGTACAAGCTTCTGTAAAGAAAATTTGTGGTAGCTGTAAAGTTATCCGTCGTAATGGGGTTATTCGCGTAATTTGCAGCGCAGAACCTCGTCATAAGCAGCGTCAAGGTTAATCTGATCAAGACCTGTTGATTTCAGTAGGCTAATTAGGTTATTATCCGCCCCTCAAGATTTTTGTGGGGCGGTTGATTGTCTTAACTGCCTTTTTGGAGAAAATTGAATGGCTCGTATTGCCGGTGTAAACATTCCGGATAACAAGCATGCTGTTATCTCTCTCACGTACATCTTTGGTGTTGGCCGCCACACTGCTAAGAATATCTTAGCTGCTGTAGGTATCGCTACTACTACTAAGATCCGTGAACTAGATGACGCTCAGCTTGATGCGATTCGTGCAGAAGTTGCTAAGGTTCCTACCGAAGGTGACTTACGTCGCGAAATTTCCATGAACATTAAACGTTTAATGGATTTAGGCTGCTACCGCGGTCTTCGTCATCGTCGCAGCTTGCCTGTCCGCGGTCAACGCACCAAAACTAACGCACGTACCCGTAAAGGTCCGCGCAAACCAATTAAGAAATAAGATTTCTGGAAGCTAAAAGATGGCTAAAGATACTCGCACACGCAAGAAGGTCACTCGTACCGTCTCTGAAGGTGTTGCACACATTCACGCTTCTTTTAATAACACCATTGTGACTATTACCGATCGTCAAGGTAATGCACTGGCTTGGGCTACCTCTGGTGGACAAGGCTTCCGTGGATCACGTAAATCAACTCCGTTTGCTGCTCAGGTAGCTGCTGAAGTTGCTGGTAAAGCTGCTTTAGACTACGGTTTGAAAAACTTGGACGTCCTTGTAAAAGGTCCTGGTCCAGGTCGTGAATCTGCGGTTCGTGCTTTAGGTGCAGTGGGTTATAAAATTAACAGCATTACCGATGTGACGCCAATCCCGCACAACGGTTGCCGTCCACCTAAAAAACGTCGCGTGTAAGGAGAAACATTCATGGCTCGTTATATTGGTCCAAAATGCAAACTCTCTCGCCGCGAAGGGACAGACCTGCAATTAAAATCTGGCGTTAAACCATTTGACGTCAAAACTAAAAAAGCTGCTAAAGCTCCTGGCCAACACGGCGGAGCTCGTGGTGGTAAACAATCTGAGTATTCACTACAATTACGTGAAAAACAAAAAGTACGTCGTATGTACGGTGTTTTAGAACGTCAATTTAGTAACTACTATAAAGAAGCTGCTCGTGTTAAAGGCGCAACTGGTGAGAACCTGTTGAAATTGCTTGAAAGCCGCCTAGATAACGTTGTTTATCGCATGGGTTTTGGTTCTACACGTGCAGAAGCTCGTCAGCTTGTATCTCACCGTTCTATCACTTTAAATGGCCGTCGCGTTAACATCGCGTCTATCCAAGTTAAAGCTGGTGACGTGATTGCAGTTCACGAAGGCGCTAAACAACAATTGCGTATCAAAAACGCTATTGAATTAGCTGCTCAACGTGGGATTCCTTCTTGGATGGAAATTGACCATTCTAAATTGGAAGGTACATTTAAAGCTGCACCAGATCGTTCTGATTTACCTGCTGAAATCAACGAAAGCTTGATTGTAGAATTGTATTCTAAATAATCCTTGAGGTAGCAATAATGACGCGTACTGCAAATGAGTTTCTAACACCGCAAGCGATTAAAGTCGAAGCGGCAAGCGGGACCTCGGCAAAAGTTATTCTAGAACCTTTAGAGCGTGGCTTTGGTCATACTCTAGGTAATGCTTTACGTCGCATCCTACTTTCTTCTTTACCTGGCGCTGCCGTGGTTGAAGTTGAAATTGAAGGTGTCGAGCACGAGTACAGTACTTTGGAAGGCTTGCAGCAGGACATCGTCGAGCTCTTGCTGAACCTGAAAGGATTGTCTATTAAGCTGTTCGATCAAAATGAAGCTTATTTGACATTGGAAAAACAAGGTCCTGGCGATGTAACTGCCGCTGACCTTCGTTTACCGCATAATGTTGAAGTGGTTAACCCTGAACATGTGATCGGCACGTTAAGTGCTTCAGGCAATCTTAAGATGCGCCTGAAAGTTGCTCAAGGCCGCGGCTATGAGACTTCTGACTCACGCTTCCCAGAGGGCGAAACTCGCCCAGTGGGCCGCCTGCAGTTGGATGCGTCTTACAGCCCAATCAAACGCGTTTCTTACACAGTTGAAAATGCTCGTGTTGAACAGCGTACTGACCTTGACAAATTGGTCATTGATCTTGAAACAAACGGTACTGTAGATCCTGAAGAAGCGATCCGCAAAGCTGCTACTATTTTGCAGCAGCAAATTGCGATCTTCGTTGACCTTCAGAAAGATCAAGCGCCAGTTGCTCAAGAACCTCGTGAAGAAGTTGACCCAATCTTGCTTCGTCCAGTAGATGATCTAGAGCTTACTGTTCGTTCTGCTAACTGTTTGAAAGCAGAAAATATTTACTACATTGGCGATCTTGTTCAGCGTACTGAAGTTGAGTTGTTAAAAACTCCTAACCTAGGTAAAAAATCGTTGACTGAGATTAAAGATGTTCTAGCTTCGAAGGGCTTGCAGCTCGGCATGCGTTTAGAGAACTGGCCACCAGCTAGTTTACGCATGGACGACCGCTTTGCCTACCGCAGCCGTTAATTAAGTAGGACTATCACCATGCGTCATCGTAATAGTGGTGTGAAATTAGGCCGTACAAGCAGTCATCGTAAAGCGATGTTCCAAAACATGGCTAACTCTTTGTTCGAGCACGAGTTGATTAAAACAACTGTGCCTAAAGCAAAAGAGTTGCGTCGTGTAGCTGAGCCTTTAATCACTTTAGCTAAAGTCGATTCTGTAGCAAACCGCCGTTTAGCGTTTGCTCGTACTCGTTCAGCAGCAACTGTCGGTAAATTATTTACCGTTCTTGGCCCTCGTTACAAAGAACGTAACGGCGGTTATCTACGTGTTCTTAAAGCGGGCTTCCGTGCAGGTGATGCTGCGCCGATGGCTTACGTTGAGCTTGTAGATCGCGAAGTTAACTAATTTCGCTCAAGAATGACATTTGTTGTTCTAAAAGGCTGGTTGAAAAACCAGCCTTTTTTAATGCCTGATTGTTAGACAATTTAAGAAATTGTCCTCAGATGACAAGAATTTTGATCTGATTAATGCAAACTTGACATTGTGTATTGTCAAATTTGTGTTTTAATAATTTCATGAATTTGAAGCAGGTTAAAAGAACAACATGGAAAAGAACGTTGATATTCTTATTGTAGGCGCCGGCATATCGGGTATTGGTATTGCGGCTCATCTTTCTAAAAATTGTCCGCAAAGATCTTTTGAGATTATTGAACGCCGCGAAAGTTTTGGCGGGACTTGGGATTTATTTAAATATCCGGGTATCCGTTCTGATTCGGATATGTCGACTTTTGGCTTTAACTTTAAGCCTTGGCAAAAAGCCAGCGTATTGGCTGACGGTGCATCTATTAAAGGCTATTTAGCTGAGGTGGTCGATGAGTTCCAGCTTAAGAGTAAAATTCATTTTCAGCATCGTGTACTTTCAGCAAATTATGATTCTAAAAGCCGTAAATGGCAGGTTGTCATCGAGAACAGCAGACAAGAACAAGAAACATGGCTAGCGAATTTCGTTGTGGGCTGTACTGGCTATTATAATTATGATCAAGGTTTCCAGCCTGAATTTTCAAATCAGTCAGAATTTAAGGGTCAATTTATTCACCCTCAGCATTGGCCTGAAAATTTAGACTACAGCGGCAAGAAAGTAGTCATTATTGGCAGTGGCGCAACGGCGATTACTCTGGTGCCCGCATTAGCTAAGGGCGGGGCAGGGCATGTGACCATGCTGCAGCGTTCGCCAACCTACATTGCATCGATTCCATCTGTAGATATGATTTACGATAAGATGCGTAAAGTGCTTCCTGAAGATGTTGCTTATAAATTAACGCGTGCACGCAACATTGGTGTACAGCGCGCGGTTTATGCTGTGGCGCAAAAACAGCCGAAATTGCTGCGTAAATTTCTGCTTAAATCCATAGAAATGCAGCTGAAAGGTAAAGTGGATATGAAGCATTTTACGCCTAGCTACAATCCATGGGATCAGCGTCTTTGTGTAGTGCCAGATGGCGATTTATTTAAGATTCTGCGTGAAGGCCGCGCCAGTGTTGAAACAGATCAAATTGAACGTTTTACTGAAAATGGAATTCAGCTGAAATCAGGCAAGCATTTAGAAGCAGATATTATTGTCTCTGCAACAGGTCTGAATATTCAAATTCTTGGCGGCATTCAAGGTACGGTAGATGGTAAGCCATTAAATACTTCCAAGCATATGCTGTATCAAGGCATTATGGTGAGTGATGTTCCAAATATGGCAATGATTATTGGCTACATCAATGCATCTTGGACGCTCAAAGTGGATATTGCTTCAGAATATATTTGCCGCTTGCTGAACCATATGGATGCAAATCAATATGATGAAGTGCTTGCTGAAGGTGATGCGACACAAATTGAGCAAGACACGGTAATGGGCAGCTTAAGTTCAGGCTATATTGCACGTGCTGCCGATGTTATGCCAAAGCAGGGCAGAAGCGGTCCTTGGCATGTAACCAATAACTATTTGGCTGACCGTAAAAATCTGAAAAAGGCCAGTTTTGAGGATGCAATTTTGAAATTCAAAAAAAAGTCTTCTAAGGCTGCTGCTAAGCCTCGACTAGCGTCTTAATCTTGATTCTTTTTTAAGGGAGCTTCGGCTCCCTTTTTTATTTATAGAATTAAAATATATGACCCTGCAGGTCAGGTATTTATGCTTCGAATTTGTCAGAATGTTTGTGCTATTGAACATCGCTTTGATTAGGGAAATATGATGACATTAAGGATTGAGTCTTCTGTGTTGCATACAGCTTATGGCGATATTTATTTAAAATCTTGGATTCTGCCGCATGCTGAGCAGGCGCCCATCATTTTGCTGCATGATTCATTAGGCAGTGTGGATTTGTGGCGGGATTTCCCAGAACAGCTGGCGCAGGCAACGGGCCGTACTGTTCACGCATATGACCGTGCTGGTTTTGGCCAATCTTCTGCGTTGACTTAGCTGCCATCTTTGGATTTCATTGCGCAAGAGTCTCAAACCGTGTTTGCGGCTGTGTTTGAATTATTGGCGATCGATCAATTTATTGTTATGGGGCATAGTGTGGGTGGCGGCATGTCTGCTTGTATCGCAGCGGATTATGCAACATGTAAAGGGCTGGTGACTATTTCGGCGCAGTCTATGCTGGAAGATCTCACTGTGCTGGGGATACGCGAGGCGAAAGAAGCGTTTAAAGCACCCGGTCAATTGGCGCGTTTAGAGAAATATCATGGGGCTAAAGCGCAGTGGGTACTCGATGCTTGGACTGAAACGTGGTGCGATTCTCAATTTGCAGCATGGAATCTCAGCGAGCAGCTATCTCGTGTTAAATGTCCGAATTTAGTCTTGCATGGTGAGCTGGATGAATATGCAACGGAATCGCAAGCACGGGCTTTTTCTGAGCAAACACATGGCAAATCTGAACTGCATATTTTGGCTGGATTGCACCACATGCCGCATAAAGAAAATCCTGAATTGGTTCTTCAGCACATTGCTGAGTTTTTAGCACATCTGCGATAATTGTGATGTAAAAAAAGCCTTCGAATGAAGGCTTTTAGAATTTAAAGCGGCAGTTTTATAAACTTCGAGAAATCAGTTCTTTCATAATTTCATTGGTGCCGGCATAAATACGGTTTGCACGGTTATCGATATAAGCACGGGCAATAGGGTATTCCAGCATATAGCCATAACCGCCATGCAGCTGAAGGCATTCATCGACCACTTTTGAAAACATGTCTGAAATTTTATACTTGGCTGCGGCGGCGGCATCAATGCCCAAACTGTCACTCAGCTGCAGCTCCATACAGCGGTCAAGGTAGCAGCGGCAGAAATCAATTTCTGTGCGCAGTTCCGCCAGCTTGAAGCGGGTATTTTGAAAACTGGCTACACTTTTACCAAAAGCCTTGCGGTCTTTGGTGTATTGCACGGTATGCGCAAAAGCGGCTTCTGCACCCGCTTGGCAGATAATGGCGACCAGCATGCGCTCCCAAGCCAGCTCTTTCATCAGCATCATAAAGCCCATACCTTCCATGCCCAAAAGATTTTCTTTCGGAACACGGACATTGTCGAAAAATAATTCGCAGGTATCTTGGCCTTTCATGCCAATTTTATTCAGCGGTTTCCCTTTGCTAAACCCTGCACGGTCAGCCTCTACAATGATCAGGGATAAATTCGCAGAGCCTTTTTCATTATTGCCTGTTTTACAGACCACAATCGCCATATCGCATAGATAGCCATTGGTAATGAAAATTTTAGAGCCGTTAATCACATAATCATCACCCTCTAACACAGCAGTGGTGCGCACAGCTTGCAGGTCGGAGCCTGTACCTGGTTCGGTCATGGCAATGGCGGTGACCGCTTCGCCGGATGCCATTTTGGGCAGCCAATGCTGTTTTTGCTGTTCATTGCCAAAGTTGTTGATGTAATTTGCGACAATATCTGAATGCAGAGAAAAACCGGTTGCTGAGTCCATGGCATAGGCTTGTTCTTCAATCAGAATCATGCTGTATAAGCGGTCTACCCCATAGCCGCCATAGGCTTCAGGCATGGTGCTGCAAAGTAAGCCCAATTCTCCAGCCTTATTCCATAAATTACGGTCTACATGCTGCTGTGTTTCATATTTCGCAATATTGGGTACGACTTCTTTTTCATAAAATTTGCGTACAGTTTCGCGGAATGCGTCATGTTCCTGATTAAATAATTTACGCGGCAGCATATTGGGAATAGGGCGAATCGCGCCTGACTGCATGGTGATCTTCCTTGGTTATTATAGATATATTGTTAAATTATAAGATGTTCAAGAACGCAGCAATGAGCTGAACGTTCAAAACGCGCAGAATTGCTGAAGGATTTCGCCAATTTGCCTTATAGAGGCTAACAATGCAGGCTCAGGATCGGGTAAAATGTGTGAGATTTAAAATAATTGGGGTATGCAATGAGTGACGAAATCACTTTAGAAGAACGCAAGGTGGTCTATCGCGCACGCCGCGGTTTAAAAGAAATTGATGTATATTTTGATCCCTATGTAAAAAATTATTATTTACAGGCAGATGCTGCTGAAAAACAAATGTTTGCAGAGCTGGTAGAGCAGGAAGATCCTGATCTGCTGGATTGGTTTATGGAAGTTAGCGAACCGCCGCGTCCTGAATTAAAGACTTTTATCCAGAAGTTAAAGCACTACGTACATGGATAAGAGCAGTTTTCAGCTAAAGCACAGTTATTTAGCATTAATGTTCCATTTATGTGTATTTGCTGTGCTGATGGCAGTCTTGTATGCGCTGCTGCCTTTAGCGCTTTGGGGTGTTTTCTTCTGTTTGGGCTGTATCATCTATGCGCTGTTTTATCGAAAAAAACCGCAGATCAGCAGTTTGGATTATTTAGACGGCAAAGAATGGACGCTGTCTGCATCGGGCGCAAAGCACCGAGTGCAAATCAGCCACATCATTGATCATCAGGCGTATATTGTGGTGTATTTCCAGCATGCGCGGACCAAGCCGATCATTGTCTGGTGCGATCAAATGCCGTTCCGGCAATGGAAATCGTTTAAAGTGTTGGCAAAAATGATCTGATTGTCTAACACTTCAAATAAAAGTAAAATTATAAAAATAATAATAAACAAATGGATAGGGTGTATTACTAAATCCTTTGTCAGACAAAAATCATTATTATTGGCAAAAAGTATCGATTGTTAGACAATATTTAAGCAGCGGATAAAATCTTTTCGGTACATTAACTCTACCAACAGCAAGCGGAGATCGAGATGGATTACCCAACTTGGATGTTTCTGGTAGCAGCAATCATTTTAGCGATTGTTGTAGGACGGCTAGGAACAGTGCTGAAGGAAAAAATTGCACAGAATCACTAAGTGTTTGCACACTTACCCAGTTAATAAGCAGCATGTGCCGAACCGTCGCAATGCTGCTTTTTTTTGCCCAAAATTTGGCAATTCCTCAAATACAGTCAATTTCACCTGTTCAAATACATGGCAAAGTTCAGACTGAAAATAGAGTAAATGCTCTTTAATTCAGAAATTGCTTCTGATATGTTTGTCAGCATGGACATAAACACAATTATAGAGGACAGGAAAATGTCGAGCGTCCAAAAAATATGCCAAGGTGTGGCAGCAATAGCAATAACAACAACATTATTAAGCGGATGTTCGCAAGTTGTGAAAACAGGCGCTAATGTCGCGCTAGGATTTACAGAGAACCATATTGTGCCGCCAATTTTAGCGATGGAAGATGCTGAAATGGTGTGCAACTCAGGAACATCTTTAACCCCAGCCATTATGGCGACCAAAGATATGGGGGCAGATCCGACCCGTGTAGCCGTGCTGATGTATTCAGCTGCCGGCATTTGCGCCGAGCAAAAAGCGTTGGATGCAGAGCTGCGCTATTTACGCGCATCTAAAGCCAACCAAGTGTCTGAGGCTCAAGATGCCCGCATTGAACAGAAACGCTGGGCCGCTTTAGCTTCTGAGCGCCAATATGCAGGCTACCAGCTGTTCCAAAGCCGCTATGAAAAGAAATATAAAAAAGGCTTAGGTGAAAGCTGCCCGAAAATGAACAGTGATATTGAGCAGACCGTGTACTTGCTTGGCATGCTCAGCGGCCTGCAAGCCATGACCAATGATATTAATTCAGGCGGTGCAGTCAATGTGCCAAAAGACATTGCTGCTGTTGTAGAACGCGGCATGACCTGCCTGAACAATGAAAAATTCTGGGGCGCTCCTGAGGCGACCCGTGCCGTCATTTGGACCCTGCTGCCAGGCGCTGGAGACGGTAAGCCAGATCCATATCAAACGCTGAAGCAGTCTACGCAAATTGGTGAGAAAAAAGGGGTACGTCTGTCTCATGCCATGTATGCCGTCGCAGCGCAAGCCAGCGGGGATGATGCCAAAATCCGTGATGCTTTAAGAACCTTTGCTCAAGCGCGCAGCGAAGAAAAGCCCGTGAATCCGCAATTCAAGTTAATTGACAGCATGGCGGCATCCATGGTGAAAGGTATTTCTGACCGCTACTGGACCGAACATACAGGCGTGCGCACCGCAGATGACGGTATGGAGCAGTTCTGGGATGAGTCCAGCAATTCATCTGATCTGGATGAGCTATTTGACGGAAAGAGTGAATAAACCCGTGCTGCTGCATGCTTGAGGATTTGATTTAGGCATGCAGCATCGGGCCGCACACAGGGAGTGCGTATGAAAGATCACTATCTGATTCGAAAAATCGTTTTTTTAGCTGCAGTTTTCTCCATATGCGCTTGCCTGCAAGTGTACAAAGAATCCTTTTTTTATCTGCATCCTGTTTTATTCGCGGAGCCATGGCGGTTATGGACAGGGCATTGGGTGCATGTCGGCTGGATTCATTATTTTTTAAATATGCTGGCCTTTATGTGCCTGCCATTCATTTTTCCCCGCGCATCCATATGGCATTTCACAGCGTTATTGCTGGTTCTGCCGCCTTTAATCAGTCTCAGTTTTTATTATTTTTTACCGGATATTGAGGCCTATGCGGGGTTGTCTGGCGTTTTGCACGGCATATATACCGCTGTTGCCTGCGTGCATTTAATGTATAAGCGGGAGCGCAATTTTGCAGCCCTGGTGCTGTTTCTGATTTTATCCAAACTGATTTGGGAGAATACAGTCGGCAGCATGGGCACAGCGCAGCTGATTGGTAGCCCAGTACTGGTCGAAGCGCATTTGCTGGGGGTGATTTGGGGGATTGGCGCAGCAGGGCTGTATTTGCTGATTGATTATTGTGCAGGGCACTATGTGCAGCAATAAAATTTTAAGTGTATAAATTATTGTATGTTTTCTTATGTTATTTGACTAAGTTGACATTTAAAACCAAAAAGAAAATACATATTGTCATGTTCAAAAACATGAAAGTAATGCAAATTGCTAGGAATAAGAATGTAAGAGGCGAGAAGAAAGGATCTTTTCCAGCCGATAGGACAAGGATGCGGCGCTGTTAAGAGTGTTGTATCCAAAAATAAAAATAGGACAACTCATGCAAAATAATGAACACAGCAGATCCGGGCTAGGTCTGTTAAGTTACATATGGAACGAGTGGATTTCGACCTTCGTAGTTTTAATTTTATTGCTGCTGACGCTCATTATTGGCACGGGTGAGATGATTCATGGCCAGCTTTTGCGGACAGGTGAACGCCTGTACGGCAATGAAGCGATAGGCATGCAATATTCCTTCCTGCGTGCAGAACCTGCCAAGCCTGAATGTGACCGCCATCCCAATGTAGATGCGCTGGTGCAGACACAAATGAAACAGAATGCCAATGATGAATTTTCCGATATTTTCGGGACGTCCTCTGAAGCCGATGTTCGCGCCTCAGTGATGGCAGGCGTGCAGCAATGTGAAGAAAAATTCCAGTTCTACGATAAAGCCAAAAAATATTTGGATGATCATCCGAGTATCCGGACTTACCGTACAGTAGAAACAACCTTCTTCGGCATCTTTAAATTCGGTTCTGAAAACCGAGTGCTGATTCTGCTGGTGATGGTCTTATTCTCCGCAATCACAGCATCTGTCAAATTTCACCATATTGGCCTGCGCGCGCCAACCAGTAAGCTGGACTTTCGGGTTTATGCGCTGTTCATGGCGATTGGTAATGGACTGCTGACCTATTCTGTTTACAGCCAATTTAACTCTGTATTGAATTCCGGAGTGAAGTCGACCACTGAAACATTGGCGGTCTACTGGCTATGGCTGGCCTTGTTCAGTATTGTCATGCTGATCAGTATTGTGCAGTTTTTCAGAACGCCGGCAGTCAAACAGGAAGGATCTGGCAATATTGGACTGGCGCTGCTGAGCGTACCCTTGTATGCGTATATGGCGATCATTACGGGCGTGGCATTTACCTTCTTCATGGATTATCCAATGGGGCAAGGGATCTACCTTGGACAGCTGGTTGAGTTCTCAGGCATCTTCTTGAACTTGGCGCTGTTTATCTGGGCGGGTATGCTGCTGACGCAAACGCGCATTATGGATTTATTCCTAGGAATTCTGCGCCCTTGGAATCTGGCGCCTGAAACGCTGACTTGGCTGATTTTGATCGCAGCTGCCATACCGACGGCGTACACAGGTGCATCGGGTATCTTCGTTGTTGCTGCTGGCGCCATTATCTATAAGGAAGTGTGGAACTCAGGCTCGCGCCGCCAGTTTGCTTTGGCTGTGTCTGCGATGTCTGGCTCTTTAGGTGTGGTGATCCGCCCATGTTTGTTGATTATTTTGATCTCGATGTTGGACAGCCGCCATGTCACTTCTGATGAGCTGTTCGACCACGGTATTTATGTCTTCTGGCTCACTGCATTTATTTTCTTAGGGATTTCACTGTTTTTGGCAGAAACGCGCTTCCGCGTGAATTCACCGAAAGTGGCTGTGCCGGGCATGCTGAAAGCATTTATTCCAGTCATTCCCTATATTGTTCTGACATTCATTGTGATTGCTTTTTACCAGTATGGCCTAGACACCAAAATGGATGAATTCACAGCGCCAGTGATTCTGCCGATTCTGCTGATTGTCTATATTTTGTTTGACCGCTGGTTTGCAGACCGTTTCAGCAAAGAGCCGATTGATAGGCATGCTGCCATTACGCTGCAGCACGAAGCCAGCTCTGAGTTTATGCGCAGTCATGGCGGGCATGGCGCAAACCGCCGCGGATTTGGCAGTTCAATTTGGTTCGCTTCTTCTGAAACTGTCGGCCATATTGGCGCGCTGATTATCCTGATGGCATTGTCAGCGAGTGTGGGCGGCTTAATTGAGCGCACGGAAGTGGTGGAATTGCTGCCGACGCATTTGGGCAATATTTATATTTCCTTGGCATTTATTGCTTTGCTGCTGGCAATTGTCGGTATGACCACAGATCCATTTGGCGCGGTTATTCTTGTCGCGGCAACGATTGCGCCAGTGGCTTACGAAAACGGCATACATCCAATTCATTTCTGGATGATCGTATTGGTTGCATTCGAGTTGGGCTATGTGTCGCCGCCAGTTGCGCTGAATCACTTGCTGACGCGTTTATCGGTGGGGGACGAAGAAGTCCGTGCGGCAGATGCAGAAGCGAAGGAAATGTATACCAACTTCTACTACCGTTATGAGCGCTGGATTCTGCCAATTTTGGTTCTGTTCCCATCGCTGCTGGTTGTGACCTACGCGCCGTATATTTTTAAAATGTTCGGCTGGTACCATTAAGCTCTGATCTAAACATGAAAAGCGCCTCCGGGCGCTTTTTTTATGCAGGATACCGCTTTGGTGTTTAGCCATTTAAACGCTTTTGCAGCATCGGGCTGCATAGCAGGATGGCGCCTAAAATAAAGCTAAAGCCAATAAGGCTGTAAGTATCTGGAATTTCATGCCACATCAGATAGCCCCATGTGCCCGCAAAAATAATCGCAATATAGTTGACTGGGCCAATTTGCCCTGCAGGAGCAAGTTTGTAGGCATTGGACATGAACAGTTGGCTGATATTCGCCAGTACGCCTGCACTGATGAGCAGTCCTAGTTCGGACCATGTAAAGATCCGCCATGACCAGAACATAGGGATCATTGAAATCAGTGTGCCAAAAAAGCAGAAATAAAACACAATGCGTTCAGGCGGTTCGCTCGATGTTAAGGCGCGAACCGTGACAAAAACCATGGCGGCTAAAAAGCTTGCGCCTAAGCCAATGGCAGACAGTAGATTAAATAAACCTGCATCCGGTTTAGCGACACAGAGCACCCCAATAAGTCCGATGCCGGCTGCCAGCAGCATTGAGCGGGTAATTTTTTCTTTTAAAAATAGCCAGGCAATCAAGGGAATAAAGATGGGGGAAGAGTAGGTGAACACCATGGCATTGGAGAGCTTCAGGTGAGCTATCGCATAGAAAAAGCCGTACATTGCCACTAAGCCGACAATGGCGCGCCAAGTATGCATCCAAAGCTTATCTGTTTTAAAAAAAGCTGTGCCTTTTTGGAAAATGAACGGCAAGAAAATGAAAAGGCCAACAAAATTGCGGAAAAACACGATGGTTGCATTATCTACCGTATGCGATGCCAGACGGATGCAAACACCCATAATCGAAAACAGCAGTGCAGACAAGGTGAGAAAGGCGATCGCTTTGGGGAGATGAATCTGGTCTGAAGCAGGCTGCATACGAAAAAAAATAGGCTAGAAATCTGTGGATATTCTAGCCTATTTTGAATTTAAAACCTTATTGCTGTGCCGCCATTTGCGCTTCGAGCGTTTTAATTTGCTCTTCTTTCAGTTTAATCAACTGATCAGCGTCTGCATGCTGCGCTTTCAGCGTATTTTCCTGTTCATTCAACTGTGTTTGAATGTCATCGAGCTTCGCAATTTCTTCTTTAGCCAAAGAAGACTCCTCAGGAACTGGCGTATCAATAATATTGTCTTCGACCAATTTGGGCGCAACTGAGGTAGATGCTTCCGACGGCGCTGCAGGCGGAGCCGCTGTTTCTGCTGGCGCGGCCGCCTGAACAGGTACGGGTTCAGCCTGAGGCTGTGCAGAATTCTCAGCATTGGATGCAATCATCCACTGATAAACTAAGAACAGTGCAATAACAGCAATGAGTCCCCCAGCAATCCCAACCATAATTTTGGGGTTGCGTCTTTGATCTTCAGTCATATAAAAGCCTTGGCGTTATTTCTGCTGACGCGGCTTGAACTGAATGACACCGATATCATCTGGCACAGCTGGAACTTCCGGCTCTTCCACATGCGTCGGGCGGTTTTCACTATAACCGCAGTCGATGCATTCAATCCACTCATCGTCACCTGAGGTCAGCATAACAACTCGATCTAACGCCTGACATTTTGGACATTTTGCACCAGCAATGAAACGGCGTTTTATGGTCATCATACTTACCCTAAATCAAACTAAGGCTCCTAGTTTAGACGTTTTTTGAGGGGTTCGTCCAACCTTGATGACGAAGTAACGCATCTATTTTTGGCTCGCGTCCGCGGAAATTGATAAATGCGTCAAGCGCTGTATCTTTTCCGCCAACTGCTAGAATAAACTGCCGAAACTCTTTTCCTGTCTGTGTATTGAAGATGCCTTCCTTTTCAAAACGGTCGAAGGCATCGCTCGCTAAAACTTCTGCCCATTTGTAAGAATAATAGCCTGCAGCATAGCCGCCTGCGAAAATATGGCTGAAGCCATGCTGGAAACGGTTGTAGCTGACATTTGGCGCTACCGCATATTTTTCACGAATATCATTCAGTTCCGCTTGAATCTGAAGGGCATTTAAAGCGGGTGTTTTCTTGTGAATATTCAAATCAAACAAGGCAAATTCAATTTGACGCAGGCTTTGCATGCCGGATTGGAAATGGCGCGCATCCAGCAGCGCTTTGAGCAGATCATTCGGCAACGGCTGCTTGCTTTCAATATGCTCACTCAAGAGGTCAAGGCTGTCTTTATCCCAAGTCCAAAATTCCATAAACTGGCTCGGAAGTTCTACTGCATCCCAAGCTACGCCATGCGTTCCAGCTACGGCAATGTTATCGACTTCGGTCAGCATATGGTGCAAGCCATGGCCAAACTCATGGAACAGGGTGTTGACTTCATCGTGTGTGAGCAGTGCAGGCTGATCGCCCACAGGCGGAGTAAAGTTGCAGACCATATAGCAAATCGGTTTTTGCAGGCCGCTGGCTGTCTGCATGCGTGAACGGAAGCCGCTCATCCATGCGCCGCCGCGTTTTCCACTGCGCGCATACAGGTCAAAGTAAAAACCGCCGACGACTGTGCCTTGATCTTCTAGTTCGAAATAGCGGGCATCTGAATGCCACACAGGCGCTTCACGTTCCACAATATTGATGCCATATAAGCGGTTTACAATGCTGAACAGGCCTTGCAGGATTTTGGGTGCTGGAAAATACGGTTTTAAAGCTTCTTGAGATAGATTGAACTGCTGCATTTTCAGCTTTTCGCTGTAGTAGCCTGTATCCCATGGCTGCAATTCATTGATGCCATCTGCCGCGGCAATCGCTTTCAATTCTGCAATTTCTTGTTCTGCTGGGGCGCGTGCATGTTCTGCCAAATCTACAAGGAATTGGCTGACAGTCTCTACATCGGGCGCCATTTTGCTGGCCAGTGACAATTCTGCATAGTTATTGAAACCAAGCAGCTGAGCCATTTCCTGACGCAGGCTTAAAATTTCTTCCATCACTGCTGTGTTGTCAAATTCAGGATGTCCGCCCAATTCAGACGCTTTGGTAGTATAGGCTTTATACAGTTCTTCACGCAGTTCACGGTCGGCTGCATAGGTCAGAATGGCCAAATACGACGGAATGTCTAAGGTGGCAACAGGCTGCTGCAATTCGCGCTGCTGGCCGTATTGTTTTAACAGGTCGATGCTGCTTTGCGGTAAGCCCGCGAGCTGTTCTTCATTCAAAGGTTTGAAATAGGCTTGTGTTGCATCTAAAACATGATTGGAAAAGTCAGAAGACAATTGAGATAAGCGTGAAGAAATCTCCGCATAGCGCTTTTTGGTTTCGCCTTCTAAGGCAACGCCAGACAATTTAAAGTCACGCAGTGCGAGTTTAACGGCGCTTTGCTGTGCTGCTGGCAGGGTGCTGAAAATACTGTTGTCATGCACCTGCTGATAAGTTTGATACAGTGCAGCGTGCTGGCCAAGCGCTGTGTAGTATTCACTGAGCGCTGGCAAAAGCGCTTGATGCACTTCACGCGTCTCTGCATTGTTCATGACGGCATTTAGATGTGACAGCACGCCCCAGGATTCACTCATATTATTTTCGAGTGTATCTACTGTTTCTAGAGTATGCAGCTGGGCCTGAATGCTATCAGGGACAGCAGTCAATGCTTTAAGGAATGCTTCACCTTGAGCAATGGCTTGTTCAATTTGTATTTTCAGCTTTTCTAATGTGATTTGATCAAACTGGGGAACAGGCAGTGTTGCCTTTTCTAATGTCATGATTGTAATGCCGTAAATTTCCTATGTTATCTGTAGATGTAAGGCTGAAAGGCTAGGAAATCAAGGGAAAGGTACAAATTAAACGTAGAAGGAGCCTATGTTTAGGTTTATCGATATTGATTGGGGCTGGAATTTATTGCCGCGACAAAAAAAGAGCGCCGAAGCGCTCTTTTAAAGGTGATAGCAATTACTCAGTCTTGGCTTTTGCATTCGCCTTTTTCTTTTTCAGTTTGGCTTTTTTCTTTAGCTTATCTTTAGCCTTTGCTTCAGATTTTGCTGCAGGTTTTTTAGTAGACTTTGCACCGTAGGCGCTGGGGCTGGATTTTGACTTTTTCTTTCGATTGGGACGTTCTCCATCTTCGCTGCTTTTGCTTTTTTCACGCTCAGCGTAAACCTCATCCTTCGCTTCACGCTGTACAGGCTTCGCCACACGCGGAGCGCGGCTGCGCACTGCGCGGCCTGCATGTGTCAGCTGCTGCAGCAGTTCAAAGTCAATTTTGCGCTCTTCAAGATTAACCGCAGCGACTTTTACTTTGACTTCATCACCTAAGCTGAACGTCTGGCCGTGATTTTGACCGACTAAGCTTTGGCTTGCTTGGTCAAAGACAAAGAAGTCATCGCCTAATTGGCTGACATGCACCATGCCGTCTACATACAAGTCTTTTAAGGTCACGAATAAGCCAAATTCAGCTACAGCTGAAATGGTGCCGACAAATTCTTCGCCCAAATGCTGCTTCATATAATGGCATTTTAGCCATGCAGTCACGGAGCGCGATGCTTCATCTGCACGGCGTTCAGTCGCAGAGAAATGCTGGCCGGCATCATCCAGCGATGCGCCAGACAGTGGATAAGGCTTTTTCTGCAGCTGCGCTTTAATCGCACGGTGCAGCAGTAAATCTGGGTAGCGGCGGATTGGCGAGGTAAAGTGCGTATACGCTTCATAGGCCAAGCCAAAGTGGCCTGCATTGTTGGCGCCGTAATAGGCCTGCATCATTGAACGCAATAGCACTGCATGAATGCTTGGCGCATCAATGCGGTCTTTGGTTGCTTCAATAACGGCTTGATAATCTGCCTGTGTAGGCTGTTCTGGGAAATTCATGCCCAGCAGCTTGACAAAATCACGGACTTTTTGAATGCGTGAAAACTCTGGCGGCTCATGCACACGGTACAGCATTGGAATTTCATTTTTCAATGCATATTCCGCAGCAGCGACATTGGCCAGCAGCATGCACTCTTCAATCAGCTTATGCGCTTCATTGCGTGAACGCGGCAGAATTTCTTTAATTCCGCCCAGTTCATCAAAAGTCATGTAGGTTTCAACAGTTTCAAATTCCATGGCATGACGTTCTGCACGCAAGCCTTTCAGCACTTGATACAGCTGGAACAGCGTATTCAGTGACTTACGCACATCGCGGTCTTCAGGCACTGCTTGGCTGTCACCGTCAAAATACTGTGCAACTTGGGTATAGGTCAGACGCGCTTTGGAATGCATGACTGAAGGGTAGAATTCAAAACTTGTCACACGGCCAGCGCGTGAGAGTTTCAAATCGCACACCATACACAGACGGTCAAGGTGCGGATTTAGAGAACATAAGCCATTAGAGAGCGCTTCCGGCAGCATCGGCAGGACAAAATGCGGGAAATATACCGATGTACCGCGGTCTTGCGCTTCATCATCCAAAGGCTTGCCCACGCGAACATAATGGCTGACATCGGCAATGGCAACTACCACACGGTATCCGCCGCCTGCACGTTTTTCTGCATAAACTGCATCATCAAAGTCGCGGGCATCTTCACCATCAATCGTGACTAAAGGCAAGTCGCGTAAATCGATGCGGCCTTCGCGGTCTTTTTCAGAAGGCTCTTTAAAGCTTTCGGCTTCTTTTGTGACCGCTTCTGGAAACTCATAAGGCAAACCAAATTCTAAGATGGTTTGCGGAATAATAATTTCGGTATCGGCTTTATCCGCCATCGACTGCACAATGTGGCCAGCTGCAAATTCATCTTTGGTTGGGTAGGTGTCAATCGCCACGCGGATGGAATCACCCAAATTGACTTTGGCATGCTCAATCAGCTCTTTTTCTAGAGTAATGGGCTGATGGGCATTGGGATTGGAGGGCTGAATAAAGTATTCACCTTCATGCTCCGACACTTTGCCGATAATTTCTTTTACACGGTGCTGCAGCACTTCGGTAATGAAGCCCCATGCTTTGCCTTTACGGTCGACAGAGGTTTTACGGACTTTGACGCGGTCGCCATTGAAGACTTGACGCAACTCTCGTTCAGGCAGCAGCAGATCATCTTGACCTGAAATATTGGCTGTCCCTAAACCTTTACTATTAATGTAAACCGTTGCTTCATGGGTCGGCTGCTCTTCAGCCAACTGAAATTTAAAGCCGTCTTTCATCAGCTGTCCGTCACGCACCATCGCAATTAAGCGATGGCTCAGGGCATCAATGCTTTTTTGATCGGCAATTTCAAAAAGTTCGACAAGATCAGCATGCGACAGCGCAGTTTCACGCTGTTCAATGGTTTCCAAAATCAGCTTGCGGCTGGGAATTGGATTTTCGTAACGTTCGGCTTCAGCTTTTGCTTCAGGATCGACCCAATTTTTCATAATGTCTTTGGCTTCAAGTCAGAAGATTAGGTTTAGCATAAGACATGCAGTCACAGACTGCACGTAAATGATTGCAATATTGTGTTTTAAGCTTAGATTTTACGACGATTGCTGAATTAATAGACGGCAAATATGTGTTTTTTCTCTATTTATGCTCAAAGTTCAGGGAAATCGTTTAAAAAGTATTTAATTGAACAAAAAAATGAAAAAAAACCATAGGCATTGCTTGCACCACTGCAGTTAAGTTTGTATTATGGCGGCACGTTACGGTGAGATGGGTGAGTGGCTGAAACCACGTCCCTGCTAAGGACGCATACGGGTAACTGTATCGAGGGTTCGAATCCCTCTCTCACCGCCAACTTTACTTATGTCGCGCTCATAGCTCAGCTGGATAGAGCACTTGGCTACGAACTAAGGGGTCGGGAGTTCGAATCTCTCTGAGCGCACCAATAAGTAAACTGTATGTAACGTATCGCCTGAATTGGCACACAAGTAATGCGCTCATAGCTCAGCTGGATAGAGCACTTGGCTACGAACTAAGGGGTCGGGAGTTCGAATCTCTCTGAGCGCACCAACTTGAACAATTAACCGCACATGCTGCGGTTTTTTTGTGCCTGAAATTCAGCGGCTTTGCAATAAATTTTTGGATAAGTAAGACTATTCTTGTTAACACAGCGATGTGCTGAATGCAGGTGAGCTTTGCATTTGATCTGAATCAAATATTGAAAAGTGCGGCTTTGGCTCTGGGATGATTTAGATAAATAAGCTATTAATACAGCGGATCAAGGCAAATAATAGTGAAATTGATGCTTAAAACAGCAAGCAATACTCAATATGTTTAAATACTGTCCGCTTGATTAGAAATATCAAAATAAGTACTTAACAAAAAATATAAATCACGTATAATGCACTCCATCAAGACGTCGCGCTCATAGCTCAGCTGGATAGAGCACTTGGCTACGAACTAAGGGGTCGGGAGTTCGAATCTCTCTGAGCGCACCAACTTGATTAAGACTGAAAAACCGCACATGCTGCGGTTTTTTTGTGTCTGAAATTTACTGGAGCTATCGAAAATAAATATTAAAGTTATCCAGTTATCCAGTTATCCAGTTATCCAGTTATCCAGTTATCCAGTTATCCAGTTATCCAGTTATCCAGTTATCCAGTTATCCAGTTATCCAGCTTTTTGTTTTACCTTTAATGCAAAGACCGTATTGCCGCCAACTGCGGGCAGCATTTCGTGATAGGGCATACTGCGCATAGCCCGCAGCAGCAGGGGCGCATCGTCATCTATTTTCATGGCGCTGGTAATATTCAGCAGGCTGCCTTGTTTAAGCGCGCTCAGAGACATCGCGCCGCGCATTAATTTTAAATCGCCGCCTGTGGCATAAAACTGTGTTTGCTGGGCATTGGGATAATCGAAGCGCATTTTAAAATCGAAAGGAATATTAATCACGCCTAAGCCCACCGAAATGCGGTAGTCGGCATCCAATTGGCGCTGATTCAGTTTTTTAATCGTGAATGCTTTGATTTGATTGGGAAATAGCTTCTGAAATGCAGGTGCTGCCAGCCATTGCTGCAGCTGCTCCGGCGTTTGCGTGTAGTATTGATAGCTGGTGCTGAAACGCATCACTTCATATTTGTTGGCATATTGAATTTTTTGCGCAGGCAAAATAAAGCTGACGGGTTCATGTGATTTTTGGCTGAGCGCTGTGACTTGCTGTATTTGTTCTGAAGATAAGCTGGTCGCGGGCAAAGCGGATGATGCGGACTGGGCCGCACTGCTTTTAAAGCGGCGCTGCAGGGCTTCAAGCAAGAACCCATTGGTGCCTGCAGGCATGCCGAGTTTAGCTTCAGGCAAAGCGCCGAGTATTTTCTTGAATAAAAAACCTTTGGGCTGATTCAGGTCGCCCCATTGGGTAATGGTGATCAGTGTTTGATTATCACCCAGATCAAACCACTCCCATTTGCCAGAACCAAACGGAATAGGCGCATCCAGAACTAAAGTGCTGATGCTGTTGCCGTCTTGCTGATGCTGCATTGTGACCGATTCACGGAAATTCAGTACTGGAATGGGTGTGGGAATATGAATGGAATATTTGACTTTAGACAGATTGCCTTGCTGCTCCAAGATTTTGGCTTGCTTTAAAGTGGGAAATAAACCTGCGTAATTCGTGTAATTCTGCAGTAAGCGCGCCACATTTTTGCTATTGGTGGGAACAACAACGGCAGCGCTATAGTATTTTCCTGTCACTTTCCAATTGGCTTTCATGGTCGGCAGGTAAATAGACTGGGCAGGATGCGCATAAATAGCAATATTATTGCCGGTAAAGGCGGCTAAGCGCTGCGGATTGTTTTGAAATGGGCTAATGCTGCTGGGAATTTGCGGATTCCATTGTACAAAGCTGGCCTCTAAAGTCATGCCTAGGCTGCAGAAGCTGAGTACAGTCAAATAAGCCAATATTGTTTTTATTGCTCTGCACATATCACATCCTGTTTATGCATTTTTTTATTTGCTGCATTTGTAGCTGATTTTCTGAGCAATAGATAGCTCAAATGTGTTAAACGGCAACGGAAAAAGAATAAGGAAATGGCGGATTTTGGTGTAAGATTTAGCTCAATTTATATCAATGATGTGCTACTACGCGTATGTCTGACACTCAACCTGCATTATCGCTGCGTTATTTTTTAAATTTAGAAGAATCGCAGGATGGCTTTGCGCTTGCGACCTTTGGCAAAAAGCAATTTTCCCGATTTATTACACCTGCCATTAGTATTGCACTGATTATCTGGGGTTTTTCCTTAGGTTTTGACAGCGTTGGCCGCTATTACGTTGGGCTGGGCGCCTTTTTCCTGATTATGCAGATTTTGATGCGCTATTGGTTCTTGCCAATGATGTTTAAGCGTCAATTTGTAAAATATCAATTTGGTAAAAGTGAGCAGGGGATTGATCTGTATCAGGATCACGGTGAACTGCATGCCAATGGCCGTACAAACGTGTTTAGTTATGCTGATGTAGCAAAATTTGCTGCAGGCAAATTGACCTATATGCTGGAAATGAAAAACCGCACGGTGGTCATTGTGCCTAAGCGCGCTTTTGAAAATCCTGCAGATCAGGCGGTATTTGAAAATACATTTAAAAAGTAATTTGAATAAGACAGGAAAGGAAGACCATGACACGTCCATCTAAAATTGTATGTGTGGGCCGCAGCTATGCTGACCATGCGAGAGAACTGGGCAATGCGATCCCGGATCGTCCTGTATTATTTATTAAGCCGCCTAGTGCGCTGACGACTTTGGCAGAAGGCATAGACTGGAACAAAGCGCTTGGCAGCTGCCATTATGAAAGTGAATTATGCCTGCGCATTGACCAGCGATTAAAGGCCGAGACTGACTCGCAGAAGGCATTGCAGGCTGTGGGTGCTGTGACTCTCGGTTTAGATTTGACTTTGCGTGATCAGCAGGATGACTTGAAGAAAAAAGGCCAGCCGTGGGAACGTTCAAAAGCCTATGACGGTTCATGTATTTTGTCGGATTGGATTAACACGGAAGATGTGGTCAGTGATTGGAATGATGTGCATTACACGCTGCATGTGAACGATGCGCTGCGTCAAACGGGGGATACCTCTCATTTGATTTTTGACATCGGCTATCTGCTGGCGGACATCAGTCAATCATTCACCTTAGAAGCGGGTGATGTCGTGATGACAGGTACGCCAGCGGGCGTTGCAGCATTGCAGTCAGGTGAACAGCTGAAAATGACCCTTAAAGGTAAAAATCAGGACTATGTTTGGACCACTTTTGTGAAGTAAGAACAAGCTCATCTAAGATTTTAAAAGACTGCCCTAAGGTGGTCTTTTTTTATGCAATGAATTTAGAAACTAATACTATTAGTGTAACGATGCAGAATCAGTACCAGCTTGATGCACATTGACATGCCGTGTGGTGCTGGTTTGACGTGCTGGGTTGCTGTCAGATGCTCTGCCAAACATATCTGCATATTCGTCAGGCGTTAAATATAGTGTTTTATCATTTTTAATCAAATGTTTGTTGCTGATATAGGCGCCGGAAATATCCCATGCACGCGGTGTTTTTACAGCGCTATCATTAATATGGTACAGGTAAGCATTCTCAATTTTGCTAGAAAAGATAGGGTAAGGTTTTACTCCACCGTAAATGGTATTTGGGTATTTATGATGAGGCAACACTGTACCGCGCTTTAAACGTTTTTTATAAATATATTCCGCTAGAGAATTTTGCTGCGCTGCTGATTTTTCATACCATTTCATGGCTAAATATGGATCTTCAATCCGGCCTATTCCCATATCATACATCCAGGCTAAAGCATATTGAGCTTGGGAGTCGCCCGCTAATGCCTGCTGATAAATCCAATTGGCCAGCAAGGCATTGCCATTATCCAGTAAATCAGACAGAAAAAGATCTGCTGCATGGTTTCCAGCTAATGCAAGCTGTCTTAATTGTTGAAAAGCATTGGCATTACCCTGTAAGGCGGCTTGCTCATACCAATATAGGCTTTGAGCGGGATTTTTTTCTGTACCTTGACCTGATTGATAATATTGGGCGAGCTGAAGTTGAGCTGTATCCTGTCCAGCTTTAGCTTCTTTGAGAGCTGTTTTAAAAGCCTGCTCTTCAACTGAACTGCAAGCAGTTAAAACATACAGGAATATAAAAAGCATGCCTAAATTGAATGCTGAATTTTTATTATTAATCATTATTTATCTGGGATATGAGTCTATCTAAGTATCATATTTTTTCTTAGCTTACTGTCAATAAAATTATTATTTCAATATCAGCAATTTAATGGTTGATTTAGTTTCCTAAACTGGTCCGGTGTCAGGTTCATCCAGCGCTTAAACATATTAATAAACGCTGAAGCATTGGCATAGCCTAAATCCAGCGCAATACTTTCGACTTTTTTTCCTTCAGTCAGCATGCTCATGGCTTTAATCACTTTTAGGCGCTGGCGCCATTCATTCAGTGACATCCCCAGTTCTTTTAGACAATAACGCGCCAATGTGCGTTCAGACATATTGGCCTGCAGTGCAAGGACATGCAGCGCACTGTTGTCCGCTGGATTCTGATGTAAATAGTCCAAGATTTGCACCAAAGCAGGGTGGTTGGCATGCGGCAAATAACTGCTGACCAGCTGTGCCTGCTGCAGCTGATCGAGCAGGACTTGCAGCAGGCGCTGATGCTCAGGCGAATCTTCAGGAAAGGTCTGCTGCTGCAAATGTTCAAAGATGGCTTTGACTAAGTTGGAGCTGAGTAAAATACCCGCCTGTTGAGGCATTTGGCTGCACAGCTGTTCGTGAATATACAAGGTGCCATGTGAAACGGCTGTACGGTTCAAACCGCTGTGCTGCAGATTGGGCGGCAGCCAAATGCCGTAAGGCGGCGGAGTTAAATAGTCGATGTCATTAATATTCACTTCCATCACGCCGTTAAATGCATAAATAAACTCGCCCCAAGCATGTCCATGTTCGGGATAGACCGACAACGCTGGATCATCTCTGAAACTGATCCAAAGCGGACGGACAATATCGTCATTGGTTGGCAGCTGTGTCAGCTGTACAGCGCCGTGTTTAAGATGATGCGGCATGATATTTTGCCTGAATAAAAAGACCTTTTGTCTGTTTTAAATTATATCTTTCATTTATGCCAGTTTTATAGTGTGCTTTCGATTTAGGGCAGAGTACATATTGTGGAGCAGCGTAAGGCGCTGGATGTGCAGGCATCTGGTTTAATGATTATTTTGTGCATGATTTGGGGCATACAGCAGGTGGTGTTGAAATTGGCTGCGCCTGATATATCACCTGTCATGCAGATTGCCATCCGCTCTGGGCTGTCGGCTATTTTGGTGCTGCCGCTGATACAGCTGGTCAAAGGTTCGCATTTATACAGCAAGGATTATTTGCTGCCGGGCATTTGGCTGGCCTTTTTATTTTCGGCTGAATTTTTATGTGTGGCGGAAGCGCTGCGCTATACCACGGCATTTCATACCGTTGTGCTGCTGTATACCGCCCCCATTTTTGTGGCTTTAGGGCTGCATTGGAAGCTGCCATCAGAAAAGTTGTATGCCGTGCAATGGTTGGGAATTGCGATCGCTTTTTGCGGTATCGTGCTGTCCTTTATGGGGCGTGAACAGCAGGCAGGCCCTTGGATTTCACAGGCGCTGTGGGGCGATCTTTTGGCCTTGCTGGCAGGTGTAATGTGGGCGCTGACCACTATTTCATTGCGCTTAACGAAACTATCCGATGCGCCAGCCACGCAAACCCTCTTTTATCAATTGGCAGGCGGTTTTTTGTTTTTGATGCCTGTTGCCTATTTTACAGGACAGACCGTAATCCACTGGACTGCTGTCGCTATTGGCAGCATGGTATTTCATGTGCTGATCATGTCTTTTTTCAGTCTCATGTTGTGGTTCTGGCTGCTGCGTAAATATTTGGCCAATGGCTTAGGGGTGTTTTCTTTTTTAACCCCAATTTTTGGCATGGCCTTTGGTGTCATTTTTCTGAATGAGCAGATTGAACTGAATTTCATTTTCGGCACTGCATTGGTGATGGCAGGGGTGATGATAGTTAGTCTGCATCTGTGGATTAAGCGGCTGTTGCATTGGCCTGAATCGATCTAATATTTTATTTTCGCCTTCTGCTTTCGCACTAAAAATGATGCTTAAAATTGTGGATAACTCAAGTGTTTTCCACAGCAAAATGCTAAGGTAGCGTTTTTGAAAAATTGCAGTGTGAATCAGGTGCAGACTCGGCAGGCGCTGGATGCAAAAGCATCCTCAATTATGTTCTTTTTATGCATTCTATGGGGGCTGCAGCAAGTTGTTATTAAACTCGCGGCGGCAGATATTGCTCCTATTATGCAATTGGCGCTGCGTTCAGGCTTATCTGCATTGTTGGTCTTTCCGCTGATTAAATTGGCGCAAGGCCAGTCGCTGTGGGGCCGTCAGTACCGTTTTTCTGGCGGTTTGGTGGCGGTGCTGTTTGCTTTGGAATTTTATTTAATCGGTGAAGCGCTGCGCTTTACCTCCGCTTCACATACGGTTGTGCTGCTGTACACCGCGCCCATTTTTGTGGCTTTGGGCCTGCATTGGAAATTGCCAGCAGAACGTTTGACGCTCATGCAGTGGAGCGGAATCTTTTTGGCTTTCTTAGGCATTGTGGTGACTTTTGCTGGACGGGGCAGCCATGCCGCGCAAGACTTAAACAGCATGCTGCTCGGAGATATGCTGGCATTGGGTGCGGGTGTTTTTTGGGCGGCCACCACGCTGGCGGTCCGCATGACCAATCTTTCAGAAGCGCCCGCAACACAGACCTTGTTTTACCAGCTGATGGGCGGCTTTATTTTTTTACTGCCCATGGCTTTTTTGATGGGGCAGAGTGAAATTCATTGGACTGCTGTAACGATTGCCAGCTTAGTGTTTCATGCGGTACTGATTTCATTTGCCAGTTATTTAATCTGGTTTTGGCTGTTAAAGCGCTATTTAGCTTCACGTTTAGGTGTTTTTTCCTTTTTGACGCCGCTGTTTGGTATAGCGTTTGGCGTGCTGATTTTAAATGACCCAATTGAGCGCAATTTTATGATTGGAACCATCATGGTGATGGCGGGTGTGCTGGTGGTCAGCCTTTCAGGCCGTAAATCTAAAAAAGCATTAATTCAAAAAGCCTAGACCTAAAACCGCCATTAACGCTGGATTAAAATAAAAGGCCATGACTGCATGACCTTTTATAAATATTGCGCTGCTGATTCAAAAGCGCGCTTATTTTCCTTCAAAAATATTCGCGAGCGGAATGGCCAGTTTAGCGGCGAGATAATCATCTGATTCAATCAGCGCAGGGCCAATCCGTTCCAGCCATTTATCATCCGCAGCGTGATTGACGTCATCACGGCGCGGTAAAGTATAGGGCAGCTGAATATAGAAGCTCCAAAAATCGACTTGTGCCAAATTGCGCAGCAGCACGTAATTGTTGTCATCGGTGCGCTTAATTAAACTCTGCTTTTCCAGCAGCTGCACATAAGAAGGCCAGCGGCCGATTTCTTCACGTCCCAGTACATCTAAAGCCTCAGCTTCCGTTACGGTTTGGCCATTTTGCTGCTTTTGATAGAACAGCTCCAGCAAGTCTAGCAGCATGATCACGGCATGGCGTTTGCGGCGCATATGGGTGTCGGCATTAAATGCAGTGAGCGCAAAACTGATCTCAACGCCAATCAGGACAATATTCCACGATAGGAAAATCCACAGCAGGAAAATCGGCACGGCAGCAAATGCGCCGTATACAATTTCATAGCTGGTAAAATTAGACATGACAAAACTGAACAGGTGCTTCAGCATTTCAAAGACCGTGGCGCTGAAGAGGCCTGCCAAAAAAGCAGCTTTGATTGGAACTTCACGGTTGGGAATGGTCCAGTTCAGAATGAAAAAGCCCAGTACGGTCAGTGAAAAAGAAATCAGCCAAAAGATGAAAGCGCCGTCCAGCTCATAGCCGGCAAAGTTATTGCTCAGCACATTTAAAGAGGCCACAGCCGAAGAAATGACAAAAGCGCTGCCCAGCAGGATTGGGCCTAAGGAAATAATGGTCCAATAGCGCATAAAGCCAAGGATGCCGCCGCGGGTTTCTGTGACCCGCCAAATCCGGTTGAAAACGGTTTCAATACTGGTCAGCATCATCACCGTGGTAATGAACAGGAACAAAACACCAATGACAGTTAAATTGCTGGATTTGTCGGTAAATGCATTCAGGGCTTTATCAAAGGCAATGGTGGTCTTAGGCAGGAAATTACTGTAAATCAGCTGCTGCAATTGCTGGCGGGCGGGTTCCAGCGCTTTGATTGATGAGATGATGACCAAAAATACCGTCAGCATCGGAACGACAGCAAATAGGGTGGTATAGGTTAATGAACCAGCCTGTTCACGGCAGCGGTCAGTCTCAAAACGTCGAATAACAAATAAGACAAACTGAAACCATTTTTTGTCATAAAAGGGGAGTTTTCTTAAATAGGTTTCTATCATGCGTGTATGTCTCTATTCTTTTAATCATCTTTTCTCAATTTTCCTGACCTAGCTTACCCAAAAAAACGGAAAAATACCGTATAGTTTTCTTTTTTCATATTATTTATTCAAAATGATGCAGCCTTACGTTCTTGTACTTTATTACAGCAAATATGGTTCGACCAAAGAAATGGCGCATTTGATTGCCAATGGTGTGGAAGCCGCAGGTGTTGCAGTCAAAATCAGAACAGTGCCCAATATTGCTGCTGTTGTGACTGAAGCGGCGCCCAGCATTCCAGAAGACGGCGATATTTACTGCACTTTGGATGATCTGGGCAATTGCGCTGGCTTGGCTTTAGGCTCGCCAACCCGGTTTGGCAATATGGCCTCTGAAATGAAATACTTTTTAGATCAGACCACCAGTTTATGGTTGAATGGCGCTTTGCATGGCAAGCCTGCCTGTGTATTCACAGCGTCAGGTTCAATGCATGGCGGGCAGGAAAGCACGCTGCTGACGATGCTGCCGCCGCTGTTTCATCACGGCATGATGATTATGGGGCTAAGCAATGCAGTGCCGGCGCTGTCCAATACGAAAAGCGGCGGTACGCCCTATGGCGCCAGCCATGTCAGCGGTCCGCGCCATGATCTGTCTTTGAGTCAGGATGAAAAAATACTCTGTGAAGCGCAGGGCAAACGCTTGGCTGAGCTGGTGCAAAAGCTGAATTGAATAGCTACGGCGGAACAATAGTGCCTAAAACATAATTTTTATAGATTGCTCAATGCAGAACAATCCAGATGCTGATTTTGAGTTTTTAGCTGTCACCTCGGGCCGCAGTTCAAACTTTGCAGGGAATGAGCGGGAAAAGTGCATAACTTTGTACTTTTCCCGCTTTTTTTTATGTTTTTGGATAATGCTAAATATATGATTAAAAATATTAAATTAAATGGTTTGATCAAAAAAATACCAATTTACAGTGATATTCAAAAGCTTCGATTTCAATTTTAATGGTCACGCTTTTTTTACAGTCCTCAGAGGCTGCTTTTTTAGGAATCATCCATTTTGTGTGTGCGGATGATTCTGTTTTTTTTATTTTTCCGAAGGGGTAATAGATGGTTTCTTTAAAATTTCGTACGGTTATGGTTTGCGGCGCTATCATGATGTCTTCAGCGGGCTTTAGTATGCCTGTAATGCACACGGTAGATTTTCCTCAAGAGAAAAAGCAGGAAATGTCTATGCAAAAGGAAAGAGTGGAAGCTGCTGAAAAATTTGCTGCACTCAATGCGCAATAGTGCTTGAAGTTTAAGATGAAAAAAGAGCGCTGATGCGCTCTTTTTTATGAGGGTCGAAGAAGACCTACAGAGTTATTTTTGCTGCTCTGTATTATTTTCAGCGCCGTGCTGTTCATTAAAACGGTGTTTGCATTTTTGGCATTGGTAATCTAAGAAGACATTTTGGTCGACAATGACACCTGCTTTTTTACCAAAACGGTGCCCTAAAAAACCGCCAGTTATGCCCACGCTGATTGCACCGACAAAAGTGCCGACTGTACCGCCCATAATCACACCGAGCGGCCCAGCTGCTGCGCCAATCATTGCGCCAATAGAAGCGCCAGATGCCGCACCGCCGACCGTGCCTGCCGCTGTACCTGCGCCGCTGAGCAGGACCCCGCCAATTTTTTGCAGGTTTTGCTCATGGTCGCGTTTTACAACTTCTGCAGAACCGCATTTCGGGCAAATGATATTTTGGGGTGCAATTGAAGAATGTGTAGTCATAGACTGTTGCCTGTCCTTGGGAAAAATCGCATAAAGCTGTTCAAGATTAAGCTTTATTGCCGATGATGTCTGTACCTTAACGTTTTTTGCTTTAAACAGAAGTGCTGAAAGATGACATTTTTGTAATAATTTTACCTAATTTAAAATTTTCAAATGATTATGCACAGCATGTGTCCGATGTTAATGGCGCTTAAGCAATTTTAAGGCCTAAAAAAAGAGCGCATGTGCGCTCTTTTTTGACTGCGGATTTGCCCTTAGTCACGGACAAATTCAACAGTTTTATTTTCTAAAGATTTAACACGCGCTAATGATTCAACGCGGTAACCTTTATCTAGCAAGATTTGACGGCCTGGCTGGAATGATTTTTCAATCACGATGCCAATACCGATCACGCTCGCTTCTGCTTGATGAATGAGGTCTGCTAAGCCCAAAGCTGCTTGACCATTGGCTAAGAAGTCATCAATCACTAAAACTTTGTCTGATGCATCGATGTGCTTTTTAGAAATGGCAATCGTGCTTTCAATTTGCTTCGTGAACGAAAATACTTTTGAGCGGTACAAATCATCTTTTAAAGTCAAAGATTGATATTTACGGGCGAAAATTACCGGAACGCCAAGTTCTAAACCAGCCATGACCGCAGGCGCAATACCCGACGCTTCAATGGTAATAATTTTAGTGATGCCAGCATCTTTAAAAAGGCGCGCAAATTCTTGACCAATTTGCTGCATCATTACGGGATCAATTTGGTGGTTTAAGAAAGAATCGACTTTCAGAACTTCTTCAGATAGAACGATACCTTCAGCTAAGATTTTCTGTTCTAGTGCGTACACGGGAGAATCCTCAAGGGCAGGTGCTTTTTAAAGCAAAGGCGTATTTTAAAAAGCACCGAGAAAAATGCAAGCGAAATTGATCAAATCAATTAATTTGTTGCACCTTTATAGCCCGTTAAGAGCAAGCCATAAGAGGTTTTACCGTCAAGATGGCTGACTTTGACTGGCGCATAATCCAATTTAGGCGCAAGCCAGAACACTGTTTCACGGCCTGGTTTATCATGCTTCATGACTACTTTTACAGTGTCAAAGGTACCGTAGCTGGTTTTAACCTTTTCTGCGCCTTGTTTGACAAATTTGCGCGCTTCGACTTCTTTGGCGTCAGCAATCGCATAATTGGCTTTTAGTCCGCCATTTTTCAAATCTTCACGAATTTGCAATTCAGCATTCAGTTCATCCAATACACCTGCTTTCCATGCAAATGAACGCGCTTTGTCATCTTTTTTGGTATTGATGGTTTTTGCGCTTGGGTTGAAGTTAATGCTCATGGTGTTGTTATGCACTAAAATCTTGCTGGTGCGTTTAAAGCTGCCAGACGTAATATTGCTGCCGTTCAGGCTGAAATTACTGCTTTCCGTTGCTGAAGCAATACCGCCGGCTTTAGCGACAAAAACATAAGACCAGTTATTGCCGGATTTGCTTAAAGTCCGGGTTGCAGAACCCATATTTTTACCGTTGTAGCTAAACTGGTAATTTGCTTGGAATGGACTCATGGCAAACGCTTGGCTTGCGAATCCAGTAAACAGCAGTGCAGTGCTTACCCCTGCAGCAAAACCGAGTGATTTAATAGCGAATTTAGCCATAAGTACATTATTCCTATGAAGTGGTTGTGAGATTATGCGGCTGGCATGTATGCATCAGCGCGTTGTTTCACATTGGCTGTTAGTATGCGCGCAGATTATGAAGATGAAAGTTTAAAAGCGCCTGTAAATGTATATTTACTGCTGCTTTTTATGTTTACTGTTTCATCTTCTGCACAGTTTATGCTTATTTCTTTTTTTGTTTAATCGGTGTAACTTGATCATCTTCCAAATTGCTGTCATCCCAAGCTTCGATTTTTTCCTGCGCCATTTTACTGAATAGTGCGGCAATATTGACATTGCCCATCACCACCAGCTCGGCTTCACGCAATACAGCATGGTTCACATGCACTTTGCTCAGCGTGTCAATAATAGAGCGATTTTTGCCCAGCCAGCGGTTCAGGTCTAAATGCAGCAGATCATCTTTAACTTTAATGACTTTAAGCTTTTCTAAAATCATGCCCAGCGGATCATCATTGAGTATTTTTTGGTAGAAGAATAATGCCAGTTTTACCCCTAGTTTATAGATGAAATTCGGGTATTTGGCATTGATGATCTGCGTGTCGCTGATTTGTTCAAAAACAATCAGCTGGATATCTTTGTTCAACTCCATCTGCACCAATTTTAAATCGACAGAAAGTGTAATATCCAAACCGTTATAGTTCAGTGTGGCATAGAGGCGCAGCCAGTCATCATGCAAGTCTGCATGCAGGTCCTGCAGCATTTTGACGTTATCGGTGACAAAGCGCTGAAAGGTTGCATTTAAGAAAACTTGAGATAGCGGAAATTCGCGTTCATCTTCAATAAACCCTTCCGCCTTTTGATAGACTTGACGGATTCGTCTAGAAATATTGGAAATGATCGCTTGCATATAGACTATCCCAGCAAAAGAGCGTAATTAAAATTTTGATGTATCTTGTCGAATTGTGCAAAAATACAGGGTTCTGAGCTTGCAGTTTAGCAAAATAAACTGCAGCATTTTTAGGATTTTAAGTGCATCCAAGTCATTTAATGATGGACTTGGCGGTTTCGTTGAAAAATGAAAACGGTGTTTTATTTTATACTCATTTCGAGTGTTTGGGGAATTCGGCAAATTGTCGTAAAAATGTGATGCTGAAAAAAATGACCTTAAAGCCTTTAATACAAGACTGGTGGAAAGACCCGATTTTTACCGGTGCATTAGGCTTGGCTGCGGTTTTGCATCTGACTGTCTTAACGCTGCAATTTGCGATGCCGCAGGAAAGCGATATTTCAACGAAAGAAATCGCGGTGAGCTTACGGCCAAGTGACATCAAAGTCGAACATGCAGATTTTTTAGCGCAGGATGATCAGCAAGGTTCTGGTAAATTCCGAGAATCGCACCGTATGGCGACAGATATGCCTGCACCTATGGTTGATACCTCGACAGGGGAAGCCCGTCAGGAAACGCTGGAAAAAATGCAGCAAAAGCGCGAGCTGAATTTTGAAGAAAAAGTGCTGATGACCACGCTGAGCTGGCAAAAGCAGGCGGAGGAAAATCAGCGCAAAAAACTGGCGGAAGAAATGCAGAGTCAATATCAGGCGAAGGCTGCGATGATTGCCAGTATTGAAGCGCAGTATCTGCAGCGCCAGCAAAACTTTAGCCGCCAGCAGAAAATAAAGACCATAGATGGTATTCAGGCCAAACAGGATAACACCGCAGCGTATATGGAAAAATTCCGTCAAAAGGTGGAGTTTTACGGCAACCGCTATTACCCAGATGCCGCTAAGCAGCAGCGTCTAGCAGGCGAAGTGAGGTTAATGGTGATTCTGAACAGCAGCGGCGGTATCCGCGCAATCCGCTTAATTGAAAGCTCTGGGCATGACATGCTGGATGATGCCGCTAAAACATCGGTCCGCAAAGCTGCGCCTTTTGGCAGCTTTGATGCCAAAATGAAAGATATCTCGGAGCTGCGCATTGTGCGTACTTGGCGTTTTGACCCAGCCGAAGCTGAGTTTGAGGTGCATTAAGAGAACAACATTGCAGCTATACTTTGTGCTGGCTGCACTGACTATTCAGTATCTGCGCCGTTTTCACGCTGGGCTAACACATAGCGCCCTTGCTGGCGGCCATCCATCCAAATCGGTTCTAGATTTTTTTCTGAAAGACTAAGCTGAGTTGGGAAAATCTGTAGATAGGGGAGAAATTTAGGCGCGGCTTTTAAGCCGATACACTTCCCATTTTTCCACCACGTGCCTTCGGCATATTGGTCTAAAGCGCCTACAGCCAAATACCATTTAAACTTGCCGTTCGGCTCCAGCAGCAGTTCAGAACCGACTTCCATGACGCCTTCTAAATAGTAATGCCCAGACCAAGCTTGATCTGTTTGCGTGAACGGCGTTTCTGGGCACGGTGTAGGTGTTTCTGCATGCAGGGATATAGAAAAACAGCATGCTGTTAAGAGCAGGGGCGCAAGCATGTATTTCAGGCTGACTTTTTCTCCAAATACTTTTGCTGATACAAACCGATTCATCAGGAATTACTCCTAGCACGCAGCTGTTCTGACTATTTTTAGCATAAATTCTGCCAGCTGTAAGAGTATTCCAGCTGCGGAACAGCATGAAATTGCAAATGTATGTGTGCATCATTTGAGTCTGTTCGCTTAATTGCAATGGGTCTGCCGTTATTCATGACCAGTGCTCAATTTGCTTATATATTGTTTTGCGCTAGGACTGCTATAGCGGCGCTGTACTTCACAGACCTCTACACTGAAATGCGCATACCATTGCGCTTTGCCCAGCTGCTGTGCTGCAATGTGTTCTGCATCGGCATGCCATGCTTGAATGTCTTCCAGCTGATTCCAATAAGACAGCGCAATTTCTTGATCATTTTCACAGAGTGCCTCAAAGTGCTGGCAATGAAATTCTGTTAAAGCTTTTTCACGCAATAATTGTGCTGTTTGCGCATAGTGTTCATCAAAGTGTTTAATTCTGGCTTTGAAAATGACTACATATTTCATGATGAATCTACCGTTATGATTATTGTGTTGAGCAAGATACTGTTTAAACATTTTACAGATATAAAAAAGCGGACCAGAGTCCGCTTTTAAATTTTTGGCTTTTAATCTTCTATAACCGTATAGGGGTTATCAAAACCGAGTTTCTTTAGAATTTCGATTTCTAGAGCTTCCATTTCTTCGGCATCTTCTTCAGACGTTTCATGATCGTAGCCCATCAGATGCAGCGCGCCATGCACCAGCATGTGGGTGAAATGCTCAATCGGGGTTTTCTGCTGTTCAAGCGCTTCCTGCAATACCACTGGGATGCAAATCACTAAATCGCCAATGGGGAAGACATCTAAAATTTCAGCCATTTCATCTGGAAGATCGCTTGGAAAAGACAGCACATTGGTCGGCTTGTCTTTTTTACGGTATTCCATATTTAGCTTATGACTTTCTTCATTGCCTACACAGGCAATGCCGATTTCGCAGTCGCTTTGAGTGCCGATATAGCGTAAAGCGGTTTCCAGCGTCTTTTTGATATAGGCGCGTTTCAGCACCAGCTCAGGCGCTTGAAAGTCCTGCTGCAGGGTGAGGCTCAGTTTCAAAATGAATCCTTAATTCTGTTCATCATTTTGTGCATCGGCTTTTGCATCATTGTCGGCAATTAATGCCTCTTGAAGCGCTTTGCGTTCTGCACGGGCTGCAGCGCTTAAACGCTGCTGTTCACTGTCCCATCCCTCATAGGCTTCAACAATTTTCTGTACCAACTGATGACGCACCACATCTCGGGAATGGAAACGGGTAATATGGATTTCTTTGATTTTTTCAATCACACGCAGGGCATGCGATAAGCCAGACTGCTGACCGCGCGGCAAATCGACCTGTGTAATATCGCCTGTGATGACTGCACGTGAGCCAAAGCCTAAACGGGTCAGGAACATTTTCATTTGTTCCGGTGTGGTGTTCTGCGCTTCATCCAAAATCACGAAAGAATGGTTTAAGGTGCGTCCGCGCATATAGGCGAGGGGTGCAACCTCAATCACTTGACGTTCAATCAGCTTAGCAACTTTTTCAAAACCGAGCATTTCATATAAAGCGTCGTATAGCGGACGCAAATACGGATCAATTTTCTGGCTTAAATCACCGGGCAGGAAACCGAGTTTTTCACCGGCTTCAACCGCAGGACGAACCAGCAGAATGCGCTGAATTTCGTTGCGCTCCAGCATATCGACTGCAGCCGCTACGGCAAGATAGGTTTTACCTGTACCGGCAGGGCCAATACCGAAGGAAATATCGCTTTGCAAAATGCGCTGCACATAGCGTTTTTGGTTGGCGCCGCGCGGGTTAATGCGGCCTTTGCGGGTTTGCAGGTAAATGTCTTCTAAGCCCGTATGTTCTTGGCCTTCAGCATCTTCCTGCAGTTCACGGTCAGTCTGGCTGCCTTGTATCATTAAGTGCAAGGTATCCGCGCTGATTTGATTGGTGGTTTCAGACTCTTCGTGCAGACGGTGCAAAAGTCCTTCTGCTCTCTCTACCGCATCTATTTCACCATCGACAAAAAAAGCATCGCCGCGATGGGAAATTTTGACATCTAAACGTTGTTCGATTTGTTTCAAATGACCGTTATATGCGCCAAGCATGCTTTGCAAACGGTCAAGTGAAACACCAGGAAAAGTTACTGTACGCCGAATCGCTGCAGTCAAGAGAATTCCTTAAGTTGTCTTGAGTTCAGCTCTTACATTACGCCACGTCAGGTTCAAGATTCAATAGCTCGCCGTAAACTAAATTCAAAGTTTTTATTTCGGTGATTTCAATCTCTGCAAAGCGTCCAACCCAATCGGCGTCACCGACAAAAGTGACATAGCGGGTGTTGTCTGCGGTGCCGACTAAGAGGTTTGGATCTTTATCCGAAACTTTTTCGACCAGTACGCGCTGGATACTGCCCAGCATGGCATCAGTCTTATCAATGCTTGAGCGTTTAATCCACTTTTGCACTTTGGCTAAACGTTCTTTTTTCACATCGTCCGGTGTTGTATCTTCAAGTTCTGAAGCGGGCGTGCCTGGACGTTTTGAATAGACAAAGCTGTAAGAGTGGTCAAAGTCCATATCTTTAATAAACTGATAGGTTTCTTCAAAATTCTCATCAGTTTCACCAGGGAAACCAATAATGAAATCTGAAGATAAATGCATGTCTGGACGCACTTTGCGCAGTTTTGCAATTTTTTCGATATAGACATCAATCGTGTGGTTGCGCTTCATCGCCTGCAGCACATCATTCGAACCGCTTTGAACTGGCAGATGCAGATGTGAAACCATTTGCGGCAAGTCGCGGTAGCATTGAATCAAGTCATCGTTAAATTCAAGCGGGTGAGACGTGGTGTAGCGCAGGCGGCCAATGCCCGGAATTTCCGCCACTAAGCGCAGCAGATCGGCAAAAGTGCAGATTTCGCCGTCAAAAGTTTCGCCGCGGTAGCCATTTACGTTTTGGCCCAGCAGGGAAATTTCACGCACGCCTTTTTCCGCTAAAGTTGCAATTTCTGCCAGCACATCATCCAGCGGGCGCGATACTTCTTCGCCGCGGGTGTATGGCACGACACAGAATGAGCAGTATTTCGAACAGCCTTCCATAATTGAAACAAACGCTTTATAGCCTTCAACACGCGGTTCAGGCAAAAAGTCGAATTTTTCAATGTCCGGGAATGAAATATCCACCAGTTTAATTTTTTCTTTTTTCGGTTTTTCAATTTGCTCAAAATGCTGATCCAGCATTTGCGGCAGGCGGTGCAGGGTTTGCGGGCCAAAAATCATGTCAACATAGTTGGCGCGCTTTTGAATATTGTCGCCTTCTTGTGATGCAACACAGCCGCCTACACCAATAATCAGGTCTGGATTTTTATCTTTCAGCTTGCGCCAGCGGCCCAATTCAGAAAAAACTTTTTCCTGCGCTTTTTCACGGATGGAGCAGGTATTCATCAGCAGAATATCAGCATCTTTGGGATCTTTGGTTAGCACATAGCCGTGTGAATCGCCTAAAAGGTCTGCCATACGGTGACTGTCATATTCATTCATCTGACACCCTTGTGTTTCGATGTACAGCTTTTTGACTGCAGCATCTTTGGCAGGGGTGTGCTGTGGCTGGGTAACAGTGTTTTCTGAGGCAGCTTTGGCACCATTCGGAATGAAGGTTTGAACCGTCATGTAGGCTCCTAAAGGATTAAACGGAAAATATTATTGCTTTGCAGGCAAGCGATAAATGCAGCGACTTGCAGCAATTAATATCTATAATTTATGGAAGGCGCGTATTTTAGCAGTAATTCGATATAAACTTACAGCCTAAAATGAGAAGCATTAAAGATTGATTTATGAAGTAAAAATGTTTGAAAATTAATATTGTTTAATCATAAGGTTACATAACACAACAATACAGCTGGCTGAGAGTTATTAAACTAGCTGAATAATGATTGGCGTGCTGCAATGAATGCTAAAAGTGAAATAAAGAAGGCAAATGGATGTTAAAAAAAGTCTGGAAACTCAATAAATATTATCAGCTGCTTGCGTTGAGCGCAGTTTCTGCCAGTGCATCTTATTCAGTGCATGCAGGGGATGAACAATTTAATGAGGCGCTGCGCGCTGCCAATTCCAGCAATATCCCGATGCTGCAGCAGTACCAATATTCTATGCAAAATGACGCTTTGGGCTATTACCCCGAGTATTGGATATTAAACAGCAATTTGGGTTCACAGCCCGCTGCTCAGATTGTGAACTTTGCCCAGCGTTATCCGCAGTCGGCTATGGCGGAAAAATTAGCGGCAGACTATGTCGAAGAAAAAGTCAAAATGGCGGATTTCGCATCAGCGCAGCCGGTATTGCAGTATGTGACCAATGCTGATCAGGCAGAAAATTGCGCCGTTGCGCAGGTCCGCGCCAAATCGGGTGATCCGCTGATTTATGCCGAATATAAAGAAGTCTGGCTGACCACCAATGCACAGCCAGAATCCTGTACAGGCCTTGGGCGCCTGATGCTGTCCAGTCCTTTGCTGACAGAACAGGACCGCCAGATGCGCCTGTGGGGACAATTGCGAGCAGGGCAGTCAGGTCAAGCCATTGCCACAGCGCAAAGCATTAATATGAATCTGTCCTTGGCGCAGCTGAACAGCATTCAGTCGAATCCCATGAATTATTTATGGTCGGCGCCTAAAATCAGCAAGGAAGACCATGCGTATTTGATTTATGCAGTAGGCCGTTTGGCGGACAGTGATTTAAATTCTGCAATGGCTTCCGCTAAGCGTGCAGCGGACGGTGTGCCAGCAGATGTGCAGCGCGCTCTGTATCGGGCAGTGGGGTATGTGGGCGGCACCACGGTGATGAAGAATAATTTCAACCGCGAAGTGTTAAGTTTTCTTGATGCCAGCTATGGCTTGCCGTTCAGTCCTGAAGAGGCGGAAATTTATGCCCGCCAAGCCATTCGTTTCAGCTCTTGGGAAAGCTTAATCCGCGCCATTGACAGCATGAGTGTGACGCAGCGTCAGGAAGACCGCTGGCAGTATTGGCTGGCGCGCGGCTATGAAAAGCGCAGTGATGGGGCGTCCCAAAAGACCGCGCAAGAGATCTTTAAGCGTTTGGCGCAAGGTGACGATTACCACAATTTGCTTGCCAAAGATCATTTGGGGCAAAGTTACAGCAGTGTGCCGAATAATGCGCAGCCAAGCAATGCAGACGCACAGCGTTTAAGCCAGGATATTCATTTCCGCCGCGCTTTTGCCCTGCGTGATGTGAATGCGCCAGACAATTATATCAATCGTGAATGGAACTGGGCGGTGCGTCAGGCTTATCTGAAAAAAGATGATGGTTTACTGTTGGCCGCAGCTAAGCGTGCAACAGATATGGGCTGGTATGACCGCGCAATTTACGCCGCAGACAGAACCGTCAAACAGCATAATTACAGCTTGCGCTATGCCATGCCGCATCAGGCTTATGTAGTAAGCCATAGCCGAAATGCAGGTATAGATCCCGCTTGGGCTTATGGGTTAATGCGTCAGGAAAGCCGTTTTGTGACTACTGCGCGTTCACATGTCGGTGCGGGCGGCCTTATGCAGATCATGCCGGATACTGCAAAACTGGTCGCGCGGCAAATGGGTGAAACTTATAACCCAGCAGCGCTCTCCGATATGAATACCAATATCCGCTATGGCACGTACTATTTATCGATGATTCAAAGCCAGCTCAGCAATAGTCCCGTGCTGGCAACTGCTGGCTATAATGCTGGTCCAAACCGCGCGCGCCGCTGGCAGCCGGAAGGTCAAAACATCGATCCAGATCAATATGCTGAAACAATTCCATTGACTGAAACGCGTGATTATGTGAAACATGTCATGACCAATGCAACGCATTATGGGGTATTACTGGGGCAGGGCGCACAGTCTATTGGCAAACGGATGCAAGTGATACCAATGCGCAACGCGCAATAAAGGAAAAACATCTGTCTGCTGAGTGAATGATTGGGGAATGATGAATGCAGCTGAAGAGTAAGATCAAAACATTATGGCTGGCGCCGTGTATTGCGCTAGCTGGCAATTTTGTTTCATCTGCTGTTTATGCTGCACCAGCTGCGCATGCTTATATGATGAATGTGCAGCTGGTTCCGGCAGCATGTTCTTTAGACCCGCAGCGCAATAAAAAGCGTAAATGCATGGAAGGCTATTCGCTGAATATCACAGGACTCTATCCTGAAACGGCTAAACAGGATTGCTCCACCGGCAGTTCGGTAAAATTATCGCCTATTCAAGCCAAGGTTGTGGCGCGGGTCATGCCAGATGAAAGCGCGCGCAATGCCTTATGGCGCCAAATTGGCGGCTGCGTGCCCATGAACGCCAGTCAGTATTTCCGAACCATAATCAACTACGCGGAAAAGCTGAAAATTCCAGAAGAATTAACCAGCCAAGAAACCCGCCAGATGCAGTATGTGGCATTAAAAACCAAAATGATCCGCCTAAATCCAGGGTTGCCGGTCAATGGTGTGCAATTCAGCTGCCAGTCTTCTTATGCAGGCAATATTTTGACTGATATTAAAATCTGCTACAAAAATAATGGCCTTTACACGCCATGTGCTGCAAATATCACCGGCAGCTGTCCAGCTTCTTTCATAATTAAGGGTTCTTTCTGAACGTTTAAAGATATTTTATTTATATTTCCTATCATACTTTTGTTGAAAAGCATTCTCTTTTACATGCAAGTGTCAAAGGATTGGAGTACAATCTTCGGCGTTTATGATTATTAGATTAAATGGACTAACTATTTAATCGCATTGAATATCCTCAATTGGAGATAATTAGATGAAGCAAGCAGTTCGTGTTGCCGTTACTGGCGCCGCAGGTCAAATTGGTTACAGCCTATTATTCCGTATCGCAAGCGGTGAAATGCTAGGTAAAGATCAACCAGTTATTTTGCAATTGCTCGAAGTTCCTTTTGAGAAAGCTCAAGCTGCGCTTAAAGGCGTAATGATGGAACTTGACGACTGCGCATTCCCATTGTTGGAAGGCATGATCGGCACTGACGATCCTAAAGTTGCATTCAAAGATGCTGACTATGCGTTATTGGTTGGTTCACGTCCACGCGGTCCTGGTATGGAACGTGCTGACTTGCTTAAAGTGAATGGTGAAATCTTCATTGGTCAAGGTCAAGCGCTGAACGAAGTTGCTAGCCGTGACGTTAAAGTTCTTGTTGTAGGCAACCCTGCAAACACTAACGCTTACATCGCTATGAAATCTGCTCCAGATCTTCCAGCGAAAAACTTCACAGCTATGCTTCGTCTAGACCACAACCGTGCGTTGACTCAGCTTGCTCAAAAAGCGGGTGTTGCAGTTTCTGATATCGAAACGATGACAGTTTGGGGCAACCACTCTCCAACAATGTATGCTGACTACCGTTTCGCGACTGTAAACGGCGAAAGCTTAAAAGACAAAATCAACGATGCAGCTTGGAACAAAGATGTGTTCCTTCCTACAGTTGGTAAACGCGGCGCGGCGATCATCGAAGCGCGCGGTTTGTCTTCTGCTGCGTCTGCTGCTAATGCTGCAATCGACCATATGCGCGATTGGGCTCTTGGCACGAACGGCAAATGGGTAACTATGGGTATTCCTTCTGACGGTTCTTACGGTATTCCTGAAGGCGTTATGTTCGGTTTCCCTGTTACAACTGAAAACGGCGAATACAAAATCGTTCAAGGTCTTGAAATCGACGAATTCAGCCGTGAGCGTATCAACTTCACTCTAAACGAGTTGGAAGAAGAACGTGCAGCAGTTGCTGACATGATCAAATAATTTAATCTTTCTAGATTAAGTTTGAAAAGCACTCCTTTTGGGGTGCTTTTTTATGCCTGAATAGATTATAGTGATTAAAATATAAACAAAAAATAACATGCTGAGATGGTCTTGCAACTGACAAAGCAAGGCGCTCAGGCAAAGATAAAGAAATAGATGATTCAGCCAGCATTGTAAAAAACTGTTTGCAAAAGACCTGCTTGAGGAGAAATGCCATGTTTGATCAGCAACCGACCTTAGAACTTTTTTTTGATCAGCTGGGATTAGATTCCAGCCCCGAAGCCATTGATCAGTTTATTGAAAACCATCAGCTCACAATGGATATTCCTCTGCACGAAGCGGCCTTTTGGAGCAAATCACAGCATGATTTTATTATCAGTCATTGGAAAAAAGATGATGACTGGGCCATGGTGGTGGATATATTGAATGAGCAGTTGCATAAAGAACATAAGCTGATGGGATCTTGTAATTTATAAACACAAATTGAAACAACAAACCTAGCAAATAAAGCTAGGTTTTTTTATCAACATCATATAAGTTAATTGAATAATATATGACAAATTAGTTGATAAGGAGGGCGAGATGCTCAATCAAAATACACCATCCTTAGCTTTATTATTTTCTCAGTTGGGGTTAGCCAGCAGTCCTGCGGCCATCGAATTATATGTGCGCACCCATCAGCTTTCTGCAAGTCAAAATTTGCATGACGCGCCTTTTTGGAATAAAGCGCAGCGTGACTTTCTGATCAGTCATTTGGTTCAGGATGATGACTGGGCAATCTGGATTGATGAATTGAATCAGCAGCTGCATTTGGATGCTTATAAGTTGCAAACAGCATAATGCGGTTTTTTCTCATTTTGTATAAATGACTAGACAATAAAAATGCCTCTTTATTAGAGGCATTTTTATTGTGCGCCTTTCCGCAGTGGCGATTAATGCAGTTTGCTGTGCAGCATGCTGTTAAACCAAACCTCTTCGCGGTATGCGAAGAAAGCGGAGTGTCCGCGCAGCATTTGCAAATCAAAAGCTTGTGTGGCGCTGTATTTTTTCAGCCAATGACGCGCAAGTGATGGCTCATTTTTCGCCGCAGATGCATAGGCCAAGAAGAAATAAATATCTCCGAAATCATCATGCGTCATAGGCTTTAAAATCTGCTGTGTGATGGTGGCAAATCGCGCTTCACGGGTAATTTCAAAATAAATCATGTAGGCTTTGGCCAAATGCAGAGATAAATCCACATACAGGCGAAGCGGCATTTCTTCAAATTCAATGCGGCCTTGTTCTAGCAGAACTACAGCTTCTTGCAGAAAATGAATCTGTTCTTGGCGCAACTGGCTCAGCATCACTAATTCCAGGCGCAAGTCAGCGCGCTCCAGCGCCAATTCAGGAGTATTGCCTTGCAAATACAGCTGATCTGTCTCACCAATACGCTGGATGATAGGTTTGATACGGTCAGTCATGAAAGGCTTCCTCTTTTGCAATGACAGTTATATGAGGATGAATAAAGAAATTTAAAGCCTACCAGATGGAATTTCCGCTGCGCAGCCAAGCGGTGATGGATAAGCGCTGATGTTTGGCTTGCAGCACTTCATGCAGCAAATCACTTTGGAAAATGGCAATACGGTTTGGCTTGGGCTCAATAATATGCCATTCGCCATTTTTATCCTGCAGTCTGAGCTGGCCGCCCCAATCGGATTGCCAATCTTCATGCAGATAATAGACTGTGGAAATCATCCGCCCATTTTTGCCTTGCGGATTATCACGGTGCAGGGCATAAAATTCTCCTGCGTTATAGCAGGCGAAATGCGCTTCAGCTTCTTGAATGCCCAAAAAAAACGCCTGATTCAGATGTGCTGAAAGGGCGTTTAAATATTGGATATGCTGCTGGGCAATATTCAGTTCTTCATTGAGCCAAAGAATGTGATCGCTTCGGATATTGCTGACCACGCCGTTTTGAATGGCTGCGTCACGGAACTGATTTAAATGTGAAATGCATTCTTCAGAAAGCGTATGCACATATTCTGCTGTATAGGCATCGTCAATCATGGCGAAACCGTGTTGATCTAAATCATTTAAGATTAGATCAACGTTCCAAGACTTTGGGAGTAAAATACCATCCATACACGAACCGTAAAAAGAACAGAAAAAAGGTCCGTTATTCTAGAGCAAGATAAGCATCGGAATGAAACTATTTTTCATGCTAAAATAGCCGTTGATATCAGGAATTAAAGAAACATGAATTACCGTCACCACTTCCATGCAGGCAACTTTGCCGATGTCATGAAGCACGTGTTGCTGCTTCAGTTATTGGCGCGACTTAATGCAAAAGATAAACCATATCGCTATGTAGATACGCATGGTGGTGCAGGTAAATACGATTTATCTACCGCAGAAGCGCAAAAGTCAGGTGAGTTTTTGCACGGTATTCATCGATTGGTCAAATTAGATGATTCTATTAAGCGCAATGCGCCTGAAGGCGTGCAGCAGTATCTGAAAATTGTTGAAAAAATGCGTGAAAACTTCGGTAAGGGCGCTTATCCAGGCTCACCATGGTTTGCTTTAGAAGGCATGCGTGAAATTGATAAGGCGACGATTTTTGAAATGCAGCGCGATGTATTTCAGCAATTGCGCCACAATATTTTTGACAAGCGTGCAGGCCTGCATGAGCGTGATGCGTATGAAGGTTTGCTGGGTGTGATTCCGCCAAAAGAAAAGCGCGGCTTGGTGATGATTGATCCGCCTTACGAATTGGAACGTAAAGATTTCCCGCAGTTGGTAGAATTGCTGGTAGCGGCTTATAAAAAATGGCCAACAGGCGTTTTTGCAGTTTGGTATCCAATTAAAGACCGCGCCATGATTGAGCGTTTTGAGAAGAAAATGTTCAAGACGGGTATTCGCCGTCAATTGGTTTGCGAAATCTGCGTATGGCCTGACGATACTCCAGTTGGCCTAAATGGCTGCGGTTTATTGGTTATCAACCCGCCTTGGAAGTTCTCTGAAGATGCGGATGAAGCATTGCAATGGCTATTCCCGCATTTGCGCATGAACGAAAATGGCGGACATGCAGCAGTGCGCTGGCTGGTTGGCGAATAAGCCGTTTTTAAAATAGTAAGATAAAAAAGGTCACAGTTAGGATCGAAGAATGACAAATATTACTAAACCTGAAGGGGAAGTATCTTCTAAATCGAAAGACGAAAGTACTTTTGATGGCATCACTTTTGAAGTGGAAGAAGAGGAGCATACCCATGAAGGCCAGAAGGTCAAACGACGCGGCATCTATCTGTGGCCAAACCTGATCACGACAGCAGCCTTGCTGTCAGGATTCTATTCGATTATTGCCAGTATGAATGGCGACTATACCCAAGCGGTCTATGCCATCTTTATTGCAGCATTATTTGATGGTTTAGATGGCCGTGTTGCCCGCGCCATTGGTGCGCAAAGCCCTTTTGGTGAGCAATTTGATTCATTATCAGATTTGCTGGCCTTTGGTGTGGCGCCTGCGATTTTAATGTACAGCTGGAGCTTGCATGATTTAGGCCGTATCGGTTTAGCAGCTTGTTTTGTTTATACCGCTTGCGCAGCGTTTCGTTTAGCGCGTTTTAATGTGCAAATCGGTGTGGTGGATAAGCGCTATTTTATTGGTGTGGCAAGTCCGCTGGCGGCAGTCATGATTATTTCATTGGTACTGGTTGCGCGTGACTTTCCGGCAGTCTTTGATTTAAAAGATGCAGGCATTCAGGCAGTCAATGCAGCAGTAATCGTTGCTGTTGGTTTATTGATGATTTCCAATATTAAGTATTATTCATTTAAAACTGTAGACCGTAAGCGTGTGCCGTTTGCCGTACTGCCGATCATCGTCTTTATTTTGGCTGCAGTGACATACAATATTCCAGTCGGTATTTTGGTCTTGTCCATCATTTATGCTTTATCCGGTTTTGTGACCACCTTCTTGGCACGAAAACATACGGCAGCATAATCATGTAAGGAGTTTGATATGCAGTTGTTGAAAGGTTTCTTAGATCAATCAAAACAGCTGAATCAAACTCCAGCCAAGCTTTCATGCAATTTGCCTTTACATGCGCCAAATTCGCAATATAAAACCATTCTTCTTGGTTTAAAAATCCCAAATCTTCCCGCCCCGCTGCATTATTTAAACTTTATCAGTGTTATTGGCTGTCCGAGCGCAGCTATATTTGGATCAGAAAAAAATAAAAAAGCCAGCAATGACACCGCTATAGTCATGTGCAGCAGCAGTATGCGTATGGCGGGCCAATTCAGCAGTTATAATATCTCAAGCGATTGCGCTTTCGAAAAACACTCATTTCAATTTCAAGATCGGGAAGCGTTTAACGGAAGTTTTCCAAATTTTAACCTGCAGCGTATAGACAGCGAGCTGAGTTTTAATTTGCAAATTAAAAGCGCAGGCGCACTGTGCTATTACAATAAATTGCGCATGAATCTCGCAGAGTACTGGTCGCAATTATGTGAGTGCTCGGGAGAGTTAACGTATAAAGGGCAACGCAGCGATATACAGCAACTCGGTTCTTTGGAATATGCGCGAGTCATGAGTTTTTCTTTTTTGCCTATCGCATTTTATACTGCTCAAATTATTAATCTAAGCGGAAAGCGTCAGTTGATCGTGATGCAAACTAGAGATCGGTTAAACCGGATCCTGCAATCTCGTGTGTATTTAAAAGATCTGCAGCAACAGCATGTATGGATGAGTGATGAAGGTGTGCATTTTCATATCCAGCGCCTATATCCAGCTGTGACAACACCGCATTACAAAAGAATGTACCTGCCTCGCGAATTTGAATGGATTATTCATAATGAAAAAATTAAAATTTGTATTACAGCCAAAAGCCGTGGTGACTATAAATTTGGTGTAGGGGCGGGTTATGCAGGCAGTTTCAGTTATCAAGTCAAAATAAATGATGAATTAGAAGAGGGCGAGAGCGGTTATTGTGAATATATCGATTGCCGGTCTTTAAATTGGCAAGAGAAAAATAAAAAAGAAAAATTCTTTGATGAATTGAATGATTCTGCCCCAATTTTTCTAAAAAAATAGAAAAAAACAGCATTTTTGAGGAATAAATAAACAAGTGATGCATTATTTTAAAATAATTAATAAAATGGGGTTGCGCCTGATGTGAAATGCTGTAGAATGCACATCCATCGGCGGTGATGAAGATTAAAACTTCTGATAAAACAGCAACTTAGCACGAAGTGTTAAGATTGGGTTTTAGAAAGAAAGTTTAAAATAATTTGAATTACCAGTTGACTTTGAAGAGATTTAGAGTAATATAGCCGACCTAGCTTGCTGGTGACGAATCAGCAAGAAGATCATTAAGAGATTATGAAGAACAACTTGTGT
>NZ_NEGK01000005.1 GCF_002135435.1 Acinetobacter sp. ANC 3813 | reverse complement strand
GCCACCAGCCGCCAGAAGAGCCCGTTTCAGTCAAAGGCCAGCCAGCACCGTGCATGACGGTACCCGCTTTATGTTTCGCAGGATCAATTTCCCACAATTCTTTAATACCGATACCGTAATGTTGCGGATCGGCATCTTTATCTAAATCAAATTTTGCAATCAGGCGCTTGCCTAGATGGCCGCGGCAGCCTTCAGCGAAAATGGTGTATTTTGCATGCAGCTCATAGCCCGGGGTAAAGTTATGCGTCGGTTCGCCGTCTTTGCCAATGCCCATGTCACCGGTTTGAATGCCTTTTACTGTGCCGTCTGCATGGTACAGAATTTCAGAAGCTGCAAAGCCAGGGAAGATAGAGACTTCTAACTCTTCAGCTTTAGCGCCTAACCAGCGCACCACGTTGCCGAGAGAAATAACGTAGTTGCCGTCATTGTGCATGGTTTTAGGCACCATCCAATGCGGCATTTCCTGAGACTTTTCATCAGATAATAAGAAATAAGTTTTGTCTTCAGTCACAGGCACATTTAAAGGCGCGCCCTGTTCTTTCCAGTCAGGGAAGAGTTCATTGATCGCGCGAGGTTCAAGCACCGCGCCAGAGAGGATGTGCGCACCGACTTCGGAGCCCTTTTCCACGACACAAACGGACAGATCGTTCAGGTTATTTTCAATTGCAAGTTGACGGATTTTGATCGCCGCTGAAAGGCCGGCAGGGCCTGCGCCAACGATGACTACGTCAAACTCCATCGATTCACGTTCGATGTGTTCCATGTAGGACTCCTCATCTGGTTTGAAGGTGGCTACCGATTTTGACTCAAAAAACCGGCGCTGCCATGAGTGTTCTCAGTTTCTAGACACAAATAAATTTTCGTGTCATTTATATTGTGGGCTAGTATAGTTTTAAACCGTGTTCTAGCCAATTGGCTGAATCATATTATTTTGCCGTCATTAGGGTCTTCTGCTATGAATAATCAAGAAAAAACACCAATTCCGACAAAAACAGCAGCTCTTGGCGATAATAAAAATTTAATGGATATTGCACAATACTTAAAAGATGGACAGTCCGGTCACAAAAAGTCAATTCCACCCTTGGATAAATGGCATCCAAAGCACTGCGGAGCCATGAATTTAGAGGTTAAAGCCAATGGCGAGTGGTGGCACGAAGGTCAATTGATCAAGCGTCAGTCGCTGATTGACCTGTTCTCCAGCGTACTGTGGAAAGAAGATGGAAAGTTTTATTTAAAAACCCCTGTAGAGCAGATTGAAATTCAGGTCGAAGATGAGCCTTTGTTCATTAATCAAGTGAATAAAATTGAGTTAAATGGGCAAAGCTATATACAGCTGCTGTCCAGTACGCAGGATGAAATTATTGTAGATGCGCAGCACCCGATTTTTATGCGTGAATTTGCAGGAGAAATGCGGCCTTATGTGGCTGTGCGCTTTGGTTTAAATGCAGTGATTCAGCGGGCGGCTTTTTTTCATTTGATTGAAATGGGCGAAATGCTTGAAAATGCGCAAGGCGAAACTATATTAAGCCTGAAAAGCGGCGATTTTCACTTGCAATTAGGCGCCTGAGGTTTAAGCTTTTACCATTCCCCCAACAGCAACTTCTGAATTTGAAGCCATGACCGCGATTCAACCCATTTACCCGCTTAATGATCCAATGCCGAAAGCTGGTGCTGATGCGCCTATTGGTATTTTTGATTCGGGAATTGGCGGTTTGTCCGTGGCGCAGGAAATTGCACTCCATTTGCCCAATGAGCATATTGTTTATTATGCCGATACTGCGCATGTGCCCTATGGTCCGCGGGATGATCAGAATATCCGTGAGCTGACTGCACATGCGATTGAATGGCTGTACCGCAAGGGCTGCAAAATTGCTGTGGTGGCCTGCAATACGGCTTCAGCGTTCAGCTTGGATTACTTGCGTGCGCATTATGGTGAAAATTTTCCGATTATTGGCTTAGTGCCGGCTTTAAAGCCTGCGGTATTGCAAAGCAAAAGTAAAACGGTTGCGGTATTGGCAACACCTGCAACGTTTCGCGGCCAACTGATTAAAGAAGTGATCGAGCATTTTGCCAAACCTGCACAGGTGCAGGTGATCTCAGTGACCAACTTGGATTTGGTGCCTTTTGTGGAAGCTGGGGCGCAAATGAGTGAAGCCTGCCTGCAAACGCTGCGGGAAATTTTACAACCAGCGGTAGATCAGGGCGCAGACTATTTGGTGCTGGGCTGCACGCATTATCCATTTTTAAAATCTGCGATCATGCATATTTTTGGTCAGAAAATGACATTAATTGACTCAGGTTTAGCTGTTGCTCGTCAAACAGCCCGCATTTTAATTAAAAATGAGTTATTATTTGAGCAAGCTTGTGCTGATGCCGTCCGTATAGAATGCTATGTTAGCGGGCAGAATGCGGAAAATCTGAAGCCGATTTTAAGCCGTTTGATTTCACAAGACCTGAAATGGACGGTGGACAATATTGGTCCATAAGAGCGAAATAAAACTCGTTTGTGCATTGCCAAAGCAATAATTATTGATAGATTAATTTTTTATATTGGGGAGTCATATTGCCGCCAGAGTATGCAGTCTTTCAACTGCATCGCGCAGCATTATGCAAATGGAATGAGGATGGCCAATGCTGGATAAGCGTTATCAGGTTTTTATTTCAACTTCTGGTGCGGAAATGCAGCCAGAACGAATGATTTTGGCTCAAACACTGGTTGGGATGGGGTTCTTTTCTTGGGGATTGGAACAGCGTACGCCTTTAAGCACGGCTTTTGCACGCCGGCAAATTGATGACTGCGATTATGTCGTTATGCTGCTGGGCAGCGCTTATGGTGAACAGTCGGTGTCGGGTGTTGGCTATATGCATTTGGAATACATCTATGCTGTGACTAAGCAAAAGCCGATTATTGTCTTTATGCATGAAGAGCCTGCTGCACGTGAAAACGCGTTGCAGGATGACAAGCCCGAATTGCGTGAAAAATTTCAAGAATTCCGTAAACTGCTGCAGCATGAAGTGGACCAAGTCTTTACTTACCGTAGCCTGCGGGATTTAGAAATGGCGGTTCGTTTTAATATGACGCAAATGCTGGAGCGCTATCCTGTTCTTGGCTGGGTGCGTCCGCAAAATACCCAGGTGCTGCAAGATGAAATTGATCGTATGAAAAACAAGCTGGAGCAGCTGGAAACTGAATCAGGAAAGCGGGAGGTTGACCCATTCTTGAGCCTGCCTAAAGTGTCGATGCATGAATTCTTTGCTTTCGAATACCGCATGCATGCCTATCAGGACGGCAATTTTAAAGAGCTGAAAATTCAGAAAAAGATGACTTGGGCGCAGCTGCTGTCTGTATTAGGCACGACTTTTGTGAATCCGACGCCAGAAGAATTCTTTTCGAAACGCATGAATGAATATCTGAATGAAACAGGTCTGCAGGATGCCCGCATTGAAATGCCGCGCGCGCATGCTGTGGCGAGAGCGCAAGTTAACATTCGGGCATTGCACAGCATTAAAATGCAGATGCGGCAAAACGAATGGATTATTCAGTCGGGCCGCGATGACCGCCAGCGCATGCTGTGGCAGATGACGTCCAAAGCGCAAAAGTTGATGGAAAGCAATTTATTAGATAATGATCGGGTATTTCAATTTAAAACTCAGTATTAATCCATTTTGTAAATTAATTCTGAGCTGATACAGTACGTGTGTTCATAGAAATTGGAATGGTTTGATGTCTGCTGACTCTAAAGCGAAAGTTACAATTATCTTGGCCAATCTAGGTACTCCTGATGCGCCTACGGTTCCTGCAGTACGCAAGTTTTTGAAGCAGTTTTTGTCTGATCAGCGCGTGATTGAAATTCCAAAACCGATTTGGCAGCTAATCCTGCGTCTGTTTATTTTGCCATTTCGCCCGAATCGGGTCGCGCATGCCTATGAAATGGTTTGGGGCAATGATTCGCCAATGCGTGAAATTCTGCTTCGCCAAGTGCAGGCGGTGCAAAGTCATTTAACACAAGCTTATCCTGAGTTTGAATTAAATATTGTTCCCGCTATGACTTACGGCAATCCGGGAATTGATGCGGTACTGCAGCAGTTATCGCAAGATCCGCAAGATCATCTTATTTTATTGCCTTTATTTCCGCAGTACTCGGCAACATCGACCGCGCCGCTGTTTGATGCCATTGCCAAATGGATTCCGCAGCAGCGCAATTTGCCGGGCATTTCACTGATCCGTGATTATTATCAGCATCCCTTATTTATTCAGTCTTTGGCGCAAAGCGTGCGAGACTATCAAGCGGTGCATGGCCAGCCGGAAAAATTGCTGATGTCTTTTCACGGCATTCCGCAGCCCTATGCCGATAAGGGCGATCCTTATGCCGACCGCAGCCGTAAAACCGCGCAATTGCTGGCAGAACAGCTGGGTTTGCGTGAAGATCAATGGGCGATCAGCTTTCAGTCGCGTTTTGGCAAGCAGGAGTGGGTGAAACCCTATACCGATGCGCTGCTGGAAGAGTGGGGTAAAGCTGGCGTGCAGTCCGTTCAGGTCATGAGTCCTGCTTTTTCTGCGGACTGCTTAGAAACGCTGGAAGAGCTTGAGCTGCAAAATGCAGAACTGTTTAAGCATGCAGGCGGGGGCAGCTACAGTTATATTCCTGCCCTAAACAGCCGTGAAGATCATTTGCAATTGCTCAATTCTTTGCTTCAAGCTAATCTTGACGCCTTAAAGCACACATTAGCCCACTGAAATTCTGAGGTTTAGCCAAATGCTGCAAGTCAAAATTGTGCCGGTCACGGCATTCCAGCAAAACTGTTCCATTCTTTGGGATTCTGAAAGTAAAGAAGCGGTTTTGATTGATGCCGGCGGTGAACCTGAAAAACTGCAGGCCGAAGTGGAAGCGCTGGGTTTAAATGTGAAGGCGCTGTGGCTGACCCATGGTCATTTAGATCATGCGGGTGCAGTCGGTGCACTTAAAAAGTTATGGGATGTGCCGGTCATTGGCCCGCATAAAGAAGATGCTTTTTGGCTGGACATGATTCAGGAAGTCTCTGCACGCTATGGTTTTCCCGTTCCAGAAAAAGTGGACGTGACGGAATGGCTGGAAGGCGGCGAAACACTGAAACTGGGCAATGAAGAATTTGAAGTGCGTTTTGCGCCGGGCCATACACCTGGGCATGTGATGTTCTACAACAGCAATTACGGGATTTTGTGGACGGGCGATGTGCTGTTTAAAGGTTCGATTGGCCGTACAGACTTTCCGCGCGGCAACTATCAGCAGCTCTTAGATTCAATTCAGCGTGAATGCTTTAGCCTGCCGGACGAAACGCAGTTTATTTCAGGCCATGGCCCGATGAGCACCATTGGCTTTGAAAAGCAGCACAATCCTTTTGTGGCAGGCAAAGCGGGTTAAGAAATAAAAAAAGACTGATGCGGGCATCAGTCTTTTTGAAATGGATTATTGAGTATGCTGCGCAGCTCTAAAAAAAGGAGCAGCACCGCAAGGGTCAGCAAGAAGCCAGCAGCGTCAATTAAAAAGTCACTGCGGTAAATGCCGAAAGTTATCAAACCTGCGCTTAAAATTATAATCATGCACAGTACAGCGTAGATTGCCCCGAGTTTCACGATAAAATTCCCCAACAATATCGCTCAGTTCTAAAGCCGCTATTTTATATGACAGAGTGATAATAACGGCGTTTTATGCCGATCAAGCGCACGCAATCCGACGGCTGGCTTTTTAAAATAAAAGATCGTCTTCAGAACCGGCATCAGCTTGCGGCGCATCTTGTGTTGGCAGCTTATAGTCTTCATTGGCCCATGCACCTAAATCAATCATTTTGCAGCGTTCTGAACAGAAGGGGCGGTACTCATTGTCTTCCCAAACAGTCAGCTCACCGCAGCGCGGGCAATTTAAAGTGGTAGGCATCGCAAAGCTCCAGACAAAAGGCAGGTAGTTCAAATTTGGCAAATCAATTAGGCAAATACAGCCACAATTGTTAGACTTATGCCGTTTTCATAAGTTTGATCTGATTATGCCGATTCGTCAATTTCAAGCGCAGCGCATGCATGCACCCCGTGATTTTCAAGCGATTGCCAATCAGCCGCTTTGTGTGGAAATTGGTGCGGGCAAAGGCAAGCATGCTTTGCTGTTCAGCGCTCAGAACCCTGAAACGCAGCTGATCGCGGTAGAGCGCACCCGTGAAAAATTTCTGTCCATGCAAAAACAGCACGTCCTAGAAGGTCAGAAAAATCTGCAGCCTGTGCATGCAGATGCGCTGCCATGGGTCGTGCATGCGCTGTTTCCTGCGCAGGTCGAACAGTTTTTTATTTTGTATCCAAACCCAGAACCGCATAATCCTGCACAGCGCTGGCTGAATATGCCGTTCTTTGAGTTTTTGCTGTCGCGCTTAAAAACGGGCGGTCAGATCACGCTTGCCAGCAATATTCCTGATTATATTGCCGAAGGGCAGCAACAGCTGATTGATGTGTGGAAACTGCCATTTATTAAAGAAGTGATTGCCTCTGATTCTGCACGCACGCATTTTGAAATTAAATATTTAGAGCGCGGTGAGCTGTGCCAGCAGCTGATCATTACCAAGCCTGAAGGCTACAGCACACGCTTTGATGAATTCCAGCCTTTGCAGGGGCATACGCCGGCAGCAGCGGAATAAGTAAAATGAGTAAACGCATCGCGATTATTGGCGCAGGCCCGGCAGGGCTGATGGCGGCTGAGGTGCTGAGTCAATATGACTATGAGGTGCATGTCTATGAGCAAAAGCCCTCTGCCGCCCGCAAGTTTTTAATGGCGGGTAAAACAGGGTTGAATATCTCGCATGCAGAACCTGTTGAGCAGTTTATTCAGCGCTATGATCAAGCTGATTGGCTGGCGTCTTGGGTACGGCAGTGGGATGCGGCATGGATTCAAAATTGGATGCAAGGCTTGGGCATCGATTCTTATATCGGTTCGTCTGGCCGCGTATTTCCCATTGAAATGAAAGCTGCGCCGCTGCTGCGCGCATGGCTGAAACGTTTGTCGCAACATGGAACGGTGTTTCATTACCGTCATCAGGTTTTGAATGTGCAGAAGCAGTCGGTTCAGTTGAAAGATCTGCTGCAGGATACGGTGCGTACAGAAACGTTTGATGCCATTGTTTTGGCCTGCGGCGCAGTGTCTTGGTCGCAGCTTGGCAGCGATGGCGCTTGGCAGCAATGGCTCGGTGGTCAAGAGATTGAGCCTTTCCAAGCCAGCAATGCAGGGGTGGAAATTGCATGGTCTCAATTTATGCAGCCTGTATTTGGTCAGCCGCTGAAGCGTGTAGAGGCTTGGGTGGGAAATGGCGCAAAGTCCACTGGGGATATTGTGATTTCGCACTACGGCTTGGAAAGCGGTCTGATCTATAAGCAGGGCCGTGCCTTGCGTCAATTCGTTAAACAGCAACAGCCGATGGCGCTGTATTTGGATCTGCTCCCAGATCAAACTGCCCAGCAGCTGGCGGCTAAACTGCAGCCCAGCAAAAAACAGTCGCTGAGCAATGTTTGGCGTAAAGCTGGCTTAGACAGCGCAAAAGCAAATCTGGTGCGTGAACTGGTAGATAAAAAACTGTGGACAGCGCCGGAAGCTTTAGCCCAGCAGATTAAGGCTTTAAAAATAGTGCTGACAGGTTTCCGCCCGATTGAAGAAGCCATCAGCTGTGCGGGCGGCATTAAGCAGGATGCGCTGACGGCGCATTTGCAGTTGAAAAGTAGCCCAGCAATTTTCTGTGCTGGAGAAATGCTGGATTGGGATGCGCCCACAGGCGGTTATCTGCTGACGGCCTGTTTTGCGACAGGGCGGGCAGCGGCTGAGGGTGCGCATCAGTTTTTACAGGCGCCTTAAGCAGCAGTTTTGGATTTCTTCCGCTGACGGTGCTGTGTTAAGTTAATTTGTCTAGAACTGACAGGATGCGGCAGATGACAGAGAAAAAAATGCATAGCGGCAGCTGCTTATGCGGCGGCATTCAGTATGAAATTCATGGTGAAATTGGTGAAATCATTCAGTGCCATTGCCAGCGCTGCCGAAAGGCCAATGGTGCAGCTTATGCGGTGAATGCGCCCGTGCGCAAGTTGGATTTTAAAATAGTGCAGGGCGAGGCGCTGCTGAAAAAATTTCAGTCGACCGAAACCACCCAGCGCTGTTTTTGCAGCAATTGCGGCTCACCGATTATCAGTATTAAAGCTGAAACACCGGATTTCTACCGCTTGCGGATTGGCACTTTGGATACGCCTTTGGCGCAAAAGCCGACCATGCATATTTTTGCTGGTTTTAAAGCCGAATGGGATGACATCTGTGACCAGCTGCCGCATTATGCGGAACGGCCTGCACCATAAACGCTGCTGTAAAAAAAGGGTTCATTTGAACCCTTTTTTATTTGGGAAGATCTATAGTTTTTCTGCAGGCGATGCAATGGAGGGATATTGCTGCTGCCAATGCTCCAGCTGTTCCTGTGCGTGAATGAATTGGCCGAGGCCTTTAACATTTTCACTGACGTTCTGATCTTTTTGCTGGTTGGCCTGCTGCAGCAATTTGCCTTGATTATCCCAGTATTGATACATCAGGCCCTGTATATATCGCCCTTGCTCAGTCTTTAAGTCGAGCGCTTTCAGCATGGTCAGCGCAGAATTGATATTGTCCTGCTTGCGGCTTAAGGCGAACTCAGGCGTTAAAGAACCATCGTCCTTCATACGCATGAGTTCATCTTCCATTTCATCGCTGACTGCGGTGAACCGTGTATCAAAGTCAGTCAATGCTTGAATATCCTGTACATCATTGGCTGTCTTAGCAAATGGCTTGACTGGCTCAGATGCCAGCTCGCGCATGATCTGATCATCCTGAGAGACATCCGCTGACGGTTTTTGCGCTTCTTTACTGCGGTCACAGCCTGTAAACGCCAACGCTGTGCAGACCACAAGCGGCAGGCTGATCAGTTTGATTGCACGTTGCATATGACACCTATCTTTAAGCGGTTTTTTTAAAAACATACACATGAGTGGTATATGGGAAATCAATTTCATCCTGCGCTTCTTTGCCCGTGATTGCAAATACCGTCTGTTCAAATTTCAGCTTGAGCGCCAGCTGTTCAGCTTCGGGCATCGCGGCAATAAAACTGGTGGAAAGCAGCCGTTTAGACACCACTTGCTCAACCGTGCCATGATGCAGCTGGCGGAATTCGGTTTCCTGTGCGAGCTGAAACTACGGCTGCTGTTCAAAGGCTTTGCGCCATAGCCCACTGTGATAGCGCGGCGTATCACCCTCCAGCGGTAACAGAATATCCGCTAAGGCTTTAACCCAATCCGTGTTAATATCTCGCTGGTTCCAAATCAGCACCAAATCGCCATTGGGCTGCAGCACACGGGCAATTTCGGCCAATGTTTCATGTGCGGCAAACCAATGAAAGGATTGCGCGCAAAATACAGCGCGCACCGACTGCTCCGGCAGAGGAATGGCATGGCTGAACGCTTGAATGGTCTGTACGTCTGGATGCGCTTGGCGCAGCTCTTGCAGCATGGCTGGCACAGGGTCTACCGCTGTAATATGAGCGCTGATGGATTTGAGGTAAGGTAGGAATTTGCCAGTCCCTGCGCCCAAATCCAGCAGGGTATCTTGTGCGCTGAGCTGCAGCTGTTTTTCCAGCCAAGTGCTGATTTCAGCAGGATAATCTGGACGCACTTGCTGATACAGTGCTGCGGCGCTGCCAAAGCCTTTTTCTGCGGCAGGATGTAATGATTGTGTCATATTCTGCAATTTTTAATCCCTGACTCCATTATAAAATAGCATATTCTGCAGAACTGCAAATTTGACTGAATGAAGAAGACGAGATGACGTTTGCCAAAGGACTTAAAAAACGGTGTAAGCATGGATAAACAGATTATTTTTGAAGATGAACAAATTCGAGTAATCTTTCTGAAAGGTTCGTCTGAAGAGCTGATTTTTTCCTTTGGCGATTTAATCACCCGGGCCAAAGGCCTGAGTGTCAATGCAGAAAAGTCACTGCACAAATATGAATTTAATGTGATTGGCATTATGCCTAAACATAAATCATGGTTCCCGCAAAGCTCTATTTTGGCCATGATGGACAGCATTCAAACGCTGATTGCGCCTTTTAAAAAGCGGATTGCCTATGGCGGCTCCATGGGCGGCTATGCAGCCATTAAGTATTCGAATCTTCTTGATGTGCAGCGTGTTGTGGCCATGGTGCCGCAGTATTCCATCAATCCAGAGGATGTGGAAGATACCCGCTACAACATGTTCTATCAGCCTGAGTTGAATGGCGAGATGTTTGTCCGCGCAGAAGACGTATCTGCAGCGCGCGAATATATATTGGTTTTCGATCCGTACTATGCGGCAGACCGTGTGCATATCGAGCACTTAAAACCGCTGCTGCCGCAGGCGCATTTGCTGCATCTGCCGTATACCGATCATGACGCTATTGCGGTTCTGGCCAGTTCAGAACTGGTGCATGACTTTTTGCGCCATCCCTTTGACGCCAGCTATTTCTATCAAAAAATGCGCCGCGTCAAAAAGAACAGCAAGTTTTACTACCGCAAGGTGATTGAAAACTTGCTGCCGCGCCACCGCATGGCGCTGGGGCAAATTTTAAAAACCAATGCGCTGGCGCTGGATGATCAATTTTTTGATGCCAAACAAAAGCAGGCGCTGCTGCGCGAATTGTTCAGCAATAAGCAGGTCGATCAGCAGGATTTAGCCAAACTGGGCATACAAGTGAATATGCCGCAGGAAAAACGCAGCCTGCTGCAGGACCGTTATGATCATGGCTTGGTATTTAATGTCATTAGCCAGAAAATCGAGAGCTATGCCGCAGGCGCAATTGCGCTGAATCATAAATTCCTGATCCCCATCTATGCCAAAGGCAATGGGCTGGTGCAGATCAGCTGGAATGATCAGGCCTATATGGTGGTGATGAATGACCGCCAAATGAAAAAACTGGTGCTGCTGCAGGATGAGCTGCCTCTGGGCATGCATCCGCTGATCATGAAAAAGTATGCAGATTATTACCTGATCAGCTACAAAGACCTGAACCTAAGCACAGATGAGCTGGGCGCCGCGCATTTTGCTGACAGCTTGGATGACAGCAGTAAATTTGTCCCGCAGCTGGAAAAATCTTAAGCTGAAAATACCCTGCTAAAGTCGCGGCTTGCTTTTTTCTGGATTCGGATTAAGATCGAAATTGAACAAAGTTTCATCGTGTTCATTAAATGGATTTTTAAACTGAAGATCAGTATGAGCGGGGTTACCAGTATGCAATCTCAACAGATGCCTGCTGTAATTTGTTTTATCGTGACAGCATTATTTTCGGGAGCGGCAGCGGCTCAGGGCCTAAGCGCCGATACTGCCGTACTCAGTTTGGGACTGATTGTGGTGGGCGCATTGGCGGTGTATGTGGCAATGCAAATCCGCAGCGCGCTGCGCAGTGACATTGATCGGCGCTGAGCAAAGCAGTATGGCTGAATGCATAAAGGTGCGCAGCCGTTTATTTTACAGATCTAAAAACCTGCATTGATGCGGGTTTTTTCTTGCATGCAGTTTTCTAAGAGGATGGAATACGGCTTGTAAAGCAGGCATTACTTGGTTTTAATGCCTTATGCGCCGTGAACGCGGCAATGAATTAAATCAGAGGTTGCAGATGAAAGCCGTATATTTAGATTTTCAGTCATTGGATAAAAACGATTTAGATTTCAGCGGCCTGCATGCTGTTTTTGATGAGCTGACTTTACATGCGGCCACTGCGCCAGAGCAGGTGCTGGAGCGTGTGCAGCAGGCGGATGTCATTATCACCAATAAAGTGCTGATTTCTGCAGAAGTGATGCAGCAGTGCCCGCAGCTGAAACTGATCTTAATTTCCGCCACAGGCACCAACAATGTTGATCTGGCGCAAGCCGCGCAGCAGGGCATTACTGTGTGCAATTGCCAAGGCTACGGCACGTCTGCCGTCGCGCAGCATACCTTGATGCTGATGCTGAATTTAGCCACGTCATTCCGCCAATATGACCGTGCGGTGCAGCAAGGCGAATGGAATCAAGCCAATCAATTTTGCCTGCTGGATTATCCGATTATTGAACTTGCAGGCAAAACTTTGGGTATTGTCGGCTATGGTGAGCTGGGCAAGGCGGTCGCGCATTTGGCGCAGGCTTTTGGCATGCACATTATGATTGCGGCTTTGCCGAAGCGTCCTGCGGCTGCAGAACGCGTGCCTTTTGCAGAGCTTCTGCCGCAAGTAGATTTTTTAAGCCTGCATTGCCCTTTAACTGAGGACACGCGTGATCTGTTAGATGCCGAAGCATTTTCGAAAATGAAACCTAGCGCTTTTGTGATTAACTGCGCGCGCGGCGGTGTGGTGAATGAACAGGCGCTGGCAGATGCGCTGCGTGCAGGGCAAATTGCTGGCGCTGCAACCGATGTTTTAACGGTAGAGCCGCCGGCAGAAGGCAATGTGCTGCTGGACAGCAGTATTCCTAATTTAATAATTACCCCGCACAGTGCATGGGGCAGTGTCGATGCACGGCAGCGTATTGTGCAGCAGATGATTGAAAATACCGATGCCTTTAAAGCCGGTTTTCCTGTCCGTAAAGTGAATTAAGCTCGAGGGCGAAAGTCTTATATTAAGCACGAAAAGTGATATTTTTGCTGATAAATTAACCAGCTGTGGATAACTTTTAAAGCAATGTGGAAAACTTAAAGACCGCAGTTTGGCGATTTTTTCCATAAAAGCCCATCCTTTGATGGGCTTTTTTAGTTGCTGCTTATTGGTCTTCTATATTGCAAATTTGGCTTTACAAGTCCGTCACAGGATAGGCAGTCGTGCCCGAACTGTTTGGTGCCGTTGGGGTTACAGCAGGTGTGACAGGAACACTCTGATAACTGCTTGGCGCTGTAGATGATTCACTTAAAGAACGCTGTTCAATCGGGGCAGATTGGCTAGGATGGCCGCCTAAAACTTCTTTAGTGTCCTGAATTTTACCGTTGACACTTTGCGCGGCTTTTTTCGCGCCTTCGTCGACCTTCTGTACAGTGCTGCTGGCGGCATCTTTGGTGTTGTCCCATGCTTGATCGACAGAAGGCTTCACTTTGCCAATACCGCGCTCTGCGGCTCCGCCCACTTTTTCTGCAGTATTGATGACGCCTTGCTGAGTTTTATAGGCCCAGACGTGGAAAATATTCGGGTTTTTGCCATAAGGTTTAACGGGCCGCTGATCGGTTGGCTCAGTTGCTGCAGCTTGGCTCGTAGCTTCTTGTGCATAGAGCGCAGGACTGAACATGAATGCTGAAAGGACAGCTGTTTTGCACAATGCGTAAAGCGCAGTTTTTTTGAATGCCATGGTGCGAAAACCCCCTAGCAGTTTATTGTGGTTAGAGGCGAGATACTGCCCAATTATTTATCATTATATGCAGGTCCGCCAAACTTGCATGGAAGGCAGCGAAACTCATACAGCATTGCATTACTTGCACTATAAAGCCTGCACATTTGTTTCAAACAGCTGCGCCGTGTCAAAGCCTATGCTGCAGATGCATCTAGTGAATATATGCAATTGCTTTAATGCTGCGCAATATACTGTGCAAAAAAAAGACCCAGCGTGTGGGTCATTTAAGGGCTATCTCTGGAGAAGATGAGCGCTTTGGAAAGCCGAAGCCTGAATTATTTCAGACCGATAGCGGCATCTGTTTCAGATGAAACACTGGCTTTGCCAACTGGTGTATTGACATCTGCCTGCACAGCGCCGTTAACCCCTGTATTTGCGGAAGCATTTGATCCAGTTTGTTTTAGGCCTGCAATTTTATCTTGGGTGAAAGCTTTGGTTTGATCGGCTTTTTCACCGGCAAAGTTTTTAGACTGATCCGCTTTTTTTGAGAAATAGACTTTGGTTTTATCTGATGTTTCGTGCAATGACTGTTTAGCCTGTGCGGTTTTCTCTGCGCCTGAATGTTTCAGTTCAGCGCTTTTGTCTTTGGCTGCTTGGGTTTTATCAGCAGTGAAGTCTTTGCTCTCTTGCCATTGGTTTTGGGTATAGGTTTTGGTTTTATCCACGCCTGATTCAATGCCTTGCCCTGTTTTATGGGCTGCATCTTTTACAGTATCGCCAGTTTTACGCACTGCGCTTTTAACATTTTGGCCTAAGCTGTTGAGCAGGCCTGAATCTGCATTTGCTTTTACATTGACTTGAGCCTTTGCATCAGCTTGCGCTGTGTTTGCAAGCACGAGGGGAGATGCTGCGCAAAGCGCTGCAGTCATTAATGTTGTTTTAAAAAGATTCATTCTAAGTGTATACCTCGTTTGGCGAATCAAATTCACCTTGCGGATGAGACAGGAAATCATCTTAGAAGTATTTTTTTGAAAAAAACGGATTTGTGATAAAAGCAGCACAATGAATTACACGCAAATTACGTTCAGCCGATTTCTGTGAATGCAGGTTAATATATGTGATAAATGTAAGTATATGAAAATTCAGTTTTTATACATTTTTTTAAATCTTTTTGTTTTTTAGGGTGTGGCTAGAGTGGAAATCATCTGCCAAAAGGTGTTTGGCAGATGATTGATAATCACTGGATTAGTCACATTGTGCTAAAGCGTCTTTATGGAAGTTGTGGCGCAGTGCAAGGAAGTTCTTTTGTACGTCTGGCGAATACAAATCGAAGCTGTTTGCTGTGCTGGTACCGTCTTTGGCAAATGTTGCAGAACCGCCGCTAATCAGTGTTAGGCCTTTAAATGACCATTGTTCGACCACTTTGCCTTCTGCTAAGTTGCCAGTAAATTCGATCAGGCATTTGTCTGCAAATTTGGTCAATTTTGCTTTGTTGTTGGTAGTGTTTGGATAAACATCTAGGTTTTCTGCTTCTTGCAGTACGCCTAAGTCTAAAGTTTGGATTTTTGGCGCTGTTGTACATGCACTAAGCGCGATACCCGCAAGACCAGTCAAAATGAGCGTTTTCAGTTTCATACGATTCTTTCTTGTTGAGTGTTGTTGGTTCGAGTATAGGGATTTGAATGAAAATTGGCTATAGCTTACTTGTATGTAGTGCTAGTTAAAAAATAGTGATTTTTCACTTTTATAGAATCTAGATTAGGTTTAATTAAATGTATTGAAAATTTATCATCGTCATTCCAAAACATTTGCATTTTTTCTAAATCACTCTTTTGAAAATCTGTTAAATTCTCATACCAGCTAGGTGAAACGTAAGTATTTTGAACATATAAAAAACATAATGAAAATAAATTATCTTCAATAGAATTTTTGCTTTTTAAAATTGAATTTAAAATTTTATTACCATATTCATTGTTTTTATTAAACCAGCTTAAAATAAAAAAACCTTGTCCATCAAAACTAACACAGTTAATAAAGATATTTCGTGGAAGATCACTTAAGTTTCCTAGATTTTGTAATCTATTTCCACAAAGATCAAATTCCATGTTGAAGCAAGTGCAACCTAAAAAAGCAGGGTAGCCTTTATGTAATTCAAATATATAGTGGGTCAGATGATCTTCATGTTTGGGTTCTAAAAAACTTTTCTCTAATTCTGATTTGTGATTATTACTGTTTTTAATGCCAATTTTATAAAACTTAATTAAGCAGTTAATTGAAATTTGCCTTTCAATTTGTTGATCAAAGTCTTCCTGATTATCTATATGTTGCTTCATATATTGAAAAAAATTAAATACACTCTTCATGTGATAATGCTCTATGCAGAGCGCCCTGTAACATAAATCAAAAAGCTGCTTACGTGACTTTTGGAAATTATTCTTTTCAAATGATTCAAATAATTTATTGTCATGTTTTTCACAGAAGCCTGCAAAAGTTGAAGCTTGACCGAGACCCATTTTTTTAAAAGACATTTTGCCTCTAAATTCTAGTTTTAATCCGTAAACATGATTATTTTTTGCTATAGAACTTAGCGATTTTCTTTTGGAAATGGAATGTGATTGTATGCTGGTGCTAGAAGAGCATTTATCAATATGCCGATGTAGACATTGTCCCTCATTAAATATTTTCTTTTGTTGAGAATTTAATTCGTTATCACTAGTTTTAGCTGTATTCGATTTAAAAAAATGACAGTCAATATATTTTTTCCCTGAAAGACACCAGCAGGGCTTTGCTTTAGAAAATGTTTTAGCAAATTCATTAAAATTCTGAAGTGATATAAAGCGATGATGTAGCTTTTTTCTTTGTAAAGATTGAATAATGTGGTTATAAAAATCTTTTGATAAAAAATTATTTTCAGTTGCTTCTTTTAGTACAGCTAGGTCAACTACTCTAGAGCCTAGAAAGTTATAGACCCATTCTTTTGATTGAAAAGCCATTTTTGATGTTTAAATAAAAAAACCCACTATTAAAATAGTGGGTTTTTTACTCGATTACAATCAGTAACGATTAGTGCTGCAGCACTGAAATATCAGCTACTTTCGTGAACAAGTCACGAAGCTGTGCAAGCATACGTAAACGGTTCGCTTTCAATTCAGCATCATCCGCCATAACCATCACACCTTCAAAGAAAGCATCAACAGGTGCGCGAAGAGCAGCTAAAGCTGAAAGGGCAGCCGTATAGTCTTTGGCAGCAAATAGCGGCTCAACCACAGGCGTTACTTTTGCAAGTTCAGCGAACAATGCTTTTTCAGCATCTTCAACCAAGTTAGCTTCAACCACTTGACCTTCTGGAGCAGCTTCTTTAGCAAGAATGTTGGTAACACGTTTGTTGGCAGCAGCAAGCGAAGCAGCTTCAGGCAAGTCACGGAAGTGATTTACGGCATTTACACGCTTATCAAAATCAAGCGGAGATTTTGGAGAAAGCGCTTGAACCGCTTGAATCACGTCAACCGCAACACCTTGGTCTTCGTATTTCGCACGGTAACGGCCTTCTAAGAATGCAACCGCATCAGCCAGCGTCTTCTCATGGTCTTTCAATACATCGCCATAAGCAGCCAAAGCCAATTTGATCAGTTCTTCAATCGAAACATCAAGATTGTTTTCAGTCACAAGGCGAAGGATACCAATCGCAGAACGGCGCAGTGCAAACGGGTCTTTAGAACCTGTAGGCGCTTGACCAATACCAAAAATACCAGTCAGCGTGTCTAAACGGTCTGCAAGTGCAATGGTTGTACCTGTCTTAGTTTTAGGTAAAACATCACCAGCAAATTTAGGTAAATACTGTTCGCCTAGCGCTTCAGCAACTTCGTCATTTTCGCCTTCAATGCGTGCATAGTAAGTACCCGCAATACCTTGAAGCTCTGGGAATTCACCCACCAATTCAGACGTTAAGTCGCATTTTGCTAGAAGTGCTGCTTTTTCAGCGTCAGCTGCATTTGCGCCAGTAATCGGAGCAAGCGCGACAGCCAATTTTGAAATACGTTCAGACTTGTTCCACAGCGTACCCAATTCTGCTTGGAACACCATGTTTGCCAATTTCTCTTTACGAGACGCAAGCGGCTGCTTTTGGTCTTGTAAGAAGAAGAATTCGGCATCCGACAAACGCGGACGAACAACTTTCTCATTACCTTCAATAATTTGAGCTGGATCTTTAGACTCAATATTTGAAACAGTAATAAAGTAAGGCTGCAATTTATTGTCGCTGTTGACTAAGCAGAAATACTTTTGGTTGTCCTGCATGGTAGTGATCAGAGCTTCTTGCGGTACAGCAAGGAAACGCTCTTCAAAGCTCGCACGAAGCGCTACAGGCCATTCAACCAATGCGGTCACTTCGTCACGCAAGTCTGCAGGGACAATCGCAATCGCATTCACTTCGTCAGCCAACGCTTTCACTTGCTGGTCGATAATGGCTTGACGCTCTTCAAAGTTCGCAACCACATACGCTGCTTTTAGCTTCGCAAGATATTCATCTGCATTGGCTAAAGTAATTGCTTCAGGCGCATGGAAACGGTGACCATAAGTCACATTGCCTGCTTGGTGATCTTGAATGCTTGCATCAACCACATCGTTGTCTTTTAACAATACAACCCATTTAACAGGACGCACAAATTCAGTACGGCTTGCCGCAGAACGCATACGTTTTGCAATTGGCAGGTTGTCCAGAGCAGTTTGCAAAATTTGCGGTAAAAGCGCATCAAGGCTTTGGCCTTTTACGTCTTTTAAGTAGCACACTTTTTCCACTTTGCCTGCTTGGAACGTTGAAACTTGATCTACAGTGATGCCTTGACCGCGCATAAAGCCTTCAAGCGCTTTAGTCGGGTTGCCTTCGGCATCAAAAGCGGCTTGTTTAGCAGGGCCATCAAAACGTTTTTGCGTGTCCGCTTGCGCGCCATCAACATTGACAATTTTAAGTGCCAAACGGCGAGGGGCTGCATAAGCTTCAATCGAATCAAATGCAAGGCCTGCATCTTTTAAGCCTTTTACTGTTTCTGCTTGCAGCGCATCACGTAATTTTTTTAAGCTTTTTGGCGGAAGTTCTTCACAGCCGAGTTCGAATAAAACGGTATGTTTAGACATTATTTATTCTCCTCTTTTGCTGCTTCTTCAACTTGTGCCTTTAACTGAGCCAATACTTCATCGCGTAAATGCGGTTCTGCCATTGGGAAGCCCAGCTTCGCACGTGCAGCCACATAGCTTTGCGCAATAGAGCGCGCCAAAGTACGTACACGTAAAATGTAGCGCTGACGCTCAGTTACAGAGATCGCGCCGCGGGCATCGAGCAAGTTAAAGCTATGTGACGCTTTAATCACTTGTTCATACGCAGGCAGTGGAAGTTCTGCTTCCATCAAGCGGGTTGCTTCAGCTTCATAGAAATCGAACAGCTCAAACATTTTTTCTACGTTGGCATATTCAAAGTTATAAGTAGATTGCTCAACTTCATTTTGATGGAATACATCGCCATAGGTCACAGTACCAAACTGGCCTTTGGTCCAAACGAGGTCGTAAACAGAATCTACACCTTGCAGGTACATTGCCAAACGTTCTAGGCCGTAAGTAATTTCGCCAGTCACTGGGTAGCACTCAACGCCGCCCACTTGCTGGAAGTAAGTGAACTGAGTCACTTCCATACCGTTGAGCCATACTTCCCAGCCTAGACCCCAAGCGCCCAGTGTTGGAGATTCCCAGTTGTCTTCTACGAAACGGATGTCGTGAGTCAGGGTATCAATACCAATGGCTTTTAAAGAGTCTAGGTACAGCTGTTGGATGTTGTCTGGGTTTGGCTTAAGCACCACTTGAAATTGGTAGTAGTGCTGCAGGCGGTTTGGGTTTTCGCCATAACGGCCGTCTTTTGGGCGGCGAGAAGGCTGCACGTATGCTGCATTCCAAGTTTCAGGGCCTAAAGCGCGTAGGAATGTTGCAGTGTGGAATGTACCAGCGCCCATTTCCATGTCGTAAGGCTGTAGAATCACACAGCCTTGCTCAGCCCAATAGTTTTGTAAGGCAAGAATTAAGCCTTGGAAGGTATCAATATGCGATATGGCGCGACTCATGGTCATCCACTTAAAATTAGAGAAAAATTGTGCTCAATTATAAGGGCTTTGGCGGTTGGTGGCAAAGGGTTAATACACCAAGGGTTAATTCAGCAAAATTCAAATGACCTTGCAGTTTTAAATGGATGGATTTGCTAAGCATTTTGTTCAAACCTTATTCATGTTTTATTTCTGGCTTTGACTAAAAATAAAATAGGGCTGTACCAGTATTTGCATGAAAATCGTGTCAATATGATGCTCATGTTTTGAACATGAGCAACTCATCATATCCGTTTAAGCTTTCGGCATGTTATCAGACGGTCACCAATAGGAATGCTATGACAACCTGTCAAATTGATTGTCATTTAACTTACAAAATTATTCAGCCCACTGAAATTATTTTTTTGATTCATGCAGCGTACAGTCCGAATCAAACCATTTTAGCTGAACAGTTGTGTATTACCTCTTCTGCGGCTTGGCATGAATTTCAGGACCCTGTGCATCACAACCGCCATATTCGATTACACACAGCGCCTTGTGAGTTTTTTGAAGTGCATTATCAGGCCACGGTTGAACGCCATGATATAGCCATACACCTGCAATCCTGCGGTGAAGTGGCCATTCGAGATATTCCTGATGCGGTATTGCCTTATCTTTTGGCCAGCCGGTATTGTAATTCTGACCAGTTAGAAAATATGGCAATGCGCTCTTTTGCATGGATAGAAGCGGGCTATGCGCGGGTTAAAGCGATTGAACAGTGGATTTTTAATAATATTGCCTATATTTCGGGAAGTTCAAATCAATTCACTACGGCAACCGATACCTTAATTCAGCGTGCAGGCGTATGTCGGGATTTTGCGCATTTAGGGATCGCCTTATGCCGCGCGCTGGGAATTCCTGCACGCATTGTGGTGGGCTACGTCAAGATCGAAAATTTTAACCCCGACTTTCATGCTGTATTTGAAGCATATTTGGAGGGCGGCTGGAGGGTATTTGATCCGACTCGCTTGGCGCCCACCGAAAACCTGATCCGTATCGCAACCGGTGTTGATGCTGGAGGTGTGGCATTCGCAACCTTTTATGGAGACTTGGAATTGCTGCAGATTGAACCGAGGATTAGTTATCAAAGTGCGTAGGCCTGAGGCTTAGAGCTGAAAAATGCAGCTTAAACGCCAGTGCATTGCTTTTAGAGATCAGCGGGAAATAGATGTGTGCTCTGATCTCAGCTTTGATCCGTGGAAATGGCGGGCAATCTGTCTAACTATATTCTTTATGCTTAAAACATATAAAATAAATATACCTTATAAAATGCTTCAATCTATAATTGCAGCAGCTCTCAAAACAACAAATCAGGTAAACCGTGTTTAATGTCAAAGCTGACTGGCTCTACAAGCTTAAACCCAACTTTAAAGTACTGCCGCTCAAGGAGCGCTTGCTCTGCGGCTTAGGCGCATTTATTGGTTTAACCTTGTCTTCCTTTATTAGCTGGCTGGCTTTGGGAGATCTCAACGCTTGGTATATTGCTCCAATGGGCGCGTCATCAGTACTGCTATTTGCTGTACCTGCCAGTCCTTTGGCTCAGCCGTGGAATATGGTGGTGGGCAATAGTGTAGCAGGGGTGATTGGCGTGACTTGCGCACTGTTTATTCCAAATTTGACAGAAGCATTCAGTGTTGCCGTGGCGCTGGCCATTATCCTGATGATGACTACAGACTCATTGCATCCGCCCAGTGGAGCAGTGGCGATTACTGCCGTTTTAGGCGGGCCTGCGGTACGTGATTTGGGCTACTTCTTTGTTCTCTATCCCGTTATGCTGAACTCGTTATTACTCATGTTTGCCGCAATTGCATATAACCGCGCTATGGGTAAAACCTATCCGCAAAAAGCACAGCTGAACAGCCGCAGTGCAGAGCCAACACCCACGCAAAAAGTCACGATTCAGCCTGCAGATATTCAGCATGCGCTCGCACAGCAAACTCAGCTGTTGGATATTAGCCAATACGATCTGCAAAAGATTATTTTGGATGCGCAGGTGCTGGCCAATGCCCGTGCGGTCAATACATTCAGCTGCCGTGACATTATGACGCAGCATGTAATTTCGCTGCGTGCAGAAGATGACATTCAGTCTGCGCTGGAAAAATTTAAGCAGGTCAATTTAATGAGTCTGCCTGTGGTCACAGACTTAGAGCGTTTGGTGGGCACTCTGGCGCTGTCTGATGTGGTGGAGTGGTTTAAACGCGCTGCAGATCCGAAAGCGTCATGGGAAGAGCATGTCTATCAAATTATGGATCATCAAGTGGTGACGGTGCAGCCAGATCATCCCATTCAAGATTTAGTGCCTTATTTTGTCGAACGCTCTTTTAATTATATTCCTGTCGTCGAACAGCAGCGTTTGATTGGTATGATTAGCCGTGCAGATATGATTGCGGCGCTCAATCAGCAGCTGATTCAAATGCAAAGCGGACAAAAACTGTAGGCAAAAAAAAAGCTGCAGTATTTTGGGGAAGTACTGCAGCGACCAAAATAGGTCTAAGGGATAGTCAGATCCAATTAACTTAAGGGATCATCATTTACAGTGCGCACAGGGTTTTTATACCCCGCCATGTTCATCTGCGCTGGATTTTGCTTTGGCATGACCAGCCATAGAATGAGATAAACCAAAATCCCTGGAAATGCCGCGCTCATGCAAGAAATGATCACAAAAATAACGCGCAGCAAGGTCACATTCCAACCAAAACGTTCAGCAATACCGCCCATTACACCCGCAATCATATTCGAGCGGTTAGAGCGGTATAAACCAACATTGGCCATTTAAGTCTCCTTAAAATCAAAATAGGGCAGAGTCAAAATATTTGCCTCTTGAAAATAAAATGGTGATGCATCCCGCCTTTTAAAGGGTGAAATGCCAAAAAAAAGTAAAAATATGTAAAGCCAGATTAAAAATGCAGGCAGAGCTTATTAAAATGCTGTCCGCAGCAGCGCTGCATGTTTTTAAAGATAATAATGAGATATAGGAATATGTTTTATGAATAGCGGTATATAACAGATAATATCGCTGTTTAAACAATCAAGATACAGTTCTTTGGCGGTCAAAGACCTAAGCGGTAACGGTAAATGATGGATTATGCTGTAAAAAAGAATTTTATGGACGCTATAAATTGGGTTGCGCTGTGTGCAGGCGGGCTGCTTGCAGGCTGCAGTCAGCCGCCCGAATCAGCGGAGGCTCAAAAAGCCCCAGCATCAGACGCGGCATCGGCGGCCAAAGTCAGTGAGGCGCCTGTTTCAGAAGCGGCTGTGCATGGCCAGCGTTTAACTGAAGTTGCAGGACAGGCGACTTTGGCGACACAGCAGCTGAACTTAGACAACCCACTTCCAGAACAAGCCAAAGTATATGCCGGCCGTTACCATGCCAGCATTCCCTGTGATGACGGTTTTATTCCTTGCAAGGAAGGAACGGCGGAATTTATTTTAAATTTATTGCCAGATGGCACGGTGCACCGCAGCATCATTCATTACGGAAAAATTTTTGCAGACAAGCCAGTCACGCAAGAGGGCAATACCACCTATAGAAAAGATATGTGGTCGCTGGATGAAGCCAATCATGAAATTATTGTGCATAGAAAAGAAGGCGTGATTTTCTATTACCATATTCAGGGTAAAAATCATTTGGTGATGGACGTGGCGCGTATTAGTAATGATACGGTTGGCGCAAATAAAGAGATGTTTAAAAATGGCTATCCAAAGCCGGCCAAAGCGTATGTGCTGACTCGCGCTGAAGATGAAAAACTGAAAAATAAATAAAAATTAAAAAACAAATAGTTAGAGCGAGGTGATTGGAAGAAAGCCATTTTGCAGGACTATTTAAAAGCTTAAATTAAGAGATTAAATTATAACCATCCAATAAATTTGGTGGGTTGTGTGGGGTTCGAACCCACGACCAATAGATTAAGAGTCTACTGCTCTACCAGCTGAGCTAACAACCCTGAGAAAATTTAAAAATAACATTTTAAAATTTTTGCAAGACAAGCGAAGCGCGTAGTTTTGAATACGAGGGAATATTTGTCATCTAAATTTTTTCAGGTCAAATACTTAATCTAGCAAGACAAGAATAATATTTCGCAACATTGGTATAGCAAACAACGAGAATGGCGAATCAAAACCAGAGGGTATTGGCTTGTCTTGGTCGGAACTTGCAGGTTTCATCTTCTTCGCATGCTGGAAGAAAGAAGCCCTAAGAAAGAATGGTGGGTCGTCCGCGACTCGAACGCGGGACCAATAGATTAAAAGTCTACTGCTCTACCAACTGAGCTAACGACCCTTAGGGGGTATTTCTAAATTGTATTCTAAAACTGGCGCTTTAGAAAGATGGTGGGTCGTCCGCGACTCGAACGCGGGACCAATAGATTAAAAGTCTACTGCTCTACCAACTGAGCTAACGACCCATCAAGGATATCAGAGAAAATGGTGGGTCGTCCGCGACTCGAACGCGGGACCAATAGATTAAAAGTCTACTGCTCTACCAACTGAGCTAACGACCCATCTCTCTTGATGGAGCGTATTGTAGCAAGATCTCATTTTAGCGCAAGTAAAAAAACATAAACTTGCTTTTGTTTGATTATAAATACAACAAAATTGCCTGTCTTATTGATAAAACAGGCAATTGTTCAGCTTAGAAACGGTATTGATAGGCTTGAATGCTGGCATAAATATCCGCTGTCAGATCACAATAAGCATCTGTGCTTGGCAGTAAGATCAAAATGCGCTCATCCGTTTTGCTTGGATCAAAGGCCTGTTCTTTTAGCTTATTCTTTTGGTATTTAAAGGTACCTGTGGTTTCGACTTTTTTCTGAACGCGCAGGAATACAGGCACTGCATATGCAGGCAAGTTCTTTTTAAATTCGGCAGCCATCTGTTTGCAGTCTGCCTCATTCAGCATTTCATGATCGCCCAGAGTAATGGCAGCCATGCCTGCGCGGCCATTGGTATTTGGGATTTCTACGCCGTATACCACTGCTTCAGCAATTTTACTGTATTCACTGACGATGTTTTCGACTTCGGTGGTCGATACGTTTTCACCTTTCCAGCGGAAAGTATCGCCTAAACGGTCAACAAACTGCGCATGGCGGAAACCAATGTCACGTACCAAATCGCCCGTATTGAAGTATGAATCACCTTTTTTAAACATGTCTTTGATGATGACGGATTTGTTTTTTTCTGCATCGGTATAGCCGTCAAATGGTGAGCGGCGGGTAATTTTACCGACCAGCAAGCCGACTTCGCCTTTTTTCACTTTAATGCACCAGCCTTTTTTATCGCGGACAGGTTCATTTTTGTCTTTATCAAACTGAATGATGGCAAATGGCGTTGGAGAGAAGCCTACGGTATTGTCAAAGTTGAAGACATTGCTGAAACCGACATTGCCTTCGCTCGATGCATACAGCTCAAGGACTTCTTCTACGCCAAAGCGTTCTTTGAATTTGTCCCAAATATTCGGGCGCATGCCGTTGCCGATCATCTTTGTCACACGGTGGCCTTTTTCTAAAGGCGACGCTGGCGCATCCATTAAATAGCGGCACAGTTCGCCGACATAGCCAATGGCGGAAGCATCAAACTTCTGCACATCTTTCCAGAAAGAGGATGTAGAAAATTTGCGGCGCAGCGCTAAGGTTGAAGCGCCTGCAATCACGCCGCACCAGCACACCACAGTACCTGTCGCGTGATACAGCGGCAAAGTCACGTACATTACGTCTTTTTCATTTAAATTCAGCACGTGGCCATATGTACCATAAGCCAGCGTCCAGCGGCTGTTGGTAAAAATCACGGCTTTGGGTAAGCCGGTGGTGCCTGAAGTGTAAATATAAAACAGCCCGTCTTTACCCTTTACGCTTTGTGTAGTTGCAGGGTTGAACGAAGGGAAATCTTGAATGAGCTTCGCTAAGTTGCCAAAGCCTTGCGGTGCATTGCCAGCATCTTGGCGGGTGGCTTGGTCTGCAAACCAATGAAAGCGCTCGGCAGGTAAATTTAAATCATTGCGGATTTCATCTACAGCTGCACGGCATTCCTCTCCAGCAATCAGCGCAATAGGTTTAACAAGATTCACACTGTGCACCAGCACTTTGCCGGTTTGGGCGGTATTGACCAGCGCTGCAGTCACGCCAATCTTGGCCAAAGCCACAATGGTGGCGACCAGCTCGGCGCGGTTCTCAATGATGACTGCAATGACATCGCCTTTTTGCGCGCCAATAGACAGGTAATAATGCGCTATTTGGTTGGCCCATGCATTAAGCTGGTTATAGGTGTATTTCTGGTCTTCAAACAGCAGGGCGTTGCCATTTGGATTGCGGTGCACGGCTCTTTCAAAAGCGATGCCTAAGCCTGCAGAGGTATTTGGGGTGCGTAAATAGGCTTGTTTAAGACCACTTAACAGGTTTGGCACTTTACTGATAAATCCAGGCAGTTTCGCTGCAACATCAGCAATTCCAATGAGGTCGTGTTGTTTAGTTTGACTCATGATAATCCTATTTATTTTTCGCCGTCCAATGCGGTGTCTTTCTGTGCAAAAAAATTGCATTGATTGCATACTGGTTTTTAATCGTTTCGTTCTAGTGCAATCAACCTAATCTGACAAAAGTATCAAAAAAAATCCAGTCACCGAAATGACTGGATTTTTTTAATCACATGCAATTGAGCGAATTATGACTCAGATGCAGTGTTGGTTTTTTTCGGCGGACGGCCGCGCGGACGGCGCGGGCGGGCAGGTTTATCACCTTCAGCTTTGGCCTGCTCTGCAGAATCTTCTTCAGAATTTTCCGTATTTTCAGGTGTTTGAGCTTCAGTTGCAGTTTCTGTAGCTTCCGCAGCCACTTCTGGCTGCTCTGCTTCCACAGTTGCTGCAGGCTGTTCTGCTTCTACAGGCAATTCTGCTTGTACAGGGGCAGTGACTTCAGTTTGAACTGTAGGTTCATTTTCCTGTACAGGTGTTGCTGCAATAGTTTCAGCAGCGGTTTCTGCTGGAACTTCTGTTTTAGGCTCTTCAGCATGTGCTTTCTTCGCCTGTTCCAACGCTTGTTTTGCTAAACGGCGGCGTTCACGCGGGTCATTGGCAACACGGCTTTCTGACACAGGTTTTGGCGGCGTTAAGTCTAAGACTGGCGCAGGTTCTGCTTGAGGCGCCGCTTTCGCAATTTCAACATCACGAGTGACTGGCTTTTTCTCTACAGGCGCTTCAGCTGCAGGAGCAATTAAAGTGGCTGCATATTCTTCCGTGAATTTTTGCAATGCACGGTTGAATGTTGGAATTAAGCCAAATTGCTCAATCAGTACAGAGCAGTCTTCGCCATACACATGCTTAATCAAGCTGCTTACTGTGTATTGACCCAGCGTTGGCACTTGAGACGGTGCAACTTTTGGCGCTGCAGTTTGTTGAGCTTGCGCTGCACGCTGCTGGCGGCGGCGCTGGCGCGGATCATTGCTGGCGCGCTTCACTGACTCTTGAGGCTTCTGCTCTTCCTGTTTTTGAACAGGGGTTGCTGCAGGCGCTTTCGCTTCCTGAGCTGCTGGTGCATGAGCTTTAGCAGGTTTTTCAGTTTTCACTGGCGCTGCTGCAGGCTGTGGCTGTGCTTCAGATGCCAAGGCAATGATTTCACTTTGCGCTTGATCAACGTTAACAACCAAAGCAGTCGGCATGATCTCTTGACGCGGCGCGTCAATCGTTTCAACTTTCGGCTGGCGTGACGGTGCAGCTTGTGCAGCAGGAGCTTCTTGCGGTGCAGTAGCCTGTTCATTCAATACGCTTTGATCGCGGTGGCGATTTGGGCGGTTTGGACGCTGGCTGTTGCGGTCGCGACGCGGTACAGCATTTTGCTGCTGTTCGTTGTTCTGAACATCTTGCTGCTGCGGCTCATTGCTGTGCTGGCGGCGTGAATTGCGTTTATTGTCACGCGCTTCTTGGCGCTGTTCTTGGCGTGATACCTGAACAACTTCCTCATGCACTTGGCTTACATTGTCTTGAGGCGCTTGTTCACGCGGCTCTTTGTGCTTATTGCGCTGCGGCTTTTTGTTGCCGTTATTTTGGCGAGGCGCTTTTTCGTCTTTTTCTGCAGGTTTATCTGCATCACGGCTGTCTGCTTTTTGCGCAACAGTAGACGGCGTCAAATAAGCATTGTTTGCAGGAGCAATCGCAGCAGGCGCTGGCGCTGCTGAAACTTGACCCATTTGACCGCGGCTGACTGCACCGCCATTCACCATTTGTTCAATGGCTGCAGCTGCGTTGTTTGCAGTGCGTGATTGGTCAACAGTTGCTGCCTGTTTTTGAACAAACAGATTTTCTAGCCATGCGCATGGGCTTGCCGAAGCTTGCGCAGGCGCAGCTTGAACGGCTTGCTGCTGAGGCGCTGCTGCCGCTGTATGCTTATTGTTGTTGTGCTTTCTCTGGCCTTTATCTTGAGGCTGAGCAGGGGCTTGAGCCGGCTGATCACCTTCTAAATGCCATTCAGCAGATTCATAGCCCAGTTCTTTTTCGCTAGAGCGTGTTGCTTCTGTACGCTCGTAACTTGTTGGCGCAAAGCCTTCTGGATTGTACGAAATTTCGTAATGCGGTGTTTCTAAATGCGGGTGAGGCAATACAGTCACACGCACATTAGAGGTTTGCTCAAGGTAAACCAAGCTGTGGCGCTTTTCATTCAATAAGAATGCGGCGATTTCGACCGGCACTTCAACTTGAACTTCGCCATGACGCTCACGAAGTGCAATCTCTTCTACTTTACGCATAATGGAAAGTGATAAAGAACGCAGGTCGCGAACCATGCCTGTGCCATGACAGCGCGGGCAAACATAGCCAGTCGCTTCTTCAAGAGAAGGGCGTAAGCGCTGACGGCTCATTTCCATTAACCCAAAGCGTGACAGCTGGCCAAATTGAATGCGCGCGCGGTCGCTTTGAGTCGCTTCACGAAGTTTCGCTTCAACCATGCGCTGATTGCGGTCTTTGGTCATGTCGATAAAGTCGATCACAACCAAGCCGCCGATGTCGCGTAAACGCAATTGGCGGGCAATTTCTTCTGCTGCTTCCAGGTTGGTATTGAGCGCTGTTTCTTCAACGTCATGACCGCGGGTAGATTTTGCAGAGTTGATGTCGATGGACACCAAAGCTTCAGTTTGGTCGATCACGATCGATCCGCCAGAAGGAAGTTTAACTTCACGTTCGTAAGCAGTTTGAATTTGGCTTTCGACACCGAAATGAGCAAACAAAGGCTCATTTAAAGTATAGGTTTTCAGCTTGTCAATTTGACGCGGCATTACAGCTTTAACAAAGTTATACGCTTCGTTATACGCCTGCTCTGAGTCAATCAGGATTTCAGCAACATCGTCACGCAGGTAGTCGCGGATTGCGCGCGTCACTACGCCAGCTTCTTGATGCACCAGCATAGGAGATGGGCCAGAGCTTGCAGTGCTTTGGATTTGTCCCCAAAGGTCCAGCAAGTGCTGCAGATCCAGCTGAAGCTCTTCTTGAGAACGGCCGATGCCTGCAGTGCGGACAATCACGCTCATGCCGCGAGGCACGCTTAAAGATGCCAGCATTTCTTTCAGCTCGTCACGAACTGAACCTGAAATCTGACGGCTGATGCCGCCGCCTTTCGGGTTATTTGGCATTAAAACTAAATAACGGCCAGCCAGCGAGATAAATGTAGATAAAGCCGCACCTTTATTGCCGCGTTCTTCTTTTTCCACTTGAACCAAAAGCTCAGTGCCTTCAGTGATCAATTCACGGATATTGGAAGTTTGGCGAGGATCGGCTTTGAAATATGAATTGGCAATTTCCCGCATAGACAGGAAGCCTTGACGGCCAGCGCCATATTCTACAAAGACAGCTTCTAATGAAGGCTCTACGCGAGTCACGTGGCCTTTATAGATATTCGATTTTTTTTGTTCACGGGTACGATTCTCTAAGTCGAAATCGTAAAGACGCTGACCAGTGACAAGTGCAACGCGAATTTCTTCGGCATGTGTTGCATTAATCAACATACGTTTCATGGGTGTAACACCTAATAGTGATACACAGCAAAGCATCGCTATACACGCAGCAGACATCAGACATCATGGATCAACTGCTCAGACTGCAAAAACATATTGTGTTCTGAGCTTTTACCGGCCTTTTTTGATGGGCTTCGGTTTGTGATTCACGTATTGATGATGGCAATACGGCTTCAATCTTTAAACGATTAAAGTCACCTGAGCCATTCACTGGCGGACAAGCGGTGCATTGGATGTGAGTAACTTTCACTGTCACATTGCTCGAAGATCATCTCTTCATATGTAATGAAGATGTCTTGATACGGAATTATCATCGTACCTTTGCAAACTGTGCAGATCCAATGCATCAAGCGCTGTAGCCTGAATGCGGCATCAGGGTGCGACTAATCTGATGTGTATCAGTTTACGTTTAAAAGCCAAGCAAGTTGGCATCATATTTTTTTGGGGCAAGCTGCTTTTGCATCTTATTAGATGCAATTAAACGCAACAGCTTGCAGTTTTGCCGATATAATAAGCCTTCGGCGTCGGCATAATTCTTTGGGGACCTTCCCGTTTAATGTGAGTGCTATAGCGTTTGGCTGTATTCAGAAAATCTGAAACTAACCTACTTTTACTCACTTACGATGGTTTCCGTGCGCTGACTATATCAAACCTTGCATCATCTGCCTATGGGCTAAGCTTATGTTTCTTGTGTAAAGCATAGCCTAAATGATCAGTTTTTAATCAATTTCGGTATTTTTTTAGGTCACAGTAACTGTATGAATTCTACACAGCAATGGCAAAGCGTCACTTGGTTTGAAGTGGATGAGCATCAAGCCGGTCAGCGTATTGATAATTTCCTGTTTAGCCGTTTAAAAGGTGTGCCAAAAAGCCGCATTTACCGTTTAATCCGTGAAAGCCAAGTGCGCGTGAATAAAAAGCGTGTAAAAGCGGAAACCAAATTGAATATTGGCGACCAAGTCCGTGTAGCGCCAATCCGCTACGAACAAAAAGAAGAGGCGCCTGTATCTGATAAAGTGGCGCAGAGCCTACTTAGCCGTGTGGTCTATGAAGATGAAGGCCTGATGGTGGTGAATAAGCCGTCTGGCATTGCTGTGCATGGCGGCAGCGGTGTGGCCTATGGCCTGATTGAAGGCTTGCGCGCTGCAACGGGCAAAAAATACCTAGAGCTGATTCACCGTATTGACCGTGATACTTCCGGCTTGGTGATGATCTCGAAAAAACGCAGCGTGCTGAAAAGCCTGCAGGACATGCTGCGTGAGCATAAAATTCAAAAAACCTATGCGGCTGTCGTTAAAGGTCAAGTCAGCTTGGATAAGCAGCTGATTGATCAGCCTTTGCTGCGCTATGAGCTGGCCAATGGCGAACGCCGCGTTCGAGTGTCTAAAGACGGAAAAGAATCTCGAACGCAGTGGAATGTACAGGAGCGCTTTATGCACGCTACGTTGGTGTATGCTTCGCCGCTGTCAGGACGTACGCATCAGATCCGTGTGCATGGCCTCAGCATTGGCCATCCGCTGGTGGGCGATGATAAATATGGCCACGAAACGGATTATAAAGGCCCGAAACCGCGCCGCCTGTGCCTGCATGCTATGCGTTTGGAAATTCCAGGTTATGCAGTGATCGAAGCGCCATTGCCGGAAGACATGCAAAGTCTGGTCGCGCAGCTGCGTGCGCAAAAAGCGGATAAGCCGGCTGTTCAGGATTCTGAAGATTAAGTTCTAAATTAACAGCAGATTACCTGTCCCTAACCCTCTCCTGAAAGGAGAGGGGATAGTATGTCTTTAAAGCCGAATAAAATATTGGAATGACCTATGAACAACCCTGTAGAACTCATCATATTTGACTGGGACGGAACACTTTATAATTCCGTGGGGCAAATTGTTGCGAGTTTACAGTTTGCTGCAGGGCGGTTTAATCAGCCTTTAAGCTATGACGATGCCAAAGGCAGTATTGGTTTGGGGCTGCCTGAAGTTGCGCAGCGTTTATTTCCACAGGTGCCTGAACTGCATCGTGAAATTTTACAATGCTATGCAGATCATTATGTGGCAAATTCAGCTGAGGATGCGTGGTTTGACGGTGTGGCGGACATGCTGTCTTCGCTGGCGGACGCAGGTTTGAAACTGGCAGTGGCGACAGGAAAAAGCCGTAAAGGGCTGGATCGAGTGCTTCAGCAGACGCAGAGCCAAAATCTATTTATTGCGACACGCGCAGCCAGTGAAACCCGTTCTAAACCTGATCCACTCATGCTGGCTGAAATTTTAGCGGAAACTTCGATCCATGCTGAGCGGGCCATTATGGTGGGTGATACCTCGTATGACTTGGAAATGGCGCAGAATATTGCCATGCCGCGGGTAGGTGTGAGTTATGGCGTACATAGTGTAACGACGCTTAATCATTTTCAGCCCTTATATATTGCGGATACTGTCAGTGCGCTGCAGGATTTTTTATTGCAGCAGGCTGTTTTACGTCAAGCGGTTTAAGAAAAAGCAATGTGTAAAGCTGTTTTAAGCTGCTAAGGCGGCTTAAAGTCCGCGCTTTAAACAGGTCGAAAAACTTGAAATATTTATACTGAAATGATCAAAATTAAAATAAATGTAAAAAATTGAACATAGATGTAAAATCATATATTGTATTTTAAAACAGCAAACGCTCTAATCTTTTAGTCGTAGGGCAGCGGTTTTTTGCAGGGAATGCAATTTAGTGTGAAAGGTTTTATTTGGCTGTTTTGAATGAATGATTTCTAGGTGGCTGTTTTTATAAAATAAAACCAAGCTAATTTATAGGAATTAGCTATTGCCCTAAATAAAATAAGTATTGGCATTCAGGCCCTAAAATCCCGATTCTAAACCCGTTTATACATATACGCGCCCGCCTGCAGCATCTATTGATTCCGCGTGATTTAATGGAAAAAACGTCTTCTGTTTAGAACGTTTTTTAGGCAGCATGGGCAGTATAAATCCATTTTTTGCAGTTTAAGGAAACATTGATGTCGAATTCTGCTGTTGTTGAATCAGTTGCGCAGGCTTTACGCAACGCTGAATTATCTAAAACTGCGGTTGCGCCAATCCGTCCAGAGTTAGGCGGCGAAAACGCTGATGTGGATATCGCTTATGCGGTGCAAGAAGTAAATACTGCGCGTGCATTGAAAGAAGGCCGCCGTTTAACAGGCCGTAAAATTGGTTTAACGTCGATTGCGGTACAAAAGCAATTGGGCGTAGATTCACCTGACTTCGGCATGCTGTTTGCAGATATGGCATATGGCGACGGTGAAGCAATTCCTGCCGGCCTATTGATTCAGCCTAAAGTTGAAGCGGAAATCGCGCTGATCATTAATAAAGATTTAACGCAAGAAAAACACACTTATGCAGACATTATCAGCGCAACAGAATACGCGCTGCCTGCTGTTGAAGTTGTGGATAGCCGTATCGCAAATTGGAAAATCAGCCTGATTGACACTGTAGCGGATAATGCATCTTCTGCAGCATATGTGTTGGGTTCGCGTCCAGTAAAACTTGAAAACCTTGACCTTGTAAATTGCAAAATGACCATGACCCGTGCGGGTGAAGTGGTTTCTCAAGGTGTAGGCAAAGCGTGCTTGGCCAATCCATTGAATGCAGCTGTTTGGCTGGCGGATGAAATGGTGCGCCGCGGCCGTCCTTTGCTTGCTGGCGACATTATTTTAACTGGCGCATTAGGCCCAATGGTTGTAGCAAACCCAGGCGATGAATTCGTTGTTGAAATTGAAGGTTTTGGTTCTGTAACAGCTGCTTTCGCTGCTGAATAAGACCCAGCCTGATCAGAATTTTTAGAGAGTACGTTAATGAAAAAGATTAAATGTGCAATGATCGGTCCAGGTAATATTGGTACTGATTTGCTTTACAAACTTCAACGCAGCGAATGGTTAGAGCCAGTTTGGATGGTGGGTATTGACCCGACTTCTGAAGGTCTTGCCCGCGCTGCTAAAATGGGTTTGAAAACAACTGCAGAAGGCGTTGACGGTTTACTTCCTCACGTGATTGCAGATGACATCAAAATTGCATTTGATGCAACTTCAGCTTATGTACATGCTGAAAACAGCCGCAAGCTGAACGAGCTTGGCGTGTTAATGATTGACTTAACACCAGCGGCTATTGGTCCATTCTGCGTACCGCCTGTAAACCTTGAAGCATTGCTTACTGCTGGCGAAGTGCCAAACGTAAACATGGTGACATGTGGCGGTCAGGCAACGATTCCTATGGTTGCTGCAGTTTCTCGCGTTCAGCCTGTTGAATACGGTGAAATCATTGCAACGGTATCGACTAAATCTGTAGGTCCGGGCACGCGTAAGAACATTGACGAATTCACGCGTACAACTGCGGGTGCAATTGAGAAAGTGGGCGGCGCGAAACAAGGTAAAGCAATCATCATTATCAATCCGGCTGAGCCGCCATTGATGATGCGTGATACTGTTCACTGCCTGGTTGAAGGTGAGCCGGATCAAGCCGCGATTACAGAATCTGTGCACGCGATGATTAAAGAAGTTCAAAAATATGTACCGGGCTACAAGCTTGTAAACGGTCCTGTTTTTGATGGTAACCGTGTGTCTATCTACCTAGAAGTAGAAGGTTTAGGTGATTTCCTGCCGAAATACGCAGGCAACCTTGACATTATGACTGCAGCAGCTGCGCGTACCGCAGAAATGTTTGCAGAACACGTTTTTGCAAAAGCTGAAGCTTAAGGAGCAGCCACATGTCTAAGATTATTGTTCATGATATGACTTTGCGTGATGGTATGCACCCACAGCGCCATCAAACCACTGTTGAGCAAATGATTGCCATTTCAACAGCACTTGATGATGCAGGCGTACCTTTAATCGAAGTGACTCACGGTGACGGCCTTGGCGGTTCATCTGTAAACTACGGTTTTGCTGCCGCAACTGACGAAGAATACTTGTCTGCTGTTGTGCCGCGCATGAAAAATGCAAAAATTTCTGCATTGCTTTTGCCTGGTATCGGTACGGTTGACCATTTGAAAATGGCGCATGAAATTGGTGTTTCTACCATTCGTGTTGCAACGCACTGTACAGAAGCGGATTGTTCAGAACAGCATATTACTGCTGCGCGTAAATTAGAAATGGACACTGTTGGTTTCTTGATGCTTGCGCACATGGCAACGCCTGAAAAATTGCTTGAAGAAGCAAACAAGATGGTGTCTTACGGTGCAAACTGTATCTATGTCACAGACTCTGCTGGCTATATGCTTCCTCAAGATGTACTTGACCGTGTAGGTCACTTACGTCAGCACTTGGATTCAAGCATTGAACTAGGTTTCCACGGCCACCACAACTTAGGCATGGGTGTTTCTAACACTGTTGCTGCCGTTCAAGCAGGTGCGGTACGTGTTGACTTAGCATCTGCTGGTTTGGGTGCTGGTGCTGGTAATACACCGCTTGAGTTGTTCATTGCAGTTGCAAACCGCATGCAAATGGACACAGGCGTTGACTTGTTTAAAGTACAAGATATTGCTGAAGACCTTGTTATTCCAATGATGCACAACCCGATCCGTGCCGATCGTGATGCTGCAACACTTGGTTATGCAGGTGTTTACTCTTCATTCTTGTTGTTTGCTAAACGTGCTGAAGCGAAATATGGCGTTTCTGCTCGTGAAATTCTGATGGAATTGGGCCGCCGCGGTACAGTTGGCGGTCAGGAAGACATGATTGAAGACTTGGCATTGACCATGTCTAAAGCGAAAGAAGCAAATGCTTAATTTAATTTAAGTATCTGTTTAGAAGAAAGCGTCCGAAAGGGCGCTTTTTTTATGGCTGTGGAGCGGCGTAAAATATGTTCCAAAGGCTTAATTTATAAGAGGTTAGGGGCTTTTTGTGAAAGTTTTGCTGAGTTTTTAGCTCTCTGCGCTATTTTATTTATAGTTATCAGATATGGTATGATATCCAATATATATTAATATATTCAAAAGCTTAGCTTGAGAAAAGAGCCACTTAAACATAAAAGCGATCAGTATTTTCCGTTTGTCGGTAATTGGATTATTATTTTTAAATAAATAGTTTAAAAACAATGTTTTATGGTTTTGTTGATCGCTTGTTGATGTGATTTGCTTAGTGCTGAAAGTTATTAAGAAAAATTTAAGATTTTGTTCAAAGTTCCAAAAAAACTGATTAAGTACAGATCAGTTAATACTGTTGTCGGATTTATCAAAAAAGCATAGTTCAGCATGATGAGTCCATAGCTTAATCTGATCATTAGGAATTCAGCCATGCGTCGTCAAAATTTATGGATAGCGATTCTTGCTTCGACAGCAACTTTAGGGACAACTGCATCTTATGCAGCGTTTATTGACGATAGTCAGGTTCAACTGAAACTTAGAAACTTTTACTTAGACCGTCAAATTGAAGAGACTCCAAGTAAAAACTGGGGTTCATGGTCACAAGGCATTACGCTGGATGCGAAATCTGGCTATGCAGATATTGGCGGCGGCATTCAAGTTGGCGCAGACCTTTTGGTGCAGCATGCATTCAAATTGAATGGCCGTGACAAAAATCCTGATTTTATCTTGCCGCATGACGGTAAAGAGTCGAAGGACAACTTTGGTAAAGTGGGTGCGACTTTAAAAGCTAAAGTTTCACAAACTGAATTGAAGGTAGGTGAGTTGTTACCTGTATCTCCAGTTTTGGTCTTTGATCCATCACGCCAGCTGATGACCACTTACAGCGGTGCATGGCTAGAGTCGAAAGATCTAAAAGATACCAAACTGACCTTGGCTTATATTGACGGCATTAACAACCGTTATGACAATCAGTTCCGTGATTTAACGAAATTCGCTCCGCCTGCCTACGACAACGGCAAAACATCTGACGGTATGTATATCGCAGGTGTGGATCACCAGTTTACGCCTGAAGTTGGCGGCAGCTACTGGTATGCCGATGTGCAAGATATCTATCAGCAGCATTATGTGGGCGCAAGCTACAAAACCAAACTGGGTGAAAAAGCCAAATTAGACAGCTTTGTGCGTTACTTTGACAACTCAGAGTCTGGTGACAAGCTGTATGGCAAAATTGATAACCAAGCGCTGTCTGTAGGCGCGAAAGTAAATTATGGCGCGCATACTGTTGGTTTGGGCTATCAGCAAATGTTTGGCGACAGCGCATTCCCGACATTGGGCGGCTGGGTGCCACAGCCATACCTCGTGAACTGGGGTGTAGCGACATTTACCAATCCAGATGAAAAATCATGGGGCTTTACGTATGGCTATGATTTCTCTGAACTGGGCGCGAAAGGCTTGAATGCAACTGCTGTGTACTTCACAGGTTCAGATGCTAAATTTGCTGGTAAAACCAATCAGGGTTCAGATGAATTGAATTTGATCGTCAACTATACGGTTCCAGAAGGCAAGCTAAAAGGCTTGGGCTTCCAGGCGATGTATATCGATGCAAACTTCGACTACAAGTCGGATCTGGAAGAGTACCGTGTAGCAACGACCTATACCTATAAGTTCTAAGTTTTAATCCTTATTCTTAAGTAAACACTCCAGAGCAGCCTCAAACGGCTGCTCTTTTGCTTTTGGATTATTTAAATTTGAAATACCTGATGGAAAATAGGGAAATAAGTTTGGCTAAAGATAAATAAAACAATGAGTTAAATTATATATAAATTGTTGTATATGATCGTAAATATGTATCAGTTATCGGCGCGATAGCGGTTAATATGAAGATGTATAAAAGTCTAAAATCTTAATCCACTTGGCGTTTCAATCTGCACAATAGATGGTAACGCGCAGGCGCTTACGCTGTACGAGGAGTATGTATGAGCACAGTTCAAATCCCTGACTACACAACGGATTCATTCTTCGGCTTAGAAGATAAATGGATTGAAACAGCTGAAGGTGAGTTAACTCACTATCACGAAATTGGTGAAGGAACGCCTATCCTATTTTTGCATGGTTCTGGTACAGGTGTATCTGCTGCTGCAAACTGGTGGTTGAACTTGCCGCAAATTGGCGAGCAAGCGCGCTGTATCGCAATTGATACGATTGGTTATGGCCAATCTGTTGTTGCACCAGGTACTGCTTACGGTATCCGTGCTTGGGTTGACCATGCAGTACGTACACTTGATGCTCTTGGTATCGAAAAAACTTGGTTAGTGGGTAACTCTTTGGGTGGCTGGTTGGCCTTCCAAATGGCGATTGATTATCCAGAACGTATTTTAGGTATCGTTTCTATGGGTACAGGTGGTGCGGTTCAAACTGCAGCACTTAAAGCGCATGCAAACCCAGTTTTGACAGTAGAAGGGATTAAGAAAACTTTATCTATGTTTGTAGTGAACAAAGACTTGATCACTGATGAACTGGTAAAAGTACGCTTTGACTCAGCTGCAAATGACTATGCATCTGACCGTTTGATGGACGTTGTTGGCGCGCGTGACCGTGACCGCTTCGAATTCCCATTAGACTTCGATAAAATGAAAGATATTACCGTGCCTGTGCTTCTTATTCACGGTACGCAAGACGTGGTAATTCCAGTTTCACGTACTTGGGACATTCTGAACATTGTTCCAAATGCTGATGCGCACATTTTCAGCCAATGCGGCCATTGGTCTCAAGTTGAAAAATCTGACGAATTCAACACAGTAATCAAAAACTATTTAGCGGTACATGGCGTTAAATAATTCAGATTGCGGATGAAAAAAGGATGGCTTAAAGCCATCTTTTTTTTGTTTTGATGGGGCATATCTAAATAAAGCCGGCAGCGACATTAATGCTGATGGCTAAAATTGTGGTGTTGAAGCCATAAGCCAGCAGTATGTGCAAGATATTCAGTGTGCGCATAGCGCGGCTGGTAATGGAGACATCAGCTGTTTGTGCTGACGTGCCAATCACATAGCTGAAATACAAAAAATCAGGATAGGTGGGCTGAGGTGTTTTGGGAAATTCCAGTCCGCCTTCTTTAGATTCTTCGACAGCCAAATAAAAGTCATGCGCATAATGTATGGCAAAAACTGTGTGCATAAACAGCCACGCGCAGAGTATGGTTAAAAATGACAGCGCCAAATGCGCAAAGCGCAGGTGTGGATTGTGCTGCGGCAGATTGACCTCAACCACAATCGCGATAAAGCACATCACTAAAGTAATGAAGACTAAAAAGAGAATAAGCCATTTACTGGCATCCTGCTGCTGCGCGCGTTCTAAAATATGGCTGTGGTCGGCCCGCCAAAGGCGTAGCATGGTGAAAATCAGGTAACAGGAAACAGCGGCATTCCAGCTGATGAGCAGGCATGTCGACCAAGGCCACGCGCTGAAGCTGCGCAGGGCGCTATATAAAATAAGCGTAGCGGCAAATGAAATAAAAAAATATGGGCGGTATTGCAAGCCAGCTTTTATGCGGGAAAATGGCTGAAAATTCATCAGAACTCCCTGTATTTTTTGTATATTGCGCCAATCAATAATGTGTAGGCTTTAAGCCATAATTTAAGCTGAATGGCATGGGCTTATTAGACTTAAGTTGTAATTTTAATGAAAAACAAAAAATATTATGAGTCGCTAAATGAAAATTTATAAGTTATTTCCCATTAAGCCATCTTCACTTATAGATAAATTGTGTAAGACTTAAGTCGAGTATGGCGATAAAAAACACAAATCAGGCGAAAAAAAAGCGCCATTATTTTTTAAGTAAATAATGGCGCTGATTTTTATGCAGGCTTTGCGCAGGAATTTAGTCCTGATCGCGTGCAATATTTAGGTAAAAGACTTTGGTCAGTAGCTCCATAAACTTTTGCACGGCGGTTGATGTGCTGTTTTTACGGTAGCTGACATACAAGTCTAAATAGGGCAATTCAATATCCAGCGGGCGGATGACTGTATTGCTCATGGTTAAAGGCGCAATATAGCCTGGCAGAATGGTGCAGCCTAAGCCCATGCCGATGGAGTTGATATTGAATAGAATATTGTCCGCTTTTTGCACAATATTGAACTCAATATTATTGGCCTTGGCAAAGTCCAGAATCGTGTTGTGCAGCGTCATAGACTGTTCAGCTGCTGGAATAATGAAGTCAATTCCATTCAGCGCTTTCACAGGAATGCGCTCATGCTTTGCCAAAGGATGATCTTTCGGCAGCAGGAAAATCAGCGGTTCACGCAGCACAAATTGGCTTTCAATTTCTTCATTATGGAAATTGTGGCGGGTAAAAGTGACGTCCAGTTCGCCTTTTTTCAGCAGTTTCATTTGCTCAACGTTGTTCAGGCTCAGCAATTCAATCTTTAAGTCAGGATTCTGCACCCGCAGATTTGGCAGTACATACGGGAAAATTTTCATTTCCGCCACGGGTACAAAGCCGATGCGCAGCATCTGCTGTTTGGCCTGAGACACCTGACGCGCCATAGCAACGGCTTTGTCCGCTTGCGCTAAAGTTAAACGGGCTTGTTCTAGAAAGACGGCGCCTTCTTCGGTCAGTTCTACTTTGCGCTTTGTGCGGTGAAGCAGTTTAACCCCAACATCTTCTTCCAAGTCTTTAATTTGCTGACTGAGAGAGGGTTGAGCGGTATACAGTTTAAGCGCAGCTTTACTGAAATTGAGTTCTTCAGCAACAGTAATGAAGTAGCGTAAGTGTCGTAATTCCATATATTCAGCCTAGGAGTAATCCAAAAAATGTCTTACTATGGGTTTGCAGCAGTATAATCTATAAACAACTATGGCGTGAAGATGATTTTGATATTTAGAAAATAAATGGTCCTAAGCCTTGCATTGGTGTTTTAATATAAATTATAGCTATGCTAATAAGTTCTCAAAACTATTAATTAAAACAAAAAAAATATTTCCCCAAAACCCGCCAAAAACTCATCATCGTTGAAAGTTGAATCTATTTGTTTGTGACCCCACGGTTGTCGCAGGAGAACTTTCATGAGTGGAAAAATTGATGTGCGCGAAATCGACGTTTTAGTCGATGCACAAAATGGACGTATCACGCCATCTATCTATACCGACCCGGACCTTTACGAGCTTGAGCTTGAGCGTGTCTTCGGCCGTACTTGGCTGTTCCTTTGCCATGAAAGTCAAATTCCTAAGGCAGGCGATTTCTTCAATACCTACATGGGTGAAGATCCGATTATTGTGGCGCGTCAAAAAGACGGCTCAATCAAAGCATTCTTAAACCAATGCCGTCACCGCTCTATGCGTGTGAGCTTTGCTGACTGCGGTAATACACGCGCATTCACTTGCCCATACCACGGCTGGTCTTACGGTATTGACGGTTCATTAAAAGACATCCCGCTTGAAGACCGTGCTTTCCCGCATGGCGCTTGCAAAGAGCAATGGGGCCTTGTGGAAGTGAACCGTGTTAAATCTTATAAAGGTTTAATCTTCGGCTGTTGGGATGAATCTACTCCAGATCTAGAAGAATACATGGGCGACATCGCTTGGTATTTAGATGGCGTAGTTGACCGTCGTCCAGGCGGCACAGAAATCATCGGCGGCGTGCATAAGTGGGAAATCGAGTGTAACTGGAAATTTGCAGCTGAACAGTTTGCATCTGACCAATACCACGCATTGTTCTCGCATGCTTCTGCGATCCAAGTATTGGGCGCAAAACCAGATGACGAAGGCTCTAAAAAATTAGGCGCAGCGCAAACTGCCCGCCCAGTATGGGAAACGGCTAAAGACGCGATCCAATACGGTTCACGGGGCCATGGTTCAGGTTTCTTCTTTACAGAAAAACCAGATGCGAACGTATGGGTTGACGGCGAAGTTGCAAACTACTTCCGTGAAACTTACGAAGAAGTAAAAGAGCGTTTAGGCGAAGTTCGCGCTTTACGTCTTGCTGGCCACAACACGATGTTCCCAACCATGTCATGGTTGAACGGTACAGCAACACTTCGTGTATGGCACCCGCGCGGTCCAAACAAAACTGAAGTTTGGGCATTCTGTATTGCAGATGCTGAAGCGTCTCAAGAAGTGAAAGAAGCATTTGAGCGCTCTGCGACTCGTGCATTCGGTCCAGCTGGTTTCCTAGAGCAAGATGACTCTGAGAACTGGATTGAGATCCAAAAAGTTCTACGTGGTTACAAAGCGCGTAAAAATCCACTCATTATGGAAATGGGTAAAGGCAACGAGAAAGTGCGTGAAGACGGCATTCCAGGCATTACCAATTACATTTTCTCTGAAACTGCAGCGCGCGGCATGTACCGCCGCTGGGCAGATTTATTGATCCATGAAAAATGGGAAGACGTGGAAAAAGCAGCTGATGAATATGAGAAGGAGCTTATGAAATGAGTCAGATCAGTTTAGAACTTCATCATCAAATTAGTCAGTTTCTCTATCGTGAAGCAAAATTGCTTGACGATTGGAAGTTCCGCGATTGGTTAGATACGTTGGCGGAAGATATCTCTTATACGCTGCGTACAACACCAAACGCTCAAACGCGTGACCGCCGCCGTTCAGTTGAACCGCCTACAACTTGGGTGTTCAACGATACGAAAGATCTTTTAGAGCGCCGTGTTGCCCGCCTTGAAACAGGTATGGCATGGGCGGAAGAGCCTCCGTCTCGTACAACGCACATGGTTTCAAATGTGATTGTTGAAGCGTCGGAAGTGGAAGGCGAGTATGACGTTTATGTCACTTACCTGCTGTACCGTACTCAAAAAGAGAAAGATGTCACTATCTATTGCGGCAAGCGTCACGACAAACTCCGTAAAGTCGACTCTGAGCTGGGTTTCCAGATCTTTAACCGTAAGATCATCCTAGACCAAGTGACTTATAACTCACACAACCTGAGCGTGTTCTTCTAATGAATAAGATTTTTGTTTGCCAAGTTGAAGATTTAGACGAAGGCGAAGCATTGAAAGTGGACTGCGGCGTAAACGGCATCGAAGCGCTTGCAGTATTCAACAACGGCGGTGAGTTCTTTGCAATGAATGACCGCTGCTCACACGGCAACGCGTCTATGTCTGAAGGCTATCTTGAAGACGACGGCACAGTAGAATGCCCATTGCATTCAGCGCGTTTCTGTTTGAAAACTGGCGAAGCGCTTTGCTTGCCAGCAACTGATCCAATTAAAACTTTCCCAGTGATTGTGGAAGATGGTCAGTTATTTGTTGAGATGGCAGGAGAGTAATCATGGGTTGGCTACAAGGCGAAGTTGCGCTAATTACTGGCGGCGGTTCTGGCTTAGGCTGGGCGCTGGTTGAACGTTTCATTGAAGAAGGCGCGCAAGTTGCCGTACTTCAGCGTTCTAAAGCAAAAGTGGATGCATTAAATGAACACTTTGGCGGTAAAGTTCTTGCGATCGAAGGCGATGTAGCCAGCTATGAAGACAATGTCCGCGCTGTAAATGCAACGCTGGAACGTTTTGGCAAGCTGGATTGCTTTGTCGGCAATGCTGGTATTTGGGATCACTATGCTGATATCGTCAATACGTCTGGTGAGCAGCTGGAAAAAGCCTTTGATGAGATTATGGGGATTAATACCAAATCGTTAATCTTGGGCGCGAAAGCTGCATTAAATGCATTGATAGCTTCTGAAGGTTCTATCATATTTACTTTGTCTAATTCGGCACTGTACTCTGCTGGCGGGGGCCCTGTATACACGGCATCTAAGCATGCTGGTGTGGGTATTATGAAAGAATTGGCATATGAACTTGCGCCTAAAGTACGAGTGAATGCTGTTGCACCGTCGGGTATGAATGTCAATATTAAAGGCGCTGCGTCTTTAGGTCAGGAAAATCTGGGCTTATTAGATGCCCGTGATCCTGAAAAAATTGGACGCGGCATGCCGCTTGGCTTCTTGCCAGAACCTGAAGATATGACTGGTTCATACGTGCTTTTGGCTTCTCGTCAAAACAACCGTCCGCTGACTGGCGTTTTAATTAATGCAGAATGCGGTCTTGGCATCCGCGGCTTACGTCAGCCGCGCGCTGGTTTCTTTGATGAGTAAAAACCGCCTTCAAGCGTAATGGATTATACTTGGCAGCCTTATGGCTGCCTTCCGTTTAGGAGTCACCCCATGGCCGTTAAACTTATTTGTGCATCGCATAGCCCTCTAATGGAATTCGCTTCTCCGCAAGAGAAACGTAAAGAGGTTAAAGTCCGTGAGGCTTTTGCTCAGCTTGCTGCCGAAGTTGCAGCATACAATCCAACATTGATTATTACTTTTGGTCCAGACCATTTTAATGGTTTCTTCTATGACCTGATGCCGAGTTTCTGCGTGGGTATCCGCGCGACAGCAGCAGGCGATTGGGACTACGGTAAAGTCGACAATAAAATTGATGTGCCTGAAGATACTGCGCTGAGCTTGGTTCGCCGCGTATTGGATGAAGGTGTGGATGTTGCATATTCTTACCGTATGCAGGCCGACCATGGCGTAACGCAGCCTCTGCATTTCTTATGCGGCGGCAAACTTGATCGTTACCCGACGATTCCAATTTTCATTAATGGCGCAGCTGCGCCAATGCCGACCACAAAGCGCACCATTGCTTTAGGCCGCGCTGTAGGCCAGTTTATTCAATCATTGAACTTGGAAAATGAACGCGTGCTTATTTTAGGTACAGGCGGTCTTTCACATGATCCGCCTACACCGCAAATGGGCGCTGTACCTCCAGAAGTGGAAGAATTCCTGATTGCAGGCCGCAACCCGACTGAAGAAGCGCGCAATGCGCGTCAGGCGAAAATTATTGCTGTCGGTCAAAAACTGGCGGCGGGTGATACCTCTGTTGCAGTACCGCTCAGTCCTGAGTGGGATATTGCCTTGCTTGAAAAATTCAAGAATGCAGACTTTGCCGCTTTAGAAGCGATGACCGAAGCTGAAATCCGCCGTGATGGCGGCCGCGGCGGTCAAGAAGTGCGTTCTTGGATGGCAGCTTTTGCTGCGATGCATGAAGTGGGTGAGTATGAAATGACAACTCACTGCTATGAAGACATTAGCGAGTGGATTGCGGGCTTTGGCATCGTATCTGCTGAATTGAAATAATTGTAAGAGTTTAAGCACATGAGCAACATCGAAACCATCGTCATAGTAGGTGCGGGTCAAGCAGGTGCAAGCGCGATTTTAGAACTTCGCGGCAATAAATACGAAGGCAAAATCATCTTGATTGGTGATGAAACGCATCTTCCGTATGAACGTCCGCCTTTGTCTAAAGACGTGATCTTAAAGCCTGAAGACACCAAAATCGAAATTCTGTCAGAAGAAAAGCTGGCAGATCTTGGCGTAGAAACAATTCGCGGCAATGGCGTGGCGAAAATCAATGCCGAAGCCAAAAATGTTGAATTGCAAAATGGTGATGTTATTGCTTATGACAAATTGCTTCTTGCAACAGGCGGTGCAGCGCGCCGTTTGCCAAACTTTGATGCATTGGGCAAGCATGTGTACACCCTGCGCAACCTTGAGGATTCACAAGCCTTAGTCCCTGTGCTGCAGGCGGGTCAACGCATTATTTTGATCGGCGGCGGTGTGATTGGTCTTGAGCTTGCATCGAGCGCACGCTTCAAAGAATGCCAAGTGACTGTGATTGAAATGGGTCCAATGGTGATGGGCCGTTCATCTCCACGCGTATTGAGCGAGTTCCTGCTTGAACAGCAGCGCTTAGCGGGTGTAGATGTGCGCCTGTCTACATCTATTGCGGACTGCAAGCTGGATGGCGAAGAAATCGTTGTGACTTTAGGTGACGGCGAAGAATTGCGTGCAGATGCTGTGGTTTACGGCATCGGTATTGTGCCGAATGCTCAGCTTGCGGTTGAAGCAGGCTTAGAAGTTGATCTTGCAATTAAAGTGAATGACAATTGTCAAACCTCTAATGCAGACATCTATGCCGCTGGCGATGTCGCAACTCAGCTGCGTGACTGCGGCAATCACCGCCGTGTAGAAACGTGGGAAAATGCCAACCTGCAGGCGGGCATCTTTGCGCGCCATGTAATGGGTGCAGAGCATCCGACACCAAACCCAGCATGGTTCTGGACAGATCAGCTTGAAATCAACTATCAATTTGTTGGGGACATGGCTGCGGCAGAATGGCAAGTGCGCGGTGAAATCAATCCTGTGCTTCGCGCTGAATCCTCGTTTGTATTGTTTGGCGTGACAGATGATGTGATTGTTGGCGGCATTACGGTTAATGCAGCCAAAGAAATGCGTCACCTTAAAAAGCTGATTAGCAAGAACGCAGCGTTTGAAGCAGATAAGTATTTGGATCTGAGTCAAGATCTTCGTAAGCTTGTGAAATAACTTTGCGTTATTTATGAGTTTACAAAAGGGCAGACCTTGGGCAACCTAGGTCTGCTTTTTTTATGAATGTTAAAAACATAAAAGACTTGCTTGAGAATCAAAAAACCTCAAATTTTGTGTCATGGGTAACTGCTCGCGCGCAGGTGAAGCCTCACTTTTGAGAGATCAAAAGTGACAAAAATCTTTCGATAAGCTGAAGATATATCCCTATATCTCAGCTTATCGGCGGCATCCATGCCGCTACGCGGAATAGATTTTGGGTGGACTTTATGTGCTGCAATGCTTCTGAATTTATATTGCGATAGAACCATTTATGAACTCTAATTCCTCTCCCATGATCGTCACGGCAAGTATTTATGCTTTGCTGGTGTTGATCTGGGCAGCCACGCCGCTGGCGATTGTCTGGAGTGTGGCGGAAGTGCATCCAATGTGGGTGCTGATAATCCGCTATTTTGGGGCATCCGTGATTGCGCTGTTTTTACTGGGCCTGATGCGTGATCCTTTGCCTTTTGATCGCGTATCTATGCAAAGCTATGTGGCGGGCAGTTTAAATTTAATTGGCGCGCAGCTGTTTATTTATTTGGCGGCCAATTATTTAACCTCTGGATTAATGGCGCTGATTTTTGGTTTTTCACCTTTAATTGCGGGACTGATCGGCCATGTGATTTTAAGAACGCACAAATTGATCGGTCTGCAGTGGCTGGGCATGGCCGTCGCGGTCAGCGGTTTGAGCTTTGTGTTTATTGACTCTGCCGACAGTAAAGTCAACCCATGGGGTGTGGTGCTGATGATCATCAGCATGGTGTCGTATATCAGCTCCATTTTCTGGGTCAAACAGATTAATGCGCCGCTGAAACCCATGTCGCAAGCTACGGGTTCATTGATCGTTTCTGCGCTGGCATCCTTAATATTGATTCCATTTATCTGGCCGCATTTCCCAACGCAGATGCCGAGCAGCAATGCGCTGATTGGATTCCTGTTTACCATGATTTTATCATCTATTGTGGCGATGCTTTGCTATTTCTGGCTGATCAAGCGTTTGGCTGCTTCCACTGTATCTTTAAGCAATGTGGTGACCCCTGTGATTGCGCTGATCTTAGGGGCCACATTGAACCATGAGCATATCAGCTCAAATGCAGTCGCGGGCATTGCTGTAGTGATGCTGGGTATTGTGATGTACTTTTGGAGAGAATGGCGCGCGCAATATTTTTCAAAACTCTAGCGTGTATTGTTCTCTTAAAAAGGAAGCTGAGGCTTCCTTTTTTGCATATTGGCAGCAGCGCGATCTACTTGGATTGTATAAATGATGTTCCACATGGAACATTTTTAGAGCTAAAGCAGCATAATAAATGCCAACTGCACATCAAATATGCAAAGCGATATTGAAATACAACAAAAATAAACCTTTGTACTTCAATGTATTGGTTAATATAAGCAGCCCAATAAGCCGAAGCTGGTCGCACTTTGCCATCACTTATGTTTTTATAAGCCCCGTATTGGTTCAGCATTAGGTGCAATACTGCTGCTGAAAGCGATATTGGCAAGTTGTGCTGATGGCTGAACAATTTTCCTGTATCTATCTGGTGCAGCAATTTTGCAGCCAAAATTACCTAAAACTATGGGCTTAGGGCATTAGGCCGTTTGGATGAACAAAAGCAGTTTTGCTGTGATTGTTTTGTGTTTTGATCAAAAATTTTAAAGAACTTTGAATATCCATGACGCACGATTCGGAACAAAAGCATTTTGAATTGCCTGCAGAGGCAAGCTGGTCACATACATGGCGCCAGCCTGTATTTGATTTTCTGGCATCTGAGCACTTTAATGGTGAACGCTTTTTTAATTTAGCCCGTCCGCCTGAAGGCCGAAGCCGTGCAGATTTATTCAAATGGCTGCTGAAGCGCCGCTCCAATACGTGGGGCGTGAACCGCAAGCAGGAATATGCCGCGTTCCATCAATCATCCAGATCTTTACCGCATGAACGCCCGAATGCCAGTTTAGACGATTGGCAGGTCTGGTTTGTCGGCCATGCCACAGTGCTGATTCAAATCGGCCCTTACAACCTGCTGACCGATCCTGTTTGGGCGGAATATGCCGGCCCAAGCAATGGCAGAGGTCCGCGCCGCGCGTGTCCTGCAGGCATTGCGCTGGAAGAGTTGCCGCCGATTGATGCTGTGCTTTTAAGCCATAATCATTATGATCATATGGATTTAGCCACACTGAAATGGCTGCATGAACGGTTTGAAATGCCCATTTATACAGGGCTGGGCAACAGCTATTATTTGCCTGAACATTTTCAAGTTTTTGAGCTGGACTGGTGGCAGTCAGCTTTGCTGGGTGATTTGAAGCTGGTTTATACCCCAGCTCAGCATAGTTCAGGCCGTGGTTTGCGTGATCAGAACCGCGCTTTATGGGGCGGCTTTTCTGTATTAAATGGCAAGGACCACTGTTTCTTTGCAGGTGACAGCGGTTATGGCCCGCATTTTAAAGCCATACATGCCAAATTTGGCGCACCGCGTATTGCTTTGCTGCCAATTGGCGCTTATGAACCGCGCCAGCTGATGCGCTATATGCACATGAACCCTGAAGATGCATTTCAGGCGCATAAAGATATGCATGCCAAATGCTCTTTGGGTATTCATTACCGCACTTTTCAGTTGACGGATGAAAGCCGTGAGCAGCCTGAGCTTGATTTGCAGAAAGCGCGCAGTAAATCTTCTAAACTGATGAATCCGTTTATCTGCATACGTGAAGGCAAGCGTCTGACAGTGTAGTCAGGCGCGGATAAATCAATATCTTGGCAAGCACGACGCCAAATCTCATATCATCTAAATGGAGTCTCGTTTTCCATTTCAGTGCATGTCCAATTTTCTTCAAAATTTTGCAGTTAGCCATTTTGCAATTGATTGTGCGTATGGAATGCAAGTGCAGGCATTTCCCTAAAAACCATACATAACAGTGTCAAAAAAGATCGCTTTCATTTGCCCCTTCTAGGGATAAAAAAATTAAGATCATCAATCAGCTCAACAGATTTAGGATGAGCTATATATACGGTTTTTATAGAATATATTTTTAAAAAATCAATAAAAGCAGGGCATTCGCAAAGTAAATAAAATTGTAAAAATTAAGCATTTATTTTTTAAAGGCAATATGGGAATATCCGATTGTTTACATTCGTAAAAGTTACTTCATATTGTCGCCAAAAACAGCTAAGTTAATGGTGAAGTAAAAAAGATTTATACGGTTCAGCATACTCACTTCATAATTATTTGGAGCCATAAAATGACACAGAATTCGCAAGCATCAGGTTGCCCATTTCATCAAGCAGGTGGACAGACCAGCGTAGCCAGCACAAATAATGCAACTTGGTGGCCAAATGCACTTAACCTTGACATCCTTTCTCAGCACGATAAAAAAATTAACCCCATGGACCCAGACTTTGATTATGCAGCCGCATTCAAGTCATTGGATTTAGAAGCCGTAAAACAAGACCTGCGTGAACTCATCAACAGCAGCCAAGACTGGTGGCCTTCCGATTATGGCAGCTATATCGGCATGTTCGTGCGTACGGCATGGCACTTGGCGGGTTCTTACCGTAAACAGGATGGCCGCGGCGGCGCCAATACCGGCAACCAGCGTTTTGCGCCGCTGAACAGCTGGCCTGATAACGTCAATACGGATAAAGGCCGCCGTCTGCTTTGGCCAATTAAACGCAAATACGGCAACAAAATTTCTTGGGGCGATTTAATTGTTCTCGCTGGTACTGTTGCCTATGACGTTGCTGGCTTGAAAACTTTTGGTTTTGGCGGCGGCCGTTTAGACATTTGGGCGCCGGAAAAAGACATTTACTGGGGTGAAGAACGTCAATGGCTTGCGCCAACCAAAGAGCGCTATGCCAGTGATGCAGACCGTTCATCTTTAGAGAATCCGTTGGCTGCTGTGCAAATGGGTTTGATCTATGTGAACCCTGAAGGTGTGGACGGCGTACAAGATCCACTGCGTACAGCGCAAGATATGCGTGTGACCTTTGACCGCATGGGGATGGATGATGAAGAAACTGTTGCCTTAACAGTGGGAGGCCATACGGTGGGTAAATCTCACGGTAATGGTAAAGCAGAAAACCTAGGCGCAGATGTAGAAGGCGCAGATGTTGAGTTCCAAGGCTTAGGCTGGCATAACTCTGAAGGCACGGGCAATGGGCCAAATACTATGGTCAGCGGCTTGGAAGGCGCGTGGACGACCCACCCAACCAAATGGGATAACGAGTTCCTTTATCTGCTGTTCACGTATGAGTGGGAAAAAACCCTCAGCCCAGCAGGCGCGAAACAATGGGAACCTGTGAACATCAAAGAGGAAGACAAACCTGTAGATGCGCACAATCCAAATGTTCGCCGCAACCCGATGATGACAGATGCCGATATGGCGCTGAAATTCGATCCAGCTTACCGAGCGATTGCAGAGCGTTTCTATCACAACCCTGCGGAGCTTGATGCTGCCTTTGCCCGCGCTTGGTTTAAATTGACGCACCGTGACATGGGGCCAAAAACCCGTTACTTAGGTGCAGACGTTCCAGCCGAAGATTTAATCTGGCAAGATCCAACCCCTCAAGGCAATACCCTGTCTGACGCAGACGTTGCGACTTTAAAAGCAAAACTGTTAAACAGCGGTTTATCTTCTGCAGAATTGATTGCTACAGCATGGGACAGCGCACGTACTTTCCGTGGTTCTGACTACCGCGGCGGCGCAAACGGCGCGCGTATCCGCCTTGCTCCGCAAAAAGACTGGGCAGGCAATGAGCCTGCGCGTTTAGCCAAAGTTTTAGCAAAACTTGAAGAGATTAAAGCATCTTCAGCAGTTCAAGTCAGCCTTGCAGACTTGATCGTTTTAGGCGGCACAGCTGCAATTGAACAAGCTGCGCATGCAGCAGGTGTGGATGTGAGTGTTCCATTCCTTTCAGGCCGCGGTGATGCGTCTCAGGAACAAACTGATGCGTATTCATTTGAAGACTTTGAACCGAAAGCAGACGGCTTCCGTAACTTTGTCAAACAGGATTATGTGGTTCAGCCTGAAGAGCTGCTGCTTGACCGCGCGCAATTGCTCGGTTTAACAGCGCCAGAAATGACAGTGCTGGTAGGCGGTTTACGCGTACTGGGTGCAAACTTTGGTGGCTCTAAACACGGTGTATTCACGGACAAAGCTGGCGTATTAAGCAATGACTTCTTTGTCACTTTGACGGATATGAACTACAACTGGAAACCAACGGGCAAAAACTCGTACAGCATTGTTGATCGTGCAACAGGCGCAGAAAAATACACGGCTACGCGTGTAGATCTTGTGTTTGGCTCTAACTCAATTCTGCGTTCTTATGCAGAAGTGTATGCGCAAGATGACAACAAAGCGAAGTTTGTAAAAGACTTTGTAGCTGCATGGACCAAAGTGATGAATGCAGACCGTTTTGATGTGAAATAATTTGCATTGAGATGTAAAAAAACCGCCTGAAAGGGCGGTTTTTTTTATTGTGACTGAAGAGAATAATTCTTGAACAAAATGGCACAATAAATTAAACTACCTACCGTTCGGTAGTTTAATTATTTTGGATTAATATGCCTATTCCCTTCAAGACCATAATTTCTCTTGCCTTGGTCGTCGCTTTAGGTCCCGCAGGCATCGATATGTATTTAGCATCTATGCCGGATATGGCACAAGAGCTCAATACAACCTATGCGGCAACACAAATCACCTTATCTGTATTTCTGATTTTTATGGGAGTCGGACAGCTCTTTTTTGGACCAATTTCAGATGCTTTGGGCCGTAAAGTACCTTTGATGGTCGGGCTTACGGCGTATGTTTTGGCATCATTATGGGCTGCATTAGCAACATCAATAGAAAGTTTGATTTTTGCGCGTGTTTTTCAGGGCTTGGGCGCAGCCATGGCGGTCGTGATTATCATGAGCATGGTTCGTGATTTAGTTGATGATCTTGCTGCAACACAGTTATATGCGCTGCTGAATACAATTGTTGCACTTGGTCCCATCGTCGCTCCTGCAATTGGTGGCTTGATTGGGACAGCTTACGGATGGCGAGGTGTAATGGTTGCTTTGATGACCATGAGTGCATTGGTCTTATTGAATAGTATTTGGAATATCCAAGAGACATTAGCAAAAGAAAATCGTATTCAGCTCAATTTGAAAACGGTATGTCAGAACTACTGGAATATTCTAAAAAATAAATTTTTCCTGTGTAATTTATTTGCATTATCAGCGGTCTACTTTTTCTTATTTGCATATATTGGTGGCTCTTCATTTGTATATCAAAATGATTTTGGTTTAAGTGTTGGGCAATTTGGACTTGTATTTGGTTTAACCAGCATTAGCTTGGTGATTGGTGCATCAGCTTCAGCTTTACTGGTGAAAAAAAATCTCGGAGCTTCATTTAGCAATATTGGGTGCTGTATTCATGATGCTCGGCAGTATGACCTGTCTTGTGATGTATTTTGTCAGTGACAGTATTATTGGCGTTGTCAGTGGGATTGCACTCGGATTATTTGGATTGGGCATTTTAGAAGTCGTCTTAATGGCCATTGCCATGAATTCACAAAAAACTGCTTTGGGCTCATGTGCCGCACTCTTAGGTGCATTTCCATTGCTATTGGCATCCATCGCAACCCCGATTGCAGGTCAGCTTGTGGAAATGAATACGTTCTATTGGCTGGTGTTTTTAGCAATCGTTGGACCAATTATTTTAGCTTTAGTTTTTTTCAGTGCCCGCAGTGCTAATATAAGGACTGCCGATACTGTTTAAAATGAAGCATGGAAAATAGAAAAACACGTACCAATTCAAAAAGCCGTATTATTGATGCCGCTTTTGAAAATTTTGTTGCTCATGGCTATGAAGGCGCATCATTAAGTGCGATTGCTGAAGCCGTGGGTATACGTAAAGCCTCTATTTACACCCATTTTGAAAGTAAAGATGTTTTATTTGATGTGTTATTCCTAAACGCTTTGGAAGCGGAGTCTCTCTTTGTCATTCAATGCTTTGATGAACATATAGATAACGTTTTACCAGGCGAAGTATATTGCCAAAAATTACAGGCGCGTTATTTAGAGAATATCCATTTAAGGTTTTTAATCCGAATGGCTTATGTCCCACCACAACATTTTAGCGCAATGATCTCAAGCGGATATATCGGTTATATTCAATTATTGACAGAAAAGCTACGTTTGGCATTTGCTCAATTTAATTTGAGTCATGAACAGCTTGAACTGTATTGTGATGCCTATTTGGGGATTGTCGATAGTTTGTGTGTAGAGCTGCTATATGGTGAGCAACTTTATGACCGCCGCTATAAAGCGATGTTTATGATGTATAAAAATATCTTGGATAAGCATTCTATATAAGTTGCTGAAATGGTGGTCTTAAAGCCTATTGGACTGTTTTATAAGTGTGAAAATCTGCCCAACCTCCTGTTTGAGGGGCAGCCAATCTTTAAACTCAGGCTCCATCAATAAAGTTTGCGGCACGAAGCCATAACACACCTTTTCAGATTTAAAGCCGTCGGCTTGAGCTGTTCCTCATCCTGTATAAACGCACCATCATGGCATAACTCTTACGGTAACTTTCAATATCCGAAATCTGCCGTTCCAATAAAAATACTTGCGCCCATAAAAATTACTGTGTTTGGATCTGCTCTAATTGAAAGCGGATCATTCACTTGAGATAGCGGTTTATTTCACCATCTGTGGATAACTCTATTTGCGTTTGTGCATAACTTTTCATCTGCTCAGCATGCTGTTTTACAAGCACATGTATGCTCAGGGCAATCAAATCTTCCTTCTTAGAAAAAATCATAAAAAGTGCCCAATCCTACTCTGTGGTTTCTCGAAGGGTTATTTATCCGTGATCTTTTCATGCAAAAGCCGAACAGCACTCTGCTGTAAGGCTTCTTATGTGACTTTGGCGAGTGCTTGATGCATCTTGCGCCGTACCTGTATCTCAGAATTTTTCATAAAAACATACTCGATAAAACCAAACATCCTGCAGCCATTTTTTGACTATACTGAAAGCAAACGGACATAAGAACAAGCAGGAAATATAGGCAATGAATACATTAGAACAGACATGGATGACGCATCAAATCAGCAATCAATTTGATGAGCTGGAAAACTACAACCTTTTTTCTAGTGATACAGTGTTGCATGAAATATTAAAACGCTGCGGCAGTCATGATCAGGCAATCTTATGTGAAATGGGCAAAGCAGCTGGCTCATCTGAATATTATCAATATGCAGATCTTGCCAATAAGCATACGCCAATTTTACATGCCTTCGATGCGCGCGGTCGACGTAAAGACTTTATTGAGTTTCATCCCGCATGGCATAAATGGATGGGCTTGAACCGCCAGTTTGATACCCATGCGCATCCTTTTAATCATCCTGAATCTTCTTCTAAATGGGTGGATTGGGCAGCGCGTTTTTATTTGGCGGGGCAGGTTGAATGCGGCAATTTGTGTCCAAACTCAATGACACTCGGCAGTATTCCTTTAATTCAGCGTGAGCCTGAACTGTGGGCAAAAATTGGCGATAAATTATTATCCACCGAATATGATGAACGTGATATGCCGATTGCGCAGAAAAAGTCGATTTGGCTCGGCATGGGCATGACCGAAAAACAGGGTGGTTCGGATGTGCGTACTAATGAAACTGTCGCAAGTCCTATTGCAGAATCAGGGCGTGGCAAAGCTTATTTGCTTACAGGACATAAGTGGTTCTTCTCTGCACCCATGTGTGATGCGCATTTGGTGGTGGCGAAAACCGAACAAGAGGGTTTGGCGTGTTTCTTTGTGCCGCGCTGGCTGGACGATAGCTCAAAGAACAGTATTCAAGTGCAGCGCCTGAAGGACAAAGTCGGCAACCGCAGCAACTCCAGTTCTGAAGTCGAATTTAAAAATGCATGGGGCCTGATGATTGGTGAGGCAGGACGCGGTATTCCAACCATCATCGAAATGGCGAATTACACCCGTCTCACCTGTTCAGTCGGTTCAAGCGCCATGCTGCGTCAGGCTTTGGTGCAGTGCATTGCCTATACCCGTCAGCGTAAAGCCTTTGGCAAACATTTGGCGGAACAGCCGCTCATGCAAGCAGTGCTGGCAGATCTGGCATTGGAAACTGAGGCCGCGACTCAGCTCAGTTTTCATTTGGCGCATTGCTATGAAAATGATGATGCTTTGTCCACCGCATGGAAACGCATCATGACCCCAGCTTCTAAGTTTTGGATCTGTAAGCGTGCAGTCGAACTGACGGGTGAGGCGATGGAAGTGTTTGGCGGCAATGGTTATGTTGATAATGGAATCATGGCGCGAATTTTTAAAGAAGCGCCAGTCAATACCATTTGGGAAGGGTCGGGCAATGTCATGTGCTTAGATGTGCTGCGCGCGATTGGCCGTGATCCTGAATCCATCGAAGTATTATTCAAAGATTTGGCTTCAACAGCGCTGGACGATGAAACCCTGAAAGTGGAATTGCAAAATTTATTTACATTGTTCCAGCAAGTACCTGATGATTTGCAGTTTATGGGGCGCAGTTTGGTCAGCCGATTGACCCTGTTGGCGCAAGCGGTGTTGTTAAAACGCTATTCGCCAAAATACGTGGCGGAAAGTTTTATTCAAACGCGTTATAGCCAATTTCATGGCCGCGTCGCAGGGATGATCGAGGCGAAACAGGTGGATGTAGCGCGCTTGTTGGAACGCGCTTTGCCGCAATAAATAGTAGGATGCAGCGTTAAATTCAGCTGGCAGCAAGCTTGACTCGAGGGTGGAGTAAGGCAATTATGGAAAATGAACTTTAATTGGTCTCACAGGCGGAGCAGTAGTAGGCATGGGAAATTGGGTCAATATACAGCGTGATGCCGATACAGGAATCGAACTGGTGCATGCCCATTTTAAGGGTTTCGCTTATGATCCACATTTTCACTCCAGTTACTTAATTGGCGTGACCGAATTGGGTAATCAGCAATTCCACTGCCGCAGAAAATTAGTGAATAGCCATCAGGGTCAAGTCTTTATGCTAGAACCTGAAGAAGTGCATGATGGCTATGCGCCTGAACCGTTAGGTTTTACCTATAAAATGCTGCATATTGACCAAGACTGGCTAAAACAGAAATATCAGGGATTATTTACTCAGCCTTTTGAACTGGAAGTAGCATCGACACTGAACTCGGATCCGCTGGTGGCGCAATTGGTCGATGCATCTTACCGTGCGATGAGCAATCAAGAACCGCAGTTGATGAAAGACAGTTATCTGGATCTGCTGCTGGAAAGGCTGGCGCATCAGAATTTATGGTCGGCCCGCGAAAATTCAATCTGTGCTCTGCCTGATATTGCCCTCAAAATTAAAGAGATTCTGCATGAAAATCTGTACACAGATTTAGATCTGAACACCTTGGCGCAGCTGGCTGGTGCAGACCGTTTTTTCATTAATCGCGTGTTTAAGCAAGCATTCAACTGCGCGCCGCATCAGTACCTTATTCGATTACGTTTGGATCAGGCGAAGATTTTATTGAAAGCTGGCATTCCAGCGTCTATGGTCGCCAACAGCCTATGCTTTGCGGACCAAAGCCATTTAGGTCGCTGGTTTAAACGCTGTTATGGTTTGACTTTGAGGCAATATCAAAGCGCCTGCACAAATGTTCTATCTTCTTCACGCTGAGATTTTCAAAATAGAGTTGCTCCCGCAGCTGAATATGTTTGGAAATTATAGTGGAAACGATATTGGCATTTTGCGCCTTTGCTTTTGTGGCTTTAATTACCCCTGGGCCAACCAATTTTTTAATTCTTAGTACCAGTCAGCAATTTGGCATCAATAAATCTTGTACACTGATTGCAGGTGCAAGCGTGGGCGCGGCACTTCTGGTATTACTGGTGGGACTGGGTTTGGGACAAAGCATCAGCTATAGCCCAGCACTGCAACTGATTTTGAGTGTGGCTGGAGGACTTTGGCTCACGGTTTTGGCTTGGAAAATTTTTCATGACCAGCCCAATTTGGCGAACATGCACCCGCAGGCGCAGCAGAAACATGGCTTTTGGGCAGGTTTTTTAATGCAACTGATAAATCCTAAATCATGGCTGATGGCTATTGCGGTGATGACCGTATATTTGGCGCAGACCGCTCAATATAGCCAGATGCTGGTCATTTTGACGCTGCTATTTATGTTGATTGCTTTTCCTTGCTTATTTGTTTGGGCATGGCTCGGGCAAATGTCGCAAAAGTGGCTTTCTAACCCCGGCCGTGTGGCGGCGTTTAATAAGGTTTTGGGCGTAATTTTATTGATTTCGGTGTGGCATCCCATTTTGAAACTGCTAATAGGCAGTGCTTAATCTGCATAAATGATTTTCTAGCAGCGTATTGAACAGCGGGTTATCCAGCCCGCTGCATGCAGATCAAGAGAACGATGTGTGAAAGATGTTTGATATTGGGAAACTATGTTTGTTATGCAATATAGACATTTGAGCATGCTGGCAGAAATGGGTTAATGTTCAGAAAATTCAGTCCATGTATTTTGATCATAAGGCTTGTAATTTGTGCAAAAAAGCCCAATATATGCATGACATCTAGTGGATGTTTAAACTGAAAAAGTGAGCAGCGCAATGGCCAAGAAAAAAGCCCTGCCTGAAGTTGAAGTTCGCAACTTTGTGGCAAAGCATATGAACGATTTTAACAAAAGCCAAACTTTTGTAGATCGAAAGAAAGACGCAAAACGCGGCTACAGAAAGCACAAAAAAGGGGGATACTCAAATGATTATCTCCCTTTTTTAATGGCCGCATAATTGCAGTCAAAGTCATTTTTTCTTGATAAACAAATCATTAAATAATTTATTTAAATCTTATTTTTTCAATTCTTTGGCAGAATTTTTCTGCTGCTGAGCCGCATCATCCATTTGATGGGCTGCTTTTTCAATTTGCTGTCCCAGTTTTTCAAAAAAAGATGGCGCATCGGACTGTTCATGTAATTGTTTAGCGCGATTGGCCGCCAGTACTGAAGGGTCATCCTTGCCTAAACGGCGCTGCTGTGCAGCTGTGATCTCAATCCCGAGCAGGATGGGTACGCTGGGGCGTACAGGAGAGTGCAGTGTTTTTTGAACGGCAGTTTTTCTGCTCAGCGGCAGCTTGGGTTGATTGCTCTGTTCTTGGCTTTGAGATGATCTGCTTTGCACAGCCTTGCTTTGGGGCACCTGCCGGCGGGTCTGCTGCGGTTTATCTTTGGTTGGCTTGAACAGTTTATTGCTGATAATAAAAATAACCACAGCAAAGAGCAGAAATAGAAAAAAATCCATACACACCTCGCCGGTTGGCTGTATATCATAGAGCTAATCACCGCTAAAAGCGGATGATGTGAGCCTTTAAATAAACCGCTGAAAATGCCGCCAGCAGCTCAGATTAAGCGCTGACAATACGGGTTGATGCTTTGACCATATCACCGAGGCCATGGGTTTTAAAGTAATATTCCATCCAGCTTTTGACGATCAGCGGATTGCTCATTTTCAGCACATGCGCCAGCAACTCCTGCGCATCGGTCATTGGCACATGGCAAATCGCTTTACGTACACGAAGGATGTTGCTCGAACTCATTGATAAAGTATTAAAGCCCATAGCCATCAGCAAGATAGCAGAAATCGGATCTCCAGCCATTTCACCGCAGATGCTGACCGGTTTGTCATATTTATGGCACTCATTCACTAAGCGTGTCAGCGCGCGCAGCACAGCAGGGTGCAGGTGTGAATAGACGTTTGCGACGCGAGGATTGTTGCGGTCCACTGCCAGCAGATATTGGGTTAAATCGTTGGAGCCGACCGAGAAGAAATCCACCAGCTCAGAAAATTCTTCAATCTGCAGCAAAATGCTGGGCACTTCTACCATAATGCCGATTTTCGGTTTGGTGATTTTGACCTGTTCTTCTTCCTGTACGGCTTGCCAGTCCCGGTCCAGCAAATACAGCGCTTCTTCAACTTCGCTGACACTGGTGACCATGGGCAATAAAATATGCAGGTTATTCAGGCCAATACTGGCTTTGAGCATGGCGCGGATTTGCGAAGAAAAAATTTCTGGGTGATCCAGTGTAAAGCGGATACCGCGCCAGCCGAGCGCAGAATTTTCTTCCTCAATAGAAAAATACGGCAGATCTTTGTCTGCGCCAATATCCAAGGTGCGCATCACCACAGGCTTGTTGGCAAAGTGGCTGAGCTGCTGACGGTAAATCAGGCGCTGCTCTTCTTCACCAGGGAAACGGTCGCGCAGCATGAATGGAATTTCAGAGCGGTACAGGCCCACACCTTTAGCGCCGCGCTGTACGCCGCGAACCACATCAATCATTAAACCCGTGTTGACATATAGTTTGACGGCAACGCCGTCAGGCGTAATGGCATCTTTGGTTTCGTACTGTTTTAAATCTTTGGCGAGTAATTCTTCTTCTTTTTGAATTTCTTTATAGCGGCTGCGCAGACGGCGCGGCGGATTGATAAAGACACGCCCTTGATGCGCATCAACAATCATTTCGACATCATCCAGTGTATTGATTGGCAGCTCAGTCACGCCAACAACCGTTGGAATGCCTAAGGCGCGCGCCACGATCACCATGTGCGAGTTCATCGCGCCTTCAGTGGTGACAATCGCAGCAATCTTATCAACAGGTAATTCAACCAGTGCTGCCGTGGAAATTTCATCGCCAATTAAAATGCTTTCATTGGTAATTTCGCGGTGGCTGGCATCCGCTTCCTGCAGATAGGCCAAGATGCGGCGGCCTAAATCTTTCAGATCGGAAACACGCTCGCGCAGATAGTCATCTTCCATTTGCGCAAACAGCGCAATGTGCTTATCAATGACATTGCGAACGGCGCCTTGCGCCCAATTGCCTTCACGGATTTCTTCTTTAATTTCTGCAGGTAGGGCATTTTCGTCCAGCATGCGCAGGAACACACTGAACAGTGCACGCTCTTCCGCCATTAAGGCATCCTGCATTTTGTCGTCTAAAGACTGAATCTCCTGACGTACAGAAGCCAGCGCATTGTCCAGCAGTTCTAATTCTTCACTGATGTCATCCGCTTCGCGGTCAGGCACTGCGGCCAGATCTGCAGGCGGATACAGAATCACGGCGCGCCCGAGGGCAATACCGCCAGAACCTGAAATCCCTTGAAAGGTTTTATAGGCAGGCAGATTGCTGGGCTTGCGGAAGACGTCAATATTACCCACGGCATGCGCATGCGCAATAACCCCTGAGAGCTGTGCACATAGTGTAACTAAGAAGGATTCAGCTGCCTCGCTGAAATCTTGCGACTCTTTATTCTGTACCACCAGAACGCCCATGACCTTGCGGCGGTACATGACCGGCACGCCAAGGAAGGAATTATAAATTTCTTCCCCAGTTTCTGGCAGGTACATGAAGCGTTCATGCTTAGAGGCATTGTCTAAGTTGACAATTTCTTCGCGCTGACCGACGAGGCCCACCAAGCCTTCACCTGTGTGCAAAGAAACATTGCCCACAGATTCGGCGTTTAAGCCTTTAGAGGCCATCAGCAGATAGCGGTGGTTGCGCTCATCCAGCAGATAAATAGAGCAGACATCAACATGCATGGCTTCAGCGACTTGCTTGACCATGATGTCTAATGACTCATGCAGGCTGGTGGACGCATTAATCTCTTGGACTATGCGTCGTAGGGTATCCAGCTGCATATTCGACATCGTGTCTGCTCCTATAATTGTTCCGAAAATTCGGTTAAATAGATCACTAATTTATAACAATAGTTCTCTCAAAAATCAGCATTTATCATGCAATTTTTTAAGGTTTTTGCGGCAGCTGGCTGCACAGCTCTGTCATCGCCTTGCGGTACACGTCGCGTTTAAAATTCACGACCTGACCCAGCGGATACCAATAGCTTACCCATTGCCATTGATCAAATTCAGGCGGATCAGATAAATCCAGCTGAATATGCTGTACCGAAGCCGTTAGTTTCAGTAAAAACCACTTTTGTTTTTGACCGATACATACCGGATCTGAATCCGGGCGTATATATCGATTTGGCAAACGGTAACGCAGCCAACCTTTAGTTTGCGCGATAACCTCGACATGTTCGGGCAATAAGCCAACTTCTTCTCTCAGTTCACGGAAAAGTGCCTGTTCGGGGGTTTCACCATACTGAATACCTCCTTGCGGAAATTGCCATGCATTGTGTCCAATGCGTTTTGCCCATAAAACTTGACCAGATTCGTTTGCCAAAATGATCCCGACATTGGGTCGGAAACCTTCTGAGTCGATCATTTGGCTACCTAAATATTGTGTAATTTATGACTTTGTTGCCGGGGATTGTTATTTCTGCATCCAACTCGGCTAAAGCAAAGTGTAAATAATGTTAAAATTGCTATGATCTTAACGAATTTCTATCGACTAGCGGAGATAGATTTACAAATTTTTTCTTAAATTTAAGCTTTTACGAGTATTTTCATGAAATTGGCGCTGTTTGACTTAGACCACACCTTATTAAATACAGACTCGGATCATTCATGGGGAGAGTTTTTGGTCAATGAAGGTTTGGTAGAACCAATCCGCCACCGCGCCATGAACGATAAATTTTATGAAGATTACAAAGCGGGCCAGCTCGATCCGATTGCCTATAACGAGTTCGTATTTGAATTTTTGACTGAGCATGACATGCCGTATTTGACTGAACTGCATCAGCTGTTTATGCAAAAAGTGATTCGTCCGCAAATGCGTCCCGAAGGCTTTAAAGCGATTCAGCGTCATAAGGATGCAGGCCATGCTTTGGTCGGCATTACCGCAACTTCAGATTTTATTACCGCGCCAATTTTCCGTGAGTTTGGCATTAGCGAAATTATTGCCACCAATGCTGAGCTGGCAGATGGAAAATATACGGGCAAAGTGATTAACATTCCGTGTTACCAAAAAGGCAAATTGGCGCGTTTGGATCAGTGGCTGGAAGGGCGCGAAGTGACTGAGTCTTGGGCGTATTCAGATTCAATCAATGACCGTTTTCTGCTGGAATATGCAGACCATGCCATTGCAGTGAATCCTGATGACCGTTTAGAGGCGCTATCGAAAGAGCAAGGCTGGGATATTCAGGACTGGTCAATCTGAATCAGCCAAAAAGCTCCGCAGGCTTTGCTTATTTTAAGTCGAGCATGGCATGTGGACTTGCTGAAATTTCAAAGAAGCAATTCATCGGCTTCGCGGGTTTTGGATATTGTCCAAATGCAGCATCCGCTGCACGCGCCCTGAAGCCAGACTTCATGACCCTAATCTTTTGAACCTTTAATTATGACGAATGAAAACGTATCTGCTCCGCATTCTGCAGCCGCATTGCTGGCCATGTTTATTGGTCCGAGAGCGCAGGCCTATAGCCAAGTTTCTCCACATCAGGCCTTTTCTTTCAGCTGGGCAGGGCTAATTTTTGGCGCATATTGGTTGCTATACCGTAAAATGTACGCCTACTTTTTCACACTGCTGGCATGCGGCTTCTTTGCGGGTCTGCTGATGCAGATTATTGGCTTAAGCTTGGCCTATGCATTGGCTGTGGCTTTAATACCCAATGTGATCTTGGGCTGTTTTGGCAAGCGTCTGTATATAGAGTTTGCTCAAAGCAAAGTCAAAGCCTATATGCAAAACCAGCAATACAGCGCGAAAGTCTTTGCTGAAGCTGGCGGCACGGCATTCAGTATGCCCATTCTATGGCTCTTCAGCCAGATTGGTTTGTATTTGATGCTCACGACGCCGTTTCTAAAATACTAAGTCAAAAGAACAGCAATTGAGTGCGGTTCACATCCATGCTATATCCTTATACAGAAAATATTTGCAGCGCAATCATGAGTAAATAATGAGGAGAAAAGCATGAGTGTACGTCCAAGAATGACCAATCTTTTTGAACAGCTGGGCTTAGATTCAAGTGAAGAGGCAATTGAGCTGTTTATTGCCACGCATCAGCTGAATGCAAAAACCAAAATTACCGAAGCAGATTATTGGTCGGATGGGCAGCGTCAGTTTTTAGCGGAAAAAATAAAATCAGATGGCAGCTGGGCAATTATTGTCGATCAGCTGAATGAATCTTTACATGAAGATTCGCTGGAGAATTAAGCTCAAAGCACTTTAAGTGAAGACAATTGGGCAGATCATTGGATCGTGCTAAAAAAACCGCCATCAAGGCGGTTTTTTTATGAAAGAGGTCATCTTAAAGCGATTTCATGCTGTCAACCAGCGCTTCAGCCGCTTTGGACTGAGTACGTCCAGGATGCCACACCATTCCCAGCTGGCGGTTCATCTCTAAATTGATATCCAGCTGTTTTAAGTCTTGATTCAGCAATGTTTTAGGCAGCACTGACCAGCCCAAGCCAATAGACACCAGCATGCGGATAGACTCCAGCGGGTTATTGCTCATGGTGATTTTAGGTTTCACCCCTTGCTTTTCAAACTCAGCCAAAGTGATTTGACTGGTGTAGGTTTGAGACGCCGGCAGCAAGCTTGGGTATTGGATGAGATCTTCAAGGCTTAGATTCTGTTCCTGCGCCAAAGGATGAAACGGTGATGCGACGAAAACCAAAGGATCGTTCCAAATGGTCACATACTTCAGGCGGTCATCCAGCTGCGGCGGAAGAGTGAGAAACGCCAGCTCTAAATCTCCAGCCAGCACTTGTTCGTGCGCCTGTTCAGAGTCGACAAAATGCACATCCAAAGTGACATCAGGATAATGCTGCACATAACTGCGCAGGTGGCTGGGCAAGTGGTGCAGGCCAAGGTGGTGGCTGGTGCCGATTTTCAGCTTGCCTTGCACCTGGCTTTGTTCATGGCTGAGCGTATTGTGAATATCGCCCAGCTCATTGAGCCAGCTTTTGACTTTGGGCAGCAGGGAATGCGCTGCATGGGTGGCTTGTACACCGCGCCCTGCAGATTCAAACAGTTTCACGCCGAAGTAATCTTCTAAACTGTGAATGCGCTTGGTGACTGCGGGCTGGGTAATAAAAAGCTGATCGGCAGCCAAAGAAATCGATCCTGTTTCCATGACTTTAACAAAGGCTTCAAAAGCTGCGAGATTCATCTTCAACTACCTATAAAGATTTTTTATGGTAATTTTATTATTCAGAAATTTTAAGAATTAATCAAAGGAAATGTTGTATCTTTTGATATAAATATACAACTTTATTCAGAATATGAATGCCAAAAAGACAGCAAAATTATGAAATGGATCATACAGATGTATGAGAGTGCATGCTGGAAAGGCAAAATATTTTATACAGGATTCAGTCTGAAATACGATGCTCAGGCTAGATGAGGCTTTATAAAAATAAGCATTTCACTTTAAACCAAAGCGCTGATGCTACGGTCAGCAAATCACATAAGAGCATTGAGTCAAAAGCAAAGCCGCCCGAAGGCGGTGATAGAGAAACGATGCTGGGCGTCTGCGGTTAAGGCGCTGTCTGCTCTGGCGCAGTACTTCTTTTACGCTCCCAGATTTTTTCGTGGAAGAAAAATGCAACGGCTTGCACAGTGGGTTCTATTAAGCTTAATGCAATCGCCATCGCTATACTGCCTGTTACAAAGTAGCCTACCAACATGGCGACAGTGATGTGCATAATGTAGTAACTGAAAGTCTTTTTTAAGGTTTTTTGGTTGCAGTCAACAAACTTTTGAATATTCGCCATGGTGGGTTCCTCTATCTTTGCTCTGGGCTTATTCAAATGATAATAAGTCTCATTTAAAAAGTAAAAGTGGAATTTGTATTATTTTGCATCGTTTTTTTAGATGCCGTGTCAAACCGCTAAAGAATAGGGGGAAGGGGCAATTAAAACTCTTTCCCATAAAGGTGAATGCAATGGATATTAAACATGTGAAATATCTTTTGGATATTTTTGAAGGTACTGTAGAACGCCGATGTGCGGTATATGAAATCGCCGATGATGAAGACGATGAAAATAAAGCTGCCGCAGAATGCGGTGCAGCCAAAGCTGAATTGATTCGGGCCATTGAGCAGCTGGCGAAGCATCAGGAAAACTCTTCGGCATAAATTGCAGCCTATAGCCCTTATTGATTGCAATGCTGCATAGCCTTAAACATATAAAGCACGGTTTTGATGCTGTGCGGGAAAGTTTTGCAATAAATTTTTGCTTAGAAAAACCTTTTAAAAAAGTTATAGACAGTGATCCTAATAAATAAATTGCGTTCTATGCAGATGAGGGTTGGTATCGTTTTCTCATCAGTTTTCAGCCGCTCTAAGGCTATAAAATCAGTAAGATCAGGACGCTTTTGCACACACGGATAGTCATTCTTAAAAGTTTTTAAATTAATAAAAATGATAAATTAGATTTATGTGAATACGTGGTTATAATCAATTTAATGACAGAATTACCCAGTCCAGTGGAGCATATCGACATGGCAGGCGAAACCCAAAAAGTACAAACAGAATCTGCAAAAACTTTGTATGACAAATTGTGGGATGACCACTTAGTAAAACAGCGTGATGACGGTTCAAGCCTATTATATATTGACCGTCATTTATTGCATGAAGTGACGTCTCCGCAAGCGTTTGAAGGTTTACTTTTAGCCGGCCGCAAGCCGTGGCGCTTAAGTGCAAACGTGGCAACGCCTGACCATAACGTACCGACTTCTAAACAGGAACGTTCAGAAGGTATTGCGGGTATTGAAGATGCCACTTCACGCATTCAAGTGCAGACTTTAGACGACAACTGCAAAACCTTTAATGTGGTGCAGTTTGACATCAATGATGTGCGTCAAGGGATTGCCCACGTTGTCGGTCCTGAACAAGGCTTAACATTGCCGGGCATGACGGTAGTGTGCGGTGACTCGCATACAGCGACACATGGCGCATTTGGCTGTTTGGCTCATGGTATTGGGACGTCTGAAGTTGAACATGTATTGGCAACGCAATGCTTAGTTCAAAAGAAAATGAAAAATATGCTGGTGCGTGTTGACGGCAAATTAGGTCAAGGCGTAACACCAAAAGATGTGGTTTTAGCCATCATTGGTAAAATCGGCACAGCTGGCGGTACAGGTCATGCCATTGAGTTTGGCGGTCAAGTATTCCGCGATATGTCCATTGAAGGCCGTATGACGGTCTGCAACATGGCAATTGAAGGCGGCGCGCGCGTGGGTATGGTCGCTGTCGATGACAAAACCATTGCATATGTGAAAGACCGTCCATATGCGCCGAAAGGCGAGCAATGGGATGCTGCAGTTGAATATTGGAATACTTTGGTTTCTGATGAAGGTGCGCATTTTGACACGGTAGTGGTTTTGCAAGGCGAAGAAATTGAACCGCAAGTGTCTTGGGGCACATCGCCTGAAATGGTGATTCCAGTGACGCAAGCCGTTCCGACATTAGAACAGGCCAAAGATGATGTGCAGCGCAATGACTGGACGCGCGCTTATCAATATATGGGCTTAAATGCGGGTCAGGCTTTGGCGGATATTCAGTTAGACCGCGTATTCATTGGTTCTTGCACCAACTCGCGTATTGAAGACATCCGTGAAGCGGCGGCTGTGGCGAAAGGCAAAAAAGTTGCGTCAAGCATTAAACAGGCGATGGTTGTCCCTGGTTCTGGCTTAGTGAAAGCGCAAGCGGAAGCGGAAGGCTTAGACAAAATTTTGATTGAAGCGGGCTTTGAATGGCGTGAGCCGGGCTGCTCAATGTGCTTGGCGATGAATGCAGATAAATTGCAGCCAGGTGAACATTGTGCTTCGACGTCGAACCGTAACTTCGAAGGACGTCAGGGCAATGGCGGCCGTACGCATTTGGTGAGCCCAGCGATGGCAGCCGCAGCGGCGATTGCAGGTCATTTTGTGGATGTGCGTACATTCTAGTTTAAGCCCTCATTCCAGCCTTCTCTTAAAGGGGGAAGGCGTTCCCTCTCCTTATCGGAGAGGCTTAGGGAGAGGTCACGGATTCAGTGAGAAATAAACATGAAAAAATATACCGTTGAACAAGGTATCGTTGCACCCTTAGACCGTGCCAATGTTGATACAGACTTAATTATTCCAAAACAGTTTTTGAAATCGATCAAACGTACTGGTTTTGGTGCAAACTTATTTGATGAATTGCGCTATTTAGATGAAGGCTTTTTGGGACAAGACAACTCAAAACGTCCTTTAAATAAAGATTTCACATTAAACCAGCCGCGTTATCAAGGTGCGAGCATTTTAATCTCTCGCGCTAACTTTGGCTGCGGTTCAAGCCGTGAGCATGCGCCTTGGGCATTGGAAGAATACGGTTTCCGTACTGTGATTGCGCCAAGTTATGCAGACATTTTCTTTAACAACAGCTTTAAAAACGGCATGTTGCCAGTGATCTTGTCTGAAGAGATTGTGGATCAGCTATTTAAAGAATGTGCGGCAACTGAAGGCTATCAGTTAACAATTGATTTAGAAGCGCAAGAAGTGCGTACGCCAAACGGTGAAGCTTTCAAATTTGAAGTCGATCCATTCCGCAAGCACTGCTTATTAAATGGTTTGGATGATATTGGTTTAACCTTGCAGGCAGCAGATGATATCCGCGCTTATGAAGAAAAAACCAAGCAGTCTCGCCCTTGGGTCTTTGCAGAAATCAAAGGCTAGGGATTGTCTGCATTGAGCTATAGTCATGCCGATGAAGACTTGTTACTATCTGTTAATAATTATAGTCACATATTGCCAGATATTGTCAGGTTGGATTCCGGTCATGAATAAGCTTCTAGGACGATTCGCTTTGCTCGGGGCTTTAACTGCTGCATTAGCGGCATGTCAAAGTATTGCAACTGTACAGCTGAAAAATGTCAAAGAGACAGCAAGCAGCAAAAATAATGCACAGATTTACTGTGCAGGCACGGAAGATTGCGCTTTTGAACGCTATGACCAAGTGAGGCTTTTAGATCTGTCTAAACAGCAATTGGACAAATCTGCGATCAAGTCCGGTCTTTTGCGCCTAAAAGAGGGTAAAACGCTGAAAGATGCGAATGCATTGTATCTTTCAGCACCTGCTGGACAGCATGAATTGGTCATTCGCTTTTATCCAATTTCCCATGATAAAGCGGAAAGCCTGCATGTCATTCACAAGTTCAATGCTCAGCAGCGCTATACCTTTAAAATGTACAGAAACCGCAGCAAGCAGCAAAGCAGCCTGCTGAACGTCTCTGCACCGGAACCACTGTGTGTGGATTTGGTGCAAGAACAAAAAACTATTCGACGTTTCTGCAAGCCGTACAATGTCCTGAATGGCCTTGGCGAGTTTGTAGAGAAAAAATTGTAAAAAACTTGTCGGTTTATACTGACTTCATAAATGGAATCCCTCATGTCAAAACAAATCTTGATTTTAGCCGGTGACGGCATTGGCCCAGAAATTGTAAAAGCTGCTGAGCAGGTGCTGACCCGTGTAAATGAAAAATTCAATTTAGATTTGACTTGGGAACAAGGCTTATTGGGCGGCGCAGCGATTGATGCGCACGGTGCGCCGTATCCAGATGTGACATCTGAACAGGCGAAAAAAGCCGATGCAATTTTGCTGGGTGCAGTAGGCGGACCAAAATGGGACACAATTGAACGTTCAATCCGTCCGGAACGCGGTTTGTTAAAACTGCGCAGCGAATTAAATTTATTTGCAAACTTGCGTCCTGCAATTTTATACCCGCAATTGGCGGATGCTTCGAGCTTAAAGCCTGAGATTGTATCTGGTCTAGATATTCTGATTGTGCGTGAATTGACAGGCGGTATTTATTTCGGTCAGCCGCGCGGTATCCGTGAATTGGAAAATGGCGAGAAGCAAGGCTTCAACACTGACGTATATGCAGAATCAGAAATCAAGCGCATTGCTAAAGTAGCGTTTGAAATGGCGAACTTGCGCGGCGGCAAAGTCTGTTCAGTAGACAAAGCGAACGTGCTTGAAGTGACTGAGCTGTGGAAACAGACGGTAACTGCGCTGAAAGAAGAACAGTACCCTGAAATCAATTTATCGCATATGTATGTGGATAACGCAGCAATGCAATTGGTGCGCGCACCGAAGCAGTTTGACGTGATTGTGACGTCTAACTTGTTTGGCGACATTTTATCTGACGAAGCAGCTATGTTGACAGGTTCAATCGGCATGCTGCCATCAGCATCGTTAGATGAAAACGGCAAAGGCATGTATGAGCCTTGCCACGGTTCTGCGCCAGATATCGCGGGTCAAAACTTGGCTAACCCATTGGCAACAATTCTGTCTGTTGCCATGATGCTTCGCTATACATTCCGTGAAGAAACGGCTGCGAAAGCAATTGAAGATGCGGTAGGCAATATATTGGATCAAGGTTTGCGTACTGCTGACATCATGTCTGAAGGCATGCAGAAAGTGGGTACAGTTGAAATGGGTCAAGCCGTTGTTGCTGCATTGAACTAAGTTCAGCTGAATCAAGAACGCAGTCTAAAGACTGCGTTTTTTTATGCCTGCTGTTTAAGCAGTGAAGAAGCTAGCCGGCTCAGCATGTGCGTCCAGTTAAATAAACCGCTTTGGCAATATTATGTTCCAGCTGAAAACGGATGACACAATTCAGGTTGACATCATAGCGGTCAGCGGCGGTGCTGGGAATAGGCACCGCTGAACCTGCGCCAACGCCCATAGCAGGATTTTGCGCCATAGGCACTGGGATGCTGATCGCCCGCGAAGCAGTGTAGGTGAGGGCTGAGCCGCTAAGGACAGGCTCACTGACTTGCTGGTAGCCGATACGGCCTAAATCCAGCGCATTGCGTATTTGATTGCTGCTCATGCCGACAAACTGCTGTAAATAGGCTTCGCGCTGAGATGAGCTCATGACTGGGCTGGACATGCAGCCAGAAAGGGCAGAAAGCGCCGAGATCAGCAGAAAAGAGAACTGAAGTTTCATTCGATTGCTCCAGCAAATAAATTCAGTTTAGGCAGAAGCAGGATATTTTATTGTTGTGTTCTGATACACGGTGTGCTTTGAGGCAAACCTCAAGTGTGTCAGAGAAAGATAAGCGTGTACTGCAATGGCCTGTGTTGAGAATCCGCAAGAATGCCCAATGGAATTTTTATCCTGCTGCAGGATAAGTGTTGAGTCTTGGTACACAGTGACAATTTTCTATTTTATCTGCAGTGGATTGACTTAGAATAATCGGACAGCGCCAGCATGATTGGGTATAGATGGTGCAGACAAGAATAAATAAAGGATGGGAAAAATGAAAAGAATCGTTCTGTTATTAGGCTGCTTGCGGATAACTGTGAGCAGGCACGAAATACCTATGATGATGTGTATTGCACGAATAAGCTGTATGCCAGCGCTGAAGCTGAGCTGAATAAAAACTATCAGCTCTTGCGCGGAAAGCTGTCTGAAAATCAGAAAAAAATTCTGAAAAAATCTCAGCTGGCATGGATTCATGAACGCGATGCGCAGTGTACAACAGATACAGGAATTGACGTGTCATGCCGTTTAAGTACAACGCAGGAACGTAATAATTGGCTCCGTGAGCGCCTCCGCGAATGCGTAGCCATTGGCTGTAAAACCAATATGCTGAACTAGTTTAGAGTGCTTCATGCAAGCCTGCTGGAGCCGCTTATTGGAAGCTTAAAAGCCATTTCATCAGTGGTTTTTTAAGCTTTGCTGAAATTGAGCGTGTACCCGCAATAGTACAGCTCTAAGCTAAATCATAAGGAATTATTTTTATTTGATCGCTGAGATCATTTGGCAGTCTGGAGCTGGGATTAACTTAATACAGCTGGATTAACATGCTTTGCCAACATACTCAATTGATTCAACCTGATTGTCACGCAGCATGAAATTGATTTGACATTTCATCTCAATATTTAGATTACCCTTGGATTGCATAGGATTAGTTGTACCCATTGCGATACTTGTACCTAAATTTGGTGTCCCCATTGGAATTGGCATATGGCGAATAATGGTATGGCTGAGTTTTTCTTGCGTTTGAATGGGAGCAGCCGAAATTTTAAAACCAAACTGATTCAAATTGAGCTGTTGCTGAACTTGATCTGCTGATTGCCCAATATAGTGCTGCAGTGATTGGTTGAGTTTGTTTTGACTGGTTGTGGCGCAGGCAATAGAAAGGATTGGTATAACCAAAATCATGGCTTTTATAGTGTTAATTTTCATTGTTATTTAGGTTTCAATGCATTGAATTTTTATGATTTTATAATGTAAATGAAAGCGGATTTTGAGTCAAATTTTCATCATTATTTTAAATTTGGATATAAAAAAGCCACATCATCTGTGGCTTTTCGCTTTCGCTAAAACTTAACGCGCACGGTAAGTGATACGACCCTTAGATAAGTCATAAGGTGTCATTTCTACTTTAACACTGTCGCCAGTCAAAATGCGGATATAGTGTTTACGCATTTTGCCAGAGATGTGAGCAATCACTTCATGTCCGTTTTCTAAACGTACACGGAACATAGTATTAGGAAGCGTCTCGGTGACAACGCCTTCGAACTCGATGAGTTCCTCTTTATTGGCCATAGCCTACCTGAATGAATAAATTGGAAAGGCGCAAATTATAGTCAATTTTTTTGCTAAAAACAAGCCGGAATGGGCGTCAGAATAATCATCTGTCAGTTAAATAGGCGAACATTGCGGTTAAATTTTTTCTACAAAAAAGCGCATAAGCATGTTGTCAGTTTGGTCAATCACAGTTAATCTAATTTGAATCTTTTTAGGTATAAATGAAGTACATACAAGGAAGGTTTTTGAGTGAGTCAGCTAACCGATGCATCCGTAGTACTGCGATTGGGTTACCAAGCGATTCGCAGAGCCGGTTTGCCAACAGAAGAAATATTAACGAAAGCTGGCGTTGCCTTGGGACAAGTCGAAGCCAATAACCGTACACCGTTAAATGCGCAATATGCATTTTGGGTCGCTGCTGAAGAAGTCAGCAAAGACTCTGATATTGGACTGCATTTGGGTGAGCATCTGCCGCTGTACCGCGGGCAGGTGATCGAGCATTTGTTTATTTCATCTGAAAATTTTGGCGAAGGGCTGAAACGCGCTTTGGCATATCAACGTTTAATCAGTGATGCGTTTCATGCCAAATTAGTGATTGAATATGACCGCTGCTATTTGACCAACGGTGAGCAGCCGTGGGCAGAAAATATTGTTAATCGGCATTTTTCAGAATGCGCGATGTCAGGCATTTTACGTTTTTTTAAATTTATTACTGAAGGCCGTTTTCAGCCTCTGTACATCGACTTCAACTTTAGTCAAGGCGCGCCGGATGATGAATATTTCCGTGTGTACGAATGTCCAGTCAGTTTAGGGCAGAAAGAAACACGTCTGTATTTTGATCCTAGCATTCTCGATTTCCCTTTATGGCAGGCAGAACCTGAACTGCTGCAGCTGCATGAACAGCTGGCGATTGAAAAATTGCAAGAATTGGCGCGCTATGATTTGGTTGGCGAAGTGCGCCGCGCTATTGGCTCTACGCTGGAGAGTGGGGAGACGACACTGGAAACCGTGGCTGCGCAGCTGAATATTACGCCGCGCCGCTTACGTACACAGCTGTCAGAAGCCAATACCAGCTTCCAGCAGATCCTTTCAGATTACCGCTGCCGTTTGGCGAAGAAATTGCTGGCCAATACCAGTGAAAGCGTTGAGCGCATTGTGTATCTCACAGGATTTTCAGAGCCGAGTACGTTCTACCGCGCCTTTAAGCGTTGGACCAATGAAACGCCGGTGGAATATAGAAAGCGCAAGCAGCGTTAAGGTTCTTCTTCGATAAAATCCTCCCCCAACCCCTCCTTTAACAAAGGAGGGGAGTTCCTCTTATTTTCAAAAGAGGGCTTTCTAAACCCAAGTTTAAGATGAGAGATTGCTCCTCCCTTTATGAATGGGAGGCTGGGAGGGATTTTTTACTCAGGCATATTCAGCCAATGCGGTCCAAGCGGCGCTTGAGGCAATTCATACTGCTGAGGATAATCGGCATGAATAAAGTATAGGCCGTCTGGCGGAGCAGTGACCCCAGCCGCTTTACGGTCTTCGGCTGCAAAAATCTCGTCAATATGCTCAATGTCATACATGCCCTGACCAATTTCCAGCAGGCATCCCATAATATTGCGCACCATATGATGTAAAAAGCCATCGGCTTGAATATCTAAAACCAAATAGCAGCCGTGGCGTATTAAACGGCAATGGCTAACATGGCGGACAGGCTGATTAGACTGGCAAGCGGCCGCTCGGAAGCTTTCAAAATTATGTGTGCCTTCAAATTTTTGTGCTGCTGCCATCATTTTATCTGCATCGAGCGAATAATAAATATGAGTGACTTGCTTGTGTAAGAGTGCTGGGCGCTGTGGATTGTTATATACCACATAGCGGTAACGCCGCGCCTGCGCTTTAAAGCGCGCGTGAAAATCTCGATCCATTTCCTTAATCCATTGGATGGAAATGTCTTTGGGCAAGATGCTGTTGGCACCCATGAGCCAGCCGCGAATAGGCCGAATTGCAGTGGTATCAAAATGCGCGACCATATTGGTGGCATGAACGCCGGCATCCGTACGGCCTGCGCCATGCAATGCAATGGGTTCATTGGCAATTTTGCTGAGGACTGTTTCTAGCGTTTCCTGCACGCTCGGTACACCGGGCTGCTGAGTTTGCCAGCCTCTGTACTGTACTCCGCAAAACTCTATTCCAACCGCAAAACGCTGCATATGTACCTCAGTGTGATCATTAATCTTGCCAATGCAGAAGCCATTGCTCTGCCGAATCGTATTGTAAATACATTTTTAAGGCTTTGGCATACAGATCTGCATGGCTGTGCCCATTGCTGACCAATATTTTCGCATCTGCCACCCATTGGCTGACGGCATAACGCTGATCTATGCCGCCAAAAGTGACTTGAGTGCTGAGAATAACGGCACAGCCTATTTGCTGCAGATCTTGCAAAATACTGATGATTTCAGGATTAACCGAAATATTGCCAGTGCCAAAGCCCTGCAGAATCAATACATGCGGCGGGTGGCTGGCAATGGCTTGCAGATTGCTGTGCAGCAGTTCTGGCGCAATAGGCTGCATCATGAGGCTCATGCAGTTGAACTGTTTGGCTTTTTCTATATGCCGCTCATTGATGGTGAATGCGGTCCAATCCGGCTGAAATGCTTCATCTATTTTTGTGCCGCTAAAAGCATTTAAAGCCGTGGTGTGCATTTTCAGTGCTGTGGAAGCATGAATCAGCTGATGATGGAATGCTAAATACACTCCCGCTGGCGCACTTAAGACAGCATCTAAGGCAAAGTTTAAATTGTCGATCGCATCGGTAAATTCGCGGCTGTCAGTACCTTGTGTATTCAGCAGGGGATATTGGCTCCCCGTGAGCGCAACATGCGCTGATTGGGCTATAAAACGCGATAATACCGCACTGGCATAGCTCAAGGTGTCTGTGCCGTGAATGATGACAAAATGCTGATACTGCTGCAGCTGCAATTGCTGAATTTGATCGAGCAGCTGCAGCCAATCATTTGCGGTGCAGGCGCTGCTGTCGCGAATCACCGCAGCCCTAAAGCAATCGATGTGAAGATGGACTGGCAGGATATGTTTTAATTGGGGGATAAACTGCTCAGCGGGCATCGGGCTAAGCGGTTCACCAATACAGCCAAAGGTGCCGCCCATATAGATTAAAGCTATTTTTTTCATAATAAAAAAGCAGTCAGGGATGACTGCTTTAGTTTAAAACGATTTTTATTAAGAAGCGATCTGATTGAGTAACAAATCAGCCTGCTGACGCTGCTCAGTCGAATACTCTGCTTCTCTTTCTGTGAGAAGTTCACGTGCAGCTGCGAATGCGCCAAGCTTAATGTATTGCTGCGCTAATTCAATATTGACCGTAATTTCGTTGCTTTCAGCCAGTTCAGGGAAGCTTTGAACCAAAGGATCACTGCTGTCCGCAGGCATTGCTGCAGGTGCGCTGACATTGGTGAGGTCAAAGCTGACACCGCTTGATATAGGTGCAGCTGGGATTTCTTCAGCAGGCGCTTGCGCTGCAGGTGTATCCAGTGAGCCTAAATCAAAATTCAGGGCAGGCGCTGCTTCTGACTTTACTTCAGCCGCAGGCGGTGTATCTAAAGAAAAAGAGAAATCTAAAGGTTTAATTTCTTCAGCTGCAGGCTCAGCTTGGGCAACTGAATCTAAATTCAGTGAAAAATCCAGCGGCTTAATTTCATCAGCTGCAGGCGCAGGCTGAGGTGTTGCTTCAGATTCGATTTTGACTTCAGGCGCAGTTTCTTCTACAGAGAATGAACCAAAATCAACTGACGGGGCCGCGTCCAATACTGGGACTTCTGGTTTAGCCTTTGGTACGCTGTCAAAAGACAGATTAAATTCTAAAGGTTTAATTTCATCAGTTGTAGGCTGAGAATGTAGATTATTAGCAGAAGCTTCCGAAGCGTTTTCTTTTGCAGATACTTGTGAAAAATCTACCGAAGGAGCTGAATCAGGTACTGATGTTTCAGGCTGGGCTTTTGGTGCAGTATCAAAAGATAGATTAAATTCTAGAGGCTTATCGGCTTCAGCAGTCTTAGGCTGAACTTTTTTAAAAGTTAAATCATTTTTTGACTCAGCCGCTGGAGACGCCATTAAGGCATCGAAGTCCGCAGTATTTTGAATCTTAGGCGCTGCTGCATTTTCATTATGCGTAATTGGGCTGACATGTGAAGTAATTTCTTCAGTCTTATTTTGTGACTGATCGTATTCCGTCTTTTTAGCTTCCGCTTGATCTAGAATGTCATCCAATTCTAATGAACGCACATGATTCAGCAGCTGGCTGATGGCGAATTCATCTTTTTGCAGAATGTGAATATCCAGCAGGTACAGATACAGTTCATGCTGCGAGTTGTCTTTTTTCAGCGCCTGATTGATTTGCGCTTCTGCAGAGAAGAAGTTGCGCTCTTGAATTAAAGCTTCAATTTTTTGACGGGTTTCAGCCGTAACCGATGAGGTCTGCTTTTTTTCAATAACAGCATTTTCTACGGCCTGCGTTTTATTTGGGGCAACCTTCGCTGATGAGCTCGCTTTTTTTGCCTTGCCTTTTTGTGTTGCCGTGGTTGCAGTCGATTTTTCAGAACCTTGTGCATCCTGGCGCTTTTTCAGCACAACCAAGACAATCAGCAAGATCACAAATGGAATCACATACAGCATGTTATTACCCCTTGAGGACAGAGCCCTAATTTGCTTGTCCTTTTAAATCATTCTATGTAACTTTTTAGTTGCTTGGCTTTTTCTCTGCCTGACGCGCTTTCAATTGCTGCTCCAGCTGCGCAAGGCGAGCATTTAATAATTGAATTCTATGATCCTTTTGATTTAGCGCCAATTCTAAATGGGTTACGTTTCTCTGTAATTTAACGGTTTTTTCCCGAGATGTCATAACTTTTAATGACAACTCTTTAGAAGTTTTATTTTTTTCCGTGTTTTGGTTTGCTGAATCTTGGGCTGAATCCTTGCTTTTCGCCGCAACGAGGCTCATTTCCGCATCATTCAGGCGGTATTTGGTCTTGCCTGACTGTGTTGAAGGCATTTTTTTCAAAGCTTCAGCAGAGATTTTTGGACGGTCTTTTGCAGGTGCAGCATGATTTAAATTCAAGGCTGCGCCGCGTTTCAGGCGGTTTGCATCACCATGAATGAACGCATGCTCATTGTTGGCTTTAATTTGCTTCATAACATCGCCAACAGAACGGCGCTCCTCAGCGGCAATGCGTGAAGCGATTCCCCATAAAGACTCATTTGAGCGCACGACATATTTTTGCGCTGCAGTTTTCTGAGCAGGTTTTGAGGTGGATGCAGACGGTGCTGGCTGTTTAGTTTCTGCTGGCGCAGATGGGGCAGGCGCTGCCGTTTGGCGCGCAGCCTGTTCAGCGGCAAACTTTTGCGCTAATGGATCGCTAGAGACTGCCTGAGCTGCCGCAGGCTCTTGAGGCGCTGTTTCGGCAGTATGTTCTGCAGCTGATGGAGCTGCAGCCGTCGTTTCAGAGACAGGCTGCGGTGTAATGACTGCAGTCATGACTGGAGCGCTGATCGGCGAGGGTGAGCTAGGTTCACTCATCAGCGGCGGTACGATTGTATTGAGCGGAAGCTTAGCTTCCTTTGTATTGCTTTCGGCCTGTTTGATCGGCGCAAATTGTGTGCTGACAGGCAGGTTTAAAGCGATGTCATTTTCATTGCTAATCACAATTGGAGCAAGTGTGCGCTCATTGCGTGCTGCGGTGTACTGCTGGCTGAGCGGAACAGTCCGCTTCAACGGCGTTTTAATTTGCTGCAGGCGCGATGAATTGCCTTCAGTCACTTTGACAATGATGTTTAATTCCGCATCAGTGAGCGGGCGTGATGAGGTAATCGTAATCACGCCAGAGCCTGAACCGTCTTTACGCGTAAAGAAGTTCAGATGGCCTGGAGGCTGATGCCCAGTCCCCATCGCAATTAAGTCTTCAGCAGACGCTAATCCAGCATGAACGGATGCACTTGGATTTGCGTTGCGGAAATTGATTTCTGCATACAGCAGTTCCCCAGGCGCTGACTGAATTTGAATCGGGTCAAGCGTAATAGCATGAATGTTCTGCGATGCTAAAATGGCTAAAATGGCAAACTTTAATTTGTTGTACACATTCATCTTAATTTTGAGCTCAGGCGATGTTGCATAGCGAAAATGATAGATTAACGGCATGTTGAAGAATTGTAAAATAATTACAAGACCTCTACACAAAAAAGCCGATCAATTGAGATCGGCTTTTCATTTTTTAAATTATCTGCGCAAAATTAAGCACGCTGATCAGGCATTTTTAAAGTCAATGAGGATGCGCAGCATGCGGCGAAGCGGTTCAGCCGCGCCCCAAAGCAGTTGGTCACCCACAGTGAAAGCGCCAAGGTATTCTTTACCCATGTTCAGTTTGCGCAGACGGCCGACTGGAACACTTAGAGTACCTGTTACTGCAACTGGGGTCAGATCAGTCATCGATGCTTCACGCGTGTTTGGAATGACTTTTGACCATTCATTGGCGCTGCGCAGCATGTCTTCGATTTCGTCCAGCGGCACATCTTTTTTCAATTTCAATGTCAATGCTTGAGAGTGGCAGCGCATTGCGCCGATACGCACACAGTGGCCGTCGATAGGCACAATTTGCTGATTGCCGAGAATTTTGTTGGTTTCTACTTGGCCTTTCCATTCTTCTTTCGATTGACCGCTTTCCAGCTGTTTGTCGATGTATGGAATTAAAGAGCCAGCTAAAGGCACGCCAAAGTTTGCAGATGGAAAGCCTTCACCGCGCTGCAGCGCTGCAATTTTAGAGTCGATGTCTAAAATGGGTGAGCGCGGGTCATCCAGCAAATCTTTGGTATTGTTGTACAAGTAGCCCATGCCTGAAATCAATTCACGCATATTTTGCGCGCCTGCACCTGATGCAGCTTGATAAGTCATAGAGGTCGCCCATTCAACTAAGTTGTTTTGGAACAGACCGCCTAAGCCCATCAGCATCAAGGATACTGTGCAGTTACCGCCCACAAACGTTTTTGTGCCTTTGACAAGGCCGTCTTTAATCACGTTCATGTTGACTGGGTCAAGCACGATGATGGCTTCATCATCCATACGCAAAGTCGAAGCAGCGTCAATCCAGTAACCTTTCCAGCCTTCCGCTTTTAATTTAGGGAAAACTTCAGTGGTGTAGTCACCGCCTTGACAGGTAATAATGACATCCATTTGCATCAGACTGTTAATGTCTGATGCATCCATAAGTGCTGGGGCAGTTTTACCGCCAAACGCAGGCGCTTCACCGCCAGCATTACTGGTAGAAAAATAAAATGGCTCAAAATGAGCAAAATCATTTTCTTCAACCATACGTTGCATAAGGACGGAACCAACCATCCCGCGCCAACCGACCAGACCTACTTTCATGTCATTTTGCCTCGGTGCGTTAAAAAGTAAAAAGGGGTTCGAGTGTATCAAAAGAGCGCATAACTGCAAGCGCTGCATAATGAAAACATCAATTATATTGTGCAATATATCTTGTTTATGTTACATGCAAAATTGATATAAATTTATAAATCGATAAAAAATTAAGAATATGAAGCGGAGGCGCGAATGCTTTGGATTCAGGTGTTATCCGTTATGGTCATTTGGCTGAGTGCATGGTCATTAATCCGCCGTGATGAATGGTGGTTCCGCGGTACGGATTTTCCGCGGCTGCAGATTTTAGCAGTGGGCTTTATTGCTCTGGCTTTATTGGTGTTTTGGCCGCAGCCATGGGATCTGCGCCGTGAAATTATTTTGCTGGCGCTGATTGCAGCTGTGGCTTATCAGCTGAAAATGGTGCTGCCCTATACGTTTTTATGGAAGAAGCAGGTGAAAAAAGTCCGTCAGCATCAGCTGAACCCTGAGCGGCAGATTTCCTTGATTGTTTCCAATGTGTTAACACCCAATGACCAATATCATTTGCTGATTGCTGAAATTGAAAAATATCAGCCTGATCTGGTGCTGACGCTAGAGACAGATGCGGTTTGGCAGCAGCAGCTGGCTGTGCTTGAACAGGATTATCCTTACCGCGTGCCCGTGCCGCTGGATAATTTATACGGCATGCATTTATACAGCAGGCTGCCGCTGCAGGACACAGAGGTGAAATTCATTTTAAGCGATGAAATTCCGTCTATTCATACCACCGTGATTCTGCGTTCAGGAGAGCCTGTACAGCTGTATTGCCTGCATCCTAAACCGCCCAGTCTAACCGAAGCCAAAGACTCTACGCTGCGCGATGCAGAATTGTTGATTGTGGGGGATCAGATTAAAGATTTGGATGAAAGCTGTATTGTGATGGGGGACCTGAATGATGTAGCCTGGTCACGCACGACGCGTCTTTTTCAGCGCATCAGCGGGCTGCTTGATCCGCGTGTCGGACGGCACTATGTCAACACCTTTCATGCAGATTATCCGCTGCTGCGCTGGTCTCTGGACCATGTGTTTCACAGCACCGACTTTGCCTTGGTCAAGATGAAGCGCTTGCCGCATGTGGGTTCAGACCATTTTCCTGTATATGTGCATTTACAGACCGGCCGTGTTTTTGAGCAGATTCAGCAAGAGCTGGAACAAACAGATGCAGATGAGCAGGAAGCGCAGGAAGCAATTCAGGACGGCATTGAAAAAGCTGAAAAAGAAGAAAAGCCTGTGACTGATGAAATTACGCAAGATTATCAAACGGGTAGGAAGCAGCAATAAGGCCTCTGAATGAGGCGTGATGGAATTTAAGAGAAAAGTGTAAGAAATGGCTTACACTGATTTCGGCTGATGGCGCATAGGCAAGCGCAGGAAAACAGCCTATTCTACATTCATCGGCAAATGGAAACGGGAACGGATTATCCCACTAAGGAAGATGGCGCTGATGGTAATCATCATGGATATGATGCAGGAAAGGAAAGCCAACCGAAAAGAATAATAAGATTTGTGAAAGCACAACCTCATCAACCCGAGTTTTGCAGGATGCAGAACTCGGGTTTGGTTTATCTGTAGTTTGCAATCATGACTTTGCATTGCGTAAACGGCATTTTAGAGCAGTGCAAGAACAAATAATCTTAAAAAAAATACGTGAGTTTTATGGGCACTTCTATGCTTTTTGAATGGCGCAATACTTTTTTGCAAGTTACCCAATTGTCTGGTGATGCTTTGCTGATTTATGTAGGGTTGCTGCTGTTTTTTATTGCAGCATTCTTCCATCAGCGCCAATTGAAATCACACTATGCGATTTGGACGGTCATCATCTTTGCTATTGCGGTTGAAATGTTTGGCGCACGCCATGATATTTGGGATAGGGGGTATTGGCGAATCGGTGAAAGCCTGCGTGATATCGCCAATATGATTTTACTGCCGCTGATCATTTGGCTGATGGCAAAATATCGGGTTTGGAAAGGCTGAAATGATTATAAATAATGTAAATGAATCACATAAAATTACTGACCAATTAAAAGAATATATCGAATTCTACGAAATGTTATCTATGTCAATAATGAGATTTATTCCATTAGGTACCAAGGCACTTCTTAACTTCGATACTTATGTTTATGAAGCAATGAAAGGAACTTTAGAGTCCATTCTAGTATTAATCGAAAATGGACGAATAAACGATGCTTATGCTTTACTTAGGAAGTTTTTTGATATTTCTTTGATCAATGTGTATGTAAATTTATATTTAAAAAGGGAATGGAATTTAGATAAGTTTATTGTAGAAAAAGTACAAAATTGGTTATCAGGAAAAGAAAAAATTCCAGAATATAAGGAGATCAGAGAATATATAGCATCAAGCTCTTTGAAAGTTATTCAAAAAGAGTTATCAAAGTTTCCATATAAAGTAATTCGAGAAAGATGCAATGATCATATGCATTATAATTTCTTTGGTCATTTATTAATGAATACAAAAGTTATAGATAAAGACAGAAATATAAAGCTAGATCAACTTTCTCAAGATATTAGGTACGTTGTTTTATTGAATTTAAGTTATATATTTTTTCTTAATCCACATTCCATGTCTTCAGCTGATTATTTGGATTATCTAGACTTAGGTGAGAGGCCACCAGAGGGTTTGCAATACGAAGTTGCTCCATTTATCCAAACTATCTTTGAGACGTTGATAAGGGCTGAAGCACCTTCAATTGCAGAATTGATCAAAAATAATAGTGAAATGAAATTAGCCTAATATTTTTTTATATACACCTAAAGTCTGTTCACACATATCTTTCAAGCTGAACGCCTGCACAGGTGCAACCTGCTGCGGTGTATCGATATGCTGTTTTACCGTTTGCAGCAGCGCGCTTTGATCATCTGCTGCAATTAAACCCTGCGGATAAATTTTCGATAAAATTTCGGCTACGCCGCCACGGTTCCAGCCGATGACGGGTGTGCCGACAGACAGCGCTTCTAAAGCTGTACGGCCAAAAGTTTCCGCCTGATTGGATAATGACAGCACGATATCACTGAAAGCCAGCCATTCACGAATGTCAGAACGGTGGCCAACAAAAGTCATGTTTTCACTCAGGCCCTTAGCTTGAATACTGTCCTTCATTTCTTTTAAATAGGCTGCTTTTTTAGGATCTGCACCGCCAACGACTACAGCGTGCAGCTGTGGATATTGCTCTTTGAGCTGCTGTACCAGTGCAATGAGATTTTCATGGCCTTTCAGGCGGGTAATACGCCCTGGCAGGCAGATCAGGAATTTATTTTCCAGCTCAGGGAAATCTTTAAACGTTTGATTGAGCCATTGCGCAGACGGCTGATAGCCATGCGGGAATGCCTGCGGGTCAATGCCGCGGTAAATGCGCACAATATCTTCAGGCGGGCAGTTTTTATAGTGGTCTGTGATGTATTGCACCACGCTGTCCGAAACTGCAATGACTTTTTCCGCTTGGGTCATAATTTGGCTGTAGCGGTTAATGGAATAAAATCCGTGCACCGTGCTGATCAGATGCGGGCGCTGATTGGCGGGAATGCCTTTAAGCGCAAAATGCATGAGCCAGGCTGGAACACGAGAGCGTACATGCACAATGTCAGGGCGATGCTGCAGAATCAATTTGCGCAGCGGGCGGATCTGCCATAGCGATGACAGCGCTTTTTTATGAATCGGCAAGCTGAGGTGGGTCGTGCCTTCAGCTTCCAGCTGCTCCGTCATGCGCCCGCCATTGGAGACGACCAGTGACTCATGCCCCTCGGCAATCAGTGCGCGGGCAATTTCCAGCGTGCCCCGCTCTACGCCGCCGCTGTTCAGTTCGGGCAAAAGCTGCATAATCTTCATGGCATTTCCTCTTTTTGCTTTTGTAGCCAGCACTCAGTAAATTTTGTCGTAGCCTTGCGGGCGTGTTTTAAAACGGCGGTGGAACCACATATATTGCGTAGGCGCAATCCGCAGCTGCTGTTCGATAATTTGATTGCAGCGCGCAGCATCGGCTGCTTCATCTGCAGTTGGGAAGTTTTCTAAAGCGGGGCTGAGTACAACGTGATAATGCGGGTCTTGAATATCGCCGTCGCGGTAAAAATACAGCGGTACGGCAGCTGCATGGCTCATGTTCATTAAACGGCGGTGCGCAGTCACAGTTGCTGCCGGCACGCCAAAAAATGGCGCCATGACCCCTTGTTTTAAACCAAAGTCTTGATCTGGACTGTACCAGATTGCACGGCCATTTTTTAAATTTCGAACCAGTCCGCGCATATCATCATGGTCAATTTGATTGGCATAAATGGTGGCGCGGCAGCGGACAATCAGCATGTCCAGCAGTGGGTTATTCTGCGGGCGGTATACCACATCAGGATCAAAATACTGCGCGCAGAGATAGCCTCCTGCATCCAGCAAGGTAGAGTGCACACCTAATAAAAGCACTCCTTTACCATCCGCCTGCACACTTTGCAGATGCTCTAATCCATTGATGGTGACACGGCCTTTGAACCATTGCGGGGAATACCATGCATTTAAGGTTTCAAAAATACCAAGCATTTGGTCAATAAAGACTTGGCGTGCCTTGTCCTGCACTTGTTCAGGAGTCCATTCAGGAAAGCAGACTTCCAAGTTGCGCACCGCAGTTTTACGGCGTGATTTTAAATGTTTAAACGCGCTGTTGCCGATGGTGGCAGCCAAACGGTGCTGAATAGCCCACGGTAAAATGGCCAAGATCATCATGAATACAATGCCAATCCAAATGCCCCAATATTTAGGCAGTAAAAAAGACCATTGGAATGCGCCCGGCTGATAATCTGGCTTTTGACTCATAAGAACTAAATCAAATTTTAAAAAATAGCGCTCAGTTTAGCATGAAGCGGAATTAAAAAATAAAGTTCAAACCAATCTGAACAGGTGCTCAGCCTTTGACTAGACCGCCGTCTACAATGAGATTCTGACCTGTGACTGCGCGTGAATAAGGCGAGAGGAACATCAGAATGGCTGAGGCAAATTCTTCTGGCGTGGTGACGCGCCGCAGCGGAGTCGAGGCAGCAATCAATTCAAACACCGCATCAGGTGTGGCTTTGCTGGCATCCGTCGTTTGCAGCAGGCCGCCAGAGAGCATGTTGACATTAATGCCGTATTGCCCCAAATCATGCGCTGCAGTGCGGGTAAAGGCCAGCAGTGCGGCTTTAGCAGCCGTATAGTCATGATAGGGAACGACTGGGTTCTGTACTAAGTTTGTACCAATATTCACAATGCGGCCAAAGCCAGCTTGCTTCATATCCGCCAAGCCTGCCTGCATCGTATTGATGGCAGCCAGTACTGTGCCATCAAATTGCTGCAGCATGGTTTCAGCGGTTAAATCTTCAATTTTGGGCCGGGCATCGCCATTAAATTCAAATCGGATCAGTGCATTATTGACCACTGAAGTAATGGCTGCGCCAAAATGGCTTTTGGCCGCGGCAAATAGACGGCTGACTTGCACTTTGTCAGTAATGTCTGCTTGGCAGGCAAAGACTTGCTGCGGATGCAGCTGAGCCAATTGTTCCGCCTGAACTTTGCTGCTGTGATAATTTACGACAACACGCGCGCCTTCAGCAATTAAGCTTTGGCTGATGGCAAGACCTAGGCCGCGGGCGCCGCCAGTCACCAAGACAATTTGATCACGAATCTGCATTTGGATTATCCATATCAATGTACATGTGTATTTGCATAGAATCTTAGCTTGCACAGGCCTTAGCAAGCTTTTATTGCAAAAAACAAGCAGATCCAGGCCGAAGAATGCGAGGTTTTATTATGAGTAAAAAACTGCATGCGCAGTCAGTTTGGTGTTTGATATTTCTTAATTAAATACAGTGATGAATATTCGGCTGCATAGGCGGTTAAGCAGCCAGTGAGGCTCATAGTACAAAATAGGTTTTTTTATCTTTATCGAAAACCACCGCCAGCAGAACAGCAATAATCCTAAAGCAGAGAGTTTTGATCACATAGGCCGTATTGGCAAAGTCTTTTTATGCATGAAAATTATTTTCATGAGGAGAGAGGCATCAACGCAGGCTGTGCTTAGGCGCTGCAGATGGCATAAAGCGCATTTTATAAAATGCGTCAGGCGATGTCATCTAAGGCATAAAAAAATGCCGCAATCAATTGCGGCATTTTAAAATCAGCGTATTCAGCTGTTTAAGGCATTAGCCTTAGCTTAAATTTTCCAGCTCTTCCAGACGCTCCATTTTTTCCAGCATTTGGTCTTCAATTTCTGCCAAACGCTGTGTCGCTTTGGTGGCGGCATCGGCATCAGTCACAAACCATGAACCGTCTGCCAATTTCTCTGAAAGCTGCGCCTGTTCTTGTTCCAATGCGCTAATTTCCAGCGGCAGCTGGTCTAAAGCGCGCTGATCTTTATAGCTCAGTTTAGCTTTTTTCGGCACAGCCGCAGCAGCGCTCGCTTCTGCTTTTGCTAAAGCTTTTTTCACATCACTTTTTTGATCCACAGCAGTCTGATCAGGACGTTGCTCTAAGTAATCTTGGTAACCGCCGATATACTCATCGATCTGGCCTTTACCGTCAAACACCCAAGTTGAAGTCACAACATTGTCCATAAATGCACGGTCATGCGAGATCAAAAGCAAGGTGCCTTTATAGCCACCGAGCATTTCTTCTAACAGTTCAAGTGTCACCATATCCAAGTCATTGGTTGGCTCATCCATCACGATTAGGTTCGATGGTTTAAGCAGTAATTTTGCAAGCAAAATACGGTTGCGCTCACCGCCAGACAATGCTTTAACAGGGGTGCGTGAACGCTCAGGCGAGAACAAGAAATCTTGTAAATAGCTGTAAATATGACGGCGGCCACCATTCACATCAACGAAGTCAGAACCTTCTGATACGTTATCTTTGACTGACTTTTCAAGATCTAATGCATTGCGCAGTTGGTCAAAATAAGCCACTTCCAGCTGTGTGCCTGTTTTGACCTTGCCGCTATGTTCTTGCTCACCTAAGATGGCTTTAATCAGCGTGGTTTTACCCACACCATTATCGCCGACTAAACCAATACGGTCGCCGCGCAGCACAAGTGCAGAGAAGTCCTTAATAATCGGTGCATTATTGCCAAAGGTGACGCTGAGATTGTCGATTTCAAACACGACTTTACCTGAGCGGTTGGCATCTTGCGTTGCCATGCTGACCTTGCCTTGCTGTGAACGGCGCGCGCGTGATTCTTCACGCAATTCTTTTAAAGCACGAACACGGCCTTCGTTACGGGTACGGCGGGCTTTAATCCCTTGACGAATCCACACCTCTTCCTCAGCAAGGCGTTTATCGAATAAGGCATTTTGCTTTTCTTCCGCTTCCATTTGCATGGCTTTGAGCTCAAGGTAACGTGAGTAGTTGCCTTCGTAGCTGCGCAGAACACCGCGGTCCAGTTCCACAATGCGGGTGGCAATGCTGTCGACAAATGAACGGTCATGCGAAATAAACAGCAAGGTTAAATTGTTTTGATCGAGCAGGAATTTTTCCAGCCACTCAATGCTTTCAACATCTAAATGGTTGGTCGGTTCATCCAGCAGCAGGACATCGGGCTGGGTCAGCAATGCGCGGGCAAGCAGCACACGGCGTTTACGCCCGCCTGATAAATCCGCCAAATCCGCTTCTGGGTCGAGGCCCATTTTGCTTAAGATCGAATTGACTTTGGTTTCTAAAGCCCAGCCATCCAGCTGATCCATTTTATGCTGCAGGTTGCCCATGCGGTCACACGCATCCATATCGCCCAGCACACAGGTATCACTGGCTTCGTGATAGGCTCTCAGCACTTCAGAAGCTTCACCTGCGCCATCGGCGACAATGTCGGCAACTTTGCCTGAATCCATAGGCACATCTTGCGCCAGCATTGAAATGGTGATGCCGTTTTGTAAAGAGACTTCACCTGAATCAGGCAATAAGCTTCCCTCAATCAGTTTAAGTAAAGTAGACTTACCTTCACCATTACGGCCGATCAAACACACCCGTTCGCCGCGTTCTAAGCTAAAATTCGCGCCGTCGAGCAGGAACGGTCCACCAAACGCTAGTTGGACATCCCTTAAAGTAATATAGGCCATAATGTTTCCTGAAAATCTCAAATGAGGACTTAAAATGACTAAACAGCAAAATACCGATAATCAGGCGTCATTTTCCGCACCCATTGAAGATTTGCAAGTCCGAATTGCATTTTTAGATGATTTAGTTGATCAGCTGAATGATCAGGTTGCACGTCAAAGTGTTGAAATTGCAGATTTAAAGCAGCAAATGCAGCTGATTTACCAGCGTATTGAATCTGCAGATTTATCTGAAGGTATTGCCGCTTTTGATCCAATGACCAACCGTCCGCCGCATTATTGATGGCTGGATCTGCTATCGGATGAAATAGCTTTTTAGTTATTGACCTTTTCGATTTGACCCGCTGTAATGCACAGCATTCGCTTATTTGCCAAAATCTTCCCCATTTATGACTGCCAAAGCCGTACTGCTCGATCTTGAAAACAATATGCCGACTGCGCAATTGCTCAGAGATATTGTTGAACATTACCCTGTGCTGTATTTATTTAATTGCCAAGGGAAATTTGAATACTCCTTGGACGACTTAACTGAATTTTCCAGCTGGATCAGCAGTGGCCAAGTGGTGATTTTGGATATTCCAGAAACTCCGCAAAAAGAATTTGAATATGCAGTTATTGTTGGACAGCTGATGGCACTGCTTGAAGCGGAAACGCATGTTGAGCTTATTTCCGCAATGGACAGCAGTACGATGCTGCTGGAGATGATGCAGGGTTCAAATATCAGCTGCAGCCTGATTCAAATTCAGGCGGAAACAGAGCAGGCGGAGGAATCTGAGCGCCCAAAATACCGCATTCCAAGTCTGGAGAAAATTAAGCAGACGCCTTATCTGCACATGGTTAAAACATATTGTGATGCCATGGCCAAGGCGTCGGGCAAACCGAATACGCTTGAAACGCTGAAAAACTCGGTTGCTAATATTTTGCAGCTGCTGCCGGAACACGCTCAGCATGTCGTCGGTATGCTGATCAGTCTGAAAATCGTGAAGCGTGAAGAGCAGCGGGTCAATTTCCGCAAAAAAGTGCTGAAGCAATGGGCGCAGCTGAATTTACAGGAAGATGCCGCACCGTCCAGCAGCACAATGCAGGAAGCCTTCGCGCAGTTAGACAAACCGAAGCGTACGGCTGTAGAAGTTGCAGTTTCGGATCAGCATCCGCAGCAGGGACTATTCGCAGATTTTCAGACCATCGATCCTGTACAGCTGGAAGTGATTAAGAAACTGCATGATTTAAAACATGAAAAACCTAAAGATATTTATGCTTTGCGTGATTTGCTGGAACAGCTGTTTCCAAAATCCGACATTCGCCTGTTGCTGAAAGAATTAATCGATAAGGGCTATATTTACTGGAATGGTCACGAAGTTCTGTATAGCCACGAGATGTTCCTCAATTAATTTTTGTCGCGGTAACTTGCCTTTTATATTGAGCTTATGCAACTCTAATAAAGGAACATAAAGGTTGTACTATGGAAAATACTGGAATTTGGGTTGCAGTTGTCATTGTTGTTTTTGTCTTAGGCTCGATTTTCGGACTTCGTGTCAGCCCTAGAGAAAAAGCGCTGGGCATCATGCGCGATAAAGCGCGCAAGATGGGTTTGCATCCGCGTTTAGTGGTCGCGCCCGATTGGACAAAAATTCCGATGGCCACGGAGAGCCGCGCCAGCATGGTGGCGTATTACAGCATTTTACTTCCAGAAGCGCGTTTGCCTTTAATGCGGGCGCGTGTGTCAGAGCAAAAATTGGATCTTGTCTATGGTGATGACAAGTTCAAAGATTTGCCGATTGCATTAAAGGGCATTTATGCTATTGATATGCAGGCAAACTGTGTAGGACTCTATTGGGATGAAGAATCAGACCTTAGAGCCACTCAGCTGGATGATATTAAAGCCTATTTGAATTCTTTGGCTGAACTTTAATTTTAGACCCATTAAAAACAGGATTAACGGTTAATTATGGCGAACGCTCCTCGGTCCACATCCAAAAGCGCGGCAGCAAAATCTGATGCTGGGAAAAAACGTGCCTTAGTGATTGTGGAGTCGCCTGCAAAAGCGAAAACAATCAATAAATATTTGGGCTCAGACTACATTGTAAAATCGTCAGTGGGTCACGTTCGTGACTTGCCTACAGGCGGTTCAAGCAAGACTGCAGAGAAAAAACCCGCAGCCCGCACAAAATTGACCGATGAGCAGAAGGCTGAAAAAGCCCAGCAAGCATTGGTCAACCGTATGGGGGTTGACCCAGAACATGACTGGAAAGCGCATTATGAAGTGCTTCCTGGCAAAGAAAATGTTGTATCAGAACTGAAAAAGCTTGCTTCGCAGGTTGACGAGGTCTATCTCGCAACGGACTTGGACCGCGAAGGAGAAGCCATTGCCTGGCACTTAAAAGAAGTGATTGGCGGTGATGATTCACGCTATCAGCGCGTGGTGTTTAACGAAATTACCAAAAACGCCATTCAGGAAGCCTTTAAGCATCCTTCACGATTAGATACCAATAAAGTCAATGCACAGCAGGCGCGCCGGTTCTTAGACCGTGTGGTCGGCTTTATGATTTCGCCATTGCTGTGGGAGAAAATTGCCCGCGGTTTATCTGCAGGCCGTGTACAGTCGGTAGCAGTGAAATTGGTGGTCGAGCGTGAGCGTGAAATCCGCAAATTTATTCCAGAAGAATACTGGCAGGTTTTTGCAGACACCCAATCTAAAAAAGATGACATCCGCTTAGAAGCGGTGAAGCAGGGCGGTAAAACGCTGAAACTGCGAAATAAGGCTGAAACCGATGCGCTGCTGAACCTGATTCAGGATGCAGAATACAAAGTTTCAGTGCGTGAAGATAAGCCAACCAAGGTGAATCCAAGCGCGCCGTATATTACGTCTACATTGCAGCAGGCAGCCAGCACGCGTTTGGGCTACTCTGTGAAAAAAACCATGATGCTGGCGCAGCGTTTGTACGAAGCGGGTTTCATTACCTATATGCGTACTGACTCGACTTTCTTGAGTGACGATGCGGTGACCATGGTGCGTCATCATATTGAAACTGAGTTTGGCGCTAAATATATACCTGCCAAGCCAAACCGCTATGGCAACAAAGCTGGCGCTCAGGAAGCCCATGAAGCGATCCGTCCTTCGAATGTCGGCTTGAAAGGCGACAGTCTGGTTGGCGTAGAGCGAGATGCCCAGCGTCTGTATGACTTGATTTGGCGTCAGTTTGTCGCATGTCAAATGACACCGGCCGAATATTTGTCTTCAACCATTTTGGTGGATGCGAACGGCGTAGAGCTGAAAGCCAAAGGCCGTACACTGGTATTTGACGGCTTTACTAAAGTCCGCGGTCAAAATAAATCAGATGATGATGTGCTGTTGCCTGCTGTGAAAGTTGGCGAAGTGCTGAAACTGGAAAAACTGGATCCATCACAGCACTTTACCAAGCCACCTGCGCGCTTTACAGAAGCATCTTTGGTCAAAGAACTTGAGAAAAAAGGCATTGGCCGTCCTTCGACCTATGCTGCCATCATCTCAACCATTCAAGACCGTGGTTATGTGAAACTTGAAAACCGCCGCCTGTATGCTGAGAAGATGGGCGAAATCGTGACGGACCGCCTCGATGAAAGCTTCAATAACTTGATGAACTACGACTTTACCGCAGATCTTGAAGGCCAGCTGGATAAAGTGGCGGAAGGCGAGCGCAATTGGAAAGAGCTGCTGAACAGCTTCTATGGCGATTTCAAAACACGCCTGACCAATGCGCAAGGTGAGAACGGCATGCGCCGTAACTTACCAGTAGAAGTGGCGGCGGTTCACTGTAAAGAGTGTGAACGTCCAATGCAGATCCGTACCGGTACAACGGGCGTATTCTTGGGTTGTTCAGGCTATAACTTGCCGCCAAAAGAACGATGCAAAGGCACGCTGAACTTAACGCCAGTGGAATCATTGGCTGCACTGTCTGATGATGATGCTGCGGAAACAGCAGACTTGATGTCTAAAAAGCGCTGTCCAATTTGCGGCACAGCGATGGACAGCTACGTGATTGACGGCGGGCGTAAACTGCATATCTGCGGCAATAACCCAGACTGCAGCGGCTTTGAAGTCGAAGAAGGCGAGTTTAAGATTAAAGGCTATGATGGCCCGACCATTCCATGCGATAAATGCGATGGCGAAATGCAGCTGAAAAATGGCCGTTTTGGTCCATACTTTGCCTGCACCAGCTGTGACAATACCCGCAAAGTTTTAAAGAGTGGCCAGCCAGCGCCGCCGCGTGTTGACCCGATTAAAATGGAACATTTGCGTTCTGCGAAGCATGATGATTTCTTTGTACTGCGTGATGGCGCTGCAGGCCTATTCTTAGCAGCCAGCAAGTTCCCGAAAATTCGTGAAACCCGTGCGCCGAAAGTGGCAGAACTGCGCAGTGTTGCAGAGCAGCTGGATCCAAAATACCAGTTTATTTTGCAGGCGCCGGATACGGACCCTGAAGGCAATCCGTCGTTGGTGAAATTCAGCCGTAAAAACCAAGCGCAGTATATTGGTTCTGAAAATGCTGAAGGCAAGCAAACTAAATGGTCGATGGTGTATCAGGATGGCAAATGGGTTGAAGCTTAAGCTTTGATTTCTGAATCAATTGAAAAATGCTGGCAAATGCCGGCATTTTTTATGGACTGAAGATTAAACGGCATATCAAATGTTATCTGCATTGAAGTATTTCGAATACCGAGTCGTTTAGGTTTGTATTAATATCTTTTTAAATATTCCCAAAAAACGCATTCAGATAGAGAAAATATGTGGAAAAAAATTAGGGTTGCATGTCTGCTGCTGGTGTTGTTGATCGTGGCTGTAAACGCATGGAAAGATAAAAATCAGGATTGGAATAAGCCAGTTTTTGTGCTGCTGCATCCGATCAATGCGGATGGTTTGGCAACGACAGCGCACTACATTCAAAGCCTGACAGTAAGGGATTTAGATGGCGTACAGCAATACTTGCAGCAATCGGCGCAGCTGTACCGCAGCCAGCCAGTTTCTATTTATTTTAATGTCGGTCGTGAGCTGAAGACCTTGCCGCCAAAAGTGCCAGATCAAGCTCAGCTTTGGGATGTCATTGTGTGGAGTTTAAAGTTCCGCTATTACGCATGGCAGCAGCATGAAAAGATTGATGGCGCGCCAAGCCTGACCTTATTTTTAAACTATTATGACCCAGATAAAACCCGTGAGTTGAAGCATTCTACAGCGCTGGAAAATGGACGGATTGGGTCGGTCAATCTCTTTGCATCGAAAAAACAGGCGGCGCAAAATAAAATTGTGCTCACGCATGAAACCCTGCATGCCTTTGGCGCAAGCGATAAGTATGATTTGGCTACAGGCGTACCAATTTATCCAATGGGCTATGCGTATCCAGATCAAAAGCCATTATTTCCACAAGCCAAAGCAGAACTGATGGCGGGTCATATTCCTGAGTCAGAAAGTAAAAGTAAAATGCCGGATAACTTGGAGCAAACTTTAGTTGGCGCGCAAACAGCAAAAGAGATTGGCTGGCTGAAACCTTAAAGATGGGGATAACTTAAAACTTATCCACAAATGAGCCAGCCTATGTTAATAAGTTTGGCACTTTTGCTGTGTGCAGGAACGTGTTAAAACTAAGTTATCCCTATATAAGACTTGAGAATAAGTATGAAAACTGTAGGAAATGATTTAGTGCGCACTCAGCTGCATCAGAACCGAAAATGGTATATCGGCTTGGGTATCCTGCTGACAATTTTCGGGATCGTTTTATTAGCTTCGCTGCCTTTTGCCACACTATCGGTTGTGTTTATTTTTGGCGTGCTGATGATGCTGGGCGGTATTTTACATTTTGTGGCGGCGTTTAAAATTTTTGATGGCAGATTCCGCTGGCTATGGGCGCTGTTTGGTCTGCTGTATTTGGCGGCTGGGTATTATGCATTTACCACGCCGGTAAAAACCGCGATTGTGCTAACCAATCTGCTGGCCATTGTTTTAATCATTGCTGGCGTGATCCGCATTTTTAATGCAATTCTATTCCGTGCGCTGCAGGGCTGGGGCTGGACATTCTTTTCAGGCCTGCTGACCTTAGCAACAGGCATCATTATTTTAAAATCACCCGATGCACCGTTTTGGGTGCTGGGCTTATTCTTAGCAGTGGATATCCTGTTCCAAGGCATTAATTATTTGACCTTTGCGTCTTATATTAAAAAAGAAGTACCGCCAAGTTCTGCGAATGTTTAAAAACCCAAAATGATAAAAAGCCGAAGCATTTGTTTCGGCTTTTTACTGCTTTAATATTCAGCATTAATGTTCTTTAGCTTTTATGTTTTGAGCTTAAGGCTTTACGCTGTAGTGGCTGCTGATGGCAATTCGGTTCCATGCGTTAATTACAATCGCCAGCCATTCCACCGCGCTGATTTGCGCATCGGTCAAAAACGGCAGCGCATCTTCATAGATGGCATCAGGCACTTGATCTGCAGAGATTAAAGTAATGGCTTCCATCAAGCTTAAAGCAGCGCGTTCTGCCTGATCATAATATTCTGTTTCACGCCATGCGCTGAGCAGGGCAATCCGTTCAGCTGTTTCACCAGTTTTCAGCGCATCTTGAGTATGCAGGCGGATGCAGAATGCGCATTGATTAATTTGTGAGGCGCGCAGTTTCAAGAGGTGTGCGAATCCTTCACTCAGCCGAGCTTCCAGTACTTTTTGCATGGCCAGCGCATCCAGTTCGGCTACTTTTTTGTAGAGTTCTGGGGCAGATTGACCAAGATTAATTCGAGACATGAGCATTCTTCTGAAACTAAATTTGATATAAGTCTAAAGGAAAATTGTGCTCAAGCATGCTTAACTGGCAAGAATCAATGAAAAAAATACATCATGAAAACATTTGTTTTAGCGCCGGATTCATTTAAAGAAAGCATGACAGCCGTTCAAGCCTGTATGGCGATGCAGCGCGGTATTTTGCGTGTTTTACCCAATGCACGGTGCATTCATGCGCCGATGGCGGATGGCGGTGAGGGTACAGTGGATGCGCTCATTGCAGCCTTGGCTGGACAGCGGGTGGAATGTGAGGTGACAGGGCCTTTGCCGCAGCAGCGGATCAAGACTTATTTCGGGTTGATTGACGGCGGCAAAACAGCCGTGATTGAAATGGCTCAAGCCAATGGCATTCATTTGCTGCGCCCTGAACAGCGTAATCCCTTGCTGACTTCAACTTTTGGCACAGGTGAAATGATCATGCAGGCGCTGGAGCGAGGTGTAGCTAAAATCATACTGGGTTTGGGTGGCAGCGTGACCAATGACGGCGGTGCAGGTCTGGCAGAGGCGCTAGGCGCAAAGTTTCTCGATGAACAGGGTAATTCAGTACAGGCTTGCGGAGGCAGCTTGAATCAGATCCAGAGCGTGGATTTAAGCGGCTTAGATGCGCGTTTAAAGCAGACAGAGATCATTATTGCCAGTGATGTGAATAACCCGCTCTGCGGGCCAAAGGGCGCGTCTTATGTGTTTGGGCCGCAAAAAGGCGCAGATGCAGAGATGGTGAAAGTTTTAGATCAGAACCTGAGTCATTTTGCAGATGTCGTTGAAACAGAAATCGATGCTTCATATCAGCATATGGCAGGAGCAGGCGCGGCGGGCGGTTTGGGTTTTGGCCTCATGGCATTCGCAGGCGCATCCATTCAATCTGGTGTGGATCTGATTATTGAACAGACACAGCTGGCGGAGAAAATTGCACAGGCGGATTATATACTGACGGGCGAAGGCAAAATTGATTTTCAGACCCAATTCGGCAAAACGCCTTTTGGCGTGGCTCAGCTGGCAAAACGGTTGAATAAGCCTGTGATTGCTTTTGCAGGATTGCTGGGTGAGGGTTTTGATGAACTATACAATTTAGGCTTTGACCAGATCATTGGGATTAACCCGCCAAACTGTCCTTTGCAGGATGCTTTGGACAATGCTGAAAGAAATTTGCAGAAGGCTTGTGAAAATATAGCAGAACGATTGAAGTAATAAGGGATGGAAATCAAATTTGAAAAAAATAATCTTTTTAGCGGCGATGTTCGCTATGCAAAGTTTTGGCTTTGCTCATGCGGACGTCACTCATGAAGTCAAAGACAGATTAAAACAAGGAAATAAAATTTCTTTTCGATTTAATGATAATTCAATTCAAACGGCCGCATATCTCATTCAGCATGAAAAAGGCATTAAGGTCATAATTGATCAAAACGTGGATAAAAAAATGAGTTTTCCCATCAATTTAAGAGATCAAAGTTTTTTAACTTATCTTGATGTTACCACTCAGCGATTGGGGCTGAGGTATGAAGTTATAGACACTAAAACCATCAGGGTGTATCAATAATATTTTATGCTTATTTTTAAAATAAGCATAAACCTATTGAGCTATGACATCTGTCTGTCGAATCGGCTTATGCAAAATGAAATTCAGCCACTTCTGTACAGCTGCTGTTCCTTTACTGCGATATCAGCTGCGCTTTGTTCATCAAGTTTTCTGTGGCCAGCTCTGTTAAACTAGCCATCTCCCTAGCGCGATGAGACACCATGAGTTTAGCCAGCCTGATTGATGAATTAAACCCTCAACAACGACAAGCCGCCATTACAGAAACCCAGCACAGTCTGGTCTTGGCCGGCGCGGGCTGCGGCAAAACCAAAACCATTGTGGCGCGAGCAGCTTATCTTATTGATCAAGGCGTGCCGGCCAATCAAATCCAAATTTTAACCTTTACCCGCCGTGCTGCCAGCGAAATTGTGGCGCGGGTGGAATTGGCTTTAGGCGATCAGGCCAAAGGCCTGCGTGCTTCGACGTTCCATACTTTCTGCATGTATTTGCTGCGCCGCATTCCAAATGCTTTCGGGTTGGACCAGTTTTCGATTATTGACCGTGATGATCAGATGATGCTGTTCCGCCTGATCCGCGGCAAAGACGACAAAAAAAATCCCAATCAATTGCCGAAACCCAAAGAACTCTGCGATCTGTATTCTTTTGCGCGCAATACCCGTCAAAAACTCAGCCTAGCTTTAGAAAAACAGCTGCCTGAATTTTTGGATATGAAAGATGAAATTGCCGAGATCATGAAAGAATATGAGAAGCGCAAGCAGGAGCGCAGTTTCTTAGACTATGACGATATTTTGGCGGTGGTGGCATCGGCTTTGGCGCAGTCCGAAGGCTTAGTCGATTATGTGTCTTCAATTTGCCAGCACATGCTGGTGGATGAAATGCAGGATACCAATCCTTTGCAGTGGGCGTTGCTCGAGCCTTTAAAAGATAAAGTAAATCTATTTTGCGTAGGCGATGACGCTCAGTCGATTTACGGTTTCCGCGGCGCGGATTTTGAAAATATCCATCATTTTAAAGAGCGTGTGCCGAATGCGCAGATCTTTAAACTGGAAAAAAATTACCGTTCAACGCAGGAAATTTTAGACCTGTCGAACTGGCTGCTGGATCAAAGCCCAATCAAATATGATAAGCGTTTAGAAGCTTACCGCGGCGACGGCATCAAGCCGAAAATGCATATCTTTCCAAATGAATTTGATGAAGCCAAATGGATCGCGGTGGATATCAAAGAGCGCCATTACTTAGAAGGCGCCAAGTGGAATGAGCATATGGTGCTGGTGCGCTCCAGTTTTGCCGCGCGCCACATCGAGGCTGCCTGCATAGCCGGCAATGTGCCATACCGCTTTATTGGCGGCATGAAACTGTTGGAAACAGCGCATGTGAAAGACTTGCTCAGCCTGCTGCGTGTCATCGCCAACCCAATGGATGATATTGCGTGGATGCGCTTCTTAACGCTGTGGAATGGCGTGGGTGATGTCGGCGCCAGCAAACTGTCGCATCAGCTGCTGCAGGAACCGGAAATGGAAGCGATTGCGCAGAAGCTGGAAAAATTCGGCAAAGTGCCTGATCAGGCTATTCTGATGATGAAACAGATGATGGTGATCCGCCACGAAGTCAAAGAGTGCGTCAGCCTTGCGATTCAAGCGATTGAAGAGCAATTGTCGGAAAATTACAAAAAAGACTGGAACCGCCGTCAGGGTGATTTTGATCTGGTCAAACAGCTGGCGTCAAAGCATGGCCAGCTCAGTGAGTTTTTGGAAGAGTATGTGCTCGATCCAGTGTCGATTTCCGAAATTGAACGCCAGTCTGACGATGATGTAGTCACGCTGATTACGATTCACTCTGCCAAAGGTACGGAGCAGAAAGTCTGCTATGTCGCGAATGTCTCCGCGGGGCAGTACCCGCATGCGCGGGCGCAGGGCAATTTTGACGATGTGGAAGAAGAGCGCCGTGTATTGTATGTGGCCTTGACCCGCGCGAAAAATGAATTGATTTTAACCAAACAGAATCTCAATATGTGGGCGCGCGATACTGTGGATGAGCAGGGGCGCGATGTGCAGAGTTACTTTCTGAATGATTTGACCCGAAGCTTATGCACCTCAGAAACCCATTATAAACAGCGGGAACAGACGGTAAAAACGGCATTAATTGAGCGTAAGTCGATTAATTTAGATTTTGGCATCGATCTCGATTAAAATAGTTCTTTGACGTGATGTTTCACGCAAGTTCAAAAAGCAAAAATAGGCAAATGCTTTTTGATGACGCAGCCTATTTGGAAACATAAATGAATATTTTAGTACGTAACTTAGAGCGTTCGATTACAGATGCTGAATTGGCTGAATTGTTCAAGCCATTTGGCAAAGTTGAATCTGCTGTAGTTGTCATGGATAAGGAAACCGGCAAGTCGAAAGGTTTTGGCTTTGTTGATATGCCAAATGGACGTGAAGCGATTAAAGCGATTAAAGGCTTAAATACGCTCAAAGTGAAAGGCATGGGTATCCGTGTCAAATCGGCTGAAGATAAGCCTAAAGCTTAACGCCGCAAAAAAAGGAGCAATGATTGCTCCTTTTTTATGTCTAAAGCAGATAGGCTGAAATTTAGTTTTATAAATAGGGTTATTTAAAAATGGCAAAGCAGAATAATCACTATGAAAACTGAATTTCAGGCGCTGTCGATTGTGGCGCCAAGCGGGACACGCATTGCGCAAGGCGTGAAAAGCTTGGAAGTGCGTTCATGGATGCCAAACAGCTGCCGCTACACAACGTGGTCATTGTAGAAAATCAGCATTATTTAAATGATGATGGCGATGAACAGCAAGGGCAGGCTGTTGCAATTGTCGATATTGTCTCAGTGCATCCGTGGCGGCAAGACGAATTTGAAGCGGCATGCGCGAGCTATTGGGCAGAAGGCTATTTTGCGTGGGTGCTGGACAATGTGCGCCGCATTGACCCGCCGCTTGCTGCGCCAGCCAAACGCAAAATCTATTTAATTGAAATCGATCATCCATAATATTTATTGTGATTTAGGCAAAATTAAGTTTAAGCTTGATCCTGTACGAAAAGCCAAAATTTAGGAAATTCAGAATGTCCCGTGTCGCCCGTTTCCATGCTGACCGCACCAATCAAAAACTATATTTTGCCCGCCTTGCTTGCCAGCAGGCTGAGCAGGTTGATCATGTTCAGCAAGCGCAGGGGCTGCGTGAATCGGCAGTATTTCATTTGCATGGCGCAGTTTTGGCTTTTTTACAGGAGCTGGTGCGTTACTACCGCTTAAATGATTTGGCGCCGACTCTAAAGTCTGTTGAAGAAAATATGGCGGCTAAAGGTCAGGTTTCACCAGAAATTTCTGTGATGCAGCAGCTGGCGAAGCAGGGCTTTATTGCAGAATTGAAGCGCGCTTACCGCATGTGCCAGTATGCGCCTGAACCGACTACACCTGAGCCAGAAGATGAAACATCTTCGAATTTAATTATTAAAGTGACACAAACACCGCAAGCATGGCTGCCGGATACCAAAATTTTGCGAGAGTGGCACCGTGACTTAACTCAGCTGATCGATGGCTTTCGTAATGAGATGGTCGAATTTTAAGCTGATATGCGGTGCTTGAAATTGTATTGATGAGTCCCGATATATAATATCTAAGCAATGCAAAGCGCCTGTGCCTTTGCCACCATGTTGTGCATGGAGGAACTATGTCTATAGAGCAATTGAAAGAATTATTCGGAAATCAGGAAGCCATTTTAGAGCTGGTTCAGCTGGAAGGCGGTGAATTGGCATTGCGTAATGCTGGGTCTGAAAAAGCACCCTTGGTCACCATTCAGTTTAATGAAGAAGTGAGAGCTTTATTAGGGGATGAAATGCCTGTGGTTGCGCAGCAGATGATTCAGGCCGCCTTGTTCAGCCTGCTGGAAAAGCAGGTCAATGAATGGCAAGCGGAAGTGGTGGATGAGAAACCGCAGTTTGTGAGTTAAGGCATTAAATAAAAAAACGCGCTGAATAGCGCGTTTTTTATAGTCTGAACAAGATGAAGATTAGTGTGTCGGCGCTTCATGATGTGCAATTTGGATTTGGTTTAAAATATGATTGCTCATGTTTTTAGCCATTTCTTCTTTCGCATAATAGACTTCGCCAATATTATCTCTGCGGATCACTTCCGCTTCTTCTTTGCTTTCTGCACAAACCAATACTTGAATTTTAGGGTTCAGTGTTTTGGCAATATCAACAATCTTATGGATATCTAAAATATCCATAGGCGAGACCACCAGCAGCCGCGCATGCTGAATGTGCGCCTGAATCAATACGCCAGGCTCAGTTGCTATACCGCTGACTGCCGCAATGCCTTTTTCACGCAAGGTTTCAACAATCTCGCGGTTTTCTTCTGCGATGACGACTTTAATATCTTCATCCATCAGGCTGCGTGTAATACGCCGGCCAACCTCACCGTGTCCAATAATCACCACCTGATCACGCAGGTAATCCTGTGAGACCTCATCTGGCAGCATGGCTAATGGGTCACCGCTTCGCTCCAGCAAACGCGCCAAATTCGAGCGCTCACGAATCCATTTTTGAATCGGTTCGACTGCCGCAAAAATAAAGGTATTGAGAGTGATAGAAATTAAGGCACCTGCCAAAATCAAGTTTTGCCCTTCAATCGACAGCAGTTTCAGAGAAACGCCCAGTGCGGCCAAAATAAAGGAGAATTCACCAATTTGCGCCAAGCTTGCGCCTACAGTCAGCGCGGTATTGATTGGGTAGCGGAAGAACAGCACCAGCGCCATGGCTGCAATCGTTTTACCAATCATGATAATGGCAACGACAGCCAAAACATGCAGCGGCTGTTCAATGATAATGCGCGGGTCAAACAGCATGCCGACAGACACAAAGAATAGAATGGCGAAAATTTCACGTAAAGGCAGAGTCTCTTCTTCTGCTCGGTGACTGAAGTCTGACTCTTTCACCACCATGCCGGCAAAGAATGCCCCTAAAGCCATGGAGACGCCAAAGATTTTGTAAGCGCCAAAAGCAATAGAAACGGCTGCAGCAACGACTGTTAAAGTAAAGAGTTCACGCGAACCCAGGCGCGCCACAATCTGCATAATCATCGGCACAAGGCGCTTGCCGATAATCAGCATGAAGGCAATAAATCCGGCTACTTTCAGTAAGGTTGTACCCAGTGTCAGCCATATATTTTCATTGCTGTCTGCGCCTTCCAGCGCTTGGCCGCCCATCAGCACGGCAGTTGCCGGCAAAAGAACTAAAGCTAAGACCATGACCAGGTCTTCGACCAGCAGCCAGCCTACAGCAATTTTACCGTTGACAGAGTTAAGCAGGCCTCTGTCGCCTAAGGCTTTGAGCAGCACGACGGTGCTGGCGCAGGATAAACTCAGGCCAAAAACCAATGCAGAACCCAGACTCCAGCCCCACATCATGGATACGCCCATGCCGAGCAGTGTGGCTACGGCAATTTGCAGGATGGCGCCCGGCAAGGCAATGCGGCGGACTTGCATTAAATCATTCAGAGAGAAATGCATGCCGACGCCGAACATCAAAAACATGACGCCAAGCTCTGCCAGCTGATTGGCAAGGTGAATATCAGCAACGACGCCAGGGGTATTCGGGCTGATAATAATGCCGGCAACTAAATAGCCAATGAGGGGAGGAAGACGTAAGCGGGCTGCGACATAGCCAAAAATTAAGGCTAATCCAAAGCCTACAGCAAGCAATATTATGAGTTCTACATCATGGGGCACAAAAAACTCCTTAAGCCTAGGTTAAGGGTAATAAAAATAAGCACAAAATGCGCCAAAAGACTCAGAAAGTGTACCAAGCAGAGCAAAAAAAATGCAAAAAAAAACGGCCTGAATAGGCCGTTTTTTTCAAAAAGCTAAAATTATTTGATTTTAGCTTCTTTGAAGATTACGTGTTGACGGATTTTTGGATCAAATTTTTTGATTTCCATTTTTTCCGGCATAGTACGTTTGTTCTTAGTTGTGGTATAGAAATAACCTGTACCAGCAGTAGAAACTAGGCGAATTTTATCACGCATGGTTCAGACTCCTTAGATCTTTTGACCTTGAGCACGTAGGTCAGCAACAACCTTTTCGATGCCCAATTTGTCGATAATACGCATACCTTTTGTAGTTAGACGAAGACGTACAAAACGTTTTTCGCTTTCTAACCAGAAACGGTGGTGGTGCAGGTTCGGCTCGAACCGGCGCTTAGTTTTGTTGTTGGCGTGTGAGACGTTGTTACCAACGACTGGACGCTTGCCGGTAACTTGGCAAACCTTAGACATGGTGTAACTCCATTGATTTAGCCAACAGCAAATCTGTATGGCCAGTCAAAATAAACGGATGAATTCATTCAAGGGGCGTTTTATACCAAAAATACGCTTAAAAGACAAGCGATTTAATATAAAACAAAGCATCCACTGGTGTGAATGCTCATGACTTGATCATTTATCGAAGAAGAGTCTTCGAAATCAGTTTGTGAATCGGCTTATTGAACGGCGGAAGAATGAATTTCAAGCTGTATAGCTTTGGATTCGACATCACTGAACGTTCATGCGACAAACTGAAGAAACCTTCGGGACCATGATATTTCCCCATCCCAGATGCGCCGACACCGCCAAATGGCAGATCATCCTGTGCAACATGAGTGAGTACAGTATTTTGTCCAAAATGCCCTGAATGGGTACGCTGTGCGACATAATCTGCACGCGCCTGATCAAAGTCGAAGTAGTATAATGCAAGTGGACGCGGACGGCTATTAATAAACTCAATTACATCGTCTATTTGATCATATTCCATAATCGGAAGGACTGGCCCGAAAATTTCATTCTGCATAATCTGCATGTCAGGACGGATGCCTGTCAGCAGTGTTGGCGCAATTTTACGCACAGCTGCAACATCTTCATTCTTAGGATTGATTTCGATGATCTGCGCGCCTTGCTCACGTGCATCCTCTAAATAGCCTTGCAGACGGCTGTACTGTTTATCATTAATAATCGACGTATAGTCTTGGTTTTGGGCCAAATGCGGGTACATGTTTTCTGCACAGGCTTTAAAACGGTCAATGAATTCAGCAGATTTGCCGCGCGGCAGGAATAAATAGTCAGGCGCGACACAGGTTTGGCCTGCATTCCACAATTTTCCGACAGCAAGGCGTTCGGCCGCATCCTGCAGATCAATAGATGGATGCACCAGAACGGGAGATTTGCCGCCCAGTTCCAAAATAACCGGCACTAAATTTTCAGACGCTGCTGCCATAACAGTTTTACCGACATTGGTGGAGCCAGTGAAAATCATTTTGTCAAAAGGCAGATGGCTGAAGGCATCTGAAATTGGGCCGCCGCCATTAATCACGGCAACCAATTCTTGCGGAAATGCTTCGGCCAAGGCTTTTTCCAGCACTGCGCCAAACGCCGCAGAAGAGCTGGAAATTTTAATCATGGCGTGATTGCCCGCCGCCAATGCGCAAATTAGGGGGCCAATAGACAGTAATAAAGGGTAGTTCCATGGTGCAATAATGCCGACGACACCAAGCGGCTGGTATTGCACCCATGCTTTTGCTGGCTGGTGGATAATGCCGACATGGCGCTTAGACGGTTTCATCCACGCCGTTAAATTCTTGCTGTAATATTTAATGTGTTCCAGACAGGTCAGCAGTTCGCCAATTTTAGTTTCGCTGATCGAACGGTTGCCGTAATCTTGATTAATTGCTTCTGCAAATTGATCTTGATACTTAACTAAGATACGCTTAAGTCGCGCTAAACGGTCAATGCGCTCTTTTGCCGTTGGCAAAGGGTAGCGCAAATAGGCGTGTTTTTGCTGTTCCAATACTTGAGTCAAGTGCTGGATTTCAAAAGAATGTGGTGTCATCGATGTTGTTTTTGTTTGACTATTCATACCGTGCTGCCATTATTTGAATGAGCGATTAAATAATTTTTAGAGTAAATACTCTAATTAGTCAAGTTACTTTATGTGTTAGTTATTTAATGCATTGAATTTATGGTTATTTTAGGATGTCCCAAACTAAGACGCTGAAAACGAAAGAACGTATTCTGCAGCTCAGCCTGCAGCTGTTTAATGAGCGTGGAGAGCGTTCCGTTACGACCAATCATATTGCAGCCGAATTGGGGATGAGCCCTGGGAACCTGTATTATCATTTTCGCAATAAGAGCGAAATCATCAAGGAGCTGATGGAGCAGTATCAAAAGGAAACTTTAGAGATGCTGGCCTTGCCGGATGACCGCAAGCTGGATGCCAATGATAAAATCCGTTATTTTCAGGTGCTGAGCAGCCAGCTGTGGGCGTACCGCTTTCTGCACCGTGATGTTTATCATCTGGTTGAAAACAATATTGATTTCCGCAAGATGTATCCGCGCTTTGCCGGTCAGGTCATGCAGCAGGGGCAAAAAATCTATAGAGCCTTTGTTGAAGCGGGCTTGATGGAAATGACCAATTCGGAAATTGAAGCTTTGGTGATTAACCTGTGGATTGTGCTGACCAACTGGACTAACTTCCTGTATATGTCGGGGCATATTACCGACTCGAATACCTTGGAAGAAAAGTGGGTATGGCAAGCGCTGCGTCAAATGGTGTTCTTGGAAGGCGCTTATCTGCGCGGAGAAAGCCGTCAAACTTATGAAAGCTTGCTTGAAACAATGGGTGAGTCAGAATTGTTTGCCAGTTTGTCTTCGCATAAAGCAGATAATGAGGAAAATGACTGAGTATTCATCGAATACACTTCAGTCAGAGGCACTCCTGCATGATACCGCCAGATTTGGCGGTATTTTTATAGAATCGTGCATTAATAGATGGTCAGATCTATAAAGGGCAGTGCCTGAAAATGGTTTGAGCTGAGGCTGAAAATGATTGTTTTCCATCGGCTATTTAGTCTGGCTGGAAAACGCGTTAGAATGTTCGGCTTATTTTTTAATTTATGAATTTAGCGATACACACCAAAATGAATATGTCGACTGCAAATACTGCACGCTTGCTCATTACCTGCGAAGATAAGCCGGGTATTGTGCAAGCTGTATCGAGCTTTTTGTATCATCATGGAGCAAATATTACCGCACTTGATCAATACGCGACTGAAGCTCAAGGCGGACGCTATTTCATGCGTGTTGAATTTGAGCTGGATAGCCTGCAAAGCCGCAAAGATAACTTATTGCAGACTTTTGAAAACAATGTGGCAGCCCGCTATGGCATGCACTGGCGTTTGGCTTTGGTCAGCGATGTGAAAAAAGTCGGTATTTTAGTGTCTAAAGTGGATCACGCCTTGCTTGAACTGTTATGGCGCCATGCGCGCGGCGGTTTGGCATGTGAAATTACCAAAGTGGTGTCTAACCATGATACTTTGCGCGAAGCGGTTGAAAACTTTGGGATTCCATTTGAAGTGGTGCCGGTCAACAAAGAAAACAAACGCGAAGCGTATGCAAAAATTGATGAATTGATGCAAGGCAACGACCTGCTGGTGCTGGCGCGCTACATGCAGATTCTTGACGAAGAATTTGTACAGAAATGGGAAATGAAGATCATCAACATTCACCATTCATTCTTGCCGGCATTTGTTGGTGCAAACCCATATAAGCAAGCGCATGAAAAAGGCGTGAAGCTGATTGGCGCAACAGCGCATTATGTGACTGCAGATTTAGACCAAGGCCCAATCATTGAACAGGATGTAGAGCGTGTGAGTCATGACTTTACAGTTGAGCAATTGCGTGACTTAGGACAAGATGTAGAGCGCAATGTATTGGCGCGCGCTGTAAAATGGCATTTGGAAGACCGTATTATTGTTGATGGCAATAAAACTGTCGTATTCCAATAAGATTTTGAATACGCAATAGAAAAAGGCATACTAAGAGTATGCCTTTTTTATTTCTGAAATTAGCATTTAAAAAAGCCATTAAAATAGCCAAATTAATAGTTGCAAATGAAAACACTTCTCATTTATCATTATGCCACTTTATTGCGTTAATCGATGAGCTTGATTGCAAATCTGAATTTAGCCGCGGCGCAATTGCTTTTAAGGTAACTGATTTTAATGAGTCAATCTTCTGCTCCAATGATGCCAACTCCAAATCCAATGAAAAAGAAAGTAATCATGGCTTTAGCCGCGGTTGCGATTGGACACATGGGGGTATTGTGGGCAGTGGGCCAGATGAAAACACCTGAACTCAAACCTGTAGAAAAAGATCCGATTCAAGTCCGCTTTGTAAAATTGGAAGAAGCGCCGAAACCGCTTCCGCCAAAGCCAAAACCGCCTGAGCCAAAGAAAGAGCCGCCAAAGCCGAAAGAAGTTAAAATTGTAGATAAACCGCTGCCGCCGCCAAAAAAAGTAGAAAAAGTAGAGCAGGTGAAAAAAGCGGAAAAACCAAGAGCAGTTGAAAAACCGACAGAAACACCAACACCTGTGGTTTCTGCAACCATTTCTGAAACCAAGCGTCCAGTACCGGAAACGCCGGTACAGAAAGCAGAACCGCAGCCAAAAGCAGAACCGCAGCCAAAAGCCGATCCAGCGCCTAAAAACGTCTCTATCGGCGGCGGCGTATCATGGCTGAAAGCGCCAAACATCCGTTTCTCAGCAGGTGAGCTGAAATCTTCATGTTCATTAAATGTGTCGATTTCTGCGGATGAAAATGGTCAAGTGGTTTCAGCTATTGCAAAAAATTCCAGCTGCGGCGCAGCAGTAGACCGCAAAGTGACGGCTGCTGTTAAACGCGCTAAGCTGACAAAATATGTAGAAAATGGCGTGGCTTATCCAACAAAAGTTGAACAGCCATTCGATTTTCAGCTTAAATAACCGGCTAACCCATTAGGAGTTCGTATATGAACTTTTCAATTTATTGGCAGCATGCCGATGCAGTCAGCAAAACGTTGTATTTTGTTCTGCTGGCAATGTCGATTGCGACGTGGACGATCTTTGCTTTACGCATTATGGGCACGCGTCAATTGAAGCAAGTGGCTTATCAGCGCTTGTCAGATGCATTGAATGCATTGAAAGCTAAATTTGCGCCTTTAAACTTTGATCAGCGTAAAGCGGTTGCAGAACAAGCTTTACTGCGCCAAATTTCTGCTGAAAAGGCAAGTGCAGAGAAAGGTGTATCTGTTTTAGGTACGATTGCATCTTTAGCGCCATTTGTGGGTTTATTCGGCACAGTATGGGGTATTTTCCATGCGCTTGTGGCAGTAGGCAAAAGCGGTCAGGCTGGCCTTGCGCAAGTTGCGACTCCTGTGGGTGAAGCGCTGATCATGACGGGTTTAGGCTTAGCGGTCGCGATTCCAGCAGTATTGGCATACAACATTTGTATGCGTTTCAACCGCGGCCTTGCGCACGAACTTCAAGATCAGGCGCATGGCTTATTGATTGACACCATGCTGCAGCAGGATTCAGCAAAAAAGGCTGAAGTGCAGACTGCTCAGCAAGGTTTAGTTGGAGGTCAAGCTTAATGGCTTTTCAATTGGGTGAAGATAACGATTCGGGCATGAATGAGATGAACCTCATTCCGCTCATCGATATTATGCTGGTATTGATGATCATCTTTTTGGTGACAGCGACCGTTGCCAACCCATCAATTCCATTAACCTTGCCTAAAACCACTGCCGATATTGTTGATTTGCCGCCGCAAAAGGTGCAGGTCAGCATCAATGCCAATGGTGAAGTTGCCTGGGATGACCAAGTGATTACACTGGAAGAGCTGGAGAAGCGCTTTGCCGAAGCTGGAAAAGCGCCGCGTCAGCCGACAGTGGTTTTAAAAGCAGATAAAGAATCACGCTATGATACTGTAGCGCAGGTCATGTCTCGTGCGAGCGAAGCCGGACTCAGCGATATTGCCTTTGCAACAGACAATTAATAGATTCTGCAAATAAAAAAAAGTGGCTTAAAAGCCACTTTTTTTATGCCTTGGATTTTGTGCTTTATTCAGCTTTCATCAAGTCCTGAAATTTGCTGCGCAGTTTCATCAGCTTAGGCGGAATAGCAAAATTGCAGTAGCCTTGTGATGGATTGCGGGCAAAAAAGTTCTGATGATAGTCTTCGGCAGGGTAGAAAATTGGCGCAGGACTCAGCTCAGTGACAATATTCAGACCTTCAGCTTTCAATGCCTGAATGGCATGCTCAGCTTGCTGATGCTGCTCTTCATTCAGATAATAAATAACAGAGCGGTATTGCGTTCCGACATCATTGCCCTGACGGTTTAATGTAGTGGGGTCATGGGTTGCGAAGAATACATCCAGCAGCTGCTCGAAGCTGATCTGTGCATCATCATACTGAACTAAAATAACTTCGGCATGCTGCGTATCGCCATTGCAGATCTGTTCATAGGTGGGCTGCTGAACATGTCCTCCTGCATAGCCGCTGGTTACAGTGCTGACGCCTTTTAACTGCAGGAAAACGGCTTCTGTGCACCAGAAACAGCCGCCGCCGAATAATGCATGCTGCATAATTTTTTCCTATGGTTTATTGATGAGAAAGATATCGGGGCATTTTTTTCAGCTGCAATGCTGGAATGCCAAAAAAGCCTGCTTCGAAGCAGGCTTTTAGATGGGGCTAGCGCGGCTGTACGGCACTTTCAAACTGGATCAGCAGATTGCCGTGGTTATCCAGCAGCTTGAGAGTTTTGCCAAAAGTTTGGTAACGGCTCACCTTAGACAGTGCTTCATTAAATTTCACATCGGTATTGTTGGTATCTAAACAGGCCATGCGTGTGCTGACCAATTGGCTCAGCTGAAGGCTGTCTGTGCCAGCTGCATAGGCGCCTGCTAGGCGGTTGCAGCCATCTGAACCTGAAACATGCTGCGTTGCTCCATCAAAACGAATACTTGGAACGCTGTGGCTTGATGGGGATGTTTTAATTTCTGTATTGCCGATTTGTGTCGCAATCCAAGTTTTATTTTGCAGCAGCTGCAGATTGTTCGCGGTTTTTTGTGTGGTTTGAGCGCTTTCACATCCGCTGAATAGCGCTGCTGAAGCAAGGGCGGCAGCCAAAACTATTTTTTTTGACATCGTTGTGTTCTCTTGTTCTTTAATAAACATAGTTGTATATAAACAAATATTTAGAGAAAGCTCCAGCCGAAATTGTATCTTTATTTTTATTTAGAAAAGTTCAGTGCGCATCCCTAGGAAGGCCTTTGCGCGCCAGCTTTGAATAGTCAGCACTGCTGATCTGTTTGTAGCCGCTGACACGCGGGTTGATATGCGCGCGCTGATACCATGTCCTCATATCCCACTGATGCGAAACAGCATGTAAATCATACAGGTAATTTGGCAAATAGCCTGATGCGAATAGGCGGTAATCCATTGGCAGCTGCTGCGGTGAAACCGCCTGCACCATGTCAAAAACCAGCGTTGTGCAGTTACTGGTCAGGGTGTTGTACCATTTAGGATGCGCAGCCAGATGATCGGCTTTATGCAAATACTCTTCAAACAGCGCTTTACGCTCAAACTGCGGCATATTGACTGGGAAAAAGTAAACCTGCTCTCCGCGTATATTGCTGCGGGTATAGACAATATCTTTTTCATCGGCCGCGACTAAGCTGAGTTCATATTTACGGAAGAAACCGCCAATCGCAGAAAAATCTTCATTTTTTTCTTTGCGGATTTCAATCGAAAAGGTCAGCGGCTGGCGGTCTGCAAAATCAAAGCTGACCAGTGTATGGGCAATTTTAGGTCCCATCCAATAGGAGGTAATGATATTGACCCCAGTAATTTTGCTGAGATCAAATTGACGGGTTTCCCAGCGCTCTGTGTAGCTGCCGTCGGCATGCCAGTCAAAATTGCGGATATTGTGCAGGGTGACGAGATCGCCGCGCTGTTCATAATGCAGTATTTTGGAGACTTCAGGCGCCCATTGGCGGTCTTGTCTGGCTTCCAGCCCAAAATACCAAAACAGGCTGCAGGCAAAACCTAAAATATAAATGATGATGTCTTTTTTTCGGCTGAAAAAATGCTGGCTGATATAAATGCCTAAAATACTCAGGGCAAAAGCCAGCCATGTGCCAATGAGGATGCGGCTCCAGAGCCAGTTGACAGGCTCTTGAATCCAAAGCGCCATGCAGAACCAAAGCGAAGACAGAATGACAAATACGCTGAACAGGGAATGCAGCGCGCGGATTCCCCATGTTTTTAAAAATGCTCGTGTACGGTCTTTCTGCATGATTCTGTCTTTATTTAATTATTGCTTATGACGCTGTTCTCAGCATTATTTTTGATAGGTTGCGAACTCAAAAGCAATCCCAGTTTTGTCGTCAATATGCTGCGCTGCTTGAACTTTTTTAAAGTGTTCAGGAATTGCAGGATAATGGGCATCGCCCTGCACATCCAGTTCGACATGGGTCAGTTCTAAACGGTCGGCAATATCGATGGTTTGTTTGAAAATTTCACCGCCGCCGATAATAAAAATACTGTTGGGCTTTTCTGAAGCCAGAACATCTGCTGCCGCTTGGTTCAAGGCATCTTCAATGCTGTGGGCGATTTTCGCGCCTTCATAGCTCCAGCTGGCATCGCGGGTAATCACCCAATTGACACGTTTGGGTAAAATACGGCCCATAGACTCCAACGTTTTGCGGCCCATCACCACTACACCGCCTTGGGTGATTTCTTTAAAGTGTTTAAGGTCTGCAGAAATATGCCATGGCAGATCATTGCCTTTACCGATGCAGCGCTGCTGATCCATTGCAACCACATGAACGACTTCTAAATTTTGAAACGCCATATCACTTACTCAAAACCCAATAAAAAGTGTACCTATTAAAATGCAAAATCCCGCTTTTCGCAAAGCGGGATTTGAGTTTTCAGGGTTGAATCTGAAAATTAAACTGCCACGGGCGCTTTAATGCCAGGATGTGATTCATAACCGACGATTTCGATATCTTCAAATTTAAAGTCGAATAGGTCATTCACAGCTGGATTGAGTTTTAATTGGCACAGCGCCATTGGCTCGCGGCTAAGCTGCAGCTGCGTCTGTTCAAAATGGTTGGCGTACAAATGGGTATCGCCGCCCGTCCAGACAAAATCACCTACGCCCAGGCTGCAGACCTGCGCAATCATATGTGTGAGCAGAGCATAGCTGGCAATATTGAACGGTACGCCTAAGAACACATCTGCGCTGCGCTGATACAGCTGGCAAGACAGCTTGCCGTTTTGTACAAAAAACTGGAACAAAGTATGGCAAGGCGGCAAAGCGACATTGCCTGCTTCATTTGGATTCCAGCCAGAAACGATCAGGCGGCGTGAATTTGGATTGGTTTTAATTTCATTGATGAGCCATGCAATTTGGTCAAAACCGTCTTGATTGTAGGTGCCATCAGCTTTTTTAGTTGCGCCGAAATTACGCCATTGATGGCCGTATACAGGGCCAAGTTCGCCTTCTGGACGGCCAAAACGCGCAGTTTGCTCTGCAGTTGACCATTCATCCCAAATGCTGACTTTATTGTCCTGCAAATATTGCACATTGGTATCGCCTTTTAAAAACCACAGCAGTTCAATCACAATCGAACGGAAATGCACTTTTTTGGTGGTTAATAGAGGGAAGCCTTTAGAAAGGTCAAAGCGCATTTGATGGCCAAATACAGAACGAGTTCCTGTGCCGGTACGGTCGCCTTTGTCGCCGCCGTGATCAAGAATGTGCTGTAAAAGGTCTAAATATTGGCGCATATCGCTCTCATGGAAATTGGTTTTGCTGAGGACACATATTAGCGGTTTTTAGCGGGAGATAAAACAGGTAGATCGTACTGAAAGAGGCTTGAAAATTCAGTGAATAAGGCTGCAATAAACTGCGTTTTTCAATAATGTTTCTATGAATCAATTACATTTTTATAAAGAAGTTTTAAGTTTGGCTTTTTAGTATCAAATGCGTCAAAGCGCTGCTGCTTCATATTCAGCAGCCTATTCTTTACAGGGATTGAGAGGGGCTCGCATGCTGGTCGATATGCATCACACTGAAATTCATCAAAATTATAATCAAGCACCGCTGCAAGTCACTTTGCGCAAGGACATGAACCAGCCGCGCTATGCCAGCCCTAAAAGTTTAGATCCTGCTGTGCTGCAGCCAAACGGTTTAAACAGCACGCAATTCAGCAATGCTGCATATGCCTCCAATTCAGCCGGCTTAGATCAGAACACTTTTAAGCAAAATGGTTTAGATCATCGTGCAATTGCCCATCATCAGGCGAAGCCCAGCAAGCAAGAACAGTATAGCTGGACCGCAGATGATGAAATTATCGATGCAGATACAGAAGATAGCTCGGATTCAGATCAGTCTGGCTTTGACCTCGATAAATTTGTTCAGAAGCTGGATAAGGTTAAGGCGAGAGCCAGTTCTCAACGCTGTGCGCGCAGTATCCGCATTGCGCTGCAAAGTGCAGGCGCTGTGTTTGGCAGCCATCCAGTTGCAGCTTCAGATTGGGGCGGGACTTTGGCGCAAATCGGCTTTAAGCAGATACAGCCTGAATTTGATCATCCGCAAGAGGGGGATATCTATATTATTCGGCGCACCAATAAGCATGTCTATGGTCATATTGCTGGGTTTAATGGTTCGCAGTGGGTGTCTGACTTTAAGCAGAAAAGTTACGATGTGTATAAAGAAGACGGTTTAAAATATGAATATTACCGTTTAAATTTCTAGTTTTGCATTTATTTTATACAAAAATTAAAGATACTTTTTTTGAAAAAAGAACTAAAAAATAATCAGTTGAAAGTAAAAAATAAATGTTTCTAAAATTTTATTACATTTTTTATATGAAATAATTCTCATCTAGGGGTACCATCCTCTACGGTTAAAATTTGTAAACACAGTCAAGAATTGGCTGTAGAGGAGGTTGTGTTAAGAATGGCTTATGATCAAAGCGTGGACATGCAGAATGCGCATGGGCCGGTCAAAGCAGAAATCGTGATCCGTTCACAGCAGCCAAAGTCTCAGCCTACTGCAGTGCGCGCGACTGAAAGCAAAAACAAACCGAAAAGTGTTTTTGGCGCAAGCAATGGTCAGCGTATTGATATTGATAAATTGGCTCAGCGCCTGCGCGGCATTAAAGCGCAAAGCAGCGGTCAAAAATGCGCAAAAAGCGTCCGTATCGCCTTGGAAACTGCTGGCGCAAAGTTCAGCAGCCATCCTGTGGCGGCAGCCGATTGGGGCGGAACACTTCGAAAAATTGGCTATCAGAAAATCAATTTGTCTTTTGACCGTCCGCAAAAAGGCGATATTTATATTATTGACCGCACCCAAAAGCATGTTTATGGGCATATTGCGGCTTTTACTGGCTCAAATTGGGTGTCTGATTATCAGCAGCGTTCGCATGCCGTATATAAAGACCCGAATGTACGCTATGAGTATTACCGCTTAAAAGATTAAGCGCATAGATGCAGCCAGCCCCTAATTTAAATAAACCGCGCCGCGCTATTCAAAGCGTTTGGCGCGGTTTTGGTAAATAAGGGGCAGTAATAATCCAATGATCATAAAACCCAGTGCCTGAACTGTACTATATAGCCAATGCTTTGCAGGCAAAGTAAAAATGATCCATGCAAGGCCCAGCAGCGGCAGCATCACAAGTAAATATTTAAAGCCTTGCGCATAGAGTTGGCTGGCAGGTACTTTCAGGCTCAAAATTCTTAGAATATGCAGGCTGGCGCCAAGCATTAAGCACAGCAAAGTCAGTTCTGTGCTTAATTTTTCAATGCTAGAACAATAATAAATGACAGCACATGTGACGACGGAAACAATCAGTTTGACTTCACGTGTACAGCGTTCGGAATAGAGAAAATTCAGAATCATGGCGCTTCATTTTTTGATTGATGCTGATTCAGCAGTGACAATGGTGAAAAAATACAGATCGACAGCGCCATAAAGCCAAGCCCTTGCGCGCCTGGAATCAAAATTTCACCGTCCTTCATATGCATAAAGACCAGCGCCAGCAGCAGGGCAATTGGAATCCATGTCAGCAGGCGGTACAGCAGCCCAGTGGGATTGCTGTAAGCAAAATGGATTTTGCAGTAGCGGCAGATTAAGAAAATAATGCCTGTACCTAAGAACATGAGAATGGCGTCCAGCTTGAGTGGATCCATCCAGTACAGTCCAGCGGTGACCATTGCAATCACGGCGAAGATCAAGAATTTTTTAAGAACAGAGATTTGCGGGTTGAACCAGAATTCGAGCATGCGTGTCGCGGTTTATGGTTGGTAAGCTAAAACTGTAGCATAGAATGCAGGCAAAATTGCAGTGCAAAAAAAGCGGGGCATGTACCCCGCATCAATTTTACTTTAATCGCCATTCAATGATTTGATTCAGCTGTTTTTGAGCGGGCCCCAATCATAGATTTTTTTCTGATAGGCATACCACATCATCCATAGGCCAATCAAAATCATGGGCACAGTCAGGAACTGGCCTTTGCTCATCCAGCCGATAAACAGCTGGCCATGGTCTGGTTCGCGGAAGAACTCCACCACAAAGCGCGCAATGCCGTAGCCGATTAAGAACAGCGCAGAAACGGCAAAACGCGGACGCGGCTTGGAGCTGAACCACCACAGCACAATAAACAGGATTAAGCCTTCACACAGTGCTTGATAGAGCTGAGATGGATGGCGCACCAGCTGCAGCGGGTCCGTCGGGAAAATCATGCCCAGCGCGAAGTTTGGATCAGACACTTGGCGGCCGTAGAGCTCTCCGCCAATAAAGTTGCCGATACGGCCGAACATCAGGCCTGTCGGTACGCAGGGCGCAATAAAATCTAAAGTTTGGAACCACGTCATTTTATATTTTTTGCACCACAGCAGCATGGCGATCATTACGCCTAAGAAACCGCCGTGGAAGCTCATGCCGCCTGTCCAAACTTGGAACAGCCATAATGGATTTGCCAAGAATTGATCAAAGCCATAGAAGAATACATAGCCAACACGTCCGCCCAGCACAACTCCAAGCGCGCCGTAAAAAATCAGGTCAGAAACCATTTCAGAATTCCAGCCGTCACGCTGTTTAGCACGGTGTGTAGCCAGTCCCCACGCAAATAGAAAGGCCAATAAATACATTAATCCATACCAATGGACTTGCAGCGGCCCCAGCGATACCGCGACAGGGTCAATATTCGGGTAGGTCAGCATTGCTGCTCCTTGTCATTATGTTTTGCACAGATTTTAGCTGAATGTGATGAAAAATGTTGTACATTCAATGTGTAAAGATATCGAGTGACATTTATGTGCATTGTGGCTTTTGCTTGGCAGGTTTTAGATGATACGCCCTTATGCCTGATTTCAAACCGTGATGAGTTTTATCAGCGGCCTACTGCGAGCCTAAAGCAGTGGCAAGACAGTCCGATTATTGCGGGGCAGGATTTGCAGTCTGGCGGCACATGGATGGGCGTCACTGCCGCTGGACGCTGGGCGGTCATTACCAATTTTCGCGATGGCGCAGACCAAAAGCAGTATCCAACCTCGCGCGGTCATTTAATTCAGGCCTTTTTGGAATCCGATCAAACGCCAATCCGTTTTGCGCAGGCGCTGGAGCAGCGCCAGTGTGATTATGCGGGCTTTAATGTATTTTTCGGTGATGCGCATCAGGCGGTGTACATGAGCAACCGCGGTGAAGCGCCGCAGGTTTTGGCCAAAGGTGTTTATGTGGTATCTAACGGCTTGATGACTGAACATTGGGAAAAGACCAGACATTTGCGCAAGCGCTTTACGCAGGAGTTTTTGCCGATGCTGCAGTCGCATCAGCCGCAAGCCGATATTGACGCTGCGGTGTGGGATATTTTAGAAGATGAACGCAAAGTAATTCCAGAACTGCTTCCGAATACCGGCATCAATGCGCAGATGGAGGAGCTGCTGTCTTCGATCTTTATTCAAAGTCCAGTGTATGGCACGCGCTGTTCTAATTTTTTGCAGATGAAAGCGCAGCAGTGGCTGTGGCAGGAAAAAAATCAGCAGGGCGTCTTAAAGGGGAAAATTACGTCCATTGAACAATCGATGAAGCCATAAAAAAATGCCGACATGAAGTCGGCATTTTTGATTTAAATATTGGAATATTTAGTTGGTCGCTTTCTTTTCAACTAAGCCTTCACCTGCAATTTCGCCACCATCTTTACGCGTAATGACTACGGTTGCAGAGCGTGGACGTGTACCGATACCACCACTAACATTGTTAGCTTGATTTGAAGGCCATACGCCGCCTGGATGTTGCACATTGACGAAAATTGCTTTGTAGTCAGGTGTCATTGTAACGCCAGTGATTTCACAACCACTTGGACCTGTTAGGAAGCGGCGTAGTTTAGTGTCACTTAGACTTAAGCCTGCAGGTGTTTTCTTACCCGTTGTTGAAGTTTCAATTGTTCCATCACCTGTTGTGCCTGGTAGTGCGGCTAACATCATGCAGTTGGTTTGGTCTGTCAAAGCACCATCATCTGTTTGAATCCACAATACACCTCGAGGGTCGAACCACATGCCATCTGGGCTAGAGAAGTCATTATTTTGGTTGAGCTTAGAGAGGTTTTCAGGGTTTTGTTGGCCTGCATCATTTAATGCTTGCGCACCAAATAAGAAGATATCCCAAACAAATTTGTTTGCTGTTACTGTATCGCCCTCTTCACGGAAGCGGATGATATGGCCGTTAACGTTACCGTTTTGATCTTTACCTGCTTTTTGGTCGATGTAACTACGTGGGTTAGCCGCATCTGTCGTTTCAGCAGTACGTGATGAGTTATTGGTAAGCGTCACATAGACTTCACCATTGTGCGGGTTGACTGCAACCCACTCAGGGCGGTCCATTTTTGTTGCACCTAAAGCATCTGCTGCTAAGCGTGCATTCACCAATACGTCAGCTTGATCTGCAAAAACGTATTTGCTGTAGCCTGAAATGAGTGGATTTGAAATATTCAATTCCATCCATTCACCCGTCGCTTTTTGAGTCGCTTCATCAAATTGGAATTTGGCAACATACAGTCTGCCTTTATCCATGTATTTATCGCCAGCACTATAGCCTTTGTTTACGTCAGTTGGATCCCATTTGGCATCAGAGATAAATTTGTAGATGTATTCGCCCTGAGAGTCATCGCCCATGTAGAAGGCTAAAGGCTGACCTGCAATTGCACGACTTGCACGGCAGTCTTCATGTGCGAAACGACCAAGTGCAGTACGTTTTACTGGGCGTTCTGTACCATTGAATGGGTCAATTTCAACAATCCAGCCAAAGGTATTGTCAGAATGGCGGAAGTCATCTTTTGCAACGCCATCAGTTGCTTTGACCAGCCAGCGTTCGTAGAGGTCTTGAACATTATCTTTGCTGACTTTGCCATGATTCTTGATGTCAGTAGAAATAGAGTCTTCGGTTGCAACCACTGTATGCCACTTGTAGTTACTGTTGTTCGGAATTTTATAGCGACTCAGAGACACTTTTTTATTGGCACTTTGCTTTGCATCATCGCGAGAGAAATACTGGTTAAAGTTTTCTTCAGTTGTAAGGTATGTGCCCCATGGCGTATAACCATTGCCACAGTTATTGATGGTTCCGAAGCTGAATGTACCTTCTGGGCTTAAGCGGTTGTGTAGAAGGACACTGCCTTTTACTGGACCACGGATGTCCATTGGTGTTGCTGCGGTAATACGGCGGTTTAAAAATGAATCTTTATTGACTGTCACCGATTGCGTTGTCGGGTTTTTATCGACAGCAATTACAGATACGCCGTGACAGTTGATTTCACGAAGTGATTCATCTTCAGAGCGGATCTCATCATTAATGGTGTTGATTGCTGCATGTAGAATTTTTTGGTCATTGATATATTCGTGGTTCATCACCAATAGACCAGTATTTGATGTATTTGCACTGAACTTGTTGCTGGCCATACCAAAGAATGTCATACCATCATGGCATTCACCAGAGCGCAGAGTAAATGAAGCACCTAGTGGAATTTTTGTATCGTTCCATTCAGCCATGTTGGGTGCAATTGGATCACCTAAAGCGAAAAGTACACGTGCATCATAGCCTTCTGGTACGGTAAATTCGTTCTTGATATTTTTATCTACAGCGCTGAATTTAAGGGTCGATTCTTGATCAGGCGCAACAGGAGGCGTTGTATTTTCATTGTTATCATCATCGCTGCAACCGCTGACGGATGCTGCTAAAGTCAGCGCTGCTGCGCCGCCTGCCGTTTTAGTGATTAAATCGCGGCGTGTAATTTTTTTATTAAACAGTTCAGCAAATTCTGCATTGCCAGAGTTGTTGCTATCGTAATCGTCATTAAAAGGTATAAGGTCAGTCATCATTTTTTCCTAGCATAATGGCTTGGTTGTTTTAGTAAGCTACCAACAAACTAAAGGTCAGATGTGACAGCGGCGTGAAGCTTATATTTCATTAAAATTAAATGATTCAAGAATGCTAAAGACAAAAAAAGCAGGCGATTAGCCTGCTTTAGAAGAGTGGATTTAAGTTTTAGACGGTTCTTCTTTTTTCAATGACTTTGCCAAAAAAGAGGCCAAGTTCAAACAAGAGCCACATTGGAACGGCAAGCATGATCATTGAAAGTGCATCTGGCGGTGTGACGAACATCGCTATAAAGAAACAGCCTACGACAATGAATTTACGTTTTTCAATCAGCTGATCTGTACTGACAACACCAATTAGAATCAGCACCAGAGTGATAATCGGTATTTCAAAAGTTAGGCCAAAGACCAAAAATAACTTTAGGCAGAAGCTTAGATAACTGTTGATGTCAGTCATGGGGGCGACTGTTTCAGGTGAAACACTAATAAAAAAATGTAGGATGGATGGCAGGGTGATGAAATAAGCAAATGCCACACCAATGTAAAACAGACTGATACTACTCAGCAGTAAAGGTAGAGCCAGTGTTTTTTCTTTTTCGTATAGAGCAGGCTTCACGAAAGACCAGAGCTGATAAATAATAAAAGGCATGGCGAGCATGAGTGCAACAAAAAAATTCAATTTAAATGGAGCCATAAATGTCGCTGTGACATCCGTTGCAATCATTGTTGAATTGATGGGAAGTTGTGCCCGCAGAGGCTCAGAAAGTAACTGATAGCTTTGGTTTGCAAAAGGAAGCAGACAAAAAAACAATGCAATAATCAGCCCGACGATTTTAAATAGATGACTGCGTAAAATAATCAAATGCTTGGTAATTGGCATTTCTTCCAATAGAAAGTCTGCCTGCGGTTCTTTCGTTTGCGTGCTTAGGATGTCAGGCTTCATACCGCCTCCTGAATAAAGTCAAAAGGCTGCACAGGCGCTGAACCTAATGGTGCTACAAATTTTCTCTTAAAGTTCGAAGCAAATACTTGGGGTATCTTTTGTTCACAATATAAATAAGTAGGGGAGTTATTTTTATTATCAGGTATGGCGTTTTCTGGTTGTTGTTCATTGGCCAATATGGATTGCTGTTGAAGCTGTTGTATTTGAGCTTCCATTTTGAGTTCAAGCTCTTGAATACGTTTCATCTCGCTTTGCATTTGCTCGCGCAGTTCTGACAAGCGTAACTCACGGTCAATGTCATTTTGCACATTGCTGATCATGCGCTTTGCTTTGCTGTACCATTTACCAGCAAAACGCGCAGCTTCAGGTAATTTTTCAGGTCCAAGAACCAATAGTGCGATAATGCCAAACACCAAAAGTTCCGTCATGCCGATATTAAGCATTGCAAAACTCCAAGCTTTTAATTTTTAATAGTTGAATTATTGGTGGTGGTATTTGAATGCTCTAAAGTTCGAGGCTCATTCAACTGTGTAGTTTGCTCTTCTTCTTTAATTGATTTTTTAAAGTCTTTAACCGCACCGCCAACATCCTTACCTAAGTTTTTCAGCTTAGATGTGCCAAACAATAACAGTACGACGATTGCAAAAATCAGTACGTGCCAAATTGATAGTCCTGCCATGAGATCTTCCTCTTTATTTTGAGACTATATCAACAGCTACGCATGACAACCATGTGACACACAGGTTGCAATTTTAAGACAGCAGATATTCTCCAAGAGGGGAAAGCGTCCTTCGCCTGCCCGCAGTGAGGGTGGAGTGTGTTAGCATTTCACTTTTCTGCCCAATGCAATTGCAATCGCCATGGCGCTGATACTTCCGCTTATTTCATTTCTTGTTGGTTTTTTTGGCGCTGAGGCGCTGAAACCTTTCAGATCTTTTTTGGCATCGTTGCTGGCAAAGCTGCTGATTCCTGCTGTGATTGTGTACAACATGGTGTTTTATCAGCAGGGCAGTTTATGGCTGATTGGATTTAGTTTTGCCGCCTCGCTGATTTTTTACAGCCTGTTTTATTTTTTCAGTAAAGATAAGCTCCGCGCACTGTGCTTTAGCTATTTAAATGGCGCTTGGCTGGGTTTTCCTTTTGCTTTGGCGGTATTTGGTCCCAAAGCCAGCTCGACAATTGTTGCGCTGTATATTGGCGGCTCACTATTTGGCAATATTTGCGCAGTGATGGCCGTCAGCAAGGCACAACAGGATCTGCGGTTCATTCTAAAAAATGTGCTGCTGTCGCCTCCCATAATCGCTTTGAGCCTTGCCGCTGTTTTATCAATGTGGGATTTCAGCGCTTATGAGCATCATCCGGTTGTACAGTGGGCGTATACCCTCAATAAAGTACTGGTGACGTTTTCAGGCATGTGCGTTTTGGGGATGTGGCTGAGCAAAGTGCGGATTGGCTGGCAGGATTTAAAGCGCAGTTTGATGCTGATTTGCAGCCGTATGCTGTTGGCAGGAATATTGTGTTTTGGGGCGTATGTACTGCTGCCGATTCCACATGTGCAATTGACCTATGCTGTGATTTTTATGTTCTTCTGCCTGCCGCCCGCAGCTAATATTGTCGCGCTGGAAACGCATTATCAAGGTACAGGACATTCGGCCAAATATATTGCTTCAGGGACCATTGCCAGCGCCATGATTATTTCAATCTATGGCTTTTTACTGCATTTTTTTATGTAGTTTAAATTGCACAGCGCAATCAAAAACATTTTTTTGCATCGTACAGCAGCGTATTTAATCAAAATTGAGTTCTTTGCGGATCTGCCAATCACGGAATAAGGCATAACAGATTGCGATACCAATGATGCCTGGGAAACCCATTTGACCTTGCATAAGGCTGGCAAGCAGCATCATGATCATTAACATGAACAAAACCCGATAGGTTGTGCGAAAGCCAGACGTTAAGGGAAAGGTCATTTTTTCTTGGCAAGTCGGGCAACTGATTTTTTGAAATCCCAAGAAAGATCGAGTTGGTATTTCTGTAAATGTATTTTGACATTCTGGGCATGTGACTCTAAGCGGGGACAGCGCCATATCAATCTCTTTTTATTATCAAAGTCATTAGATCTAAGTGGTTAGGAGGTAACCACTGAAAATATATTACCTCCTGCAGCGTTTATTTCAAGCTGTCTTTAAACAATTTCATCGCCTGACCACGGTGACTGATTTTGTTTTTTTCTTCTTTTGATAATTCCGCGCTAGAGATATTCAGTTCAGGCAGCCAAAACAGTGGATCATAGCCAAAACCATTTTCGCCGCGAGCTTTTTCTAAAATCTCTCCTTGCCAAATACCTTGGAAAATTTGTGGCAGCGGGTCTTCTGCATGCTGTACCAAAGCGAGTACGCAAACAAACATACCTTCAATTGGCGCGTCATCTTTACGCAGCGGTTTCAGTTTGTGCAATAGTTTTTCATTATTGGCCGCATCATTGCCATGTTCACCTGCAAAGCGCGCAGAATAAATACCTGGAGCTCCACCCAATACTGGAACACAAATGCCTGAGTCATCGGCAATCGCTGGCTTGCCTGAAATTTTAGAAGCATGGCGGGCTTTAATAATGGCATTTTCTACAAAGCTCAAACCATCTTCAATCGCATCTTCAATATTCAGTTTGCCTTGAGGAATCACTTCAACTGGAAGTTTTAAGTCTGCAAACATTTTTTCAAATTCGGCAATTTTGCCTTTGTTATTGCTTGCTAAAACAAGGGTGCCTTGGGATAGCCAATCTGTTGAAGACATGCAGAATCACTCTTAGTATTGAATATTGAAAAGTATTTTAACGGATTTAAGGTATCTGGTTGAAGTTAAATACGCTTTAGACGCCTATTACTGTAATACCATCTATTTTATTGATTTGAATATTTTTTAAAAATCCAATGACTTGGTTAATCATAGTGATTACTTCAGTTTTATATTTAGGGAATTTCTTCCTAAATTTTTTTGTTTCTTTTTTAAAGAGAAGATGAACATTATCTTTATAAGTTAAAATTTTTTTTTCATTTAGATCATTTTTATAATGATTTAGTCTTTCAATAATTATAGTGATTTTTTCAGGATAAACATAAGTTGATCCCCAGTGTGACCAAGGACTTTCATGTTCAAAGAAGAATTTTTCGATAAGTGAAAAAGCGAGTTCATCAATAACGATAGAGTTTTGCAAGTTTGGATTTTGCTCAAGATTAAAAGGAATAATCTGTATATTTAATCCAGAATAATACCCACCTGAATATTGAATGACTTCAAAGTTTATTTGCATATATTGCTCTTATAATTTTAAAAATATGGGTTATTTTAGAAGAATATAAATACATTTAAATAAAAAGCACCCGAAGGTGCTTTTTTGAATCAGGCAGAATTACTGCGCTTGAATCCATTTGTCAGCACGGTCACGCGCTTGACGAATTTGATCTTGCGTTAAGTTGGCAGCCAAAGCAGTTTTCTTACCTTCAGATAATGTAATCACTTTATTGTCCAGCATGCCATCACGTGTAGACAGCTCATACCACTGATAAGCGCCAATGTAGTTTTTCTTCTGCTCTTCCATCATCGCTAAGTTAAAGCTCGCGCGGTTGTCGCCGCGGCTCGCTGCTTTTTCAAAGTATTGGCGTGCAAGAGTTTCATCTTTTTTCGTACCCATACCGTCTGCCAGCATACGGCCAACATTCAGCTGTGCAGCAGAAAGTCCTTGGTCAGCAGCGGCTTTAAACCATGCAAAAGCCTGACGTTCGTCTTTTGCAACATCTTTACCGTATTGATACTTCGTGCCTAAGTAAAATTGAGCACCAGCTTGACCTGCTTTGGCTGCTTTGGTCAGGCTGTTAATATCCATAACAGAATACTGAGCAGCTTGGCTCGCAACAGATGGCGCCGGAGCAACATAGTCTGCATGAGCTTGGATGCTAAACAGTCCAGCCAGCAATGTTGAACCTAATAATAATTTTTTCATAAAGCGCTCACTCGATAAATTGCGACTTCACCAAACAGATTCGGGACATGTTTACTGAGTAAACTTCCTTGCTGGTCCCCATTCACGGCAAGCCGGTTAATAATCCGGATATTATTCTCTGCGCATAGCGCTTCAAAATCACGGAATGTACATAAATGAATATTGGGTGTGTTATACCACATATAGGGTAAAGCTTCAGAAACAGGCATTTTCCCTTTCAGCGCCAAGAAAGAACGCGTCTTCCAATGCGCAAAGTTCGGAAAAGTAATAATAGCCTGTTTCCCCACACGCACCATGTCTCTTAAAAGGACATCAGGTGCATCTACAGCTTGCAAAGCTTGTGCCATGACCACGTAATCAAAAGATTGGTCGGCAAAGCGGCTTAAACCTAAATTTAAGTCTTGCTGAATAATATTTAACCCGCGACTGATTGCAATTGCAATCTTTTCTTGGTCGAGTTCAAGGCCATAAGCTCGGATGTTATGCTTTTGACTCATATGTGCAAGCAGTTCGCCATCGCCGCAGCCTAAGTCTAAAACCTTAGAATCCGGCTTGATCCATTTCTCTGCAAGTTGATGATCGATACGCATTAAACAGCCTCCTTCGATGTCGCTTTGAGGTGTTCTTCACCGCCTAAAAATGCACGTAATGATTTGACATATAAAGGAATAGGGAAGAGGAAAGAGTCGTGGCCCTGTTCTGCATCAATGTCTAAATAGCTGACTGGTTTATGGCTGCTAATCAGCGAATCAACAATCTCTTGAGAACGCTGCGGACTGAAGCGCCAATCCGTGGTAAATGAAACGACTAAGAACTTGCATTTGGTATTATCCATCGCTTTTTTCAATGACTGTTCGTATTCACGAGCAGGGTCAAAGTAGTCCAAAGCCTTGGTCATAATTAAATACGTGTTGGCGTCAAAGTTGCGGCTGAACTGTTCACCTTGATAGCGCAGATAGCTTTCCACTTGGAATTCGACATCGAAACCGTACATAAATTTGCCCGATTTCAGGTCGCGTCCAAATTTTTGCTTCATGGCTTCTTCAGACAGGTAAGTAATGTGGCCGACCATGCGCGCTAAGATCAGCCCGCGTTTTGGATAGCTGTCATTTTCTAAATAGCGGCCGTTATGGAAGTCTGGGTCCGATAAAATGGACTGACGAGCAACTTCGTTAAAGGCAATATTCTGTGCAGAGAGTTTTGGCGCACTGGCAATAATGACGCACTTTTGCAGACGGTCAGGGTAATCCACAGACCATTGCAGCGCCTGCATGCCGCCAAGAGAACCGCCAATCACGGCATACCATTGCTGAATGCCCATACGGTCAGACAGCATGGCTTGAGTTTTGACCCAGTCACGCACCGTCACCAATGGAAAATCAGGTCCATAAGGTCGGTTGTCATTTTCAGGGTTTGGCGATGTCGGGCCGGTAGAGCCGCTGCATCCGCCAATATTATTTAATGCCACCACAAAGAATTTAGAGGTATCAATGGCCTTGCCTGGGCCAATGCATGCATCCCACCAGCCTGCTTTTTTATCATCTTCATGGTGATAGCCCGCTGCGTGATGATGGCCAGACAGGGCATGGCAAATCAAAATAGCATTGGATTTATCGGCATTCAGTTCGCCGTAAGTTTCTACCATCAGTTCGAAGCGTGGGAGAATACGGTCGCACTCGAGCGCTAAGGGCTCGTCAAAAGAAAACTTCTGCGGGGTAACTACGCCCACTGAGTCAGCTGGAAAAGACACAGGTAATATTCGCCTTAAATCTTTGGGGTTAAGAAACAAAAGGATACCACTTGGGGTATCCTTTCTAAAGTTTTTTATCAGATAAGATTTTTGCAGATCATATCTGGCCGTATGGCTTAGACAGCAGTGGCAATCGCTTGTTCAGCGCTTAAGACGCCTTGATCAATCAAACGGTTGGCAGCCGCTAAAATCGCTTCAATCGAAGAAGTCACAATGTTGTCATGCACGCCTGCACCAAATGCAGATTTGCCTGTACCCTGAACTTGAAGTTCGATTAATGCCAATGCTTTGGCATGCGCGCCAGAGCTGATGCTGCGCTCTTCATAGTTCACAACGTCAATTGGCAATTGCAATGCATTTAAGATTGCTGAAATCGGACCGTTGCCTTCACCGCGCAAGTGGCGGATTTCACCGTCTATGCTCATATCCAACTCAATGACTTGGTTGCCATTTTCATCAGACAAACGGTAGTTTTTCGCTGAGTAATGTGTATCTTTAACGGCCACATAGGTGTCTTTGAACAAGGTCCAAATTTGCTGTGCAGAAACTTCAACACCTTCTTCATCAGCAACTTGCTGTACCACTTGAGAGAATTCAATTTGCAAGCGGCGCGGCAATACCACGTTGTAGTTTGCTTCTAATAAGTAAGCAATACCGCCTTTACCTGACTGTGAGTTCACACGGATCACGGCATCATAGTCACGGCCTAAGTCTTTCGGGTCGATTGGCAAGTAAGGCATATCCCAAATTTCTTGGTCTTTTTGCTGTTCAAAGCCTTTTTTGATCGCATCCTGATGCGAACCTGAGAATGCGGTAAATACCAAGTCGCCTGCATATGGATGGCGCGGATGGATTGGCAAGCCTGTGCACTCTTCAACAGTTGCAATAATTTCGTTAATGTTGGAGAAGTCTAAGTTAGGCGCCACACCTTGGGTATACATGTTCAATGCAATCGCTGCAACGTCCACGTTACCTGTACGTTCACCATTGCCGAAGACACAGCCTTCAACACGGTCAGCACCAGCCATAATCGCTAATTCAGACGCTGCAATACCACAGCCGCGGTCATTGTGGCAGTGCACAGAAATAATGACACCTTCACGGCGTTCAATATTGCGGTGCATCCATTCAATTTGGTCTGCATAAACGTGCGGGCCAGAAACTTCAACAGTTGCAGGCAAGTTTAAAATCACTTTGTTATCTGCAGATGCTTCCCAAATTTCAGTCACTGCATCACAGACATCTTTCGCAACGTCTAATTCAGTTGCAGAGAAACATTCTGGGCTGTATTGGAAAATAAAATCAGTTTCTGGCTGTTTTGCTGCATATTCTTTAACTTTCGTTGCAGCATTGATCGCCAATTGTTTTGCGCCCGCAATATCCACATTCAAAACTTTTTGACGGAAGGTCGGAGAGTTTGAGTTGTAGATATGCACAATTGCGCGTTTTGCACCCTGCAATGATTCAAATGTACGCTGAATCAAATGATCGCGCGCCTGAACCAAAACTTCGATATATACGTCGTCTGGAATGTGGCCGCCTTCAATCAATAAACGAGTGAAGTCAAAGTCAACTTGAGATGCAGAAGGGAAGCCGATTTCAATGTGCTTGAAGCCAATTTTGACCAACATTTGGAACATTTTGAACTTTTGTTCGATGTTCATTGGCTCAAAAATCGCTTGGTTGCCGTCACGAAGGTCTGTGCTCATCCAAATAGGCGCTTGATTGATTTCTTTATCTGGCCATTGACGGTCAGGCAAATCAACACGCTGGTACATGCGGCGGTATTTTTTACTTGGATCAGCTAACATCATGAGGTAACTCCTTGTGCAGTTCCGGTTGCGCGAGTCTTGGATAAAGGCAACACTACTGCTTGTATAGATTGTGTCTATTGTATCAATTTACAAGTCTAAATTCGGAGGGCTTAGCCTAAAGCATTAAAAAATGGTGTGGTTTTTAAGTGCCTTAGCTTTACCGCAGAGCTTGCAAATCTATAACTAAATATTAATGCACTTATTCCGGAAATAATTTCCTATTTTTGCGTCCTTACTTGGGTTAAAGAAAATATTTTCCTTTGAACTACCTATTTATGAAAAATATATTCTTCTGTGATGTCATTCAGCGTAGCTGTTCCCATTAACGCCATCGTAATCTCAAATTCTTCCTTTAAGATTTTCAGTACATGTGCCACACCCAATGCCCCAGCACTTGCTAGGCCATAAATTGCGGGACGGCCAATGAAAACGGCAGATGCTCCGAGAGCCAGCGCTTTAAACACATCGGAGCCGCGGCGGATGCCGCCATCATATAAAAGTGGAAAATCGGCAGGAACAACTTTTTTGATGAGCTGCAGAGCGATTAGAGGCGCAATGCCAGTATCCAACACCCGTCCGCCGTGATTCGAGACAATAATGCCTTGTACACCATGCTCAATCGCCAATTGCGCATCCAGCGGATGCAGAATACCTTTGAGAATTACGGGCAGGTCTGTTTGCTGTACCAGCCATGCAATATCTTCCCAAGTTGGCGCAATGGCCATCAGGCCATTAAACACAGGATGATCACCTTGTCTTAATTCAGGCAGGGGAATATGCGTAGGTGTATGCGGATGCTGCATGCCTTCTGGCAAATGAAAAAATACCCGGCGCTCACGGTCGCGGATGCCTGTATGCGGAGAGTCCACAGTTACCACAATGGCTTTAAAATTTTGCGCTTCGGCCAGTTTGACCAATGCTAGAGATTTGTCACGTGAGCCTTGCCAATACAGCTGAAACCATTTTCGGGGATTATCCTGCTTTAAAGCCCGCATATCAGTATTGGTAAAGGTGCTCAGCACCATGTTGCTGCCGAGTACTTCTGCTGCCAGCGCACAGGCAGCTTCGCCTTCTGGGTGATATTGCTGTTGATGGCCAATCGGCGCTAAAAAAATGGGATGCTCAAAACGCTGACCTAAAATTTCACATTCGGTGCTGCCATGCGTCAGGTTGCGCAGCATGCGCGGCATGAGCTGAATTTGCGCGAACTGATCTAAATTGCTGCGGACACTGTGCTCTTCCATTGAGCCGCCTTGCAAATACTGCCATACCATGTCAGACAGGTGTTTCTGCGCTTCCTGCTCATAATCTGCAATGGTTTGCAGCTCAGGCGGAATTTGAGTAAGCGGCGCGAGAACAGTTTTGGCAGTCATGGCATTTCCGTTTTTATTGAATCTATTGGATGAATCTAGGGTTGTTTTTAAGTAGAGTTTTGCTCAATGGCGCTGAAAATGCAAAGTTTGAGTTTTTAGATTTCAGCCCATTTACGCAGTAAATTGTGGTACATGCTGGTGAGTTTGACCACTTCTGCATGGGCATCGCCCAGTTGTATACGCAAATTTTGAATGCTTTGATCCAAATTAAACAGCATATGGCGCTCAGCATCATCTCTAATCATGCTTTGCAGCCAGAAAAAAGAAGCCACGCGGCTGCCTTGAGTCACGGGTGTTACTTCATGCACGCTGGTCGATGGATAGAGAATCAGATCGCCAGCAGGCAGTTTAATTTCATGATAGCCATAAGTATCCTCAACCACTAAATCTCCGCCTTCATACTCTTCAGGTTCGCTTAGGAAAATGGTGCAGGACAGATCAGTGCGGATTTTTTGATTGGTGCCTTGTACCCATCGGATGGCATTATCGACATGGAAACCAAATGTTTCGCCCTTTTCGTAGCGGTTAAAATAGGGCGGCAATATATTTAAAGGCAGTGCAGCAGAAGTAAATAAAGGGTTTTGCGCCAAAGCCGCTAAAATAATATCACCTAACTGATGGCTTAAAGGATGATCTTCAGGCAGCTGCTGGTTGCGCTTTACATTTGCAGACATAGACCCTGTGGTTTTTTTGCCATCGACCCATTCCACTTTGTCCATCTCTTGACGGAAGTATTGAACCTGTTCTTTGCTTAACACATTGGGAATATGGTGAATCACGGCAATACCTTTTTAAATATAAAATGGGCGTCTTAAGCATATATAAAAATAGCCTCTATGAAGAGGCTATTTTGAATAAATACCATAAATAAATTATGGGATTTTGTTTTGATTAATATTTGAAGTTTACAGACAATACTGCGCTGCGGCCTTCAGCTTCTGTTGCATAGTGAGATGCATATGCTTTGGTGAAATAGCGTTTGTCAGAAAGGTTGTTTACGTTCAATTGTAAATCAACATTTTTGTTTACGTTGTAACGCGCCATAGCATCGTAGCGTACATAGCCTGAAACAAACTTAGTATTAGCTGCATCACCGTAGACTTTGTCCATAGCGACTGCGCCAGCGCCTAAAGTTAACTGTGGCATAACTTGGTAAGTTGTCCAAAGCGTTGCTGAATTTTTAGGAACGTTTGGTAGCTGTTTGCCTTTGGCGGGGTTTGGATAAGTACAAACACCTGCACGAGTACACGATGGACCTGGATCAGTCTGTTCACTGTCTAAATATGTATAGCCTGCTGATACTGCCCATTTGTCTGTAATGCTGCCATTTAATCCAAGCTCAATACCGTCAACCTTGCTTTCACCGCCATTGGTATAGGTTGTCGAATCAAGCTGAATACGAGTATTTTGCTTTTCTGTGCGGAAAATGGCTGCAGTTAAATTTAACTTGTCATTAAGCAAATCCCATTTCGTACCAACTTCAAATGTACGGCTTTTCTCTGGATCAAGATCTTTAATGTTTGCATTGACAGCCGTTTCAGAACCGTCACCTGCATCAATACCAACAGGGTTGGCAGATGTTGCAACGCTTGCATAAATACTGCCATTTTCAACAGGCTTAAATGTCAAGCCAGCTTGATAAGAGAAAAAGTCTGTATCACTTTCAATTTTGACGCCTGTGGCATTGGTTTTAAGTTCAGTTTCAAACTTGTCCCAGCGAACGCCAATGTCTAATAACCATTGTGGGTTAAATTCAATGCTGTCTAAGAGATAAACGGACGTTGTGTTTGCTGTTGTTGTTGTCACTGCTTTATTTGCTGCAACGTTGCCTAACCACGGATCTTTTGAGTTCGGGTTGAATGCATCAGTACACCAATAGTCAGATGCAGCGCCAATGCCAAGTGAACATGCACCAGTGGCAGGTGAGCCAGTAATTGGTTTGCCTGATTTAGACGTAACAGTATAAGAGCCTTTATCAGACTCTTGATCGCTATACTCCGCGCCAAGATTAAAGCTGTGTTTGATTGCGCCTGTATTAAATTTGCCTGTTAAAGCCAATTGATCGGTAAAAGTATTGGTATCTGTAATACGGGAGTTTACACGGCGCCAAACTTCACCATTTGCAATATTTTTTTGGCTGTCATCTGGCTGAGTCCAGATATAATCATTTTTCGAATTGCTATAAACGGCAGTATTGCTGATGGTTAAGTTATCCGTCAGATCATGCTCTAATTTAATTGTACCGATTTGATTTTCCTGTTTTTGGAAATCACGGTCTAACCAGCCGTAAAAAATGCCTTGTTTTGCATTTAAAGGTTTGCCTGTTGCTGTTTTATCGGCAGCATTCCAATATGGAACACCTGAATCTGGGGTGTCATCAGATTTTAAATAATAGTAGCTAAGTGTTGCTCGGGTAGGCGTATCTAGGCCAAAAGTAATGCTAGGCGCAATACCGACACGCGCATATTCAGCGCCGTCTGCTTGACCTGCTTTTTCATTGTGGTGGCCCATAACGGCTACGCGGGCAGCAATGCCGTTGCCGAAATCTTTATTGCCGTCTAAGGTAATACGTTGGTAGCTATCAGTACCTGCGCCAACAGAACCTTCTAAAGAGTCACCTTTTTTGGCAACTTTCGAAATCATATTGATATTGCCGCCAGTAGAACCACCGCCACTCATGGCAGATGCAGAACCCTTAGTCACTTCAACTTGTTCAACGGCAAACATTTCACGGTTTTGCGAAGTAGAACTGCGGATGCCATCGACATACATCGAGCTTTCAGAGTTGTAGCCGCGGATAAACGGACGGTCGCCATTCGGGTTGCCGCCTTCGCCAGCGCCAAGAGTAATCCCTGGCACAGTACGTAAAGCATCGCTTAGAGTGGTTACCTGTGTGTCTTCAATCAGCTGTTTAGAAATGACAGAGACAGATTTTGGCGTATCTAAAAGTGGCGCAACAAATTTAGTATTTGCTGATTTATCAACTTTCAGGCCTTGCTGTTCTGTTGCAACTTCTTGATGAATCGTTTCAAGCTGAATAGCTTTATCTTCCGCCATCGCATTCCCTGCAATGATTGAAAGAGATGATGCAATCGCTGTTGAAACGATTTTTTTACGTGATTTGATAAATGACATACGGAACCCAAAAGGCTGTCTATATTTGTGTATGCGAATAATAATAATTCTTATTTAAATTAAGTATTCCTTGGTGATAGAAAATGTCTATCTATTATCAAAATGTAAACTGTTTGCACAATGTTACAAGGTATCAATTTAATATTAATATATTGAAATATATATTAAATCTAACAAATCGATTATTTTTTGACTTTAAATTGGGAATGATGATTCTGTAGAAAAAGTGAATGAGATGTAAATGGATTGTGAATCCCTAGCTGTATTGATTTGCATATTTCATCTGCAATTCCTGTCTATTTTCAATTCATCACCAAAAGAATCGCGGTCGATGAATGAGAACACTCCAAAAATAGGTGAAATAGCGTACTTTAATGATGGTTTGTCTACTTCTTAAGCAAAAAACATGGTTAAATCCCGTCGTTTTGTATATCTTTAAATGTTGTCATATAATGTGGCACTTTTTTTTAAACTGTTTATTAACAAAATATCGAGGAAGCCATGCAAGTTACTTCTGAAGCGGTTTCGGGCGTTGCCCGTCGTTTAAATATATCTGTACCGACGAGCCGTATTAACGAGCAATTTGAAGCTCGTTTGAAACGCACTGCCAAAACTGTGAAGATCAACGGCTTCCGTCAAGGTAAAGTGCCAGTAAACGTTGTTCGCCGCGAATATGGTGCGGGCATCTATCAAGAAGTAGTAAACGACATCATTCGTGACACAGTGTTTGAAGCAATTCAGCAAGAAAAAATCAATGCAGTAGGCATGCCTAACATTGAAAAATCTGAAATGAAAGAAGACGCTTTAGTTTATGAAGCAACTGTAGAAGTTTACCCAGAAGTTGAAGTGAAATTCGAAGGTCTGGAAGTTGAACGCAAAGCGTCTGAAGTAAATGACAAAGACGTTGATCAAATGATCGAAAACCTTCAAAAGCAGCGCGCATCTTGGGCTGAAACGAAAGGCATGGCTAAAAAAGACATGCAAGTAACTTTCGATTTCGAAGGTTCAGTTGACGGCGAAAAATTCGAAGGCGGTTCTTCTGAAGACTTTAAACTTGTTTTAGGTTCTGGCCGCATGATCCCGGGCTTCGAAGACGGCATCGTTGGCATGAAGAAAGGCGAAGAGAAAGTTATCGATGTAACTTTCCCTGAAGATTACCAAGCTGAAAACTTAGCGGGTAAAGCTGCGCAATTCAAAATCACTGTTAAGCTTGTTGAAAAACAAAAGCTTCCAGAGATTGATGCTGAATTCTTAAAAGTATTCGGTCTAACTGAAGAAGAAGGCGTAGAAAAACTGAAAGCTGACGTTCGCAAAAATATGGAACGTGAAGTGAAAAACGGTCTTCGCAATCAAGTGAAGGGCGCGACTTTTGATGCGCTTGTTGCTGCAAACGAAGTTGAACTTCCAGAATCAATGGTTGCTCAAGAAATTGACCGTCAACGTCAACAAATGATCCAGCAGTTCACTCAGCAGTTTGGTGCTCAAGGCGCGAAAGCATTTGACTCAAGCATGCTTCCAGATGACCTGTTCAAAGAGCAAGCTGAAAAATCAGTTAAGCTTGGCGTATTGGTAAGCAAAGTTTTAGCTGACGCTAAACTTGAAGTTGATGCTGCACGTGTTGATGCATATATCCAAGACATGGCGTCTTCTTACGAAGATCCTACAGAAGTAATCGAATACTTCAACAACGATAAACAGCAGCGCGCTCAAATCGAATCAGTAATTTTAGAAGACCAAGTTGTAGATCACATCTTAGCTTCTGCTAAAGTAACTGATACAGCTGTTAGCTATGAAGACTTATTGAAAGAGCAGCAAGCTCGTCAGCAAGGCTAATTTTTAGCTTTCAAAAAAAAGGCGCGTTAAGCGCCTTTTTTTATCGGTGCGGCATCATAAAAAATTGTCCTGAATTCACAAAGCTTATGCAAAAAATATCTGTTATTTACTTGGGAACCTTTTGCAATTTCAGCAAATATCCCTCATATTGTGAATTATGAGTTGAGTCACAAAAAATTTAGGAATAAATAAACATATGTATGTTCCAACAATTGAAAACGCGCTAGTGCCAATGGTGGTAGAGCAATCATCTCGCGGCGAGCGCTCTTTTGATATTTATTCACGCCTTTTGCGTGAACGTGTCATTTTCTTAACCGGTGAAGTTGAAGACAACATGGCGAACTTAATTGTTGCGCAAATGCTGTTTCTAGAAGCTGAAAACCCAGATAAAGATATTCATTTATATATCAACTCACCAGGCGGATCTGTGACTGCAGGCATGGCAATTTACGATACCATGCAGTTCATTAAGCCTGATGTTGTGACATACTGCATGGGTCAAGCGGCATCTATGGGCGCTTTCCTTCTGAATGCCGGAGCAAAAGGCAAACGCTACTGCCTTGAAAATGCCCGTGTCATGATTCACCAGCCTTTGGGCGGTTTCCGCGGTCAAGCATCGGATATTGAAATTCATGCACGCGAAATCCTGTTCATTAAAGAGCGTTTGAACCGCTTGATGGCAGAGCACAGCGGCCAAGATTTTGAACGTGTGGCAAAAGATACCGACCGTGACAACTTTATGACTGCGCAGCAGGCGAAAGATTACGGTCTTGTGGACGAAGTATTATCTAAACGTCCATAAGTTTTAAAGATTTAGATATTGGAGTGAATATGTCCGAACATCCTCAAGGACAAAAGCATTGTTCATTTTGCGGTAAAACGCAGTCTGAAGTCGGGAAACTGATTGCAGGTGAGGACGCGTACATCTGTAATGAATGTGTGGACGTATGCTTAGACTTGGTGCAGACCAGCCAGCAAGTTGAATCCAGCGATTGGGCGACTCGCCCATTGCCAAAACCGCATGAAATCCGTGCTGCGCTTGACCAATATGTAATTGGCCAAGACGTTGCGAAGAAAACGCTGTCCGTTGCGGTGTATAACCATTACAAGCGTTTGAAAGTTTCGACTAGCGGAAAAAAGCCGGAAGATGGCGTTGAGATTTCAAAAAGCAACATCATGCTGGTGGGGCCGACAGGTTCGGGTAAAACCTTGCTTGCTCAAACACTTGCGCGTCTTTTAGATGTTCCATTCGCCATGGCGGATGCAACGACACTGACCGAAGCGGGCTATGTGGGTGAAGATGTTGAGAACATTGTTCAAAAACTCCTTCAAAAAGCCGATTACGATGTAGAAAAAGCGCAAAAGGGCATTATCTATATCGATGAAATTGACAAAATTACCCGTAAATCAGAAAACCCGTCTATTACCCGTGATGTATCAGGTGAAGGCGTGCAGCAAGCTTTGCTGAAAATGATTGAAGGCACTGTGGCGTCTATTCCACCGCAAGGCGGCCGTAAGCATCCGCAGCAAGAATTCATTCAAATTGATACTTCAAATATCCTGTTTATCTGCGGCGGCGCATTCTCTGGTTTAGAGAAAATTGTGCAGCAGCGTCAGGAAAAAGGCGGTATTGGTTTTACTGCGGAAGTACGTAAGAAAGACGAAACTAAAAAATTGTCTGACTTATTCCGTCAGGTTGAAGCGACAGATCTAGTGAAATTTGGTTTAATTCCAGAATTCATTGGTCGTTTGCCTGTGGTTGCGACTTTGGATGAGCTGGATGAAGATGCATTGATGCAAATTCTGACTGAACCGAAAAACGCTTTAACCCGTCAATATGAATACCTGTTCAGCATGGAAAATGTAGACTTGGTATTTGAAAAAGACGCATTGCGCGCTGTGGCGAAAAAAGCCTTGGAACGCAATACAGGCGCGCGCGGTTTGCGGACTATTTTGGAAAATTCGCTGCTTGAAACCATGTATGACCTGCCAAGCCGCAGCGATGTGGGTACAGTTGTGGTGACGGAAGCTGTGGTGAACGGCGAAGCGAAACCCGAATTTAAACCAGAGCGTCAGCCGAAAGCTGAAAATGAAGAAGCAGCGCCAAAAGCAGATTTGAAGGTCATTGATTCTAAGTCTGCTTAAGACAGCCGTTATTCGTCAGAAACGTGCGTAAATCTCAGATTTGCGCACGTTTTTTATTTGCAAAAATTAGGCTAAATGTTAATCTCAGCAAAATGGCTGGGATGGCCAGCAGATTTAAATAAAACAACGATTGAAAAGAAGAAAAGACGCAGTGAGGGATAATCATGCGTAGTGTATATATTGCAATATTCAGCAGCATGATACTGTTGGGCTGTCATGGAAAATCAGCGCTTGAACAGGAGCCGCATTTGGCTTCTACGCTAAAAGATGTCAATTTTGAGCATGAACCGGGTGTAATGGAACAGTACCGTCTCGGTGTTTTTACCATTGGCGGCTGGGTCAATCAAACACAAGGGGCGCATTTTCAGCTAGTTAAGCCGCAGCATGATCAAGCTGCCGTCGTCTATTTGTATCGTCCAGACAGTAAATGGAATAGGCAGGAAATTGTTGCCAGCAGCCTGTTTTTAAACAGTGAACGCATTCCAAGTTTATTGAATAATCATTATTACTGGGTGGAGCTGCCAGCGGGTCAATATCGACTTTCCAGCAGCCGTCCGCTGGGCATTAACCATTTTCAAAAGCCGAAGGTTTTAGATTTTACCGTAGAAGCGGGGCAGTCCTATTTTATTAAATATGATGAGGAAAATTTAACGACTCGCCGCAGTGTATCTGGCCCTTTAATGCTGATGCCAGATAATGTCGGGAAAAATGAAATTGCTTTTACCGAAATGAAATCTGCCAGCTATAACTTCGTGGCGGAAAATCAAGATACTGGCAAAGCCCGTAAAAGCACGCAAAAAATTAAGCGGGTGAAATATGATCCTGCAAGTGATGTGCAGCTGGTGAAGCCATTCAAGCTTTGGAATCCGCTGACATGGTAGATCTGTAAATATTACAGCGCTTAGGTACACTGCTGAAGCTAATTATTCAGCAGCAGCAGCAGCGGCTGCAGAATGCTGGCGAGTTTATCATTAAAGCTTTGCTGGCGCTCTGAGTCATTCATTATTGCAGAACTGATGGTCATGCTTTCTTGCAGAATGTTATTCATCAGTCCTGCGCTTTTTTGATTAATTGATTGACCCATTGGTGTGCTGAGAAAAGCAATATAGGCCTGCGCTTCTTCTTCAGTAAACGCTTGCTGAAAGTTTTTGCGGATCATGCTTAAAAATTGCGGATCACTGACAATGCCTTCATTTGTGGATTGAAGCAATGTGCTGATTTGCGCTGCGGCTTTTTTCTGTTGAGCGTTGAGCGCTGTAATCGCTAAATTCATTTTTAAAATTTCTTCAGCCTGCGTATCAAACATGGGGCGCATGTCGCGGCTGGATTTCAGAATCAGGCCGCTTAAATTGGATAGATCGATCAGCTGATTCAGCGTTTTTTCCTGTACGGGCTGTGCAAAGACGGCTGTACTGAAGCAGAGGCTGCAGGAAAGGATGAAAGACTGCCGCCATGTATGTGTTTTTTTCATGATGATGTGCGCTTTAGTTATTTTTGGCGTAATTTTTTATTCAGCGAAAAATAGTAACAGCTCTTTAAATAGAGAAAAAGCATTAAGCGATGTAATGAAAAAAGCACCCAGTTGGGTGCTTTTTCAGTTTTGGCAATTAGCCTGCAGCAGCGTCAACTACTGGGATTTTACCAATTTTTGCTTGCCAGATTTTAGGTGCAGTTGCGTGTACAGAAGTACCGTTCACGTCTACAGCAACAGATACAGGCATGTCTTTTACGACAAATTTGTAGATTGCTTCCATACCTAGGTCAGCAAAAGCAACCACTTCAGCTTCACGGATCGCTTTAGACACGAGGTAAGCCGCGCCGCCTACAGCCATTAAGTAAGTAGCTTTATTGTCTTTAATCGCTTCAACAGCAGCAGGGCCACGGTCAGCTTTACCAATCATGCCGAACATGCCAGTTGCTTCAAGCACTTGACGGGTAAATTTATCCATACGTGTTGCAGTGGTTGGACCAGCAGGGCCAACCACTTCATCGCCTACAGGATCGACAGGGCCGACGTAGTAAATGAACTTGCCTTTCAGATCGACAGGAAGTTCTTCACCGTTGTTCAGCATGTCTACCATGCGTTTGTGCGCAGCATCACGGCCTGTATAGATTGTGCCGTTTAGAAGCAATGTATCACCTGGCTGCCAAGCGTTCATTTCTTCTTGAGTGATGGTATCTAAATCTACACGTTTAGATGTAGATGAATCCCATGTCACTTCTGGGTAGTCTTCAAGTTTAGGCGCAATAATGTGGGCAATACCAGAACCATCAAGTGTGAAGTGCGCATGACGAGTCGCCGCACAGTTCGGAATCATGCCGACTGGTTTGCCTGCAGCATGACATGGGTAATCTTTGATTTTGATGTCTAGAACAGTGGTTAAACCGCCAAGACCTTGCGCGCCAATACCCAAAGCATTTACTTTTTCGAAGATTTCGATACGAAGTTCTTCAAGTTTGCTTTGCGGACCGCGACGAAGCAATTCGTCCATGTCCAGCTCTTCCATCAATGCTTCTTTCGCAAGCATCATGGCTTTTTCTGCAGTACCGCCAATACCGATACCGAGCATACCTGGTGGACACCAGCCTGCACCCATGGTTGGAACAGTCTTGAGTACCCAATCTACAATTGAATCTGATGGATTCAGCATAGCCAGTTTAGATTTGTTTTCTGAACCGCCACCCTTCGCTGCAACAGTGATGTCTACTTTGTTGCCTGGAACAAGCTTGTGGTAGATCACAGCAGGGGTGTTGTCTTTGGTGTTCTTGCGGCCAAATGCAGGGTCAGCAAGTACAGATGCGCGAAGCACGTTAGAGTTTTCTAAATAGCCTTGGCGCACGCCTTCGTTAATCGCGTCGTCTAAGCTCATCGTTAAATCAAATTTAACGTCCATGCCCACTTCAACGAATACGTTTACGATACCAGTATCTTGACAGATCGGGCGGTGGCCTTCTGCACACATACGAGAGTTAATTAAGATCTGCGCGATCGCATCTTTTGCTGCTTTGTTTTCTTCACGGTCGTATGCGCGGCTCATCGCTTGGATGAAGTCTTGCGGGTGATAATACGAAATGAACTGAAGCGCATCCTTAACCGATGTGATCAAGTCATCTTGCTTGATAATAGTGGTCATACAAATATCTCTTGAGCGGGCTGATAGCTAGCGGGCTAAATTATAAGGCAAAATGAGCAGGTTGTGGGTATTTTGAACGGGCTTTGGCCGAAAGTTTAAGATCGTTTTTTATAGCCGCCATAACTGTCATATATGCTGAAATATTCAGCAATATAGGGCGTATTTCATGCAATAAAACTGCGTTAAATCAGGATTTAAATACAATGAAACTTGTTATATTATTGAAAATTAACGATAAATATTAAATTCATAAAAGTGTCATATTGTCATATAGCTGTAATATTTCTTTCGCATAATAAGCTCATTCAAAAATGAGATCGAAAAGATGCTTACAGGTATTTTGATGGCTGCGGGCTTTTGTGTATATATCGCAGCAACTTGGATGTACGGCCAAAAAGAAGATCAAGCCTAAGCTTAATCTTCTTTTTTTATGTCTAAAATTTTGTACCTGCATTCTAAAGCTTCAATTTCTTTTCCTTCTTTCTTTATACTGATCAAAAAACTTCTAGGCATTCGCGATGGATGATCAGGCGCATCTTGCTCAAAATATTATCGAAATCTATAAAAAACATGGGCGCGCTTGGACGGCTCTGCGCGGCGGGCATCTATATGAAAAAAGCTGGCTAGATGCATTTTTAGCTGTCCTGCCGCAGCAGGCCGAAATTTTAGACTTGGGCTGCGGTTCAGGTCGGCCGATTGCGGACTATTTGATTGGGCATGGTCATGCGCTGACCGGTGTAGACAGTTCAGGAGCCATGATTGAGATGGCGCAGCATAATTTTCCCAATCAAGTATGGCATTTGGCAGATATGCGCTGTGTGCATTTGGAACAAAAATTCCATGGCATTTTGGCATGGGACAGTTTCTTTCATTTAACAGCAGATGATCAGCGTCAAATGTTCCAGCAATTTTCAAAGTTTTCAGCTAAAGGCACGGTGCTCATGTTTACGAGCGGTCCAGCAGAAGGTGAGGCGATTGGCGATATGTTTGGTGAAGCTTTGTATCATGCCAGTTTGTCTTTAGAAGAATATCAAGCCTTATTGTCAGCGCATGGTTTTGAGGTGTTAAAGATGATTGCTGAAGATGCCGATTGTACAGGGCATACGGTCTGGTTGGCGCGAAAATCTTAAGTTGGTTGCGCTGTATTTGTGTTCATGATATTTGATGCCATTTTAGCTTAGAACCAAGCATATTGATGATGGCCAGTGTTCAAAATCTTAAATTTTGGGCGGGTGTTTTAAAGCTTAAAATTTAAAGTATCTTTAAGTCAGCTGCAATTCTGAGTGGCAGCATCTGCATTGCACAGAAATTTTAAATTCATCTACACTGTGATGGACGTTTAAAGAGGCAAATACAGATGGCTAAATATTCCACTGAAAAAGATTGGATTTTTAGGGCAGAGGCATCTGAGTATGCTTCGTATCCTAAAATTGAGCGCATCGAAGCTTTTTTTTCTGATCATGCCTATGAGCCGCACCGCCACGATACCTATGCCATAGGCAGAACATTGTCTGGCGTGCAAAGCTTTCATTATAAAGGGGAGAAACAGCATAGCCGTCCAGGCATGACTATGGTGATTCATCCCGATGAAAAGCATGATGGCGAATCTGGCTCAGACTATGGCTTCCGCTACCGCATGGTTTATATAGAGCCTGCCGTGATTCAGCAGATTTTGCAGGGCAAGCCGCTGCCGTTTATTCCGCAGGCTTTGAGTGCCGATCCGCGTTTATTTCATGCGACAGATACTTTTATGCGGCATATGCAGCAGCCCATAGCGCAATTGGAAGAGGACGATGCGCTGTATGATTTGGCGATGGCCTTAAATGAGGTGTCTTCAAAGCATCCAAGTAAAATACATACGTATGATTACCGCGCTGCAGAACGCGCGCGTGAATATATTCTAGATAATTTGCATTTGAACTTAAGCTTGGAAGATTTAGAACAAAATACAGGCCGTGACCGTTGGCGTCTATCACGGGATTTTCGGCTGCTGTTTGGCACCAGTCCGCACCGTTATATGACCATGCGCCGATTGGAGCAGGTCAAGGCAGGACTGATTGCCGGACGCTCAATTGCCGATGCAGCCATGCTGGCAGGTTTTTTTGATCAAAGCCATATGACACGGCATTTTCTGCAGGCTTATGGCTTAAGCCCCGCACAGTGGCGCAGCATCAGCTCTAAACCTTAAAAGCTGTAAATAGACTGTTTCAGATCAGATGTGCGCCTTGTAAAAAATCACGCAGCATGAATAAGCCAGAGGCAATCAGTAAAACCCCCATCACTTTATTGAGGCGGTTGAACCAGATTGGATTTTCAATTTTATTACCCAGCAATTTGCCGGCCACTGCATATGCAAAGGGCGCGCCTGAAGCGCCAATTGAAATCAGCAATGAAACTATGAAAATCATAGCGCCTGTAATCTGCGCTGCAGGGTACATCACGGCAGTCACAGGTAAAATCACCAAGATGGCTTTGGGGTTGAGCAGCTGAATCAATAAGCCATTCCAAAAACTCAGCGCTTGCGTATTCTGCTGGCTGGATTGAATATTGGCTCTCAGCATTTTCCATGCAATATAAAAAGTGTAGAGCGCGCCGATGAGTGCAATATAATGCAGCCATTGGCGCGGAATAATGGCTTGCCCCATATAGCCGAACAGCAGAAATAAAATCAGCATGGCAGAGCCGACACCAGCAAAAAATCCTGCAGTTTTTTTCAGCTGTCCAGTCAGCCCTGAATTCAGACCCATGAAATTGACAGGGCCAGGGCTGTACATCACGCTTAAGGTATAAAGAAAAATTTCCATGCTGTGCTCGCTGAAATTGCGTTAAATTTTACAGGGCACAGCCTAAGGCCAAGATAGGCCAGCTGTATTGTACGTTTGTGCATATTCACAGCCAAAAAAAACCATCCAATCTTTCGATTGGATGGCGCTGAGTATCAACTGTCAAACTAAGCTTTTAAATTATTGCGCTTCCTGCTGTTCAGATTGAATTGCAGTGAGGGCAATGGTAAACACAATGTCATCGACCAATGCGCCGCGCGACAAGTCATTCACAGGCTTGTTAAGACCTTGCAGCATTGGCCCCACGCTGACGACATCGGCAGAGCGTTGAACCGCTTTATAGGTGGTGTTGCCTGTATTCAAATCTGGGAAAATAAATACATTAGCGCGGCCAGCCACTTTTGAATCAGGCGCTTTTGAGCGTCCAACACTTTCCACAGATGCTGCATCGTATTGCAATGGGCCATCGATGAGTAAATCAGGACGGCGTTCTTGCGCAATGCGGGTGGCTTCCGCAACTTTTTCTACATCTGCGCCAGCGCCTGAAGTACCTGTAGAATAAGAAATCATCGCAATGCGCGGGTCAATACCAAATGCTTTGGCAGAGTCTGCAGACTGAATCGCAATTTCCGCCAATTCAACTGCTGTTGGATCTGGATTAATCGCACAGTCGCCGTACACATAGACTTCATCCGGCAGGAGCATAAAGAAGACTGAAGACACCAATGAATATTCAGGAGCAGTTTTAATCAGCTGGAATGCAGGGCGTACAGTATTGGCCGTGGTATGTACGGCACCAGAAACCAAGCCATCGACTTGATCTAGCGCCAGCATCATGGTGCCCAGCACAACGGTATCCTGCAGCTGTTCACGCGCCTGCAGCTCATTGATTTTGCCTTTGCGCAGTTCAACCATTTTTTCGACATAGTTGTCGCGAATCAAGTCTGGGTCAATAATTTCTAAGTCATACGGCAGTTCAATGCCGCGCGCTTTCGCGACTTCAACGACCGCTTCAGGTTTGGCTAAAAGGACACACTGCGCAATGCCGCGGGATTGGCAAATGGCGGCTGCTTGTACGGTACGCGGTTCATCACCCTCTGGCAGCACAATGCGCTTTTTGGCAGCAATTGATTTTTGCACCAGCTCATGACGGAAAGCAGAAGGAGACAGACGCGGTTTGTGTGAGCCATTGATCAGCTGTGTAATCCACTCAGGGTCAATATGGCTGGATACAAAACGGGTCACTTGTTCTGCGCGTTCAGTATCATCTACTGGAATTTCATTGCTGAGATTCGCCAGTTCCTGCGCTGTTTCAAAGGTGCTTAGCGGGGTATGCAAAATTGGTAAACCCTGCTTGATCGCTGTTTGGCAGAAGTTCAGTACATGTTCATTCGGCTGATGGTGTTCTGTTAAGACCAAGCCCGCCAGCGGAATGCCATTGCTGCTTGCTAGGCTGCTTGCCAGCAAGACGTCAATACGGTCTGATGCGCTGATGATCAGCTCGCCAGCTACAAATTTATGCAGTTCATGTTCAATATTGGAAGCGATCAGGCTGCTGTGCAGCACACGGCGCTGTTTCGCTTCGCCTTCGTTAATCCAGTGCGCAGAAATATGCGCGGCCAAATCAGACATGCGCGGCACGCTTAATGTATTGCTGAAGGGTATAAGGCCAATCACTGGGAATTTTTCAGCACCCAGCTGCGCATTGTATTTTTGCAGCTGCTCCGAAAAAATTGCTGTATCGCGGATGAGACGAAGGCTTGGATCTAAGGTTACAGGCACTTGCGCCGAACCTTCAGGCAAGCCTTTGGTCCGCATGAACAGCACACCTGCGGTACGCTCATTGCTGGCGCCGCCAAAGTTGCGCGCGAGGGTTTCAACTTTTTCTGCCGCCGCCGCTGCATTATTCATATCAGCAGTGCTGACAATCACGACTTTGGCATCCAAAGCTTTGGCAAGGTCAGCATTTAAGCCAGCTGCATAGGCATCGCGGCTGTTGGGCAAAACCCCTTCAACAATAATCAGATCATGCTTCTTGGCAATTTCACGGTGCAGGCGGACTGCGTCTTCCAGCAGTTCGTCATTTTCATCTTGGCTCAAACGGCGCAAAACAGCGGCGTGGCTGATCGGTTCAACCGTTTCATTATTAAATAAATGGCGGTACAGCGCCGTGGTGCGGTCAGCAGCCGATTGTGGTTCTTGAGAAAAAGGCTTTAAAAAACCTGCTTTAATGCCTTGGCATTCCAATGCATAAATTAAGCCTAAACATGCAGATGTTAAGCCTACACCTTCCCCAGTGGGCACGAGTAAAATTGTTTTCATAAGGCATCTAAACTAAAAATAAAATATTGAACCCGAAAGGGTGGTGGAAGCTGCAGCTTATGCTACAGCTTCATCTTCCGCTTTAGACTTTTTTGCGGCAGTTACCTCTAGCTCCACCACGTTTTGCGTTTCTTTAGCAATGCGGCCTTCTTCATCGGTCGGAACAACCCAAATTTGCGGGCCAGCGCCGGCATCAATTCGGCCTTCAGTACCGCGTTTTAAGCTGTCATTTTTGTCTTTGCTTAAGTTAAAGCCAAAGTGCGGCAGGTAGGCTAGAGTTTTTTCACGGATCAGCGCAGAGTTTTCGCCAATGCCGCCAGTGAAGAATAAGCCGTCAATGCGCGGCAGGCCACAGCTTAAGGCTGCTAAAGATTTTGCTAAACGGTAGCAGAATACTTCAATGGCCAGCGCGGCATCTTCGTTGCCTTGATCAGCGGCATCAATCAGTGTACGCATGTCATTGGAAAGGTCTGATAGGCCTAATAAGCCAGACTGGCTGTTCAGCATTTTGTCAATTTTGTAAATATCCCAGCCTAAATTAGAAGCCAAGAAACTGTGGATACTTGGGTCTACGTCACCGCTGCGGGTACCCATGACTACGCCTTCCAGCGGAGTTAAGCCCATCGAGGTATCTACCGATTGACCATTCCAAATCGCGCAGGTTGAGCTGCCATTGCCTAAATGCGCTGTGAGCCAGCCGCCTTGCTTGAAGCTGCCAGCCAGCTCTGAACCGCGTTCAGAAACATAGGCATGGCTGGTGCCGTGGAAACCATAACGGCGCACGTTGTGCTGTGTATAAAGGAATTTTGGCAATGCATAGCGGTAAGCATGCGACGGCATGGTTTGATGGAATGCGGTATCAAATACAGCCACCTGCGGCAATTGCGGGAACAGGCGCATTGTTGCGTCAATTCCAACCAGATGCGCAGGGTTGTGCAATGGCGCCAGCGGCGTCGCTGCACGGATGCGGTCAATAATTTCTGGTGTTAATAATTCTGCTTTGGTTAAGGTGCCGCCGTGTACAACGCGGTGGCCGATCGCTTGCGGATTGTAGTGCGACAAGCGTTCTAAAATAATTTCCAAGGCTTTTTCATGGTTCGCGTCAGGAATAGACAGCTCAAGCGGCGCGCCGCCTGCAGTAATACCTTTAATTCGAGCTTCTGGAGAACCTAAGTTTTCTGCCAAACCAAAAATACGGTCTTCTCGACGTTCAGAAACCAACGCATATTTAATTGAAGATGAACCGCAGTTAATTACTAATACTGATGTAGACACGTTTTTTTACCCGAATTCTAATTAAAGTACTTATCCCTCACATGATCTGAATGCATAACTTTTTATTGGTGCAATTTAGATCAGTGATGATGTTTTAACATGCGATGTTTTTCTGTCCTAGATAGACTTTAGGAGATTAGACTTAAGCACTATCGACCCATTTCTCAATAATAATTAAAATTTATCAGTTCATAGTTTTCATTTATTAATGAAATAGTCTAGGCGGATCAGGTGCTTCAGCTGTCAATAATTTACAATAGCATGCAAAAACTGCTCAGTAATAAAACACATACAAAAATTATGGTTTTATTTTTTTCTTTTAGGTGGACACAGGGTCACGAAAGCTAAGCTGCGTTTCAAAAGAATGCGCGCACTTGATATATGCGTTTCAAATGTTCAAAAACGCAAGATGCTTTTGATTAAAATATCAGCGTTTTCATGGCTGTTCTATCTTTATTTTTTATGAATTGAATCAAAAAATTTTACAGTAAAGGCTGAGGCAGATCATTTAGATCAGCAATCGAAATGGCTTTGTGAAGATTTTATTTGGCTCGAAGATGCCTATCTTGAAGTTGACCTTTGTTCCCGGCAGAAAGGTCTTGGAAAAAATAAAGCCCCTGAACGGAGCTTTATTTATGGCAGAATTCAGCTTATTGGCGGATTTGACCATCGCCAAAGACCACCCATTTTTGTGAAGTCAGGCCTTCTAATCCTACAGGGCCGCGGGCATGGATTTTATCGGTTGAAATCCCGATTTCAGCGCCTAAGCCATATTCAAAGCCATCCGCGAAACGGGTAGAGGCGTTGATCATCACTGAGCTGGAGTCTACAGCGGCCAAGAATTTGCGCGCTAAGCTGAAGTTTTCAGTAATGATGGCATCGGTATGGTGTGAACCGTATTTGTTAATATGATCAATGGCTTCATCAATGCCGCTGACCACTTTAACCGCCAAAATAGGCCCCAGATATTCCTCATACCAGTCTTCTTCTGTAGCCGTAACCACATGCCCGCCTAAAATGCGTCGGGTTTCAGCACAGCCGCGCAGTTCAACTTGTTTCTGCGCATACAGCTCCGCAATATTCGGCAGGAACTCTTCAGCGACCTTTTCATCGACCAGTAACGTTTCCATGGCATTGCATACGCCGTAACGGTGTGTTTTTGCGTTTAAAGCGATTGGCAAAGCTTTTTGCAAATCGGCCTGCGCTTCTACATACACGTGACAGTTGCCGTCCAGATGTTTAATCACAGGCACACGCGCTTCTTCGGTAATACGCTCAATCAGGCCTTTGCCGCCGCGGGGCACAATCACATCCACATATTCAGGCATGGTGATCAGCTGACCCACCGCACTGCGGTCTGTGGTATTAATCACCTGAACTGAATTTTCAGGCAAGCCTGCCGCTTTTAAACCGTGCTGAATGGCCGCTGCAATCGCTTGGTTGGATTCCAGCGCTTCTGAGCCGCCGCGCAAAATAATGGCATTGCCAGACTTTAACGCCAAAGAGGCCGCTTCCAACGTGACATTCGGGCGCGACTCATAAATCATGCCGACGACACCTAATGGCACACGCATTTTACCCAGCTGAATGCCTGTGGGGCGGTATGCCATATCGGTAATTTCGCCAATGGGGTCTTTCAATCCAATGACATCTTTTAAGCCTTGCAGCATGCCTTTAAAGCGCGAGGGGGTAAGTTCTAAGCGATCAAGCAGGGCACTGTCCAAGTTGTTGCTGTGCGCCTTGGTCATATCCATTTTGTTGGCTGCTAAAATATCAGCTTCACTGTTTTGCAAAGCGGTATAAATAGCAGAAAGCGCATTGTTTTTAGATTCAGTAGAAGCACTGGCTAACACGCGAGATGCTTGGCGCGCCTGTTGTCCTACCGTTTGCATGTATTGTTCAATAGACTGTTGCATAGCGGTTTGATCACTTAGAAATTTCCATCTGATATTAACAGCCTCAGATCAGACAATGAAGCGTTATGACGCCAGATTTAGCCTTTTAATTCGAAACGCATTCACATTTTGAAATTGTTTTAGACAATAAAGCAGATGAGCGGCGGCATTAGCAGTTGCGTGTAAAATCATCTCCTGTATAGAATGAAACATTACTGACATTGAAGTCATACAAATAACGACAAAAGAGCAGGACGCTAGCTGCAGGCAGCTCTCATTAATTTCTTGCACAATAAAAATAAGGCAGGAAGGATGGAGGAATGAACATGAATTCCATTATCAAAATGGACACGGAAGTACACGGCAATATGGCGCAGTACCACTTTTTTGATTTATACGACCGAGACAGCTTTAAAAAACCGGCGCGAACGACATGGATTGACGGCTGGAAAGTCGAATATATGGCAATTGCGCGCCCAGACACTCTGCATATGACACCTATGGTGATCATTGGCGGCGCATTTCAAAACTTCAATTCTTATAAATACTGTGTCGAACAGTTGTTTACTGCTGGCCCGATTATTCTAATTGATTTGCCCTCTATGGGCTCCAATCAGCAAATTACCAATGTCGACAGCGGCCTTTCCGCAGGTACTTTAGAGCTGGAGGATTTAGCCGGCATGCTTGGTACTTGGCTGGATATTGTGGGCATGCAGAAAGTTGCTGTATTAGGCATGTCATTGGGTTCAGTGGTTGCTTCCTGCTTAGCGCATCAGCGTCCAGAGCTGATTGAACGCATGATTTTAATGGGTGTGATGCAGAAAACCCGTAAGAGCTGGCGCATGCTGCTGGAGGAGTCGCTGTACCTGATGCAGGAGCAGCGCATGGATGAGTTCGGTCAAGCGGTGATTTTATATTTGGTCAACCATGCCAAGATGGATGTCACCCGCATGTCGCCAACAGCGAAGCGACTGTTTTTCCGTCAAATGGCGGAATTTACAGGAACAGAGCAAGAGCGATATGACATCAACTGCAACCGCCTGTTGCGTTTGACCAATGTACCTACCCCAGAATGTGATGTATTGGTGGCTTGCGGTCAGTACGACAGTTTTACCTTGCCGCATGAAAATGCCAATTTTGCACTGCAATGCCCGAATATGCAGTTTGCAATGATCGCGAATGCGGATCATGTGCCGCAGCTGCAGCGCCGAAAAGAAACGATGAACTTATTTGCCACTTATTTGCGCGGTGAGTCAATCCAGAATCTGGAAGGTATTTTGCCAATGAGCCGTGAGCAGATGGCAAAAGTAGACCGGCGCGGTGAAGAGCGCATTCATATTGAGCAGCCTTTCACGCATTTAAGCCATCGCCATTCAGATTTGCGTATAGACGCCGAAGTTACAGATTTGAATTATTTTGGTGTACTGCTGAATCTAGAAAATGCAGCGCTTGCACAAAAGGCGGCTCAATTCCCTCGTGATTTGGCTTTACACCTGCAGGATGAAGAAGGTGAGTTTGAAATTGAATGCCTGATTTTTGAAACGTCAGATACACAATTGCGCGCTTTATTTAAGCATGGCAGCTTTGAAGTCGCGGAACGCTTGCTGAATTTTGTAAAGTGGCAAAAAGCGAAAATGCAGCTTTTAGAAGCGGTATAAAATTATTTTTCCGATAAAAAAAAACAGCGCTATGAGCGCTGTTTTTTTATCGCTGCATGGATGACCCAGACTAAGTCTCCGCCATGTTCTTCATTGTTTTGAAAGGTGATGACATTGCTGCTGTCTTGCGCTTTTAAAGCGTGAGCAGGCTGCAGTACATTGACCTGATTGAATCCTGCATGTCCAAAAAAGCTTTGAACTTCGGCTGGATTCACGAAGTGAAAACTGAAGGCGCTGCGCGACATGACTTTGAGCAGCTTGCTGCTGGTCCAGATAAAGTTGGCGAGTTTATTTTTTACGGGTTCTGGATAGATATCTGTGAGGTAATGCAGTTCTGGAAAATCCTGTGCATATTCTGTCATGCCTTGCAGCAGCTGATTCAGCATGGTTTTATCAAAATAATTAATTAAGCCTTCACTGATCACCGCCAGCGGCCGGGTTGTATCAAAGCTTTGGAAAATCCTTTCGAAATCTTGCGTGAAAATATCGGCAGTCAGCACTTCAGGGGCTGCTGCATCTAATTGCTGCAGGGCTTGAGTTTTGATTTTTGCCATATCGGGCAAATCTAATTCTCGGTAATCAATTTGCGGGAATTTTTGACGGAAGTTCCAGCTGCGCGGCGACAATCCGCAGGCAATCTCAAGAATTTGCAGATCAGGGTGCTGCTCTATCAGCGTATTCAGCTGCTGGTCAATGATGCTATGGCGCTGTTTGAGCGTGGTGCGCATGCTGCCGCCGACATGCTTTTCTGCCCAGCTTTCCAGAGGGTGTAATAGTTTGGCTAAGAACTTTCCTTTGCCCGTGGCAAATACAGGATGAGAGATGCCCATGCTGTACCAAATATAGCCGGTATAGTGTGCTGTAAATGAAATATGACGGTGTTCAGACAAATTTTGAGCCATAAACGCTAAACCTTAGATTTTCTTTTAATTTTACTTTGCTGCAGGGGGGCTGCTGTTTTTATCATCATAATCAAAAAGGAACACGCTGTCGTGTTCCTTTTATCGTTTTTTATTTAAAGCCATTAAGCGCTGAATTGGTTTTTAAAATCGACAATGCGGTCACGGGTATTTGCCCAGTCTGTACCTAAATCCAGCTGCTGTCCCACTTGAAGATGAGGAATTTTACCGCGCATGCGTTCTAAGCGCTGCTGATTTGGCAGCGGAAGATTGGAAATGCCTTCTAAAGCCGTGCAGGCGGATTCTCGGTTGTTGCAGACCAGCCCCATATCACAGCCAGCACTTAATGCGGCCTGAATGCGTGCATCTGCGCCGCCTGCCACACATGCGGCTTGCATGCTGAGGTCGTCAGAGAACAATACGCCGTCAAATTTTAGTTCTTTGCGCAGTACTTGCTGAATCCAATAAGGCGAGAAACCGGCTGGGTTAGGATCAACCTGATCGTAAATCACATGCGCAGGCATCAATGCTTCCAGCTGAGGCATCAGCTGAATAAAACTCTGCATGTCTTTTTGGTAAATTTCATCATAGCTGCGTGAGTCGACCGCTGCCGCCACATGCGAGTCTGCTTTGACTGAACCATGGCCTGGGAAATGTTTGCCTGTAGACGCCATGCCAGCACGTTTCATCCCTTTGAGGAATGCGCTGGCCAGCGGTACGATGTCTTGCATGTTCTGGGCAAAACTGCGGTCGCCAATCACATCACTGATGTCATTTAAGTCTAAAACAGGCGCAAAGCTGAAATCGATGCCCACAGCCAAGACCTCGGCAGCCATGAGCCAGCCGCACTGTTCTGCAAGTTCCAGCGCTTTTTCAGGTTGGCTTAAGTAAACTTCGCCAAACTTGCCCATAGCAGGCAGCAGGGTAAAGCCTTTTTTTAAACGCTGTACACGTCCGCCTTCCTGATCGACAGCAATCAAAATATCGGGACGGACCTGGCGCATATGGTCGGTTAAAGCGCGCACTTGCTCAGGTGATTCAATATTGCGGCCAAATAAAATCATCCCGCCGACTTGCGGAGCCTGCAATAGTTCAATATCTTCTTGAGTAAGTTCTGTGCCGGCTATGTCGAGCATTAATGCGCCAATCATATTGAGGGTCCGTGTTGGAGTTTTTAGGGAAAAACAATACCTGAATTCTGCAATGTTTTGCTACACTTTGTCAGCACAGATTATGATAAAACTACACGACATAAACAGATTAAGTCATTTAAGATTTTGAAAATGTTCAGTTCAAGTCAAAAAATGACACGGCAATTTGGTTAGGAAACCAAGGAAGTACTACATATTTATGAAACTTCAGACAATAGCTTGCGCCGTTGCAGTTGCAACTGGCGGTTTATTTTTCACTCATGTTGTAAATGAAGCGATTGCTGCGGAAAGCACCGCTGCAGTTTCAAATACAATTCAGCCTTCACAAGAGCAAGCTTTGGTTTCCCGTCAATTGGCAACCTTGGTTGACCGTCAGCACTATTTGAATCAGCGCTTGGATGCCAACACGTCTAACCGTATCCTCGATTTTTATATCGACAGTTTAGACCCAGAGCATACGCTGTTTTTAGCTTCGGACGTCGCTGATTATAAAAAGCGTTTTGGCTCAAATTTCGGCGCCAATCTGAAAGCTGGCAATTTAGCTGGGCCATATGAAATTCATGCGCAATACCGCGAGCGCCTAAAACAGTTCTACAGCTTTATGCTGGCAGAATTGAAAAAGCCACAGAATTTAAACCAGCCGAATACTTATATTGAAACGGACCGTGAAAAAGCGCCATTCTTTGCAACAGAGGCAACGCAACGCGCGCATTGGAATAAAATGCTGGTGTCGCAGCTGATTAACCTGACCATCAGCAAAGAAGAAGAGCTGGCGAAGCAAAAGGCGCTGAAAGAGAATCCTGAATTGGCCAATGGCCAGGACTTAACTGGCCCAGAAGATTTAACGCCAGTGCAGACGCTCACCAAGCGCTTTAACCGTCAGCTGGAACGAGTCAGCCGTCTGAAAAGCGATGATGTGTTGGATAAAACCCTCAACGCGATGATGCTGACCTATGATCCGCACAGCAATTATTTCCCGCCTGTGGATGCGATGGAACTGAACCGTCAGACCACGTTGCAGCTGGAAGGGGTTGGGGTGTCGATCCGCCCAGACCGCGGCAATGAAGACTACACTAAAATTGAAACCATTGTAGAAGGCGGGCCTGCGAGCAAGTCAGGACAAGTCAAAGCGGGTGACCGCATTATTGGCGTTGCGCAAGACGGCGACAAAATGGTGGATGTGATTGGCTGGCCGAGCAATGAAATTGTGGGCTTGATCCGCGGTAAGCGCGGTACCAAAGTGACTTTGCGTTTGCTGGGTGCTGGCGCTTCAATGAGCCAAGCGCGCAACGTAACGATTGTACGCGATGTGATTCAGGAAGAAGATGCGGGCGTGCGTTCACGTATTGTGGAAATTGAACGTGACGGCAAAAAACATAAATTCGGTGTCCTTGAAATTCCATCTTTCTATTTGAACTACCGTGCGCGCCGTGAAGGTGCGAATTACCGGTCGGTTTCTGAAGATACCAACAAGGCATTAAAATCTTTAGCAGCTCAAAATGTTGATGGCGTCATTGTTGATTTACGCAACAACCCTGGTGGTTCACTGGAAGAAGTTGCACGTATGCTGGGGCAGGTCATTAAATCTGGACCAGTCGTGCAGATTCGTGACGGCAATGGCAATGTCAGCGTCTTTGAAGATGAAGATGGCGGTGCGCAAACTTATGCAGGCCCAATGGCGGTACTGATTAACTTGGCTTCTGCATCTGCAAGCGAAATTTATTCAGCTGCGATTCAGGACTATGAGCGCGGCATTGTGATTGGCAGTACCACAACAGGTAAGGGGACAGCGCAAGTTCAGCTGGATTCGCTGGCTTATGGCCAAGCAACGCTGACGCAGCGTAAGTTCTACCGTGTTACAGGCGGCAGTACGCAAAACAAAGGCGTTGTGCCGGACATTAAACTGGTCGATATCTACAATGATGAGTTTGGTGAGCGCAAATCAAAGAATGCTTTGAAATGGGATACGATTCCAACAGCGCCATTTAAGCGTGAAGGCTCAATTCAAAGCTATGTGCCTGATTTAGTGAAATCTTCAGAACTGCGTGTAAATGTAGATCCGCAGTTTAAATATCTTAATCAGCGTACAGCGTTAGCCAAAAAAGCCGATGAGCAAAAACAGGTTGTGCTGGATTTGCAAAAGCGTAAAGCGGAACTGCTGGATATGGAGCAGAAAACGCTGACAGCGGAAAATGAGCGCCGTAAAGCGACTGGTTTAAAACCTTATGGCAACTGGGAAAGCTATCAGGCTTCCATGGATGCATTGGTTGAGACACGTGCAAAAATGAAAGCAAATCAGCGTCCAGCGCTGCCAGAAGATGAGGCTTTTGTGAAAGAAGCTGCATCTGTACTGCTGGATTATTCAAAGCTTCAAGGCACGGCAAAAGCTGCACCTTAATGTGATGATTTAAATGCGCTTAAAAACCAGCAGGCTTTGGCCAGCTGGTTTTTTTATGCCTGAAAGATTTATATTTAAAAAAAATAATGAAAATCTGACGAATGAAGTGGAAACAGTGCAATGTTTTCTGTCATTTTAGTGATTGATCTTAAAGTTTTTTTTATAAAAATGACAAGTCGCTGTAAAACATAGAATAAATGCTTGACCAAAGCTAAAGAGTATAAGATTCTAGAATCATTAGTTTTATTTTTTTGCCGATAATTTTTCGTTTATTTTAAGGCAAGCAACTTATAAATATTGGTCATTTAATTTGAACAAAATAACATCAAAGGCTTGTGCGGAATCTATTTTATGACGCATATACATTATGACTACAGTCTTGTGCTCGGTTCTGCCATAGTTGCATTGCTGGCATGTTATTTTGCTGTTTCTTTAGAACAGACACTTTTCAGAGGTTCCAGGCCTAAATATGAATGGCTGATCCTCATCTTAAGCGGCGCCCTGCTTGGCGCGGCAATCTGGTGTATGCATTTTGTGGCCATGATGGCCAGCCACATGCCGGGTGATCAGTCTTTTAATACCTATTTTACGGTGGTTTCCTATCTGATTGCCTTTGCCGCTTCGGTCTTTGCAGTCTGGCTGACTACACGCTTTACCCTGCCATTGATTCGGCTGACTTTAGGTTCAGTGCTTATGGGGCTGGGTATTGCAGGCATGCATTATACAGGCATGATGGCTATGGATATTGAGGGCTATGAAGTCCGTTATGAGCCAGTATTGACCAGCTGCTCAGTGCTTATTGCCATTGGCGGGTCGTGGATCACGTTCCTGCTGGCTTTTCGCAATAAGCATGCGCGGCATTTTAAGCATGTACTTCGAATCGCCGTTGCCTTTACCTTGACCATGACCATTGTTGTCATGCACTACACCGGCATGGCAGCGATGAATTTTGTTCCCGTAGATGCTGCGGCCAAAATTGAGATGGCTAAGGGCTTTGACCTGCAGCTGCTGACGGTCATTTTTGTGACATGTTTGGTTCTTGGTGTGGCATTTTGCGTAGCAATATTGGAGCGGCGTTTAGAAGAACGCAGCCGCCAGCTGACCAAAGCCAATCGTGAACTGGCTAATTTGGCGGTACAGGATAATTTAACCAAACTGCCCAACCGTCTGTTCTTGGCGGAATATGCGCACTTTTTATTTACCGACTACCGTTATCAGAAAGATCAGATCGCCTTTTTATATATCGATTTAGACCGCTTTAAAGCGGTCAATGACGTATTTGGGCATCATGTGGGCGATCAGCTGCTGATTCAGCTGTCTAACCGTTTGCACCGCCTTTTAGATGATCATTCTAAATTGCTGCGCATTGGCGGCGATGAATTTCTGATGGTGCTGGAGTCTTCAACTTCAGAGCGCGCTGCGGCTGTTGCAGAAAAAATTTTAGAGCTGATTCAGGACAGCTTTATGATTGCGGGCAAAGAAATCAATGTTTCAGGCAGTATTGGTATTGCGATGTATCCAGAGCATGGCAGTAATTTGCAGGATTTACTGATTAATGCTGATGCTGCGATGCTGACCTCTAAAGATCAGGGAAGAAACACTTTTTCTCTGTTCTGTTTCAGTTCAGATCAAAATGAGGCAAAGAGCCAAACCAAACTGATCAATGATTTGTACAAAGCTGTGGAAGACCAGCAGTTTACGCTGTTCTATCAGCCAAAATTCAAAGCCTGTGAGCGCGGGATTTGCGGTGTAGAAGCACTGATCCGCTGGAAGCATCCCAATTTGGGCTTACTGACACCCAATATGTTTATCCGTGGTGCAGAAAAAACAGGCCTGATTATCCGCATGGGCTATTGGGCGCTGGAAGAAGCGTGCAGACAGATCAAAATTTGGGAAAAAACCCATCCGCAATTTTTGCCCATTTCCGTTAACTTGTCTGCGATTCAGTTTGAACATAAGCATCTGTTTTCGACCTTGGAAGAATTACTGGCGAAGTATCAAGTTGATCCAAGCTTTATTATGATTGAAATTACAGAATCAACAGCGATGCATCATATTGACAGCAGTATCCGTACATTGGAACGCTTAAGAAAAATGGGCATTAAGCTTGCGATTGATGATTTTGGTACAGGGCATTCCAGCTTTTTATACCTGAAAAATCTGCCAGTTGATGAGCTGAAAATTGATAAAGAATTTATTAACGATTTGTCGACCAATTCTAAAGAAGAAATGATTTTAGAAAGTATTATTCAGTTGGCTATTAAGCTTGGTTTGGTTGTCACGGCTGAGGGGATTGAAACACCGCTGCAGGCTGAGATTTTGACACGTTTAGGCTGTCAGCAGCTGCAAGGTTATTTGTTGGGGTTACCAGTGGGTGTGGCACGTTTGGAAGCGTCTGAGTATTTATAGACTTAAAAATCAGTTGGTATTCAATAGCCATAAAGTGTATTTATGCCTTTGCATCAGTTAATTTTGGCGCGAATGAACTCATTTGGGCATTGCGCTGTTCCAATGATTAAACATGGCTTTTTAGTTCCAACTTTTTTCTTGAAATTGCGCCTGAAAAGGCTCTGCGCGGATGTATCAACAATAGGTAATTCTGCGCTATAAATCTGCTACAATATCGCCAATTTTTAAATTGATCAGATTTGGTCTTTTACGCTGCGTGTCTGCAGCAGGTGTCTTTCCATGAGTTTTAAACAAGAATTAGCGGCGCAGGTCGCTCAGCGTCGTACATTCGCTATTATTTCCCACCCCGATGCCGGTAAAACCACCATGACAGAAAAACTACTGTTATGGGGTCAAGCCATTCAGATTGCAGGGATGGTAAAAAGCCGTAAGTCAGACCGTGCAGCTACATCTGACTGGATGGAAATGGAAAAAGAGCGCGGCATCTCCATTACGACCTCGGTGATGCAGTTCCCTTTTAAAGACAAGATGATCAACCTGCTCGACACCCCAGGGCATGAAGATTTCTCGGAAGATACCTACCGTACATTAACTGCGGTCGACTCTGCGTTGATGGTGATTGACGGCGCAAAAGGTGTCGAAGACCGTACTGTGAAATTGATGGAAGTCTGCCGTATGCGCGACACGCCAATCATTTCATTTGTAAACAAGATGGACCGTGAAATCCGTGAGCCTTTAGAGCTTTTGGATGAAATTGAAAATGTCCTGAAAATTAAATGTGTACCAATAACATGGCCTTTGGGTACTGGCCGTGATTTTGCTGGTGTATTCAATTTAATTGAAGAAAAATTCTACGTTTATAAAGCAGGCTTTGGTTCAACCATTACCGACATTGAAGTGCGTGATGGCTATGACTACCCAGACCTGCGTGAAAAAGTTGGCGAATTGGCATGGGCGGCATTTGAAGAATCTTTAGAATTGGTGCAAATGGCCAATGAGCCTTTAGACCGCGAAGAATTTTTGGCAGGCCGTCAAACTCCTGTACTGTTTGGTACGGCTTTGGGCAACTTTGGTGTAGACCATGTATTGGATGCATTTTCAAACTATGCACCTGAACCGAAAGCGCATCCGACTGAAGTGCGTAAAGTTGAATCGACAGAAGAAGGATTTACGGGCTTCGTCTTTAAAATTCAAGCCAATATGGATCCAAAACACCGTGACCGTATTGCCTTCATGCGTATCTGTTCAGGCAAATATGAACGCGGTTTGAAAATGAAGCATGTGCGTATTGATAAAGAGATCCGCATCAGCGATGCTTTAACATTCCTTGCCGGTGACCGTCAGCATTTAGAAGAAGCATGGCCGGGCGATATTATTGGTTTGCACAACCACGGCACAATTCAAATTGGCGATACGTTTACATCGGGTGAGAAACTGCAATTTACTGGTATTCCTCACTTTGCGCCGGAAATGTTCCGCCGTGTGCGCCTAAAAGATCCGCTGAAATCTAAACAGCTGCAAAAAGGCTTAAAAGAGCTTTCAGAAGAAGGCGCTACGCAGGTCTTCATGCCGCAAAACAGCAATGATTTGATCGTGGGTGCGGTAGGTGTGCTGCAGTTTGAAGTGGTGGCATACCGTTTGAAAGAAGAATACAAAGTCGACTGTATTTATGAGCCTGTGAGCATTAATACTGTGCGCTGGGTGTCATGCGACGATGACAAGAAGTTCAATGAGTTTAAGAAAAAAGCCCATGATCAGCTGTCTGTAGATGGCGGCGGCCACTTGACGTATTTGGCGCCAAGCCGCGTGAATCTGCAATTGATGCAGGAACGCTATCCGGATATTCAGTTCCGCAATACCCGCGAGCACTAAGTCTCCAATCTGATAAAAAATAAGACAGCTTCACATGAAGCTGTTTTGTTTTATGGTAGATTGATTTTAATTTCAGCTTTCCATTTATGCATGATATGAATTTCATCAAGGACACAGTCGCTATTTCAATGCTCGGCGCTGCGCTGCTGCTGAGCGCCTGTGATGATTCTAAAAAACCACAGCCTTCAGAAACAGAAGAAAAGGCATCGGTATTTTCCTTAGATAAAGAGTCATCAGATAACGAAGATTTATTGCCCTATCTGAATACGCAGGAACAGCTGGCAAAAATTGCACAGCCATTTTGTGAAAATAAAAGCTGTATTGATTTGGATATACAGACAATACATACAGCCGATGCATGGCTGAATACCTGGATTGAGCGTAATCAGGCGCTGGCGGTGCAGGACCAAATTGGTCAGAAGCAAAATTTGAGCCTGCAGCAGGCCATTAATGCCTATGTGAAAAAGTCTGATGCATGGCAAGCTGAGCTGAAAAGCAATCAGCCTTATTCTTTGGCGCTGTATACCCGTATTCCTTATCAGCGCAATCAGTATGTGCTGCTGCAAGTAGGCATAGACAGCGCGCAGGAAAATATTAAAGTAAAAGATCGTCATTATTTCTTTGTCGCAGACCGCCGTAGCCAAAAAGGCGTCAGCTTATTGGATATCATTGAACCTAAACAGCAGGCGAATATGAACAATATTGTGCAGGATGCCTACGCCAAATGGCTGAAGGAACAGGACAGCGCAGTACAGGCCAGTGCACCGAAAAAGTTGTACTGGGGACAGTCCGACTGGTTCTTTGATCAGGAAGGCGTAGGCTTGCATTACCGTCCGCATGAAATTGTAAAAGATGCGAAGCAGCTGGACATATATTTAACAAAACAACAAACACAGCAAGTCTTGAAAGCGGATGCATATCAGCATATGTTCTAATGAAGCATTAATGAATGATGCCGCTGGGTCATAGAAGAGAGACAGTTTATTCATGTTAAAGCATCAAAATATTTGGGCCATGAGCCTATTGGCGTCTGCGGTTATGCTGAGCGCTTGCCAGCCGCAAAAAGCAGAGCCGAAGCCGGAAGAAAAAACTGAAGTTAAGCCGGCAGAGAAGCCCGATCAAAGCATGAAGCTGATCGGTGATACTGAAGAGCTGAATTTAAATATGCCTGAATGTGATGGCAACAGCTGCCCGGAAATCTCGATAGAGCGGTTAAGCTCAAATCAGAGTTTTATTGATCAATATATTGATGATGAAATTCTGAAAGAACTGGGCCAAATTTTATCCGTAGAGCCTGCTCAGCAGCAGGAGCCGTCAGCGTCGAGCGAAGCTGATGCAACGTCTGCAGCGCAGTCAGCGCTGGCGCAAGTTGAAACCCCAAAAATTAAGCTGGAAAAACAGACTGCACCGTATATGCAGGCCTTTGGCAAACTGGATCAAGAGCTGAAGGCGCTGAGCTCTGCGCAGAAAATCAGCCTGATGATTAAGCCCAAGATTTTAAATGCTGAATTGCCTTTGGCGACAGTGGTATTGAACAGCAGCAGCTATTTGGGCGGCGCGCACGGTTCGTCGGCACAGCAATATTATAATTTTGATATTCAAGCCAAGAAGCTGGTCACACTGGATCAAATTATTGAGCCGAAACAACGCGGCACGCTGGATAAAAAAGCCCATGAGGCTTTTAAAGTTTGGGTCACTGATTCCAAACTGGCAGACAGTGTTTCAGAATATGAGCAGGCATGGAAGTTTAAGCTTTCAAATAATTATTATTTGGGCAAAGACGGCTTGATCCTGCAATATGCTGAATATGAGATTGGCCCATATGTGGTTGGCCTGCCGCGTTTAACCATTCCTTATGATCAATTAAAAGGCATTTTAAAACCGCAATATTTCCCAGCTGCAGAACAAAAGCCTGCATCTGAAGTTCAAGCGAAGTCTTAATGCCTAAGCTGCCGGCACTGTTTGATACGCATACCCATTTTGATGTGCCTGATTTTGATCCAGATCGGGAAGTGTTGGCGCATGCGGCCAAGCAGGCTGGAGTGGAACGCTTGGTGCTGATTGGCTTTGTGCAGGAGCGTTTTGCTGATTTGCTGCAAACCCATGACTTTTTAAACAGTTTGTCGAATGCGCCGAAGAGTGAATTGGCGCCAGGCTTGCATCCCTTTTATATCGAGCAGCATCAAGAACAGCACTTGCAGGATCTTGAGCAGATACTGCAGTCCGAAGCCTGTACTGCTATTGGTGAAATTGGCTTAGATACGTTTTTAACGCAGCATAAAGCCGCAGAGGCCTTTGCCAAACAGCAGCTTTTTTTTGCCGCGCAGCTGGAACTGGCGAAGCAATATCAAAAGCCAGTGCTGCTGCATATCCGTAAATCCCATGCGGAAACGCTAAAAATGCTGAAAGCACAGCGCTTTGAATTGGGCGGGATTGCGCATGCGTTTAGCGGCGGGGTAGAAGAAGCCAAGGCTTTTGCTAAATTGGGTTTTAAAATTGGCGTGACGGGTCAGATCACCAATCCAAATGCCAAGAAACTGCATGCTGTGGTGCAGGCTTTGGGTGCTGAGCATTTGGTGCTGGAAACCGATTGCCCTGATATGACACCGCTGTGCTGTCAGCACAGCCATGAACAGCGTACCCGCAATACGCCAGTCAATTTGCCTTATGTGCTGCAAGGCTTAGCGCATAGTTTAAAGGCGGATGAGGTGCAGCTGGCAGCCCAGCTGTGGAAAAATTCTTTTGAAGCCTTGCGCTTAACAGCTTGAGATCAGCATTTTTTGATTTGCAGCAAAATAGGCGCATTATGCAATTTCTAAAATGCTCCAGACTTGGCATTATGCATTTAAATTTTATCGAGTGAGATTCACATGGCACAAGGACTATTGGCGGGTAAACGCTTTTTAATTGCCGGCATTGCGAGCAAATTATCAATTGCATTCGGTATTGCACAAGCATTGCACCGTGAAGGCGCTGAATTGGCATTTACATATCCAAATGAAAAATTAAAAAAACGTGTGGATGATTTTGCAGCACAATTCGGTTCAACTCTAGTTTTTCCTTGTGATGTTGCTGTAGATGCTGAAATTGACGCTGCATTTGCTGAATTGGCAAAACATTGGGATGGTTTGGACGGTGTAGTTCATTCAATCGGTTTTGCGCCTGCACATACTTTAGATGGCGACTTTACAGATATTACAGACCGTGAAGGTTTTAATATTGCGCATGACATCAGCGCATACAGCTTTGTTGCAATGGCGCGTGCTGCGAAGCCGCTATTGGTTGCACGTCAAGGCTGCTTACTGACTTTGACTTATCAAGGTTCAGAACGCGTAATGCCAAACTACAACGTAATGGGTATGGCGAAAGCATCTTTAGAAGCAGGCGTGCGCTATTTGGCATCGAGCTTAGGCGCTGAAGGCATTCGTGTAAATGCGATCTCTGCAGGCCCGATCCGTACTTTGGCGGCTTCAGGCATTAAATCTTTCCGTAAAATGCTGGATTTGAATGAAAAAGTTGCACCCCTTAAACGCAATGTAACGATTGAAGATGTAGGCAATGCTGCGCTGTTCCTTTGCTCACCATGGGCAAACGGTATTACTGGCGAAATCATGTATGTCGATGCAGGTTTCAACACTGTCGGCATGAGCGCAGACCTGATGCTGGATGCTGAGTAATTCTCTTTAAGTTCCCTCTACCTTTGGGAGAGGGCTAGGGTGAGGGGAATATTCCTAAATTGAATAAAATCCCCCTCATTCCCCCTTTGTAAAGGGGAGGCGAAGGCAATAAAAAAGACCGCATTTGCGGTCTTTTTTATGTCTGCAGGTTAAGCGATTAAGCTTGGCCTTCAGCTGCAGCTGCTTCAGCACGCTGCATGTTTGCTTCAAATTCTGCATCAAAGTTGATTGGTGTAAGAAGCAATTGCGGGAAGCTGCCCTTAGTAACCATATCATTGACTGCTTCGCGCAGGAATGGGAACAGAATATTCGGGCAGTAAGCGCCAAGAATGTAAGGAAGACGCTCTTCTTCAACAGCATCAATCAAGAAAATGCCAGATTGAGTGACATCAACGATGAATGCTGTGTCGCCGGCATTGTTCGCTTGAACCACAACTTTCAATGATACTTCAAAGTGAGTTGGATCTACTTTTTCGGCAGAAGAAGACAAATTAATGTTTAATTCCGGCTGCCATTCTTTGGTAAATACTTGAGCCCCAGGTACTTCAAAAGAAATATCTTTAGTATAAATGCGTTCTAAAGCCAATTGCGGCTGAACTTGTTCTTCACTCATTCTGTAATCCTTAATATGAAGATGTGATGTTGTTTGGCAATTAAGCCAGTAATTCGTCTAATTTGCCTTCACGTTCTAATGCGTAAAGCTGGTCAAAACCGCCAATGAATTGTTCACCGATAAAAATTTGCGGCACGGTGCGGTGGCTGGTGCGCTGCATCAGCTCTACACGTACTTCAGGCGCTTCATTTGATAGATTAATTTCTTTATATTCTACGCCTTTACGCTCAAGGAGCTGTTTTGCACGAATGCAGTATGGACAAACAGTAGTTGAATAAATCGTTACTTCAGCCATTTAGAATCTCCTCGAATCTTTATTTAGCTTTAACCAAAGGCAAGCCTTGGGCTTTCCAATTGCTGATGCCGCCATCTAAGCGGTAAGCGTCTGCATGGCCCACTTGCTGCAAAGCAGAACCTGCAACTTGACCTAAGTTGCAAATGAATACTAATGGGCGGTCCGAAGTTTTTAATTCTTCAAGATGCTTTGTAATTTGGCTGTAAGGAATGTTGCGGCTGCCGCTGATATGGCCTTCACGGAAGTCTTTGCTGTCACGCAAATCAATCAGCATGGCATTTTTTGCTTTAACCAGAATCCCTAAAGACTGCGGTGAAATTTTGCGGCCATTGCGCTGACCTTCAAGTACAAAGAACAGCACCACTAAAACAGCGAGTGTGCCAAATAAGAAGGGGTGATTCCCCATAAACTCGAACCAACGTTCCACAATTCACCTAATCACAATTCAAAACTGCCAAGAGTATAGCTCATATAAATATGGTGATCAAAATCACCGCTTCAAGGGCCTTACAGAATAAAAACTAATTTTTTTGCTGCGCTTCGGCAATTTCATCAATTAAGCGAAGGTAGCTTTCTAGGCGGCGCGGCAAAATTTCACCTTTCGCAGCTGCCTCACGCAAGGCGCACTGTTTTTCATGTTTATGAGTACAGTTGCGGAATTGGCAGTAGCCTTGCAGGTTGGCAATTTCAATAAAACCGTTCTGCACGCTTTCTGTGGTCAAATGCCATAAGCCAAATTCACGAATCCCTGGGGAATCAATCAAAGCGGCATTTTCACCAAAACCAATGAGGCGGGTAGAGGTGGTGGTGTGCTGTCCCAGCGCAGAGTTTTCGGAAATGACATTGGTCTTTTGCGCAGCTTCTGGAACAATCGTGTTGATCAATGAGCTTTTGCCGACACCCGATTGGCCGACAAAGGCCACGGTTTCACCTGCAAGGCGCGCAGCTAAAACAGAGAGATCACCTGTAGACTGGGTTTGCATCACTTCATAGCCCAGATTTTTATATTCTTGAACAATTGTTAAAATCGGATCATTTTCTTTGACCAAATCCATTTTGTTCAGCACTAAAAGTGCAGGAATATTGGCATCTGCACAGGCCACCAAATAGCGGTCAATCAGGCTAGGGGCAACTTCTGGAAAAGATGCAAACACAATCACAATCAAGCTGACATTGGCAGCCACAGGTTTGACTTTATGATAGCGGTCTGGGCGGGTCAGCAGCGATTTGCGCGGATGAATTGCTGTAATAATGCCTAAGCCAGTATTGGGGTCGGCCTGCCATTTCACGCGGTCACCTGTGACCAGCGCTTCTAAATTGGTGCGGGTATGGCAGCGCCAGACACTGCCCAGTTCAATTTCTTTCCAAGCGGGCTCGGGTTCACCTTCAGCCACCGCCGGTTTTTCAGGATGCACATCTGGAACAGAAAGGGCTTGCACTTCAAGCTGGCGCCCATAGTGCTGCACGACCAAACCTTCAAGATCATTGGATGTATCCATTTCTTCCTGACGGGATTGGTGCTGTTTTTGAATGCGTCGCTGCTGCTGTTCAGTCAGGCGGCGCTTACGGATTAAAGCCATTCAGATCCTAAAAAACCGTGAAATCTAGAAGGCAAAAATAGCATGAAGCGGGGGCTAATTACAGCGCAGGCCCAATTAATTTGCTACTATAGCCCTTTTATAGCCTAATAAGATTGCACATTTATGAGCAGCACACCGGACACCCGCCTGATTTGGATTGACCTTGAAATGACAGGTCTAGACACTGATAACGATCAAATTATTGAAGTTGCAACAATTGTAACGGACGATAACTTAAATATTCTGGCGGAAGGCCCGGTTTTAGCGGTTCATCAATCTGACCGCGTACTGAATGCGATGGATGAGTGGAATACCCGCCAGCATGGCCAGTCTGGCTTAATTGAACGCGTGCGCCGCAGCAAACTGACTGCGCAGGATGCAGAACAGCAGACTTTGGAATTCCTTAAAAAATGGGTGAATCCAAAATCTTCGCCAATGTGCGGCAACTCAATTTGCCAAGACCGCCGTTTTCTGCACCGTTTGATGCCTGAAATGGAGCAGTATTTCCATTACCGCAATTTGGACGTTTCATCAGTCAAAGAATTGGCGAAACGCTGGCGTCCGGAAATCATGAGCGGCTTAAAGAAAAATGCATCGCACTTGGCGATGGATGATATCCGTGATTCAATTGCGGAATTAAAATATTACCGTGAATATTTCTTCATCATGAATAAAGACTAATCATTTGAATTCAAAAAAGAGGCCGAGCGCCTCTTTTTTTAGGCCCGCAGCTTTTCATTTCTGCAGATACATTTCAGTGCTGAATTTGCTAAAATGCGGGCTGTCCAATTGAAGATTTAGCTGCAGCATGACTGATTTACTCCAAGATGATGAATATGAACGCCGTTTTGCGGGTGTTGCCAAAATTTATGGAGAGGACAGCTTTAATCATTATGAGCAAAGCCATGTCATGGTGATTGGTATTGGCGGTGTAGGCTCTTGGGCTGTAGAAGCCTTGGCGCGTACAGGGATTGGCGAGCTGACTCTGGTTGATATGGATGTGGTTGCGGCGTCGAATATTAACCGCCAGCTGCCGGCTATGACATCGACACTGGGCATGGAAAAAATTGAAGTGATGGCCGAGCGCTGCCGTTCGATTAATCCTAAAATTAAAGTTAATTTAATTGACGATTATTTGACGCCAGACAATATCAAAGAACTTTTAGCTCAAACGCCTGATCTGATTTTAGACTGCATAGACGATGTGAAAGCCAAATTGGCGCTCATGCTACATTGCCGTTTTAATAAAATTTCGCTGATTGTGTCTGGCGGCGCGGGTGGTAAACTTGACCCTTTAAAAATCCGTGTAGCGGATTTGTCTAAAACGGAACAAGATCCAATGCTGGCAAAATTGCGTACTCAGTTACGCAGCAAAGGCATCTGCAAAAAACCAAAAGAAAAATTCGGCATAACTTGCGTGTATTCTATTGATAATCCATTTTCCAGCGCCGATGTTTGTCCAAGTGCTGGCCTGCGCTGCGGCGGTTATGGTTCGGCAGTGGTGGTGACATCCAGCTTTGCGATGGTGGCAGTTTCAGAAGTATTGAAAAAACTTGATGCAAAGCGCCCAAAACTTTGAATTGGCGCGCATTTTGAAACAAACTAAGGCACCAAGTACGGTGCTTTTTTTGATGGCTGCATTTAGAATAAAGTCAGGATTTAAAATAAAAAATTAACCGTATGGGGCGGCTATGTGGTTTTTCTTCGTCTTAATTTTGGGGATGGGTGCGCTGGCATTTTGGATGTGGAAGCGCCCAGACCCTGTGCAGCGTGATCAGGCCAATGCAGGCCAAAGTGATTTGTGGCTGGAGCAGATGGATGCGCAGATGAGATATGCTGCGCGTATCAGTGCAGATGCGCAAAATCCGGATTATGCGCGTGCTTATCAGCTATATAGCGATGTGGCTAAACAGCATGAGCTGCCGCAGGCCTATATGCAAATGGGCCTCATGCATATCAAGGGGCTGGGTCGTGCACAAGATCTGCAAAGCGGCATCAGTCTGCTGGAAAAGTCTTTTAAGTTGGGCGGAGATGAGGCTGCTTATCAGCTGGGGCAGATCTTTGAACAGCAGCAGGATGTAGAAAAAGCGCTGTATTGGTACAGACATGCGGTTGCCCGCGGCAATTTAGACGCGCAGTACCGTATTGCAGACTTACAGCCGGACGATCAGCAAAATACGGATCTGCATAAGCTAAAGCTGTTAATCAATAATGCTGAAGCGGGCCATGCCGATTCGCAGTATCAATTGGCGCATTATTATTTGAATGCATCAGCTCAGCAAGATTGCAGTTTAGGCATGGCGTATTTATTTCGCGCCGCGCAGCAGGATCATCTGCAGGCCAATTTAGATTTGGCTCAGTATTATCAGCAGGGCAAATACTTAGCCCAAGATTTGATAAAAGCTTTGCAGTTTAAAAAACGCAGTTTGGTGCTGGGCAATACGCAGGGATTAATGGATTATCAGCTGGCTGTATTGAAAGGTGATTTTGATGCAGATCAGCGCCAGCGGGTGTATCTGGATCTATTAGATCAAGCCAAAGTACAGAAAAATCCGCAAGCCAAAGCCATTTTAGGCACAGCGCATTTTCATGGCTGGTATATCGATCATCAGGAAACTTTAGGCTTCCGTTTTTGGTCAGAAGCAGCCAACGATGGCAATGCTTTTGCACTGCGTCAGATCGCTGCTTTGTATTTTGAGGCGTATTTGGTTGCAGATGAGCCGCAAAAAGCCTTTGAACTGTATCAAGTTGCACACAACATTGAAGCGCATGCCAATAGTCAATTTGGTATGGGGCTGTGCTATTACACAGGCCGCGGCGCGCAAAAGGATGCGGAAAAAGCGCTTCAGCTGATGCAGCAGGCGGCAAAAGCGGCTTGGGATCTCGAGCTCAGTACAGAAGCTGATGTGCTGTATGCGATAGGTCTATTTTACAGTCAGCCGCTTTACCCGCTGCCAAATCATGACCGCGCGTTATCTTATTTGACGATGGCGTCAAGTCAAGGCCATGCAGGCGCACAGTTTTATCTCTGGCAAGTTTATGCCGGCCATATTTTTGCTGATGTACGTGATGATGCTCAGGCGCAGGTGTATTTACAGCAGGCGGCCAGTACAGGTCATGCAGAGGCGCAGTACCTGAGCGCGCTAAAACTGCTGCAGGCCGATGATGAAAAAGGACTGGAGAGTTTACAAGCCTCTGCGCAGCAAGGGCATGCAGGCGCTTTAAACAAATGGGGTGACTTATATGCGCAAGGCAAATGGGTGAAAAAAGATCTGCAGCGGGCGCTGAATTTTTATCAGCAGGCGGCAAATAAATTGAACCCAGATGCTTATGCTAATTTGGCGCATTTATATACGCATGGTTTAGGCATAGAGCGTAATTTGCAAAGCGCCCGCAGCTGGCTGGAAAAGGGCAACCTTATGGGGCATGAGCTGAGTATTGAACGTTTAAATGATATAGATGATTATCTGGATCAGCGCTCTGTACTGTGATGAGCAAGTCAGATTTGGACTAAATAAAAAACCGAAGCTTCAGCTTCGGTTTTTTATTTTAAAAGAGTGTTAAGGCAGCTGTTTAATCGGGCTGCCGCCTAAAGCTTGCATCAATGTGACATAGGCATTGTATTGGCTTTGCTTGGTTTGCACCAAAGACAGGCGCGCATCACGTGTGGTCTTTTGCGCATCAATCAAGTTTTTCAATGCAATCGCGCCGTTACGGTAGCGTACCTCAGTTAAGCTTTCAGTCTTTTCTGCCAATTGCACATTGCGCTCTTCCAGCACAACCTGACGGTCTAATTCGGTACGGTTCGACAATGCATTTTCAACATCAGCAAAAGCTTGATACAGCGTTTGACGGTATTGAATGATGGCTTTTTCATAATCCAGATCACTGATCGCCAAATCTTTTTTCATATCGTTATATTGCAAAAACGGCAGGCTTAAGCTTGCGCCCAGCGCCAAGGCTGGATTTTGCAATAATTGCGTTAATGATGTGCTGGAAGAGCCTAAAGAACCGGTCAGGCTAATCGATGGGTAATAGCTGGCCTTGGTGGCATCTTTATTGGCCAGCGTTTTGCGCAGGCGCAGTTCGCTGGCTTGTAAATCTGGACGGCGTGACAGTAAATCCGCTGGCAGGCCGGCGGCAATATTCGGCATGGCGATGCGTGGCAGATGCTGCGGCTCTGCAATATTCAGCTGTTGAACGGGTTTGTGCAGCAATACCGCTAGAGCTGTACGTGTTTCGACTTTTTGCTGCTCAATTTGGCTCAAAGCCGCTTTTTGGCTTTGCACGGACTGCTCTGCAGAAGTCAGATCTAAACCGGAAACCGCGCCTGCTTTATACTGCACTTTCACCAAGTCATAGGTTTTTTGCGTGCTGGCCAAATTTTGCTGCGCCACACTGTAGCGTTCATTCAAATAGCCCAGCTGCCAATATAAATTGGCTGCTGTGGCAATCAAGCTTTGAGCAGTCGCTTGCAAATCCTGCTCAGTAGCCAAGGCTTCCCATTTGGCGGCTTCAGTCTGGCTGGACAGCTTGCCGAATAAATCCAGTTCATAGCTCACGCCGGCACTCAACGACACCCCTTTAGATGAATCATCGCCAGAGTTTAAGTCAAAATTATGCCCGGTGGATGCGCTTGAGCTGACGCGCGGGCCTTGCTTGTCTTGCGCCAGGCCTGCCTGCAGGCGCGCTTGACGCAAGTTGATCCCCGCAACGGCGAGGTCAGCATTGGCATCTAAAACTTGATTGATCAGCTGATTGAGCTGAGCATCATTAAACAGCGTCCACCATTGATCTGCATAAGCATCGGCATGAATTTTTTGATTCGCGGCTTTACTGTTTTGGAAGCCGCTGGGCATATTTACTGCAGGCTGCTCATATGGCGTGCGAACCATAGCGGCACAGCCCACCAAGCTGCTGCTGAGAAGCAAGGCGCCTGCAAGTTTGGTTAAATTCATTTGCATGTTTATTTCCTTATTCTCGAGACAGGGCATCAACAGGATTCAGCTGCGCAGCATTGCGTGCAGGAATGAAGCCGAAGACGATGCCGATCATGCTGGAGCAGACAAAAGCTGCGATAATCGAGGTCGTTGAATAGGCCATTTGGAATGTGCCGCCAGCAAAATGGCTGATCAGCTGTCCAATGCCTAAAGACAGCAACACACCTAAAATGCCGCCCAAAATACACACCAATACGGCTTCAATCAGGAACTGCTGCAAGATATCGCTTTGACGCGCGCCGACCGCCATGCGTACCCCAATTTCCTGCGTCCGTTCGGTCACAGACACCAGCATAATATTCATTACACCAATGCCGCCTACAATTAAGGAAATCACGGCAATCGCAGAGACCAGCAAGGTCATGGTTTGTGTGGTTTGCTGAATGGTTTCGCGGATGCTGTCAGAGTTTTGGGTAAAGACATCCTGCGCGCCGTGGCGCTGCACCAGCAGATTCAAAATCGCATTTTCCGCCGCTGCGCTTGGGTATTCATCTTTCACCCGCACAATAATGCTGCGCACGTTGGATTGGCCCAGCATGCGGCTCATCACTGTAGAATACGGCAGGTAAACATTGAGGCTGTCATTGCCGCCCATCATGCCAGTTTGCGCTTCAACGACACCAATAATACGGCTTGGCACACTGCCCAATAAAATCACTTGCCCAACGGGGTTGGTGCCATCACTGAAAAAGGTTTTTTTGGTGTTGTCATCAATGACGACGTCCTGCGATTGCTCAGTGACACTTTCCTGATCAAAGGGCTGGCCAGAGGCAAAACTCATACCTTTGACGTAGAAATAATCTTGACCGACGCCATTGACCGTTGCAGAAGCTTCGGTATCTTTAAAACGGGCAGTAACATTGCTGCTGACCGTCGGACTGACGCCATCGACATAAGGCTGCTCGGAGAGGGCGAGACTGTCTGCAGGCACCAAGGTTTTATATTGCGCGGTTTTGGAGTTGTCGCCAAAACCGCGTCCTTGATAAACCGTAATGGTATTGGTGCCGAGACTGCTGATATTTTCTAAAATCTGCTTTTGAGAGCCATTGCCCAGCGCGACCACAGATACAACCGAAGCAATACCAATGATAATGCCCAGCATGGTCAGGAAGGTGCGCATGCGGTGCGCATTCATAGCCAGCAGCGCCATGCGGAAGGCTTCGCTTAAACGGTCAACAGCAGAGCGCCAAGCAGGCGTGTGTTTTTGAATAGCAGGTTCCAGTTCCTGCTTTGGCAGAACTTCGCCGTCGGTTTCAGGTACATTCGCTCGGTCAGAAATAATGTTGCCGTCGCTGATTTCAATAATCCGCGTCGCATTTTTAGCAACATTATGATCGTGCGTCACCAAAATAATGGTATGGCCTTTTGCATTCAGTTCACGCAAAATGCGCATCACTTCAATACCGCTGTTTTTATCCAATGCGCCTGTCGGTTCATCGGCTAAAATCACATCGCCGCCGTTCATCAGCGCGCGGGCAATGGAGACCCGCTGCTGCTGGCCGCCAGAAAGCTGGCTGGGACGGTTTTGGGTTTTCTCTGCCAGTCCTAGGTCACTAAGCAATTGCTTTGCGCGCTGCTGACGTTCCGAAGAATCTATGCCTGCATAGATCGCTGGAACTTCGACGTTGCCGGCAGCATTTAAATCGCCCAGCAAATGATAGCGCTGGAAAATAAAGCCAAAATATTCACGGCGCAGCTGCGCCAGTTCATCGGCTTCTAATTCTCGGGTTTCACGGCCTTTGACTTTATAGCTGCCGCTGGACGGCTGATCCAGACAGCCGAGAATATTCATTAAGGTCGATTTGCCTGAACCGGACTGACCGACAATGGCGACTAATTCTCCAGGATAAATCGAAAGATTCACCCCTTTTAAAATCTGAACCGTGCTTTCGCCTGCAGGGAATTCACGTGTCAGATCTTTGACCTCGAGCAGAGGCTGCTGATGTTGACTCATGATTACATTCTCATTGGGCCGGCGCCGCCGCGGTTGCTGCGTTTAGCGGAATCATTGCTGGTGTCAGAACCGTCAGCAATCACTACTTTTTCGCCTTGTTTCAGGCCTTTTAACACTTGTGCTGTCACGCGGTTATTTAAACCAATCAGCACTGGCTGCGGTTTTGCAGTGCCGTCCGCTTGAACCACACGAACCATTGCCATAGATGCCTTGCCTTGCTGGATTAATGATTTTTCTGCATCCGACAATTCTAAGCGTTTTGGACGGTTGGCTTTCGCTGGATCATTGCTTGCCGCTTGGCTTGCTGCAGCTTCGCCGCCGTTTGCGCCCGTTTTATTTTTGCGTTCTGGGCGGTTGGAGGTTTGAATGGCAGCTGCTGGAATCGTCAGCGCATTTTGAGCTTCATCTAAAATGATGTAAACCTGAGCAGTCATGTCGATACGCAGTTTGCCGTCTTCATTGGGTACATCAAATAAAGCGTTGTAGTACACCGCAGAGCTGGTTGATGATGTTGAGTTGCTGCTGGTTTCATTGTTGATTGATGAAGGCGCAGGCTCAACTTGACGCAGCTTGGCATAGTGTTTGGTTTCGCTGTCGCCCAGCGTTGTGAAATACACGCGCTGGCCTTGCTCAACTTTCATGACATCCGCTTCAGAAATTTCTGCTTTGATGGTCATGGTGTTCAATTTAGCCAATTTGACAATGGTCGGCGCGCTTTGGTTGGCGTTTACTGTTTGACCTTCTTCAGTCACAATCGCGACGATTGTGCCATCCATCGGCGCAACAATTTGGGTGTAGCCTAAATCTTCTTTTGCTGTCGCTAAGGTCAAGCGGGATTGTTCAATCTGCGCATTGATGGCGTCAATATCGGCCTGCGCAGTTTTAAAGCTGGCCAATGCCGATTCCAATTCAGCGCGTGAAGTCGCATCTTGCGCATACATGGCTTTTTGACGGTTATATTCGGCTTCAACTTTGGCTAAGTTTGCATTTTTTACGGCCAGCTGCGCCTGCTGGTTTTTAATGCTGGCTTCTGCTGTTTTGAGATCATTTTCCTGACGGACAGAATCAATTTGCGCAATCAGCTGACCTTGCTTAACTTGGTCACCCAGCTGCACATACATTCTTTTGACCTGACCGGATACCTGCGCGCCGACGCTGACCATTTTCGTTGCTTCCAGCACGCCTGTGGCTAATACAGAGTTTTCTAAATCACCGCGGGAAACTTCAGCAGTAATATATTGCGGCTGTTCTTGCTTCGGTTTAAAAAAATACCAAGCAGTCAGCGCAATCGCCAGCGTGCAGACTACTGCAATGAGAATCTTCGTTGGTTTTATTTTTGGCATTATCGTCGCGCATCAAGAATAGGATTTGTTGATTATAAATTCTAAATGCGGATAAATCGTGAAGTTTTTATACAAAAATAAATGATAATTATTTTTATTAAGAGGGGCTTAGATGCAAATAAGGGTGTCTTTAAGCTTGGAAAAGGGACTTGCCGCATAGACCGGCAATGGCCTGCATCACCAAATGCTCTGGATTTTCATCGCCTAAGCCTTTAATGGCGGCATCTATTCGAAGCAGCAGGGCTGGCCACAGCAAAAAGCTGTTTGCGTCTAAGCGGCGCAAGGCTTGCTGATACAATCCAATTTTATTTTTCCAGATCCCTAATTGCAATGCATTTTGCGGCTGTTCGAACAGCTGCATCAGCAGGCGCATTTCTTTACTGATGCTCCAAAGAATCAGTGACATAGGCTCGCCAGAGGCAATGAGGTATTGGAAGATTTTAACAGATTGCGCCAAATCGCCTTGCAGCAAGGCGTCATTCATATCATAGGTCGTGTAGCGCGACTGATCCTGCAGGCAAGAATACAGGTGATCAATTTGGATGACATCCACTTCTGCAAAGGTATCGCTGACCCGCATCAAGCTGTTTTTAGCAGCTAAGAGGTTGTGCTCATGATGCTGTTCCAGCCATTGCCATGCGTCATTGGCGAGTTTAATGCCCAGCTTTTGCGCTTCGACGGCCAAAATCTGCTGGCGGTCTTTGGGATAGTTCGCAGTTAAGGCGACATTCACGCCATTGGCGTCCAGCACCTGAAAAAAGGCGGTTTTTAGACTGCTGGCGTCCTGCTTGGGCATCACAATCAGCAATAGATTCTGCTCATTGTGCTGCAGATAGTTTTTCAGCTCTTTTAATCCATTGGCATCCGGCTTGATGTTGCCATGCACTTCGATCGCCAGCTGGCTGGAAAACAGCGATAAGCTGTTTAAGGCGTTAAATACAGTTTTCCACTCGCTGACACTGCTGATGTCAAAACGCTGGCGCTCGATATCCTGCTTTTGCCAGCTGGCGCGGAAAGCATCGACCAGATTCTGCTCCAATAACGGTTCTTGTCCATGCAATACCCAAGCGCCGCGGGCTTCATCTACACGTTTTAATGCTTGCAGGTAATCGAGCTTCATTTTATGTATTCAGTTTATTCAGCAGCTTCTGATGTTGACGCTTCAGATGCAGGAATTGCTGTTTGAGGCGCTGCAGTTCGCTGAATGGCCAGCGGCAGGCGGTTCGATGAAATTTGGCGGGCAATCTGCTGCGCGACATCATCAATGATCACTTTTTTCAAGAAGACTTGTTCCTGATCATCGGTGTTTACCGTTGCAACGTCGTATTGATAGGTGCGTGTCGCCATAACGGTACGCGGTTCAGTTACAGGGTTGCCTTGGGCATCTTCAATACGGAAGGTCACGTTTAAGCGCAACAGGGTTTCAACCAGTTTGCCGTTCAGCTCCATACGTCGCGGCGTATAATCTAAAATGCGTAAGGTATAGGCTTGGGCTTCGTTATTGACTTTTACGCCAGCGGCAGCAAGATAAATATTCAGCTTTTCTTCAAGTTCTTCAGTATCTTTAGGCAAAGCCAGTTTCATGTTGGCATAAGTCACAGGCGCAACATTTGGAACAGTGCCTTTTAAATGGAAGCCGCAGCCTGTCAATCCTGCACCTAGACCCAAGGTTAATACGATTGCAGCAGCGCGTTGAACCAAATGCATGCGGTATCCTCTGATAAATGTTCTCTGGGCTTTCGCTCGCCTGAGATAATATTGTTGTGTTCAATGCATGGGATTGTAAAGTCAAAGCCCGCTGACTGGCAACGGGCTTTGTTTGGGAATTGTTTATTCCTTTTAATTCCCCTCTTTACTAAAGAGGGGTTAGGGGAGATTTTTTAATAAAATCCCTCCAAACCTCCCTTTATAAAAGGGAGGCTTAAAGGCCTTAAACCACCAAGTTCACTAATTTATTTGGCACGACAATTTCTTTCTTGGTTGGACCGGTCAAGAATTGCTGTACTTCAGGCAATGCTTTCGCTTGCGCCAAAATGTCATCTTTAGATGCATCTACAGAGACTTCCAGCTTGCCGCGCAGTTTGCCGTTTACTTGCACCACAATGGTTTGTGTGTTGCGTGTAAGGGCAGACTCATCAATCGCTGGGAACAGCGCAGCAGTTAAATCAATACCGAACTGAGCCAATAAAGTTTGACTTAAATGCGGCGCAAATGGTGCAAGTAAAGTCAGCAATGTAGTGATTGATTCACGTGCTACAGCTACGTCATTGTCATCTTTTGCTTCAAACTTGTTATTGGCATTCAGCAATTCCATCATTGCGGCAATGGCTGTGTTGAATGCATGACGGCGCTCAATGTCATCACCCACTTTTTGGATGGTTTCATGCGTTTTGCGGCGTAAGTCTTGCGCTTCTGTAGAAAGCTTAGACGTATCAATTGCTGCTGCGGCATTGCCTTTTTCAAGGAAGCCCGTTGCAAGGCGCCAAACACGTTTTAAGAAACGGTTCGAACCTTCAACACCAGCATCTGACCATTCAAGTGATTGATCAGGCGGTGCAGCGAACATCATGAATACACGTGCAGTATCTGCGCCGTATTGATCAATAATGGCTTGCGGGTCGATACCGTTATTTTTCGATTTCGACATTTTTTCTTGACCGCCAACAGTCACTTCCTGACCATCACCTTGGTATTTTGCAGAAAGAATACGGCCTTTTTCGTCGCGTTCTAAATCGATGTCTGCAGGGTTAAACCAAGTTTTCTTGCCAGACTCAGATTCGCGGTAATAGGTATCCGCAAGCACCATGCCTTGTGTTAACAAGTTGGTGAATGGTTCATTGCCTTGTACTACGCCTTCATCACGCATGAGTTTGTGGAAGAAACGCGCATAAAGTAAATGCAGAATTGCGTGTTCAACACCGCCAATATATTGGTTTACAGGAAGCCAAGTTTGACCCGCTTCAGGTTGAACCATACCGCCAGTGAAATCTGGAGATGCATAACGTGCATAGTACCAAGAAGATTCTACGAAGGTGTCTAGCGTATCTGTTTCACGGCGAGCGTCGCCGCCGCAGCATGGGCAAGTGGTTTGATAGAATTCAGGCATCTTGTTCAGCGGGTTGCCTGAACCATCTGGAACAACGTCTGTTGGCAATACCACTGGCAACTGATCTTCTGGAACCGGTACTTGACCGCATTTATCACAGTTGATCATTGGAATAGGGCAGCCCCAGTAACGCTGACGAGAAACACCCCAATCACGTAAACGGAATTGAACTTTAGAGTTTGCCAATGCTGTTGGTTCTAATTTGGCAAGGAAAGCATCATAAGCCCCTTGTAAATCCAAACCGTCAAACTCACCTGAATTCACCAGTTTACCGTCTTTCGAACCGTACCATTCTTGCCATTGCGCTGCATCAAAGTCTGCATCATCTGCGCCTTTGGCATCAATCACTTGCTTGATGGTTAAACCATATTTATTGGCAAACTCGAAGTCACGCTCATCGTGTGATGGAACCGCCATCACCGCACCTGAACCGTATGACATCAATACGTAGTTTGCAATCCAGACTGGAACTTCTTCACCAGTGACAGGATGCTTCACAGACAGGCCAGTCGCCATGCCTTTTTTCTCTGCAGTGGCAAGATCAGCTTCGGCAACTGAACCCATACGGCATTCTTCAATAAATGCTTTCAGTTCAGGATTATTTTCGGCTGCTTTTAACGCCATTGGGTGTTCTGCAGCAACAGCAACATAAGTCACACCCATTAATGTGTCGGCACGTGTGGTAAATACAGTTAAACCATCTGCATACACTTCAGGATTTGCTGAAGGGAAAGTAATTTCCATCCCTTGTGAGCGGCCGATCCAGTTGCGCTGCATGGTCAACACTTGCTGTGGCCAGCCATCTTTTAATGTTTCTAAGTCGTCCAACAACTCTTGCGCATAATCAGTAATGCGGAAGTAGTACATTGGAATATCACGTTTTTCGACCAATGCGCCCGAACGCCAGCCGCGGCCGTTTTCAACCTGTTCATTCGCTAATACGGTTTGATCCACAGGATCCCAGTTTACTGTAGAGAGCTTGCGGTAGATCAGGCCTTTTTTGTACAGCTGAACAAATAGCCACTGTTCCCAGCGGTAATATTCAGGAGTACAGGTCGCAAATTCACGGTCCCAGTCAATTGAAAGACCTAATTTTTTCAATTGATTACGCATGTAATCAATGTTTTCAAAGGTCCATTTTGCAGGAGCCACTTGATGCGCAATCGCTGCGTTTTCAGCAGGAAGGCCGAAAGCATCCCAACCCATAGGCTGCATCACAGTTTCACCTTTTAAACGGTGAAAACGGCTGATCACATCGCCAATGGTATAGTTACGCACATGACCCATGTGCAGCTTGCCGCTTGGGTAAGGGAACATCGAGAGGATGTAGCGGCGCGGACCTTCTACAGTGTCAGCAACTTTAAAGGCTTTGCGAGTTTCCCAGTCTTGTTGGACTGCAGGTTCAATCGCGCTGGCTTGATATTCAGGGTCAATGTGAGTAGTCATAAACGTAAATTAGGAATAACGGTTAAAAAAATTTGTGATACAGCATAGCGCAAAACACACCTAAAAGTGAATTTTGCGCCGTGCTTTTATTTAATTCGGCTTTTAAAATTCAAAGAATAAAAAATGAGTCATTCTTGAATGGATTATTTACATTATTCGGCAGCTGGGGCCTGAGGCATATTTGCAGGTTTATTTTCTTGCGAAGCCGCAGCTTGAGCCGCTTTTTCAGCTTCTTTGGCAGCGCTTTGCGCGGCAGGGCTGGCCTCATTTGCCGCAGCAGAGGAGTTTTTCCAGCCATAAGTTTCCACTTTACCTTTCTTTTTGGCAGAGTTTGGCGGCGGTGTTGCGGTGTAGTGCGTTGAGCCTTTGACGTCCACCCATTTATAAAAATTTTGCGCCATGCTGCTCTGCGTACCCAAACCAAATACGAGTGCCGAAATCATGGCTCCCAATCTAACTGCAGGCATTTTCATGATGAATTATTTCCCTTGATACTGTGCAAATAACAGTGTCTTACTGCTTAAGCTAAAATTTTGCGCTTTTTTTTATATGGGCGCTATTTATTTTTATGCATCAGCAGATAAGTGGAATATTCGCTGGCCAATTCAAAAAATATTGCTGCAGATGGATTTTTAAGCAGGCGGATGGTGTGTTTAGGTCAATCCGGTTTGGCGGGATATTTGAGAGATGACGCAGGGGCTTTGGATTGATTCAATTTACTTATCTAATATATAAAATAATTTAATGCCTTAGTGAGTTTTTCCTGCAAGTTCAAAGTGAAAGCGCAAATGGGCAAAATATCCAAAGCCTAAAAATTAGACGGTCTGTAAATAATCAGGAAAAAGCTAATTTTTAAACTTGACTTTAATAGTCGAAACAACAAAAATGCTGTTTTAGTTTTAAATGCCTTAGTCGATCACCCTTCGAATAAGTGTCATGTCATGCAATGGACAACTTCTCTAGCCGAGAAGCTGAACAAAGTGAATAAAGTGTGCTTATCCCAGCAGGCTTTTAGATCTCATATTGCTCAAACAGCAGTCGGATCGCAAATTTTTCCTATTGCCATGAAAACTATGAAATATGTGTGCTATAACAGTGCATACAGTTAACAAATGAACTGCCCCAAATGTCTCCCATTTGGCGGTGAAAAAAAGATTAGGGTGAATCACGTTGGAACTTTTATCTGGTGGTGAAATGCTCGTTCGCGCATTGGCGGACGAAGGCGTTGAGCATGTATTTGGATACCCAGGCGGCGCAGTACTGCATATTTACGATGCGCTATTTCAACAAGAACGAATCAATCATTACCTCGTGCGTCATGAACAAGCTGCCGGCCATATGGCAGATGCTTATTCGCGTGTAACAGGTAAAACGGGTGTGGTGCTGGTCACTTCGGGCCCGGGCGCAACCAATACTGTAACTCCAATCGCAACAGCTTATATGGACTCAATCCCAATGGTGATTCTGTCCGGTCAGGTTGCTTCACATTTAATTGGTGAAGATGCGTTCCAGGAAACAGATATGGTGGGTATTTCACGTCCAATCGTGAAACACAGCTTCCAAGTGCGCCATGCCAGTGAAATTCCTGCAATTATCAAAAAAGCATTCTATATCGCATCTTCAGGCCGTCCAGGTCCAGTTGTAGTCGATATTCCGAAAGATGCGACGAATCCTGCAGAAAAATTCGCTTACGAATATCCTGAAAAAGTGAAGATGCGCTCTTACCAGCCGCCTCACCGCGGTCATTCAGGTCAAATCCGCAAAGCGATTGATGAACTGATTAATGCGAAGCGTCCTGTTATTTATTCAGGCGGCGGTGTTGTTCAGGGCAATGCTTCTGAGCAATTGACTGAACTTGCGCATTTGCTGGGCTATCCAGTAACCAATACGTTGATGGGCCTAGGCGCGTTCCCGGGCAATGATCCGCAATTTATCGGTATGCTGGGCATGCATGGTACATACGAAGCTAATATGACGATGCACAATGCAGATGTGATTCTGTGCATAGGCGCGCGTTTTGATGACCGTGTAACCAACAACCCTGCGAAATTCTGTCCAAATGCTAAAGTCATTCATATTGACATTGACCCTGCGACAATTTCGAAAACCATCATGGCGCACATTCCAATTGTGGGCGCAGTAGAACCTGTATTGCAGGAAATGCTGGCGCAGTTGAAACAGCTGAATGTATCTAAGCCAAATCCAGAAATCATTGCGGATTGGTGGAAACAAATTGATGAATGGCGTCAAGTGCATGGCCTGAAGTATGAGAAAACAACTGACGGTACGATGAAGCCGCAGCAAGTCGTTGCCGCTTTAGACAAAATTACCAATAGTCAAGCGATCATTACTTCAGACGTAGGCCAGCATCAAATGTTTGGCGCGCTGTACTACAAATATACGCGTCCACGCCAATGGATCAATTCAGGCGGTCTAGGCACGATGGGTGTGGGCTTGCCCTATGCGATGGCAGCCAAGCTTGCGTTCCCAGATCAGCAAGTGGTATGTATCACGGGCGAAGCTTCAATCCAGATGTGTATTCAAGAGCTGTCTACCTGTAAGCAGTATGGCTTGAATGTCAAAATCCTATGTTTGAACAACCGTGCTTTGGGTATGGTAAAACAATGGCAGGATATGAACTACGAAGGCCGTCATTCAAGCTCTTATGTAGAGTCATTGCCTGACTTTGCAAAACTGATGGAAGCGTATGGTCACGTTGGCATTCAAATTGACCATGCGGATGAGCTTGAGTCTAAGCTGGCTGAAGCCATGGCGATCAATGATAAATGCGTATTTATTAACGTGATGGTTGACCGTTCAGAGCATGTATATCCAATGCTGATTGCTGGCCAGTCAATGAAGGATATGTGGTTAGGCAAAGGGGAGCGTACACAATGAGACACATTATCTCTGTACTCGTAGAAAACGAAGCTGGCGCGCTTTCCCGTTTGGTTGGCCTGTTTTCTCAGCGCAATTACAACATTGAGACTTTAAATGTTGCGCCGACTGAAGATCCGACATTATCCCGTCTTACGCTGACGACTTATGGCGATGACCACAAAATTGAACAAATTACTAAGCAGTTGAATAAGCTGGTAGAAGTTGTAAAAGTTGTGGACTTGTCTGAAGGCGCGCACATTGAGCGTGAGCTGATGCTGATTAAAGTGAAAGCTTTGGGCGCAGCGCGCGCTGAAATTAAACGCACAGCGGATATTTTCCGTGCACAGGTTGTTGATGTTACACCAACAACTTATACCATTCAGATCGCTGGTACGACTGAGAAGATTGATGGCTTTATTGATGCTCTAGCTGAAAATACCATCCTTGAAGTTGTGCGTTCAGGTGTATCAGGTATCGCGCGCGGCGAAAAAGTTTTAACAATCTAACTGATTTAACCCTATACTCCTCTCCTGCAAGGAGAGGGCTTTATTATGTGCTCAAATGATTAGGCACAGGATGAAGCAGAAAAGAAACAAAGCATTTAAGCGGAGACAGCAATGCAAATTTTTTACGATAAAGACACAGACTTATCTATCATCCAAGGCAAAAAAGTAGCGATTATTGGCTACGGTTCACAAGGCCACGCGCATGCGCTTAACCTTAAAGATTCTGGCGTTGACGTAACTGTAGGTCTACGTGCGAACTCTACTTCTTGGAAGAAAGCTGAAAATTCTGGTCTTAAAGTTGCTGAAGTTGCTGCTGCTGTAGCGCAAGCTGACGTAGTAATGATCTTAACTCCAGATGAATTCCAATCTCAACTTTACCGTGACGAGATTGAGCCAAACATCAAGCAAGGCGCTACTTTAGCATTTGCTCATGGTTTCTCTATTCTTTACAACCAAGTTGTGCCGCGTGCTGACTTAGACGTAATCATGGTTGCTCCAAAAGCACCTGGTCACACAGTACGTTCTGAATACCAGCGTGGTTCAGGTGTTCCAGATCTTATCGCAATTCACCAAGATGCTTCTGGTAATGCGCGTAACGTAGCGCTTTCTTATGCTTCTGGCGTAGGTGGCGGCCGTACAGGTATCATCGAAACTTCATTCCGTGAAGAAACTGAAACTGACCTATTTGGTGAGCAAGCAGTTCTTTGTGGCGGTGCTGTTGAATTGGTTAAAATGGGCTTCGAAACTTTGGTTGAAGCTGGCTACGCTCCAGAAATGGCTTACTTCGAATGTCTGCACGAACTTAAATTGATCGTTGACTTAATGTTCGAAGGCGGTATTGCGGACATGAACTACTCTGTATCTAACAACGCTGAATACGGCGAATATGTTACTGGTACTGAAGTAATCAACGAACAATCTCGTGAAGCAATGCGTAATGCACTTAAACGCATTCAATCTGGCGAATATGCGAAAATGTTCATCAGCGAAGGTGCTTTGAACTATCCTTCTATGACTGCTCGCCGCCGTCAAAATGCTGCTCACGGTATCGAAGTGACGGGTAACAAACTTCGTGCGATGATGCCTTGGATTCAAGCGAACAAAATCGTTGATAAAGAAAAGAACTAAGTTCTAATTTCTAAGTTTAAAAGCTCTTGTTTGTAACAGGGGCTTTTTTATGACTTATAAAAAACAGACTAATGTGAGTGTGATCTGCAAGTTGAACTTCGTGCCTGAAGAATGAAAAAAAGCAGTGCTTTCATTCCTTGCGCTTCACTCAGAACAGTGTTCTGAGTTTGCTCATACCTTGGATTCAAGCGAACAAAATCGTTGATAAAGAAAAGAACTAATTTCTAATTTCTAATTTCTAATTTCTAATTTCTAATTTCTAATTTCTAATTTCTAATTTCTAATTTCTAATTTCTAATTTCTAATTTCTAATTTCTAATTTCTAATTTCTAATTTCTAATTTCTAATTTCTAATTTCTAATTTCTAATTTCTAATTTCTAATTTCTAATTTCTAATTTCTAATTTCTAATTTCTAATTTCTAATTTCTAATTTCTAATTTCTAATTTCTAAGTCTAAAAGCCCTTGTTTGTAACAGGGGCTTTTTTAGGACTTATAAAAAACAGACTAATGTGAGTGTGATATGCAAGTTGAACTTCGTGCCTCAAAAATGAAAAAAGCAGTGCTTTCATTTCTTGCGCTTCACTCAGAACAGTGTTCTGAGCTTGCTCATACCTTGGATTCAAGCAAACAAGATTGTAGATAAAGAGAAAAACTAAGTTTTAGTTTTTCTTATATCTATTGCGAGTTGCCTTCAGTTGTAATCAATGTAGTTTTTTCCTCTTTACATTTCCTTCAAAGGGTTGCTTTCATCTTTCATTCACAGCAATATTTTTATTGATTGAATTTAAGCGTATGAAATGCCCAGCAAAAAATAACGGATTGATAAATATTTATTCTGAATTGAAATGCGTTCATTTTATGCTTTAGCTTTTGTTGCGTTATCGAATCGTGCGTGCAGTCTCAACCTGAGGTGAGTTAAGGCTAGGTGTGTTGCTCAACAGTTTCTAAAATCACAACCATTGCTGCAAAACTCCTAAATAGCCAGTGATTCTGCTGTAAATATGTTGTGATACATTATCTGCTATTCATATTTATAATTAAGCGCAGTTAAGCAATGAATAAAAAAATTCTTCTTTGTATTGCCGCATTTCTTGCTTCAAGCATGAGCTTTGCTGAAAGCCCAGCTGTGCCAGTAGAGGGTTCGCAGCTGAAGTCTATAGGCAATGTGCGCGTGTCTATGCAGCGTATGCTGCGCTCAACTGATGGGCGCTATTTTTTGGATCTGTATGCGGGTATTTGGAATCCGCATGGAGTGCTGACAGATGCAGCTGAAAATAAAAGTATTGCTTTTAAGGGGAGTCAAAAAGGAGATTTTATACATCTTAAATCTGTCAGTGTGGACAGTATGGATGAGGCTGTTGCGAAGTATGAGTTCAGCGGTAAATTGGATGCAAATACAGGTCTGATGGCGGCGGAATTGAGTTCCTCTGACCCTAAAGAGCATGCTGCTATTTCATTTGAGCCAGCATTTAAAGCCGCTGATAAACCTGTCATTATTTTTAAATTTTATGGTTCGGAAGGGGCTGATCAGCCTTATGGAAAAGCGCTAAAGCGGCTGGATATTGTGAATAAAACAAACAATAGCTTATTGCAGAGTTTAACGGATTTTACCGCTTTTGCCGGCAGTATCGGCTTCTTGGATATTAATTTTGACGGTTATTACGATGTTGTGCTCGCAGATACATCTGAGAACCGTAAAATTGAAGATAAGCGCTTTATTTATTGGATGTACAACCCTAAAACCAAACTGTTTCAACGCTCTTCACGGCTGGAAAATATTACTGGATTTCCTGCCTTGCATAGTGACAAGCAGCAAATTGATTTTGGCAATGGACAGCTCTATCAAGTGACCAATGGATTATTGAACCGTATTTCACAATAGTTTGTGCGTTATGGTGTGATGGCAAGCTTCGCAGAAAAGCAGATCTTTATGTCTGCTTTTTTTTATTCAAAAAATGAAACGTTCAGATCTAGTCCATAAAAATATTTAGCGCTTTATTTGTTGGCTTTAATAAAAACTAAAAGTTTGGTGAGATTTTAATTATAAAAAATAATGAATAAATATGGTAATTTTCAACTCCTTTTAAGGTTTTAGTTTTTTGAGTTATTCATAGCTGATTTTTATCAATTCTTGAATTTGTTCTTTATCTTTTATTTTATTGTGACGAAGTGTGTAAAATTTAATCGTTGATTGTAACTGTTCTGCATAAGCGCAATCCTTTTTTGGGGATAGTAGTATTCAATAAATTTATCAAAATGATTTGAGTAATTGTTTTTATTGGAAATAATGGTGTAACTTTCAACTAAAATAAAAACTTAAAAAGAAAAAATTGAACAAATCTGAATTTTTAATGTAATTAAATGTAATTTAGTTTAGATCGGCTATTGAATGAAAATCCTCATTTATAAATTTAGAATCTTTGTAAATAGGGCGGAAAAGGTTTTTTAAATTTAGCCGCTGTTATTGTTATTATTGTGAAGTTATGCTTCAAGATGTTAATAAATTGGCATTTTATTTATGAATTGGCAACAAAAACTGGACTGTTCATTTGTTTCGTGAAAAGTGGACTATTAATTATTTTCCTTAAAATTTATTGAACAATGGCTATGCCCTTGGGAGAAATGTGAATTGATTAGTTTAACTAAATAAAAGACTAAACAATCCTATTCGATAAAGTGGTGGCTAGATAATAATTTTATGGAGAATCCATCATGAATAAAATGACGCAGGCTGCTTTAGCAGCGCTAGTACTAGGTGCATGTTCAGCAAGCGCTTTTGCAGATGATTCAGCCAAAGGCGGTGACAATGACCGCTGGCAAGGCTGTACTGAGCTGGGCTGCAGCAAAGATATTCCGATTAAACTTACCGTGCCAAAAAAATGCACCATTTCTGATCCTAAAGATTTAGTGCTGAAAACAGATGCCACTAATGTGTCTTCAAGCTACAGTGTAACAACGAATACACACTATGTTCTGAATTTGAGCACAGCAAACGCCAATACCAATCCAAACACATTTGTTAAAAATGCAAGTGGCGGCACGATTGATACGGTCATTGCGACTGCTAAAACTTCAGGCAGTGCAGGCCCTGCAGCTCCAACTTGGGGCAACAATAATTATGCAGGCATGTCAGTGGATAACTTCACAGTAACTGCCCGCACCAAACTTCCAGTGTCTGCAACTGCAGCAGCTGGTGATTATACCGATACATATAAAATTCGTGTTTACTATTGATAGACCGAATGCTGCAGATGGAACTGCTTAATTAAATTAAAAAAAATAAACAATCTGGCTTGTTGTTCGCAATGAGCCAGATAATTAAATAATAAAAGGGCGCAATCATGAAAAAAAAATTATTGGTTTTTATGATAACTCCGCTATTGATAGCTATTAAGGCGTCAGCAGGGGTTTCAGTCTCGCCGGTTCAGTTGTTTATTGATAATCCAAACAAGCTGAAATCTACAACACTAACTTTAGAATCAGTGGATGAAACGGAAAAACGTGTCTTTGAAGTCAAGGTCTTTAAATGGACGCAAAACGGTCAAGGTGAAAATGTTTTAGAGCCTGACAGCAATATTATTATTAATCCTAAAAATTTTATTCTGCAGCCGAATAAGCAGCAGGCGATACGCGTCGGCTTTCCACAGGCCGCTGCAGCAGCGCTGAATGGTTCGAATGAACAGTCATGGCGGATCATTATTGATGAAATTACGCCAGTAAATAATCAGCTGGCGGTAAAGTTTCTGGTGAATTTTAATTTGCCGCTTTTTGTGGGCAAGCAAGATGATCTTAAGGTTAAATTTGATGTGCAGAACAATAAGCTGGTTCTCAATAATCTGGCAGATTCGCATGTGCAAGTGACAAACTTAAAGCTGTTGAATGAGCAGAAAAAAGTAATTTACAGCAATGAAACTATGGCCTATGCCTTGCCAAAAAATAAATTAATTTATGATTTAAAAGACATCAATATCAATCATGCAGAAAAATACAGTGTAATGCTCGAAACGAATAAGTCCAAGAAAGCGGTTGAAATGAAATTATCTAACTGATATTTGGAGAATCGCTATGACTATAAATAGAAAAATAATAGTCATGATGAATTTTTTCTTGGTCGTCAATGTCTATGCAAATGCACCACCAGATGAAAAGATTATCGCCAACTTGTGGATCAATGACTTAAATCAAAATGTAGATGCAACACTGATTAAACATGATGCAAATTATTATATTGAATGCGCTTTGTTAACAGAGCGCAGAGTTGATGCGGCCAGCTTGATCAAATTGGATGGAGCAGGCGATTTTTGTTTGGTCACGAATGATCAGATGAAAGCTGATTTTGATGAAGCGAGCCAGTCGATCAAGCTGACGATTCCTGGGCATTATTTTACCGTCAGCCGTATAGGCGACTATACGTTTGATCGCCCTGAAAAGGCTGACTTTGGTGGATTTATCAATTATGAAGTGCAATATAATCACTCGGAGTTTCTGACTGGATATAACGGGCTGGTCGATCTCGGAATCTTTAAAAATTACTGGTTCTTTAAAAACTCCATGCTGTACAACAGTGAAGCAACGGAAGAAAAGACAGTGCGCATAGGCACCAGTCTAGATATAGATTTTCCAGATAAATTAACCAAATTAACCTTAGGGGATGCGACAACAGTTTCTAACCCCTTTTTCAACTCATTGCGTTTTGCCGGCATAAACTGGGGTACAAATTATTTAGAAAGGCCTGGATTTGTTTATTGGAACACGCCGCAAATTCAAGGCACTGCGCGGCTGCCGTCCACGGTGGAACTCTATATGAATGGAGTGAAAATCTATAATCAGAAAGTCAGTCCTGGAGATTATGTGCTGCAGACGGGTTCACAGATTAACTATACGGGCAACGCGCAAATGGTTGTTGAAGATGTGCTGGGCAATCGAAGCATTAAAACCTTGCCGATTCTCGTGAACAATAAACTGCTGCGTAAGGGCTTGAGCGAGTACAACCTGTCATTGGGTAAGCTGCGCTACAACTATTACACTTCCAGTGATGATTACCGTGACTTTTTAGCCAATATTTATTACCGCAAAGGGTTGCGTGAAAACACATCTCTAGGCACCAATATCTCTTATACCAAGGACCTGCAAAATGTCGGCCTGACATGGACGCAAGGTTTGCCGCATTTTGTGGTTTTAGACACGCTGCTTCTGAATTCACATGCTGATGAGGGTTCAAAATTTTTATATGGCCTGTCCTTAAGCAAAGAATTTCGCTGGGTATCTTTGGGTATCAGTTCTAAGTATTCGGAAGAGGGTTTCCGTTATGTTGGGGATGATCCCCTGCAGAATAATGCAGTGCCTGAATTTGAAAACTTTGCCTATGTCTCTTTCAGTGAAGTGCCATTTTTTCAAAATGTCAGCATGAGCTATGCAGAGCAGAAATATTATCAAAACAGCGCCAGTCCATTTAATAATGACAAGATTTTCAATGTCGGATTTAACCGGATGATTGGAAACAACCTGTCTTTTGGTTTGAGTTATTTTGAGCGGTTTGGTGAGATCAAAGACAATGGCGGCATTTTAAGTATTACTTATAATTTTGATACTCGAAATAAACTGTACATGAATTATGCAACTGAAAATAACAACGCCAGTTTGCAGTATGTGCATGACAGCGGGCGCCAAGTAGGGCTGGATTATGCAATTGGCGCTAACCGCCGTCAGGGTGAAAATATTGGCAGTTTAAACGTGATTGCTAAAACACGTGTCGGTGACTTGAATCTGCAGCACTATCAGTACGAGCATGCAAGCGACTCGACGATTGGCTATAGCGGCGCTATTGCATTTCTGAATGGCCAGCTGAACTTCACCAAATCAATTAACAATGCTTTTGCGTTGGTTAAAGTCGGCAATTATCCAGATATTGATGTGCTGAGTGCGCTGAATCATGTCGAAAAAACCAATAAAAAAGGCTATGCATTTGTCCACGATATTGTTCCATATATTAAATATGATATTGGTTTTGATGAAAATCAGCTGCCGATCGAAGAGAAATATGATGCATCCACCAAGCCGTTAACAGCGCTCAATCAGCGCGGCTATGTGGTTGATTTTCCAATCCACCACACCTTCATGCTGACCTTGCAGCCGCAGAATGAAAACGGTGAAAACTTTAAACCTGGTTCTGAGCTGCATTTGGCAAATGGCGACATCTATCCAATTACCTCTGATGCATCTGTAACGGTGTATGGCATGACTGTTGGAGCGCATAAGATGTCAGTTCTTTATGGTGATAACGCAACGTGTTCATTTGACTTGAATATTACTGAAAAAGACGCGAAAGAAGCAGCTTTAAGTTCTCAGCCGATGCGTATTGTCTGTAAATAAGGAGTACGTGATGAAAATGAATTATTTATTGGGAGTGGCTGGTGTACTGATTGCGGTCAGCGGCCATGCGCAGCAATGCCAAATTGACCGAATGACCACCAGCCAGCTCCAGTTGAATGCAACGTCGCAAACACGCTCAGCGCTGTCATTTAAAGTAAATTGTGATTTGAAATATGCAATTCAGTTTAGAACACGCAATGCGGAGGGTGTTTCGGGTAGAAGCTATTTGACCAATGGCCGTTTGGGCCGCCTGCAGACACAAATGAATATTTCTGGCGGTTCAGGATCCCGCTGGGGAGCGCCAATGAGCTCATTGGGTTCAGATCAGTACATCGTGACAGTGCAGCTGCTTGAGCGGCCGAATGCGCTGACGCCAGCAGGAGACTACACCGATGATCTGTATATCAGCCTGTTTTTTTAACCGCCTGTTTGTATCGCTGGCGGATTGGAGAATTTAACCGGAACCTCTTTCTGATCAAGCCCTCGTGATCAGTAGCCGCTTATTGGAAACTGCCAATGGCGGCTTTTTTTTTGCGGCATAGAACACGATAAGCTTTGTTGGAGGTGTGAACAGTATTTGAACTGTCATCTAATTATCATCAAAATGAAAGAAAGGCTTTCTATACTGCTGATAAAACTCAAATGATAGGTAAGATATGGAACAGGCGTCTGTATTTGGTCATTTAAAACAACAAAATTTTCCAGAAAACTTTAAGTTTTATATTAAGAATAAAAATGCACACAACATTCAAAATGAACATCGTGTCTTAAACGATTTGGTGCGTCCAAAATTAAAAATAGCGCTGGTGACGGAAACCTGGCCGCCAGAAATTAATGGTGTGGCGCTGTCTTTGCTGCAGTTATGCAAAGGGCTGCAGCAGCAGGGGCATAAAATTTTGCTGATCCGCCCGCAGCAAAAGTCACGCTGCAGCCAATTTTCTCCAAATAAAGAATGCTTGGTGATGGCGCAGGCGATACCTCGCTATCCTTCTTTAAAGTTTGGCTGGCCGCAATTTATGAAAGTCACAAATGCGATCGATGAGTTCGCGCCGGATGTGGTGCATATTGTGACGGAAGGGCCGCTGGGTCTAGCCGCATTGCAGGCTGCGAAAGTGAAAAATATCCCTGTTTCCAGCGGCTTTCATTCTGCTTTTCAAGATTTCAGCCGTTTTTTTGATTTAGCTTTTTTAATTAAACCTGTGCAGCATTATTTACGCTGGTTTCACAATAATACACAACTCACCTGTGTTCCGAGTCGGGATACGGCACAATCTTTGCAGGATTTAGGGGTGCATTGCCCGATGGCTGTGGTTGGGCGCGGTGTGGATGTAGAGTGTTTTCATCCGCAGCATGCATCTCAGGGATTGCGCCAGCAGTGGGGGGCAGATGAGCAAACGAGAGTGTTGTTATATGTGGGCCGCCTGTCTCCTGAAAAAGAACTCAATCTCATTGTAAGCGCTTATGCGGCCATGCATAAAAGCAGTGAGAAAAAAACGCTATTGGTGATTGTGGGTGATGGACCAGAACGTGAAAAATTACAGCGTTTGGGGAACTCATCCAATGTGATTTTTATGGGCAGCCTAAGCGGTATCTCGCTTTCAGAGGCTTATGCCAGCGCAGATGCTTTTGTATTTGCCAGCCAAGTTGAAACATTTGGCAATGTGGTGCTGGAAGCAATGGCCAGCGGTCTGCCTGTAGTGGCTTATGATTATGCCTGCGCCGAACAGCATGTGCGCCATTTGCGTTCTGGCTGGCTGTCTAAGCTGGGTGATGCGCCTGCATTTATCCGCTTTATGCAGCAGCTGCCAGAAAGGCAGGTGCTGAAGCAGATGGGGCACAATGCAAGAGAAGATATTCAGGATGTTGGCTGGCAATATCCCGTTCAGCAATTCGAACAGGCGCTGTACTACGCAGCACAGGCAGTGACTTAATGGCCTGAGCCAAGCGGCAGCACTCGAGGAGAGAACAATGAAATTTAAAAATGCAAAAATAAGAATGCTTGATCTCGATTTAAAAGGCTGTATTTATCTCAACACCTTCTCCCGTTCAGAGCGGGTGACTCACTTCTTTAAAATCATCAGCCGTTTAGGCGATGGCATGTTTTGGTATGTCATGCTCGGAGCAGTGTGGGTTTTGCAAGGGCTGATGTTTGGACTGCAAATGCTGTATATGCTGCTCGGCGGTTCAGTGGGCACCAGTATTTATAAGGTATTGAAAAAGAAAACCGTGCGCCCGCGGCCTTATCAAGTGCATCAGGTCATCCGCCTAGGCGAGCGTCCGCTGGATCATTTCAGTTTTCCATCCGGGCATACTTTGCATGCGGTCATGGCAACAACTGTACTGGGCTATGTGCAGCCGATTCTACTGGTTTTGATGCTGCCGTTCACCGTGCTGGTGGCGTTGTCCCGTATGGTGCTGGGGCTGCATTATCCAAGCGATGTTGCCGTTGGCGCATTAATTGGCGGTACGGTGGCCAGCGCGATTGTATTGTCTGCGCCATTATTAAACATTACGCTGTAAAAGTTTCGTTGTAAAAATTGAACTGTAAAAATCGCGCAGTTTTCGGAAATTTGCTAAAGTACGGCATTATTTAAACGATGTTGGGAAAACCTATGGGTTTACGCTGGACAGATACCATCGATATCGCTATTGAGCTTTATGAAGCGCATCCGGATGTGGATCCACAGTGGATCCGTTTTACGGATTTGCATGCCTGGGTGTGCGCGCTGCCAAATTTTTCAGACAATCCTGAAAAATCGACAGAAGGATTGCTGGAAGCGATTCAAATGGCTTGGATTGACGAAGCCAGCTGACACTGTGTCGAAAAAAGCATTTTTTTTACATCTTAAAAGCAGAAAATAGCGCATTATTCGGTATAATGCGCCAAATTTTTCTGTCAAATTGACTCAAGGAGCCTACCATGGCTATCGAACGTACTTTATCTATCGTAAAACCAGACGCAGTTGCTAAAAACCACATCGGCGACATCTTTGCTCGTTTTGAAAAAGCTGGTCTTAAAATTGTTGCAACTAAAATGAAACATTTGACTCAAGCTGAAGCTGAAGGCTTCTACGCTGAGCACAAAGAACGCGGTTTCTTTGGTGACCTAGTTGCATTCATGACTTCTGGTCCAGTTGTTGTTTCAGTTCTTGAAGGCGAAAACGCAGTTCTTGCTCACCGTGACATTCTTGGCGCGACTAACCCTAAAGAAGCAGCTCCAGGCACAATCCGCGCTGACTTCGCTGTAAGCATCGACGAAAACGCTGCTCACGGTTCTGACTCTGTAGCATCTGCTGACCGTGAAGTTAACTACTTCTTCGCTCAAACTGAGATTGCTCCGCGTACTCGTTAATTCGAAGTATTCAAACCAGATAAGTGTTATCATGCTTATCTGGTTTTTTTATTCCCTGAATAAAACTTTGCTCGTTTATTGAGCTTCTCCTTTCATCTTTAGACATGGTTTAGGTAATTACACATGAGTACTGAAGTAGTCTCTGTCTCTGCGGTTTCGGCTGAACAGCAGCAATCTCCATCCGCTCCTGCGCAGCAAACAGCTGTGGAGAAAGTGAATTTACTCGGCATGTCGCGTCCGCAAATGGAAAAATTCTTCGAAGACATGGGCGAGAAGAAGTTCCGCGCTGGACAGGTGATGAAATGGATTCACCAGTTCTTTGTCACAGATTTTGCTGAAATGACCAATATTTCAGGCAAATTGCGTGAAAAGCTGGAAAAAATTTGCGAAATTAAAGCGCCTGAAGTGGTGCATAAAAATTATTCTAAAGACGGCACCCGTAAATGGGTATTCCGTGTAGGTGAAGGCGAAGGTTCACTGGTTGAAACAGTGCTGATTCCTGCTGAACACCGCAGCGGTTTACGCCGTACTTTGTGTATTTCTTCACAAGTTGGCTGTGCATTAGACTGTTCATTCTGTTCGACAGGTAAACAAGGTTTCCAGCGCGATTTAAGCCAAGCGGAAATTATTGGCCAGCTGTGGATGGCAAACTACTCATACATGGAAGATGTGCCTGTTCTTGAGCGTGAGCGCTCGGTGACCAATGTGGTCATGATGGGTATGGGTGAGCCATTGCTCAACTATGATGCAGTATTGAACTCTATGCGCACCATGCTGGATGATTTCGCTTATGGCATGTCAAAACGCCGTGTAACCTTATCGACTTCGGGTGTAGTGCCTAAAATCGACCAAATGGTTAAAGATATTGATGTGGCTTTGGCCATTTCACTGCATGCGCCAAATGATGAGCTGCGTAATGAACTTGTTCCAATCAATAAAAAATATCCGCTTGAGCAGCTGATCGCTGCGTGTCAGCGTTATATCGCTAAAGACGGTAATGAAAGTTCACGTAAGCATGTGACCATTGAATATGTCATGCTGGATGGTGTGAATGATCATCCTGAACATGCGCAGCAAATGATTAAGCTGCTGAAAAATCTGCCGAGCAAAATCAATTTAATTCCATTTAATCCATTCCCGCATGCGCCATACGGCCGTTCAAGCCGTAACCGGATTATTTCTTTCCAAAAAACTTTGTCTGATGCTGGTTTTGTGTGTACGATTCGTCAGACACGCGGCGATGATATTGACGCTGCGTGCGGACAGCTTGTGGGGCAAGTTGCTGACCGTACCCGCCGTGCGGAACAGTGGAAGAAAAAAGTGGCGCAGCAAAATGAGATTCTGCGCTCGCAAGGATAAAAAGAGGCCGTCAATTGAGAACCTTCGCGTACAAATTTGCGTTCATAACATCTTTATGTTTGACAGCAGCTGCGTTGACAGCATGTCAAACGCCTCAAACTCTGGGGAAAAAAGACCCGGAAAAAGCCGCCAAAGTACGTACTCAATTGGCTGTTGAATATATTAAAGCAGGTGATTTGGATGCCGCTAAGCGTGCATTGGATCAGTCTTTAGAAAATAATCCGCGTGATGCGCAAGCCAATATGATGATGGGCGTCCTGCTTCAGCAGGAAGGCAGCCAGCTGAATATGGATAAAGCGGAAGGCTATTTCCGCCGCGCAATCTCGCTGGATCCGAAAAATGCGCAGGCGCGTAACAACTATGGTACGTATTTGTATCAAGTTGGACGCTATAATGAAGCGCTCGAGCATTTACTGATCGCTGGCGCTACGCTGGGCTATGATCAGCGCGCTCGTTCGTTTGAAAATGCAGGCCGAATTTACTTGAAACTGGGCGATGTTGCGAATGCTGAAAAAACATTCAAACAGGCTTTGCAAGCCAATCGCGGTTCATATGTTTCAATGTTAGAGTTGGCGGAAATCTTTTATTTGAATCAGCAAACTGCTGCCGCGACACAAATGTATGAACAGTTCGTTCGTGCAGTGGGTCAGCAGAACCAGAGTGCTCGAGCGCTTTGGATTGGTATCCGCACTGCACGTGCGAATAGCGACAAACTGGGAATGCAGGAACTGATCAATCAGCTTCGTGCTTTATATCCAGAGAGTCCTGAATACCAGCGTTATTTGCAATTACAGTACAGTACTGAGGCCGTATGGAAGTAAATCCTAATTCACCGCAATCAAATGCTTCGAGCACAGCTCCAAATGCATTAGGAAATGTACAGCGTCCAGGTGAGTACTTGCGTCAGATCCGTATTGCGCAAAAACTTGATTTGAATCAAGTGGTCGCAGAGCTGAACATTCCAGTGAAAACACTGACAGCGCTTGAGCAGGACGATTATAAATCATTGCCGGAAGCGACCTTTATTAAAGGGTATTACCGCACCTATGCCAAATATTTGAAAGTGGATGCCACCAGTATTATTCAGCGTTTTGATGATATCTATGCCAATGATACTGGCTTGATGCCCAATCATGCCTTGAATAATTCTCCGATTAAAATCATGGGCAAGCTCCCAGGCTCAAACCGCGACCGCAACCGTAAATGGCTCAAACGCGGTCTTTTAGCCATTGTGATTCTTGCAATATTGGCGGGTCTTGTATCTTTTATTCAAGGCATGTCAGGCAGTAAAGATGCTGAAAATGTCTCAGAGCCGGAAACGTCAGAAGTGCAGGTTCTTAATGTAGATGGCGCGGCGGCAGTTTCAGGTGATCAGCTGAGTTTGACTTTTAACCGTCCGACCTCAGTCCATATTGTCGATTCTACGGGCAAGGTATTGGCAACAGGCCGTCAAGCTTCTGTTTTAAATTTAAATGGCGAAGCGCCATTTCAAATCCGTTTAGATGATGCTGAAGCGGTGTCATTAAGCTTAAATAATGAAAGTATTTCATTGTCGCCATATACCGTAAACGGCAAAGCTGATTTCCGTTTATCGCGCTAATGGTTAGGGGGAGAGTGAAATCATGTTTGTAAATCCAATTCAACGCCGTCCAACCCGAAAAATCCGTGTAGGTTCGGTGTATGTGGGCGGAGATGCGCCAATCAGCATCCAAAGCATGACCAATACGGAAACTTGCGACGTCGATGCAACTGTAGCGCAAATTCAGCGCTGTGTTGATGTCGGTGCAGACATCATGCGTGTTTCTGTGCCGAGCATGGAAGCTGCAGAAGCGTTTGGCGAAATCCGTAAACGCTCGCAGGTGCCGTTGGTTGCCGATATTCATTTTGATTATAAAATTGCGCTGCGTGTTGCCGATTTAGGCGCAGACTGCCTGCGCATTAACCCAGGCAATATCGGTTCGGAAGCAAAAATCCGCGAAGTGGTTGCTGCCGCGCGCCATAATGATATTTCAATGCGTATTGGTGTGAATGCAGGTTCATTGGAAAAAGATATTCAAAAGAAATATGGCGAGCCGACAGGCCAAGCTTTGCTTGAATCTGCACTGCGCCATATTGATATTTTAGACCGTTTGGATTTCCACGAATTTAAAGTTTCAGTCAAAGCGTCTAATGTATTTTTAACCATGGATGCGTACCGTCTGCTGTCTAAGCAAATTGACAATCCATTGCATTTAGGTGTGACTGAAGCGGGTGTTTACCGTACAGGTTCAGTGAAATCGGCGATCGCGCTGGGCGGACTGCTGATGGAAGGTATTGGCGACACCATGCGTATTTCGCTGGCGGCTGAGCCTGAAGAAGAGATTAAAATCGGTTTTGATATCTTAAAATCATTGGGCCTGCGTTCGAATGGCATTAACTTTATTGCCTGTCCAAGCTGTTCGCGTCAAGAGTTTAACGTCATTAAAGTGATGCAGACGCTGGAAGAGCGTTTGGAAGACGTGCGTACGCCAATGGATGTCTCTGTGATTGGCTGTAAAGTGAATGGCCCCGGTGAAGCCAAAGAGGCAGATATCGGTGTGGTAGGTGCAAGTCCGCGTTCACTCGTGTATCGTAATGGCGAGAAAAGTCATTTAATTGACACAAATCAGTTGGTTGATGAAATCGAAACAATGGTTCGTCAACGTGTTAAGGCGCTTGAAGAAGCAAAATCTAAAGAAATTATACGCAGTAAATCATGAGTTCAATTGTCGCAATTAAAGGTTTTAACGATATCCTTCCAACGCAAACACCTGCGTGGAGACGTCTTGAGCAGCATTTAGCATCTTTAATGGATGCCTATGGCTATCAGCAAATCCGCCTGCCGATTGTTGAACAGACCAATCTGTTTAAGCGTTCTATTGGCGATGCAACGGATATCGTTGAAAAAGAAATGTATACCTTCTTAGATAAAGGCAACCCGCCTGAATCTTTGACTTTGCGTCCGGAAGGCACAGCTGGCTGTGTACGCGCAATGCTGGAACATAATTTACTGCGCGGCGCTGCGCCGCGTGTGTGGTATGTGGGTCCAATGTTCCGCTATGAAAAGCCGCAAAAAGGCCGTTACCGCCAATTCCACCAGTTTGGTGTAGAAACTTTTGGCGTTTCAACACCAGATCAAGATGCAGAACTGATTTTGATGACTGCGCGTTTATGGAAGCGCATGGGTGTTGCGGATAAAGTGCAGCTGGAGCTGAATACTTTAGGTGAATCAGATGAGCGCGCAGCTTACCGTGCAGCTTTGGTTGAGTTTTTAGAATCACACAAAGCAGATTTGGATGAAGATTCTCAGCGCCGTTTAACGACCAACCCTTTGCGTATTTTGGACTCGAAAGATGCCAAAACACAGCAAATTTTGGAAAATGCGCCGAAACTGCATGATTTCATGGGTGAAGATACCATGAATCATTTTGCACAACTGCAGCAGTATTTAAGCGATGCTGGCGTGAAATTTGTAATTAATCAAAAATTGGTTCGCGGTTTGGATTATTACAATAAAACAGTATTTGAATGGACCACAACATTGCTGGGCTCACAAGGCACAGTGTGTGCTGGCGGCCGTTATGACGGATTGGTGGGTCAGCTGAAAGGCAAGCCTGATCAAACTGTACCTGCTGTTGGATTTGCAATGGGCATGGAGCGTTTGCTTTTGCTTCTTGAGCAAGTCGAAGACAATACGCCAGTGCGTGACTGCGAAATATTCTTGGTGTCAGATCCGTCGGTACAAGGTAAAGCTTTGGTGCTGGCAGAACAGATCCGTGATCAGCTGGAAGCTGCAAACAGTGCAATCCGTTTAAAAGTCGGTTCGCAAGGCTCCATGAAATCGCAAATGAAAAAAGCCGATCAGTCTGGCGCTTACTATGCGGTGATTTTCGGTGAGCGGGAGCAGGAGGCGCAGCAAGTGCTGGTTAAAGAGCTGGCGACAGCAGAACAAGCTGAAGTTGCAGTAGATGGCTTTGTGCCATTTATCATTGAAAAACTTTCTTCAAAATAAGCCATAAAACATAAGGAAAAGGGTCGTCAAATGAACGCATTAAGTGATGATGAACAACTTGATAATTTAAAATCTTTCAGCAAAAAATATGGCTCTGCCATTGTGAGCGGGATTTTAATTGCGTTGATTGCCTTTTTCGGATGGGAATATTGGCAAAAGAAAAATTTAGCTGCTTCTCAAACTGAGACCGCTAAAGTACAGCAGCTGATGGACAGTGCAAAATCAGCGCAAGGTGATGCATTTGCCCAGCTGTCGACGTCTGCAGACAGCATCATGAAAGAATCTGCTGATTCACCGCAAGCAGTACAAGCGCAGTTGGTCATGGCGAAATTGGCCTATGATAAGGCTGATTACGCGAGTGCGGAAAAAGCGCTGCAGAAAGTTGAAAATGTTAAAATCAGTGATGAAGGCTTGATGCAGATTGTGAAGCTGCGTCTAGCTTATGCGCAGCTGGCGCAAAAAAAATATGATGTGGCGCTGAAAACATTAGAAGCTGTGAAAGATCCAGCATTTAAAGCGACTGCAGATGAAGCGCGAGGCGATATTTATGTTGCTAAAAATGATATTGAAAATGCAAAAAAAGTATATCAAAGTGCATGGGATGCATTAGTTGAACGTAAAGAAGAACGTCAAATTTTACAAATTAAACTCGAAAGTGTAGGCGTTTTAGTCGATGATCCTGAAATCGAACGCCCGATTTTAGAGACTCAAGTGGAAGAAACTGAATGAATAGAAAATACAAAATTGCGTGTGCACTGACGGTTTTAACGCTTGCGCTTTCAGGCTGTGCCAGTAAAGGCAAAGTTGAAGAGGCAAAACCAAATCCATTGCCAAAGCTCACGCAGGCAAAATCATTGGTTCCGGTATTTTCTCAAAGTGTGGCTTCTACAGATGAGGCAGATCCGCTTCGCTTGCGTTTAGATGCAGACAATGGCGTGATTTTTGCCATTAATCCCAAGGGTGAAGTTGAAGCTTATCAAGGTAAGCAGCGCCTTTGGCAAAAGAATATTTCAAAACTGGGCTTAAGCTCCGGTGTTGAAGCAAAAGACGGCTTAGTGGTTGTTGGCAATCAAAAAGGCCAGCTGTTCGCGCTCGATCAGGCGACTGGCGAAACCAAATGGACGGCACAGCTGTCTGGCGCTATTCTTGCGCCGTCATTAATACATGCAGGCCGTGTGATTACTGTATCGAATGACGGGACTGTTTTTGCGCACGAAGTTGAAACAGGCAAACAGGCATGGACGTATAACCTGCCAAATGTTCAGTTCAGCTTGCGTGGTCAGGCAGCACCCGTGGCTTTAGATGCGCGCAATGTCTTAATCGCATCTGCCAATGCTTATATTTATGCCATTGATGCAATCAGTGGCATTCCAAAAATGCAGCGCCGAGTAGCGGTGTCTGAAGGCCGCTCAGATATTCAGCGTTTGATTGATATCGATGGCGAGCCTGTTGTTGCTGGCCAGTTTGTGGTGACGACAAGCTATCAAGGTCAAGTGACTGTACTGGATTTGGCTTCACAGCAAGTGGTGTGGAGCGAAGATGCCAGCAGCATTCAGCGGCCTGAAGTAAAAGGCAATGGCGTTTTTGTTGCACAAACTGATGGAAAAATTACGGCTTATGAAATTACCACGGGCAATAAACTGTGGGAAAATGATCAGCTGCTGAACCGCCAGTTGAGCAATCCAGTCATGCTGGGCAATGATTTGGTGGTAGGTGATTTAGACGGCGTATTGCACTTGCTTGATCCAAGCACAGGCGAGATTATCGGCCGTTCTAAAACCAGCGGTGAAGTGCGTACACTGCGCGTGATTGATAATCAGCTTTACGTTGCAACACGTAAAGGTGCGATGAGTGTTTGGCAGAATCGTTAATTTTTGCAGCTTATGTTAATATAAGCGCACCGTATTTTTTAACGCGGGGGATTGAACAGTCAATGCCCCGTGTTTTTATTTAAGCCCTTGGCTTAATTCCTATTCTTCCATTGTTTCTGATTGTTCAGACCAGACCAAACTGGCTGATCTTGAATATAGGTTAATCTATGAAACCCGTAATTGCGCTCATTGGTCGTCCGAACGTCGGAAAATCAACGTTGTTTAACCAGATCACTAAGAGCCGTGATGCCCTTGTAGCAGACTTTGCAGGTCTGACGCGTGACCGTAAATACGGTGATGCAAAGTATCAAAATAAATCTTTCATTGTTGTCGATACCGGCGGTATTGGTGAAAATGAAGGCGGTATTGACTCGTACATGGCTGAACAGTCAAAAACTGCCATCAATGAAGCTGACATCATTATTTTTGTTGTTGATGCGCGTGCCGGCTTATTGGCTTCTGATGAACAAATTGCCCGTGAACTGCGGACGCTAGGTAAAAAAGTTTATCTTGTGGCAAACAAAGTGGATGGTGTACATGCTGAAGCTGCACTTGTAGAGTTTTACAAGTTGGGCATGGGCGAACCGATGCAAGTGGCTGCCAGCCATGGCCGCGGTGTACAGCAAATGCTGGAAGATGTACTTTCTGAAGTTCCTGATGATGAAGATTCTGAAGCGCGTGATGAAGACACAGGTTTACGTCTAGCGATTATCGGCCGTCCAAACGTGGGCAAGTCGACACTGGTCAACCGTTTATTGGGTGAAGAGCGTGTGGTTGCGTTTGATGAACCGGGTACAACGCGTGACTCAATTTATATTCCCTATGAGCGTGAAGGCCGCAAGTACACATTAATTGATACAGCTGGTGTGCGCCGTAAAGGTAAAGTTGATGAAATGATTGAGAAATTCTCAATTGTTAAAACTTTACAAGCGATTAAAGATGCCAACGTCATTGTTGTGGTTGTCGATGCGCGTGAGGGTATTGTAGAGCAAGATTTACATTTAATCGGTTATGCACTTGATGCTGGCCGTGCAATGGTGATTGCGGTGAATAAGTGGGACAATATGTCCGAATATGACCGTAAGCAATGTAAATTGGATGTGGAACGCCGTTTTGACTTTATTCCATGGGCAAAAGTGCATTTAATTTCTGCACTTCATGGTACGGGTGTAGGTGATCTTTATCCTTCAATTCATCGTGCTTATGATTCTTCGCGTTTGAAAGTATCGCCTGCTAAAATTACCCAAATTTTGCAGGATGCAACTGAAGCGCATCAGCCTGGTATGGTGCAAGGTCGCCGTATTAAAATGCGCTATGCGCATATTGGCGGTCAAAACCCGCCTACGATTGTTATTCATGGTAACAAGGTGGATAAAACACCTGCGGATTATCGCCGTTATTTAGAAAACGTATTCCGTCGCGTGTATAAGCTTGAAGGTACCCCAGTTCGTATTGAGTTTAAAACTTCGGAAAACCCATTTGAAGGCCGTAAGTCACAGATTGATGAGCGTACAGCAGCACGTAAGCGCCGTTATGTTCAGAAATTTAAAAAGGCTGAGAAAAAATTTAAACGTTAATTTTTTCTTCTTAAAAAACCCGCTTTATGGCGGGTTTTTTATGGCTAACGTTATCCGTATATACATCTAAAATTTACTTCTTCGCAATCCACAAATTACTTAATCTGTTGATAAATTGCGGGCTAATATTGGATAAGCCAAATAAAAATTTGGTTTTAAGACCAACTGGACGGTGTGTTGGTGTAAATGCATTCGCTTTCAGTGTCGCTAAACTGAAAATTTGCTGTGCAACATCTTCAGGAGTCAAATTTACGCCCATTTTACGGATGCTTTCAGCATCCATATCTTTGACCATGGCAGTTTGCACAAATAGCGGCATAACATCCAGCACACGTATGCCGTGCTTTTGCCATTCAATATCTAAACTTTCCGTTAAGCCGCGTACCGCAAATTTACTCGCGGAATACGTGGCTAAGTCTGCCTGACCGTAGATTGCAGAAGCTGAAGACAAATTTATTACGCGGGCAAAAGAGGCTTGTTTTAAATAGGGCAATGCAGCATGGCAACCATTAATCACGCCTTTAACATTAATATCGATGGTGCGGTGATGTGCGGCAATGTCGGTATGTTCAAAAGCGCCTGAATATAAAATCCCAGCATTATTCACTAAGATGTTTAATCCCCCAGCCCAATGGAAAAACTCTTCTAAGGCTGTGTGCCAATGCTGAATATTGGCGACATCCAGCAAACCTGCTTTGGCATTCGGCCCAAGCTGCTGCGCCAGCTGCTCTGCCTGTGCGGTGTTAATGTCATAAATGCCAACTTTATAGCCTTGGCTGTAAAATAATTTGGCTGCCGCTGCGCCAATGCCTTGGCTTGCGCCGCTAATCAAGATACTCGGCATGTTATTCTTCTCCCTGCGTTTTTCTTCCTTGTTGTTATTCAGAGCATAGCAAATTCTGATGCCTAAAAAAGACGCAGGCCTTAAAAAAACTTAATTTAAATGATAGAGGTATATCATGGAACAGCTGTTGAACATCATGCGTGAATTACGTGAGAAATGCCCTTGGGATCAGCAGCAAACGCCAGAGTCTTTAACCCGTTATGCGATAGAAGAGGCCTATGAAGTGGAGGCTGCAGTGCGTGCTGGCAAGGCTGAAGATGTACGTGATGAATTGGGGGATTTATTGCTGCAGGTGGTGTTCCAGTCGCAAATGTACAGTGAGCAGGGGGCTTTTGGTTTTCAGGATGTGGTGCAGGCTATTTCAGATAAATTGGTGCGCCGTCACCCGCATGTGTTTGAATCAGAAAAATTCAGCCAGTTGAACGCTGAGGATGTTGCTGAGCTTTGGCAAGAGATTAAACGTCAAGAAAAAGCCGGTAAGCCGCAATCGCGCTTGGATCAAGTCAAGCATGGGCCGGCCTTGCAGCAGGCGGAAGGCGTTCAAAAAAATGCCGCTAAAATTGGCTTTGATTTTGTCACAGCCGAAGATGCCTATGGCAAATTAGAAGAAGAGCTTGCTGAATTTAAACAGGCGCTTAAAGATCAAAATTCCGACGAAATTATGGAAGAGTTTGGTGATTGCTTATTTTCACTGGTGAATATTGGCCGTAAACTCAGCATCTCGAGTGAAATGGCATTATTGGGTACTGTCCACAAATTCCGCACTCGTTTTGCCTACATTGAAACGCAGGCGCAAACCCACAATAAAAATATAGAAGATCTGACATTGGCTGAGATGGATCAGCTTTGGGATCAGGCAAAACAATATTTTAAACAGCAGGCTTTATATGAAAAACAGCAGCATGAATAAATTTCAGCTTTTAACTTTGCTGATGCCTTTACTCGGCATCAGCATTACCCTCAGCAATGCAGCATCACCTTCCAGCAGCAATTATGAGCAATGGAAGTCTGAGCAACAGATGCAGGATCAAGCACTCAAAAAAACCAATACGCCTGCAAAATCTGGCACAGCATCTCAAAATCATTATTTGAGCAAACCTGCACTCAGCGGAAATTCAATAACCAATAGTCAAAAAATTAGATTAAATTCTGCCAGCGCTGAACAGTTTCAGCAGCTGAACGGGATTGGTCTAAAGAAAGCCGAAGCGATTGTGGCTTACCGCACAAAAAATGGGAAATTTAAAAGCATTGAAGAAATTCAGGAGGTTAAAGGAATTGGTCCTGCTATTTTTGCTAAAAATAAAGAGCGTTTAGGCTTATAGAGCAGGTGGAAAATAGTGAAAAAAATATAAAAGGCTGACAGTAAGGGTAATTTACAGCAGGAGAATCAAATTGCCCTTTGATTGTGTTAGAGATATGATTAGCGTCATCTTAAGAATTTTACGTTCAGACGTAGGAGACAGCGTCTTTTGCAAACTTTGCGCGCGTCAAAATGCGGTTTATCAGCCGCACAATTACCTTCTTCCATATTAGATGTGATTGATGCCTTAACCAAGGCAGGCTATGAAGCTTATATCGTCGGCGGCGGTGTACGTGACTTGATGTTGGGTCTAAATCCGAAGGACTACGATGCTGTCACCAATGCAACCCCATCTCAGGTGAAGGAAGTTTTCGGGCGTCGCTGCCGGATTATCGGCCGCCGTTTTGAGCTGGCTCATGTCTACTCAGGCCGTGAACTCATTGAAGTGGCGACATTCCGCGCGCCGCCGAAAAAGGCTGTAACTTCTTCTGCAGGCATGATTCTGCGCGACAATAACTGGGGAACCATTGAGCAGGATTTTGCCCGCCGTGATTTTTCAATTAATGCGCTGTATTACCAGCCGCGTAAAAATGAAGTCTTGGATTTCTGCGATGCAGTAGATGATATTCAGCATAAAACACTGCGTCTGCTGGGCGACCCGATGCTGCGTTTTGAAGAAGATCCGGTACGTATGCTGCGGACACTGCGGTTTGCTGCCAAGCTGAATTTCAGCATTGATGAAAAAATTCTGGATATTTTTACGCCTGAAATTACTCAATTACTGCGTGATGTGTCCCCGCACCGTCTGTACGACGAGTCGCAAAAACTCTTTACGATGGGGCATTTGAACCGTGTCATGCCGATGCTGATTGAATTCGGCATTTGGCGCCAGCTGTTTGCAGATATTCCGCCTGACATTACGCCGTTTATTGAACGTGCAGCAAAAAATACCGATCAGCGGATTTCAATTGGCAAAACCATCAACCCAGCATTCTTTTATGCCGTTTTGTTATGGAAGCCTTTCTTAGAGCGCTGTGATTTTTATGCCAGCAAAGGTGTTGTGCCAGCAGAGGCGCGCGCGCAAGCAGGTTTGGATGTGCTGAAGCGCCAAGCGACACGAACCATTATTCCGCGTTTTGCTGAAACCTTCATTCGTGAAGTTTGGGAAATGCAGACTCGCCTGCTGAATCCGAAACCGCAGCAAATTGAAGCATTATCTAGCCATGCGCGTTTCCGTGCAGGTTTTGACTTTTTGCTGCTGCGTGAAAAATCAGGTGATCAAAATACGCAAGGTATGGGCATTTGGTGGGAAAACTATCAAACCCTGACTGCAGATGAGCGTGAGCGCGCAATTGCTGACTATAACCGCCAGCGTGCGAAAAGCCGACGCAAGGCAGCGCAAGCGCCTGCGGAAGACAGCAAAGCCCACGCTGCCGTTCAGCAAGCTGAAATTGAGCCATTGGTGAATGAGCCTGAGCCGCGCAGCCGCCGCTCCCGCAAAGCTAGATCTGCAGAAGATCGCCGTCCAGCAGCATCTGCGGCAGCAGAAGGCGGAATTGGCGCAGACCATCCAATTTTAAAACGTAAACGCGTGCAGCGTGATTTAAGCCAAGTAGTGTTTGGACCAACGCGATGAGCACGGTGTCTTATATCGGCTTGGGCAGTAACTTAGGCGATTCATTGCAAATTTTGACTGAGGCAGTGCATAAACTGGCTGCTTTAGGTGCAGTGAAAATCTCTAAACTGTATCAAAGTCCGCCCATGGGACCGCAAGATCAGCCGAATTATTTGAATGCTGTGGTGCAGTTGAAGACTGAGTTGGCGCCCATGGCTTTGCTGGATGAACTGCAGCGCTTTGAGCAAGAGTCTGGACGGGTGCGCCTTCGCCGCTGGGGGGAGCGTACATTGGATTTAGATTTGTTGATTTATGGACAAGAGCAGATTCAGAATGAACGCCTAACCGTACCGCATATTGGGGTGCTGGAGCGTGATTTTGTGCTGATTCCTTTATTGGATTTAGACCCTGAATTGGTGCTGAAAGGACAATTATTAAAAGATTTGCCTATTCTGAAACATCCGGCATTAGATGTGCTGGATGCTGGAAATTGGGCAAAGATTTAAGCTTTACGTGGCTATTGCATGAGCCATAAGAGGAACATCTAGATGATTAGTCTAAGTGACTTAAAAAAATTTAAAGCGCAAGGCCGTAAATTTTCCTGCCTGACCTGCTACGACGCCAGCATGGCTAAGGCCATGGAAACCGCTGAGATCGATACGATTTTAATTGGCGACTCTTTGGGCATGAGCATTCAAGGGCGCGATTCTACTTTACCTGTAACGGTAGAGGATATGGCTTACCATACTGCTGCGGTGCGCCGCGGCAACAGCCATGCATTCATTTTGACGGATCTGCCGTTTATGAGTTACGCCACGCTGAATGATGCGCTGCAAAACTCGAAAACTGTGATGCAGGCTGGCGCGCAAATGGTCAAGCTGGAAGGCGGCGCTTGGTTAAGTGAGACGGTAACAACGCTGACACGCAATGGTATTCCTGTTTGTGTGCATCTGGGGTTAACGCCGCAATCTGTACATGTATTTGGCGGCTATAAAGTTCAAGCGCGCACCCGTGCAGCGGCCGATCAGCTGATCGCGGACTGTAAGGCGGTGGTGGATGCAGGCGCAGCAGTTCTATTATTGGAATGCGTGCCTGCTCAAGTCGGCAAAGAAATCAGTGAATTGTTCCCAAATACACCGGTGATTGGTATTGGCGCTGGCGCAGATACTGACGGACAGGTGCTGGTGGTGCAAGACATGCTGGGACTGACCTTTGGCCATGTTGCGAAGTTTGTGCGCAATTTTATGGTTGAACAGTCAGGTGCAACGGCTATTTTAGATGCATTTAAAGCCTACCATGCAGCGGTCAATGAAGGTTCATTCCCAGCTGTTGAACACACTTTCCAAATTGAGCTCTAAGACATGAAAACAGAAACGACGATTCAGGGTTTAGCTGCTTCTTTAAACCCGGCACGGGCGGCGCGCAAAATTATAGGCTTTGTGCCGACAATGGGCAATTTGCATGAAGGTCATTTAAACCTTGTGCGTGAAGCGCGCAAGCTATGCGATATTGTTGTGGTCAGCATTTTTGTCAACCCGATTCAATTTGGACCAAACGAAGATTTTGACAACTATCCGCGTACTTTGGAGCATGATCAGCGCCTATTGGCGGAAGTGGGCTGTGACGTTGTTTTTGCGCCGACCGTTGAACAAATGTATGGTAAAAAGCCGCGCCTGACCAATATTACTGTGAGCGGTATTACTGATGACCTGTGTGGTCTGCAGCGCCTAGGGCATTTTGACGGTGTGGCGGTTGTTGTGACTAAGCTGTTCAATATTGTGCAGCCGAATTTTGCTTTCTTTGGCGAAAAAGACTATCAGCAGCTGGCGGTGATCCGTCAGTTTGTGCGCGATTTGAATCTGCCGCTGGAAGTGATTGGCGTGCCCATTACCCGTGCTGAAGACGGTTTGGCCTTAAGTTCGCGTAATGGCTATTTAAGTGCGGAAAACCGCGCCATTGCGCCAACCATTTTCAAAACGCTGAAAGAAGCAGAACAAGCGCTGAAATCTGGCAAAGCACTGAATGAAGTGTTAGCAGATATAAAAACAGCATTGACAGCTGCGGGCTTTGTTGTGGACTATGTAGAGGCACGGACAACAGAACTTCAAAAAATTGAACAATTTAATGAAAATGTAGTTCTGTTTGTGGCAGCAAAAATTGGCGCTACTCGTCTGATTGATAACCTGCAGGTAAAATACTCTGCGTCATAATGCAATAAAAAGGCAGTTATGCAATGAAACGCATCTTAATTGTTACAGGCCAATCGGGTTCTGGTAAAAGCTCTGCATTGCAGGTGCTCGAAGATCTTGGCTATTACTGTATTGATAATTTGCCGTTGGCGCTGCTGCCGGAAATTGTAGAAAAGCTGGACAGAGAAAATAATCTTGAGTTATTGGCGCTGGGTGTGGATGTACGCAGCACACGCGCTGACCTGCAGGAGTTTGATCAGGTTTTTCATGCGCTGCAGCGCCATGGTTCTGTTGATATCATTTATTTGACGACACAGGATCAGGAACTGATTGCAAGATTTAGCGCCTCGCGCCGCCCGCATCCTTTGTCCAGCCGCTTTAAAAGTCTGAATGAATGCATTCAGGAAGAAAAATCATTATTGCTGCCGATTCAAATGCGTTCTACGGTGCATATTGATACCACGGATAAAAGCGTACATGATTTAAAGCATGTTTTGCTGACCAAGCTGGGCCAAGCGGATAATCTGATTTTAATTTTGCAGTCTTTTGGCTTCAAACATGGCATCCCTTTAGACGCCGATTATGTTTTTGATGTACGGCATTTGCCTAATCCGCATTGGGATTTAGAGCTGAGACGATTTTCGGGCTTGGATGAGCCAGTGCAGAAATTTTTAGAACAAAGTCCAGAAACTGAAGAAATGTTTACGGATATTTATCACTTTTTAGACAAATGGCTGCCTGCATTTTCAGCCGGTCACCGTCACTATATGACGGTCTCAATCGGTTGTACCGGCGGGCAGCATCGTTCTGTTTATATTGTGGATAGACTAAAAAAAGCCCTTGAGGCAAAATGGTCTATTCAGGTCTTACATAGAGAAATGAAGCACTGGTCATGATAGACACAACTGTTGACGTAATTAATAAACTAGGTTTACATGCGCGTGCGTCTGGCAAACTGATTGAAGTCACCACAAAATTCCGCTCATCGATTCAGATTGGCAAAGGTGATAAATTAGTGGATGCAAAAAATATTATGTCCTTGCTGATGCTTGGTGCAGGCAAAGGCACAACTTTAAGAATAGTGATTGAGGGTGCAGATGAAGAAAAAGCTTTATCTGAAGTTCAAGCACTGTTCGCAGCGAAATTTTACGAGGCAGATTAATCGTGGCAAGTCGATCGAAGAGTTTAACTGATGAAGATTTTGATTCTTTAGACGGACGTGCAAGTAAAACCGAACAGAAAAAAGCTGTTCAGCGTATGGCTGCTTTAGGTTCACAGCTGGCTGAGCTCAGTGCGAAGCAAATTAAGAATTTGCCTGTAGAAGAGCGTTTAATTGAAGCGCTGCTTGATGTACAGCAAATTAGCTCACATGAAGCGCGCCGCCGTCAATTTTTACGTATTGGTAAACTTTTACGCAATGAAAATGAAACGGTCATTTTGTCATATCTGACCCCGAAACAAGGCCTAAAAAAAACAGCTCAGCTACAGCGCTGGGTAGAGCGTATTGTTAAAGATGGTGATCCTGCAATTAATGAGTTTACCAAAACGTATAATGCGACTGAACGTCATACTTTACGTCAGCATTATCTCCGTGTGCACCGTGATCTTAAAAATCAAGCGCCCGCAGAAGAGGTGAGTGCATCTAAGTTGAAGATGTTTAACTACCTGCAGCAAGTGGCATTAATTTCTGATAATTGATGCAGGCTTTCTGTATAAAAAAAACGGCTCTTTGAGCCGTTTTTTATTGCCAAAGATTCAGCTAAATTAGCTGGACTCACGATTGGCGCGCTCTTTCGCCCAGTCACGCAGCACAAACTTTTGCAGCTTGCCGGTTGATGTTTTAGGAATTTCAGTAATCACCACATCTTTTGGCACTTTAAAGCGCGCTAAGTGCTGTTTGCAGAATTCAATAATTTCTTCAGGTGTTGCTTTTTTGCCGGCTTTTAACTCAATAAAGGCGCACGGCACTTCCTGCCAGCGCGGGTCGGGTTTAGCCACCACAGCTGCAGTGAGTACTGCAGGGTGCTGATACAGAATTTCTTCTACTTCTAGCGAAGAAATATTTTCCCCGCCAGAAATAATCACATCTTTAGAGCGGTCAGTAATTTTGGCATAACCGTCTGGCTGGCACACGGCCAAATCTCCAGTATGGAACCAGCCGCCGGCAAAGGCTTCCGCCGTGGCTTCTGGGTTCTTTAAATAGCCTTTCATCACGATGTTGCCGCGGAACATAATTTCGCCCATGGTCTGACCATCTTTAGGCACAGGCTGCATGGTTTCAGGGTCAAGTACTTTCATGCCGTCCTGTAGCGGATATGGCACACCTTGACGCGAGTGCAGCTGCGCCTGCTCTTGAATGGACAAGTCTGACCAGCCTGCTTGTGATGCGCATAGCGCAGATGGGCCATAAGTTTCTGTTAGACCATAAACATGCGTTACATTAATGCCAATGTTGCGCATGCCCTCAATAATGGCAGCAGGAGGCGCAGCGCCAGCAACCATCACCTCAACGCGGTGATCAATTTTAACTTGCTTATCTTCAGGTGTATTGATCAGCATTGACAGTACAATTGGCGCGCCGCAGAAGTAATCAACTTTGTGGGTGGCAATCAGCTGATAAATCAGTTCTGGATCAACTTTACGCAGGCAAACATTGGTGCCGCCATTGGCTGCCATAGTCCAGGCAAAGCACCAGCCGTTGCAATGGAACAGCGGCAAGGTCCAGAGGTAGGTTGCGCGAGGCGTCATGCCGCAGGCAATGATGTTGCTGGCCGCATTGATATAGGCGCCGCGGTGGTGGTAGACCACGCCTTTAGGGTTGCCTGTTGTGCCTGATGTGTAGTTCAGGCTGATGGCATCCCATTCATCTTGCGGCAAATGCCATTCAAACTCTGGATCACCGTCTGCAATCCATGTTTCATATTCAATTTGGCCGATGGGCGCAGGTGAGCTGTCTTGATATTCGGCATCTGCGACATCAATCACCAGAATCTCCTGCTTCACCATGCTCAGCGCTTCTTGCGCAACCGCTGCAAACTCTGGATCGACCAGCAGCACTTTGGTTTCTGCATGTTCCAGCATAAAGGCGATGGTTTTGGCATCGAGGCGGGTATTGAGCGTATTCAGCACAGCGCCAGCCATAGGCACAGCAAAATGCGCTTCAATCATGGCTGGAATATTGGGCAATAGAACAGAAACAGTATCATTTTTAGCAATGCCCAGCTTTTGCAACTGATGGGCAAATTGACAGCAGCGCTGATAGGTCTGGCGCCAGCTGATGCGGCGTGAACCGTGGATAATGGCATCCTGATGCGGGTAGATATAAGCTGCGCGTTCTAAATAGCGCAGCGGCGACAAGGCAACAAAATTGGCCGGTGTCCGCGGCAACTCATCATATGCACTAACCATCTCAGAAACTCCGTGTCTGATTTTTTTCATTTTCTACACAATATTTAGTCTCGCGCTAAGTTTCATTTATGCTTTAGTCGAGTATTTATTCTAAAATTGTAATTATTTGAAAAATAATAAATAAAAATAACTTGAAATCGCAAAATTGAACCCTCTGGTTCTGGAATTTGCTTTTCATTTATAAATAATTTAGAGCAAAAAATAGCTTTTGTAGAGTATCAAACCTATCTTTATTTTATCTTAGGTGTTTTTGCAGGAAACTGCGGCACGCAAAATATGAAAGAGCGCAAAACTAAAATTTTACGCTCTGTTTTTTCGTAATTGGAATTTTAAAAACCGCCGTAATGAATGCCGGTCAGCTCGCTCATGTCTTTTTTCCATGTGGTGAGGTCATCTTTGCAGAACTTGCTGAGTTGATCATGCCCGCATGCACGCGCCATGACTTGCATGAGTTCAACCGACGCATTAAAGAAGTTTGCCAATTGCTGCGCTGATTTATCAATTTCTAAACGGCGGCGGAAATGATCTTGCTGTGTGGCGATGCCGACAGAACACTCATTGGTTTGGCAGGCGCGCATTCCCAAACAGCCAATGGCCTGCATGGCAGAATTGGATACGGCAATGGCGTCTGCACCTAAAGCAAGTGCTTTGATGAAGTCTGCTGGAACACGTAAGCCGCCCGTAATGACTAAGCTGATGTCTGAACGTCCTAAACGGTCTAAATGGCGTCGCGCACGGGCCAGTGCTGGAATGGTGGGTACAGAAATATTGTCACGGAACAGTGTTGGGGCCGCGCCTGTACCGCCGCCGCGGCCATCTAAAATAATATAGTCCACGCCAATCGCGAGGGCTGCATCAATATCTTTTTCAATATGCTGCGCAGACAGTTTAAAGCCAATGGGGATGCCGCCAGTTTCTTCACGGATATAGTTGGCAAAGTCTTTATACTGCGACAGCTCTGTCCAATCGGGGAAGGTGGCAGGTGAGATCGCGGCTTCGCCTTCAGGCAGATGACGTACTTCCGCAATTTTGCCCACCACTTTGTGCCCAGGTAAATGTCCGCCTGTCCCTGTTTTAGCGGCTTGACCGCCTTTGAAGTGGAACGCTTGGCAGCGTTTGACTTTTTCAATATCGTAACCAAAACGCCCAGAAGCCAATTCATAAAAATAACGTGAATTTGAACCCTGTTCATCCTCCAGCATGCCGCCTTCACCTGAACAGATGCCTGTTCCTGACAGTTCAGCGCCTTGCGCTAACGCCACTTTGGCCTCTTGGGACAGTGCGCCAAAACTCATATCAGAGACAAAAAGTGGAATATCTAAAACTAAAGGCTTTTTGGCATTTGGACCAATTACGACTTTTGTTGCAACAGGCGCATCATCAAGCAGCGGCACTTTCCAGAGCTGTGCTGTAACCAGCTGCAGGTCTTCCCATTTTGGCAGTTTATCAAAAGGCACACCCATAGCAGCAGTCGGCCCATGATGCCCAAATTTTTTCAGGCCATTACGTGCCAGTTCTAAAATGAATTTATTGTGCGGTTCTTCAGGCGCAGGGGCTGAGTCTGCATATAAGCCTTGATATTGATCGCGCTTATACTGCTGCGGATTTTTGACTTCCCATGCTGCTATTTCTTCTTCATCTGCATACACATAGCCATCTTCAATCCATGCATTAAATTTTTGCAGGTTTTTATTGATATAGCGCGGGTTAATGCCTGTTTTATAAATGTAATGCGAGCCGTGCAGTCCGCAAACAATTTTATCCCCTTGAATCTGCGCATCCGACATTAAAGCGCCGCGGTGCTGGCATCGGCCATACATGACTACGACTTGTTCGGGATCGTCTTCGGCCAAGCGCACGATGACTAAATCAACATTGGCGGCCAGCGCATAAGCAGGTTTTAACGGTTCTAAAGATGACCAAGGAAGAAGAGGGATTTTTTTCATAATACCGGCCTACAGAAAATTTCAGTGGGTATGGAGTTTTTAAATAAAAAGGAAAACAAGCAATTTATCAAAGTACATGCATATTTTTGTTTCAATAGCATAATCTGCTTTAAATAGGTGCGCTGCTCAGATTTTTAAGAGTCTTGTAAAGGCTTTTGCAGCAGATGGGCTGCAAAAGAAGTAAAGAAAGGTTTATTAAAATGGGGCAGGCGTGTAAAATTCTAGGCGATTTTTATTTATCCACCGTTTTTATCTTTTGAGGTTCGCCTCGATCATAATCTCGCGGTGACATGCTCCATTGTACGGGGCATCACTCCTTAAGGATTTTTTATATGCCAATTATCACTTTGCCAAATGGCGATCAAAAAGAATTTGATCAAGCCGTATCTGTGATGGAAGTTGCTCAAAGCATCGGTCCTGGTCTTGCAAAAAATACAGTTGCCGGAAAAGTAAACGGCAAGCTTGTAGACGCTAGCGATTTAATTACTGAAGATGCTTCGCTGCAAATCATTACGCCAAAAGACGATGAAGGGGTCGAAATTATTCGCCACTCTTGCGCGCATTTGGTGGGCCATGCTGTTAAGCAATTGTTCCCTCAAGCAAAAATGGTAATTGGTCCAGTTATCGAAGAAGGTTTTTATTACGATATCTTCAGCGAAAAGCCATTTACTTTAGATGATTTCGCAGCCATCGAAGAGCGTATGAAAAAGCTCATCGATCAAGATTACGATGTCATTAAAAAAATGACTCCGCGTGACGAAGTGATTGCAGAATTCACAGCGCGCGGCGAAGACTATAAATTACGCTTGATTGCAGACATGCCTGAAGAAACACAAATGGGCTTATACTACCATCAGGATTATTTGGATATGTGCCGCGGTCCGCACGTACCGAATACGAAATTCTTAAAAGCATTCAAATTGACAAAAATGTCTGGCGCTTACTGGCGCGGCGATGCAAAAAATGAACAGCTGCAGCGTATTTACGGTACAGCTTGGGCAGACAAAAAACAGCTGGCTGCTTATGTAAAACGTATTGAAGAAGCAGAAAAGCGCGACCACCGTAAAATCGGTAAAGCGCTAGACTTGTTCCATATGCAGGAAGAAGCGCCAGGTATGGTGTTCTGGCATCCAAATGGCTGGACCATTTACCAAGTGCTTGAACAATACATGCGTAAAGTGCAGCAGGACAATGGCTACTTAGAGATTAAAACACCACAAATCGTAGACTTTACGCTGTGGGAAAAATCTGGCCATGCTGCCAACTATGCAGACAACATGTTTACGACGCATTCAGAAAGCCGCAACTATGCTGTAAAACCAATGAACTGCCCTTGCCACGTGCAGGTGTTCAACCAAGGTTTGAAATCATACCGCGACTTGCCGATTCGTTTAGCTGAGTTTGGTTCATGCCACCGTAATGAGCCGTCTGGTTCACTGCACGGTATTATGCGTGTACGCGGCTTTACTCAGGATGATGCGCATATTTTCTGCACCAAAGAGCAAATTGGTCCAGAAGTTGCTGATTTCATTAAATTAACTTTAGATGTATACAAAGACTTTGGCTTCGAAGAAGTTCAAATGAAGCTCTCTACACGTCCAGAAAAGCGTGTGGGTGATGACAAACTTTGGGACATGGCGGAAAAATCTTTGGCAGACGCTTTAGATGCAGCTGGCTTAGAGTGGGAGCTGCAGCCAGGCGAAGGTGCATTCTACGGTCCAAAAATTGAATTCTCTTTGAAAGACTGCTTAGGCCGTGTATGGCAATGTGGTACAATTCAATGTGACTTCAACTTGCCGGAACGTCTGGACGCATCTTATGTGACTGAAGACAATGACCGCGATCAGCCTGTTATGCTTCATCGCGCAATTCTTGGCAGTTTTGAACGTTTTATTGGTATACTTATTGAACACTATGCTGGTTTCATGCCGCCTTGGCTGACTCCAATTCAAGCATGTGTGATGAACATTACAGATTCACAGGCAGAAGCATGTGAGTCAGTCGTCGCTAAACTTAAAGAAAGCGGTATCCGCGCGATTTCAGACTTGAGAAATGAGAAAATCGGCTTTAAGATTCGTGAACGTACATTAGAGCGCATTCCTTATTTACTGGTTCTTGGTGACCGAGAAGTAGAGGAAGGTACTGTGAACGTCCGTACCCGCTCTGGAAAAAATTTGGGTACTATGTCAATCGATGCTTTCGTTGACCTAGTAAAAGCAGCCGTTGCCGAACGCGGCCGGTACATTGTGGAGTAACAGCGATTAAACAGCCTGACCGTAATCAACAGGGCGGTAACAAGTCAAACCGTCCTGCCTTGAATGATGAAATTCGTGCAAAAGATGTCCGTCTTGTAGACGAAAATGGCGAACAAAAAGGCATCGTAAGTTTGGCGGAAGCCTTACGCGCTGCTGAAAGTGTTGAGCTTGATCTTGTAGAGATCGTAGCGAATGCTGAACCGCCAGTTTGTAAGATTATGGACTTCAACAAGCATTTGTTTGATCTGAAGCAAAAGCAGAAAGAAGCGAAGAAAAAACAGCATCAAGTACAGGTGAAAGAAATCAAGTTGCGCCCTGGTACTGATGTTGGTGACTACAACGTTAAACTGCGCTCTATTATCAAGTTCCTTGAAGAAGGCAACAAGGTGAAAATCACACTGCGTTTCCGCGGCCGTGAAATGGCTCACCAGCAATTGGGTCTTGCTCAATTGCAAAAAATTGAAGCTGACGTGGCTGATTTTGGTATTGTTGAACAAACGCCAAAAATGGAAGGCCGTCAAATGGGTATGTTGCTTGGTCCTAAAAAGAAAAAGTAAGCATCCATTGAAAAAAGCACTGCATTTACAGTGCTTTTTTTTGCCTAAAGCAAAGCAAGAGAACACAGCATGGCACTGAACGTACTTGCTGAACGGGGCAAGGGGGATTTAAAGGAATATCATTTGCCCTGAGAAAAAAACAAATCTCGCAGTTTGATAATCATATGAAAAAAAATTCGCTGTTCAGCATTTTTTAGGATTCTAACTTCAGTTTTAGCTAATGTTTCCAGCATAGAATCATGTTATAAACAGTATGAAAACTCGACAATTTGAACTATAACGAGAACAGTAACAGGACCTGAGAATGATTGATTTGTACTATTGGGGCACTCCCAACGGACATAAAATTACGATTGCTTTAGAAGAAATGGGGCTGGATTATCAAATTTTTCCCATCAATATTTTAGAAAATGATCAGTTTCAGCCTGATTTTCTAAAAATTTCGCCAAACAATAAGATACCTGCCATTGTGGATCAAAACGGTCCGCGCGGCGAAGCGATTTCTGTATTTGAGTCAGGCGCAATTTTACAGTATTTAGGCCGTAAAACAGGTTTGTTCTATCCAGAAGATGAATTTGAGCGTGTAGAGGTTGAGCAGTGGCTCATGTGGCAAATGGGCGGCTTTGGGCCAATGCTGGGGCAGAACCATCATTTCAGCCGTTTTGCGCCTGAGCGGATTCCTTATGCGACAGACCGTTATGTGAATGAAACCAAACGTTTGTACAAGGTGCTGAATGATCAGCTGATGGGGCAGAAATATGTCGCTGGCGAATACTCAATAGCGGATATGGCGATTCTGCCTTGGACGCTTCGCTATGAATGGCAGCAAATCCAGCTCGAAGATTATCCTTATGTCAAAGAATATGTAGAACGTTTGACTGCGCGTCCAGCTGTTCAGAAAGCGTTGGCGATTAAAGTGTAAATTTCAGGTGAACATGATGCCTGTCATGTTCACAATGACGCTGAGATACAAATAACCATGTTTGACTATGAAGACTGTTTATTTATTTTGATAATAAAAGACTGTCAGTTGTGAAAGTATTTTTTGATGCCGCGCAGTGATGAAATGCAGCTGAGCGGCCTGCTTTGATTGAGTGCTAGCCCCGTCTTTGAGGACTGGCATATCGGCAAACCCTAAGGTAGTTCAAGATGTGACCACTTTGTAAAAGACTCGTGCGGTTATGCTAAGATGCTCTCAATTAAAGACAAAAAACCACCAAAAATTGCGGTGGTTTTTTTATTGGATGGCAGGCATGAAAAACTTCTTTTTAAATCTTACCCGCATTGTTGAAAAAAATCCCCGCGTGTATTTTGCGATTATCTTCGGTATGGCAGCCTGCATGATGCTGTTTGTGGCTGAAGCCTTACATGTGCAGACAATATCAGATGCCTTGCAGACCCGCGATCAGTCTGTGTTGAAAGCTGCAATCGAACCTGTGTCTTCACGCTATACATGGTCAAGAGTGCTGGCAATTGCTGTAATGGTGCTCTGTTCGACGGCAGAATATCGCAAAACTAAAAAACAATTGGGCTTAAAATAAAAGATGGCGCTGTGGCTGCTGTTCCTATCGGCCTTTGGGGCGGCGACTTTATTGCCGCTGCAGTCCGAGGCGGTATTGCTGGGACTGTTGGTCAATAATCAGCACGCCGCTTGGGCGCTTATTGCGGTTGCGAGCCTTGGCAATATTTTGGGTTCATGTGTGAATTGGTGGCTGGGCCTAAAGATTGAACATTATAAGAATAAAAAGTGGTTCCCAGTGTCAGAAAGCAAGATGCTGCAGGCACAGGGTATGTATCAAAAATATGGCTATTGGTCTCTGCTGCTGAGCTGGACCCCCATCATCGGCGATCCAATCACACTGATTGCAGGCCTGCTGAAAGAAAATTTTTGGCGGTTTTTGATCTTGGTGAGTATCGCTAAGACTGGACGATACCTGTTTATTTATGGCTTATTTGTTCAATTGCATTGAATATTTTTGAGCTGAATTTTCTCTTCAAACTGATATTTAAAAATTTGATAAAACTTGCGCGGCGCTTCAATTTTAGCTGCTGAAAATTGATTTAAGAGCAATAAGGCAAGATATTCGCTGCCCGTGCTTTGTTTTAATTGAATATCGGAAATGCGGTTTTTGCGGTCTAAACTAAATTTAAAGTGAATATTGAATTCTTTTGCTTCCAAGTCAGTCATTGTTAGTTTCATGACTGGTGTTTCTATATATTGAAACGCACTGTGCTGGCCTGACTGCTGGCGCTGCCAGCCTTCGGTTTCAAAAGAATACGAGCAGCGTTTTATCGGCTTGCTTTTGACGCTTTTAGGTGTAGACGTATAGTCGTCAGCATCAAATTCAAAAGGCTGTGTCACTTGAATGGGGTAGCTGAGGCCAGATTCGATATAAGGTTTGAACCGCGCTCTCATCACCGCTTGAATAACGATTTCATCCAGATCTGGCAGGCCTGAACTTTTTTTGATTTTTACTGAAGTGATTTTACCTGAGCGGTCTGCTTGAATAAGCACATTGGCCTTTCTCGGACGCCCTTCAAGATCCCCTGGCAGTATTTTAACTTTTGGTGCACGCATCCAGCTTAATTGCCCGTCTTTCAATATTTTTACATCACTGGCTGGCTGAGTTTCAGCGGCAGAATGCTCTGCCCAAATCAGAGTGCTTGCACCGAGCATCAGGCTTATAGTTATACATTGCTTTAACATGGTAATCCCCGTAATGCGCGGCATTTCAATATAGAAATTCAAATGCCGCTGTAAATTGAAATTACGAGCAGGCGTTCAGCTTAAATTGAATTTCATCTTTGAAGCTGGATTTTTTATAGATCCACAGAGTGCTTGCTGTACGCTTCACAGAAATTTTACTGGCAGATAGCGCTTGCACGACTTTTTGATCAAGGGCATATACGCCTGAACCTTGCTTGATTTTAACTTTCTTCACATTGCCGTGCTTATCCGCTTTAAAGCTGAATTTTATTTTGCGGTCATGCTGATTCAGTTGTTCTGAATCTACTGAAAGCTCAGGCTGCTGGACATACTGAAACGCTGTGCGTTTTTCATTTTGCTGTGCTTGCCATACTTTTGAGTTAAATGCAAAATCACAGTCTTTGGTATTTTTATCCACCAGCTTCAGATTAAATGCCTGATAGCCAATCTGCGGTACAGCTTTGCCGTTTTCTGCGACATGCGGTTTCACTTGCGCTTTTTCCACAGCGCGAATGAGGACCTGATCTAAACCATTCAGACCTGTACTTTCTTCAACTGTCGCTTCCTGCACTTTGCCGCGCTCGTCTGCATAAACACGGATAATAGCTGCCCGGTTTTTATTTTTTAAATCGGTATTGCTGTAATTGGGCTTTGGAAACTTAGACCACTGAATGCGTGTGGTGAGATGAGCAGGCAGCACTTCAATGGTTTGCGTCGGCAAGGCCTGAACTTTTTTAGGAGATGCACTATAAGCAGCGGTCAATGGAAGCGTCATCAACACAGACAAGCATAGAATTTTTTTCATAACTTAAAGGCTTCAATTGCTTGAAGATAATCGGTGATCAATATTGAAGCGCAGTATTTCCTGATTTGGAAATACTGGCAAGTCTAAATCTAAAATATCGTTTATTTTTCTGCACCTTTAGTGATGTCTACACCAAATAAATCTTTGGTTTTTGCCCAGCTGACGGCAACAACCGCCATGGTCATGCATCCGCCAAATAAGGTGGCCATGATGGTGCCTATATATTTGGCGGCCAAGCCAGACTCAAAAGCTCCCAACTCATTGCTGCTGGACACAAACATGCCATTTACCGCAGCGACGCGTCCGCGCATATTTTCAGGCGGGGAAATTTGCAGAATAGTTTGGCGGATCACCACAGAGATGCTGTCGCAGGCGCCAGTCATGGCAAGTGCAAATAAAGACAGCCACATGTAGTTGGAAAAGGCGAAAAGGAGGGTGAAAATACCAAAGCCGGCAACGGCCAGCAGCATATTGCGCCACGCATGCTGTGTCGGCGGAAATTTAGTTAAGGCAATCATGGTGATCAGCGCGCCAATGGACGGCGCTGCCCGCAAATAGCCTAAACCTTCGGGCCCGACTTTTAAGATGTCTTCAGCAAAGATCGGCAATAGGGCAATGACGCCGCCAAATAGCACGGACACCAAGTCGAGGGAAATTGACCACAGCACAATTTTGGTTTTCCAAATAAAACGGAAACCATCTCCCAGACTGTCCCATAAATTGTCTGTTTCAATTTTGGGAAAGCTGCGCTTGCTCAGCAGGTTGATTAGAACAAAACATGCAATTAATAAGGCTGCAACTGTAAATAGACTGTTTTCACGGCCTAGTCCTGCCAGCATGAAACCGCCCAGCATAGGGCCGATAATCACGCCGCTTTGCCAGCCGATCGTCGTCCATGTTGCACCGTTGGCGTACAGCTCGCGTGGAATTAAAAAGGGCTTTAAAGATGTGGCGGACGGATTGTAAAAGCCGCGGATGGTGCCTAATCCAAAAATAACAGCGTAAATTCCCCAAGATAAGGTGCTGATCGTAATGTGCTTCTGTGCATAAGCATGAAACAGCCCCCATAGAATGATGGGCATCGGAATGGCGAAAAATAAACAGATCTTCATGATGGTCTGTTTATTGAAGCGGTCAGCAAAATAGCCGCCCCATAAAGACAGCGCAATAAATGGAATGGCTTCCGCTAAGCCAATTAAGCCCAAAGTCAGTGGGTCTTTGGTGATTTGATAAAGTGAATAAGCAACAATAATTTCTTGAATCAAAATGGCTAAGGTTAAGCAAAACTGATTTAGTGTAATAATTGAAAAGTCGCGGTAGCGCAGGGCTGCAAAAGCATCATCTGCGGGCGTCATAGATAAGTTCTTTGTGTAAAGTGCGCAAATTATAAAGTGTAGTTGCAGGCAGCTTATAATTTCATCACGGAAAGTTTATAGAAAATAGGACTAAAGCGTAGCTAGCAGTATTTTAATTTTCGATGGCGCTTTTGTTTTGATCAGAGATGCTTTAGAATATTCGCTCCCTTACCTGCAGGTCGTCATCGCAATGGTGCGAACGTGCCGAACAGGTGTTCAAAAGAGGTTATTATGCCTAAGATGAAAACTCGCCGTGGTGCAGCTAAACGCTTTAAAGCGACTGCAAACGGTTTTAAGCGTAAGCAAGCGTTCAAACGCCACATTTTGACCAAAAAATCTGCTAAGCGTATCCGTCAATTACGCGGCTGTGTAATGGTTCACGTAAGTGACGTTGCTTCAGTTCGCCGTATGTGCCCGTACATCTAAGGAGATTATAAATGGCTCGTGTAAAACGTGGTGTACAGGCTCATCGCCGTCACAAAAAAATTCTTGCTCGCGCTAAAGGTTACTATGGTGCTCGTTCACGCGTTTACCGCGTAGCGTTCCAAGCGGTAATCAAAGCTGGTCAATATGCTTACCGTGACCGCCGTCAAAAGAAACGTCAATTCCGCGCTTTGTGGATTGCACGTATCAATGCTGGTGCACGTCTAAATGGTTTGTCGTACAGCCGTATGATCGCTGGCTTGAAAAAAGCTCAAGTGATTATCGACCGTCGCGTACTTGCTGACATTGCTATGCATGACGCAGTTGCGTTTGCTGCTTTGGCTTCTAAAGCTAAAGACGCATTGGCTGCTTAATCATCTTCTGATGATTGAAAAAAGACCGCTTTTAGCGGTCTTTTTTTTTCAAAAATTTAAGTCATATATAAGATCAAAAAATTTCTGTTTCTAAATTGAAAATTCAATTTATCTATCAAATGCTATAAACACTATAAGTAAATTTTTTAAGGACGGAACTTGTGCGCAAGCAATATCATTTCCGCCAAGTGGGTGAAGACACTTATATATGGGATATTCATCGCTTGGTTAAGCTCAGCCAAAATTTGCCGCCTCAGCAAATTTATTAACCGATATTCAAGAGCTGAATGAGCCGTACTGGTTTCCATTTGTTGCGCCAACTACCCAGCAAATCATTGAACATATTCAGCTGGTGCAAGACGCAGATTTAAGTTATCCCATTATTTTGTGTGCATCGGGCAGAGTCATGGATGGTATGCATCGTGTTGCTCAGGCTGCACTCAATAATGAGGCTTATATTCAAGCTGTTCAATTTGCAAAGACGCCTGCCCCGGATTTTATGAATCTTGATGAAGATGAGCTGGACTATGGGGATGATTAAAGATTAGTCATGGCATACATGGAATATTTCGTGTATTACTGAATAGATGGCTTGAAACCGTTCTAAATAAAAGAACATTCATCAAGAGATTTGGGGGTAATATTTCCAATGGCTGAAATGAACAAAATCAACGTTGTTGGCACTTCAGCAACAGGCAAATCTACATTCTCCAAAGCTTTGGCGCAAAAGCTGGGTTTGCATTATATTGAGTTGGACAACTTGTTTTGGCTGGATGATTGGCAGGAATGCCCAGATAAGGTTTTTTTGGCCAAAATTGAGTCCGAAATTGCAAAAGCGCAAAATGGCTATGTCATTGACGGCAACTACACGCGGACCATTCCAGTGAAATGGGCGGAAATTGATACGGTAATTTGGCTGGATTTGCCTTTTCCTGTGAATCTCTATCGTTCGGTCAAGCGGGCTCTGCAAAGAGCTTGGGTACAAAAAGACTTATGGCCTGATTCAAATAATCAAGACAGTATAAAGAAAATGCTGGGGCGTGATTCCATTATCTGGTGGATGGTGAAAACGCATCAAAAAAACCGCAATAAGTATCAGCATATGATGCAGGCGCCTGAATATCAGTCTATTCAGTGGATTCATCTCAAAAGCCAAAAAGAAATTGACACTTTTTTGCAGCAGTTACATAAATAATCTTTAATCCTTGAGATGCAGCCTGCTTAATAAATCAGAACAGCAATGATAAGGAAAATAAGATGCTTGCAGAAATTACAGGTATGGGGCAAGGCAGCATCAGCATAGAGCTGCAAATGCTTCCGCGTAAGGGTGAAACTGTCAAAATCATGTATGGCCCTGATGCGCAGCTGGAAGGTGAGGTGGTTGCCATCAATCATTATATTAACCAGCATGCCAATCAGCACAAAGTTCAAATTCAGGTTCGGCCTTTTAATTATTTAATTACGGCCTAGTGAGTCTAACAATAAAGATAAAAAAGCGCCGTTGAAAAGCGCTTTTTTAGCAAAATGGCGTTACAGGCCAAAATAATAGCCGGCAATACAGATCAGCACAGTCACGATAATCAGTGCGAATACCCCTGTTTTACCAGACTTGTGCTCTGCAGGATACTGACTGCTTGTTTTAGATGGTTTTGCTGGCGCATCTGCAGCTGTTTCAAACGGCGAGTTTAGCGCTTTGGCGCTAAGGCGGGCAGATTTATAGTGATTGGCGGCTTTAACAATGAATTTAGCGCTGAGATCATCCAGTTTTTGAGCAAAATGGCGGTAATTCAGCTGTTCTTCAGGGCTGATCAGTTCGCCTGCTGCATTGTAGGGATGCAGCTGTTTTTCTTGTAAAAAACCTGCTAATGCATCAAAACGGCGCAATGTTTTGTGCGCATAGTCTGCAGGGTATTCTGTTGGAAGCAATGCTAGCTGCGCCGTATCGGCATCATTGCTGTGTTGCAGAGCTTTACCATAATAGGGTAAGTCTATATCTGATGGCGCACTAAAGCCTTCGGCATATTTGCTGTCAAATAGCTCGATGTCTGTATAGGCTTGGATGTCATCCCAATTCGGCTGCTGCAAATCTGCATCAACACGTTTTGCCAGCTTGGCATTCAGTTCAAAGCGCCAGAATGTTTCTAATCGGACTTCAGACTGCTGTGATGCGGGCGCTTCATAATCATTATCTGCGCTGTACCACTCTGCAAGCTCTTTGCCAAAAATCCATGCCTGCTTTTTATTTCCGGCATGGCTGACAATAAAATGCGCAATCGGCAGCAGTTCAACATTGGCATTCGGGTTCTGTTCTTCATTTAAAATACTGGAACTGTGCAGGCTGATGCGCTGAACCCCTTGTTTTTTCAATCCTTCCAGCCAAATTTGAAAATGCTGTGCCAGTAAATGCTGCGTCATTAAGTCGCGAAATAGAAAGCGGTGCTGATCAAAGATGGCATGCTGCACCCAGCGCTGGAAACTTAAATTCTGAGATAAATATTCATTACCGTAGGTCACTAAAGCCAGTTGTTGCTTCCAAATTTGATCGAGGGCCATATTGATAGATCTCATTGATATTGCGCTTATCTTATACTTTTTTTAATTCTTGACGCTATTGCAATTTTTACTTGTGATTGCGCTTCATCCTTCGGCGCAAAAACTGTTAGAATATGGGGTTTTTATATTTTCTAAATTGTTGCTTTGAGAGTTACTATGTCACTGGAAGCCCTGACCGCTGAAGCGCTCGCTGCGATTGCAGCAGCTCAAGACCTTGCTGCACTTGATCAAGTTCGAGTGCAATTTACGGGTAAAAAAAGCCAGCTCGCGGAACAATCGAAAGCATTGGGTAAAATGGACCCAGAAGAGCGCAAGGTTCAAGGCGCTGCGATTCATGCAGTCCGTGAAGCCATTAATGCAGCTTTAACTGAGCGCCAAACTCAATTACAAAAAGCGGCGCTTGAACAAAAATTAGCGAGCGAAACCATTGATATTACGCTCCCAGGCCGCGGTCAAACCATTGGCAGCATTCATCCTGTGACTCAAGTGCAAGAGCGTATTTGCCAATTCTTTACCAAGGCTGGCTTTACTGTAGCGACAGGTCCTGAAGTTGAAGATGACTATCATAACTTTGAAGCGCTGAATATTCCGGGGCACCACCCTGCGCGTGCAATGCACGACACATTCTATTTTGATGCGAACCATTTGCTTCGCACACATACCTCAGGTGTGCAGATCCGCACCATGGAAACAACCCAGCCGCCAATCCGCATTGTGTGCCCGGGCCGTGTCTACCGCTGTGACTCAGATCAAACGCATTCGCCAATGTTCCATCAAATTGAAGGTTTATACGTTGCCGAAAATACTAGCTTTGCTGAGTTAAAAGGCTTGCTTGTAAATCTTTTGAATGAATTCTTTGAAAAAGATTTGAAAGTGCGTTTCCGTCCGTCGTATTTCCCATTCACTGAGCCGAGCGCGGAAGTGGATATTATGGATGAGCGCGGCAAATGGCTGGAAGTTTTGGGCTGCGGTATGGTGCATCCAAACGTACTTCAAGCGGCTGGCATTGATCCTGAAAAATACAAAGGCTTTGCATTTGGTCTAGGCGTAGAGCGTTTCGCAATGCTGCGTTACGGCATTAACGATTTACGTATGTTCTACCAAAATGATGTGCGTTTCTTGCGCCAATTTGCTTAAACGAATTTAAACAGTTATTTGAAAATTATTGAAATCCCCCTAAATCCCCCTTTGTAAAAGGGGGACTTTCCTGTCTCAAAGGGCAGATGTGTTTCCCCCTCTTTTTAAAAGAGGGGCTAGGGGAGATTAAGGAAATGAATTTATGAAAATTAGCGAAAATTGGCTGCGTACATGGGTTAACCCGGCAATTGACAGCGAAACATTGTCTGACCAGCTGACGATGCTGGGTTTAGAAGTTGATGACATGGACCCTGCAGCAAAACCGTTTACAGGTGTTGTTGTGGGTGAAGTGCTGACTGTGGTGCAGCATCCAGATGCAGACCGCTTGCGTGTAACGACGGTTAATATTGGTACAGGCGAGCCATTGCAAATTGTCTGCGGTGCGCCAAATGTGCGTGCAGGCATGAAAGCGCCAGTCGCAACTATTGGTGCGGTACTGCCAGGCGATTTCAAAATTAAAAAAGGCAAACTGCGCGGCGTTGAATCTCAAGGCATGCTGTGCGGCGCGTCTGAAATTGATTTAGAAGATAAAATTGACGGTCTGCTGGAGCTTCCAGCCGATGCGCCAGTGGGTGTCGATATCCGCAAGTATTTAGATCTTGATGATCATGTGATTGATATCAGCATTACGCCAAACCGCGGCGACTGTTTCAGCATTCGAGGTATTGCGCGCGAAATTGGTGTGATCAATCAGCTGCCTGTGACTGCGCCTGAAGTTAAAGAAGTTGCAGCGACCATTGCGGATGCTAAGCAAGTCGTACTGGAAACAGATGGCTGCCCGCGTTACCTCGGCCGTGTCATTAAGAACGTAAATACCAAAGCGCCTACACCTGACTGGATGGAGCGTGCTCTGGCGCGTGCAGGCATTCGTCAGCACAGTATTCTGGTTGATATCACCAACTATGTATTAATGGAGTTGGGCCAGCCTTTGCACGCATTTGATGGCGGTAAGGTGAATGGTGCAGTACATGTACGTCAAGCGACAGCTGCAGAAAAATTGACATTGCTGAACGAGCAGGAAGTTGAGCTTTCTGAAAATGTCATGGTCATTGCAGACGATCAGAAAGCTTTGGCGATTGCCGGCATTATGGGCGGCCTATCTTCAGCAGTTTCTGATGAAACCACTGAAATTTTCCTAGAATCAGCATTTTTCGATCAATTGCACATTGCAGGTCGTGCACGTAGCTTCGGTTTACATACCGATGCCTCACAGCGTTATGAACGCGGTGTAGACTTTGAATTGCCAATGACTGCGATGCATCGCGCATCTCAATTGATTGCGGATTTGGCTGGCGGTGAGTTTGGCCCAATCACCATCGCTGAAAAAGCAGAATTGCTGCCAAAGCGTGATGCGATTGAGCTGAATCAGGCTCAAGTTGATCAATTGCTTGGCTATAACGTTGAAAGCGCATTTATTACAGACGCTTTAACACGTTTAGGCTGTAAGGTGACTGTAAAAGCTGAAGGTGAGTGGACCGTTGTTCCGCCATCACACCGTTTTGATATGGCAATTTACCAAGACTTGATCGAAGAAGTTGCCCGTATTCACGGTTATGACAATATCCAAATCAGCCTGCCTGTGATTGATGTGAAATTGGCGAAGCACCAAGATCAATTTGAGCTTGCGCAATTGCGTCAAACAATTGTTGCGCTGGGCTATCAAGAAGCGATCAGCTTCAGCTTTGCAGATGCAAAACTTGAAAAGCAATTGAATCAGCAAGTACAGCCTCTAGCGCTGGCAAACCCGATTTCAAGTGATTTAGCGGTGATGCGCTCGACTTTGCTGTCAAGCTTAATTCCATGCGTGCAATATAACGTCAACCGCCAGCAAAGCCGTGTACGTTTCTATGAGCTGGGTCTGCGTTTTGACTATCAAGGCGCATCAAGCATTCACGACCTGAAGCAAATCCCGACTTTCGCGATGATTGCTACAGGCGCGCGCAGTTCCGAGTCTTGGCATGGCAAAGCTGCGCCAATGGATTTCTTTGACTTTAAAGGCGATGTCGAAGAAGTTCTCGCTGCGGGCCGTGTAAAAGTTGAATATGCGCGTTCGGAGCGTGCTTGGCTGCATCCGGGCCAATCTGCAGAAATTTTAGTCGATGGAAAATCAATTGGTTATCTAGGCCGTTTGCATCCATCACTGGAAGATGAGCTGGATTTGAGCACCACTTGGGTGGCTGAACTCGATCAAAAGGCTGTTTTGCAAACTTATGTATCTAATTTTACAGAATTATCACGTTTTCCATCGGTTAGACGTGATATTGCGCTTTTAATTAGTGATAAGATTAATGTTAGCGAAATTCAGCAGCTTATCGGAAAAACTGGCGGAGAGCTTTTAGATTCTGCTTGGCTGTTCGATGTGTACACAGGACAGGGTGTTGAAGAGGGCAAGCGCTCATTGGCATTTGCACTGCTTTGGCAGCACCCAGCACGTACACTAGAAGATGCTGAAATTAAATCCGGTATGGATAATATTCTTCAAGTGTTGGAAGACACTTACAAGGCGACATTGAGGGCTTCATGACAGCATTAACAAAAGCAGAAATGGCTGATCATTTAAGTGAGCTCACGAGTTTAAACCGTCGTGAAGCGAAACAAATGGTCGAATTATTCTTCGATGAGATCAGCCAAGCGCTGATCTCTGGGGAACAGGTAAAATTATCAGGCTTCGGCAACTTTGAACTGCGTGACAAACGTCAGCGTCCAGGCCGTAATCCTAAAACGGGTGAAGAGATTCCGATTTCTGCCCGCCGTGTAGTCACCTTCCGCGCAGGACAGAAATTCCGTCAGCGTGTAGGAAATGAGCAGATCGATTGATCTGCTTTTTTTATGCTTAGAATTATTGTAGAGCGGTGATTTTACTGCGTGGGAACCTATTGCGCTGCGTTGCTGGATAAATCGCAGACAATAAAAAAGAGAGCCGTAAGGCTCTCTTTTTGTACTAACTAAATAATCAGTGAGATTATTAGTGAGCAGCTTCAGATGCAGCAGCAGTAGCTTCAGAAGCAACAGCAGTAGCTTCAGATGCAGCAGCAGTAGCTTCAGATGCAGCAACAGTAGCTTCAGATGCAGCAGCAGTAACAGCTTCAGAAGCAGCAACTACTTCAGATGCAGCAGCTTCAGATGCAGCAGCAGGAGCTTCTTCAGTTTTTTTAGCGCAACCAACGAAAGCTAAAGTAGTAGCAACTGCAGCAGCAATAGCGATTTTTTTGAATAACATGGCATCACTCTCTAAATATGAGATTAAAAAAAACCTGAGTTAGCACTGTTTGATGCTTTTATTATACCTAATTTTTATTAGGAAATAACAATGCAGATGCAGCCTAACTGGTATGCCGATATGCTATCACTGCGCATTTTGAATATCTACTGTCTTGAAGGGGTAAAACGTGAAAAAGTGGTTAAAAAAGCGCTTTTTTTAACAGAAAATAACAATCAAAGGAAAGAAATATATTGGATAAATACTAAATAACCCCCTAAAACTACTAAGGTTTTTTATGAAATTATTTTTATAATCATTTACTTGAAAATAAGTTAACAGTTTAAAGCATCAATTGTTTTAATATGTAACGGATGTCAACCAAATAAAAAGAGCCATCGTTATAGATAGCTCTTTTTGTGCATTGCAGCGCTTAGTTGTTTGTCGCTTTACGCTTCATTTGATCAAAGAAATCATCATTGGTTTTGGTTTCTTTCATGCGGTCAAGCAGGAATTCCATTGCGGCCAATTCATCTTGCGTATGAAGCAGTTTGCGCAGAATCCAAACTTTACGCAAATTGTCTTCTGACATTAAGCGTTCTTCACGGCGAGTGCCTGATTTCTTAATGTTCATTGCAGGGAATACGCGTTTTTCAGCAATACGGCGGTCAAGGGTGATCTCTTGGTTGCCCGTACCTTTGAATTCTTCGTAAATCACTTCATCCATTTTACTGCCGGTTTCAATCAATGCAGTCGAAATGATGGTCAATGAACCGCCTTCTTCAATATTACGCGCAGCACCGAAGAAACGTTTTGGACGTTCAAGCGCATGTGCATCCACACCGCCTGTCAGCACTTTGCCTGATGAAGGAATCACTGTGTTGTATGCGCGCGCTAAACGGGTAATTGAGTCAAGCAGAATCACAACATCTTTTTTGTGCTCTACCAAGCGTTTCGCTTTTTCAATCACCATTTCAGCAACTTGAACATGGCGTGCTGGAGATTCATCAAATGTAGATGCGATGACTTCGCCGCGTACCGTACGTTCCATTTCAGTTACTTCTTCTGGACGTTCATCAATCAGAAGAACGATCAGGAAGCATTCTGGGTTGTTGCGGACAATGGACTGTGCAATATTCTGCAGCAGCATTGTTTTACCCGCTTTAGGCGGCGCAACAATAATAGAACGCTGGCCTTTACCAATCGGAGCAACTAAGTCCACAACACGCGCTGTTAAATCTTCTGTTGTACCGTTACCCAATTCCATGATCAATTGCTCAGTCGGGAAAAGCGGCGTTAAGTTTTCAAACAGAATTTTATTGCGTGAGTTTTCTGGTGTGTCGTAGTTAATTTGATTAACTTTTAATAGGGCAAAATAACGTTCGCCTTCTTTTGGTGGACGGATTGTGCCGGTAATTGTATCGCCGGTACGAAGGTTAAAGCGGCGGATTTGTGAAGGGCTGACATAAATATCGTCAGGACCTGCAAGGTATGAGCCAGCGGCAGAGCGAAGGAAACCAAAGCCGTCTGACAGAATTTCCAAAACGCCATCACCAAAAATCTCTTCGCCATTCATCGCGTGGCGTTTTAAGATGGCAAAAATAATGTCTTGCTTGCGGTTACGCGCCATTCCTTCAAGGCCCATAAACTCGGCAATTTTGATGAGTTCGCCAATCGGTTTTTTCTTGAGTTCGGTTAAATTCATAGGTGTCAGATAAGAATCAAAAATTCTAGGGTACGGGATGGAAAGGGAGCAACATTGAGCCGCATGCAGACAATTAAAGTACGCGATTGTATTTGCACAATAACAATTCAGTGGACTGATTCATTGTTTGAAGAAAAATGTGTAAAAACAATTTCTATTGCCGAGCGGCGATCTTATGTGTTGTATCTTGTAAGAAAATGACAGGACTTGAGATCCTTTATCTCTTGAGCTAGCAATATAAGAGAGAATCAGGGCTTTGTCAATTTTTCAGCAAAAAAAATACGCTATTCAAATAGCGTATTTTTTAAAGCCTGAGCTGGCTTTCAATTAGATGTTTTCATCAATGAAAGCAGTCAATTTAGATTTTGGCGCAGCGCCAACTTGCTGAGCAACCACTTCGCCATTTTTGAACATCAGCAAAGCCGGGATGTTGCGGATATTGTAGTTAACAGCTGTAGCTTCACATGAAGTTACATCTACTTTTACAATTTTAACTTTGCCTTCGTATTCAGACGCTAATACTTCAAGCACAGGCGCGATAGCTTTACATGGCGCGCACCAGCCAGCCCAGAAATCGACCAATACAGGTACGTCAGATTTCAGTACGTCTGCATCAAAGTTATCATCAGTAGTGTTTACAATATTGCCTGACATGGATTGTGCTCCAAAAGAATTTTTTTAAACGACTTTGCAATGTGATTAGTATTACATAGCCATCTTGAACAATGTAGTGGGTTCTGTAAATTTTCGGCTTTTAATGCGGAATTGTCTAATTGATGCTCACGATAGCTGCAATCGTGTTATGCAATTGCGCTTTGAGTGCAAGTGTCTGTCTTTATTCACGCAGAATCGCACACATAAATGGCTTTTAAATTGTACGCTTGTGAATTACTCTAAGCACAATTCTGTAAAGGTTTTTTGAATCATGTCTGATTTTTTGATTGATGAGGAATTGCTGGCTGCTATTGATATGGGGTCAAACAGCTTTCACTTAGCCATCGCCCGCGTGGATCATGGTGAAGTTAAAAAAGTTGCCTCAATGTCAGAAAAAGTACAATTGGCAGCGGGTTTGGATGAAAATAAGAATTTAACTGAAGCCGCGCAGCAGCGCGGTTTGGCCTGTTTAGCGCGTTTTGTAGGACGTTTAAGCCCTGTACAGGCCAATCGTCTGCGTATTGTTGCGACTAATGCTTTGCGCCAAGCCAAAAATGGTCAGGATTTTATACAGAAAGCTGCAGAAATTTTACCTAAACCGATTGAAATTATTGCGGGCCGTGAAGAAGCGCGGCTGATCTATTTAGGTGTATCGCATACCATGGCCAACAGCGGCCGCCGTTTAGTGATCGATATTGGTGGCGGGTCGACTGAGCTGATTATTGGCGAAGAATTTGAGCCCATTCATACAGAATCTGTGCAGATGGGCTGTGTTGCATTTACTAAAGCTTTTTTTACCGATGGCGAAATCAATCAAAAAAGCTTTGATAAAGCGGTAAATGCTGCCCGTAAAGAACTGTCAGGCATTGCGAATACCTATAAAGCGGCTGGATGGGATACTGTAGTGGGTTCTAGCGGCACGATTAAAGCCTGCCGTCAGATTACTGTGAATATGGGCTGGAGCAATGACAAAGAAGAGCTGACCCGTGACGGCCTGGAAAAATTAAAAGAAAAATTGCTGAAATATAAGCACGTGTCTGAAATGGAATTTGATGGCTTAAAAGAAGACCGCCGAGCAGTTTTGCCAGCGGGGATTGCCATTTTATATACCGTATTTGAAGTGTTGGGCTTAGATAAGCTGGTGTACTCGGACGGCGCATTGCGTGAAGGCGTCATGTACGACCTGCTGGGCCGTTTCAAGCATGAAGATGTCCGTGACCGTTCTGTACATGCCTTATTGGGCCGCTATAATGCTGACTCTAAACAGGCGGAGCGCGTTGTTGCGACAGCGCAGCAGCTGTTTGACAATGTCTCGAAAAAACTGCATTTAAACAGTGATGACAGTGACTTGCTGCGCCGCGCTGCCTACTTGCATGAAATTGGCTTAGCCATCAGCCACAGCGGTTACCACCGCCATGGCGCATACTTGCTGCAGCATTCAGATATTCCGGGTTTCTCGCAAATTGATCAAAATCATTTGTCACATTTGGTCGCGCATCATCGCCGCAAGTTGCGCAATGATGCCCGTGTAGATGTAATGAAAGTCGGCGGTAGCAAACTTGTGCACTTATGTCTATTGCTTCGTTTAGCAGTTTTGCTGAATCACAGCCGCAGCGATGAGATGCTTCCTGCCATTGAATTGAGTGTGGACAATGCGCAACAATGGCAGCTTAGCGTTTCTGGCGATGCCAAGCAGTGGCCTTTGCTTGTAGCTGATTTGCATGATGAGCAAGTCCAGTTCAAGAATTGGGATATTGAATTGAATATTCAGTCGGAACAGTTTATCGATTAACACATTGGTTAATTCAGGGATAATGGTCGACCTATGAAAAATAAAGCAGCGCAGTCTAAAGCATGGACTACAGTTCAAATTGCACGTCACCCAGAACGTCCGCAATATTTGGATTATGTCAGTGAAATTTTCACTGAGTTTGATGCTTTGCATGGCGATCGCTTATTTGGTGATGATGGCGCAATGATTGGCGGTTTAGCACGTTTGGATGGTCAGCCAGTGATGGTTGTTGGGCAGCACCGCGGCCGCAGCACACGTGAAAAATTGCAGCATAATTTTGGCATGAGCAACCCAGAAGGCTACCGCAAAGCGCAGCGCCTGATGGATATGGCTGAGCGTTTTAACCTGCCGGTATTTACCTTTATTGATACTATGGGCGCATACCCAGGTGTAGGCGCAGAAGAGCGCGGTCAAGCTGAAGCGATTGCCACCAGTCTTGCGCAAATGTCGAGCTTAAAAGTGCCGGTGATTGCCACCGTTCTTGGTGAAGGCGGTTCAGGCGGCGCATTGGGTATTGGCGTTGCGGACCGCGTAGTGATGCTGTCTCACAGCATTTATTCGGTGATTTCTCCAGAAGGCTGTGCGTCTATTCTGTGGAAAACAGCAGAAAAAGCGGAACAGGCGAGTGAAGCGCTGGCATTGACTGCAGACAAACTGAAAAAAATCGGTATTGTTGAATATGTGGTTGATGAAGGCGAAGGCGCGCATGTGAATCCTGAGCAAGTCATGCAGAACTTAAAAACTGTATTGAAACAAGCTCTAGAAGAATTAGCGCCAATGGATGCAAAAGAACGATGCGAAGCGCGTTACCAGCGTTTAATGAAATTTGGCAGCGACAATTTAGGTCTGACTGCTTAAGTCAATCAGAAACTTTTTCTGAACAGGCTTCATTCTTAATCGGGTGCAGCGGCGGCGTGGATTCCATGCTGCTTCTGCGCCTGATGTCTTTGCTGTACCCGCAAAAAATCCGCGCCATCTATATTGACCATCAATTGCAAGCGCCCAGTGCAGATTGGGGCCGCTTTGTCGCTGAGTCCTGCGCTCTGCTTAACGTTCCCTGTATTGTGCAAAAGGTTGCTGTTGCCGAAGGCAATCTGGAAAATCAGGCGCGTTCTGCCCGCTATCAAGCTTATCAGCAGCATCTGTCGACGCATGAAATTCTAGTGCTGGCCCATCATCAGCAGGATCAGGCGGAAACGCTGATACTGCGCCTCTTATCGGGTGCCGGCATTCATGGGCTGGCGGCGATGCGCGCATTGGATCAGCGCGATGAAATGACTATTTGGCGCCCCATGCTGAATCTTTCCCGTGAGCAGATTTGCCAATGGGCCGCTGAATTGAATGTGCAAAATATTCAAGACCCCAGCAATTTTAATATCCAATATGACCGAGCGTGGGCCAGAGCGGAACTGTGGCCGATGCTGCAGTCACGCTATCCTAAAATGCAGCTGGCGCTGAGCCGCAGCAGCGCTTTAATGCAGGATGCAGAAGATATTTTGGCGGATGTGCTGGCGCAGGATATGGTTTCATGTGGAACATCTGATAGGCTGCAGCTGGAAAAATTGCAGGCATTATCGCTTCCAAGGCAGCGTCAACTGCTTTCTGCGTGGATGAAAGGGCAGGAACAGTACCGCCCATCATTTGATATGGTTCAGCGTTTAATGCATGAAGTGATCGATTCCAAAATGGATTCACAGGCGGCATTGCACTGCAATGGATTCTATTATTTGCGCTTTTCAGGGGGCGTGTTTCGGATCAGTTCAGCAGAATATATGCTGTCTAAGCATGAGCAATTCGCTATGCAGACGATTCAGCTGCACGATAATCAGCTATTCAAAGTATTGTCTGGACAGTTTCAAATTCAGTACACAGAAACTTATGGTTTGTCGCCTACATTGCTGTGTCAAAATTTGAGTTTAGTACAGCGTCAGGGGGGGGAGAAAATCCATCTTCATGGGCGCTCAGGTTCATGGCCTTTGAAAAAAGCCATTCAGCAGGCGCAAATTTTTCCGTGGCTGCGTCATCGAATTCAAATATTAAGCATAGATGATGTTATGCTAGGCGTCTTTACGCCGAAAGGTTTTTGGCTGGCGGAATCTCCCTATTGCGTTGCAGCAGGCTGGCAGCCCCAATTAGTTTCTTCAGATAACCGCAAAACTGGATTTTGATCATGAGCGCAGTATTAAATTGTAATATCACTTTTATTGGCGGCGGCAATATGGCGCAAGCTTTGATCGGTGGCTTAATTGCCCGCGGTGTGCCTGCTACGCGTATTACAGTTTCTGATCCTGTGGAAAAAATCCGTGAGCTTTTAGCTGAAAAAGATGTGCATGTCACCGATGACAATGCCGCTGCGGTCCGTGATGCAGACATTGTATTGTTTGCGGTAAAGCCGCAAGTTTTTGCCAGTATTTTAAAGCCGTTAAAAGGCGCATTAGCTGGCAAGCTGGTCATTTCAATTGTTGCCGGCGCTGAAATCTCCACCATTGCAAAAATTTTGGAAACAGATCGTATTGTGCGTGTTATGCCGAATACGCCTGCATTGGTGCAAACCGGTGCGCATGGTTTATATGCGAATGATGCCGTGAATGCGCAAGACCGTGAGCTGGCAAGCCAAGTTTTGGCTTCAACTGGCTTAACGATTTGGGTAAACTCTGAAGCGCAAATTGACGCTGTAACGGCGGTTTCAGGTTCTGGTCCTGCATATTTCTTCTATATGATGGAAAGCATGATCCGCGCAGGCAAAAATATGGGCTTGGATGAGAAAGTTGCAACCGCTTTAACGCTGCAAACCGCTTTAGGCGCAGCGCAAATGGCGATTACCAGCTCAAGCAGCCCAGCGGAATTGCGCAAAAATGTCACATCGCCAAATGGTACAACCCAAGCGGCGCTTGAAGTTTTTGACCGCGCACAGATTTCACAAAATATTCAGGCGGCTTTGGCGGCAGCGCAAAAACGCAGTCAAGAGCTTGCGCAAGATTTAAGCGACAGCATCAAGTAATTGGTTTTTATTGAGGAATAATCTGCTATGGGTGCAAATTCTGCGCTGATTTTTGGCATCATTATTAACGTAGCGATTCTGCTCGTGTTTTTCCGTTTTTTAATGCAATTGGCTGCAGTCAGCCCGTACAATCCGGTGGTGCTTTCAACTGCAAAAGCCACTAAAATTGTGGATATATTCAGCCGTATTTTCCCTACTGTGGGTAAGGGCCGTGTAAATACTGCAGCTTTGGCTTTGCTGATTATTCTGTACATTTTAAAAATGTTCGGCTTAATGCATTTGTCCGGCGCCTCACTGAATAGTCCAGTGCATTTGGTGATCATGACTTTTGTGACCATGATTCAGGATCTGATCCGTTTCTGCCGCTACTTAATTTTCGCTTCGATTATTTTGAGCTGGGTAGTGATGTTCAGCCAATCACGTTCGCCTTATATTGAGGTCATTCAGGAATTGGCAGAGCCGCTATTGGCGCCGTTCCGCCGGATATTACCGAATATGGGCATGATTGACTTATCGCCAATCGTGGCGATCTTCGCTTTGCTGCTTGCAGAAATGATTATGAAAGAAGTCGCGATTGTGCTGCTGACTGGCTTATAAGTTTAAGTGAAATAAAAAAGGACTCGGTTGAGTCCTTTTTTATGGCTGAATATTTGTCACCGTGTATGTTTATTTGGGTAGAAAACCTCTCCCTTGCGCAGCAGTGCTGCTCATCTCCTAAAAGGAGAGGGAACACTCATATTCGGTGCAAGCTCTTAATGCGCTTCATCCCAGTTGTTGCCTTTACCGACTTCTACGACCAGCGGAACAGAGATTTTCAGCACGGACTGCATCACGTCAGCCAGTTTCAGGGCTAAATCATCGGCAATGGCTTCATCCACTTCAAAGACCAATTCATCGTGCACTTGCAGCAGCATTTTGGCTTGGTCTTTCGGCAGCATTTTTTCTACTTCAATCATGGCCATTTTAATAATGTCAGCTGCAGAGCCTTGCAGCGGCGCATTGATGGCCGCGCGTTCGGCGCCTTGCTTGATCATTTTATTGCTGGCGTTGATATCTGGCGTATACAGACGGCGGCCTAAAATAGTTTCTACAAAACCTTGCTCACGCGCGACTTGGCGGGTGCGTTCCATATATTCCAGTACACCAGGGTAGCGCTGGAAATATTTGCCAATATAGCTGCGTGATTCTTCACGGCTAAAACCGAGCTGACGGGTAAGGCCAAATTCAGACATGCCATAGAGCAGACCAAAGTTGACAGCTTTGGCTTGACGGCGCTGATTGCTGGTCACATCTTCCAAAGCAATGCCAAGGACTTCCGCTGCTGTGCGGCGGTGTACGTCTTGTCCGTGATTGAAGGCATCGACTAAGGCATGGTCTTGTGAAAAATGCGCCATCAAACGCAGTTCAATTTGCGAATAATCGGCTGCCAGTAAAATGCGGCCTTTAGGCGCAATAAAGGCTTTACGGATTTGACGGCCAATATCTTCACGTACAGGGATATTTTGCAAGTTCGGATCGGTTGATGATAAACGGCCAGTGGCAGTTAGCGCCTGATGGTAGCTGGTATGCACACGGTGCGTATCATTATTGGCTTGTTTCAGCAGCCCGTCGGTGTAGGTGCTTTTCAGTTTAGACAGTCCGCGGTATTCTAAAATCAGATCCGTAATTGGATGTTCGATTTTTTCTAAAACACTTTCGCTGGTGCTGTATTGTCCTGTTGATGTTTTCTTGCCGCCTTTCAGGCCAAGCTTATCAAACAGGATTTCGCCTACTTGTTTGGGTGAGCTGACATTGAAAGATTGGCCCGCCAATTCAGTGATTTGGTTTTCCAAATCCTGCATCGTGTTGGCAAATTCAACACTCAGCTGGTCGAGGAACTCTAAGTTCAGCTCAATGCCGTTTTCTTCCATCATGGTCAGCACACGCGCCACGGGCATTTCAACATTGTGCAGAATATTGGTCAGCTCAGGGTGCTTTTGCAGTTTGGCATCCAGCACTTCATACAGGCGGAAAGTGACATGCGCATCTTCTGCGGCATAATGCGAGGCTGTTTCCAGCTCAATCTGGTTAAAGGTTTTTTGCTTCGCACCTTTGCCAGCAACTTGTTCAAACGTTGTGGTCAAATGGCTGAGATATAAACGCGCCACATCATCCATGCCATGACGGGTCGCAACAGAGTTCAGCACATAGGATGCCAGCATGGTATCGAAGTACCAGCCTTGCAATTCAATACCGTGGTTTTCCAGCACATGCGCATCATATTTTAAATGGTGGCCAATCTTCTCGACGCTTTTGTCTTCTAAAATCGGTTTGATCTGCGCCAAAATGCTGTCGCGATTCAGCTGTTCAGGCGCGCCTTCATAATCATGCGCCAGCGGCACGTAATAGGCATCATGCGCATCAAAAGCCACAGAGAACCCGACAATTTGCGCAATGCGGTAATCTAGACTGGTGGTTTCAGTATCAAAGGCAAAGCGTTTTTCGGTACTCAGGCGGTTGAATAAATTGTCCCAGTCTGTTTGCGCTAAAACAGTGTGGTAATTGGCTTGCCCCAAAACGTCATCCGTGCTGGTCACCGAAGCTTGATCTTCAATAACCGCTTTTTCTTCAGCGTGAGCTTCTTTAATAATCGCTTTCGAATTTTGCTTGTAGGTTGCGCCATTTGGATTGTTTGGATGATCCAGCGACTGCAGCTGATTGCGGAATTCAAGCTCTGTATAGAGGCTGCGCAGCTGATCGATATTTGGATCGGCTAGCTTCAGGTCATCATAGGTCAGGTTCATGTCGAGATCGCAGACGATGCTGGCTAATTGATGATCCAGCGCAATGCCTTCGACATTGTCTTTAATATTTTGACCGACTTTGCCTTTAATGCTGTCGACATTTTCTAAAATGCCGCCAATGGAACCATATTCAGTCAGCAGTTTGGCTGCTGTTTTTGCACCAACACCGGGAACACCGACAATGCCGTCTGACGCATCGCCCATCAGCGTCAGGTAATCAATAATCTGATGAGGCCATACCCCAAATTTTTCAAAGACGCCGTTTACATCCATCGGCTTATCTTTAAAGCTGTCTTCCAGCGTTACTTTTTCGGTAACCAGCTGCGCCATGTCTTTATCGCCAGTGGAAATCAGCACTTGATGGCCTTTGGCTTCTGCGCGTTTGGCCAAGGTGCCAATGATGTCATCGGCTTCTGCGCCCGGCAGCATATGCAGGGGAATACCCAGTGCGCGGATCAGGGCATGCAGATAGGGAATCTGTTCAGCCAATTCTGTTGGCATTGCAGGACGGTCACCTTTATAAATGGGTGACAATTCATGACGGAAGGTTGGTTCCGGTGTATCAAAAATAACGGCCATATGCGTCGGCTGAGTGCGGCGCATCAGTTTCTGAATAGCGGAAATTGCACCGCGGACAGCATTGGTGTGCAATCCAGTTGACGTGGTTAAAGGGGGGAGTGCGTGAAAGGCGCGATATAAAAAGTATGACCCGTCGACCAAGACAAATGGCGGCATTGAAAAATTCCTAATCCAGAAAACAGTTTTATTGTACGTGATTTTTTCAATCTGCGCTGATGCATGATTGTATGCTTGAGCTTTGGTTTTTTTGCTCAGATTTAAAGATATAGACCGTTTCACTAAGGCTCAGTTTTTAGATGTTTACCGAATATCTGATAAAGCCGTCAAATATCTGTGCCGTGCTGGGGTATTATCATATGAAAAGGATATGAAGAGCAGGCATGCTGAACGGGCAAAATAAGGGAAGCAATGAAATCCGAATGATCTGGCTGATGGCGCTGATTATTGTGGCGGTCGGATGCTGGTTTTCAGACTGGAAAATTTTCAGCTATTTGTGCGGATTGGCTTTTGCCGTGAGTGTGATGCACTATGTCGACGATTTGCAAAAGCCGCTGGATCAGCTCTCGGCAGAAGCAGGTTTGCCTTTAGTGCCAAGCTCTAAAATTCCGCTGTATCTCTCATCCATCATGGTTCTGGTGGGCGGATTTAGCCATATCGGCATACTTACAGGCGTGGGGATTTCTGCCTGGATTTACTTTTTCCTGCGCTGGCTGAAACGCATTGAACGTAATGTGCTGTCTATACAGCATCAGCTGCATGCGCATCCGATGCTGGCAGATGAATCATCGTTCGCGGCGCGAACCTCCGCAGTGAAAGCTGCGCCTCAGATGAATTCGGCTACCGCTATAAGCCTGACAGATCAGCTGAAACTGTGGCTGTTTCAAGGCAATCCCGTACTCAAAGCTGCCATAGCTGTGCTTGTTATTGGCGTCATTCTTCTGCTGCGTTTTGCCACTGAACATTGGCAGCTGAGTCTGGCTGTTAAATTGGCGATAGTCGCAGCGGTGAGTGCTGGCGTGACGCTGCTGGGCTATGTGCTGCAGCGGCGCAACCGCGGTTTTGCCTTGGCGCTGGAGGGGTTAGGCCTTGCCAGCCTTTCGCTGACGCTGTTTTATGCCTATTACAATCTGGTGATTCCAAACCTGGCACTGGCAGGCCTGTGCTTTGCAGGCATTATTGCGCTGGCAATTTGGCTGAGCCTGAAACAGCAAAGCATTGAATTGGCATTGATGGCGATGATTATTGCCTATATAGCGCCTTTTACTTTGCCTGTGCGCAATGCCACTGCGGTGGAGTTTATTGCTTATTATCTGTGTATCAATGCTGCTGTAGCTGTACTCAGTACTTTGCGTCCTTGGAAAGTGCTGAATCAGATTTCCTTTTTAATGACGGTGCTGGTGGGCGGCGCTTATGCATTTTATAAAGGAAATACTCAAGACAAGGCGATGCTAAGTGTGCTGGTGTATGCGCATGCCGCCATTTTTATTTGGCTGGGATTCCGTTTTAGCCAGCTGTTGGCTAAAGAGAGCCTCAGCCGTTTTCAATTGAAACCTGTACTGGATTTGGCGCTGATTTTTGGCGCGCCAATCATCAGCTATGGCTTTTTATATCTGATGTATTTTGATGAGCCGAAACAGCAGGCGCTGTTCAGCTTAAGTTTTGCAGGCGTATATGCCGTACTGCATGCACTGTCTAAACGCAGCCAGATCATTCAGATCATTGCGCAAAGCTATTTCAGTTTAATGCTGATCTTTTTGGCATTTATTCCGCCCATTTTATTGCATGAGCAATGGAGCGTTGCGGGCTGGGCCATCGAAGGCGTGGCTATATTCATCTACGGTCTATACCGCCATTCTGCGTTGAGCCGCTATGTAGGCATGGGGCTGATGATGATGGCCGGCTTTTCCAGCCTGTATTATTTTTCCGTGCAAAATATTTTTCCGAGCAATGCGTACTGGGTGCTGTGCATCAGTTATTTGCTTGCGGTACTGGTTGCTAACAGTTATAGCGCCTTTCGGAATCAGCTGAGAAATTCTGCAATCGCTTTCCAATGCATGCAGATGCTGTCGGCTACGGTTATGCTGTTTATCCTGCTGATGGATGAAATTGACAGTCCCAGCCAAGCGTTTTGGTGCCTGCTGATTATTGCAGCGGTGTACAGTATTTTGAATGAATGGCTGCTGCGCCGCGGGGCGGAATGGTCATGGCTGCTGCCGAAATGGATTGGGCTTATCCCTGTCTATGCTATGGCGTTGTATATGCCAATTAGCTTAAGCCATGAGGGCGCAATCGTTTGGCAGCATACGCAGGACAGAATGCTGTTTGCTTTAAGCGCAATACTCTTGACGGCGCTATGGCTGCGCCCATTGCTAGGCGTGAAAGAAGAAAAAGAATGGGTCAGTTTGGGTGTGATGCTGAGTTTGGCGCTCACCAGTTTAACGCTGATCCCAAGCATGCCGTATTTGAGTGCTGTGATCTTGCCGCTGCTGTTTGCTCTATGGTGTTATCGTCAGCCCAATAATGCGTGGCAAATGTTTTGGCAGTCACGCAATACTTTGCTGTTGATGCTGCTATGGATTATTTTTTCGCAAATCTTCAGCCGTCAGGCCTTTCAGATGTATTGGCTGCCGCTGCTGAATCCGTTTGACCTCATTAGTATTGCCATGCTGGCTGGGTTTATCTGGATGCTGAATTTGCAGATGAAAGCGGGCTTGGAAAAAAGTCTTGGCGCAATTTTAATGATGCTGGGCCTGCTTTGGCTCAGCAGTTATGTGGTATTGCGCGCTCTGCATGTTTATCTGGATACGCCGTACAATGTCTGGGAGATGTGGGAAAACGCCACGGTGCAGCTGAGTTTTACGTTGCTCTGGGTTAGCTTAGCCTTTATTTGCATGCTGACCGCGGATAAACGGCATTTGCGTTCGTTATGGATTTTTGGCGCCAGTATTTTGGTTTTAGTGACTCTGAAGTTGGTACTGTTTGATTTATCGCATATTGGCACACTCACCCGCGTGATTTCCTTTTTAGGTGCAGGTTTTGCCATGCTGATCATTGCCTATATTGCGCCTATGCCTGAATCGGATGAGCATAAAACCTGATTTAAAGTCATAGTATCGGTTGCGCTGTATGTATGAGTAAGATGATGCTGTGAGACAAATGAATTGAACTGCTGAACTGCTGATTTGCTTACTGGCTAGATATGAAAAAGCCCGCAAAAATGCGGGCAGATGGACTTGGGAGCAATCGAAAAGAATTATTTAAGTGTCGGTTCGCGTTTGATTTCCTGCGCATTGGCATACTGATCCAATTCTTCGTTATGCAGCGCTGCCGCAGAAGGGCGGTCAACGAAGCCCATTTTGGGAACTGGAATTTCAATTTGATTATCGACAAAGCCATTGCGGATGCGTTCCTGCATTTCATCACGCACGCGAAGGAAGTTTTCCTGCTGGCACCAGACTGCAAACAGCAGTTCAATAGACGATTCGCGGAATGCCGTCACTGTAACTGCAGGCTTCGGATCGGCTAGCACCAGCGGATATTTGCTGGCAACATCCAGCAGTACTTCACGCACCTTAATAATGTCTTCGTGAAAGTTGATCGCCAAGGTGATGGGGATGCGCCGTATGGGAAACTTCGACAGATTATGCACAGGGGCGCGAATCAGCTGCTCGTTAGGCAGGCGTACATAGACATTGTCCTGCGTCAGCAGCTTGACGGACAGCAGGTCAATGGAAATGACTTCGCCTTCAATGGTATGACCGCGGATGAGGGTAATCTGAATGGTATCGCCAATTTCAAAAGAGCCTTCACCAATCAAGAAAATCCCGCTGATCAGGTTGGATGCAGAGGTTTGTGAAGCGAAACCCAGCGCGACTGTTAAAATACCGGCAGCGCCTAAGAAGACACTGAGTTTAAAGCCCGCCTCTTTAAGGCTGGCCATCACAAAAATAATAAAAATAAAATAGAAAATACCGCGGCGCCAGACCAAGCGCTGGTGTGCATTAAAACGTGTGCCAATGGTGCGGATAAAGGCATTGGATACAAAGCGCGCAATTAAAAAACCGATAAACGCCAAAATGACCGCAACCAGCAGTTCAGTCAGCCGGTCTGTATTCACGTTTTTGAACATTCCAGTCAGGCTGCTGGTAATTTCCGTGGAGATATTGGTATTCGCCATGACTACCCCTTAGAAGAATGAATCAAACATATTAAACAGCGCGCCCGCAGGTTCACGTGGTGGATGCACATACATGACTTCACCTGCATGCGGCGGCGTGCGGTTTTCAATGCGGATACGCGCTGGGCGGTCTGGACTTTCATGCAGGACTTTAATTTGCGATGTCCATAAGCGTCCAGTGCTTTCACTGTAAAACAGTGGCAGGGCTGGAATAGGCACATTCATGCGGTCAAAGCGTAGCTGTTCATGACTGGTGTTGTGAAATTCAATGGGGGTAATCGCGCGAAAGGCACGGACTTTCAGCTGATGCAGTTCTGTACGGCCATCGACAGCCGTGGCATAGCAGATTTCACCCATGCGCTTATTCGGGCCAAACCATGTGTCTTTGGGTAAGATTACAGGAATATCAAATAGCGGATCTTTTTGACCATCGACAAAACCGGCAATCCATAAGGGCGTGCTGATATATAAGGTGCCGCGCTGTCCCGCTGGAATATAGATTGGATCGACAGGGCGGATCACCACAGAACGGTCAGCCAGCCGCGGCATAATTTGAATGGTTTCATGCGTACTTTTAAACATGTAGCGTTCAATATGCACAGGCGGCGGAAAAGCAAACTCAGGGTCATCAATGCTGTGCCATTGCTGTTCATAATCATACTGCACGGCAGGGCGGTGATATTCCAGCCGCCATTCCTGCAGGCCGCGGGTCAGTCGGAACAGCAGTGAGCCGAATTGCCATGTTTTTGGGCGGTTCAGCTCAAAATGTTGTTCACCCCACCATTTTTGTTTTGGCGTTTCTGTTTGCAATACATCACTAGTCAAAGACAATGCAGTTTTCCCTTTATCATTAAAACCTGAAAAACAGACTTCACGGTGTCATAAGCATAGAGTACACTCAAAACACTTTTTTCATCATTATAAACTTTGATGCAAGTACTCAAACAATTACAAATACCATATAGTTTTGCCAAGCGGCATGGCGTTTTACTTCGTTATGAAGGGGATCAGGCATATATCGTCCGCAGGGAAAGCACACCTTTGCTGGCGCTGCAGGAAGCTCGGCGCTATTTGGGGAAAACTGCAAAATATCAGCTGTGTACAGATCAAGAGTTTCATCAGCTGCTCAGTTCCAGTTTTGCAGGCGATACAGGGGAATCACAGCAAGTTGCGGCAGGTCTGGAAGATCATCCAGATTTACTCAGCCTTGCAGACTCTGTACCTGAAACTGAAGATTTGATGGATCAGGAAGATGATGCGCCGATTGTGCGCCTCATCAATGCCTTGCTGTCAGAAGCCATTCGTGTTGGCGCATCTGATATTCATATTGAATCCTTTGAAAAGAAACTTTCAGTGCGCCTGCGGGTTGATGGTCAGCTGCGTGAAATTGTGCAGCCGCGCCGTGAATTGGCGCCGCTGCTGGTATCGCGTATTAAAGTTATGGCTAAGCTGGATATTGCCGAAAAACGTATTCCGCAAGATGGCCGTATTTCATTGCGTTTAGCAGGCCGTGAAGTGGATGTGCGTGTATCAACCTTGCCGTCATCTTATGGTGAGCGTGTGGTTATGCGTTTGCTGGATAAACAGGCGGGCCGTTTGAACATGATCCATTTAGGCCTGATGAATAATGACTATGAGCGTTTAAAAGTTTTAGTACACCGTCCGCACGGCATTATTTTGGTAACAGGGCCAACGGGTTCTGGTAAAACCACAACTTTATATGCTGCGCTGTCTGACCTGAATGACGGCTCTAAAAATATTCTGACGGCTGAAGATCCGATTGAATATCAATTGGAAGGCATTGGTCAGACGCAGGTGAATACCAAAGTAGATATGACCTTTGCCCGCGCTTTAAAAGCCATGCTGCGTCAAGACCCTGATGTGGTGATGGTGGGTGAGATCCGTGATTTGGAAACTGCAGAAATTGCGGTACAAGCGTCGTTAACAGGTCACTTGGTGTTATCGACCCTGCATACCAATACTGCTATTGGCGCCGTAACCCGTTTAAAAGATATGGGCATTGAGCCGTTTTTACTATCCAGCTCACTTATTGGTGTGATCGCTCAGCGTTTGGTGCGTACTTTGTGTCCTCACTGTGCGACATGGCATGATGCAGATGATTTTGAAACTAAATTATTTACAAATATTCAGCATGATACGGTGCTAAAACTGCCTAAACCTAAAGGCTGTGACCAGTGTTCACATACAGGTTTTAATGGTCGTACCGCCATTTATGAAATTGTGCCTGTAGATGAACCTATGCGCCGCTTAATTCATGGCAATGCTGCGGAATATGAAGTGGAAGCTTATGCACGTCAGCATTCGGGTTCCATTCGTGATGATGGCTTGCGTAAAGTGCTGGCTGGTAAAACCACGCTGGAAGAAGTGCTTCGCGTGACGAATGAAGCGGCGGAGTGATGAAAGGAATATTTACTTTATTTTTTCATTACTGATGGCGGAGCGTGCTGTTTAATATGCCTAATTTAAATTGTGGAACATTGATTAAGTATTAATCGTGGAACGTGATAAATCATTCAAAAAGCCCAATCGGTGATGATTGGGCTTTTTACATCGGTATAAATTAATGATTTATATGAAATAAAAAATAGAATTTCGTATAACGTGTATTATGTTAATTTTAGGGAAAATATGAAATGTCTGTAAGTTTGCTAGCTATTTAAATAAATAAAGATATCACACTTATAGCTTTACTCAGATAGTCACTTGAACACATAATTTTGTACAATTAGCATAGTATTCATACAAATATTATTGTAGATGATTATAATTAAAATCTATGTTTTTTTTAAAGCAAACATATGAATTTTATAATATAATTTTTAATAAATTTTCATACTAAGTTAATAAAATGAATAGTATTATCCAAAAATCCTTTGAGAATGGAAGATTAGTCGTTTTTTTGGGAGCTGGTGCTTCTTTTTCTAGCAAGACTCAAAATGGTGAACAAATACCTCTAGGTGTAGAGCTTTCAAAAATAATTATGAAAGAAATGGGTTATACATATAGTAATGAAAGCCTTTCTGAAATATATCAAGCAGCAAAAACCTGCATGGGGCAGCAACGTTTAATAGAGCTATTGAATAAATATTTCAAAAATACTAGACCGTCTGAGGAATATAAATATTTAGTTAGTTTACCCCTTACGAGAATATATAGTCTGAATATTGACGACTGTGTATAAAGAGCTTTTTATTTTGAACACTCAACTCAATCTAAAAGAACAATAGAAGTATATAGAAATAATGACCCATTAAAAGAAACAGATCAATTTTTCCATAGATTAGATGTTATTAAATTAAATGGTGATATTAATTATCCTAAGGATGGGTTTATTTTTTCTGAACAAGAATATGCACAGGGATCTACTAAAGAGCCGTTATGGTATTCAGAGCTTGCAAGAGATTTTAATAGGAATGTAATTATATTTATTGGTTCGAAGTTAAAAGAACCTCTTTTATGGCATCAAATAGAAAAGTATAAAGCAAGAACTAATTCAGAATCTGGGCTTAGCTATATTATAACCCCAGATACTTTAACTTTTGTTGAAGATATAAACCTCAAGAGTAAGAATTTACAACATATTAAAGCTACACTTACTGATTTAGTTGAATGGTTTAAGGAAACGTATCCTAATGGTTATACACCTAAACAAATTATTACTTCAAAAAGACCTGAATTACAGGGGTTACTAGATGATACATCGGAGGTAGCATTATTTGAAAAAGTAATACCTATTAGTATTTCTAGCCTATCATTACTTGAAGGTAGAGATGAGGATGGTATCAAAGAGTTCTATAAAGGATTTAAACCATCTTGGGCAGATATTGTTTTAGAAGTACCTGCACGACTAAAAAAAGTTGATGACTTTTATGATGTTGTAATTAACGATTATAAACATAATGCTTTATCTACACTGTATTTAATTAAGGGGTCTGCTGGATCTGGAAAAACTACGGCTTTGAAAAAAATTGCTTTGGACCTTTCAAATAATACAGATCTTCCAGTTTATTATTTAGATGAAAGTAAACATGATTTTATTGACTTAATAAGGATGCTAGATGAAAAAAATAATGGAAATCACTATTTTCTATGTTTAGATAGGTTAGGAAATTTTTATAGATATTTATTGGAAGTTTTCAAAAAAAGCAGCAAGGCAATTTTTATTTCTTGTGAAAAATCATCAGTATTAAGCAGAAAGTTACCTCAGCATTTTTATCAGTATATTTCGAGACAGGTTGATATTTCTGAAATTGAATACTCTGATGTACCGAAAATTTTAGAAAAAATAAAACAACATGGTCCTTGGTTGCGCCTATCAAAAATGACTGAGAAGCAACGTACCGAAGAAATATTCAATAAATCTAAAAAACAACTTCTCATCGGTTTGTTAGAAGCTACTTCTGGATTTGGATTTCATGAAATTATTAAAAATGATTATTCATTAATAACTGATGATTCAGAGCGCTATTTAATTATCTTATCAGGCATTGCAACTTTACAAAATACTGTAGCAAGTGAAGTAACTTTATCTAGAGCACTAGAATTTTTAAATTGTTGTAATGATATTGATAAACTCTGTAGTAAATTGGTTGGTATTGTTAATCTAAATGATAAAAATGAAATTAATACTAGACATAGTTTATATATAGAAAACTTATTTGATCGTCATATTGATTTAGATTCTATAGAAAAATCTATTATAGCTTATATTTCGGCTTTTACTGTTTACCCATTTCCTATTGTAATTCATGTTAATTCAAGTGAGGCCATGGTATATAAATATTTAGTCAATGCAAAGTATTTAACCAAGCTATTAAAAGAAAAAAATCGAGTTTTATCTATATATAAGAAATTTGAAAAGAAGTTGGAGCAAGAAGGTCTATTTCTAATGCAATATGGTTTAGCTTTGCGTATGTATAATGAACATAATAAGGCCCATCAGATGTTAGAGCAGGCTGTTATAGCGTATCCAAACTCGGCTCATATTGAACATGCACTGGCAGTACAATTATTTATTTTATGTACTAAAACAAATAAACTTACTGCTAGTCACTATTTAGATAAAGCTGTAGGAATTCTAAATAAATTGAAGACTTTACCGAATGATAAATTTTTTGGTGAGCAAGTGGATATGTATCCAATTATTACTCTTTCGGAAGGTCATGTATCTATTTTAGATTATCTTGATAGGCCAGAAGAAGCTAAAATTTTCGCCTATCAATATTTTAAAAATATTGAAAAAATTGAAAGAAAGGATGGCTCTAATAGATTAACTGAGACAAAAGAAAAACTTATGAAATATTATCTAAATGGCACAAAATTTGATTTTACATATAGATAATATTAAAAATTATCTCTTTTACCTAAAAAGCCAAATTATTTCACGATTTTTTAAAGGTATAAAATCTTGACGCCACTGATTTTATAGACAACTTTTAAAGAGTTAAGGTGCTACTTAACATAAAATCTCTTATACGAAATTGGACTTAACGTACAACCATAAAAAGCTGATATGCAAATACATATCAGCTTTTTTTCTTTTTGAACATTCAGAGATAAAAATCAAGTAATCACATTCAGCGTCACATCAATATTGCCGCGAGTTGCATTTGAGTACGGGCAGACAATATGCGCAGCATCAACCAACTTTTGCGCCTCAGCTTGCTCTAAACCTTCCAAATGAACATTTAAAGTTACCTGAATACCAAAACCCGTTGGGATAGGGCCAATACCAACATCACCTTCAACATAAGCATCTGGTGTGATTTTTAAATGATCGCGGTTGGCCACAAACTTCATTGCACCTAAAAAGCATGCAGAATAACCTGCGGCAAATAGCTGTTCAGGGTTGGTGCCGCCGCCAGCGCCGCCCATTTCTTTAGGCACTTTCAGCTGAACATCTAAAATACCGTCGGAAGAGGTTGCTCGGCCATCGCGGCCGCCCGTTGCTTTTGCATGTGCTGTATAAACGACTTTTTCTAGTGACATTGTTATTCTCTAAATCATTGCAGGTGGATATTTATCCTCGCTGAAAATGCTTTAAGAATAAGCAGTGATTTTGTAAAAAGTGCAAATGTATAAATGAAATCAGAAAAAGCAGGTGAGAAAAATTGCTTAAGCAGTAGAAATAGAAGGGCTGAGGGATGTTCATTGATAGTCTGCGCCATCAATGAACATCTTGCTGATTGCTTACCAAAGCTCTGCAATTTTTTTCATTAATTGTGCGCGGAAAGGGGCAGTAGGGTTGCCGGCATTGCGCTGAGTTTCATTTTCATAAAACTTTTGCCATGTTTGAACCATCTCTAAAGTGACCTCTTGCGTTTTCAGCTTGGCAACATCTTCTTTTGTGATGTTGTTTAAGCGTTTTTCTGCACCATCTGGGCCAGTTCCCCAGCCAATAATACCCTGACCAAATGCAGGCAAAGACATATTGTTTGGTGTAGGCGGAATCGCTAAACGGTCAATATTTGGATTAACCAAAGATTTAACTGTCGGGCGGATTTTTTCAGAAAGTTGAAGTTCTGCAAATGATACTGTAGAGATAGACAGCAGCAATGCAGACAGGAGAGCAGTTTTAAACATAATAACAAGACCAAAAATAAATCGTCTTTATTATAGGAGAGTTGCGCTAAAAAACGAATGAAGATGACGATGCTTATTGCATTACAAAAAGCAGAAATTATTTTGCATTTTAGAAGGTAAGGATTGGAAGATGTATGATGAGTTCTTAGTACTCAACTAAAACCCGATGCTGCATCAGTGGCATAGATTCGCGGATTTTTGCTTGTTCAGCTAAATCAAAAGGCACGGTAATTAAGCCTGCGCCTTCACTTTGAATCATGTCCTGTAATTGACCACGGCTATTTGCAGCACCAGTATGTCCCCAAGTTTGACGCTTTTCACCATGCCAGCCTTGTTGCGCAGAGCCTAAAACAGCGCATTGGCTGTCCATTGCGCGGGCTTGTAAAAGCAGCTGCCAATGCATTTCACCAGTGGTGTAGGTAAATGCGGCAGGAGCAGTCAATATGTTTGCACCTTGCGCACGTAATTTCAGCGTTAACTCTGGAAAACGTAAGTCATAACACACCATGAGGCCAATGTTGCCAAAAGGAGTCTTCGCTATGCTTAAATCTGTGCCAGGTTCAAAAAATTGAGATTCTTTATAGCCGCCTATAGCATCACCCACTTGTACATCAAACAAATGAATTTTATCGTAGCGCGCTTCAGTTTTTTCAGGACTGATACATAAGCTGACAGTGCGGACACGGCCATCTTGAATAATGGAACCATCAGGACGGAAAGGACAAGGCAGAGTGCCTGCAATAATCCAAATATTATGCTGATGAGCCAAGCGTTCTAAACGCTGCTGAATGGATTCAAACTGCGCTGCAGTTACACGCTGTTTGCCTGCCGCAAAGCAGACAAAATTTTCAGGAAAGACGATTAAGCTGGCCCCTTGAGCTTTACTTTCTGCAATCAGTGATTCGATGACAATGAAGTTAGCTTCAATATCATTTTGCGAATTCATTTGAGCAACGGAAAGAAAAGTCATGGGAAATCTCAGGGAGAGGAGAAACGCTTAAACGTTTTGCTGCGCTGTTTGGTCTAAGCTGTCTTGCTCTTTTTGCAATTGCTTTACCAAAGGTTCAAACATATTTTGGTTGCTTTCATTGAGTTTCATCAATGTTTTATGCGCATCTAATACCGTTTTCAGCATATTGCTATGCGTAATATTATCTTCAACTAATTTTAGCGTGCAGACATCTGGATCACCGCAGTAATCTAAAATGACAAAAACTTGCCCTAGCCCCATACTATTGGCCAGAGTTGTAATGTCTGAGTTGGTTGACAGCATAACTGCCTGAATATGATGGGTTTGTTTGAGCTTTAAGCCCAATTTAGCCAAGATACCTAAAACCGTACTGTCAATGAAAGTAGTTTGGGTCAAATCGACGATTGCGCCAACCACATTTTCTTGCTGTTCAATCTTATTCAGTAACTTGTCTAAACTAATGCAAGACTGGGCACGCACTTCGCCAATAAGCTTAAAAATATGCGTTCCATTCAAGCTTGCATATTCAACATGACCTGTTGACATATAAATGCCATTTGCAGAGAAGGATAGTAAATTATCCCATAGGGCCACTGCTTACTCAAGTAGCCAACAGTCGTAGAATATAGGATTTAATATTAAGTGTTTGATTTATTGATTAATTCATTCTTTGGAAACTTAGGATGGCAATATCGTCTGCCACATGATCAGGGGCTTGGAATGATTGATTTTGCAAATGATGTACCAGTTGGCCCAGCTGTTCGTTTAAGCCGCCATCAAAAGGTTCGAGTGCGCCGTCAGAACAAATAATGAAGCGCGCATGCCGATTCAGCACACATTCAAACTCTTCAACTTCTAGATCTTCAGTGAGACCGAGCGGAAAACTGCTGGTGGTTAAAACTTTAGGTTCTTTATTCGGTTCAAATAAAATGGCAGGAGGGTAATGTCCAGCGCTCGACCAGCGCAGCAGGTGAGTTTCTAAATTGAGAATGCCTGTCAGCATAGTGATGTGCTTTTCGATGTTTTCCTGCACCAGCATGCCGTTCAGCTTTTTAATTAATTCGCGCGGCGTTTTTGAGCGTCCGTGAAAAGCAGCCATCCATGAAGTTAACAATGAGCTTGTCACACCGTGGCCAGACACATCCGCCAGATAAAACAGGACCTCTTTATCGCTGATCTTCCAGTAATCATACCAATCACCAGAAAGATAAGCTGAGGGCTGGAAAAAAGTCTCTACTTTATAATTCAGCAAATCGATCGGATTTGGCAGCAGTTTCTTTTGCAGTTCAGCTGCGGACGGCAAGTCACGGCTGTCCTGATTGCGTTTATATTGCGCATCAATTTTAACAAGTGCCTGCTGCGGGTTAGCGGGGAGTCTATTCCACATCCATCCCGCCAGAGCGCCTAGCTCCCAAGCCTGAGCAAGCGCCGAACCTTCATCCTCAAATGCCAAGACAATTGTCGGCAAATTCCATTGATGCTGCAGGTAGTCGCCTACATCTGCAATTGCAATAATAGTAGGATCATACAAATCAAGATCTTCAATACGGATCATCTGCACACTAGGTAGTGCCGCAATAACCTGCTCTAGGTAAGGAATATCACGAGTTGGCTGAATGAAATACATAAAGAAATTGTATGATCCTAAGGCTGTGTTCTTAAACTACTATAACAAGCAAATCTTTGCTAAAGGGAAAAAACACCTCTAGCAAAAGAATAAAATGACTTATTTTGTGATGCTGTTATCGGATTGAGTGCCATCTGCTTCTGCAGGAGCATCACTTTCATCTGATGGCATCGCTTGATCATCGGAAGTGTCAGAACTGCCGTCATCAAGTTCATCATCTGTTTCAATAAACATATTTTCAGCAGTGCCGCCTTTCTTTTCTGAAATGGCAAAGCTGATGCGCTGTAAATAAAAATCACGAATTTGTGCGTATTTATCGCCTTGAAGCACTTCTTCAAGTTCCAGCAATTGTGAACGGGCATCTACACCGCGAAGCACTTGCTCAGACCAATAAGCACCTTCATGGTCTTCTAAAATATACTTCTGCGGACGGGCTTGGCTGTCTGCTACTGCGCCTACGCCTTCACGGATTGTGCTTGGGCCTAGTACAGGCAAGACCAAATATGGGCCGGAAGGAATACCGTAATAGCCCATCGTAATGCCGAAGCCTTCAGATTCAGCAGGCATATTTAAGCGGCGTGCAGGATCTGCAAAACCTAGAGTCGTCAGCGTATTTACTGTAAAACGTCCAAGAGATTTGGCTGCACGGGCAGGGCGGCCTTGAATCAATTGATTAACTGCATTCCAAGGCTCACCTAAGTTTTTACGGAAGTTGCGATACGATCCGCGCACATCAGTAGGAACCTTTGCAACATATTGCACTGCAAGCGGGCGGGCGAAATGACGGTCCAGTGTGTCATTAAAAGCAAAAATTTTCCGGTTAAAGCTTTCAAAAGGATCTTTTTGTTCATCTGATTGAGCGGCATTGGCATTAACAGCCAACTTTTTTGCGACTTCAGAAGATTTTGCTAAAGCGGCTTGAGCCAGTTGCTGTGTTTTTGATTGGGTGGCTGTATCTGTATTTTCTGCTTTAGATGCTGTTTCTTCTGTATCCGCAGTTTGTTCGTTTGCAAACGCGGGAACGGTAACTGCCAATGACAATAAGCCTGCATATATAAAATAAGTGTGACGCATATAAAGTCCTGATGCTTTCGCTCAGCAAATGTGTTTGCCTAATAATAAAGAAAAATGTTGGAAATAGTCGCGAATTACAACTATTAAAACAAATTTGATCAAAATATGAATAAAAAAATGAAAAATGACTAAAAAATATCCACTCAAGTAAATAAACTTAAAAAAGGTATTGCGCCTGATGTGAAATGCTGTAGAATGCACATCCATCGGCGGTGATGAAGATTAAAACTTCTGATAAAACAGCAACTTAGCACGAAGTGTTAAGATTGGGTTTTAGAAAGAAAG